>NZ_PTXN01000033.1 GCF_012726345.1 Marinomonas sp. UCMA 3892
TCGACTTGCATGTGTTAAGCCTGCCGCCAGCGTTCAATCTGAGCCATGATCAAACTCTTCAGTTAAAAAGTTTGCTTACTCAAAATCTATTACACTAACAATAACTTAATCATTTCATCGCCCCGAAGAACAACAAAACAACATAAAGCGAATTGACGTGTTAGACGTTTCGCAAGACTTCAATTTTTTTGATCATCTCGAATCAGTTAAAAACTGATCCGGACAATCTTCTGAAGCCTCCAGCGAGCGCCCACACAAATTATCTGATTATCTATTTTAAAGAGCGTCTGATGCGTTGTTCAACGTCTTACCTTAGTAAGTGGCAAACTCTTGTTTGCGTCGTTGTCCGTGTCAGTGGGTGCGTATAATACATTCCAAAATTTTATGTGCAACCTATTTTTTAAAATTCTTTTAATTAATTTAATTTCCCGCCATTTTTGTTTAAAAAATATTCAAAACAAAGAAAAGTTGATCACTTATCAAACAATACAAATCAATAACCATAAAAAAAGCCCCTAATATTTCGATTAGAGGCCTTATGCTTTGCCATTAAAGCAACTAAATTAACCTAGCCACTTCCTCGCATTTTGGAACAAACGTAACCATGGTGCTTGTTCTTCCCATTCGCTTGGGTGCCAGCTGTGCTGAACGGTACGATAAACACGCTCTGGGTGAGGCATCATAATAGTCACTCGACCATCTTCAGATGTTAACCCCGTGATACCTTGCGCAGAACCATTCGGGTTAAATGGATAACGTTCGGTTACTTGACCGTAGTTATCGACATAACGCAACGAAATTTGGTTCGCCGCAGCCAAAGTTGCTATATCTTGGTCATCACGGTATTCCGTTAGACCCTCACCATGGGCAACAACTATAGGTAGACGAGAGCCCTCCATGCCAGCCAGTAAGATAGAGTTCGATTTTTGGACTTCAACCTGCACTAGACGGGCTTCAAATTGAGCAGATTGGTTACGAACAAACTTCGGCCAGTGGGCAGCGCCAGGAATCAATTCATATAGATTCGATAGCATCTGACAACCATTACATACACCAAGAGTGAATGTATCAGGACGATTGAAGAATGCTTCGAATTGCTCACGAGCTACTGGGTTGAAAAGGATAGACTTCGCCCAACCTTCACCAGCTCCCAATACATCACCGTATGAGAAACCGCCACAAGCTACCAAACCACTAAATTGATCCAGTGTGGTACGACCAGACAATATATCACTCATGTGAACATCAACTGGTGTGAAACCGGCTTTATGGAAAGCGGCTGCCATTTCAACTTGGCCATTTACACCTTGCTCGCGTAGTACAGCAATCTTAGGTTTAACGCCAGAAGCAATGAAGGCAGCAACAATATCTTCATTTTGATCAAAACGAACATCTGCAGATAAGCCTGGGTCTTTTGCATCCAGCAGGCTGTCAAATTCTTGCTGTGCTGAATCAGGATTATCACGCAATGCTTGAATACGGTAACTGGTTTCAGACCAAACACGCTGCCAATTAATGCGAGATTCCTCAAGCACGGTTTCACCAGCGAAACGAACACGAATGTTATCGTCCCCAGACAAAGTAGCAATAGAAGCAACAGTGACACCTACTTTTGCATAAGCAGCAATAATATCAGCAACATCTGATTCATTAACTTGAATCACTGCCCCCAACTCTTCGCTGAATAGCACAGGCGCCACTTGGGCACGATTAGAAACAACTTCATCAAGATCGATATTCAGACCCAAATGACTCGCGAATGACATTTCAGCCAAAGTTGCAAACGCACCACCGTCAGAACGGTCATGGTAAGCCAACAGTTTACCTTCTGCATTAAGTGCTTGCGTCGTATCAAAGAAGCCAGCCAATGCAGCCGCATCATCCACATCTGGCGCTTGCTGACCCAGTTTGTTGTAAACCTGAGCAATAACAGAACCGCCTAGACGATTTTTACCAGCTCCCAGATCAACCAACAACAAACGCGTATCTGCTTTATTTTGCAGTTCAGGTGTAAGTGTTTTACGAACATCGGTAACTGGAGCAAAGGCTGAGATAACCAAAGACAAAGGTGAAGTTACAGCTTTTTCTTTGCCATCTTCCTTCCATACAGTCTTCATCGACATGGAATCTTTACCTACTGGAATAGCAATATCCAACGCAGGACACAACTCCATACCAACCGCTTTTACAGTTTGGTAAAGTTTTTCATCTTCACCTTCATGACCCGCTGCTGCCATCCAGTTTGCAGACAGCTTAATACTGCTACGTTTAGTAATATGCGCTGCAGCCAAGTTAGTTAAGGCTTCACCTACCGCCATACGACCAGATGCAGGTGCATCAAGCAAAGCAACAGGTGTACGTTCGCCCATTGTCATGGCTTCGCCGGTATAGCTTTCTAAAGAAGACGTTGTAACCGCCACATCCGCTACAGGTACTTGCCATGGACCAACCATTTGATCACGAGCCACCATACCAGTAATCGAACGGTCACCAATGGTGATCAAGAAGTTTTTACTTGCGACGGTTGGCAAGCTTAAGACACGGTTTGCTGCATCAGCAAGATCCACATCAACTGCAGTAAAGTCATCACCCGCAATAATGGCTTTTTTGGCTTCACGGTGCATTTTTGGTGGCTTGCCAAACAATACAGACATTGGCAAATCAACAGGTTTGTTATCAAAATGCTCATCTGCCACTTGCAGATGCATCTCTTCTTTTGCTTCACCAACGATAGCGAAAGGACAACGCTCACGCTCACAAATCGCAGTAAATTCTTCAATACGATCAGGTGAAACGGCCATAACATAACGCTCTTGCGATTCGTTACACCAGATTTCTAGTGGTGACATACCTGGTTCATCATTCAGAACCTTACGTAGGTCAAAATTACCACCACGCTCGCCATCTTTAACTAATTCAGGCAAAGCGTTAGACAAACCACCAGCACCCACATCATGGATAAAGCTAATTGGGTTTTTGTCGCCTAGTTGCCAACAACGGTCAATAACTTCCTGACAACGACGCTCCATTTCAGGGTTGCCACGCTGTACAGAAGCAAAATCTAGATCTTCATTACCATCGGCAGATGCCATTGAAGAAGCCGCACCACCGCCAAGACCGATCAGCATTGCAGGGCCACCAAGTACGATTAACTTAGCGCCAACCTTGATCTCTTGTTTTTCAACGTGCTCACGACGAATATTACCAATACCGCCAGCCAACATAATTGGCTTGTGATAACCACGAACTTCTTCTTGAGAAGCACCTTGGATGGTTTGTTCATAAGTACGGAAATAACCTAATAAGTTTGGACGACCAAACTCATTGTTAAATGCCGCGCCACCAATTGGACCTTCAATCATAATGTCCAAAGGCGTTACGATACGAGACGGTTTTCCATAATAGCTTTCCCATGGCTGTTCAAAACCTGGGATCTTAAGGTCCGATACCGTGTAACCACTCAAACCAGCTTTTGGTTTGGAGCCAATACCTGTGGCACCTTCGTCGCGAATCTCACCACCAGAACCCGTTGCCGCGCCTGAGAAAGGCGCTATGGCAGTTGGGTGGTTATGGGTTTCTACCTTCATCAAAATATCGATGTGCTCATGACTGAAGTCGTATTCACGAGTTTCTGAAGATGGGAAGAAACGTCCACCAAAGTGACCTTCCATCACAGCTGCGTTGTCTTTATAAGCAGACAAAGTGCCATGAGGATTATGTTCGTGTGTGTTCTTGATCATTTTAAACAAAGAGCGCTCTTGCTCTTCGCCATCAATAGTCCAAGACGCATTAAAAATTTTGTGACGACAATGCTCTGAGTTTGCTTGTGCAAACATCATTAGCTCTACATCAATTGGATTACGACCCAACTCAATGAAAGACTCAACAAGGTAATCAATTTCGTCATCCGCAAGGGCAAGACCTAGCGTTTGGTTTGCCTCAACCAACGCTGCACGGCCGCCACCCAGTACATCAACACTTGTCATTGGTGCTGGTTCTGCATGAGAGAACATGTCAGTCGCGTCGCTCAATGCCGGAAGCACGCTTTCTGTCATGCGGTCATGCAACATAGCAGACAACAAATCTAGCTCTTCAAGCGCCAATGGCGCTGAGCTATGAATAAAGTATTCCACGCCACGTTCAACGCGGGATACGGCCGCAAGGCCACAGTTATGAAGGATATCGGTTGCTTTCGATGACCAAGGTGAAATGGTACCTAAACGAGGAACCACAAGAACACTTTGATCAGATGAACTGACTTGGGAGGATTTAGGACCGTAGGCCAAAGCGCGTTGTAGAACAGTTTCCTGTTCAGCAGTAAGCGTTTGATTATCAACCAGCTCCACGAAATGGAGAAATTGAGCATCAACATCTGTGACAGATGGGATAGATGCTTGCATATTGGCTAATAACTTTGCCTTGCGAAACGCTGATAGCGCTGCGGAACCATGCAGAGTTAGCATGTTGAGTATTGCCTCACTTGGTAGTTTTGGGGAAATGGTGCGGGTATTTTAAATCAATGAGGCAAATAGAGGCCAGCAGAGTATGAAATTTCTACACAAAATGATGGAATTAATTGCCTAAGTAGCCTTTTTTGCCTGTTCCTTGAGCTTCTTTTTTTGTTCACGGCGATATTGAAAGAACTGGGTAAGCTGAAGAGAAGCCATTTCAGCCAATACGCCAGACTCAACTTTCACTTTGTGATTAAGAAATGGCGCTTCAAAAAAATGCCCCCGACTGTCCACTATACCGCTTTTGGGTTCCGTCGCAGCATAAACCACTCTATCAATACGTGCATGAACCATAGCGCCCGCACACATAGAACAAGGCTCTAATGTGACATATAAAGTCGCACCAGGCAGCCGATAGTTATTAATGGTTTTACAGGCCATACGAATCGCCTGAATTTCAGCGTGAGCGGTAGGATCACAAAGCGAAATCGGTGCATTATAGCCTTCACCGATAATTTCACCGTCTAGCACTACAATCGCACCAACCGGAATCTCATTTTCTGATGCGGCTTTCGCAGCTAGCGCTATTGCACGCTCCATCCATTCATGATCTGTCATTATTGATCTACCTCAAGGCAGCCACACGTTCTCTGAGACATAATCGCCTTTTATTCATAATTGCCTTTCATACCTAATCCGCTCTACACTGAGCATTAACGCTGAAATAAATATAGGGAGACTTATTCATGCGCACTGTAGCTGATTTGATGATTACTAACTTAATTACCCTGAGAGAAAACGATTCTTTAGCGAAAGCTAAAGCATTGATGCAAGAAAAAAACATTAGAAACATTCCCATCGTAAACGACGAAGGGGAATGTGTTGGCATGCTAACGCAGCGTGAATACTTACGTCATGCCTTTCATTTAGTTAGCCAATTTGGCACCCAACAGATATCTAAGAAAGAACAACAAACACCAATTGCTAACGCCATGAACAAGGACATATTAACAGTAAGCCCTGAGACAGACTTAGACATGGCTGCAGAGTTCTTTATTGAAAATAAATATGGCTGCCTACCTGTAACTCAAGACAACAAACTCATTGGTATAATTACACCCGTCGATTTCGTCAAACTTGCGCACAAGATGCTAACTGAATCTAAATAAACTAAGCACTTTCAAGTTGTTGGTTAGAACCAGAGGATGCAACTTGCGCCTCTTTTTCTAAACGCACATCCATCGCCTGCAAGCCAAAATCCGTAGTAGATAATACAAAACTAACTAACTGCCCTTTTCTTAAGCTTTTATGACCATCACAAACAATCGACTTGTAATGAACGAAAACATCACTGTCTTCTTCACGTTTAATAAAACCCACACCTTTAGCGTCGTTAAACCACTTAACTTTTCCAGTTAATCTTTCCATTGCTGTCTCGCCTCTTTTTTATTTTTATTAAGTAAGCGTAAGGTCAGAAACCAAAAATGATTTCTGACCTTAGTTCTTTTTCAAAGAACGAATTTATAAAGATTCAATACTGATCTTTTGCTCTTCTAATTTACTAACGGCCAACTGTAAGTCATCACACTTAGCACGTTCTTTCTCAACTACTTCAGCAGGCGCTTTCGCCACAAAGCTATCATTCGAAAGTTTACCTTGAATACGCTGCAATTCTTTTGATGCTTTATCAATTTCTTTTTGCAGACGCGCAAGCTCAGCTTCTTTATCAATTAAGCCAGCCATTGGCACAAGCACTTCCATGTCACCCACTAACGCAGTCGCTGACATTGGCGCTTCATCACCAGCATTCAACCAAGTAACCGTTTCTAGCTTCGCTAAGGTTTGCAAGAAAGTTAAGTTCGCTTCTAAGCGTGCTTTGTCTTGTTCAGAGCCATTACGGAACAAAATAGTCAGCGGCTTAGACGGAGAAATATTCATTTCACCACGGATGTTACGAATGCCTTCGATAACACCTTTTAGCCATTCAACATCCGCTTCTGCTTGTTCATCTTTTTTCGCTTCATCAGCCGTTGGATATTCACCCAACATAACCGTCTCACCTTTAACACCTGCAAGCGGCGCAACACGTTGCCAAATTTCTTCGGTCAAGAATGGCATCATCGGATGAGCAAGACGCAGGAAAGCTTCCAATACTCGAACCAAGGTACGACGCGTGCCAGTCAATTGCGCTGCAGTGGCGTTTTCATCCCAAAGCACAGGCTTAGACAATTCCAAATACCAATCACAGTATTCGTGCCACATAAATTCGTACAATGCCTGAGAAGCCAAATCGAAACGATGAGTATCGAAAGCGCGGTTTACTGCATCTTCCGCATGCTGCAATCGAGAAATAATCCACTTATCAGCAAGAGACAATTCAACCTCTGCACCATTCTGACCGCAATCTTGATCTTCGGTATTCATCAAGACATAACGTGTCGCGTTCCAGATCTTATTACAGAAGTTACGGTAGCCTTCAAGACGGTTAAGATCGAACTTAATATCACGACCACCGGAAGCCAAAGAGCAAAGCGTAAAGCGTAGTGCGTCTGTACCATACGCTTGAATACCTTCTGGGTAGGTTTCACGAGTATTCTTTTCCACTTTTTCGGCCAAACGTGGCTGCATCATGCCGTACGTACGTTTCGCAACCAAAGACTCGATATCGATACCGTGAATCAAATCCAATGGATCGATAACATTACCTTTGGATTTAGACATTTTATCGCCCCGCTCATCACGAATAAGGCCAGTGATATAAACGGTTTTGAAAGGTACTTTATTGGTAAATTTCAACGTCATCATGATCATTCTAGCAACCCAGAAGAAAATGATATCAAAGCCGGTTACCAACACATCCGACTCACTAAACTCAGCAAAATCTTGCGTTTCTTCTGGCCAACCTTGTGTTGCAAAGGTCCAAAGCGCTGAAGAGAACCAAGTGTCTAGTACGTCTTCATCTTGAGTTAGCTCAACATCAGCCACTAGGCTGTATTTGGCGCGAACTTCCTCTTCACTCTTACCAACGTAATGTTTGCCATCCGCATCGTACCAAGCTGGAATCTGATGTCCCCACCAAAGCTGACGAGAAATACACCAATCTTGTAGATCACGCATCCAAGCAAAGTAAGTGTTCTCCCACTGTTTAGGGACAAACTGAATATCACCGTTTTCAACAGCCTCAATCGCTGGCTTAGCCAATGACTCAACCGCCACATACCACTGCTGCGTTAGATATGGTTCAATAACCGTATTACCACGTTCACCACGTGGTACTTTTAATTTGTGATCAACGATTTTTTCAAGCAAGCCAAGCGCATCAAAATCCGCAACAACAGCTTTACGTGCATCAAAACGATCCATACCGCGATATTTTTCGGGTGCCACATCATTAATGGCTGCATCGTCGGTCAAAATATTGATCAATGGCATGTCGTGGCGTTTGCCTACTTCATAGTCATTGAAGTCATGGGCTGGTGTAATTTTCACACAACCCGTACCAAATTCTTTATCTACATATTCGTCAGCAACAATTGGAATACGACGACCAACCAACGGCAACTCAACAAACTTGCCAACAAGATCAGTAAAACGTTCATCATCCAAGGCAACCGCTACGGCTGCATCACCAAACATAGTTTCAGGACGTGTAGTTGCTACTACGATGTGATCTTTACCATCCGCAGTTTTCACACCATCGGCAAGCGGATAACGGAAATACCACATGAAGCCATTCTCTTCTTCCGCAATAACTTCAAGATCAGAAATAGCGGTATGTAAAACAGGGTCCCAGTTTACAAGGCGCTGACCACGGTAAATGATGCCCTCGTCAAATAAGCGTACGAACACTTCTTGTACCGCTGCAGACATGCCCGGATCCATAGTGAAACGCTCTTTATCCCAAGCAACAGAGTCGCCTAGAACGCGCATTTGATCGGAAATCGTACCGCCAGATTGACCTTTCCATTCCCACACTTTTTCAAGAAATTTTTCGCGTCCAAGATCGTGACGAGTAATATTCTGTGCCGCCAATTGACGCTCGACCACCATTTGCGTGGCGATACCTGCATGGTCACAACCCGGCTGCCATAAAGTGCGGCTACCTTTCATACGCTCACGACGAATCATGGCGTCCATCAAGGTATGCTGAAAAGCATGCCCCATGTGTAGACTGCCAGTTACGTTTGGCGGCGGAATCATGATTGAAAATGGAGAACCGTTGCCTTGAGGGGAGAAATATCCACCCTCTTCCCAACGTTTATAAATAGGTTGTTCAATACTCTGAGGTTGGTAGGTCTTTTCCATTATGATGTCTTAAGGCTCTTATGTAGCGATCAATTGTAAGTTGGGGAATTATAACGTGTCATAACAAGATAAAGAATAACACGTAGGTAATTAAGCCGTCTGCAAACGCATTAGACAGCTCTTAATTTGTATTATTCTTTTTGATTTGTATTACTATTTTGGGTTGTCTCTGTTGCCTGCAATACCTGCATTACTTCCAACACCAATTCTGGCAAACGCTTTTCAAGTACATCTGCAATAGTTTTAGCAATCAACTCTTGAGAGAAAGAGGATTCAGCAACCACATTGCTCAACGTAACAACTTCATCTAGTCGCGGATCTGGTAATTCATCTTTAGTATCATTCTGATAAGCTTCCTGCGAAACGCTAACATCAAGGAGATCTCGCTCCTTAACATCCTGCTCTTTGCGCTCACTGCAAGACCGTTCCAAATGCGCTTCTTGACTAGAGGTAAAAGACTCTTTCTCAGCGACAATATCCATCAAAATAGGAATATCATCTTGATTCCGCAAAGCGGACATCAAGGTTTCTTCATCTGGTTCAAAAATACTATCATCATACTGAGTGGCTAAATTTGACATAGGAAAAACCAATATTAAGAAAACAAAATACAAGGATTAAGCGACATTACCTACTTAACCCATCATTTGAAGCCCTCAACTTTCGCATTGAAAATAACAAAAGTCCACCCTCATAAAGAAAGGCATTAACCTCAACCCCACTAGAACAAAAATAACACCTTGATCGGACTAACCTTTCCTCTTAAAAGATTGTACATCGAGTAGGGTGAGGCGTTGCCGCCTCATCCCTCTCACAGAACCGTACGTACGGACCTCGTATACGGCTCATGCAAACTTCCATTCAGTATAAACACTGAACACATACCCCGTTCTCACTTCTTCAAGATTCACCAAACCTTGCTCATCGAACCATTTGTTTGGCATCGCGTGGCTGGCTAATGGACTCGCTGCATTTCTCCAACTGGTCATCGAGATGTACTTAAACGGCGGCTTGTAGCCCAGTTGCTTGAGCCTTCGATG
>NZ_PTXN01000025.1 GCF_012726345.1 Marinomonas sp. UCMA 3892
CTGCTAAGCAGGGCGGGGTTTTTTCGTTTAGGCGGTGTAATAGGATTGCTCCCACATGCGTGTGGGGCTCTTTATCAAAGACACGCATGTGACAGTCGGCATCAGTCGTCAAGCTTTATATTAAGAAGGCCCTGATAGCTACGCTGTCAGGGCTTTTTTTCGTCTGCAGAAAATTCTTTTGCCTGTAGGAATACCATCTTGTCATTGCCTTCGCTTGCGCCAGTTTCGCAAGCTCAACGCGTCAGCGCGACTCCAATGCCAAGATAGCTAAAGGGAGGGGCGAATATTGATTCTGAAAATATTTAAGAGAGCTGCGGATATAATCAAATTAAAAAAGCCCTAGAAGTTATTATGCTCAATTGAGTGAGAGTTTACTTTTAGGGCTTGGTGGATATCAGGTAATAGGTCTTATTGTTGATTAAATTCCGCTAAGATTTCGTTGTAACGTCCAGAGGCTTGGAGTGATATTAGGCCTTTATTAAAAGCATCACGAAGTGCCTCTGCGTTTGGTGCTGACTTTGCTATCAATAGGTATAGATCATTTTCTTCTAGAGGAGGAAGAAGTATCTGTAGCTGAGAGCCATCAATGCCTGCGGCTTTAGCTGCTTCTTTTGCGACGGCTAAACTGTCTGCGTACAACTGCACTTCACCAGTATTCAATGCTTTAATGGCATCAGAAACTTCTGCGTATTCTTTAAGGTTTGTAAATGGGAAGTTATCAAATGATTCTCCGATTACAGTGCCTTTTAACTTGGCAATAGTGTACTGATCAAGCTCTTCAAATGAAGAATAATTAGTAAGAGGGAAGTCCGGCTTTTTGATTAAACCTGCTAAAACCGTATAGATAGGAATTGAAAAATAATATTCTTTCGCTCTTTCCTCTGAATAGTAACCGCCGACAATGGCGTCTTTGTCACCGTTTTTCGCGTTGTTCAATGCATTTTGCCAACCTGTGAATTCGATTGTAGAGTCATAACCTGATTCAGCAAGTGCTTCTTCTACAATGGCTGTAATGAAGCCGCCTTTCTCTAAACTTTCTGCATAAAAAGGAGGCCAGTTCATCGTGGTTAGTTCAATTGTCTGTGCCTGCAAGGTAAGAGGTATAGCCATTACTAGAGGTAAAAAGAATTTTGTTATTTTTTTCATAGGTTAATCCTGTTATTAAGAAGGGATTTTTTATTCTTACTCATTGTATGCATATTTTTGTTTATTTTATAGACAGCTGTCGTTAGTGGATAGAGGACGGTCGTATTTCTAATTTTGGAGGTTAATCATGTCTGGGGATGGGGGGTTCACAAAAAAGCCCAGCTTGGTGCTGGGCTTTATGTATAAAAGCGATCTAGATCATCGAGTATTGTCAGCCAGCTCACTAAGTAACGCGCGCTGAGCGCTGCGATATTCGCCTTTTCTAGGTTTGGATAGCTGGTACGAGCCGTCGCTTTGTAAAATCCAGCTTTGAGTATTATCTGTTAGATAGTATTCAAGTTCCTTTTTCACTCGGCGAGTCTGTTTATAATCCTGAAGAGGGAAGGCTACTTCAATACGGTTATTTAAGTTTCTATCCATACCATCGGCGCTTGATAAATAGACCTGAGGATTACGATTGTTGTAGAAGTAATACACTCGGGTGTGTTCAAGGAATCGACCGATTACACTTCTGACGCGAATATTGGAAGATATTCCTTTGATTCCTGGGCGTAATGTACAGATTCCTCGAACAATTAAGTCTATTTTTACACCCGCCTGAGATGCTTTATACAGGGATTGAACAAGTCTCTGCTCAGTTAAAGAATTCACTTTAATGATGATTCTAGAAGGGTCACCATTAAGGGCATTCTCCGCTTCTCTATTAATCATTTCTAGCAAGCGATCGCGAAGGGTAAATGGAGCATGTAATAGCTTTTTGACCTTCAGTTCTTTGCTCATACCGGTGAGTTGTTGGAAGACGCGATGAACATCATCACCAATTTCCTTATCACAAGTCATAAAGCTATAGTCGGTGTAAAGACGAGCATTACCTGCGTGATAGTTACCAGTTCCTAGGTGAACATAGCGAGTCAGATCTGCGCCTTCTCTACGGACGATCAGAATCATTTTTGCATGAGTTTTATGTCGAACAACGCCATAGACGACAATGGCGCCAGCATCTTGTAGGCGGCTTGCCAAGGCTAAGTTTTCAGCTTCGTCGAAACGAGCACGTAATTCGATAACGACAGTAACTTCTTTGCCGTTTCGAGCTGCTTCAACTAATGCATTGGCAATTGGTGAACGCGAACCTGTTCTGTATAGAGTTTGGCGAATTGCTACAACGTTTGGATCTTTTGCTGCTTCGCTTAATAAATCGATAACAGGTGAGAAGCTCTCAAACGGATGCATTAATAGATAATCACGCTGGCGAATCGCCTCGAATAATCCTCCAGAGCTGGCTAGTTTTCTAGGCAAACCCGGTGAAAATGGAGGATACATTAGGTCTGGTCGATCAACGAGTTCTAGTACTGCCATAAGACGGCTCAAATTAACTGGACCATCTATGCGATACAAGTCTTGCTGTTCTAAGTCAAATTGCTTAAGTAAAGAATCGACGATATGAAGTGGACAGTTTTCGGCGATTTCTAATCGTACTGAGCTACCGTAATGGCGACTTTGTAACTCTGTGCGTAACGCACCAGCCAAATCGACACCGATATCATCTGAGTCTACTTCTAAATCGGCGTTACGAGTCAGGCGGAATTGGAAACAACCTTTGACTGTCATGCCGGGGAATAACTGATCCGCATGGGCGTGAATGATAGAAGAAAGGAAAACTAGATTATCGCCACCTTCACACACGTCATCTGGTAGTTTTACCAAGCGTGGTAGCGAGCTTGGTGCTGGAACAATGGCGAGGCCATTTTCGCGGCCGAAGGCATCACGACCTTCCAGTTCAACAACAAAGTTGAAGGTCTTGTTCGCTAGTCTTGGGAACGGATGTGCTGGATCGAGGCCGATAGGGCTGATGATAGGCAGCACATTGTCACGAAAATAGCGTTTTACCCAAGCGGCTTGTTTTTCGTTCCATACGGTACGACGAATAAACTTAACGTTTTCATTCGCCAGTTTAGGCAAAATAATATCGTTGAGAATACGGTACTGACGACGTACTAGTTTGTGAGCATGTTCGCTAATTAAGCCGAGCACTTTTTTCGGATGCATGCCGTCAGGACCATTTTTTTCACGGCTGTATTCTAATTGGCTTTTTAAACCCGCTACGCGGATTTCGAAAAATTCGTCCATGTTTGAGCTGAAGATACACAGAAACATCAATCTATTTAAGATTGGATGGTTTTCATCCATGGCTTGTTCAAGAACACGTGCGTTAAATTGTAAGTGACTTAACTCGCGGTTGAAGTAGAGCTCTGGATCAGCCAGATCAATCTCTTCCGGTAGACGTTCTTCAATCGCTACCTTGTTGGGATCTTGTGGCTGTTCCGGAATGGGCTCTAAAACAAGCTCTGCATCCAACTCTAAAGGTGGACTAGGAATGGTTTCTTTTTTATCTATTTCGTTCACCGACTGCTCAGACATGCGCTTTAATTCTCTCTAAATACCGTTTTATTGTGTTGTTGGTATCATTGTTCCTTTGCCTACAGTATGTAGGCATATACTAACAAATTACACCAACGCAGCCTGCTGGTCACCGATTCTGTGCGTTTATTTTTACTAAAAGCCGTTAGCTTTTAGTTTTCAGCAGGCGTGCTGCATCTTTTGCAAAATAAGTCAGGATGCCATCTGCACCAGCGCGTTTGAATGCTAGGAGTGATTCCATCATTACTGTATCTTTATCTAGCCAGCCATTTTGAAAGGCGGCCATGTGCATTGCGTACTCTCCACTTACTTGATAAGCAAACGTTGGTACTTCAAGTTCTGTTTTCACTCGACGTACGATGTCTAAATAAGGCATGCCTGGTTTTACCATGACCATATCCGCGCCTTCCTCTATATCGAGCATCACTTCGCGGATGGCTTCATTAGAGTTGGCTGGGTCAATTTGGTACGTAAATTTATTGCCTTTACCAAGGTTACCGCTTGAACCTATTGCATCACGGAATGGGCCGTAGTAAGCCGAAGCGTATTTGGCTGCATATGCCATGATAAGTGTATTAATAAAACCTTCAGCTTCAAGTTCATCACGGATTTCACCAATGCGTCCATCCATCATGTCGGATGGTGCAACGATGTCAGCGCCTGCTTGGGCATGTGAAAGTGCTTGTTTTACTAGCGTGTCGACGGTGATGTCATTCAGCACATAACCTGATTCATCAATGATGCCGTCTTGGCCGTGAGTGGTATAAGGGTCTAGCGCAACATCTGTTAATACACCAAGCTCTGGGAAAGACTCTTTTAAAGCGCGAACAGCACGTTGTACTAAACCATTCGGATTGTAGGCTTCTTCAGCAAGTAAGGACTTTTTATCACTTTCGACAACAGGAAATAGCGCGATCGTAGGGATACCTAACTCGACAAGCTCTTTGGCTTCTTCTAAAAGTAAGTCGATAGAAAGGCGCTCAATGTTTGGCATGGAAGGAATGGCTTCGCGCACATTATTGCCTTCAATAATAAACATTGGGTAGATTAAATCGTCTGTAGTAAGGCGATGCTCGCGCATCAGGCGGCGAGAAAAATCATTTTTACGCATGCGGCGCATACGAGTGTATGGAAATGTCATCCAATATCTCTCCTTTTCGCTGTGTATGAATGTACTTTAGTATTGTTACAATACTAAGACAGTGCCAGATTAAAAGCTTTGTGTTAAGACAAAACTTTACTGATTTCTAGCACTTAGTCTTTGTTTATCCGTTCTTTTGGGGTTTAAGTTTAGATTAGTTGCGCTTCGGCTTCTTCAAGTTCCTCTTGTGCTTCGAACCACGCTTCTTCACTTTCAGCTTGGGCTTTTTTCCATTTCGCCTCATCACTCAATAAACTTTGCAGTTTGTTTCTTTGATCGGCTTCGTAAAGGCTTGAGTCAGCCATTGCTTCGGCAATACGATCAAGATGTTCTTGTGCTGCTTGAACTGCTTTTTCATACTTCTCGATTTGTTTGCGCAGCGGACGTAATTTTTCGCGCATTTCAGCCGCTTTACGGCGTTCTTCCTTACGATCCACTTTATCGATTTTATCTCCAGCTAATTCGCCTTTTTCAAGTTGCGCGGCACTGGCTTGTCTTGCTTGTAACCATGCATGATAAGCAGATAAGTCGCCATCGAACGCTTGGATTTGATGGTCAGCGACAAGGTAAAACTCATCGACGGTACTGTTTAGCAAATGTCTATCGTGGGATACCAATAAAATGGAACCTGGGAATTCTTGCAAGGCTTCAGTTAATGCTTGGCGCATTTCGATATCCAAGTGGTTGGTTGGCTCATCGAGTACTAATAGGTTTGGTTTTGTCCAAGAAATTAATGACAAAGCCAAACGTGCTTTTTCTCCGCCTGAAAAGCCTTTTACCGCACGCAGTGCATCGTCCCCAATAAAACCAAAACCCCCTAGGTAACGACGAATATCACTCTCAAGCACTTTTGGGGTGAGTCGTTGAATATGCAGTAATGGTGAGGCTTCTAAGTCGAGAGCGCTTAGTTGATGCTGTGAGAAATAACCGATCTTTAGGTTTTCTCCTAAGATGCGATCACCAGCCAAAATGCTAATTTCGCCAACAATGGATTTGATGAGCGTCGATTTACCCGCGCCGTTAGGGCCAAGTAAGCCAATGCGTTGACCATCTCGAAGGGCAAAGTTTGTGTTGCCAAGCTGAACGGTTTTTGTGCCTGATTCTGATGTATAACCCAAGTCTGCTTGAGATAAATTAATCAATAATTGTGAGGTTTTCTCGGCCACAGGGATTGTAAATTCAAATTGCGAATCAATATGTGCTGGGCCGATAATTTCCATTTTCTCGAGCATTTTTAAGCGGCTCTGAGCTTGCTTGGCTTTATCGGCTTTGTAACGAAAGCGATCCACATATTGTTGTAGGTGAGCGCGTTTCTCTTGTTGTTTTTCGTAGTTGGCTTGTTGTTGCGCTAAGTGCTCAGCACGTTGGCGTTCATAATCCGAGTAGTTACCTTTATAAAGCACCAATTGCTTTTGATATAGGTGAACAATATGACTACAAATACCATCTAAAAAATCTCTATCATGGGAGATTAATAATAAAGTGCCGGGGTATTGGCGCAGCCAGTTTTCTAACCACATGACAGCATCCAAATCCAAGTGGTTGGTTGGTTCGTCGAGCAAGAGCACGTCGGAAGGGCACATTAAGGCTTTGGCAAGGTTAAGGCGAATTCGCCAGCCGCCAGAAAAGTCAGACACGGGCCTCTGCATGTCTGTCATTTTGAAGCCTAGCCCTTGCAGAAGTGTTTCGCCTCTTGATTGAGCTGTGTAGCCATGAGCATTTTCATATTCACCTAGCCAACTTGCATGAGCATGATCGTCGCCACTTGCTTGTGCTTTGGCAATATTGCTTTCTATGTCTCTTAGACGATCGTCACCATCTAGACAATAATCCAAAGCACTGCGTTGCGTTTCTTCAACTTCCTGAGCCATAAAAGCAATACGGCGTTGTCCTGGCAGAATAACTTCGCCAGTATCAGCATGTAGCTCGCCTTTGATCATGGCGAATAAAGAGGATTTGCCAGCGCCATTAGCACCAATCAGACCGACTTTTTGACCTTCAAAGATGGTGAGGTCGGCTTCTTCAAGTAGGAACTGAGTGCCACGCTGTAAACTAACTTCAGTAAATTGGATCATAAAAACTAGGAATCTCTTATCTCTATTAATGAGAAGTGATGTTGGTCGTTTCAATAGAAAGTACAATGCGAAACATTTTAGAGTGCTGCTAGACTAAACGAAATAGCAAGCGTGCATATTCCCAGTACATTTCCTAGTTAATCACGGTTTAAAGTAGATGATTGATCGTCTCAAGGGTAAAATGGCGGCAATATTTATTTGAACTTTTTTAGTTAGGCTTTTCGGCCTGAACAAGGTGTGCTTTGTGAACAATGTAACCATAAACGAAATCCAGCGTTTTTCCTTTGATAATAGTAATGTTCGTGGTGAACGCGTGTTACTGAATGACGCTTATCAAGAAATCATTAAGCGTAAGCAATATCCGCTAGCGTTAGAAAAACTCCTTGGTGAGTTTGTTGCTGCAATCGCGTTATTAAGAGACATTGTCAAAATAGATGGTGTGTTATCTATTCAAGCTAAGGGCTACGGCTTTTTGTCGACTTTGATGACAGAATGTGACGAGCACCAAAATCTTCGTGGTATTGCTCAATGGGATGAAAGCCAAGAAGTGCCAGAGGCTATTTCTTTAAAAGATGTACTTGAAGGTGGTTATTTGGCGATTACTATCCAACCACGTAATGGCCAGCGTTACCAAGGCATTGTCGAGATCGTTGGTGACACCTTGTCTGAATGCCTTGAGCAGTACTTCTCTCAGTCAGAGCAGTTACCAAGCCGAGTTTGGCTGGCGGCCAACGGTGCACAATGTGGTGGTTTGTTCTTGCAGCGCTTGCCAGAAGAACAAGCGAAAGAAGGTGATGAGGATGCTTGGGAGCGTTTGACGCATCTTGCTTCTACGGTTAAAGAAGATGAATTGCTTGGACTTGAAACTGGTGAGTTGCTTCATCGCCTATACCATGAAGAAGAAGTTCGTCTTTATGACACTAAAGTGATGCAATTCGGTTGTTCATGCTCTCGTCAGCGTACTTTAGATGCTGTGATGTCACTAGGCACTGAAGAAATACGTGAGCTTCTTATTGAGCAAGGTAGCGTAAAAGTAGACTGCCAATTCTGCGCAGAAAAGTATGAATTTACCGAAGCCGATTTGGTTGATTTGCTCGGTGATCAAGCGAAAACTCACTAATTTAAAAGACTACAGACGCTAAAACGTGGCGTGATTGACAAGGTCGCGCCACGAAATAATACCAATGACATGATCTTCATCGTCTGTTACTGGTAAACAGGAAATATCTACTCGTTTTAGCCACGCCACAATTTCTTCTACTGGTGTTTCTGCTCTTACTGTAATGGGCTGGCGTGTCATCACTTGATGAGCAGCTCTATTTAAGGTGTCTAGATCTCTAGGTTGCTCTGAAGCACTGTCTATAAAAGGGCTGATTAGGCGCAACAAATCCCTGTCTGAAATAATACCAACCAGTTTATCTTTTTCGGTGACTGGAAGATGATGGAAGCCATTCGTTTCCATAATTTGTTTGACATTGGGCAAGCGCTCATCCATGTCGACACAGATGACATTCTTTACCATGATATCTTGTGCTTTCATTGCCATACTCCCCAGTACCCTAAATTATAGAATTTAGTATATTTATACTGAACATTAATATTTAAATATAGTAGCCAAATCGAAGCATGTTTTTTCTTAATGTTGTTAACATCGCCTTTCTTGTCGCTAAAGTCAATAAAATGAACGCTATCGTGAAAATTGAAATGTGAATATATCTACATTCTTATACTAAGGTCTCAAGACATTATTTTTAAAATCCGTATAATTAACCCACACCTGCTCAGAATCCCTTATTAAGCTGATTTTCTATGGATTTTTGGCATACGAGCAAAGGCGTTCTGAGGAGAGGGTGGAGAAAGTAAAGCAGAGCATTCTGAAATATTACTGCTGGCCAAAAGCCTCTTTTCTACATCACTCTCAAATTCACAATTGGCTATGACACGGCGAAATCATATGACCTCAAATTCTGTAGACGTTTTACTAGTCGGGGGCGGTGCCATGAGCACCACCCTAGGAGTGTTACTAAAGCAATTAGACCCTAGCATGACCATATTAATGGTTGAACGTTTGGGTAGTATCGCAAAGGAAAGTACCGATGGCTGGAATAACGCTGGTACGGGCCATGCCGCATACTGCGAGCTTAATTATACTTCTGAAAATAATGACGGTTCCGTTAATATTGATAAAGCAGTTAAAATTAACGCCGCCTTTGAAATTAGTCTCCAGTTCTGGTCCTACCTTGTGAAACAAGGATTGATGCCAGCGCCACAAGAGTTTATTCATCGTGTGCCGCATCAGAGCTTTGTTTGGGGGCAGCGCAACGTTGACATGCTAAAAGCACGTCATGCAGCAATGAGTGCTCATCCCGCTTTTAGAGAAATGCAGTACACAGAAGACCGTGAAAAAATGAGAGAATGGATGCCTCTTGTTATGAATAACCGTAATGACAGCGAACCACTTGCTGCAACACGAGTTGAGCATGGTGCTGATGTAAACTTTGGTGCTATTGCTCGTAATATGAGTAAGCATTTAGAAGGCTTAGATAACTTTGAATTAAGTCTGAATTGCGAAGTAAAAGGTTTGCAAAAACGCTCTGATGGCCGTTGGGATGTAGAGATTGAGCAGAATGGCGCGTGTAAAACCATTGACGCTAAATTTGTATTTCTAGGTGCTGGTGGTGGCGCTCTACCTTTACTGCAAAAAGCAGAAGTAAAAGAAGGGAAGGGTTTTGGTGGTTTCCCTGTGAGTGGACAGTGGTTAGTTTGCGAAAAGCCAGAAATTGTTGAGCAGCATTTTGCGAAAGTTTATGGTGCTGCGCCTATCGGTGCTCCGCCTATGTCTGTTCCGCATTTAGACACGCGAATTATAGATGGCAAAAAAGCTATTTTGTTTGGTCCATTTGCTGGTTTTACGACAAAATTCCTGAAAACAGGTTCATTCTTCGATCTGCCGAAAAGTGTTCGTTTTGATAATATCAAGCCGATGCTAAGTGTCGGCAAGAATAATATGGATCTAACTCGCTACTTGATTAGTGAGGTGATGCAATCTCATAAAGATCGTTGTAATTCATTGCGTCAGTTTTTTCCTGATGCAAAAGATGAAGATTGGGAGCTTGCGTACGCTGGGCAGCGTGTTCAGATCATCAAGAAAGATGAAAAATTGGGCGGTAAGCTAGAGTTCGGAACCGAAGCGATTACCACCGAAGATGGTTCTCTTGCTGCTTTATTGGGTGCTTCTCCGGGAGCTTCAACAACTGTGAATACTATGATCGGTATTCTAGAGCGCTGTTTCCATGAGCGTGTAGCATCGCCTGAATGGCAAGCGAAAATGAAAGAAATGGTGCCTTCTTACGGTGAATCACTGGTAGAAAATACCGACTTACTTCTTTCTATCCGAGCGAATACATTAGAGACTCTAAACTTAAAGCCTTAACGTAATTTATGTAGATAGGATAAGTTTTCAAAAGCTGGGAATCCCCCAGCTTTTTTGTATATTACATTAATAGCATCATTGTGAGATTGAATATGACAATAACCTTTGCTGAGCGCGCAGATCAGTTGTGTGACAGATTACGAGATATGGAACATCAAGCGGAAGAGGGCGATCAGTTATTTTACTGCGCGTATCTTCTAGGGCTTTTGGGCTTACATAGCAGTACCGAAGGAGAAGGGCAAGATGAGTTCGACCGTGCTTTCACTGAGATCTTGCAAGACACGCTGGAGGCCGAAGGTGTAACCGATAGCGATCAAGAGAGTATCCAAGCATTGTGGGAAACGGTAAGCTCCACAGCTGTTTAGTTATTGATATATCTATTTGAACAATAAAAAGGGAGCACCAAATATGCTTATTTGGTGCTCCCTTTTTATATCCATCACTTTGTATTTTAATAAATGGTATTAGAGTACTGGTTTATCTGGATGTGGTGCATAAGCAAAAACATCAGAAAAACAGTTCTCTTTGCTAAGGCCTTTTAGTTCTAATTGATCTAATGTGCCATACACCATGCCAACCGATCCGCTGATAAAGGCAACGCTTTTACTTAGATCTGGATGATCTGCTAGAACCGCTTCATATAACCAGCCGCTTCGGCCGTGCCATTTGTCGCCTTTCTCATTCACTATAACGTCTAGCGTAAAAGGTGTGTATTTGTGGGCTTCTTCTAACCACTCTTGAGCAAAAACATCTTCTGGCGTTCTTAATCCCCAGTAGAATGACACATTGCCAGTGAAATTCTGCTCAACCAAATGGCTATACAGACTTTTAATCTGAGCAAAACCTGTTCCGCCAGCAATCAGCAAAATATTTTCTGGGGTGGAGTCTAGGGCGCCATTCGCAATATGGCAGTCGCCACCCGGTGCTTTAATTGTAATACTGTTGTTGGATTTAATGTGCTCAACGACTTTGCTGGCAAGAGACGCAGAATCTGAAACAAGAACATATAACGTCAAATAAGGTAGTTCATGTGGTGCGCTACCGATGGAGTAAGGAACTTGCTCGCCAGTTGGTAATGTCACTATTAAATATTGGCCGGCTTCAAACGTAAGATCATCCACCTTTAAAGTAATTTGATATACATTTGGGTTTATTGATTCGACTGCGTTTACCGTCGCGGTAATCTCTTTCATTTAAACTACTCCAATATAAGTCACGCTCACCTTAAAGTGGTGGCGGTGGAATTAGGTTGATCATTTAAGTAAAAAAAAACCACTTCAGGAAGTGGCTTTTTTACCGCAGACTTCTTGCTGCAGGAATATCTACTTACTTATTTTTGCCTTTCATTGACTCAAAAAACTCATCATTGGTTTGAGTTACTTTTAGACGGTCAATCAAAAATTCTGTTGCTGCAACGTCTTCCATAGGGTTCAACAGTTTACGAAGAATCCACATGCGTTGTAGTTCATCTTCAGATGTTAGCAAGTCTTCACGACGAGTGCCTGAGCGACGAATGTTGATTGCAGGGAAAGTTCGTTTCTCAGCAATCTTACGGTCCAAGTGCAATTCGGAGTTACCAGTACCTTTGAATTCTTCAAAGATAACTTCATCCATTTTTGAGCCAGTATCAACAAGCGCGGTTGCGATAATTGTTAAACTACCGCCTTCTTCGATATTACGTGCAGCACCAAAGAAACGCTTAGGACGTTCAAGTGCGTTGGCATCCACACCACCAGTTAATACTTTACCTGATGAAGGGATAACCGTGTTGTAGGCACGTGCTAAACGTGTGATGGAATCCAATAAGATAACTACGTCACGCTTATGTTCAACTAGACGTTTTGCTTTTTCGAGTACCATTTCAGCCACTTGAACATGACGAGTTGGTGGTTCATCGAATGTAGAGGCAACCACTTCACCGCGAACAGTACGAGACATTTCGGTTACTTCTTCAGGACGTTCATCAATCAGCAACACGATTAAATGACATTCTGGGTTGTTACGAGTAATAGCATTGGCGATGTTTTGTAACATAAACGTTTTACCGGCTTTCGGCGGAGAAACAACCAATGCGCGTTGACCTTTACCCATTGGGGCAACAAGGTCAATGATACGAGATGTCACGTCTTCAGTAGAGCCGTTACCAGCTTCCATCAATAAACGTTCATCAGGGAATAATGGTGTTAAGTTTTCAAAAAGAATTTTGTTACGGACGCTTTCAGGCTTATCAAAGTTAATTTCACTGACTTTTAGTAGCGCAAAATAACGTTCGCCATCTTTTGGTGGACGAATTTTTCCGGCGATAGTGTCGCCAGTTCGTAGATTAAAGCGTCTGATTTGGCTTGGTGATACATAAATGTCGTCCGGGCCTGCTAAGTATGAACAGTCAGGTGAACGAAGGAAGCCAAAGCCATCTTGAAGAATCTCTAAGATACCGTCGCCATAAATGTCTTCCCCACCTTTCGCATGACGCTTTA
This sequence comes from Marinomonas sp. UCMA 3892, assembly GCF_012726345.1. Lineage (GTDB taxonomy): Bacteria > Pseudomonadota > Gammaproteobacteria > Pseudomonadales > Marinomonadaceae > Marinomonas. The sequence goes on from NZ_PTXN01000025.1 coordinate 12,691, forward strand.
GGATTGAGAAAATAACATCTTGCTTGCGAGAACGAGCCATATTTTCTATGCCCATTTCTGCTGCGATTTCTAAAAGTTCGTGTACTGATTTCTGTTTTAAGTCGGTAAGGTTCATAAACGGGTTTTGTATTAGCTCATTTGAGGAAAATTGACGGAATTAGAGTTAATAAATTAGTAACAATAATTTGTGTCTGGAAGTATTTTACAATGTATCAGCTACTCGGCACCAAAAACACAAAACAAGAAGGTTAGATTATTGTTCTGTTTTTCACTAGCCCGGATAGGGCAAAAGCCAATACAGCGCGAAACAATTTGATTGGGATCTAAAAGTGATCTACTTACTGCTTTATCACTATCAAGACCATCCATACTATAGTTCGACTTAAAGGCGAGGTCTATAGTGAAATTCAGGAAAAAAACACTTTCTGGTAATTTTTTGATCAAACACAGGCTTTTGGGGGGATTCGCTAGGTGTTTTTTTTAAAATTAGTCATTATTAGACCTTGCTTTTCCCTAAAAGTCGCTAAATTTTATAAAAAATTCATCAAATGCCCCGTTGTTTTTGGTGTTTTGTTGCCAATGACATGGGCCAGTAACTGATATACTCTTGTTCTTATTAAGACTTCGGCAATCATAAGGCTTTCTGAATGCAATCACTCTTTTTGCAACAATCTCATGACTTTCCATTTGAAAAAATTGCTGCCATTGACTTGGGGTCAAACAGCTTCCATATGGTTATCGCCCAAGTTACTCATGGGCAGTTAAGAATCACTGGAGAGTTTGGGGAAAAGGTTCAGTTGGCCGCAGGTTTGGTTAACGGTCACCTAGATGACGCCTCTCAACAGCGGGGGCTGGACTGTTTAGCGCAATTTGCGCAAGTGATTGAAGACATGCCGCCAGGCTCCGTTCGTGTTGTTGGTACCAATGCCTTAAGGGTCGCCAAAAACCGTTACGACTTTATTGGTAAAGCAATGGATATCATGAGTCATCCTGTCGAAATCATTGCGGGTCGAGAAGAAGCTCGTTTGATTTACGTGGGTGTGTCTAGAACCATGGATCATGGTGACTCGAAAAGATTAGTGGTTGATATCGGTGGTGGCAGTACTGAGTTTATTATAGGTAAGCAGCTGGAACCAATATTGACGGAAAGCCTTCATATGGGCTGCGTGAGTTTTAAACAACGGTTTTTTGATGATGGCGTTATTAATAAATCTAATTTTCAGAAAGCGGTCACCGCAGCGCGTTTAGAGTTGTTGAGTATTCAGGACGATTATCTTGATGAAACGTGGGATGTGGCGATAGGTTCGTCAGGTACAGTTAAAGCGGCTTTCAATATAGTTAAGGAAAACAATTGGAGTAAGAAGGGTATAACGCTAAAAACACTAAAACAGATTCAGAAAGCGTTGTTTGCCGCAGGACATGCTGACAATATTGAGTTGCCAGGCCTCAAACCTGAACGAAAAAGTACCTTTGCGGCAGGTATTGCTATATTAACAGCAGTATTTGAGTGCTTTGATATTAAGCAAATGGATTTTTCGAATGGGGCATTAAGGGAAGGTGTGCTGTATGACATTATGGGACGTTATGCCGAAACAGACATTCGTGAACGTACTGTTAACTATATGTTGAACCAATATCATATCGATACAGAGCAAGCAAAACTCGTCACAAATACTGCATTATCGGCTTTAGCCCAAGTTAAAGAAGATTGGAATTTAAACAGTATTTCCAGCGAAGATTTATTGCGCTGGGCAGGCCTTCTTCATGAAGTCGGGGCTGGTATTTCACATAGTCGATACCATAAACATGGTGCTTATATTATCCGTGAATCAGATATGCCAGGATTTTCTCAGCAAGAGCAACAAGCGCTGGCTAACTTGATTCTTCGACATCGCCGCAAGTTTACTCAGTCTCTGGATTATCGTTTTACAAAAAGTGATCAACAAGATTTGGATCGTCTGTCCATTTTACTGCGATTATCTATCTTGTTGCACCATGATCGAAAAGAAGGTGATATGCCTATATTTACCTTAAAAGCGGATAATAAAAGCCTTCATGCAGAGTTTTTACCTGAATGGTTAGACGGTAGACCGCTTACTTTAGCCAATCTTCAGCGCGAAGCTGAGTCATTAATTTCTGATGGCTATACTCTCACATTTAGTTGAGTAAGATAGAAAAGTCGTTGCTTTGCTCCTAGGTTAGCTTATCTATTGATCTATACAGGGCTGCGACTTCTTCTCGTTGCAGTCCTGTCACTCGTGATAAACGACCAATACTGGATGAAATTTGAACTGATTCTTTCCCTTCCTTGTCTTGATCTTCTGACTTTTCAGGTTGAAGCTGCGATGTGAGAAGTTGTTTAGCACGGTCAGACAGCTGGACAGGGTCTTGTCGTTGCGTTGAATCTTGGCGTGCAAAAGCGTCCGTCGAAGCCGTTATGCTGGGCAGATACAAAGGTTTGCTAGATACAGATGAAATCGACAAAACAGCCACCTGAGATAGTTGTTTGAGATACCCTATAGAGTAGTACAAAAAATGATCTAAGTGTATTTTTGTAGCGCTGAATTATTTGGAATTAAATGCAGCCATAAAAAAAACTTTGTATACAGCAAACATAGCCTATAACTCACCTTTCAAGAAAGCTCTCATATCGTCCATTTTTCTATTTATTTTGTGCACACATTCACCATATTAGTGTCATTGTTATGTAAGGATGATATTGTTTGCACAATGTCTATCAACAAACAATTAATTAAATAGTGCATTTAACAGGTGAGCATTCTGCTTTATATCATGTCGTTTCATAGGTAACGTGAATGATTATCTGTTGTAGGTTATTTGCTTCAAAAAGGATGCCGCATGAGCCAAGAAAATCTTCCAATAGAACATCTTTATTTTACTGAGACAAATTTAGAGCAAATCTTAGAAAATTTGGATGTAGTTCGTAATCGAATCCATCCACAGTCAACAGATGAAGAAGGTATAAATGAACAGGTTTTTCCATCTGTTTGCCTAATTGGTTTGGGGCGTTGTGGTTCTAATATCGCTTTGGATGTCGCATCACTAGTATACGATGCTAGAGCAAACTATATGCGTGAAGTAGAGAGCCAAGAAATATTAGATAGTGAGAGTGAATTCAGACCTATGCGCTGGATTCGCAAACACTTGCCACTTGAAGATAAAGATGGTTTTAAACCAGTTTTTCTTATTGAACCTATTGTTCTACTGGGTGATTTAGATAAAGATATTGAAGGCAGAATTCGTTTTTCTAATCAGGAAGGACGAACTAAATTTCTAGAAGAGTACACCAAATTGCAAATAATGGACTTGTCTGAAGTGCATGCTGGTGGCGCAGGTAACGCTCCGATTTTAGGGCAATATCTTGCAAAAATTATTCTAAACAAAGATGCGACGACGTTCCGTAATGAAAACTGGAAACAGATGCATTCTTATCTAGTTGATTCTTGTGGTATCAAAGCCAATCAATCACGTCTTTATTTTTATATTTTTAGTGCTGGTGGTGGTACTGGTTCTGGTATGGCGTCTGAATTTGGTTTAGCGCAACAATTCTCTTACTTAAGTAAAACCTTTGATTATCGTTCCGATCAAAGCCAAATGGCGGATAAACGTCATAGCTTTGTTTTTGAACCTATTTTTACTTCTGGTATTTGTATTTTACCGAACATATCAGGAAAAAATGTTGAGATTTCTGAGGCATTGCATATTAACGCAGGCCGCTTGTTGACCAAATATATTTCTGAAGAGTGGAATTTCTCGTATAACGAAGAGCGTGAAGACGACGAAGTGCCAGCGGATGTAATGGAACGTATTCGTCCTTGGAATTCTATGATGCTGATATCTAACGATATTATGCGTTATGCTGAAGAGGAAAACGGTGGTGATTCAGATAATATTGATGTAAATACTATGGAAAAATACGCTAACCAGTATATTTCCCAGCAAATTTTTAACATCTTGACAGCTCAAGCAGTGACAACAGATTACGACGAAGACTACTTCCGTCGTGCGGGTATTGATATTGCTGAAACTATCCGTTTGGACGCTAACGACTTATTTATGAGTTTGGCGGGCCCAGTTGCTGTGGCTTATGCTGAAAGCGTGGTGAACGAAGGGACACGTCAGGATAGTGTTGATATTGATGACTTATTCTGTCGCTCAATTGAGTTGCCACACTTTAATAACGACACATCTGCAATTGAAGGTGTTAGTGTGTTGCCTGTTGAGTCTGATCGATACCGAGAAGCGATTAAGAATTATCGTAAAAGCGGTTATGATGCGACGGCATTGAACCATCTACATTTCTTCAAAAACTGTTCGTCTATTGTTTCTATTATTTCTTTGCCAAGAGACTACAAACTGTCTTTCACTGCATTGAATCGCTTAAAAATGCATTTGAACCGCTTGTGCCCAAATACAACTTTAAAGCGTTACGCGCTTGTTATTGGTGCATCAGCAAACTTGTCATTAACGACACTTATCGCTAAAAGCCCATGTTTAAGTGATGACTTTTTGACGCTAATGGTTGCTTATATGAAGCGCTGTTTTGCTCGTGATGATTATCGCTACACGGATGAGATTGACAAAGCGATTATCAAAATGATCCAAGATGATAGTTTTGATGATGCCTTGATAGATAAGTTCTTTACTACCTATGAAAACCCAGCAAAGATTCTAGATACCAACTGGTACGCGATTAAGCCAATGTACGAGAAAAAGTACCGTGAGCTTATTGATAACAATCAGCGTTTTGTTTCTATTAATGACATTCGTTTGGATATAAACAACGTTAAAAATGCGATTAAATATCTTCGTGAAATTTATCGTCATCGCATCAGTAAAACTAATGTTCTTACACTAAATGGTTAATTTCATTTAGTTAAATGCCGAATGGTGGTTGTTTGAAAAAGGCTACTCAATTACATTTGAGTAGCCTTTTTTGTTTGCTCTGTTTTTTTATAACTGCTGGCTAATCTCAATAGTTGGCTTAACTATTGAATAACTAAGTTAGCGCTTCTATTTTTGTGGCTTATCTTTACGTTTTTGTTCTTGTGCCCTTATATGGTGTGCGTAATTCGCCCCACGGTATTTAGCATGGGCCTTTTTGGTGCGGTTTTAACTGTTTAGGATGTATATGGCAGAATACTATTGGTTGTTGGTGGCCTCTGCGCTTGTATTTATGATGCAGGCTGGCTTTTTGTGTTTAGAAAGTGGTCGTATTCGCAGTAAAAACAGCATTAACGTCGCGGCGAAAAATATATCTGATTTTATAATATCGACGACATTATTTTGGTTGTTTGGTTTTGGCATCATGTTTGGTGACTCTGTGGCAGGGTTGTTTGGTGCTAGTGATTTCTTTTTTGATGATCGGCACACGCCTTGGGAAATAAGCTTTTTTCTTTTTCAAATGATGTTTTGTGGTACCGCAGCAACGTTAACGTCTGGAGCGGTTGCTGAGCGCATGACATTCATTGGCTATCTGGCAATCACAGTTGTTTTAAGTGCATTCATTTATCCTATCGTTGGGCATTGGGCTTGGTCTGGTGTGTATCCTTCAGAAGGACCAGAAGGTTGGCTTGAGGCTCTTGGTTTTATTGATTTTGCGGGTTCTACCGTGGTGCACTCAGTTGGTGGCTGGGTAGCATTAGCCGCGATTATCATTATTGGACCTCGCCTTGGACGCTTTGAAGAGGGGATACGGTTACCACCTGGTAATAATCTCCCCTTGTCTGCTCTAGGAACGTTATTAATTTGGTTTGGTTGGATTGGTTTTAACGGCGGTAGCACATTAGCGCTAACCGATGCTGTGCCAATGATCATTCTAAATACCTTTATCTCTGCGGCTTGGGGGGCGCTAATCGCTGCTGGAATTAATTATTTCCGCGATGGCTATATTGAGGTGGGCTTTGTGCTGAATGGCACAATTGCTGGTTTGGTAGGCATTACTGCTTCTTGTCATGTGGTTTCACCTGGGGCATCCGTTATTATTGGAGCTGTTTCTGGCGTAGTTGTGTATTTCGGTAGTTTACTGATGGAGCGCTGGAGTTTAGATGATGCATTAGATGTTGTTCCAGCGCATTTATTTGCGGGTATATGGGGGACTTTGAGCGTCGCTTTATTTGGACAGACAGATAAAATTGATAATGGTTTGGGGTTTTTAGGGCAGCTTGGGGTACAAGCATTAGGTATTGTTGTTATTGGATTCTATTGCTTTGTGGTGGGTTATAGCTGCATGTGGCTGCTGAATCGTTTTATGCCGCTACGAGCGAGTAAAGAGCAAGAAGAGCAAGGTTTAAATGTTGCAGAACATAGAGCTACAACCGAATTATTTGATTTATTAACCTCCATGCAATATCAACAAAACAATGCGGATTTTTCAAAACCCGTACCGGAGGAGCCTTTTACTGAAGTTGGACAGATTGCTCGGAAATATAATCAAGTTATTGATCGAGTGAGTACTGAAATTGCGCAGCGAGATGACGCTTTGATGCGTTTTCAAGAGAGTGAAATGCGTAAGTCTGCGATATTGAATTCATCAATGGATTGTATTGTCACGATTAATCGCTTTGGTTCTGTAATAGAGTTTAATCCAGCGGCGGAACGAACATTCGGCTGCCTAAAAAAACAAGTCGAAGGTAAGAGTTTTATCGGTCTTTTTATTCGCGAAGAAGACAGAAAGAAAATTTTCGAAAGCTTGAACTCAGGTTTTTCTACATCAAACGGATTGATATTGAATCGACGTAATCCGTTTCGCTTACAGCGTAGTCCTAATAATGATTTTCCTGCTGAAATTGCGATTACTAAGGCCAATGCTGACTCTTCACAAGAAAGTGAATATACACTTCATATTAGGGATATGACTCGCCACGTGAAACTACAGGAACGCCTGAAGTTCCTAGCCTATAGTGATCCATTAACCAGTTTGTATAATCGTACTTATTTGATGGACTCTTTAATCAGCGCTTTGCTTTTTGCTACCAAGCAAAAGACGTCTGTTGGATTGCTGTTTTTGGATCTGGATAATTTCAAAATCATCAACGACACATTAGGTCATAAAGCAGGTGACGAATTACTGTGTGAAGTGGCTAGACGTTTAATTGCAGTGTCTGATCAGTTTGATGTCATTGCTCGTTGGGGCGGCGACGAATTTGTCTTTATGATGACGAAAGATGTCACTGAAAGTCGTTTGGCGAAGCGAGCGCAACAAATTTTAGAGGCCATGCGAGCGCCAGTTTGTTTAAACGAGCAATATTTCACCATACCAACGAGTATTGGTATCGCCTACACCGGCGAGCAAAGTTTGGATGCCGATAAGTTGATTCAACAAGCTGATATCGCAATGTATTGGGCTAAGGAAAAAGGTCGTGATAATGCGCAATTCTTTACACCTGAAATGTCCAATATTGTCACGAAAAAATTTGGTTTTGAGAAAGAGATTAATGATGCGCTTGCATCAGAACAGTTTTCTTTAGTTTTTCAACCAAAAGTCTTTATGGAAAAAGAAAACATCCTCGGTTTAGAGGCGTTGATCCGCTGGAATCATCCAACCAAGGGGCTTATTCCACCTGCTGACTTTATTCCAATGGCGGAAGAGTCTAACTTAATCTCTAGAATTGATGAGTGGGTGATTGATCAAGCTTTATTACAGCAAAAAGCATGGCGTGATCAAGGTTTACGGATTGTTCCTATTGCTGTGAATCTTTCTGGGCGGCATTTGGTATCGGACTCTCTGGTGTCTTATATCTCACAGAAATTAAATGCTTACGGTATCGAGGGATGCTTGCTAGAGATTGAAATTACTGAGGGGGTGCTACTCCAAGATATTCAGCGCTGTATCGAGGTGATGGCAGAATTGAAAGAGTTAGATATTAGAATCTCAGTAGATGATTTTGGAACAGGCTATTCGTCGCTAAGCTATTTAAAACGGTTACCGTTGGATATCTTGAAGATTGATCATTCATTTGTTGAAGAATGCGATCGCCATATTGAAGACGCTAAAATATGTGAAACCATTGTTCACTTGGCGCGAAATTTAGAATTGGTGATTGTTGCGGAGGGGGTAGAAACCGCTCCGCAAGCAGATACGTTGAAGTCGTTAGGCTGTGAGATCTTCCAAGGCTACTATTTCCATAAACCTATGGTAAGTGCTGATATTGCCAAGTTGCTTATTGAGGATCTTGTGATTGGTTAGGTGTTTCTCTATTACGGATAGTTTCCATAAGTTCTTGGTTCTGCGTTTTTTCTAGCGGCTTAGTGCGATAGTGCAGTGCCGTTTTTGCAATCATATTGGCCGCGACCGGTGCGGTAATCAATAGGAATAAGGTAATCAAAAACTCTTGAATGGAAAGGAATCCTTTTAAATGGCTTTGAAAGATCATTGATGCAACTAACACACCAGTAATTCCCAATGTAGATGCCTTTGTTGGACTGTGAAGGCGCATGTAAATGTCAGGCAAACGCGCAAGACCATAAGAGCCTATCAACAGAAAAATGCCTCCAACAAGCAAAGACACGCAGATGATGATTTCGAGATAAAAAGGCATAACTGATCCTTATTCTATGATGTCGCCGCGAAGTAAGTACTTACATAGAGCCGCAGTACTGACAAATCCTAGCATGGCAATTAATAGTGCTGCTTCAAAATACAACGCGCTTTCTACATAAATGCCGTAGAGCAAAATAAGTGCAATGGCGTTTATGTACATTGTATCTAGTGCCAGAATTCGGTCTGATATGGTTGGGCCTTTTAGGAGACGCCATAAGTTCAAAATCAGCGCAATGCAAATACACACCGCCACTATGGTGATGGTTATCTTTAGCATCCAAATATCTCCTTGATTGGCTTCTCATAGCGTTGCTTAACCGATTTAATCAGCTCAGCTTCGTCATCTAGGTGAAGTGAATGAACATATAGCCAGGCTTTGTCTTTTGATACTTCTGCACTCACGGTTCCAGGTGTTAGAGACACTGTGCTGGCTAAAATAGTGATACCTAAGTCTGAGTCGATATTGATCGGAATCGCGACAAAACCTGGTGTTAACTTGTTGATTGGGCCAATAATCAGTAACGCTACTTCTACATTGGCGACCAAAATATCTTTTAACACCATGAGTATGTATCGAATCGCCAGCCAAGGCTTAAGAATCTTAGGATGTTCATCACGCATACTGTTTACTAGTAAGGGAATAGTGATTGCAAAGAAAACTGCCAACACCATGTGACCAGCACTAATAGAATTGTTCAATAACAGCCAAACCACAAACAATAGCAGGCTGTGAAATGGCATAGGGAATAACTTCATTGGGCTACTCCTGGTAATAAAGCATAAGCAGAAGCTTGAATATCATGTAGATGGTGCGCTGCTTGCTGAGTAAATTCACTGATATCGCCACCGAAAACAACTAATATTGGAGACGCAAATAACAATAAGCCGATACCCATTATTTCGGTTATTTTAGCGGGTTCTGCTTCTGCAGCCACACTGCCATTGTGACGCCAGAAAAGCGTTGTGCCAGCTCGTGAGAAAGCAATTAAGGCAGCTAAACTGCCAATGAGAATTAAAGGCCAAACCCACATAGTTTGTGCAGAAGACTGTGTTGCTTGCAGTATCATGATTTTGCCAACAAACCCAGATAATGGTGGCATACCGATTAATGCCAAAGCAGAAATTGCAAATCCAAAGCCTAGTAATCTAGGTTGAACAAAAGGACGTGAGCGAACGAAACGGTCTTCGGCTTTACCGCGTTGGCGAGACATAACATCGGCGAGCAAAAATAATCCAGCTGATGCCAAAGTACTATGCACCATGTAATACAGAGCCGCAGAGGTTGCTGCTTCTGAATTGATTGCTGCACAAGCCAGTAAACTACCACTGGAGATAATGACTAAGTTCGCGCTGAGTGTTTTGATTCCAGGACTTGCGAATACACCTATGGTACCAATGGTGATGGTTAACAAGGCCATTGGCCATAACCAAGGAGTAGCAATGTTGGCCAGTTCGCCAGCATCGTCGCCAAAAATAACAGTATAGACGCGGAAAATACTGTAAATCCCTACCTTGGTCATAATGGCAAATAACGCAGCGACTGGTGCACTAGCGCTGGCGTAGGTTTTCGGTAACCAAAAATGCATTGGCAGCATGGCAGCTTTTAAGCCGAATACGACTAATAATAACAGCGCACCAGTTTTGGCTAGTGTCGCCGTTTCACCTTGCAGTTGGCCAACTTTGATTGCCATGTCTGCCATATTTAGCGTGCCAAGCGTGCCATATAAAATACCAAGGCCGAACAAGAATAGGCTAGAACCAACAAGGTTAAGAATGACATAGTGCAAAGCTGCTTGGGTTTTCTGTTTGCCGCCAGCATGGATTAATAGCGCATAAGAAGCGATTAGTAATACTTCGAAAAAGACGAATAAGTTAAATATATCGCCTGTTAAGAAAGCACCGTTAATGCCCATTATTTGGAACATAAACAGTGGGTGGAAATACGCGCCACCTTTGTCTTGTCCTGCGACAGCATACAGCATTACGCAGAAGGCTAAAAAGGCCGTTAATAGCACAAGAAGACTAGAAACCTTATCTGCAACTAATGCAATACCAAAAGGTGCTTGCCAGCCACCTAAAGCATAAAGCTGAACGCCTTGGGCATTTATCTGATACAACAAAACTGCTGATGAAATCAGTAAAAACAAGGTGCCAATAATGGACGTAATGCGCTGGGAGTTAATGTCGCGTGATATCGGCGGCAACAACATGATGGCGCCAAATAACAAAGGAATCAGAATCGGAAAAATGCTCAAGTGCTGCATTTATTGGCTCCCTCCTGATTTCTTTGAGGCGTCGCCTGGTTGTGCAGGCAAGGTGCCATCAACATGATCATTACCCAAATCAGCGCGGGCACGCATTGCTAAGATTACTGCGAACGCTGTCATAGCAAAACCGATAACAATGGCGGTTAGTACCAAAGCCTGAGGAAGCGGGTCGCTGTATTGCTCGGACTCACCCAGTACTGCGGCCGCATTAAGTTTTAGTCTGCCGCTGGCAAACAAGAATAAGTTCACCGCGTAAGACAATAAAGTTAAACCGATAACCACGGAAAAAGTGCGGCCTCGTAAGGCAAGAAAGATTCCGCAGGCTGTTAATAAGCCAACGCAAAATGCGTATAAACCTTCCATTAATCATGCTCCTTTTGAGTAGGACGCTCACTGGTGGTCAATTGACCTAGATTGGCAAGGATCAACATGGTTGCGCCAACCACAGTAAGGAAAACACCAAGATCAAAAATCATGGCACTGGCTAATTCGAATTTTCCGATCACTGGTAAGTAGAAGTAATCAAACCAAGATGACAAGAAAGTATGGCCAAAGACCCAACTACCCAAACCACTTAGGGTGGCGATACCAATGCCTGAACCAATCATGATTTGATAATCCAGCTTGAGGCGAGTCTTAATCCAGTCAACACCGTGTGCCACATACTGTTGAATAATGGCAACCGATGTAATTAAGCCTGCTATAAAACCACCACCTGGCATGTTGTGCCCGCGTAAGAAAATATACGCAGAAACTAACAGCGCTAATGGCAAAAGACTCTGGGAAATCACGGCCAAAAGAATAGGGTAGCGGTCTTCCGACCAAGCCAATCCGTTACCGTCGCTAGATGGCATATAAAGACGCATTTTAGCGATCAGCTTATAAATCCCTAATGCCGCAATACCTAAAACGGTAATTTCACCAAGAGTATCGAAGCCACGGAAATCCACCAAAATCACGTTTACAATATTGGTTCCGCCACCACCAGTCTTACTGTTTTCGGTGAAGAAAGTTGAAATCGTATCGAGGGGCCGAGTCATCAAGGCATAAGAAATGGTACCAACTACGCCACCAATTAATGATGCAAGGCTCAAATCTCGCACAACACGTCGAGGAGAAGATTCTTTCGGTGTATTTTGTGGTAAAAAGAACAGCGCCAAAATCAACAAAATCACCGTCACAACTTCAACCGAAAGCTGAGTAAGTGCCAAATCAGGTGCTGAAAACTGAGCGAATGCCAATGAAACAATCAAACCCACCACAGACAAGGTGAGCAAAGCGATAACTCGTCTTCTATGCCAAAGTACAGTGGCTAAGGCGGAAACACATAACAACACCGCGCAAGTGATAGACAATGCATCAAGAGGAATCTCGGGGCGTTGTCCCGCGGTCGCATTTAGCTTCATCAAGGTAGACGCAGTCATTACAATCGCAATAACTAAAACAAAGAAAATATAACGCTGTAGTGATCCATTTTCCGTGAAAGCAATAAAACGGCTGGCCCTGTTAGTGAGGGACTGAATGACTCCCTCAAACACTAATTTAGGATCACTGGTTGGAAATTGTGCTTGGAACTTAAACATATGGTGGCGGTTATGGTACATGTACAAACCACCTAGCAAAGCAATCACACTCATTAGTAATGGGAAATTGAAACCATGCCAAATTGCAAGGCTGTATGTTGGTGCTGGACCATTTAGTGTTGCTTCCGCCGCCGCAAATAATAGATCGCCCACGACTAAACTTGGAAAAATCCCAACAACTAGACAAAGCCCAACCAAAATCTCTACTGGCACACGCATGTAGCGTGGTGGCTCATGAGGTGTTTTAGGTAAGTTAATTGGCTCACCATTAAAAAACACATCGTGAATAAAACGCATCGAATAGGCAACAGCAAATACGCCACCTAAGGTCGCCAGTACCGGAATAAACCAAGACAAGGATCCAAGTGATGCCTGATGCAATGTTTCAGTAAAGAACATCTCTTTCGACAAGAAACCATTCATCAATGGCACACCTGCCATAGAAGCCGACGCGACCATAGCTAAAGTCGCCGTGTAAGGCATGTATTTCCAGAGACCATTTAACTGACGCATATCGCGTGAGCCAGATTCATGATCAATAATCCCCGCAGCCATAAACAAGGAGGCTTTGAAAATAGCGTGGTTGATTATATGGAAGATAGCGGCCACAGCAGCAAGGTCTGTCCCCATGCCGAGCAACAAGGTAATCAAACCCAAATGACTGATGGTCGAGTTCGCCAACAGCCCTTTTAAATCATGCTGGAATATCGCGATGTAAGCACCCACAAGGAAGGTCGCTAAACCTGTCAGACTTACTATCATGAACCAAAGATCAGTATCCGCAAGCGCTGGGTAAAAACGTGCCATTAAGAAAATACCGGCTTTTACCATAGTTGCAGAATGTAGGTATGCGCTCACTGGCGTTGGTGCCGCCATGGCATTGGGTAGCCAGAAATGGAATGGAAATTGCGCCGATTTTGTAAAAGCACCAAGTAAAATCAGAACTACAATAATTGGATAATTTGCACTAGCTTTGATCAACTCGCCGCTGTCTAAAACATCTTGTAGGCTAAAACTACCTACCGTGTTACCTAGAATCAACAAGCCAGCTAACAAGGCTAAACCGCCAGCGCCTGTGACGGTTAGCGCCATTCTTGCGCCTTTTCTAGCTTCTGTTTTATGTCCCCAGAAGCTGATGAGCAAAAAGGAACTAATACTGGTTAATTCCCAGAAAAACCACAGCTGAATCAAATTATCAGACAGCACCACGCCAAGCATGGCAAACATAAAGAGAATTAAGTAAGAGTAAAATTTACCAATAGAGTCTTTCGCAGATAAATAATAGCGAGCATACAGAATAACAAGTAAACCAATACCCAGAATCAAAATAGAGAACAGCAACGCCAAGCCATCTAAACGAAAGGCAAGTTCTAACCCAATAGCAGGAATCCACGGTAGTGCTGCTTGAAAGCGTTCGCCTTGGAAAATATCACCAGCATGTGTAAGGACTAAAAAGAGAGTTAAAGCAGGTAGTGCTGCTGTCATAAACGCACAAGCAGTACGACTAAAACGAGCGGTAATAAGCGGGATTAATGTACCTAATAAAGGAAGAAAAGGTAGCCAGATAAGTGAACTCAAAGGCAAAACTCCTTTCTAGTGATTGGTAATATAATATGTATGTGCTGTGCGAGCATGGTTGTTATCCTAACAATCGTTCTCTAAGAGTGGTTCTTCAACATTGTTTACCCTACAAACTGACAGAGCAACGGCCCCGTAAGCATAGCCTTTTATCAATCTAATCAATAGGCTAAAACTGTTTTTACAGTAAAAAATAGTATCGATTTTTTTTCAGAAAGCCGAACAATATGAACTCTTAACTTAAAAAAAGTTCCTTTAAGATAGATTTTATTCATTATTTGAGGTTAGTTTAGCGTCGCTAAATTACCGTGAGGTAGCATGCGCTGTTGGAGAGCCCATAAATGAAAAAGTGCTTCTTATGGGCTCTATATAATTAGTTCAAAAGTATTAAATGTGTTTCACTTCTTCCATTAGGCTTTCTATGTGTACGACTACTTGAAGACTAGCAACTTCCATTTTATCTAGTTGAACTAGCATTTCTTTCGTATTTCCAGTTTGTGCTGCTTTTAGTGCCGCACGGCCTGATTCATGCACTGTCCTATGTGGCATTTCAATCGCTTTGAAGCTTGGTGACTGTTGGAAGTGTCGGCTGCCGTAACCTTCGTAATACCATTTACCTAATCTGCATTCGGTATGCAGGTTGACCTCTTCATCGAATTTCTTTTTATCGATACGGTTATAAACGTCATTTTTCCAGACTGCATGATCTAATTTTACTGTATTTAAAAAAGAGTGTGTGGCAGCAATACTAATCACGCCTTGCATATGATTTGAACGTGAAATGACGTCATCAACCACTTTATCAATCTGAACTGACGATGAAGAGATGTCCATTGCACTGATTTGGTTTTGGTTCACCATGTTCTTGATCTGTTCGGTTTGAGCGATAACCTGTTTGACTAATGTTTCTACCTGCTCACTTGCGCTATGCGTTTTTCCAGCCAAATTTCTAACTTCATCTGCAACTACAGCAAAGCCACGACCTGCAGATCCTGCTCTGGCGGCTTCGATAGCAGCATTGAGTGCTAATAAGTTGGTCTGAGCAGAAATCTCTTGGATACTTGAAACAAGCTGACTAATGCCATTGGCTGTTTTATCGAGTACGTTGGCCGCTCCCATGCTGTCGCTGGCTTGTTCATTGATTAGACTCGCGCGTTCGCTTAAGCGATTTAATGCGACTCTCGTTTCATCGAATACATCGTCTAATTCAGACAAAGCAACACGTTCTTCAATTAAATTCTGAGCGCTATCCGCCAATCCAAAGCGAATGGAATTAAGCATTTCTCCTCCGCGCAGCTGATAGCGAATTAACTCTACATTATCTCCTGAATGACTTTTGAATTGTTGCAACTCTGCTTTCACCGAATCCAGCTCAGCTTTTAGCGCTTCTAAGCTTAGCTGGTGGGACGCTCGTTCTACTTCGAGTTGTTGCGTGAGAGTTTTCGTTTGTTGTTTTAATTCAGAATTGAAAAACATAAAAGAGGTCCGATCCAGACTTAGGTATAAAGCTATAAAGTTGAATTGATAGTGTACCGAATTAGTAATCTGTGATTAGTGAGAATTATCAATGAAAGGCTGGAAGTTTGTTGGAAAATTGTAACATTGAGTTATTTTGTATGCGGTTAGATTCAAAAAAAGTGTGCCACCTAGACCGAAGAGGAGGCACACTTTTAGTTTAAGTTAATGGATAGAATATTTTTACTGGAAGAAGCTCCAAACAATACTGTGTTCAGAGCCAAGGCTCCAAAGTAATACCACTGCTGCCAATAAAGCTTCTAAGACTAAAACCCCAATACCGAGAGTGGTGCTGGAGAGAATAAAGCCTTGTTTATGACTAATGCCCAAGAAACTAGGTGTGCCGCGATACAATAGATAACCTGTATAAACGACGCCCGCTACACAAGCGAGTAAGCAGAGCCAAATGATCGGATAAATGGCAAAAATACCGCTTAAAAACATCGGTGTAGCAATATAACCTGCAAAGACAATACATTCTTGACGAGGAGGGCGATTCGGAAAGTTTCGCGCCATCCAGTGAATTAAACTACCCACTATCGCCACGGCGACAAGAATGAGTGCGTAAAACAACACACCTAAACCAAGGCCATCCATAAAAGACACCTTGATTGCTTCGTCTCCTCCGAACGTCCAACCAAATTGCGTCGTGCCAATAAAAGTACTGACAACGGGAATAGCTGCCATCCAAAGAACATGATGTAAGTACAGATGACTTACCGACTCATGTTCCTTATTTATTTCGCGCCATTCCTTATCTGGATGATGAATAAGACCCCAAACATGATTGATCATGGATTCCCCCTTGTCTCACAGAGTGAGCATAATGGATTTGGAAAAAGTCCTGATACAGCCACGCCCAAACAAAAGTGGCTTATACACAGTATAGATGGATACGCAGAAATAGACTGAAAAGATGATAACGTTTTTTTATAAGTACTCAGTTGCTCAGACTATTTAGGAGCAAGCAGAGTGAATGAGAAGGTGTAGCGCAATGAGATGATAGTTAAATAAAAAACCAACAAGTTAGATGCGCTCTATCTATCTTGTTGGTTTTGAATGACTTTTATTGACAGTTATAGTCTTGTTTCATCTCAACACTGTAAGGTTTGTCGACTGGATCATTAAAATTGGCTCTGGCGATGGTTTCTTTAGCTAAGAACTCAAACATTTTCCATTTTGAACAAGTAGGGTGAACCACAGTATTGCTAGAATCTAAAATTAACTTGTTTTTCTTATCCGTCAACTTGTACTGAAAGGTATAAACCTTCGTTGGTGTTTCTACCTTATCGTAACCGCTAACAATGGGCTCCATAAATTGACGATAACGTGTGACACAGGTACGAGCGTCTGTGCTTGGGTTTCTATGGCAAACAGTATAAGGAATATTTCGCTCGTTATTAAACACAGGAACCTTCTTAGTTTCCGTGGTTTCTTCAGACGTAAAGTTAACCGATAGGTGATAGTCAGGATTGTTTTGAGAATCCGAGACATTAGTAAAGCCGCGCTCTTTCAATGCATTGATAATATCGGGGATGTATCGCTTATTCGTCAGATCATCGCCTTCTTTGCTTGGAACTACAACAATTGTAGCGGATTTATCAATATCTACATTCGAGTCAACATTACTGACATTTTGTCCTGCCAACTTCACATTGGATGAACAGCCCGAGAGAAGAGCCGAAAACAGCACAAAAAAAGTGAAAAGCCTCATAGTCGCGTTCTCCATTGCGTATCAAAAAACAATTATCCAACAGCCATGAAAACACAGATAGCGAGCAAAACCGAGATATGTCCTTCGCCTTTTACGTGATTTTCAAAAACCTTACTCTAACGTAGCACTTAAATGAGGGTGTTTAAGAAGATTTTTTCCGTGATAAGTTAATTGAGAAAAGCGCTACATTTATGATCTTGGATGGCGGTGTTTCTAGTTCATGTACCTTTTAAATGATGGTATTTGATTAAATTTAGCTTGATATTTTTCGAATATTTCGAATATTTCGAATAATGTAACTGTGTTATTGGTAGTCATACTAATAACATTACTTTTAGAAAAAACTCGGAGCAAAGAGTATGAACACCGCAATTCGTATCCCTAGTCAAGAAGAAGCAGCGCTAGCAAAACTGTGCAGCCAAGAACTGGCTGGCGTGTTAGCGACTAACGGAGACGAGCAACGCTTTTCTTTTACGGATGACTCTGGAAACACCCATGATATAAAGTTACCTAAGACTGCTTTGAATCTTTTTGTCGAGGTGCTGACGCAGCTTGGAGAGGGGAATATTGTTCAAATCACGCCAATCCACGCCGAACTTACTACTCAGCAAGCCGCCGATATGCTCAACATGTCACGCCCTACCTTGATTAAGCTTTTAGACGATGGTGCGATTCCTTTCAATCGAACAGGAAATCGTCGAAAAGTTGCCTATGTAGATGTGATGAAATACAAAGAAACGTTATTGAATAAACAATTAGCGAGCTTAGAAGAGCTAACCGCACTCGATCAAGAAAACGATATGGGATATTAATCACTATTTAGTCATCTGGTCGATATCCCAAAACTTATGGTGAAGCCCATTCTCAAACTTCTCTATCTTATCTAGGATTTTCTTTTTTGACTCAGGTGATAGTCTGTCATCTTTCCTCACACTCCTTTTATACTCCTTTCTTTCAAGGTACCTTTGCTTATTTAATTTGAATCCTGTAGTAAAGTGCTTGGATATATTGTTGATTATAGGTCCATATTTTACGCAGAAATCTATGTAAGGCATTAGCTGATCTGTTATATCTTCCCACTCTTTGGAATTGTCAAGAAGCTTATCGAAGTCAGCAGGAGATATAATAATGCCGTTATGAATTCCTGTTTTTTTGATCTTACTCATCTTATAGATCTTTCTTGCTAACTCTGAGCAATAAGAAAAGTTTTTTGCAGGAGCTCTTGAAGGTGAAATTTTATATGGTTGCTCTAGGAAATAACCTAAGTTACTCATCAGAGATTGAATATCATCTGAAGTTAGAGATTTTAATCTCATGATTTTGAATCTACTTAAGTCATTAGGTAATATGTCAGGCAATGTGACATGACGAACACCCGATTTTGGCATCGCATCAATGCACATAAAGTCCGCATGAATAAGAGCTATATGACTAGAACGTGCTTTAAAGTATGTTGGACGTTGTATAGCGCTTAAAAATTTAGAAGACTTGCTCTCACCTTGAATCATCAAAATGTCACCAGACTGTGGCTGAACCTTGATAGCGTCAAATTCACTGATGAAATCATTATTTTCATCTTTAGTCATTTTTATAAAGGTGTCATGTAGATTTGGAGGTATGCCACATAGAATGGCCATTTCCTTTAGAGCTTCATCTGATTGATTTCTAACTTAATCAAGAATTCTTTGTTGTCCCTCTTGAGTACTAGTTTGCTGAATAAGGTCTGCTAAAATATCTTTGCTAGCAATTTCTTTTATTTGTGATACATCTAGTTTCTCAAGATCTTCCTTAGTCATTGTTAGAAATCTTTTTGTTGCTATCGCAGCAAAGCGCTCTTGATCGATCATTTTCACATCCGATATGGTGTTGGTGTATTATCTTAATTGGAGGAACTTTATGAGAATTCAAGTTACAGGGCTTCTCAGACAATGCGCTATTCACATTTATCGCGAGATCATTTGAAATATGCTGTCTTTTTTAATCCTCTCAATGATCAGAATACCCTGCTTGAGGGGGACTGATCAAAAGGTATATGTATGGATAAAACTAAACTTAATGAGTTATATGAAAAACTGTATTTTCATGAACTAGAGGCAAGGGATCAGCTGTCGAATAGATGCCAAATACCTCTGCTTGTTTTGCTTGCATTGGCTGGGTCGTATTCACTGGTTTTCAAAAGCCTATTTACACCTTTAGAGTTTCCATGCATATGGGCTTACTATGCCTACATAGCTTTATGTATTGCTTCGATAATTATGATGATTGTATCAAGCGTATTTTGGGCTAAGTCTCTTTCTGGCTCTGCTTACCATTGCATTCCTAGTGCTTCAGATACTGAGGAATATAGAGAAGCGTTATTTGCTTACCATAGTAGCGTAAACCCAAATAGTGTTGACAAAAATGTTGAAAAACAAATGTCTGAATATGTCTATTCAAGGTATGCGCAGTGCTCAAGTTATAATACTGCAGTGAATGATAGGCGCTCTCGCAAGCTGTATTTCTGTAACAAGTCACTTCTATATACGTCTGTTCTAATTGTTTTATGTCTAATTGGTCATTTTTTTATTGAATCTCGAGTTGAAAAAATAACCAATGTAAAGTTTACTGAAAACAGTAAAAGCTCAATAAATATAGATACTCAAACAATCAATCTTGATTTTAGTGAAGATATTAAAAGGTACTTAAATGAAAGTAGAGATGGAGAACGCTCCAAGTAATAAGGGGGATAACCCTTCAAAACCCAAGCCTACTTCGCAGCCTCAAGCTCCTGCAGCTCCAACGCCGCCAAGTAATAGGATTGTGATCAATAACGATCAAAATTCACCTAAGCCGAGGTTTTAAGCTATGGGAACGGGAACGACAAAAGATAGTAACCCTGTGCCACCACAAGCCCCTCCTATTAGAGTTGTGAAAGATAGCTCAGGAGGGAAAGGGAAGAACAGTAAATAAAAAAAAAGCCGCTACTGATTAAGTGGCGGCTTTTTTAGTTTTTCGTAGACATTTTGTGGTCACATCTACACTGTTTGACTTATGTTTTTCTCATAAATCAACCACTTAAGTGGTGGAGGCGGGGGGGGTCGAACCCCCGTCCGTCAGTCCTCTGCCATCGGCTCTACATGCATAGTCACTTCTATTATTTGACCACGAACCGCCCGAAGGACAGGGTGTTAATGGCGAGCCTACTTAGTCTTAGAACCTTATCCCTAGGCGGGGCATCAGTTAGCATCTTGTAATTTATGATACTGCAGAATCTCTGGCTACAAGCAACCTGAGGGCAGCACACTAGCAGCGGTTTAGGCTGCTAAAGCGTAGTTTTCGTCGTTTGCGACTATTAAATTGATGCGGGGGATTTACGAGATCACGCATCACTCTCGACATGCACCTTTGGGTTTGTAACCGACGTCGAAACCATGTCGCCCCCAAAAAGTAACGTTAGTCTAGCGCAAACAATCTGCTTACGCTAGAGATAACGCTGAAATGCTTAATTCAACCTAATTTTGATTGGCGTCTATTAAGCATTGTGTTTCATTAGTCGTTCTTTGTCTCTTGACCAATCACGATCACGCTCGGTATCACGTTTATCGTGTTCTTTTTTACCTGTTACCAAGGCGACTTCGCATTTGATTTTGTTGCCTTTCCAGTACAGCGCCATGGCCGCACAAGTTTTGCCTTTTTGCTCGGTGACTTGGATGATGCGCTCAAGCTCTTTGCGGTTTAAAAGCAATTTGCGTTGGCGCATCGGTTCACAAACGACATGCGTTGAGGCACTAAGCAGTGGCGTAATACGCGCACCGACGAGCCACGCTTCGTTTTGGTGGATGATGACGAATGCGTCTACTAATTGGGCTTTGCCTTCGCGCAGGCTTTTTACTTCCCAACCAGACAAAACCAAACCGGCTTCGAACTTCTGGTCGACAAAGTAGTCGTATTTTGCACGTTTGTTAAGCGCGATGGTGCCCGTGCTGGTGGATTTTTTCTTTACTTTACTCATAGTTACAAATTATACGGTCGATAGTGGCAAAAACCTATGCTTTTCTTGAGGTATGCGCCTGAATGTTGGAAAATTCGCACTTGTTAATTAATTTGTCAGGTTAGGTAGCGCGGATGTGTTGGCCACGTTTACGTTTTATTCCTATCCTTAAACACATCTTGTGTATTTAGAGCCTAAATTTATGCCGGAAAGTAGATGTTTACAAGGTATCTGGTCAAGTCCGTGGATATTTATTTTTGCGGCCAGTGGATCGGCAGTGGGATTAGGGAATATTTGGAAGTTTCCTTATGTGCTCGGACAAAACGGTGGCGGTGCATTTTTGTTGGTGTATTGCTTATGTTTGTTACTCGTTGGTTTGCCTGTGTTAATGGCGGAAGTCGCTTTGGGCCGCACGGTTCGTTCTAACCCAATTGATACGGTAAATGATTTAAGTGAGCGCCGTATTGTTCATCCGGCTTGGGTGTTTGTGCCTTGGTTAGCAGGGATAACGGGGTTTCTAATTCTGACTTTTTATAGTGTGATTGCGGGTTGGTCTCTGGCTTATTTAGATCGTGCGGTGTCTGGCGACTTTAAAGATATCACGCAAGTTGGTGCGGCCAACATGTTTGATAATTTGCTAGCTGCACCGACAGAAATGCTGTTATGGCATTCAGTATTTATGGCATTAGTTGTGTTAACCGTTGGACAGTCAGTGACGCGCGGTTTGTCTGCTGTAGTGCGGATTTTGTTACCGGTCTTGGTAGTGACGTTACTGTTGTTAGCATTTTATTCTATGACCATTGGCAATATGAATGAAGCGCTGAACTTTATGTTTCGTTGGTCTTGGCAGGATATTACTTTTGAGGTTGTCTTATCTGCAGTTGGACTTGCTTTGTTCAGTTTGAGTGTCGGAATGGGGGCGATGTTTGCTTATGGTGCTTATATGAGCAAGCGTATGTCTATAGCTCGAGCTTGTAGCATAGTCGTTGGCGTTGATTTGTTAGTGGCTATTTTGGCAGGTTTGGTCATTTTTCCATTGGTGTTCTCGTTTAATATTGATGTCGAAGCTGGGCCAAGTTTGACCTTTGTGTCTTTGCCTATCATTTTTGGTAGTTTACCGGGCGGTCAGTTTTTTGCAGGAGTGTTCTTTTTATTACTTGTGGTTGCGGCTCTTACGTCAGCCATATCCATGTTAGAATTGTTTGTTGCTTGGCTGCATGAAAAATTTTATATCGCCCGTTTGAAAGCCGCGCTATTGATGGGGATTGCCGTTTGGTTTGTTGGTATTGCGGTACTGTTGTCTTTTAATCATTGGGACAGCAAAATTGTCTTTGGGCTAAATTTCTTTGAATTGTTGGATGAATTTACGTCTTTGATTCTTTTGCCAGTGGGAGCTATTTTGTTGTCTGTTTTGGTGGCTTGGTTTATTCCACATTCCATGTTGCAAAATGAGATGATCACAAAACAAGCAAATCATTTTCAATGGTGGTATAAGACATTGAAATACATAAGTATTCCAGCAATGATTGTGATTACTCTTGCTGGCTGGATAGGAGTGTAGTTTGAGTCATATAGAACGCTTCGCACATGTTAATTACAGTTGCGAGCAAATGTTTGCCTTGGTAAACGACATCGATGGTTATCCTGAGTTTTTACCTGGGTGTTTGAGTTCGACATTAATTTCAAAAACGCCAACGGAAATCGTTGCGTCTTTGGATGTAGGTAAGGGACCAGTTAGACAATCTTTTACTACGAGGAACTTTCTGGAAGATTTTAGTCGAATAGAGATGACCTTGGTAAAAGGGCCGTTTAAGAGTTTGCATGGTGTATGGACTTTCACGGAGTTGTCTCCTACAAGTTGTAAAATCATGCTGAGTATTGAGTTTGAGTTAAGCGGTATGCTGAAATTCGCCTTTGGTGGCGTGTTTAGCCAAATTGCCAATACTATGGTGGATTCTTTTAGTAAGCGTGCAAAAGTGGTATACGGTGAATAGTATGAGAGTTGAAGTGGCTTATGCTTTGCCTGAGAAGCAAAAAATTATTGCGCTAGAGGTTGAAGATGGTTGTACAGTGCGTGATGCTGTGCGCCGTTCGAATATCCAAGTTTTCTTTCCTGATGTGGATGTGGAGACAGTAAAGGTGGGTATCTTCGGAAAAGCCGTACGAAATGCAGAAGAGCAAGAGTTAAAAGAAGGCGAGCGAGTTGAGTTGTATCGTGAGCTGAAGGTTGACCCAAAACAAGCGAGGGCCAACCGTGCAGCAAAAACAACTAAAACTTAGTTGTTTTTGATTTGTGTTAAAACGCCGTCGCTAAAAATTAGCACAAGGTCGTTTGCATCACTTTTTTGGGTGTCTGGTGTTGCATATAGAACTGTATATAGGTAATGCCATTCGTTTGGCTTGAAGGTGTCTCTTAGCATGGGGTTACCCAGTAGATAAGTGACCTGAGATTCAGACATGCCAATTTGTAATTGTGATAGTTGTTCCTTCGTTACGAGGTTTCCTTGTGTTACTGGAACCTTGTAAGGTGGTGGAAATAAACTGCATGCGCTAAGTGAAAGTGCTGCGCATAATATTAAAACTGATTTTTTCATTTGTATTATCCTTACTCCGGTGTGCTAATGATAAAGTAATTATCAACAAGATCGAATAGAGAATGACTCATGACTAGCGAAAATCAAGAGCTAAAGAAAGCGGGACTCAAGGTAACTCTACCACGAGTGAAAATTTTACAAATTCTTGAAGGCGCGGGTGACCGCCATATGAGTGCTGATGATGTCTATCGCACTCTACTTGATCAAGGTGAAGATGTTGGTTTGGCGACAGTTTACCGTGTGCTAACTCAGTTTGAAACTGCGGGTTTGGTGCAGCGTCACCATTTCGAAGCAGGAACTGCTGTTTTTGAGCTGGCGAAGGGTGATCATCACGACCATATGATTTGTCTAGAAACGGGCAAAGTCATTGAATTCGTTGATCCAATTATTGAGAAACGTCAACGTGAAATCGCAGAAGAGCATGGCTTTGATATTGAAGACCACAGCTTGATTATTTACGTGCGTCCAAAGAAGAAATAAACGTTCCTTTACCCAAAGGTAATGAATGAGAAGGGCCTAAATAGCAGAGTTTAGGCCCTTTTTTGCTTTAGCTTCTCTTTTATATTAATGAAGTACTACTGAAGTTGAACATTGCCAAGCATTTCCCGAGCATGCGCTAGAGTTTGTTCGGTTAGTTCTAGTCCGCCTAATAAACGTGCGATTTCTTGTGTGCGGTCTTGATCCTTCAGTAGCTCGACCTGAGAAGACGTTGCCTCATCTGCAACCAGTTTACTGACTCTAAGGTGCTGATTGCCTTGCGCTGCCACTTGCGCCAAGTGAGTCACACAAAAGACTTGTCCGCGTTTGCCTACAGAGCGCAGCATGCGGCCAACGACTTCAGCGATACCACCACTGATGCCCACATCGACTTCATCAAATACCAATGTTGGAATAATGGACGTGTGTGCGGTAACCACCTGAATGCCTAAGCTAATACGTGACAATTCACCACCTGAGGCGACTTTTCGTAATGGTTGAGCGGGTTGGCCAGGGTTGGATGCGATCATGTATTCGATGTCTTCAAAACCATTTGCTGAGACTTGGTTTAGTGGTTGGCATTGAATAAAGAAACGCGCATATGGCATGCCCAATCCATGTATTTGTTCTTCGACTTTTTGCGCTAGTTCGTCTTTTGCGATAATACGTTTTTCGGTCAATGTGGTGGCAAGTGCGGTGAGTTTCTCATAGGCCTGCTCTTCTTTTTCTTTGAGAGATTCAATGTTTTCTTCGCTGCCTTGTAGGCTGCTAAGCTCCGCTTCTACGCTTTCTCGCAAAGCTAATAATCCTTCCGGCAACGTCCTATGTTTACGAGCTGTATCATAAATGTCCGATAAGCGTTGCTCTATATCCATGAGACGTTCGGGGTTTTGTTCTAGAGTATCCTGATAATGATGCAAACTGTCGGCTGCTTCTTGTGCTTGAATGAGGGCGACATTCATCATTTCTAAAGCGTTTTCTAATTCTTTGGTGGCTGGGCGAATTTGGCTGGCGCTGTTAATCGCTTGATGCAGTAAAGAGCACACATTGCCTTCATCGCTGTCGATCAGGATACCGCTGGCTTGGTAAGCTTTGAACTGCGAGTCGGCAATGTTTGATAAAAACGCTTGTTCATTTTCTAGCTCTTCAATTTCGCCTTCTTTTAAATCCAGCTGTTGAAGCTCTTGTGCCTGATAGGATAGCAGTTGAATTTTGGCATCTTGTTCAGAAGAACGATTTTGCAATGCTGACAGTTCTTCTTTGAGCTGACGCCAAGTGCTGTATTGCTGGCTTACTTGTTTGCTTAAATCAGTTAAGCGGCCATATTCATCAACTTGTTGTCTTTGGGCGTTCTTTTTAAGCAAAGATTGATGCTCGTGTTGGCCATGGATATCAACTAATTGGCTACCAACGTCTTTTAGATCGCTTAGCGTGCAAGGACGACCATTTATATAAGCCTTAGAGCGACCTTCTTTGCTGATAACACGGCGTAATATGCAATGTTGATCGTGTTCTAGGTCTCTTTCTTCCAGCCATTTATGTACGTGTGGATAGTGTTGTATATCAAAGCTTGCGCTGATATCGGCTCTTTTTTGCCCATGTCTTACGACAGCTGCATCGGTACGATCACCTAAACAAAGTGATAAGGCATCCACCATGATGGACTTGCCTGCCCCTGTTTCACCTGAAATCACGGTCATACCTTTTTTGAATTCCAATTCTAGGGATTCAACAATGGCGAAGTTGGAAATAGCGATGCTGGTCAGCATAGAAGAAGGCTCCAAAGAGAGAAAATATTTATATGGTTATTTATACAGTACTTGGTTGTTTTTTGACAAGTCTAGTTCGTAAATTTAATTCCCATGAAATTAATACGGCTTTAGTGTTGAAAGGTTAAAAGCTGACCCCATATACCCTGCACATAGGAAGCATTGTTTCTGTTATTTGGAGTTGAAAATGAGTGAGCAGCAAAAAAATCCTAATCTAAACGCGGAGCATGATTTGAAAAGCGAAACGCAAAACGAAACAGTAGAAGAGCTTCTAGAGCCTGAAGTAGAGACTTTAGAAGAAGTTACTGAAAATGATGAGCTTGCAAAAGCATTAGAAGAAGTCGCTCAGTATAAAGAAGCGGCACTACGCGCTCATGCAGATGCACAAAACGTACGCCGTCGTGCAGAACAAGATGTCGAGAAAGCGCACAAATTTGGTTTAGAAAAGTTTGCTAAATCGATTGTGAACGTGGCGGACAATCTAGAGCGTGCTCTGGCTTCTGCGCCAGATACAGGTGAGCCAGACCCTGTTCGTGAAGGTGTAGAGCTAACGTTAAAAGATTTGCTTGAGACTTTGGCTCGCTTTGAAGTGAAAATGGTTGATCCACACGGCGAACCGTTCAACCCTGAATTGCATCAAGCTATCACTATGGTGCCGAATCCTGAGTTAGAAGCGAACACCGTTATGGATGTCGTACAGAAGGGTTACACCATTAATGGCCGTTTATTACGTCCTGCAATGGTAGTGGTTTCAAGTGCAGTTTAAAAATACTGTCATTTTTTTGACACTGGACGCTTGAAATACTTTTAAGCGTACCCAAATACAGAATTATCATTGTTATAAACGAATTTATTGGAGATACAAACCATGGGTAGAATCATTGGTATTGACTTAGGTACAACAAACTCTTGTGTTGCTGTATTGGATGGCGAAAAAGCGCGCGTTATTGAAAACGCTGAAGGCGATCGCACCACTCCTTCCATCGTAGCATTTGCTGAAGATGGTGAAGTACTGGTTGGTCAATCAGCTAAGCGTCAAGCAGTAACAAACCCAACAAACACTTTGTTTGCGGTTAAGCGTTTGATTGGTCGTAAATTTAAAGACGACGTTGTACAAAAAGACATCTCTATGGTGCCTTACAAAATTATCGCTGCAGATAATGGTGATGCGTGGGTAGAAGTGAAAGGCGACAAAAAAGCGCCACCACAAATCTCTGCTGAAGTTCTTAAGAAAATGAAGAAAACAGCGGAAGATTACCTAGGTGAGAAAGTAACAGAAGCGGTTATTACAGTTCCTGCTTACTTCAATGACTCTCAGCGTCAAGCTACAAAAGATGCGGGTAAAATTGCTGGTCTAGAAGTTAAACGTATTATCAACGAGCCAACAGCGGCTGCCTTGGCTTATGGCCTAGACAAGAGCTCTGGCGACTCTACTATCGCGGTTTATGACCTTGGTGGTGGTACGTTTGATATCTCTATCATCGAAATCGCAGACGTTGATGGCGAGAAGCAATTCGAAGTATTGTCTACAAACGGTGATACTTTCCTAGGTGGTGAAGACTTCGATATGCGTGTTATCGAATACTTGGCTGCAGAGTTTAAAAAGTCTTCTGGTATCGATCTACACAACGATCCATTGGCGCTACAGCGTTTGAAAGAAGCGGGTGAGAAAGCGAAAGTTGAGTTGTCATCCTCTTCTCAAACAGAAGTTAACTTGCCTTACATCACTGCAGATGCGACTGGCCCTAAACATTTGAACGTTAAATTGACTCGTTCTAAGCTAGAGTCTTTGGTTGAAGAGCTAGTACTGAAATCTCTTGAGCCTTGTCGTCAAGCATTGAAAGATGCTGATTTGACAGCTTCTGATATCGACGAAGTTATCTTGGTTGGTGGTCAGACTCGTATGCCACTAGTTCAAGCGAAAGTAACTGAATTCTTCGGTAAAGAGCCACGTAAAGACGTGAACCCAGATGAAGCTGTTGCAATCGGTGCATCTATCCAAGGTGCGGTACTTTCTGGTGATGTGAAAGACGTTCTTCTTCTAGACGTTACTCCACTGTCTCTAGGTATCGAGACTATGGGTGGGGTTATGACTACGCTAATCGAGAAAAACACGACGATTCCTACTAAGAAATCTCAGACTTTCTCTACAGCAGAAGACAATCAAAATGCGGTAACTATTCACGCATTGCAAGGTGAGCGTAAACAAGCGTCTCAGAACAAATCTCTAGGTCGTTTCGACTTGGCTGACATTCCACCTGCTCCACGTGGTGTGCCACAAATCGAAGTAAGCTTCGATATCGATGCCAACGGTATCTTGAGTGTTTCTGCGAAAGACAAAGCGACTGGTAAAGAGCAGTCTATCGTTATCAAATCTTCTTCTGGTTTGAGTGATGAAGAAGTTGAAAAAATGGTTCAAGACGCTGAAGCGAATGCTGAAGAAGACCGTAAGTTCGAAGAGCTTGTACAAGTTCGTAACACAGCTGACGGTATGATTCACGCAACTCGTAAAACTCTGGTTGATGCTGGCGATAAAGCAACGGCGGAAGAGAAAGAAGCGATTGAAACAGCGATCACTGAGCTTGAAGAAGCGCTAACATCTAACGACAAAGAGAAGATTGAAGAGAAAACCAATGCGTTGACTCAAGCGTCTGGCACTTTGGCTCAGAAGATGTATGCAGAAGCTGAAGCCGGTGCACAACCAGCTGAAGGTGAGCAAGCTAAATCTCAGGATGATGCGGTTGATGCAGAATTCGAAGAAGTGAAAGAAGATAAAAAATAAGCGCTAAGCACTTATTTGCCCATTAATAATGGGGTTGTTTATAGCGAGCACGGTTTTAAACCGTGCTTTGCTATTTGCAAAATATGAGATAGACGATTTTTAAAATTCAGTTTTTTAGATTTAGACTTTTTAATTCAGACTTTTCAATTCAGGAATGCTTGCGATGAGCAAAAGAGACTATTACGACGTTCTTGGGGTGGCCAAAGACGCGGATAAGAAAGACATAAAAAAAGCTTATCGTTCTTTGGCGAATAAGTACCACCCAGATAAGAACCCAGACAATCCAGAAGCACTCGATAAATTCAAAGAGCTGGCTGAAGCCTATGAAATACTGTCTTCTGATGACAAACGCGCAGCCTACGATCGATTTGGTCATGACGGCGTAAATGGTCAGGCTGGTGGCTATGGCGGCGCTGGAGCTGGTGGTTTTAGTGATATTTTCGGTGATGTTTTCGGTGATATTTTTGGCGGCGGTGGTGGCGGTCAAAGCCGAACTCGTCGTGGTTCCGATTTACGCTACACCTTAGAGCTTGATCTTGAACAAGCCGTTTGGGGTTGCGAAGAAAAAATCCGTATACCAACCTTGGTGAACTGTAAAACCTGTGATGGTTCTGGTGCTAAGAAAGGCTCAACACCTAAGACTTGTGGAACCTGTGGTGGTGCTGGTCAAGTACGTATGTCACAAGGTTTCTTCTCTGTTCAGCAGACTTGTCCAGAATGTCATGGTGCTGGCCAAGTGATCAGTGATCCTTGTAGAGATTGTCATGGCCAAGGTCGAGTTCAAGAATATAAAACACTTAATGTAAAAATTCCTGCAGGCGTAGACACTGGCGATCGTATTCGTTTGTCTGGTGAGGGCGAAGCTGGAACTCATGGTGGTCCGGCAGGTGATTTGTTTGTTCAAGTCTCTGTTAAACCGCATAGTATTTTTGAGCGCGATGGTGCGAACTTATATTGTGAAGTGCCAATTAGTTTTACTACTGCAGCATTAGGCGGTGAAATTGATGTGCCGACACTTGATGGCCGTGTGCGTTTGAAAGTGACTGCTGAATGTCAGTCTGGCAAGTTGTTCCGCCTGCGTAATAAAGGTGTGAAGCCTGTTCGTGGTGGTCCAGTAGGTGATTTGATTTGTAAGGTTGTTGTTGAGACGCCAGTCAATCTTACTTCTCGTCAGAAAGAGCTATTCACGGAATTGGCTGAAAGCATGGGCGAAGGTACAGACCATTCTCCTAAGCAGAAAAGCTGGTTTGATGGTGTGAAGCGTTTCTTTGATGATATTAAGAAGTAGTTTTTTAGCTTCATGGTTATGCCTTTAAAGCTAAGTAATGAATAAAAAGTCGCTTAAATAAATTCCAGTCAAAAGCCAGCTTTATTAAGCTGGCTTTTTTGTTTGCCCAGCGAAGCTGGCAAACCCGTCAGGTTGTAAGAAACCTGTCTCACCCCGACTGGGGGGAAGAGAATCCGAATCGCAAGGGCGTTGCTGGCCAACGGCAGGGTCTGAAGGAAGCGATAGGAAGTTAACAGTACACAACGCAAGTGAACCTGCTTCGGCAGTTTAGGTGGGTAAGCGTGCAAAATAGCGCAAAGCCCGATACTCAGTCAGACCTAGGCTGTGTTTGAGGGTGGCATTGTTAACAGGGCGTCAGTGCAGTAACTGGGGAAG
>NZ_PTXN01000027.1 GCF_012726345.1 Marinomonas sp. UCMA 3892
GCTCAGTTTTCTCCTCCACACCATTACTGGGTTTCATTGGCTGAGCTTTACTCACTACTACGGATTCATCTGCCACCTCACACCAACACACGCCTTGGCTCACACCTCGAACGCATGCTTCCAATTCAAGACCGGATTGGATGCCAGGCTTCCCCAGTTACTGCACTGACGCCCTGTTAACAATGCCACCCTCAAACACAGCCTAGGTCTGACTGAGTATCGGGCTTTGCGCTATTTTGCACGCTTACCCACCTAAACTGCCGAAGCAGGTTCACTTGCGTTGTGTACTGTTAACTTCCTATCGCTTCCTTCAGACCCTGCCGTTGGCCAGCAACGCCCTTGCGATTCGGATTCTCTTCCCCCCAGTCGGGGTGAGACAGGTTTCTTACAACCTGACGGGTTTGCCAGCTTCGCTGGGCAAACAAAAAAAAGAGCGGCATACATCACATACCGCTCTTTTTTTACAGCTCTTTTTAAGGGCTTTCTTATGGCATTCTTTTCAAAACAAAGTAGCTTTTCAAGATTACTAATTAATAACCACGAGATTGCGTTATTTTTCCAACCCAAGATACAGCCTTTTGTTCCAAAGCCGAAAAGAATGACAGACCAAGACGCTCAGCCATACCTTTTGGTTGCTTATAAGTCACTTGTATTACTTCTGCATTTTCATAATGAGAAACCAAATAAGCATCACTGGTCATCACAACATCTATCAGCTTATTCTCTATTGCCTCCGAGCCATACCAAGTATCGCCAGTTGCGATATCTTCAATGTCCAATTGTGGGCGCTGACTCGAAACAAAGCGCTTAAACAAACCATGAGTATCTTCTAAATCCTGCTTAAATTTCTCTCGCCCCTCATCGGTATTTTCACCTAACATAGTCAAAGTGCGCTTATATTTCCCTGCTGTATGTAGCTCAACATCTATCAAACTCTTGTCAAGCAATCTATGTAGGTTAGGAACTTGCGCAACCACACCAATCGAACCAAGAATCGCAAATGGTGCTGCAATAATTTTATCTGCGACACACGCCATCATGTAACCGCCACTGGCAGCAACTTTATCTACACAAATCGTTAATGGGATATTTGCTTCTCGAATGCGCTGCAACTGAGAAGCAGCCAAACCATAACCATGAACAACACCACCACCACTTTCAAGGCGAACAACCACTTCATCCTGCGGCTTAGCAACGCTCAAAATTGCCGTAATTTCTTTTCGCATCGTTTCAACTGCAGAAGCTTTTATATCACCATCAAAATCCAAGACATAAAGACGCTTTTTAACGACTTCATCAGTTTCCTTAGGCTCTTTTTTCAACGCCTTCTTTTCTAACTTTTCTTTTTTCTTTTTTTCTTTTGCCAAGCTCTTTAGTGTTTTTTTATCCAACAATTGCTGATCTAGCTCAGCTTTCATAGCATCATAACTTTCATTTAACTTAGTAACAGACAAACTACCAGGCTGCGATTTACGCTTTCCACTAGATAAAGCTGCTAAAAGAACCCCTATAACTAAAGCAACACTTACTAACTTTAATAAAAAACCTACATAATCAGTTAAAAATTCCAACACTACTTCCTCTAAATAATCATAACTTCTCGAGATAGTGGGGCTATTTTTATAAATAGCAACATCTATAAGTCATTAATCACTATAGATACTGTTTTCTATATCCCTTATCATCAACCAACTTAAAAAATATAATAATATCTTAAAAACTAGCTAATGCTTTCCTTCAAGGAGCAATAAATGAAGACAACTTTGTCACATGCACTTGGCAACAACTTCTTAGGGGCTTCTCCTCTATGGTACAAACAAGTCGTGATCGCTTTTTTAATCATCAACCCAATTGCTGTTGTAACTTTAGGTCCTTTCGTTACTGGTTGGTTGTTTATCATTGAATTCATATTCACCCTCGCCATGGCTCTGAAATGTTACCCTCTGCAACCAGGGGGGTTAATTGCTATTCAGGCGGTCCTACTAGGACTAACCAGTTCAGATGGTGTTTATCATGAAGTAAACAAAAACTTCGATGTCATTTTACTGCTTATGTTTATGGTCGCAGGCATATACTTTATGAAAGATATGCTGCTATTTATTTTTAATAAGCTATTAGTCAGAGTAAAATCTAAAATTGTAATTTCATTAATTTTTAGTTTTTCTGCCGCCCTACTTTCTGCCTTTTTGGATGCGTTAACTGTCACTGCCGTTCTGATAAGCGTTGGCGTTGGATTTTATTCGGTTTACCACAAAGCAGCCTCAGGCCAAAGCTCTAATAAAAACCACGATCACGCAAAAGACGACTCCATCCTGCCAATAAATACCGAAGATCTAAATGAATTTCGCTCGTTTTTACGAGATTTATTAATGCATGGCGCTGTAGGTACCGCTCTTGGTGGCGTATCAACACTCGTTGGCGAACCACAAAACTTATTAATCGCCAAGGTAGCTGGCTGGGATTTTATTGATTTCTTCCTCTATGTCGCTCCTGTATCAATGCCCGTTTTGGCTTGCGGTTTATTAACCGTCGTAATACTAGAAAAAACAGCATGGTTTGATTATGGCGCACAATTACCTGACACAGTACGAGACATTCTGAATAATTTCGAAAAAGAAGAGAGCCAAAAACAGACCAACAAACATAAAGCTAAATTAATCATTCAAGGCATTGTTGCTATCATACTCATCTTATCATTGGCATTCCACATCGCTGAGGTTGGTTTAGTTGGCCTTATGGTTATTGTTCTACTCACTGCATTCAATGGCATTACAGATGAACACCAAATAGGTCACGCATTTGAAGAAGCTCTGCCTTTTACCGCATTATTAGTTGTGTTTTTCACCATTGTGTCTGTGATACATGAGCAACATCTATTCCAGCCAATTATTGATATTGTGCTACATATGCCAACAGACTCTCAGCCTATTATGTTCTTTATTGCTAACGGTATTTTATCCGCAATCAGCGATAACGTCTTTGTTGCAACTGTTTATATCAGTGAAGTAAAAGCAGCGCTTGATGCTGGCACAATTACCCGCGAACATTTTAATACGCTTGCCGTTGCTATCAACACGGGGACAAACTTACCAAGTGTAGCAACACCAAATGGACAAGCTGCATTTCTATTTTTGCTAACTTCTGCGATCGCCCCTCTGTTGCGCCTGTCTTACGGCAAGATGGTTTGGATGGCATTACCCTATACTGTTGTACTTAGTGTTGTCGGCGGACTTTGTGTCACCTACTTCTTATAAGACACGAGTACTCAATACACATAAAAATGCCCTCTTTTAGGAGGGCATTTTCTGCTTATTACTTTATAAATTCGTCGTATTCGTCTTGCTTAACTAATGCTTAATCCGCCACAAAGACTGACCTGATTTTTTATCAATCAAATCCAATCGCTCTTCATGTAGCTTTAACTCTTCACTGCTAGCTCTAATAACTTTCAGCGCCGGACGATCAGCTGAAAAGCGACGAATCTCCTCTACACCACCCTCCTCTTTTGACTCCGATTCAGAACTACTTGCTAGCCCAAGACTGGTCTGCCCACCCGTCATCAACAAATAAACGTCAGCAAGAATTTCTGAGTCTAAAAGAGCGCCGTGCAATTCACGGTGTGAGTTATCAATACCATAACGTCTACACAAAATATCTAGGTTATTCTTCTGCCCTGGATGCTTTTTACGGGCATAAACCAAACTATCAAAAACACCACAAACCTCTGCCGTTTTCGGATAACCGCCAATACGGGCAAACTCATGATCCATAAAGCCAATATCAAAAGGCGCGTTGTGAATAATTAGTTCGGCGCCTTTTATAAAATCGAAAAACTCTTGGGCTATTTCATGAAAACGTGGTTTGTCAGCCAGAAATTCGTTACTGATCCCGTGAACACGAAAGGCCTCCTCTTCCACTTCTCTATCGGGATTGATGTAAACGTGAAAATGTCGATTAGTCAGCTTACGACCAATCATTTCCACACAACCGATTTCGATAATTCGATGCCCTTGTTTTGGATCAATACCTGTCGTTTCTGTATCAAGCACTACCTGTCTCATGATGCAGCCCTTAATTCATCAATACCTTTATTCGCCAATTGGTCGGCAATTTCGTTACCCTCTATGCCTGCATGGCCTTTTACCCACTTCCAAGTAACCGCATGATACTGGCACTGTTCATCTAAAGCTTGCCAGAGGTCTTTATTTTTAACCGGCTGCTTAGACGCTGTCATCCACCCTTTTCGCTTCCAACCGGCTAACCACTCAGTAATACCCTTTTGTACATAAGAAGAGTCTGTATAAAGTGTTACTGAGCACTTCTCTTTCAAGGCTCGAAGACCTTCTATTGCCCCCATAAGCTCCATTCGGTTATTGGTTGTATCATGCTCCCCACCACATAAGTGTTTTTCATGCTCCCCAAAAGTAAGCCAAGCTCCCCAACCACCGATGCCAGGATTACCCTTACAAGCACCGTCTGTATACATTATTACCTTCTTCACTCTTTCATCTCTTTTGCTGTTGGCTTTGACAATGGCGGCACTCTAACTCGAGCCCCTGACCAACGAGGTTTTAATGGAATAAAACGTCTTACTTGTTTAGTTGCCGTCATCACATACACACCACTGAATGGCAGCTTAAGAGGCCTTAGAATTTTATCAATCCAAGCAAAGCGCGAGCGCCATTTACTACTCTGAAGTGGCGGCTCATAAAAAACAAAACGTTTTGATTCTAATGTTAAACCAGCTACTTTTAGCCAGTCTTCTAAACGCTGATGAGCAATAAAATGCCCACACCAAGGCGCTTTAATTTTCTTAGAAAATAAGCGACGACACCCCCATAAACTCCAAGGGTTAAAACCAATAATAACCAACTTTCCACTTGGCAATAGGGTTCTTGCTGCCTCCCTTAGATCGTCATGGGGTGTGGCAGAAATATCTAACGTGTGGTGAAACACATGCACATCCACACCATCAGCCTCAAAAGGTAGCTCACTTGCTCTAGCGACAATAGTATTACTAGGAGCACCAAACTCTAAAACAGGGGCAATTAAGATACTTTCGCGCAAACGATGATTCTTCAAAGCAAAATCCCTAAGAGGCGACTGACTAACTAAATAGTAACCCACTGCAGAATCAAGCTCAGAGGCTATCTCGCTCAACTCTAATTGCAACAGGCTATCGCCTAGGTTACTTTTGTACCAATTTTGAAAAAATTGTCTTGATTGATCATCCAACATACAATGAATTCTCTATTTAAAACGGTATGACTGCATCTTTTTATTATTTTTTCTTGGCGCGTCATATAAAACACAATCACTCTTTAAAAGTAGACACTTTATGACTATCTTTCCGCTTCCCGCCTTTAATGACAATTATATCTGGATAATCCAAGATAAAGATAGTTCGGGTATTTGGGCTGTTGACCCAGGTAACGCAGATGTCGTCTTAAACTTCTGCCACGAATACCAAAAGACCTTAACAGGCATTTTAATTACTCACCACCATAAAGATCACACGGGCGGAGTAGCTGAACTAAAACAGCATTCAAATTGCCCTGTGTATGGACCTGAACACCTGACAGAACTCGTCACTCATCCTGTTGATGATGGTGACCGAATTCTAGTCTTTTCAAAAGTATTTACAGTCATAGCGACACCAGGGCACACTCTTGATCATTTGTGTTATTTTTCAGAACAAGAAACTCCTATTTTGTTAAGTGGTGACACGCTGTTTAAAGGTGGCTGTGGCCGCATAATGGAAGGCACACACGAACAAATGCTAGCAGCTATGATAAAGATCTCAGGCTTACCAAATGATACGCTAATTTATGGCACCCACGAATACACTCTAGCCAACTACCGCTTTGCACTTTCTCTAGAACCCAACAATAAGGACCTAATAGAAAGCAATATTACGTGTCAAAAACTACGCACAGAAGAAAAACCAACCCTACCAACAAAACTCAGCATCGAGAAAAAAACTAATCCATTTTTAAGAAGCCATATAGAGGCCCTTAAAATTCAAGCAGCACAACAACTTAACGAAATTCCAGCAGAGAATCCTATTGCCGCATTCAGCCAAGTGAGGCGCGCCAAAGATAGTTTTAGTTGACCTATTGCGCTACACCCTTAAAATGTCGAAACTTTACTCAATTTTGTGACCTACATGATATATAAATTTTTATGGGTTTGCCTCGCCAGCCTAGCACTAAGTGCGTGCCAAACCGCTTCGAAAGTAGAAAGGAATACTACATCCGCCGACCTAATAGAATCAGCTGAAGATACTGACATTGTTGAAGCAGATACTGAACAACTTGGCTTCATCGACACAGTCCCACCAATTGACTCTGCAACGGAAGACACAGCGACCACTGAAGAACCCCTTATAGCGACCAGCAAGCCAAAAGCACCTGAAGATATCTGGGAAAGAGTTCGTACAGGATTTCAATTAGACCTAGACATAGACAGGCCACGACTGTCTTCTCAATTACGCTGGTTTAGCTCTCACCCTTCGTACCTAGACAGAGTATCAAAACGCGGTGAGCGCTACTTATACTATATTGTCGAAGAGCTAGAAAAAGCAGGTATACCGACCGAAATAGCGTTATTACCCATCGTCGAAAGTGGTTTCGATCCTTTTGGTTACAGTCATGGTCGCGCCTCTGGTCCTTGGCAGTTCATCCCCTCTACCGGGCAGATGTATGGTTTAGACCAAACATGGTGGTATGACGGTCGTCGTGACATTATTGGCTCAACGCAAGCCGCTATTGCTTACTTAACTCGACTGCATAAAATGTTCGATGGCGATTGGCTGCATGCGCTTGCATCTTATAACTCTGGTGAAGGGACAGTACTAAGAGCAATCAGAAAAAACAAGAAAGCGGGCAAACCAACTGATTTTTGGTCTTTAGACCTCCCTAAAGAAACACGAGCTTATGTTCCGAAACTGATTGCCCTAGCAAAAATCATCAAAAACCCTGAAAAATATAATTACTCAACTTACTTCATACCTAATAAGCCGTATTTCGATATTGTCAATATCGGTGGACAACTCGATCTAGCCCAAGCAGCGGAAATGGCGAATGTGAGCATTGATGAAGTCTATTTACTAAATCCTGGCTTCAACCAGTGGGCAACTTCACCAGATGGGCCACACCGCTTACTAATGCCCGTATCCAAAGCAAAACAATTTAGAACCAAACTCGCAGAGATCCCTAGCAAAGAGCGCGTTACTTGGGTTCGTTACACCGTAAAAGCTGGTGACAACCTGCTTCTCGTTGCAAAACAGCACAACACCACTGTCAATGTCCTACAGGACGTGAATAAAATATCTTCGACTATGATTCGTGTTGGACAAGAGCTAATGATTCCTGTTGCTGGCAATGACATAGAAAGCTACACATTAAGCTCGCATCAGCGCTTATTAGCCAAACAATCTCATGCACCAAACCGTAACCGCATAAAAATAAACTACACAGTTAATTCTGGCGACAGCTTATGGTTAATTTCAAATAAATACGGCACAGACAGCAAGACGCTAGCTCGATGGAACAATATGGGGCTTGCAGATCCATTGATTCCGGGCAAAAAACTCGTTGTGTGGTTAGAACCTAAGCAGTCAGAAAACAGTACTCGAAGCGTAATGAAAAAAGTGGTCTACACTATTCGCTCTGGTGAATCTCTGGCTGTCGTTGCTAATAAATTCAATGTATCCGTGAATGATATTCGGGATTGGAATCCAAAGGTTGGCAGTAAGAAATACGTTCAGCCGGGAGATAAAGTCACCCTGCTCGTCAACGTAGTCGGTGGATAAGTAATTAGACCCAATAAAAAGGGCTGAAATTCAGCCCTTTTTTATAACTCGCACATCATAACTCTAATACGGCAATATCACTCGTAACGACAAAGGTAAGCTGTCATTTCAGTTACTTTTAATTGGAAAGTTTGGTTCGCCTCAACAATAAAAGTATCGCCTTTAACAAAGATTTTCCAATCATCTTCATTAGGCAACTTAACAGTTAAAGTACCAGAAACAACCGTCATATACTCACGCTGACTCGTACCAAACTCATACTCGCCAACCGCCATAACACCAACTGTTGACGTCCCTTCCGCATTATTCAATGCAATAGATTTCACCTGATCATTAAAATAGCTATTTACCTTTAACGCTGTACTCATATACAAGTTCTCATTTGTGTTTTTAAAAATTCTCAGCTCAAAATACATCTAGGCATTCTTATTGCCAACCATTTCTTCAATTATCCATTCTTTAAAGGCCGACATAGCAGAGGTTACGGAACGGCGTTTTTCATAAACCAAGTAAAAAGACCGATTAGTAATCAAATGCTGATCGAATAAAACCTTCAGAGTAGCAGCTTCTATCTCTGGCATGATCAGCTCAGGATCGGTTAATGAAATACCCAAACCTTGAGCAGCTGCCCCCGCAGTAAGCGAGCCACTGGAAAACATCAAACCGCGGCGGAATAACTTAGGATCAAGATCATGCTGCTGCAACCAGTCATGCCACTCATCTTTTCGCTTAGTAACATGTAATAACGGATAAAAACGCATATCTTCAGGCTTAACAATAGGCTGCTCTGGCTTAATCAAACGAGGATTACAGACTGGAGCAAGTCGGGCTGGACGCAAATAATATGCTTCAACATCATCCCAATCTCCGCTACCAAAATATACGGCCATATCTATGTCATTGGCAGAAAAATCAATTAACCCCGTCGACGAACTTATTTCGATCTGAATATCAGGATAGCGCTCTTGGAAACGCTCCATCCTTGGCATTAGCCAGCGAGTCAGAAAAGCTGGCGCGACAGCTAACCGAAGTGAGCCAGATTTTTGCTTACTCTTAAGCTCTGAAGTAGCACTTTCCAATTGCTCAAAAATGCTTTTTATTGGCTTTAGATAAGACTCCCCAGCTTCCGTTAAGATCACTTTACGTTTAGTACGGCGAAACAATTCAAGGCCTAGAAAGCTTTCTAGACCTTTGATTTGATGACTAATCGCAGAAGGCGTTACAGACAATTCCTTGGCTGCTTTATTGAAACTGCCATGACGAGCAGCAGACTCAAAACACTTTAATGAATTTAATGGGGGTAAACGATTAATAAGCTCATCTCCAATAGATAAGAAAGTAAATGAAGGCACATTCCTTCGAAGTCACGACTCACCTTACAATTTTTCTGAAAGACTGAGACTTAATAAAAGACCAATTTGCACCTTACTTAATCAATATCGTGAATATAGCTCACCTGTCAATTAATAAAATCTAACTCTTTGGATAAATTAACGAAAAACTATCTGCGACTACTCATCTTCATCGCCAACATTATCTGGCGTAACAAAACGCTTAGGTGGCAATTTAAACGCATCAAAGCCGTCTTGTTGGTTGTCATGGAAACGCGCCTTACCTACCGGCTTCTTATTTGTCTTCTTAGACGCCTTAGTTGGAGCTTTCGTGCTGCCTTTTTTAGTTTCTTGACGAGCAGGCTTAGGAGGAAGCAAACCTTTAAACTTCGCTTCAAGCCCTTCAATAGATTCTGTTGTAAATGTCTTTTGTAAGAAGACCTCTATCGCTTTGAAGTTCACCCAGTCTTTCGGGCCAACCAAAGAATAAGCATCACCTTTAAAACCAGCGCGGCCAGTACGACCCGTTCGATGTACAAATTCTTCAGCTTGCTTTGGCAAATCAAAGTTAAAGACATGAGACACACTAGCAATATCCAAGCCACGTGAAGCAACATCTGTACTTACCAATACATCAAACTGTCCTTTCGCAAAGCTTTCCATGGTTTTATTACGAGCGCTTTGAGATAAGTTACCGTTCAAAGCTTGAGTACTTAACCCCCAACCAGCAATGATCTCAGATAAACGCACCGTATCGCTTTTCGTTGCAGTAAAGACAATAGCTTGTTTAATAGTTTGTCCCACTAACAAGTGTTTTAATAGAGCTTCTTTATGATCTAGATGATCACAAAGCAAAACATGCTGAGAAATATCTGTGTGTTCATCAAAACCTTGACCAATAGCAACACGGGAAGGCTCTCGTAATAGCTCACCAGCGATTTCGCTGATTTCTGTATTATCGAGCGTCGCAGAAAAGAATAAAGTTTGACGCTGACGATGGCTTGCTGCCGAATTAATAGCTCGCATGGCATCTGCAAAGCCTAAATCCAACATACGATCAGCTTCATCCAAAATAAGCAGCTCCAACCCTTCCAGAAAAACATGACGTTGCTTTAAGTGGTCAACCAAACGACCCGGTGTTGCCACAATAAAGTGCGGATCTTTTTGCAAAGATTTATGTTGATCATTAAAATTCTCGCCGCCTTGAATGAGAATCGAAGTAAAACGGCTAGCCGCTAACAAAAGACGCAGTTGACCAAAAACCTGTTTTGCCAATTCGCGAGTTGGCACCAAAATTACTACTCGCGGATCACGTTTAGACAAAGCTTTTTTCTTGTAAACTCGATGCAACGCAGGCAAAAGATAGGCAAGTGTTTTTCCCGAACCCGTTTTTGACGACGCCAACAAGTCTCTACCAGCCATTGCTTCTGGAATGGCACGAGCTTGAATCTCAGTTGCCTCATCAAACCCCAAGTGGCCAATGGACTTTAAAATGCGATTATCAAAACCAAATTCTTCGAATAACAAACAAATACCCCTTCAAAACTAAAATACTACGTCGACAAAGCGTCACGTCTAATTCGCGCATTATAACCTAGACAAGCTCAAATTCGTTATGCATCTTGCATTAAAAGATAGCTTTTACCGGCACTTATTATCCCCATACCAACACCTTTGGACGTCTCGACCTGTTCAAGGCTTTCAGCAATACCATAAAATACATTTCGCCCTACCAAAGCCCTCATACCATAACGCATTGAAACATAAGGCCGCTCTTCTTCCTCGTACCAGTCCATCCAAAGGTCACTATCAACACCAAGTACCAGAACATCGTCAGTTTGCGTTGCAAATTCTATTGCTCGACCACGCTCTGTTTCTATCCACTGCCAACGAGTGATAAGAAAAGCCGCATCTTCGACTTGAATTCTAACCTTTTCAACAGGCGTCACTAAAAAATGCTCGCCATTTTCATACCACAATATTCGGCTAAACATAGTCACCATTGCAGAGCGCTTAATCCTACCACCTTCATGAAACCACTCGCCATTCGCTTTAATCACCATATCCATATCACCACAAAAAGGCGGCTTCCAATTATGAACTGGGGGCAAACTTGAAGAAGCCACCTCAGAAAGGCCTTTTAGTTCTATATTTGACATAATTTACCTCACTATTAGATTAGTGCCTCTCACTTCATCATCAATATTATTCACCTTCAAGACAAAGCCTTGAATTCATTTCACTGTTAGAATAACGCCAACAAACGAATATTCCCGAGATGCAGAACCAGACCTTTACCGACACTATCTGCCTCGTTTAATTAGAGTGTGACATTATGAAATCGGAATTAGCAACAAAGTTTCAAGATCCTAGTCGAGGCGTTTATTTCATTGGTACAACACCACCAAAATCCTCTCTTGAAGAAGAACAACTAAAAGAAATTAGCCAAAAACTGCTTGATCGCCTTGATAATATAGAAGTCGATGGCTTAATCGTTTATGACATTCAAGACGAAACCAGCCGCATTGACAAGCCTCGCCCTTTTCCTTTCATGGAAACTCACGACCCACGAGCTTGGTCAAAGCGCCTTCACCAGCAATCAGAAAAGCCAGTAATTACCTACAAGTCTGTCTCTTCTCGTAGCTCTGAGGAGTTTTCTGGCTGGTTAACCGAAGCATGGGAACAATACGGCATTCGTGACTTAGTACTGGTCGGCTCACCCTCTTCACATGGTGATATCAAGCTGCCACTGCCACAAGCTTACGAAACCCTAAAAGCATCACCTCATGACTTCAATCTTGGTGGCGTAACTATTGCGGAGCGTCATGCAAAAAAAGGCGATGAACATTTACGCCTGTTGAAAAAATCAGAATCAGGCTGTGAGTTCTTTATTTCACAAGCCGTCTATAACCACCAAGCAACCGCTGATTTGATCAGCCGCTACGCAAGAACCTGCAAAGAAAAGGGTGAAATACCTAAGCGCATTATTTTAACCTTCACACCATGTGGCAGTGCAAAAACACTCGAGTTCATGGAATGGTTAGGGATTTCCGTACCGGAAGCCACAAAGCACCGCATTTTAGATGCTAAAGCACCACTAGAGGAATCCATTAAAATCTGCCGCAATGCTTTGGAACAAATTATTGAAACTGCACTTCCTCTTGGCGTCCCACTTGGTCTAAATATTGAAAGTTTAACCAACAGAAAGGAAGAAATTGACGCCTCTATTCAGCTATACAAGCTGCTAAAGGCGACTTTAGATCTCAAGCTTGCCGAACAGTCTCTATCTAAGTAGTTTTTCTACATAGGTTCGCTAAATAAGCGTATCCAGCATAGCCAAAACCTGTTCAACACGAATGTACTGCATGGCCTTAGGGTCATGCACACGAGTTGACCAAGGCAGCTCAGCTACAGGTTTTTGATACTCCTTCACCACTAGCTCTTCGTATACACTCTGTACTTTATCTAAATCACGATATGGCCCAGTTCTTTGCGGATTCGAATGAGCGTACAAACCAAGAACAGGGGTTCCAACTAGGGTTGCCATGTGAGCAGGTCCAGTGTCAGGACTAATTACCAGCGACGCTCCCTTTAAAACAGCCAGCATTACATTTAGCTGGGTTTTCCCTACCAAATTAATGACTTGCTCAGCTCGGCTTGCAATAATTTGCTTAGCAAAGGCCACTTCACGATCGGAAGGTCCACCAGTAATAACCGGGCAGATCCCCTTCGCTAATAATCGCTCAATGACAGCCTGATAACCTTCAACTGTCCAGTTACGATCCTCCTTAGAAGCCGATGGGTTAATAACAAAATAATGATCCGGCAAGCCAAGGTCTGGTTCTGGCAAAGTTAATTCACAAGGCAATGTAGGCTCTGACACACCTAACACACTGGCAATAGATAAAAAAGAATCAAGAACGTGCTCACCTTTAGGCTCAGGCGCGTACTCATTAACAAACCAATGCTGTTTTTCACGAGAATGAGACAAAGCAAAACCAATGCGTCTTTTTGCTTTAATTAGACGAGAAACCACACTCGCTCTAAACGACCACTGAAAGTGCAACAACACATCAAATTTTTGACTACTCAATAGAGAACGCAGCGCCAACAAGCCAGAAAAACCGCTCTTTTTGTCATATACAACCACTCGCACACCATCTAGCAAACGCACTAAATTTGCCTCTAGCGGAGAAGTTATCCAAGTAACTTGAGTAGATGGATAACGCTTCAT
Organism: Marinomonas sp. UCMA 3892; assembly: GCF_012726345.1. Lineage (GTDB taxonomy): Bacteria > Pseudomonadota > Gammaproteobacteria > Pseudomonadales > Marinomonadaceae > Marinomonas. The sequence continues at coordinate 13,379 of NZ_PTXN01000027.1, forward strand.
AATAGACTGCACTACTGCCATTGCGTGACATACGTCACCCAATGCTGATAATCGAACCACGGCCAGATGTTGAATATTCTCTTGTTGCATGTCTTCCTCTAGGGCTGTTTAAACTCAGCAAGTATTATAGAATAGACACCCTTGAATGTGTCCAAGTTTGTAGACATTACAAAGAACACCTTGATAAAGCGAGTAACATGCCACAAACCATCAAGATATCGTTAAGCACTACGCTATTTAAAAGCGACCCAACTTTACCTCTTTCAACGACTTGGTTTAATCCAGAGTTCTGGCAGTCTCAACAAGCATTAGCTGGCACAGGCAGCGGCCGAGGTGCAGTTTGGTTTGTAAACAGCCAATTTGGGCAGTTCGTTATTCGACGCTATCGCCGCGGAGGATTCGTCGCTAAATTTAATAAAAGCCGCTTTTTATTTACTGGGGTAGAACTTACACGCCCTTGGCTTGAGCTTAATTTATTGGAAAAAATGCGCGATCTGTCACTTCCTGTCCCAAAGCCAATTGGCGGTTTGCTAACCGTTAAATATGGCTATTATGAGGCAGAACTCTTGACCGAAACCATCAAAGATGCAGAAGATTTATTCGACATCATAAAAAGCAACCGGTCAGATCAAATAGATTGGAAGGAAATAGGTAAAGTTATAAAGCGCTTTCATGATAATGGAATTTATCATTCAGACTTAAATTGCCATAACATTATGATAGATAATCAACACAAAGTTTGGGTTATTGATTTTGATAAATGCGAACAAAGAAAACCTGATCACGAGTGGATGCTATCCAATATCGATAGACTTAAACGCTCTATAGCTAAAGAATCCAATAAATATTCAAATTTTCATGTATCTGAAAAGCAGTGGCAGGCTTTTTTGGAGGGTTACCATGGCTAAACAAAGTACATTAAATAAAAGTATCTTCAAATTTATGGGGCCGAAACATTGGCTAAGCTGGTTCGCCATGGGAATAGCCTATGTGTTAAGTTTTTTACCTTGGTCATTGCAACAAGGCCTAGGAAAATATCTTGGACAGGCATTATATGCTATTGCCAAAAGGCGTCGACATATATGCGATGTAAACTTAAAAATTTGCTACCCTGAAATGAGTGATGCCGAACGAAAAAAACTAACCAAAGCACACTTTGAAAGCATGGGGAAAGGCACAATCGAGACCTTTTCTTCTTGGTTTCAAAGCCAGAAAAAATTTCAATCACGAATTACTTTTGAAGGCCAAGATGTAGTTGATAAAGTATTAGCTAAAGGGCGAGGCTGCATTCTTATTAGTGGCCATTTCTCCTCTCTCGATCTTTGCGGAAGCCAAATGCCGCGTTTTATAGATGCTCATCCCATTTATAAGTTACAAACCAATCCTGTGATGAACTGGGTAATGGAGCGTCAACGCAAAGCAATTTTTTCCAAAACTATCGAGCGCACCAATATGCGAGAAGTTTTGAAATCACTAAAGCAAAACAAAGCGGTTTGGTACGCTGTTGATCAAGATTATGGACGAAAAAACTCTGTATTCGCTCCTTTTTATGGCCACCAATGCGCAACTATTGCTCACATTGGGCGCATTGCAAATATGACCAATGCGCCAGTTGTACTTTACGACTACGGTAGAACAAAAAACGGCTATCTCCTAAAGCTAACCGAAGTCGAAAACTATCCAAGCCAAGATGATGTTGAAAACGCGACTAGAATTAATGAATTAATGGAAAAGGTTATAGAACCTAAAAAAGAACAATATTATTGGACGCATCGTCGATTTAAAACACAACCAATACATGGTGACCCTTCACCTTACGATAAATAAAAAAGAATCCCCAATGCTGGCTATCCAACAATTGGGGATTCTTCAAACTTTCAGTTGCTCTTTTTTAAGACCATAACACTCTCTAGTTACAAGCTATCCCTAACCTCAGCCATCAAACGCAATGACTTCAGCCTTGCTTCAGAATCATGGATAGGCATGGAAATAATCAACTCATCCACTTTGGTCATGTCAATAAAGCTAGATAACTGAAAGGCAACAGATTCTTTTGAACCCACGATAGCATATTGCAACATATGCTCAACCATATGCTTCTCGCTCGGTGACCAGATCCCATCCATATTATCAACAGGCCTCGCAAAAGGAAGATTTCGACTACGGCGTAAATTCACAAACTGTTGCTGAGCAGAAGTAAATAAATATTTCGCCTCTTCATCTGTATCAGCAACAACAGCCATTACACCGGCCATTGTGTGTGGTTTGGAGAGCTGTTCGGAGGCTTTAAAATTACGACGATAAACGGTTAGCGCTTGAATTAATTGATCAGGAGCAAAATGAGAGGCAAAGGAATACGGTAAACCAAATTCGGCTGCAACTTGGGAACTATACAAACTCGACCCCAACATCCATAAAGGAATATGAGTATGGCGACCAGGAACAGCCATAACTCCCTGATCACCATCACCAAGCAGACGCTGCAACTCTAAGACATCGTCAGGATAACTATCCACAGAAGCATCCATATTACGCCGTAATGCTCTTGCCGTTTGCATATCGGTTCCTGGCGCTCGACCTAACCCCAGATCGATACGATCAGGATAGAGCTCAGCCAAAGTACCAAACTGCTCAGCAATGACTAGAGGGGAATGATTCGGCAACATTACACCACCAGAACCAATGCGAATTTTTGAAGTTGCTGCACCGAGGTGGGACAGCACAACAGAAGTAGCTGAACTCGCGACACCAGCCATGCCATGATGCTCAGCCAACCAAAAACGCTTGTAGTTATATTCTTCAGCCGCGATGGCCATCCGACGGCTCATCGCTAATGAATCTGCTACTGAACAACCTTCAGTAACCGGAGCAAGATCAAGTATCGACAGTGGAACCATAATATTCATCCAATAAAACTAATATACCCTCTATTTAAGACTCATCTACGCCAGTTACAAGCACTCAATCATGCACTAAATGCAGAAGCGTCCATCCCCCTTTTATAAGGATAATTAGCTTATTGATACTTTATGCTATTTAGCACAAGTACAATACTCGTGCTAAAACCACTATCCATTCACAACACCACTATCTATTTTCTAAACGGTTATAATCAAGAATTCCACTTTCTCTTGGGCGATCCAGCTTATTTAGATTGCCAATTGCATCGCTAACAAACCAAAAATTAGGGTGAGTTCTTCGTATCCCAAAGCTATCTAAAAGAACCGTATAATCCTCTCTTGTCTTAAGATTCCCGACTTGATCGGCCCAATCTATCAACTCACTTTCTTCCACTTGCATTAGTACATTCGGGTAATCCCCCAAGACCCCCTTCACCAAAGTCACACCATCTTCATCGGGCAGACGCGCAGCTTCTTCATCTAATAAACTTGAGATATTGGCGTGGGCTTTATTATGAATCAAACTAATAACTTCCAGTGGCACTCCTTGCTGAGTCACCAATATAGTTGCAACATTCGGTAAATAAACTAATCCACCTCCACGTACCGCTTGAAGCTCATACAAAGCCTTACGCTGCTTAGCCGTTAGCTTACTTCGTTCTAAATCATAGCTATGATCTAGTACTGCGGCTAACTTCTGTCGAAGTTTTTCATACAACTCTGACTGGTGGTCATCCGTCTCATAATCGATCTGGGTTTGACGATTTACTTTTATATAGTCACTAAAAATATAATTTTTAATTGTTTGATTCGCATCTCGATACCAATACTTTCGGACTGACTCTCTATCTTCTTTAGGAAGTAAGAGCAAAAAATTCATCTCCCCTTCCATTCTTAAAAAATCCATGTACAAACGGGTTACCAATTGATGACCCACATTGCCATACACATCAAACCCCGCCACCAATAAATAATGAATACGCTCTAATAATGGATAATCAATCACCCAAGCGGTTTTAGGATGCTGACCCACCATCCCCTTCACTACCGATGCATTATCAAAATGGCGAAAAATGGTTAACGCAGCATTATCATTACTGCCATCACCATCCCAAATTAAACTTAAATCCAAAGGAACCTTACCACCAACTCCAACTTCTTTTTCAATTAACGCCGCTTTCGCCGACAAATAAGACTTCTGCTGCTCAGAGAAAGTTATCCATGAGGTCGGTGATAACGTATTACTTGATCCAATAGCAGGCAAATCTAAATTCTGTACTTGATCCTCCAAATAATCAGCGGAACCCTTGTTATAAACCACCTCTGGGTCAATAAAATACACCCAGAACTGTTCATTAATCACATTTACCGCAACTTGCCCGCGACAAACAGGACCTTTAATAAATGACATAATCGTTTTTTGCGAATGGTCTAGTAAGAAACGGTAACGCCCATGAGCAGGAATCTCACGGAATGCTTTAAAAGGGTTCGTCGCGACCTCAGGAGCATACCCAGGATCTCTTGTTACTTCGTAATCATCTGCATAAAAATAAGACTGCCAGCGGGCATATCTCGCTTCGTCCAGCTGCATAGGAATATGATTTTTTTGAACTTTGACTTCTGGATCAGCCCAGAGACGATAATAAACACGATCTACGCCAGGTGGGTCATAAGGGCGACGCGTGGCAATACGATCAATTGGTTCACCTGGTGGTGTTTTGGAACGCACTAACTGAAAGCGAAATTCCTCCCCATCACCCAAATAAAGACTATACAAATAAAGATGTTCATATATATAGCGAGAAACTAAGCGCCCTTTCAGATCATCACCATTTAACCGTGACTCCCACAAAGCGACTTGCTGCTGCAGCTTAATAGGCAAAGGCTTAGCATCAGGCATTTTGCCACCTTTCGCTAACCAACGAGTCAATACATCATATTCATCCGCACTAAGAGCTGGAAGACCATAAGGCATACCCCAATTTGGATAGTCTTCCTCAAATTGACGATATTCTTCGATACTGACACACTGTTGATCACGGGCAAGTGAAAAATCATAGCTATCAGGTAAAACAGGCTGAGTGAAATCACCTTGTTTTCTGCGCAGCGCTATCGCTCGATACAATAAACTGCCTTGTAAATTCGCCGCAGGAGATTGCTCCCGCTCGTTCAAAACAGGGTGAAAGCCTTTTAATCGCCACTCATCGGTCGTTTTGGCATCAATAAATAATCGTGTTGGGGAGGCTGCCAATAAACGAGTACCATCGTAAACAAGCTCTTTTGACCCACCTCGCTCGATACCATCAGAAGCAGTAAATTTCAATTGACAAGGTGCGTCGTAACAAGCATGACAAGAAACACAGCGACTATCTAAAATAGGCCGTACTTGATCATTATAAAACTTACTATCTTCCTCACTAACATCACTAACACGATTCGCTGGATGTTGCGCCCCAAAAACGCTATCAAATTGATGTGTCGCATAAGCTGCACAGCCAGAAATCAACAATAGCGAACAAAGAAGGGTTAGCCACCGAGACATAAAAAGGTTCCTCATTTTCCATTTTATCTTATTCGCAAAGCGCTTCATGCTCATATTTCTACAAGATCACTGCTGGCCAGACTTAATAAAACAATTCTACCCTTACAAATCAAATAATCTCACAAAGGTAGTAATATAAATAAAAAAACGCCCCATAAGGCGTTTTTTTCGATTAGAGCGTAAAAAAACTAAGGCTCAATTCACTATTATTCGTCGTCTACAACTCCGTCATCCGGATAATCATCGGATAACTCATAAGCATCATCACCCATGTCATCATTTGCTAAGAGCAAAGCATCCTCATAAGCACCACCAAACTCAATACGGGTAATATCATACAAATCATATTCGAACGTATCATCAAACCAACGCGCATCAGAGCCAATTTCTTCTAGCTCATAAGTTACGGCGTCAGCACGAACAACACGACCGATTTCACAGCTATCTGGCTCAATCTCTTCGCGATGAAGTGTGACCAAACCAAACTCTTCGCTGATATCAATTAACAATACTGCTAAATCATCAAGCTCCACTTCAGGGTCAACAACTTCTTCCCCTCGAAGCGCTAGTACTTTTTTCTGGAAGTCATTAAAAGGAGCCGGATGAGCAAAGTCACTAATGTCCTCTAAAAAGAGAATTTGATAACCGTTAAGACGAACACTATCATCCACCAATTGGAGCAAAACCATTTCTTCATTGGCATCCACTACAAAACCGTCAGTCCAGCCATCTGGTCCATCCAATTCTTCACGAAAAATGCGAACAACATTATTTCGAGTGCGGGCTTTTTCCAATTCGATGAGCATATCGGCTCCCTAAAAAAACGTAAAAAATAAACAAACGCTAGTGTAAACCCTGCCAGCGCAAGGAACAACTATCATAACACGTTAGAATCACTGCAACACTTCGTGCCAATTTTCGATCATATTAATCAGGTCTTCTAAGCCACATTCTGCTTGAATACCATCTGTTGAGGTTTGATAAAAACTCTCTTGGGAATCAAACATGGCTTTTATTTCTTCTTCCGCAGAATCCAAATCTACCTGTCGCGAAACATGAACACCTTCTTCACTCAAAATCACGTCAAAAGGACCATGCTTAAATTGCGTCGTCTCCTTCTCTGTTTCTGCCAATCGAGCAGCCATCAAAACTCGTTGAATACTTTCTAAATCGCGAACATATTCAGAAACCCATTCGCCAATCGCGGCAAATTCGTATCCAGTATAAATACGATACGCATTTTCGTCCTGATCAAAGGCAATTTCATAATCCATGACCGTGAACCTCACTATTTGTCATCTATGTTCTCATCTTGCTGAATAGTTAGAGCTTGTTCCGAAGATTCTACTTGTTCTGTCGATTGAGCATTTCGATAAGCACGATTACTTGCTTGCTGCCGTTGCGGAATAGCGGCTGCCAATCGAGCTTGCCTTTCAGCTTCTTTCTTCGCTTTAGCCTCTTCAACCAAACGCTCTTCATGGGCAATCATGTCTGGCGTTTCCATAACATAAGGCCCAATGGCACCGGTTCTTACATCATTTAAAAATACTTCTGCCGCTTTATGCATATCGACCTTACCACCCGCTCGCAACGCACCTCGCTTAGAGCCAATAATCTTCAGCACTTCATAAGGATCAAGCGAGACCTCTTTTAATTTATAGCGAGTTGTAAGTGACTCTAAATAATCAGCAATAAAAAACTTCAGGCCAGCCAAAGCGACATCTTCATAATCAATCGCAGTATCACGAACAGCACCTGTCACAGCCAAACGATAACTGGCATCAGGATTTTCAATTTTTGGCCACAAAATACCCGGTGTGTCCAATATCTGAAAACCATTCGTTACTTTTAATTTTTGTTGAGACTTAGTTACAGCCGGCTCATCACCCACTTTCGCCACTCGACGACCTAACAGAGCATTCATCAAACTGGACTTTCCAACGTTAGGAATACCAGCAATCATGGCTCTAATCGGCTTTTCAGCACTACCCCGATGAGGAACCATCTGGCTCACCCATTGACTTATTTTGGCAACATCCGCTTTGTCTAACGTAGAAAAAGGATGAGCTAAAATAGACTCGTTACCATGCCAATGCTCTAACCATAAGTCTAGTCTAGCTTTGTCTGCTAAGTCTTTTTTATTCAACAGACGAAGCACAGGTACTTCTCCACGCAAAGTATTAAGCATGGGGTTCTGGCTGGAATCGGGGATACGGGCATCCAACACCTCGATAACGATATCTACTTGCGTCATGACTTCTTCGATTTCTCGACGCGCTTTATTCATGTGCCCTGGATACCACTGAACGCTCAACCTAACTCCCCCATTCTAACCAAGTCTTTTTCGGTGGCGGATTCTACCACAAGTTACTGTAAGAGAGAGATAAAATACTGCGTTCCTAACTCTCGAGTTTTTATTAAGGGCTTTTATTAAAATGATCTAATCTGACCTAAGTCAAGGCGACCAATCAGAAAATATCTATACTCGTCCATTCCAGATAAACGAAGGCGAGGAATCTGCACCGAGCTAAATTCGTTTATCTGGTTGTTCTCTCGATCGGGCCTGCTATGAAATGCATAGCACAAAGGTCCATTAGCCGAGGCTGTGTGTGGCCTCGGCTTTTTTCATTTCTTGTTTCACGTAATCTAATAAATCTGGATATAAGGCTAAAAACGGCGCTTCGGCCTGATTAATCACATTTGGTAAATCATCAACAAAACCCTGCAAATGCTCACCATGCTTCCACCGACGCATAATAGAATGTATCGCTCTATCCACACCGTCTAGCGTCCCCAAGTTAGATAACCAATTTTCATATTCCAATGAGCTAATCATGTTTTTCAAACGCTCTGGACTGCGATGCTTATCTTTTACTAAACCAGCAACAGCCTGCTCACAAAAAATGTCCAACGCAACAGGACTAAATTGTGTCCATTTCTGTATTAGCCAATAGTCCATGGCGATGTCTTGTATAATACCTGCAAATCGTCGACGCCCTTTTCGTTCCATACCACGAAACAATATACTTGCCTCATGCTGATCCACCATGACATCTACTTTTTGGTGCAAACGCCAACCTACAAGTAAATCTGCGTCTAAATGATTTGCGTCAACGGGAAAGTCGCCAAGCAAGTTACCAACCCAAGATGTATTCGTAATCGCTGCAATGTGAAGATGCGCAAAATAATTCATATCCACCCATATTGTTAAGCTGATTATTTAAATAAAACATAATTCAACTTTAATTGTGCTTAAAATTATGAGTCTTGCTGTCTTTTTACTCATTTTTTTGTAAAAATGCTGGGTCGTCCGAATGGTCAAGATTTATGAACACAAAAAACCATACCTTACAAGTCACACTCAACAATGAGACCTGAAACAATGAAGAAAAAGGTTATTATAGTCTGCTGTTTAGCTCTACTCTTCTGGAATAAAGCAACAGCAACGACACTAAGAATGGCCTTTGACGCGGACCCAATATCATTAGACCCTCATGAGCAGCTGTCGGAAGGCACGCTACAGTTTTCTCATCTTGTTTTTGATCCTTTATTACGCTGGAAACAAAATGGCCAGTTTGAGCATCGTTTAGCAACAAAATGGGAGCGAATTGACAACCTCACTATGCGCTTTCACCTTCGCCACAACGTCACCTTTAGTACAGGTAACCCGTTCACGGCAAAAGACGTGGTTTACACCATTGAGCGATTAAAAAAATCTCCTGATTTTCGTGCCATGTTTGACACAATAAAATCCGTCTCCATGATTGACGACTACACTATTGATGTTCACACCACTTACACTAATCCATTGCTCCTCAATATCATGACTTATGTCTTTCCAATGGATAAAATCTTTTACCAAAATCAAGACCAAATTATTAAATATGGCGAAACCTTCGCGTCTCGAAATGTATCTGGAACAGGACCCTTTATACTAACCGAACGTGAGTTAGGTAGTCGTATGGAGCTTGAACGTAATCCAAATTATTGGGATACCACATCAATCGGCAATGTAGACAAGATTATATTAACCCCTATTCGTGCCGACTCGACAAGATTAGCCGCCCTTTTATCTGGCGACGTAGATTTTATTTTTCCTGTCTCACCAATTGATATTGAACGGACAAAAAAAATCAAAGGCATTCAGCTGGTTACACTGCACAGTACGCGTATTTTATTACTCCACATGAATCAGCAACGGCGCAAAGAATTCCAAGATATCCGAGTTAGAAAAGCTATTAACTTAGCGGTCAATCAACCATTAATCGTCGACAAAATTTTAAAAGGCTATGCCATACCAGCCGGCCAACTAAGCTCAGACCGTTTTCTCGGGCATATCAATAATTTAGAACCTGAGTATGACCTAACAAAAGCACTAGAACTCATGAAGGAAGCGGGATATGAAAAAGGCTTCCGTATCAGCATGATGGCACCAAACAATCGTTATATGAACGACGAAAAAGTAGCCCAAGCGATTACCGCAATGCTGTCTAGAATCAACATAACAGTCGATTTAAAAACCTTGCCTAAAGCTCAATATTTTAAAGAGTTCGATAATCGCAGTGCAGATATGATGATGCTAGGTTGGCAGTCAGATACAATGGATTCAAACAATTTATTTGAGTTTATTATCGCTTGCCCCGATGCCAAAACCGGAATGGGCGCTTATAATGCTAGCGAATATTGTCGATCCTATATTGACGACGATATCCGTCAGGCAAATCGGGAGATGAACCCTGAAAGGCGCTTGCGTCTTATGCAACAGATAGAACGAACCTTATATAATGACGCGGCTATTGTGCCATTATATTGGCAATCTCTCACTTGGGCAGCCAAAGATAAAGTCAAAATACAAGATATAGTCAACGATCAAAATTATCCCCATATAGGAGATCTATTCATTGAAGAATAGTGAATACACCAGTCTCTCAACGGGCTTTCATCAAGAGAACATCATATCAATGACGAATGGGGATCTAATCGCCCCATGCTGATTTTCCTACTCCGACGCGTCATGCAAGCGTGCTTTGTTATGATCATCATTAGTCTTATCAGCTTCGCTATACAAGATAAGCTAGGTGATCCAGTTCAGCAAATGGTTGGCATGTCAGTATCTCAGGACGAACGCAATCAAATTCGTAACGAACTAGGATTAAATGATGGTTTTTTCCTTCAATATTGGCGCTTTGCTAAAGGCGCAATCCACGGTGACCTAGGAACCTCGTACTACTATAAAGAGCCCGCGCTTGACGTAATTCTTGAAAAACTTCCTGCCACCTTAGAATTAGCTTTTTGCTCTATTTTACTGGTTATTCTTGTTGCAACACCTTGTGGTGTTTTAGCCGCAATCAAACCCAAGCACATGCTTTCTCGCTTACTAATGATAATCAGCTCTATCGGCCTCTCTGTCCCTATTTTTATTGTTGCCATTCTAATGGTGTACATATTTTCTATTGAATTAAATATGGCACCCAGTTTTGGACGAGGCCAAACGATAGAAATATTCGGCTTATGGGAAAGTGGGCTTTTTACAAAAGATGGTTTAAAACACTTACTTCTTCCTAGTTTGACGCTGGCAATTGCTTTGATGCCTATTTTTGTTCGCTTGATACGTGCAGAAATGATGGAAGTATTGCAGTCAGAATATATACGCTTCGCTTGGTCAAAAGGCCTATCAGCACGACGTATCTATTTTAAGCATGCATTAAAAAATACCATGTTACCCGTCATAACAGTGGGGGGAATCCAAGCAGGAACATTAGTGGCTTACACCATTTTGACCGAAACCATTTTTCAGTGGCCAGGCATGGGATTTTTATTTATGGACGCGGTTAGCCGAGTCGATACTCCACTTGTTTCTGCATACTTGATTGTCGTGGGCGGCATCTTTGTTATTACCAATACCTTTGTAGATTTGATCTATGGGTTGGTTAACCCAACTGTACGTTTGGCGAGTCACGGACTATGAAGTACATTAAAAAAGACTTTATCCACCCCACTTCAGACAATCGTTGGAACCATATCGTATCAGGTTTTGTGGGCGACAAACTCGCGATGCTGGCCCTACTCATATTTCTATTCTATTGCCTAGTCGCCTTACTCGCGCCTTTGGTTGCACCTTTCGATATCGTCGATCCGGCATTTATGGATTTGATGAATGCGGAAATTGCTCCCAGCTGGATAAGTGGTGACAATCGTTTTCTATTAGGCACGGATGCACAAGGTCGAGATTTACTGTCAGTTATTTTATATGGCACACGACTCTCTCTTACCATAGGTATCTGTGCTGTTTTAATTCAAGTTACACTAGGTATTTGCATCGGTTTAATGGCTGGTTATTTAGGTGGTCGCATTGACAACTTTTTGATGCGCTGCGCTGATATTCAATTGTCTTTTTCAAATATGATGGTCGCAATTGTTTTCCTAGCGATCTTCCAATCCTTATTTGGTATGGCCCGATATCAGCAACTCGCAATGGTCATCCTGATTCTAGTCATTGGTTTAACAGAATGGCCGCTCTTTGCCCGAACCATCCGTGCATCAGTGCTAGCAGAAAAGCAAAAAGAATATGTAGATGCCGCTAGAATTATGGGCATTAGCTCAAAGCGCATTATGTTTCGCCATATTCTACCGAACACTCTTTCACCAATCTTAGTGATTTTCACTGTTCAAATTGCAAACGCTATTGTTGCCGAAGCAGCCTTGTCCTTTTTAGGTCTTGGCATGCCAGCGACAGAGCCGTCTCTTGGCTCGCTCATCTCAGCAGGGTTTGCCTATATGTTTTCAGGCTCTTGGTGGATTTGTGTCATCCCAAGCGTCACACTGATTATTTTAATTTTAGCCATGAATTTACTTGGCGATTGGTTGCGCGATCATCTAAATCCAAGGACGTATAAAGATTAATATGAGACTTTTATTAACACAGTATTGGCAAGCACAGCAGTCGTGCAAAGGTCTCGCATGAATTTACTAAGCGTCAGCCACTTACACGTCAACTTTCACATGAAAGAACAAGAACTCGCGGCCCTTATTGACGTCAGTTTTACTTTAAATCGTGGTGAACGAATTGCTATTGTTGGTGAATCAGGTGCTGGAAAATCGGTTCTAGGATTCTCCATTGTAAATCTTATTGGCAAGCCAGGTTATATAAAATCTGGCTCGATCAAGTTAGAAAACAAAGAAATTACCAAGATGAATTTGCGTCAGCTGCAAGAAGTTCGTGGCAAACGCATCGCCATGATTTTCCAAGACCCGATGATGACACTAAATCCTGTGCTGACTATCGGAGATCAGTTGGTCGAAACCATCCGCAGCCATACTAAAATTTCTTATAAAGATGCCCGTAACATTGCCATTGAAAAGTTACATCATGTGCAAATTGCATCGCCAGAAAAACGCTTCGACCAGTATCCACATGAATTGTCTGGCGGCATGAGACAAAGGGTTATCATCGCTTCCGTCTTGTTGCTCAATCCAGACATTATTATTGCGGACGAACCCACTACCGCTCTGGATGTAACGATCCAAGCGGAGATACTGCAACTTCTACTGGCCATCTGCCGAGACAATGGTGTTGCTCTTGTGCTAATTAGTCATGACCTTGGTGTAGTTTCTAAAGTCGCCGAACGCACCTTAGTCATGTATGCCGGTCATGTTGTCGAAGAAGGCCCTACACTAGAGATCATCAACGATCCTCAGCATCCTTATACTCAAGGATTACTGAATGCCTTACCACAAATGACATTGCCGGGCCAGCGCCTAAACCAAATCCGAGGCAGCATGCCCTCGCTCGCGGAGCGGCCATCAGGTTGCGCATTCCATCCACGCTGCCCTTACGCCACACAAAAATGCCGACAAGAACAACCCCGCTTTATTTACAGTGGTGTGTCTAGCGTTGCCTGCTTTTTGGTCGAAGATATGCTTAATGAGTTCGCTGATAAAGATAAGGAGGCAAGCTAATGGCAACTCCTCTTATTCAAATTAGCGGCTTAGAAAAAGCGTTTACGTCAAATGAAAGTTGGCTTAGCCAATGGCGATTCCGTCACGGCAAACTTACAAGACATAAAGACAGCATTCATGCGCTCAATGGCGTTAACCTTACAATAAACCAAGGCGAGACATTGTGTGTTGTGGGTGAAACTGGCTGTGGAAAATCCACCCTAGCACGCGCCATTATGGGACTTACAACACCAAGTGCGGGTGAAATACATTACCTTGATCAACGTATCGATCAATTAAATAACCGTCAGCGCATGTTTTTCCGACGTCGTATGCAAATGGTTTTCCAAAATCCTTATGCGTCTCTAAATCCTCGAATGACGGTTTATCAAACATTAAGTGAGCCAATTTCCTTCCATAACCCACAGTTTTCGCAATCTCAAGTGGATGAGAAAATTGATGAGCTTTTAGAGTCTGTCGGCATTTCTGCTTCGAGTTCAGATCGTTACCCTCATGAATTCTCAGGTGGTCAACGTCAACGAATCAGCTTAGCTCGCGCCCTGTCGGTTGAACCCGACTTTATTGTCGCTGATGAGCCATTATCAGCATTAGATGTATCAGTACAAGCACAAGTACTGAACCTAATGATGGACAAACAAGAAGAACGCAACCTTAGCTATCTTTTCATTACTCATGACTTAGCGGTTGTCGAACATTTTGCTACCAGAGTAGCGGTAATGTATTTGGGACGAATCTGTGAGCTTGCGCCTACAGGAACATTATTTAGCGCCCCAAAACATCCTTATACTCAAGCCTTATTATCCGCTATCCCAAGACTAGACAGTAATACCGCGCAACCAATTCGATTAATAGGTGAAGTCCCAACACCAACAGAAAAACCAATTGGCTGTGTTTTTCAGGCACGCTGCCCTTATGCAAATCAGCGCTGCTATGAAGCGTCTCCTGCCATGACACTACAAAGTGATGGCAGTAGTGTGGCCTGTCACGCTATTGAGGAGGGCCGACTATGATCCCTCTCTTGTTTACCACGTATTTTACAGCTTCTGCTCGTCAGGAGGCCCCATGGAAATAAGATGGCTTGAGGACTTTATTGCCCTAGCGAAGACACGTCACTTTTCGCGTGCTGCAGATGAACAAAACGTGACTCAACCGACTTTTAGTCGACGCATTAAATTACTCGAAGAAGAAATGCGCGTTACTTTAATAGACCGCAACACCCTACCTTTATCTTTAACCCCCGCAGGTGAGGTATTTCTTCAAAGTGCTGAATTAATTACTAGACAGCTTAGAGACGCCAAAGAGCGGTGCCAAGAAATTCGCAAACAAGAAGAATCACAAATACGCTTCGTGACCACGCAAACTCTGTTTCTCAGCTTTTATAAAGAAGTCATCGAGCCATTTTGTCAAAGCATCGATATGGATCTAGATATCAATATGAAATCTAGCTCTTGGCTAGGTATAGACTTTGTTAACTCTCTAATGGATCAACAATGCGACATAATGCTTTGCTATTGGCATCCTGCTATTAACTTCATTCGCGCCCTTGATGATGAGCAATATGAGCACCTTGTGATTGCCGAAGAAACCCTAATTCCATGTAGCGCAACCAACGCAACAGGAGAACCTAAGTTCACACTCCCAGGCGCTAAACGCAAACCATTACCTTATATTGGCTATTACGAGAATTCTTTCTTACAGCCGGTTATTCATCACCATTTACAAAGACAAAGAGAGATTCCGCAACTGCAAACGATCTCTGAGAACTACCACTCCGTCAGCATCAAAGCTATGGTGAAAGAAGGTTACGGTATTGGCTGGATTCCAAAACGCTTAATGTTAGACACATTAAACTATGGAAAAGTCGCTTTAGCAGGTGAGGAAAATTGGAATATCCCGCTTGAAATACGCATGTATCGATCTAAGTTCAATCAAAATCCAAATCTAACCCAATTTTGGGAAGCCCTTAAAGACAAGATTGCTCGCAACAGCCCTCTTTAACGCGATCAACCTACAGCCTCATAATTTATGAAAAAGGAGAAAAACCTCAAATTTTAACGAATTAATCCTCAGAGCCCTGTTCATTAAGCGCCACTATCATGGGATCACTCCCCATGGAGTTTGCCCCTAACGCCTTACTGAATAAGTAACCTTGACCAATATCACAGCCAAAATCTTGCAACATTATTAGCTGATGAATATCAGTAATACCTTCTGCAATCACTTTAAGTCCTAAATCATGACTCAAACTAATTATCGCATGAGTCAATGCCGCGTGCTTCTTGTCCTCAATGATATTACGAATAAAAACTTGATCTATTTTAACATAATGAAATGGCAAATCTTTCAAGTAGCCTAAACTCGAATAACCTGTGCCAAAATCATCAATGGCCAACTTCATTCCAAGACGACTAAGTTGACGTAAAAGCTCGGCACATCTTTCCGCATCTTCGATCAGAATTGATTCAGTCACTTCAATTTCTAAAAGACTCGGATCGACCTGATATTTATCCAATAACGCCAATAACTTAGGTAAAAAATCGATTCTTTTAAGCTGTGCAGCAGAACAGTTAATAGCGATAGGCGGCACCGTAATACCTTGCGCTTGCCATTCTAATATATGACGAAAAGCTTGTTCGAAGACCCAGTCACCCAGAGGTAGAATAATGCCCGTTTGCTCAGCAATAGGAACAAATTCTGCGGGCGAAACCATGCCAAGCTCCTCATCATTCCAACGTAACAAGGCCTCCATCCCTACGCAACGCTCTGTTGTAAGGTCCACTTTAGGCTGAAAGTGAAGCTCTAAATTCCCGCTCTGCAACGCTAGACGTAGCCGAGTTTCAATTCGCACATTGCGCGCAAACCGACGCCCCATATCGCCATCGTAAAAATGATAGGTAGCACGCCCCGCTGTTTTTGCTTGATATACAGCCATATCGGCATTTTTAATTAAGGTAACCGCATCTGTACCAAACTCAGGATACATAGCGACACCAATGGAACAGCCAATATCAAGCGTTAGCCCATCCACAAAATAGCTCTGACTCACTTTTTGTATCAAATCTTTTGCGAAGACATCTAACACCGGCACACCCTGATCATCAGACTGTACAAGCAACACTAGAAAAGCATCGCCTCCTAAATAACCAATGACAGCATCATCAGGCAAAATAGACCAGGGCAAACGCATGAACATTTTCTGAACAGTGTGTGCTGCATTTGCATTTAATCCGTGTTTGATGAATGATCGTTCCCTTTTGATGCCGATGACTCTATTAGACCGTATGATGCTGTTAAATGACCCACGCCAGCAAGCAAAATGTACCCACGATTTAGGGGAAGTGGTTTTCATGACTACCTGCGCGTTGCTTTGTGGTGCGGATGACTGGGAGTCGATTCAATTCTTTGCGGACACCCGAAAGGATTGGTTCAAACAGTTTTTACGCTTGCCAGGCGGCATCCCATCACATGACACCTTTAACCGTTTATTTTCTCTGTTGGACCCGGTCTGTTATCGAGAAATGTTCTGTGGCTGGGTGCAGGA
>NZ_PTXN01000012.1 GCF_012726345.1 Marinomonas sp. UCMA 3892
GGTTCAGACAGTACTTCAGGATTGCCAATGCGAGTGGTGAATTCAAGAAAATCGCCCAATGGTTAAGGAGACGGCTTCGCAGTGCTCAACTAAAATTATGGAAGAAACCTAAACGGCTGCATCGAAGGCTCAAGCAACTGGGCTACAAGCCGCCGTTTAAGTACATCTCGATGACCAGTTGGAGAAATGCAGCGAGTCCATTAGCCAGCCACGCGATGCCAAACAAATGGTTCGATGAGCAAGGTTTGGTGAATCTTGAAGAAGTGAGAACGGGGTATGTGTTCAGTGTTTATACTGAATGGAAGTTTGCATGAGCCGTATACGAGGTCCGTACGTACGGTTCTGTGAGAGGGATGAGGCGGCAACGCCTCACCCTACTCGATATAATAGATTATTTGGTTAAAAAATAAGGCTTAATCCAACTGGTCTAACGCTTCTTTAAGATCTGCAATAATATCGTCGATATCTTCCAAACCAACAGAGATACGAATCAATCCTTCTGTAATACCAGCCTTGGCTTTTTCATCGTCCGTCAATCGCCCATGAGTCGTAGTAGCCGGATGAGTCACCAAAGTTTTGGTATCACCCAAGTTGCCTGTAATCGACATCAATTTCGATGCATTAATGACGGCCCAAGCAGCTTTACGACCACCCTCCACTTCAAAAGACAATAATCCACCAAAATCTTTTTGCTGCTGTTTAGCCAGCTCATGATATTTATGGCTTGGCAATCCACCGTAATTTACTTTAAGTACTTTAGGGTGCGTTTCTAAATATGTAGCCAGCTTCATAGCGTTTGCGGAATGTGCCGTCATACGCAAAGACAAGGTCTCTAAACCATTTAACAACACCCAAGCATTAAATGGGCTCATACATGGCCCAGCACTACGCATAAAGGCAGTGAAGACATCAACTATTTTTTGGCTGGAAATTAAAGCTCCACCCAAACAACGACCTTGACCATCAATAAACTTAGTTGCTGATTGCATGACAATATCAGCACCTTGAGTCAATGGGTTCTGCAGTGCCGGTGTCGCTAAAACCGTATCAACACAAAGCAACGCGCCTTTAGCATGCGCCAGGGGAGCCACACGAGCGACATCAACCACCTCATAGAGTGGATTAGAAGGTGTTTCGAAATAACAAAAACGTGTATTTTCGTTAATTGCCTCTTCCCATGCAGCATAATCTGTTGCATCCACATACAGAACTTCAACACCAAATTTTGCTGTGTAGGCATTAAAAAACTTAACTGTTGAGCCAAAAATATTGCGGGAACAAACAACACGATCACCTGCGCTTAACAAACTATACGCAAGCGTCATTAACGCCGCCATCCCAGAACTTGTTGCAATGGCAGCCTCGCCTTTTTCTAGGGTCGCTAAACGCTTTTCAAATAATTCCACCGTTGGGTTGGTAAAACGAGAATAAACGTTGCCATCTTCTTCACCAGAAAACTTCCCTGCTGCCTCTTCTGCACTGCCATAAGCAAAGCTCGATGTCATAAAAATGGCTTCGCTGTTTTCTTGCTCTTGAGTTTGACGAATACCTGCACGAATCGCATTCGTTGCGTCTTTATAATCAGCCATTACTTCACTCCAAGCCATTCTTCAAAAAATCATTGCTAAAAACAACTAAGCCAGGCGTGACCTGGCTTAGCTTTATCCGTCACGAGATAATGCAATATTACATAGGGTGCATCATATCACTAGCTTCTTGGTCTTCAACCGCAGCTTTATTTAAGTCATTTCGCGCACCTTCAATGCCCGCTAAGTAAGCAGCATCAATATTGCCTGTAATATATTTTGCGTCAAATACCGACGTATCAAACTCGCGAACATCTGAATGTTTCTCGTCGATACATGCATCTATCAAATCTTGCAAATCTTGGAAAATTAATTTATCAGCACCAATTAATTCGCAAATTTCATCAACATTACGATCATGGGCAATAAGCTCTTTTGCCGCAGGCATATCTATACCATAAACATTCGGATAACGAACTTCTGGCGCAGCTGATGCGATATATACTTTTTTAGCACCCGCTTCTCTTGCCATCTCTATAATTTCTTTACTCGTGGTACCACGAACAATGGAATCATCAACAAGTAATACCGTTTTATCTTTGAATTCAAAAGGCACAGGATTTAGCTTTTGACGCACAGATTTTTTACGAATAGCCTGACCAGGCATGATAAACGTACGACCGATATAACGGTTTTTAACCAAACCCTCTCGGAACGGAATATTTAATGCTTGCGCGATTTGCAACGCAGCAGTTCGGCTTGTATCTGGAATTGGAATAACCACATCAATATCGTGATCTATCCATTCACGCTGGATTTTTGCTGCAAGACGATCACCCATGTTAATACGTGCTTTATAGACAGAGATGCTGTCAATGACCGTATCTGGACGAGCAAAGTACACATATTCAAACAAACAAGGACGTGCTACTTTTTTTGGTGTGCACTGACGCACATGAACATTGTGGTTTAGATCAAAAAAGATCGCTTCACCTGGCTGAATATCACGCTCAATTTTAAAGCCAGCTGCATCAAGCGCCACACTTTCAGAAGCGACCATATATTCAACACCTTGATCGGTTTGACGAGAGCCATAAATCAATGGACGAATACCGTCTGGATCACGAAAAGCTAAAATACCATAGCCTGTAATCAAGGTAACGACCGCATAACCGCCTTCGATACGCTTATAAACGCGTTCAAGCGCGTTAAAGATATCTTCAGGTGTTGGCACCAATTTACCTTCTTCATGGAGCTCATGCGCCAATACGTTAACCAAAACCTCAGAATCGGAAGTTGTATTAATATGACGCAAGTCAGATTCAAAAACTTCTCGTTTCAATTTGGCGGTATTCGTTAAATTACCATTGTGCGCAAGTGAAATGCCGTAGGGAGAGTTAACATAGAAAGGTTGAGCTTCTGCTGAACTAGAAGTCCCTGCCGTTGGATAACGGACATGCCCAATACCTATGTTACCGTGTAGTTTTTTCATATGGCGAGTGCGAAATACTTCACTCACCGGACCATTGTCTTTGCGTAAACATAATCGCCCATTATGGCTTGTAACCATACCCGCAGCATCTTGCCCACGATGCTGAAGAAGAGTTAACGCATCAAAAATTGCTTGGTTAACCACAGACGTGCCTACGACACCAACGATACCACACATGTTCTAGATCCTCGTGTTGGGGAATTGCGACAAACGCCGCAAAAGTTCTTTATCTATTTGGTTGCTACTTAGAACAACTAATTTCCAAGGGCGCGATTAATGAGAGACGAATCCATAAGATCCGAGCTCTTGCCTAACATATCACGCGTCCAATCATTCAACTGGCCCAATTGAGGGATCAATTGTGAAGTTTTCCAAAACTCTGTTTTTTCTATTGCTGGACTCAAGCTCAATAGAGAAACGAAAGCCACAACAATTAAACCACCACGAGCAAAGCCAAATAACATGCCTAAGACTCTATCAGTGCTCGACAAGCCCGTTACTTGAATCAGAGAACCCAGTAAAAAACTTACTAAGGCTCCAACAATTAACGTTGCTATAAATAAGGAAACAAAAGAAACAATATAACGGATCTGGTCATTTTGAACTTGCTCAAGAAGCAATGCCTGCATCTGATCTGAGAACTTCACCGCTACCACAAAGGCAACAACCCAAGTCAGAAGTGATAAAACCTCTTTAACAAAGCCTCTTTTTAAACTCAAAAGAGTAGAAAGGACCACTACAGCAATAATCAACCAATCAATTGTCGACATTGAACCAACTTGCTCCATGAATACCTCTAAAAAACGCTGCGAAGTCTAACAGATGCCTGGGATTTTCCAAATACCATGACACCAAACCTCGAACTAATTCACTGAATATTTAACAACAATGCCGTTTAAGCTAAACTTTTTCTTAATCTCTTCACGCATTTTTTCGGAGGTTTCTCGCTTGAACTCAGGACCTACATATACTTTATAAAGTGAATTAGTCGTCAAGCTATAGGCATCGTAATTTGCCCCTTTAAGCTTTTCGACTAAACGAACAGCATTTTCTTTGCTCTTAAAAGTAGCAATCTGAAGCACCCAGCGATCAGCAACCTGTATAGGTGCCGTTTTTTCAACAGGCTCTTTAACAGCAGGTTTTGCTTCTGGTTTTGCTTCTAACTTAGCAGAAACCGTAGGTTCCACGCTGCTAATACTTGAAACATCCTTCGCAGACTGAGGAACTGGAATCAAACGAATATCCTCTGCCGACTTATCTTCACCAATTGATTGCTCTACCGGTAAACTATCAACAGACTGAACAGGGGCTATTTCTACGATAGGAAAAGCTGGAGGTGTAGTGACCTGAACCTGAACATCAAGCTCAGCTGGACGCTCACCATCCAAAAACAAAGGTAATATTATGGCCGCTGATAGCACCATAATGCCGGCACCAATAAGTCTGTATGTAATGGTTCTGTCTATCATAATTACTCTTTTGATTGATTAAGCGCCAAATAATTCGAGACAGTTACAAAGGAGCCAAAAATAATCACTGAACGCTGCTCATCCTGAGCTTTTACTAAAGCAGAACTAAAAGCATCACCAACGGATTGAAAAGCCTTTGCGTTTAGGGCGAGTGAAGGTGAACTATGCACAATATGCTTAATAAGCTCACTTGCTTTCGCGCCTCTTGGTCCAGCTAAATCACAGCAAAACCAATCCGAGAAACTGCCTGCAAGATGCTCCATGACACTTGCTATGTCTTTGTCTTTCAACATACCGCAGACTGCAACTGGCTGAATCGGCAAATTACTTATGCGCTGAGCTAATTCAATAGCAGCTTCCGGATTATGGGCTACATCAATATACACATCAGGAGACGTTGCTACTTTCTGAAAACGCCCCATTAACTGCGCACTATCAAATAAAGTAACTAAATCCGCATACGCAGGAGAAAATCCCATATAAACCAAAACAGCAATCACAGTAGCTGCATTTTGCAGAGGAAGTGCTGGAATCGGCAATTTTTCAAACTGAACCCCATCACCGGACCATGACCAAGTACTGCCATCTAACTCGAAGTGAAAATCGACACCTTTTTGACGCAAATGCGCCCCCACCTCTAATGCAGTGCTCGCAATAGTACTAGGAGGATTAACAACACCACTAATAAGTAACTTATCTTTTCTCGCAATACCTGCTTTTTCGCGTGCAATAACATCTAGGTTATCGCCCAACCAATCGATGTGATCCAAAGAAATAGAGGTAACAACAGCAACGTCGGTGTCCATCATATTGACAGAATCTAAGCGCCCACCTAACCCCACTTCTAGTACCCAATAATCCAAATTAGACTGGTCAAAAATCCATAATGCAGCAAGAGTACTGAATTCAAAATAGGTTAAAGAGATACCTTCTCGCGCCTCCTCAACAACCTCGAAAGCACGACAAAGAATTTCATCGTCACAAGGCGAATCATTCAATGCAATACGCTCGTTAAAAGCAATAAAATGGGGTGAGGTATAGGTACCAACAGAATAATTTTGCGCGCACAGATACTGAGTCAACATGGCGCATGTTGAGCCTTTACCATTTGTTCCAGCTACTGTGATCACTTTATGCTTAGGTCTAGATAAATTTAGTCGAGCTAATACTTTGCTCCCTCTCTCTAGGCCTAACTCTATTTCTGAAGGATGCTGACTCTCAATATATGAGAGCCAGCTAGCTAATGACGTATGCGCCATCTTATTAAGCAACCTTATTCGTTAGCAAAGACAGGATATTATATAAACGATTACGCATCTCATCACGCTTGATAATCATATCTAACGCGCCTTTTTCCAACAAAAACTCACTACGCTGAAAGCCTTCAGGTAGCTTTTCACGAACTGTCTGCTCAATAACACGCGGACCGGCGAAACCAATCAATGCATTTGGCTCAGCAACATTCAAGTCACCTAACATAGCCAAAGAAGCAGATACACCACCGAAAACTGGATCAGTCATAACAGAAATATATGGAATACCCTCTTGCTTCAAACGCTCCAAACCAGCACTGGTTTTTGCCATCTGCATCAAAGAGATAAGTGCTTCTTGCATACGAGCACCACCACTTGCAGAAAAACACACTAGAGGAATACGCTTTTCCAAACAAACATTCACCGCTTGAATAAAACGCTCTCCAACAATAGCCCCCATTGAGCCACCTAAGAAGCTAAATTCAAACGCAACAGCCACAACAGGCATACCATTCAAAGCGCCCTGCATAGCAACAAGAGCATCTTTTTCACCTGTCGCTTTTTGCGCATCCGCCAAACGATCTTTATAACGCTTAGAATCTTTGAATTTTAATTTATCTTCAGGCTCAAGATGAGCGGCGATTTCATGACGACCTTCTTTATCTAAGAAAATATCCAAACGACGGCGCGCACTAACACGAAGGTGATGGCTACATTTTGGACAAACATCTAAGTTTTTTTCCAACTCTGGACGATATAGAACATTTTCACATTTTGGACATTTTTTCCAAAGACCCTCAGGTACAGAACCCGCACTACGCTTTGATTCACTACGTACTATAGAAGGGACAAATTTATCTAACCAGCTACTCATTTACTTCTCCACATTTCTCGTTTGCTATCGCTTAAGCATCCATTTCATTTCGCATAGGCAATAAAATAGCGCTTAAAGCGTCAGCTATATATTCTTTTTGATGATCTTTATTTTCAGCGATAGCATTCACTAATACACTACCAACAATCACGCCATCAGCACATTTACTTACTGCCGCTGCAGTTTTCGCATCGCGTATACCAAAACCAACACCAATAGGTAAGGTGGTAATTTCACGCAATGAATCCACATGCTTCTTAACACTATCAACATCCAGTTCAGCAGAACCAGTTACACCTTTCACAGAAACGTAGTACACATAACCTGATGCCAAGTCACAGATTTTCTTTGCGCGATCTGGTGTTGTCGTAGGTGACAGCAAATAAATAAGATCTATCTCGTTCTCTCGGAAGCATTCTACTACATCTGTCGCCTCTTCAGGAGTCAGATCTACTAATAAAATACCATCAACACCCGCTTCTTTTGCTGCATCTGAAAAAGCTTGATAGCCAAAAAACTCAATTGGATTTAAATAGCCCATCAAAACAATAGGCGTTTGTTTATTACTTTGTCTAAATTCAGTAATAATTTGCAGTACTTTTTTAACACTGGTACCAGCTGCCAAGCTACGCTCACAGGCTAACTGAATTACTGGGCCATCAGCCATGGGATCCGAAAAAGGCATACCAATTTCAATAACATCAGCCCCAGCATCAACCAAAGCATTCATCAAGGTCACTGTATAATCAGGACTAGGATCACCCGCGGTAATATACGGAATGAGCGCTTTTTTACCAGACTTTTCTAAATTTTCAAAACATTGTTTAATGCGACTCATACTTCAATCCCATCCAATTCTGCAACGGTAAGAATATCTTTATCACCACGCCCCGAAAGGTTGATTACAACAATCTTATCTTTATCCATGGTCGCCGCTAATTTCATACCGTAAGCCACAGCATGACTTGACTCAAGTGCAGGCATTATGCCTTCTAAGCGAGTTAAATCTCTAAAGCCAGTCATCGCTTCATCATCATTAATCGCCACGTAGTTAGCGCGTCCGATATCTTTTAACCAAGCATGTTCAGGACCAACACCAGGATAATCCAAACCCGCAGAGATAGAATGAGTACCAATAATTTGACCATCATCATCCGCCATGACATAAGTACGGTTGCCATGCAGAACACCAGGACGCCCAGCACTTAATGGAGCCGCATGGCGACCTGTTTCAATACCATCACCACCTGCTTCAACACCATACATCGCGACACTTTCGTCTTTAATAAATGGATGAAACATACCAATGGCATTTGATCCGCCACCAACACACGCAACAAGAGCATCTGGTAAACGCCCCTCTTGAGCCAAACACTGAGCCTTAGTTTCGCGACCAATTACAGATTGAAAATCTCGAACCAATTTAGGATAAGGATGAGGGCCTGCAGCAGTACCTATAATATAAAAGGTATCATCCACATTCCCCACCCAATAACGCATTGCTTCATTAAGCGCATCTTTTAACGTCTTAGTGCCAGACTCAACGGAAATCACTTCCGCACCTAATAGCTTCATACGATATACGTTAAGTGATTGACGACGAATATCTTCCGCCCCCATAAATACCTTACACTTCAAACCCAATCGAGCAGCAACAGTTGCAGAAGCCACACCATGCTGACCAGCCCCAGTTTCTGCAATAATGTTTGGTTTGCCCATATGTTTCGCAAGCAAAGCCTGGCCAATTGTATTATTTATCTTGTGAGCACCTGTGTGGTTTAAATCCTCACGCTTAAGATATATCTTTGCGCCACCAGCTTTTTTCGTTAACCGCTCAGCAAAATATAAAGGCGATGGACGACCAACGTAATGCGCTAAATCATGATCAAAAGCAGCCTGAAAAGCGTCATCTTTAGATAGACGCTCATACATTTCAGCCAAATCCTCCAAAGCCGACATCAATGTTTCAGAAACAAATATGCCGCCATAGGGACCAAAACGACCATGAGAGTCTGGTAAATCTAGATTAATATCTTTGCTATCCACATTTTGCTCCACTAATAAATTCTTGAACCAGAGGCTCACTCTTAATGCCTTTAGATAATTCAACACCACCACTTACATCGACGGCGTACGGCTTAACTTGTTTTATTGCTTGCTTCACATTACTTGGCGTTAAACCGCCCGCAAGCACAATTGGTTTAGACAAGCCAATCGGTATTAAAGACCAATCAAAGACTTCCCCCGTCCCACCAGGAACACCAGCTTTATAAGCATCCAGTAACATAGCACTAGCACTTGGGTATTGATCTACCAAAGCAGCAACATCATCCCCTCGCTGTATCCTCAACGCCTTAATATAAGGACGCTGATAAGAAATGCATTCAGACTCAGATTCACTACCATGAAATTGAATTGTCCAGCGCGAACTGCCACTTATTACAGAATTGACCAACGATGTATCCGCATCTACAAATAAAGCAACAGGAGTTATAAATGGTGGTAACTGAGCAACAATGGCATTCGCCATATCAGGAGCAACATATCTAGGACTTTTTTCGTAAAAAACAAAACCCAAAGCATCTGCACCATAGCGACATGCAACCATTGCGTCGTCTAAATTTGTTATCCCGCAGATTTTAACTCGGCAATTCATAAACTGGCTCGTCTACATAGGGTAAAAAATGAGGACCTAAAGGTCGTTTCGGCACATTAAAGACATCAGGGTATTGAGCATCAACAAAATACAACCCTGTCGGTGGCGCTGTAATTCCACCCTTTGTACGATCCTTTGCTTCTAAGGTCTGTTTTGCCCAAGAAACTGGTTTTTCGCCTGCACCTATAGACATCAGGACGCCAGCAAAATTTCGGATCATATGATGCAAAAATGCATTAGCTCTTACATCTAGCACTATATACTGACCAAGCTGGTGAACCTCAAAATTAAGAATTGTTCTAATAGGTGTTTTGGCCTGACAGCCAACCGCCCTAAAGGAGGAAAAGTCATGTGTCCCCAAAAAAACTTTGGCAGCTTCTTTCATGGCAGAAACATCAAGATTTTTATACGTCCAAGTAATCCCCTTGGATAAAATTGCGGGACAAAAATCGGATGAATAAATAACATATCGATAACGGCGACTTAGAGCACTAAACCGAGCATGAAAATCATTCGATACAGGGCTTGCCGCTACAACGGTAATATCACTTGGTAGATGTGTATTAACTCCTAACGTCCATGCTCGCTCATTACGCTCAACATCCGTTTCAAAATGAACGACTTGGGCGCTTGCATGGACACCTGAATCCGTTCGACCAGCACAAACCACCTTAACAGGATGATTTGCAATTATGGCCAACGCTTTTTCTAAATTCTCCTGAACACTTGGAACACCAAATTTCTGTGCTTGCCAGCCCTTATACTCAGAGCCATTATATTCAACAACTAGTACTACTTTTTTAGTCACTTGGGAACATTCGCTCCATCATATTCTGTGCTTCAGCAATTTGCTGTTCATTACCTGACTCAATAACATCATCCAGAATAACTCGAGCACCCTCTTCATCCCCCATATCCATATAGGCTCTTGCTAAATCAAGCTTGGTTGCAACCTCATCACCACTAGCATCAAAGAAGTCGAACTCTTCCTCTTCATCGCTAACTTCTTCATCTGCAGCCGCTTCAGCCTCGCCAAATGAAGGAACCTCTATTTCATCTTCCTCCTGCTGAGCCTCAGCTAATGTTTCTTCTATTGAGTTAGCCAAAGAATCATTTGGAGTACCACTAAAGATAGACGATTCGTCAACATCATCTTGATCAACATCATTCAATAGACTCGAAACAAAAGACTCTTCTTCGCTTTCGGCTTCATCCTCCACCTCATCAGAAGCCGGCTCTGCAGCTTCTGGTGTCATTGTTGGTATATCATCTTCAGCAAAGGTTTCCAGTTCATCTAGCTCATCATCTTCACCAAAATCTAACACTGGATCAGACAAATCATCTGGCTCATCAAAAGACGCAAACATGTCATCGTCAATAGCATCATCTTCTGCTGCACTTTCAAGTTCATCTTCTGGATCTTCAGACAAGTCTATTTCGTCATCGACCATTTGATCAGTAAACTCTACAGAAGCTACATCGTCCCCAAAAGAACCAAAATCTTCAAGATCATCATCTTCATCTGGCGTATCAAAATCAAAAGCGAAAGGATCTTCTTCTTTTAACTCTTCTTTCTCTTCAATTTCATCGTCTAATGCATAATCTGCTGCCGCAGCGACAGCAACTGGCGCGACAACCCCTGCTGAAGAGAGATCAAATTCATCCTTTTTTAATGAGTCTTGTTCCTCTTGCTTCTTGCCAGCTCTTCGCATTACTAGCCCAATCAAGAAACCAAATAGCAGCAACACAACTGCACCTATCGATACAACGATTGGATTGCCAAATATCTTGTTAACAAGAGATGACTCTTCCGCCAATTCTTTCTCTCGACGTATTTGATCTGCCTCTAAAAGCTGATCAACAGTATTCTTTTGCTCTTGAAGAGCCTGCTGAGCGCTGGCAAATTGCTGCTGCAAATCTGCCATTTGTTTATCTTTTAAACTAATTAGCTTCTCAAGAGTTTCAAGCTGTTTGTTCAAATCGCCTAATTGAGTTGATAATTCACCTTTTTCACGTCGCTCTTTGTCTAACATTTCCTGTGAGGCAGATAACTCCCCTTGCAGAGCATTTAAGGCAGCACTTTTATCATCACCGGCATTTGAACTCGCAGTATTTTCAGGTAATAAACTTTGTCCAGAAGCCAAGGTCAATTTATCACCATCAGCTGCAGGAGCATTAGCCGCAGCCTTAGCTTTCGCCTGAGTATTTAATTGAGCTTGCTCTATAGCAGTATTACCTTTGGAACCTTTCAGGGCCATCCAAGCATCATGCTGACGCTTAAACTCTGTTTCTGAAATTGTTTTGTTAAAAAGTGCAATTTGATCCTGAGTTGGCAAACGCAGAATGGCACCTTCTTTCAATAAATTTATATTATCTGAATAAAAAGCGTCTTTATTAAGTGCCTGTATCGCCATCATTGTTTGATAAATGGTCAGCTGATTCGAAGGACGATTTTGCCCCGCAATAGACCAGAGGGTATTTCCTTTGACCACATTGAGCTGACCTTTAGAAGATAGCTTCTCTGCAGCAATAGTTGCTTTACGGAAGACAACTTGACTTGAGATAGCAGAAGCAGAAGAGGATGCAACAGGAGTAGATTGAACGACTTCTTTTTGAGACTTTTCAACCAATGCAGATTGGTTTAATGGAGCTTGATATTCTCTAACAACCTGGCCACTAGGCCAACGAGCAGCCAAAATAAAGCGCAACTCATCTACTTGTAATGGCTGATCAGATGACACAGCCACAACGAGATTACCACCTTCACGCACAACGTCAAATTTTAGCTGTGATAAAACTCTTGTCTGAGCAAAGCCAGCTTGACGAAATTCACTTTCGCTACCAAGACGAATCAATATATCATTGTTTGTTAAAGACCCAACATCAGAAAGTTCAATTTTCCCGCGATAAGGCTCGCCCAAATTTGATTGAGAGGTCAACTCACCCAGTTCCAATGCGTAACTGCTGGACACATATAGCGCACCTGACACAGCAATACTAACGAGGGTTTTTCTGAGCATAAGCTTCCCTTTATTTACAAATTATGGACATAAATATCTAAACAAGTATCTTACACAGGTGATCATTTATCAATAGCTTTAGAATCAATGGTTTGCACTTAATGCAACAGAGAGATAAAAAATGTAAAAACAATACATTTTTACACCTAATAACTCAAAAAACCACTTCGATAATAAAACCCCTGCACATAATCTACATCTATCTGCCGGGCAAAAGCTAAGTCTTCCTCTACCTCGACACCCTCAAGAATAACCTGCTTCCCGGTAGCATGAGCGAAATCAATTATCTTTGATACAAACACCATAAAATTAGCATCTAATCTCTTTTCTAGCACACATTTATCCAATTTAACCCATTCTACTAACTGCAACACGGCAACAGATAACATAGATTTTGGGTTACATAGATCATCAAGCGCAGTCCGAATACCCAATCCATTAAAGAGTTCAATCATAGACAAACTCATCAAAGCATCATTTATTTCAGAATTTTCTATTAACTCCACCACAACCCGTTTTCGCCCCGCCTCCTGTATAAGCTCAACAAAGGGATTATTTCCGCCATTATGGCCACAAGCATAAAAGGCATCCTGATCTAAATTGACAAAAACCCTTTCTGAATTGGATAGATGCTCTAACTGTATCTTTTTTTGAGCCAACTCAACTTGAAACAAGAGCAAAGGATTATCGTGTAACGCAGCATAAACATAATCAGGCCGTATTAATTCACCGAAAGCAGTTCTAAACCGTGAAAGAGCTTCATAAGCAAATATATTACCCGTTTTTAGCTCCACAATAGGCTGATACTCCACCCCAAAGCGCTTAGATTCAACCAACTCTAACAGCGTATTTTGTGACAATAAATCCATTTACAAAACTCCATCAACTGAGAACAACACTCATTAACATAAAAAAATATTATAAAAAAAAACCTCACTAAAAAGCGAGGTTTTCTTTTATATCAATGAGTTAGAGAAGGATCACATCATCCCGCCCATACCACCCATTCCGCCCATGCCACCCATATCAGGCATGCCAGCGTCATCTTTTGGCAAATCAGCAATCATTGCCTCAGTAGTGATCATAAGACCCGCTACAGAAGCTGCCGCTTGAAGTGCAGAGCGAGTTACTTTAGCTGGATCTAGGATACCCATTTCCAACATATCGCCATACTCACCAGTAGCAGCGTTATAACCGAAGTTACCTTCACCTTGCTTAACTTTATCTACAACAACAGAGGCTTCAGCACCTGCGTTGATGACGATTTGGCGCATTGGCGCTTCCATTGCACGTAAAGCAAGAGTGATACCTACGCTTTGATCTTCGTTCTCACCTTTAAGATCAACAATTTTAGTAAGAGCGCGAACTAGAGCAACACCACCACCAGCAACAACACCCTCTTCAACAGCAGCACGAGTTGCATGAAGAGCGTCATCTACACGCGCTTTTTTCTCTTTCATTGCCAACTCAGTTGCTGCGCCAATTTTGATAACAGCAACGCCGCCAGCCAATTTAGCAACACGCTCTTGAAGTTTTTCTTTGTCATAGTCAGAAGAAGAGTTAGCAATTTCAGCACGAATTTGCTCAACACGACTGGTGATGTTTGCTGCATTACCAGCACCATCTACAATCGTTGTACTTTCTTTTGTCAAAGTAACACGTTTTGCTGTACCTAGCTGATCAAGGGTCGCTGTTTCTAGACTCAAACCCACTTCTTCAGAAATAACGGTAGCACCAGAAAGTACGGCGATATCTTCAAGCATTGCTTTACGACGATCACCAAAGCCTGGCGCTTTAGCTGCAGCTACTTTTACGATGCCGCGCATAGTATTCACAACCAAAGTTGCTAGAGCTTCGCCTTCGACATCTTCTGCAATAATCAATAATGGACGAGAAGCTTTTGCAACACCTTCTAATACTGGTAGCAAATCACGGATATTAGAGATTTTCTTATCAACAAGAAGAATGAATGGGTTTTCAAGTTCCGCACTCATAGTCTCTTGGTTGTTGATGAAGTAAGGAGATAGGTAGCCGCGATCAAACTGCATACCTTCTACCACAGCCAGTTCATCCTCAAAACCTGAACCTTCTTCTACTGTGATAACACCTTCTTTACCAACACGCTCCATCGCTTCTGCAATGATTCTACCAACAGAAGAATCAGAGTTAGCAGAAATAGTACCAACCTGCTCGATTGCACGAGTATCAGTACAAGGCGTAGATTGTGCTGCAATCTCTTTTACAACTGCCGCAGCAGCTTGGTCGATACCACGCTTAAGATCCATTGGGTTACGACCCGCAGCAACAGCTTTAAGACCTTCAGCCACAATTGCTTGCGCAAGAACAGTTGCTGTAGTCGTACCATCACCAGCAACATCATTGGCTTGAGAAGCAACTTCTTTCACCATTTGCGCGCCCATGTTTTCAAACTTGTTCTCAAGCTCAATTTCTTTCGCTACAGTCACGCCATCTTTAGTAACAAGTGGTGCACCATAAGATTTCTCAATAATAACGTTACGACCTTTTGGCCCCAATGTTACTTTCACTGCATCTGCAAGAACGTTTACACCTTTCAGCATCTGCTGACGAGCGCTATCTCCAAATTTAACTTCTTTAGCTGCCATTTTCTTATACCTTAACTGTTTAAATGCTATGAATCGTAATAGAACCGCAAGGAGACTTAGGCTTCAACAATGCCGTAAATTTCATCTTCTTTCATGATAAGCAGTTCATCACCTTCGATTTTAACGGTTTGACCGGAGTATTGGCCAAACAACACGGTATCACCAACTTTAACGGCTAAAGCTTGCACATCGCCATTTGATTGAATACGGCCAGTGCCAACAGCCAAAACCTCGCCTTGAGTAGGCTTTTCTTTAGCAGATCCGGGAAGGACGATACCAGATGCAGTTGTTGTTTCTTCTTCTTTACGTCGAACAACGACACGATCGTGCAAAGGACGAATATTCATTGATCAATCTCTCCAATTAAAAACGATACCAGGACTCCCCTGGCTGGATAACCCTACTGATACATAGTAGGAATCTTTAACAAGGTTCTATATACGGCTATACAAGCCAATTTCAACCCTGAAAATAAATTATTTTTTATCTATTAAGTCATTGTCATCTTTAGGTTCTTTTGAGTACTCGCCATCAATCGTTTCACCTTGAGATTGAGCGTCATAACCACTATAAGGCGCCCATTTAGACCCTTTTTTGACCATAGATGCAACAAAGTTAACCAAAAGACCTGCCGCAAATAATTTACGTAATGGCGGAATCAATAGTAAGCCACCAATAATATCTGTTACAAAACCTGGCATTAACAAGCACAAGCCTGCAAAAATCAGCATAATGCCTTCAGCAACTTCAGAGGCTGGCAACTCGCCGCGGCGCATTTTCTCTTGCGCTTTAAGAGATGTTTCTAAGCCTTGCTTACGAATTAAGGTCACGCCTAAAATAGCTGTCAGGAATACCAAACCAACTGTTGCTAATGCACCAATTTGACTACCAACTTTTATTAATACGGATAGCTCAATAACGGGAATGAGTATGAAAAGCAAAAGTGCAAATCTCATATTTACCTTCTTTGTTTTAAATGTAGCTATTTATCTAAGGGCAAAAAGTGACGAATCAACCAATAGATAGATTTAAATCTCAGGTGTTTCATATTTTAAGCGAAATTCCTAAGGGCGAATGCATTGCTTACGGAGAACTTGCAAAACTAGCGGGGTTCCCAGGTTATGCAAGACAAGTTGGCAGTTTAATGAAAAATCTCCCCAATGACACTAAACTACCGTGGCACAGAGTCATAAATGCCCAGCGCCGCATTAGTTTCGCAGAAAACACAGATGGTTATTTAAGGCAAAAAGAAAAATTAGAAAAAGAGGGCTGGGTTATTGTGGGTAGTAAGCTGGCTTTCAATAAAAACTTAATAAAGAAATAAAAGAGCCACCAACTAACAATGAATGGCGGCTCAGCAAATATATTTAGTCTCTGAAGTTGGTAAATTGAACTGGCTGTGCTAAATCAGCACCGCGCAATAAGGCCATCACTTGCTGAAGATCATCTCGTTTTTTACCGGTTACACGAAGCTGGTCACCTTGAATCTGCGCTTGAACTTTCGCTTTGCTATCTTTGATCATTTTAACGATCTTTTTCGCCTCATCTGTTTCAAGCCCTTCTTTCATTTTAACCGCTTGAGATGCGCGCATATTTCCTTTAACAACATCTTCTTTTTCCAAACTTTTTAAATCAATGCCACGGCCAACCAATTTTTGATTTAAAATATCAGACATCTGGCGAAGTTGAGGCTCTGCCTCGGCTTCCATAACAACGCTTTTTTTGTCTTTAATTTCGTAGTGTGCTTTTACGCCTTTAAAGTCATAACGTGTTGTAATCTCTCTGTTTGCCTGATCGACTGCGTTAGTGACTTCGTGCCAATCTAACTCAGATACTACGTCAAATGATGGCATTTTCTGCTCCTTTGCATTTTCAATAATGTATTTTGGGGTGATAATAACAGGGATTGAAATAAAACACCTAATGGAAACCTATTATGAAGAACACGCCTTGGTTAATCATCGGCGCTGGCGCTATCGGCCTATTTTGGGCTTGTAAGCTAGAAAAACTCGGCAATAAAGTCCATCTAGTGTATCGATCGGAGAACCCCGGTAAGAAGATCACCCTAGAATCTCTTACTGATGAAGAAGGACAACAGCAAGTAAGTGTCTCTACACACAAAATAAAAAGTTTCAAAGCGGAAGAATTAAAAGCTCAATACGATAAGGTACTGCTCTGCACTAAGTCGTTTGATCTAAAAAATGCTTTCTCGCAAATTGCGAACCACGTAACGAATAATGCTGACATTGCCTGCCTATGCAATGGCATTGGCGCCCAAGAAGAACTTCAAAGCATTTTATTAGACACTCAAACCCTGTGGGCAGGAACAACCAGCGAAGGTGTTTTGAAAATAGAAGCAAATCACATTAAACATACAGGCTTAGGTGACTCCTACTTCGGGCAATGGAGAATTACTTCTCCCGCGAAAGAATTCCCCATTGAAAACATGACAGTAACAAACATCCACCAAAGAATGATCGAAAAGCTCGCAGTCAACGCAGTAATTAATCCAATTACAGCTATTTTCAACATACACAATGGCGATATTTTGAACGATGAGTTCAAGCCTTTAATAAACGCCACATTATCTGAACTTTCGAGCGTTCTTACTCATCCAAAATTTAGTTATGCGCAAGAGAGCCAACACCTTACCCAAGAAAACCTCAAAAACCGAGTGCACACTATTGCTCAGCTCACTCGTCTAAATAGGTCTTCTATGCACGAAGACATTAGATTACAGCGCCAAACTGAAAACAGCTTTATTTCAGGATTTTTGCTTGATAACAGCCCTATCGAATTGCCTGTACAGCGTTTACTTTTTGATGGCGTTGCCTATGCAGAGCAGAGAGAAGAGGTCAAAAAAAAGCTGCTAAGTCTTCCTTAGCAGCTTTTTTATCAATTAAAACTAAATCTTAGAGATCTTTTCCTTAGTAAGCAGAATTTTCTTCTCTTTATAAAGTGCTCCTAATGCTTTTTTATAGGTTGCTTTACTTACTTTAAACACTGCATAAATGGCTTCTGGCGACGCTTTGTCGGTCAATGGAGATTCACCACCATGAGCATCTAAGTAATCCAGAATATCATCTAATATGTTACGTACTTTCTTATAACCAACTTCTTGCAAGCTCAAATCAATCTTGCCGTCTTCACGCATCTGCTTGATAAAGCCAACCGTTTTTTCGCCCTTACGAAGCTGTCTAAAAGCATCTTCGAAAAACAGAACCCCCCAGAAGCGATTATCAATAACACACTTAAAGCCAATATTGGTTTTATCGCCGATAACAATAGAAACCTTATCACCTACACGATAAGGTGCTTCTTCGCGGTTCAACAAAGCATCTACTTTGGTGGTTGCAACAATACGGTTTGTCGCTTGATCTAGGTAGATGAAAAGCAAATGCGTTTCACCCTCCTCTACACGGTTTTTCTGCTGA
The DNA here is from genome assembly GCF_012726345.1 of Marinomonas sp. UCMA 3892. Taxonomy (GTDB): domain Bacteria; phylum Pseudomonadota; class Gammaproteobacteria; order Pseudomonadales; family Marinomonadaceae; genus Marinomonas. The sequence continues at coordinate 18,349 of NZ_PTXN01000012.1, forward strand.
CTAAAAGGGACCAATAAGTCTTTAGGTAACCCCCAATCAAAGAATGCTCCAACTTGATTTACTGCTATTGCAGTTAACGCGGCAAACTCTCCAACTTGTGCCTTAGGAAATTCAGTAGTTGAAATTAATTTATCATCTGAATCCAAATAAACGAACACTTCCACTTCATCGTCTACCGTCACGCCTTTTGGCACGTAACGCTTAGGAAGCAAAATTTCGCCTAATTGGTCGGCGTCTAAATACACACCAAAATCTTTTTCTTTAACGACTCTTAATGTATTTAAGCGCCCAATTTGTGTAGCCATGAGTTCTCCGGCAAGCAATTTTTTTCGCACTATACGCACTTCATTAATAAGCGCAATACAGATTTCTTTAAGTCATAAGTTAGCTATTATCTGCTTTCATGCAACCAGCAAATATAGTATCTAACTTAGACTTCCCAAGCTCTTCCATTTTTTCAATATTTTGATTCGGTATATCTGCGGTATCGCCATAAAACTCAATCGCCTTATCAACACTAGCCTCCCTTAAAAGGTGCAGCATCGGATAAGGAGAACGGTTGGTGTAATTAGATACATCATCTGGCTCAGTGCCTGAAAAACAATAATCAGGATGAAAGGTCGCTAATTGATAAACCCCTTCACAACCTTGATCAAACATAAGATTTTCAGCAGTTTCTACAAAATCTAAATAGCGATGAAAATCTTTAAATAAAGTTGGAAAAATCAGTAACGTCGTTTCTGTTTCTGGATGCTCATCCAGCCACTGAACCTCTGTCATCAACTCTTCAAGCGCCACATCCATCTTTTTAGATCGCAACACCACGCAACGAACGCTGTCTCGTTCCACTTCACGTTTAGCAAAAGGACAAACATTCAACGCCACAATAAACTCTTTTACCCATGTCATCGTTTGGGCGGTGACCAATTCATCTGATAGCAGCATAACGTGTCTTCTTATAAATATTTGTTAGTATTTTAGAGCAAAGCGTACAAAGGGTCTAACTTATCAAGCCATATCTGAGGTTTAGATTTCGAATCCTCACAAAACAAGGTATCATGCCAGACAATACAGTCCATTATAGTGGTCATACGCCCAAATTCATTATGATTTTCATAGTTAATTTATGACATTCATAGTTGGTCGTACCACTTATCCGCTACAGAGAGTTTACATGTCATTTGCTGAATTAGATTTGGATTTCACCATAGAACAAGCGATTAGTGATCTTGGCTTTGAAGCCCCAACAGAAATCCAAGAACAAGCAATACCAATTGCTTTAGATGGTTCCGATTTACTTGCAACCGCACCAACAGGCACTGGAAAAACCATCGCCTTTTGTGCACCGGCCGTTCAGCATATTCTTGACCGTGATGAGCAATCTACCACTGCACCGAAAGTATTGATATTAGCGCCAAGTCGCGAGTTGGCGCGCCAAATTTTCAATGTTGTAGAACAGCTAACAAAGCATACCCGCATTCAATCCCACCTCATCATTGGTGGCACACCTTATGGCATGCAGCAACAACAACTAAGTGAACCGTGCGATATTTTGGTTGCGACGCCTGGCCGATTGGTTGAATTAGACGAAAAACAATGGCTTGATCTAACAGATGTGTCTTATTTCGTTATCGACGAAGCCGACCGCATGTTAGATATGGGTTTTGTAAGCGCCATCAACCGCATTGCCAAAGAATTACCAAAAGAACACCAAACGTTGATGTTCTCTGCTACGCTAGAAGGCGAAAAAATGGGACGTTTTGCCAGCGCCCTATTAAATAGCGAGACACAGCAAATTCGCCTAGGCGAATCATCCCGCACAGTGCCAAGCCAAATTCGCCAAATAGCTTACCGTGTAGACAGCGAAGAGCATAAAGAAGCCGTACTAAAACACCTATTAACGCAAGAGCGCGTTCAACAAGCAGTGTTGTTTGTCTCTAACCGCGAGCATGTTGACATATGGGTTCAACGCATCCGAAAAATGGGCTTAATGTGTGATGGCCTGCATGGCGAAATGAAACAAGGCGACCGTAGCGAACACATGAAACAAATGAAGCGTGGACGCTTGCAAGTATTGGTTGCAACCGACGTCGCCTCACGTGGCATCGACCTTCCAGAAATAAACACAGTAATCAACCTTCGCCTTCCACGTAAAGCTGACTCTTACATCCATCGTGCTGGGCGTGCTTCACGCGAAGGTGAGCCGGGCGACTGCATTTCGTTGATCGACATTAACGACTTGCCAATGATTGAAAAGATTCAACGCTTTATGCAAGCCAACATTAAATTTGGCCGCATTGAAGGACTTGAAGCAAAAACAAAAGCTCGCTCACCAAGCAGCAAGAAGAAAAAGAAAAAACCAGCCCCTAGTAAAAAATAAGGCTAGTTCAGCACTATAGAAACAATAAAGGCGCTTCACTAGCGCCTTTATTGTTTCTATCTTTATACATTTCTATCTAAAGCACAAAACTTGTACGTTACTCTTAATCAAACTTCAAAACATGTTGTTTATGCCTAGGGAACATGCAATAAGTCGGCAACATGAAACAGTCACACCAACTTAAGCCAACTTTGATTCCAAATCATACTACCACCATCGATTTCCGCCACTTTTTAGAGAAGTATATTCTTCGTTTCTTATGAGGGCTGCTGCTTGTTTCTTATGTATAATTTAATCTTTTCATATCGGGAAATTAACGCTTTAACAGCACACACATCCATTCGCTATATTTGGCATACTACAGTCTGTTTAGCTCACTGATATTTTAATAAAACAAACACAATACCAGTCTCGGAAGTCTCTCGAAAGTTTTCATCGCTCCGAGCCCCCGACCATCCGCAGGCAATCAGCAAGGACCGCGTGGATAAAATGTTCACGATCGGTTTCCGGAGAAGCAATAATGTCGTCGGTCACACCGTGTACTCCGGCATAAATCAGGAGCGAGGTAATACGTGGTTCAGTAATCTGCCACACACCAACACGGGTGCCGTTTTCGAGAATGAGCTGCAACTGCGCGAGAATCGCATTCTTCTCCCGGTTCGAGCGGTTATGGTGATGATGATTGGTGTAAACAATATCATGCAGACAGTACGTGTCTGCGTAAGCCTCAATGCTTTCCTCAATCCAGGCACAAAGTCGGCCCAGCCAGTCATCTGCTTGACAAGTATCGATTTTCTCTTCAACCCGCTGTAAAAACTGGGCGGTGTAGCGCTCTCCCATGGCGGCAAGCAACTCATTCTTAGAAGCGAAATAATGGTAAAAAGTCCCCTTGGCGACCTGTGCCAACTCGACAATCTCGTTGATGGTCGTCGAGTCAGCCCCTTTGACAAGAAACAGTTGTTCGGCGGCTGACATCAACTCATCCAGGCGAACTTCCGCAGGTTTGACACGCCTGACTTTCGAAGGAGCAGACGCCGTATGGTTCGTTTTATATCTCATCGTAAGCAGTGTTTTCCATTTCAAACTGTGCCGCTTGCACATTCGTGGCGCGTGAACTTGAGGTTATCGCGAATATCAAGCAACGGATTCAAAGTGATACGACCAAAGTTACCTTAGATTCATTCACCGGAAAGTTTTCGTAAGCATATCAAAAACGACAGGCCAAATCCTCTGATTATGGTGCTTTCCCATCCAAGTTACGACGCTATCTACATATTGACCGACCGACGGTCGATATATAGTATTGAGATTAATTCTCATTAAATGGAAGAGACTCATGCAACAATATCGAACTCATGCCCTGGTCATCGCTGCGTATCTTGGGACCTTTCTGGCGACACTGGACATCAGTATTGTCAATGTCGCGTTGCCGACACTTCAGGAAGCTCTCCATGCAGATATGGCAGGGCTTCAGTGGATCATTAACATTTATGCTATCGCACTCTCTGCAGTGATGCTGTCCGCAGGACCTCTGGGCGATAAATATGGCCACAAACGAGTGTGGCTAAGCAGCGTTGCCCTATTTGTTATAGGCTCTGTGATTTGTGCTTTCTCCACCGATCTGAACACCCTGCTGTGGGGTCGTGGAGCACAAGGGGTTGCCGGTGCACTGCTGATCCCCGGCGCCATGCCTATCCTGACCCACGCATTTCCCGATCCCCGCCAACGTGCACTGGCCATCGGAGGATGGTCGGCTTGTAATGCCTTGTCATTGGTTTCGGGGCCTTTAATCGGTGGCTTGCTGATTGAGCATATTGGCTGGTCAAGCATCTTTCTGGTCAACGTCCCCATTGGTCTCATTGCGGCTTTACTTGGGGCCTGGGGAATTGTCGAGCGCAAATATCCTGAACATGCAGCGTTTGATCCGGTTGGCCAGATATTAAGTATGATTTGGCTTGGGATGCTCAGTTATGCACTCATTGAAATTGGCGAACATGGCGCTTCCTCGGAGAAAGTCCTGCTTCCGTTATTCTGTGCCGTGGTGGCTTTTGCAGCCTTTGTCCGGACAGAATTGACCGTCAAACGGCCACTGTTCCCCATTCAGCTTTTTCGCAATATCTCTCTGGCAGTGGCAAATTTAGCCTCTTTTGCTCTGGGCTTTTCGGCCTATGCCAGCCTCTTTTTCCTGTCACTCTACCTACAACAGGCTCGGGGAGACACACCATCGGTAGCCGGGTGGCATCTGATGCCTCAGTTCATGGTTATGGGGGTGTCATCGCTGCTATTTGGCCGAATGACCCTATATATTGCGCTGAAAAAACTGATGGTCGGCGGATACGCGCTGATCGGTGTGTCTCTGTGTGCAATGGCGCTGTTTAGCGCTAATACACCTTACATTTTCGTCGCCGTTACTCTGGTATTCCTTGGCTTGGGAATGGGCATCACCGTCCCTGCGACCGGGATGATGGTCATGGGGTATGCACCAGCCGAACGAGCAGGAATCGCCTCCGCGACCATGAATGCCCTGCGGCAGGTAGGCATGACGCTGGCAATTGCCGTACTTGGCAGCATCATGAGCCTCTATGCGATCCAAAATATGGCCGGAATAATCAACACCGGTAACATGCCAGATGCCATTGAAGTTGCCCGTCGCGCAGTCGTCAGCAATGATTTCCCAGCTGAACATGAAGCGCTCATCTCAGCCTACCGAACAGCTATAGCAGCGGGGTTTGGGATGGTCATGTTCTATGCTGGCTTACTCAGCCTACTCGCCGCAGTCTTACTAGCAATTTTCACCAATGACAGACAAAACTCGTATCGTCATACAGACGGTAAAGACGTTACCGTTAAATAAAATCACTCTATTCAAAGAGCAACAAATCGACTCTAACAGGACATATATAGACGCTCCGGTGCCATCAAAGCCTCACACTTAACTGGATCACTCTTTTTAGATTGATCCGATAAGTTTCTTTGTCGCTATCGCTATAATAAACACTTGTGTTCTTCATATTTTGATCAAAAATGGCACGGGATGATTCATAAACAAGACCTCCTGTGTCATTTATATTGACATCATTTATGTAAAAGTTACTTGTTTATTCTGAATGAAAACCTGCCTAGGCATCAAGATCGCCATTTTCGTCTTTAGATAGAGATTTCATCCGCAAAAACAAGAATACTCACATTACTGTAAGTACCTGGCTGTATTTTGAGTTCAACTTCTTGAGTTGGCAATCTATTTAGTTGATCAGCAGGTTATCCAATATACCTAAGATTTAAAATCTTCCCTTCTTGTATATTGATCAACAAAACATGCGAGGCGATATTTTGCTCAGGCAGCACAGTTCTAGAAGCAATATAACCTTCTGCTAATAATTTCTGATTAATCAAACGTACTTGAGTTTAAAAACTCTCAAACCTAATACGCTGGCCAATATAATAAGCACCTTGACATTTTTCATCTACAATCAAGTAAAGGCAGAATGGAGCGCCAATGAGAGTGCCACGGAAGGAGAAAGGAAAAGTTTTATTGACCTAGATAAAGCATCAGGATTTGTCGTGCCGATTTTTTGTCAGCATACTTTCATTTAAGAATAAATCGCAACCTACGAAAGCCATTTAGCAATGCGCTCAAAGGAGCTTCTTACAATTGGAGTAAATAAACCCGAGGAAATTAAAGTGCATCTCTTCGAGTTTATTTATTTTTTCACCTGCGGTATTTTTCGCATTAGTGTTTAATCAAACTTCAAAGTATGTTGTTTACGCTTGGCCTTAGTTTCAAGATAAGAACGGTTATGCTGATTCACATGCACCTTGGTCGGAACCAATTCTGCAACATCAATACCGTGCTCTATTAGCTGCTGCGCTTTATCAGGATTATTTGTTAACAAACGGACTTTGGAAACCCCAAGCGCTTGCAACATTTCTGCGGCAATACCGAAATCACGACCATCATCTGGTAGATGCAACATCTCATTGGCTTGATAAGTGTCATAACCTTGGTCTTGCAAAGCATAGGCTTCTAGTTTTGCGTACAGACCAATGCCACGACCCTCTTGACGTAAATAAAGAATGTAGCCACCTTCTTCATTAATTCGATCAATCGCTTCATCAAGCTGCTCGCCACAATCGCAACGGCCAGAACCAAAAACATCACCGGTCAAACACTCTGAATGCAATCGAACTAATGGAATGCTGTTGTCAGCTTTTGCTTTTGTACCTTCGAAAAATATCCCTATATGTTCTTTGCCAGAATCATCTCCATTGAAGGAAATAAATTCCGCCATCACGTCGCCCGCCCTCACGGGAATCATCACTCGACGCTTAATTGTCAAATCACTCATACTACTTCTCTACTAGGGACTTTTTTACTGTAACAAGTATAACGCCCATTAATTTGGTCAAAAGCTAAAATATCAATGCGAAATAAGGAAATAACTCCTAAATCAAATGATCTAGAGGTAAAGATGTGCTCTCTTTTACACTGCGCAACAAAAAGCTCGACTGAACACCGGTAACGCCAGGGATTCGCGTTAACTTCCCTAATAAGAAATCATGGTACTTTTCCATGTCTTCTACTACAACTTCCAATAAGTAATCGCAGTTTTGCCCTGTCACCAGGTTGCAATTCCTGACCTCAGGAAACACATCCACCTGATCTTCAAAAACACTAAAGCGATCTGGAGTATGTCTATCCATGCTGATTTGCAAAAATGCAGTCAATTTTAAGCCCAAGCTCGACTTTTTCAAGATGGTTACTTTACGATCTATAACACCATTTTCTTCAAGTGCTTTCACTCGACGCAAACATGGTGATGCCGATAACCCAACACGATCCGCCAACTCCTGATTTGTCAAGCTAGAATCTTGCTGCAACTCGCGCAAAATATTCAAATCAATTTTATCAAACCCCATAACAGCAACCCCAAATCACCAATTTTATTATTTAATACGCAATATAATGCCATAGAAATTGTTTTTTTCATAAAAAACGCAATCTTTTACTCATATTTTTTGGGTACACTATACATACTGAAAAACAATGAAACACCAAGAAAAAAGCGCCTACTCAAGACGCACTAATAACAACGAGGTTTACCGACCTCCTATTAATAAGGACAAAATCATGTCGTCTTTTGACCATAAAAAGTACACGCCATTCAAGCCAGTCGCTATCACAAACCGCACATGGCCCGATAAAGAAATCACTAAAGCGCCTATTTGGTCTAGTGTTGACCTTCGTGATGGTAATCAGGCGTTAGTTGAGCCTATGACGGTGGAACAAAAGAAACAGTTCTTTGCACTATTAGTGGACGTAGGCTTTAAAGAGATCGAAGTTGGTTTCCCTGCAGCTTCACAGCTAGATTTTGACTTTGTCCGCTGGTTGATTGAAGAAGATCAAGTGCCAGATGATGTTTACATTCAAGTGTTGACTCAAGCGCGTCCAGAATTGATTGAACGTACTTATGAATCTCTTAAAGGTGCCAAGAAAGCCATCGTTCACGTTTACAACTCAACGTCTACAACACAACGTGAGCAAGTATTCCGCATGGACATGGAAGGTATCAAACAAATCGCGGTCAATGGCGCTAAATGCGTAAAAGAACACGCGGCGAAACACCCAGAAACAGAGTGGGTATTCCAATACTCACCAGAAAGCTTTACTGGCACAGAAATCGACTACGCCATTGAAGTTGTCAATGCCGTTACCGATGTGTGGAAACCAACTCCAGACAACAAAATTATTATCAACTTGCCCGCAACCGTAGAAGTTTCTACCCCTAACCGTTATGCAGACCAAATTGAATACTTCTGCCGCAATGTTAAACAGCGCGACAGTATGATTGTAAGCCTACACACGCACAATGACCGTGGCTGTGGTGTGGCGGCAGCAGAATTAGGCGTTATGGCTGGCGCAGACCGTATCGAAGGCACATTGCTTGGTAACGGCGAGCGTACAGGTAATATGGACGTAGTCACTATGGCTATGAACATATACAGCCAAGGTATTGATCCAGAGTTGGCGTTGGGCGATATGGACCGCATCATAAGTGTTGTTCAAGCTTGCACCTTGTTACAAGTTCACCCGCGTCATCCATACGCAGGCGAATTGGTGTTCACCGCCTTCTCTGGCTCTCATCAAGATGCGATTAAGAAATGTTTGGCTAACCAGACAGACGACAAACCTTGGGATGTAGCGTACTTGCCAATAGACCCTCGCGATGTGGGCCGCAGCTACCAAGAAGTCATTCGTGTAAACAGCCAATCAGGTAAAGGCGGTGTCGCTTATACTCTTGAACAAGAATACGGTTTGGCTTTGCCACGCTGGTTACAAGTAGAATTCAGCCCAATCGTGCAACAGTTTGCTGAGAAAGACGGCGGCGTTGTGGATGCTGAATCAATGAAAAGCTTGTTCGAAAGCAGCTTTATGACGGGCTCTACGCCATATAAATTGGGCAAATACGATCTTGCCAAAGACGATGTTGATACCGTTCACGCTGAACTTATTGGCAACAACTCTGGTGTAAAAATTACCGGTAACGGCAATGGTGCGTTGTCTGCTTTCAGCGAAGCTCTAGGCAAGCATTTCAATATGCGTGTTGATATCATCCAATATCAAGAACACGCCTTGACAGTTGGCAGCGACTCACAGGCCATTGCCTATGTTCAAGCTAATATCGACGGTGACCGTTACAACGGTGTCGCTATTGATAACGATATTGTGTCTGCTTCCATCCAGGCTTTATTGGCAACTGTGAATCAAAAAATCATCGCAAACCAAAACTCCGCTGTTGCGTAATCAATAATTCTCTGCGAGTAGAAAGAAACAAAAAAACCGAAAATCACATCGATTTTCGGTTTTTTTTATGTATTTTTTTAGTGTTACTAAGTTTTAATTTTATTCACAGGACGACAATGGGTGGTAAATCACTTTATTTCGACCTGTCGCTTTCGCTTCATATAATGATTGATCTACTCGTTTCAATAGAGCAACTTTATCTTCTAATTTACCTGCATACATAGTCACACCGATACTGGCTGTAATAGGTATTTCAGCACCTTCATACAAAATTGGATGATCGGCAACAATCTTACGATAACGGTCAAATACCTTGAAAACATCATCTTCTTTAACATTATGCAAAATAATACCGAACTCCTCTCCTCCTAGGCGTCCAATAATATCACAGTCTCTTAGAGCTATTTTGATTCGCTTTGACACTTCCACCAAAACAGCATCCCCAGCATCATGCCCAAAAGTGTCATTAACCAGTTTGAATTTATCAAGGTCAAACATGGCTAAGGCCATGGGCACACCATAACGACGAGTAAAAGACATTTCTCGATCTAACATAAGCTCAAAAGAACGACGATTGGCAACACCCGTTAGATGATCGGTTGATGCTAACTGCTCAAGAGCCAGGTTTGAATCAACTAGACGACGTCTCATATCTGCAATACGCTGCATCGCCAACATTTTTGCCGACAGAACTTTTTGACTGATTGGCTTCATAAGATAATCATCGCCGCCGGCTAAAATAGCCCCTTCTATGTCATCGTCTTCTGCGCTAGCACTTAAAAAAATAACTGGCAACCACTCTTGATTTTTTTGCTCTTGTATTTCACGAATAGTCTTTACTGCATCAAAACCATTGATATAAGGCATTTGGACATCCATTAAAATAAGGTCCAAATCCTGAGAATGCTCTAGAAATAGATCTATAGCTTCCTGCCCGTTACTGGCCTCTAGAGTTGTATAACCTAACTTTGACAAGTGAAGCTTCAGCAACAAACGGTCCGTGTTGGTATCATCAACCACTAACACTTTCATTGGCATTACAGCATACCCTGAAGTTTATTTTTCACATTCTGATACATTGATAGAATCTCTTGCAGTTTAGCCTTTAGATCCGGCACATCACCCTGGCGGCTTTCTTGCTCAAGTTGCGCAGCCATTGAAGACATTGTCATTGCACCAACGTTTTGACTTACAGATTTCAAACTATGGGCAAGACGAGAGACTAATACGTAGTCGGCTTCATCTTCTTTGCTCAACATCTTATCAAATGAAACCATGATGTTCTGTGCATCATCAAAAAATGCATCAATCAATAGAGTAAAATCATTACCCAACAATACTTTTAATTCGTTCAAAACAGATTCATCAATGATAACATCTGATTTAACATCAAAAATAGAATTTGTAGACTGATGCTTATTTAATGACTCATCCGGTGATTGATGACCACTTGGTAACCACTCATCTAACATACTTATAAACTCCTTTTGCTTAAAAGGCTTTGGCACTAAGCCATCGCCACCAGCACGAAATACTTCCGCTAGTGTTTCTGGCATAATATCAGCAGTCAATGCAATAATTGGAACGCGACGATTACCACTGTTTTTTTCAGCCTGCCTAATAGCGCGCATAGCTGACATCCCATCCATTACAGGCATGTGTAAATCCATAAAAATAAGGTCTGGCTGATGGGTACCCCACATTTCTACGCCAACTTTACCGTTTTCTGCTGCAATAACATCAAAACCCATTCTAGTTAGAATACCCTGCGCCACGGCTAAGTTAGCTTTCATATCCTCGACAACCAAGATTAGGCCTTTTTTCTCACCATTCAGGTTATCTTTCAGTTCGTCCTCGTCACTAACCTCTGTACAAGGAAGCTGATGACCTAATAAATTAGAAGACAGTGCGGACACCAGACCTTTCTTTAGTGTCAAAGCACTCATTGGCTTAACAATACTCATATTAACGCCAGCGGTAGAAAGCTCATCCTGAGATAATCGTCCTACTGAAGACGTCATTAAAATAATAGGTTGATATAAAGATCCACTCACCTCTCGAATGAGTTTAGATAGCATCAAACCATCTAATTCAGGCATCAAATAATCTAAAACAATAATCTGATATGGCGAATCGTCATTAATTGACTGCTCGATTCGTGATAAAGCATCGACAGGGCTTATTTCTGCATCCGCATAAATATCACAGGACCTAAGCTGGTTTTTAAGGATGGTTAAATTCGTTTCATTATCATCTATAACTAAGGTTTTCTTACCAAGTAATAAATTTTCATCGACTATAGTTTCGATGTAGGACATTGCATGACTTTCTGGCAACGCAAATGTCACGGTAAAAGTAGACCCTACGTTCAGCTTACTTGATAAAGAGATATTACCATTCATCAGGCCTATTAGCTGTTTAGTTATCGCCAGCCCTAAGCCAGTTCCCCCAAACTTGCGAGTCGTTGAACTATCAGCTTGAACAAAGGCTGTAAACAAATGCGGCTGAACCTTATCTGCAATGCCCACTCCAGTATCAGCAACACTGATAGTGATAGAAACCATTCCATGCTTGTCAACAATCCCTTTAACAGAGACCAATACATGACCGATACTGGTAAATTTAATCGCATTACTGATTAAATTGGTTAATATTTGTTTAATACGGAAAACGTCTCCCACCAAAAACCTAGGGCAAACCTCATCATATTCAACCAATAAATCAATGCCTTTTTCGTCAGCTCTCATCATTAGCAAACGAATAACATCATAAATCGCTTTTTCCAGATTAAAATCTACACGTTCAATTGAAATATGCCCGGCTTCTATTTTAGAAAAATCCAATAAATCATTTATCAGACCCAAAAGCCCTTCACCAGATTCTTTTAACACATTTAACTGCGTGGTTTGCTCTGGGTTCAGTTTTGTACCTGAAAGCAATTCAGCCATACCTAACACACCATTCAATGGTGTTCTAATTTCATGACTCATGGTGGCTAAGAAGTCACTTTTCGCTTTGCTGGCTGCAACCGCTTGATCACTCGCATTACGTAACAACACCTCAGTTTCTTTTCGTGAGGTAATGTCCATATTCACACCGACAAGATGTGATGCTTGGCCTTTTTTATTAAATACAATGGCACCATTAGATTTCAAATAACGTACCTGCCCGTCTTTACGTTTAATCCTGAAATCAAAATCTAACTCTTTAGAAATATGTGAAGCATCTTCTTTAGTCGTAAAATACGCACCACTCCTTTCTAAACTAGAAAATACTTCTGCCAATCTATTTTTATCTTCTGTGTAAACACAATCATCCCAAACTTGAAGTGGCGAAGTACGTTCATCCTCAGCAAAACCATAGAGACGGTACATCCAATCATCCCACTGTAAAGTGCTGTCTTGCAGATCAAACTCCCATACACCGATTCCCGCGGCATCAGCAGCAATAGATAACCGTAAATTAGTATCTATCATCTTTTGCTCAACAGCTAAACGCTCCGTCACATCTCGAATATGTGCGATATAACCACCCAAATTACCGTCGGCATTTCGGATAATACTGCCTATCGTTTCAGCATGAAAAATCTTACCTTGCTTGCTCTTATAGCTAACACGATAGCGATTTAATACATCTTTCATATCAGCGTTATATGCTTGCCCTCTTTTAATAAAATCACTTTCTTCGGCATAGAGAACCTGAGTTGTCTGACCCTGCAATTCATCAAGTCTATAGCCAAAAAGTTCTGTAAATGCCGGATTCAGCATTTTAATTTCACGGTTCGCTCCAACATGAATAATCGCTTCAGGCGCATTATCAAAAAGTGATTTGAAAAAAACCTTTTGCTCACGCAATTCATTCTCATATTGAATCTGTACTGTTCTATCCTGAGAGCGTGTCATTTCATTGCCAACCCACTGAGCAAGCAATTTCATCACTTCATAATCATCCTCACCAAAAGGCTGATTCTTCGGGATTGGACTAGAAAAATTAAGCGTTCCCCAGCGCTTACCACTGACATAGATAACAATGCCAATGTAAGCTTCTAACCCAAAGCTCTTATAACAAGGATGCTCTTTAATATCACTAATCGCTGTATGGTAATAAGATGTCGGCAAATCACTACCAAGAGTGTGAACACAATAGGTGTTTCCTAGTTCAAACTGCGCTCCAGGAAGCACTTCTCCATTTGGTGTATGACTGTATTCAACTTGATAAAGGTCACCATCAATTGAACTGATCAGTCCAAAAGGTAAGGTAAATTGATCTACACCCACTTTTAGAATTTTTTGCAGCTTCTCATCTAATGACAAATCTGAGTTAGCCGTCACTTCATGCAAGTTCTTTAACGTCTTCAACGTTCGTTTTTGTGCAGTTGTACCATCATCAATTGATATGGAGCTTCCATCTACATACGACAGCGAAGATAATTGCGCTGAAGATGAGGCCATTAAGGTTGAAAAAAGACCTACTAAAGAATCAATATATTCTTCCAGCAACTCATTATTGAGCAAACAAGGAGTATCGCTTAAGGCAATAAATCGAGCATCATAAATACTTAAAGGCTCGACAATACAACTAGCAATATTGGGTAAATCAGAAAACAAAACGTGTGCGGAAGGTTTGCTTTTTATATCGGAGTATCGGGAGGAAGGAAAAGCATTAAAGCGAGATAGTTTAGCGGAATAATTTTTCTGATGAAGGCCATCGACCTCACCAGAAAAAACGATTGTACCATCTTGAAAAAGCAATCCACTCCAAGACATTCCTAAAAGAGATCTGGCCACCTTTAAAGCAGCTTCTAATTGATCCATCCATTTCCCCTAAACTCGCCACATTGTAAAAGGCATTTAACAACACTCATTAATGTATTGCCCTGCCCGATAGAACATAACAGAAAATCAGGGATCTGCTAACCAAAACCTTCCAAGAAAATTATGGCAGTAACTTATCAATCAGTACACAATCCTTAGTATCATTACGGCTGGCTTTAACCTTATCCAACACCTTTTGTGCAACGTCTTTTTGACGCTCTGAAACATATTTAGAATCAACTGTCTTTTGAACGTTACTCAAGTAAGCATCTAACTTTGGCGTGCAATAATCGTCAAATGCCAAGGCGCTAGTTGAAGTAAGGAATGCAGAAATACCAATCAAGCCAACAGAGAGCGAAGTTTTGAACAACATAATTTTTCCCAATACGATGTTAAGTTAGAAAAAATTAGACCATAGACTAGGGTAAAGTGAAACCTCAAGGTGGATTCGAATCATTCATTTACTTGTTTAAATCACGAACTGACCTAATCATAATGACATTGAGCAAGAGTACCAAGAATACTCTACTCAATGTCATTAACACTTTTTTTGCGTACTATAAGGTTATAACTTGATGGCAGGTTTTCTGCACTAGCGCTGGGTCATGGCTAACAAGTAAAACCGCACAACCCGCTTCACTGGCCAATTCAACCAATAAGGCAGTCACCTCTTTGGCAGTAATAGGATCAAGCCGAGAAGTCGGCTCATCAGCGAATAAAAACACTGGATCCAATAACAAGGCCCGCAATATAGCAAAGCGCTGCAACTCACCACCTGACACCCCCAAACAGTTACGTTCTAGAATGACTTTTGGCAAAGACAAACGATCCATCAAAGGCGCGATACGTGCTCTATCAATGCCATGCAAATTGATCAAGTCATCCAATAACTTGCCAAGGGTGACACTAGCCGAAAAAGCAGATGGCGGATCTTGATACAGTTTCAGCCATTGATACGGTTTAGCCGTTTTATCAAAGCGAGTAATGCTTCCCGACGCTACAGGCAAAAAGTTAAGCAAAGCATCGCCAAGTGACGACTTACCACAGCCACTATCACCAACAACGCCGACCACTTCTCCTTTTTTTATAGAAAAAGACAAGTCATCGAATAAAGTGCGACCGCCACGTTTAACACTGACCTTATCCGCTACTAAGATATTTTCAGCGCTGTCTTTGCGTACCGATGGAGCGATATCTGTCCAAGCACTAGGCTCAGCAGTAATCAATTCTCGCGTGTAATCATCTTTTGGATAATCCAACACCTGACTCGCTTCACCCTGCTCTACCAAACGACCTTCTTTCATTACCAAAAGCAGACCACCCAGCTGTCGAGCCACCGCCACATCATGCGTGATGGTCAATAAACTTCCTAAGGCTGAGCGAGTTTGCAACAAACTCACAATGCCATCACGACGTGATACATCCAGACCTTTGGTTGGCTCATCGGCCAAAATCACATGCGCACCGCCTGCCGTTGCTGCGGCAATAGCAAGACGTTGCGCCATGCCTCCTGACAATTCACCAGGTCGTTTGTGACCATTATCCTCTAAGCCAACATGCTGTAAGTCATTTTCAGCCAATGAAAGCGACTCTTCGTCCGTTTTTTCCCTGACGAACTTATACACCTCCTGCACTTGATCGACGCCTTTCATTAAAGGGTCAAGTGAGTTCCAAGGCTCTTGAGGCAGCATAACCAAATCCCGCCCCCATAAAGCTTTACGCTCGTCGATTGTCATCGTACGACCGAAAACTTCCACGTCACCAGAAACCGTCAAATTTTCTGGTAACAAGCCCATAATGGCTTGTGCTAACAAGCTTTTACCGGATCCAGTTTGACCAAGAATCGTTAATGGCTCACCTTGATGCAACGTTAAAGACATGGGTTCAAGCAAACAGGTTTTATCTGCGTATACGGCCACATTGGTTAATTTCAGCAACACACTCATGCTCGTTTCCCCGCCAATAAATGAAATGCAAACACCATCAAAGCAATCACCACTAAAGGTTGTGCTAATAGCCAAGGCGCATCACTGTAATACGGGAATAACTCAACCGTCATCAAACCCAACTCAGCCAATGGCGGCTGTATGCCAACATAAACAAAACCTAATGACGCCATGGTTAAGATGGCACTTGCACCGCCAAATGCAGCTAAGGTAAAAACTGAAGGTGATATTGCAGGCCAGATGTGCCGTTTAAACTGATACCAACGACCAAAGCCCATCATCGCTGATGATTGTCTAGCTGGGCTCTGAATAACGCCTTGCGTTATGGCTCGTACAACACGGAAATACTCTACCCATTGCACCAACGAAATCGCCAAGTACAACATCAAGAAAGACCCTGGAACAATGGCAGCAAATAGCAAGACAACAACCAAACCAGGTAGAGCGAGTAAAATATTCACCACCACACCCAAGACAGAATCGACTTTTTTACCACCCCAAGCGGCCCAAACTCCGAATGCCGTCCCCACTATGGATGAGGTCAGCATACACATCAAACTGAGCGCAAAAGACAAGCCGACGGCATGAGCCATACGTGTTAACATGCTACGACCATATTGATCGGTACCAAGCCAATGAACCGCCGACGGTGCTTCCATAATCGCATTTAAGTTTTGTTCTGACATACTGTACGGTGAAAAAGAAACACCCAAGACAGAAAACGCCAAAAGGCTCAGTAAAATACCTAAACCAAGCCATTGTGAAGATCTCATTTTCATTGATTTTTCACTCCTCTTGGATCAATCCATAGGCAAATAATATCCACCAGGGTATTGAGCAAAACAAACAATATTCCCATCATCAAAGCAGAGCCTTGAATCACCGGAATATCACGAGCAAAAATCGCATGCGCCAAACCATGGCCAATTCCAGGCCAAGAAAATAGCGACTCAATCATCACAATCCCTTCAATCATACTCACCAGCTGGATGCCGAAAAACGCCACCACAGGTAAGGCAATATTGCGCGCACCATGACGACGAAAGGTTTGCCACAATGACAACCCTTTCACCTGTGAAAACTGATAAAATGCTGACTGAAACGTTTTTTTAGCCGAATCTCTCACCACTCGATTTGAAACCGCAGCTAAACTTAACGCTAAGGTTATGGCCGGAAGCACAAGGTGCGCTGGAGAACCAAAACCCGCCACAGGAAATAAGTTCCAATTCAACGCAAACAGCAAGATAAACAACACTCCGATAACAAACACAGGCATTGAACGAATCACACTCGATAATCCCATCAAGATAGAATCTAACGGATTGCCACGCCACGCACTTAATAACCCCAAAGGCACAGCGATTAAAACCGATACGATCAAGCCAGCGAAAGCCAGTAATAATGAATGCCCAAGCATGTGCTGTACTGTATCAATCACAGGCAAACCACTAACCAAAGAGTCACCTAGTTTTAGCTGCATAAGGTCAGTCAACCAATGCCAATAAGCAGTTAATGCACTTTGATCCAATTTGAGTTCTTCACGAACGAGAGCAGCTGCTTGAGAATCCACATTATCTTGACCATAACGACTGGCCGCAATTCGGTAGGCCATGTCACCGGGCAAGGATCGCATCAAAATAAAGGTCAGCGTTCCGACGCCCCAGATCACCGTAATCAACTGCAGCAATCTTTTAAAAAGCATTACCTTCATAGATTTACGAACTCCATTTCATTCAAGAAATAACTGCGCTCAAATGGGTCAAAACGGAAACCTTTAATTCGCTTATTGACGGCCGTTTGCTGCACATAAGATGACACAGGAATGACAGGACGCTCGTTATAAATTATTTGAGCACTGCGCTGAGCAATTTCTTTGTACTTTACTGGGTCAGAGGTTTGCTCTAGCTCTAATAAATCAGCGCTTAATTCTTTATTGTTCCAATTCATTGCGCCCCAATCACCACCGCCATCAGAGCCATAATCGGACAACATCACACCAAGTGGATCGGCAATAAAACCATAGTTTCTCGCCATCAAAGCAGCTTCCAACGATCCATCCTGATGGCCCATTGGAATTGCACTAGAATTGGTTACTTCTACATTGGTCTTTACACCAATTTTTTCCCACTGGGCTTGAATTGACGTGGCAACCGTTGTCAACTCAGGTCGATCTGCATAAGTAATCAGTGTTAACTCAAACAGCTCGCCATTTCTTTCTAAATAGCCCTGTGCATTTTTCTTCCAGCCCAATTCAGCCAATAGTGAATCAGGCATTCCGGCGGAGGCTTCCGTTTCATCAGAAACATCATCTAAATACCAGTTCGTCATCGAAGCAGGTAAAATCTGCTCAGCTTCAGAGCCTGGAATGTGCAAAACACCTTTAGCAATGCCCTTTCTATCAATGGCTAAGCTCAGTGCTTTACGCGCTCGCACATCCTCTAAAAAACGATGGCCGCTGTTTAGCTTCAAAACAATGGTTCTTGGAATTGGGTTGGAATGTACCGTTAGAATATCCATTTTTTCAAGAGACGCTAAACTGGCTGGGTCCAAGCCAAACACGATATCAGCTTGACCGCTTTTCGCCTGAAGAACACGACTTTCTGCACGATGACCCGTTAGATAGCTGGCATATTGGATACTGGCTTTTTTCCCCCAGTAATCATCAAATCGTTCAACAACTAGCTTATGGGGTGGCTCAAACTGAAACACCTTGTAAGGACCTGTACCTGCCAAGGTAACAACTTCACCATTATCGTCATAAGCCGCTGGCGATAAAATGCCATTCGCGTAATTCGCTAAAACGGCACCCAATGGCGTAAATGGACGAGTCAAAGTAATAATGACCGTGTGATTATCTTTAGCATAGATTTTTTCAATTGGCGCTTTACGTAACGCGCCATGTTTAGACTTAGCAATCTCCAAGCTATTAACAACGGCATCTGCGTCCATCGCAGCGCCATCGTGGAAACGTACGTCATCGCGTAGATTAAACGTCCAAATTTTTGCATCATCACTAACTTTCCAATCTTTAGCCAAAGCTGGAATTAGTAAGCCCTTTTCATCTACGTCCAAAAGGGTTTCTAAGACCTGCATTCGGCTAAAAACAAAGCCATTTTTAGAAGGTGATAGACTGGTAAACTCAAATGCACCACTGATTGAAACGGTATTTGATGACGTTGGGCCCGAGCAGGCAGACAAAGCCAATGCACCACTAACAAGAGAGACGCAAAAAAGCATTCGCTTTAAAAAAGGCATTACTTTCATATCCATATTTTCCATAACAACAAAATAAAAAAGTTATGATATAACATATTAAACAATTCTGACAATCATTTGAGAACAACTTGCATCAAAGTCTAAAATTTAATCAGAACTGATATAAGTAACTCATCTGATTGATGTACAAATCAAAAAAAACCAGCTCAACAGAAATTGAACTGGTTATAACAAACTTATTACCTAAGACCTTTTGATTATTAAGCAGAAGTAAACTTATATCTATTTTTTGAAAACGCGTTTTCTCACACCTTCTAATCGTTTAAGGATTGCATCAAGACGCTCTGGTTTTACCATAAACTCTTGGAAACCTTTCATGCCTTCTTGAGCCATGCTTGGATCAGTATCACGATCATAGAACTGAGCGGTACCAGCAGCACTGTTTAACATTGCTACACCTTTATTCAAGAAAAAGTCATCCGGAGCTTTCGCTTTAATATTAGGTGGAATCTGTAACAAGACAGCATTTAGCATAGTTTGATTATCGGCACGTGCCATGAACTCCAAGAATTTCCGTGCATCAACTTTGTTTTTTGCTTTTGCTGGAATATGAACTGTTTCCATTGGTGCATCTTCGGCAATGGGAATGGCTGGATCAATGGTAGGAAATTGGAAGAAGCCCATCTTACCGTCAAGTTCTTTAGGGAAGTTTGGCACAATAAAGTTACCAATCAAGTACATGGCTGCTTGGCCGTTGTACATAAATGGCTGCGCTTCTTGCCAAGAATAAGAAGCATGGTTTTCTAGGAAATAACCTTTATCAATAAGTTCTTTCCAATGCTCAAACGTCTTACGAACCCGAGGATCTGTATAAGGAATTTTACCGTCCATCAAATCGATATGAAAATCCAAACCATTGGTACGCAAATTCAAGTAATCAAACCAACCCGCTGCTGTCCATAAATACTTAGTGCCTATTGTAATAGGAGTAACATCATTGGCTTTTAGCTTCGCGTTGACAGCAAGAAATTCGTCCCACGTTTTAGGTTCAGACAAACCTAACTTGTCAAAGATATCTTTACGGTAATAAATTCCCCATTGATAATAACTGTAGGGAATGCCCCATTGCTTATTGTTCAATGTAGAAGCGGCAGTCGCTGCAGGCATAATTTCTTTCAAACCGAGTTTTTGCCAAATATCACTAACATCTTCAAACAAATCACGGTCAACAAAGCTTTTCATACGATTGCCTGAATACCAGAAAACAATGTCTGGTGGCGTAGTGGAAAGCCAATTACGAATAGCCGTTTTATAACCTTCTTTGTCATACAGGTTGTATTTCACTGTAATGTCAGGATTTTCACTTTCGAACTTCTGCACCATTTCAGTGAACGCTTTCTTTGGCGCTGGATCTGCCTGATCAGAGTTAATCACCAAGGTACCAGCATTAGCAATAGAGACAGCACCTAATGCCATTGCCCCTACTAATAAGGATTGTATTTTTTTCATGTAAATAAGCCCTCTTCTTGTTTTTATTAATTGGAACCAAGTTTCAGTATTGACCAAACAAAAAAAATTAATCAATAAACGAAACAAAGTTCCATTTAAATAGCTATTTTACTATTTATTGTTTTTCCAAATGGCGACATCTGCTGCACCTAAAGACTTAGAACCAATGACAAGCTCTGCATCTTGTGGCTCAAAAACAACCGTATTTAAGCTGTAATTAAATACAAAAATTACATTGCCTCGCTCTCTCACTCGAACGCCTTTTGGCAAATAGCAAGTCGATAATCCCGCCACCCCAGACAGCTTAGCTAAGCTGGCTTTTAACAGAGTATTATCAATACAAGAGCCAAGATAATAGTGACGGCCTTCTCCCATTAACACTGGATTACCACCATCATCTTTTAACAAACAAGGTAATTGCGTCTTAATTTGTTCATGCCAATGCTTCAAGCTACCCGCGCCCCAACGGCCAGAAACAGCTGGCTGAGTATGCTCAGGCAAGGCATCAACACGCTCCACCGTTAAAGGAAGCAAACTTGCCAATGGACCAGGGGCAAGGTTCTCTGGGATTTGATAGGTTTCTGTTTTACTACCTGTTCTTGGCCCTGCAAGCAAAACACCTTGATAAGCATTCAAACGCTCTTGCAACTCTGGAGTAATATGTGCCTGAGCAGGTAAAACCAACAATTCATAGGTATCCAATGACCCAGAGCTTGGAATAATGTCAACGGATAAGCCAAGCTCACGAATGGCCTCATACATTCGGTAACACCAGAAAAAGTAGCGATATGCACGGGACTGAGGCTGAATATCTAAAGACCAACAAGCGTCATAATCAAACATCAATGCGACTTTTCCAGCACTTGGCAGGGACATTAACTCATCTGCATCAAGGCCAATTGATTCAGCCAAGACTTTCACCTCTTGCGCCACTAAGGTCGCTTCTTTTGCCGCTTCAGCTTCTTGCGCATCAGGACGCAACAAGCCAGCATGCATTTGCTCTTGACCAAATGGCGCCTGACGCCAGCGGAAATACGACACCAGTTCAGCGCCATGGGAAAAAGCTTCCCATGTCCATAAACGTACTGCGCCCTCTGCTGGTGTTGGGTTATGAGGCGCCCAATTCACCGGACCTGGCTGCTGCTCCATAATCCACAAACGACCATTACCACAGCCACGATACAAATCATGATGAAATGCACCCGCATCCGGATGACCGACTCGCAAATAAGTATGTTTTTCCTCTTCAGTATAAAGAGGCTCTTTATCTAAAGACCCCAATGGATAACTGTCCCAGCTCGCCACATCAAGATCTTGACCGACTTTATGATGATCAAATGCTGTAAAGAACCCCATGTAGTTATGCACTAAATCGCGATCTGCAGAATGCTCACGCAAAATATCCACTTGCAGCTTATTGAAAGCAACCACTTGATCTGAACAACAACGTTGAAAATCTAAACGATGGGAAGGATTGGCTTCGGTCACGGTTAAATTCGGCAATTCGATTTCATCGAAAGAGCGATAATCCATACTCCAGAACACGTTGCCCCAGGCTTTATTTAACGCTTCTACCGTGTCGTATTTTTCTGCCAACCAAAGACGAAACGCAGCAAGATCAGCTTCGGCATAACTTAAAATAGTGTCATGGCAGCCGTATTCATTGTCTGTCTGCCAAGACGCCACGGCGGGGTGCTGACCATAACGCTCTGCCATTAATGTCACCATGCGACGACATTCTTCTCTATATTCCAAACTCGCAAAAGTATAATGACGACGAGAGCCAAAACCTCGTACTCGCCCCGCTTCATCTTTTGCCAACATAGACGGATGACGATCAACCAACCATTTTGGTGGTGTCGCGGTTGGCGTACCTAAAATGACTTTTAAACCCTGAGAATGCAAAATATCTAGCGACTCATCCAGCCACTCCCAATGCAGTTCACCCGGAGTTGGCTCAATCGTACTCCAGCTAAACTCGCCAACTCGAACATACTGAATACCAATGCGTCGCATATGTTGAGCATCTTCAACCCAACGACTTTTTGGCCAATGTTCTGGGTAATAACACACACCTAATTTCATTTTAAGCTCCTGCAAATGACTGGCTTGGCGCGCCAGTAATATTTATTGTTGCTAAATCGATCGCAACGACGTGACCTGCAAGCGGCTGCTTAGCCAAGTCGTCTTCACTGGTCGCCACGCTGGCGGATGTAATAAATAGAGTGTTGCCATCAGGGCCACCAAACACGCAGCTTGTTGGCTTAGAAAAAGGTAATTCAATTGTCTGCAGCACTTCGCCTTCAGGGTTGTATCGCACAACACGAGCCCCATCCCAATTGGCGTTCCAAATACAGCCTTCCGAATCAATACAAGAGCCATCGGCTCCGATGCCTTCTTTCACCTCAAAAAATGGTTTTTGGCTACGGATGTCATAAAATTCTGGGTACGGAAAAATATGCACTTTTCTTGTCATGGAATCGCCAAAATAAAAGCGGCCACGAGACTCGTCCCATGCCAAAGTATTGGAAATACCAACCCTTTCCAGCATCAATGTCTTTTTGCCTTCCGGCGTAATCTTCCATAACCGACCCGACGCTTTCTCTTCTGCATCATCCATAGTGCCAAGCCACAACACACCGTTTGGATCACATTTAGCATCGTTACTACGATTACCAGGAATATCGGTGTCCAAATCACACAAGTGCTCTAATTCACCTGTTGCTTTATCCAGATAGGCGACAGAGTCTGCCAAAGCCACTAATAAACGATCGCTTTGAGTAGTGAATACCGCGGATACTTTTTTGGGCAAAGTCCAATGTTGGTATTCATTAGATGCCTGATGCCAACACCATACTTGGCAAGCTGGAATATCTACCCAGTACAAAGCTTGTTCTTGTTGACTCCAAAATGGCCCTTCGGCTAATTGGTGACGTTGCGTACTAATTTGTTTCATTGTTTTTATTCTCCAACTTGTCTTGTCTATTTACAGAGAGCTATTTTTGATAGGTCTTCCAAGCCGTCATAAAGGCTTCAGCATTCGCTTTCGTCGTTTCTACAGATTGGCCTTTTTTATATAAAGCCGAACCTAAACCAAAGCCACGAGCACCAACATTCAAATAATCAGCGACATTATTTGGCGTCACACCACCAACAGGACACAGCCAAGTCTCAGCGGGAATCACCGCACCCAAGGCTTTAACCACATTGATCGTAGGCAAAGCTTCAGCAGGAAACAGTTTCACCGCATCTGCACCAGCGTGTAATGCTGCAAACGCTTCACTAGCGGTAAAAAAACCTGGCATAGCGTATAAACCAGCTACTTTGGCAGCTTTAATCAGCTCGACATCCGTATGTGGGCAAACCATTAATTTTGCGCCTGTGGCAACCAATTCGGTCAATTGCGTCATGGTCAAAACCGTACCAGCGCCAATCAATACTTGCTCTCCAAACTTATCCTGAAGAGAACGAATACTAGTAAAAGCATCAGGCGAATTAAGCGGCACTTCGAGTAAGCGAAAGCCCGCAGCAATTAACACTTGAGCATGCTCAATTACTTCATCAGGTTTAATACCACGAAGAATGGCAACCATCGGAAACTCTTGCATCAATGCATTAAAAGAATGTTTCATGTTATTACGCTCCTATTGTCGAATTGTTTTCCGACCTAACCTGACGATTCGCCAAGCGCTTTAAACCACGAATACTGGCTTCGCTAGCTGCTAAAAATTCAGAAGTAAGATCTCGCGAAGACAAAGCCAGAGCATAACGAGCACTAAGCGTTTCACTACCTATAATAAATACTGGGGCTGTTGGCGTATCGATAGATGACAAAATGTCATTCACATCATGACCAATCACCACGCCAGACAAGTAATCTCGCACTTCTTCTGCAGCTAACTCACCACCCACAAAACGACTACGAGCACTGAATAAATGATGCAAAATACCGCCCGCTTGCTGGCTCGCCAAAACGCCTTTTTTAAAGGCCGCTTCATTCAGCAGATCCGACTTAGGTAAGCCTTTTACCAAACTAGATTCATCATTCAAACGCGCAAAAAGCTCGCCTGTAATTGAAGTAGAAAACCGCGTCACCTTGCCTTCAGTGATTTGCGCCCATTTACAGTGGGTTCCCGGCAAGCAAAATACGGGGGATTCATCGGCACGACCTTGCTCTTCTAACCAATCAAGCGCACCCAATAATTGCGTTTCTTCGCCACGCATAACATCAAGCAAACCTCCGACACTCGTACCTCGTAAGCCCGGCACAATCGCCACCTTATTTGGTAACGACGTGCTCAGCCAAAAAAGATGCTCAGACAAATCGTCTAACTTGATAGGACATTGTTGGTAAGGTACTTCTTGCCAACCACCACGACTGCCAACCATTCCAGCCATATAAATAGGTAGATCTGGTGTGAGCCAATCTCCCAACAAATCAGATAAGACACTTTCAAATTCAGCAGAACCGAGCTTTAACATACCTCGGTCACTGTCGCGCTGGGCTTGAATACAACCATCATGATTCATCAAAAAGACACGTAAATTGGTGGTTCCC
This sequence comes from Marinomonas sp. UCMA 3892, assembly GCF_012726345.1. GTDB lineage: Bacteria > Pseudomonadota > Gammaproteobacteria > Pseudomonadales > Marinomonadaceae > Marinomonas. The sequence goes on from NZ_PTXN01000012.1 coordinate 43,574, forward strand.
CAATCAACGGCAATAAAGCGGGAACGCCTATCATTCATTATATTCTCCATCGCAATTTTCCGATTCAGGCTCGGCTTGAATCGCTAGCAATACTAGAGATTCAGGGTCAAATATAGGTAATCTGAGTCCAACCTGACTCAAACTCGCACCGTTTAAAATAAGGTCTTTTTTCCACCATTCAGGTAAGGCTTTCATTAAATGGCCTGGCAATGGGCTATGCTCCAAAACGTTCACTCGATAGAGCTGATCTGGTAATAAGTTAGGTAGGCGAACAGGTAGAGTTTGCGCCTGCTTTGGCATAGCCAATTGACTATAAACGGCCAAACCTTGTAGTCGGTCTTGACTCAATGCCCACTGGGTTTGTGCCCGACCGTCAGCGCTTGGCAAACGCCAATTCTTACCTTCATGCAACAGTGCTCTATGACGCTTGTAATGAGACAACCAGTTCGAAATCGTCGCTTTTTGCTCGTCATTGGCGTCTAACAAATTCCATTCAATACCTAAATGACTAAGCATGGCTGTGCCTGCTCGGAATGCTACGTCATGAATACGGCTTGTAGTGTGGCTCTTATCAGGACCAATGTGAGAACCCATCACTTCAGGCGGTAAGAAGTAGCTAAAGCCACGTTGGATAGTTTGACGCTCTAACGCATCATTACAGTCAGATGCCCAAAAACGTTTAGTGAAATTCAAAATACCAAAATCCACTCGCGCACCACCAGACGAACAACTTTCAATTTCCATAGCAGGAAACGCTTGATTGAGCTCGCTCAACAATCGATACAAAGCTTCAACTTGAGCATGAGCTTGCGGTGCAATATCACCACTTGGCTGAGAATAATCTCGATTCATATCCCATTTCACATAATCGATGGGATATTCTGTGAAGAGTGAAAATAAACGCTCGCGGATATATTGATAGGCTTCCGACTTCGCTAAATTCAGAACCAATTGATTACGCGCGAGAGCGGGTTCGTATTGGGGAAGTTGTAAAGCCCAATCAGGATGAGCACGGAATAAATCGGAATCTGGGTTAACCATTTCAGGTTCAAACCACAAACCAAACTCCATACCCAGTTCCTCTTTGACATAGCTGATCAAAGGCATTAATCCATCTGGATATTTGCTTTCATCAACAAACCAATCCCCTAACGCGGCTTTGTCATTGTTGCGACCGCGAAACCATCCATCGTCCAAAATATAACGTTCAACCCCAACGTCAGCGGCGGCTTTAGCCAGCGCTTTTAGTTTGGTCATATCATGATCGAAATAAAAAGCTTCCCACGTATTCAAATGCACTGGACGAGGCTTAGATAATTGCAAACGAGCTCGTGCTTCTTGATGGAACTGCTGGCTCATGGCATTTAGCCCAGTGCTACTGTGTGCCGCCAAAAATTCAGGCGTCGAAATAGACTCATTGGCAGCGAGGATAATTTCACCAGATAAATACAAGACTTCCGCTTGTAAATAACGATGACCTTCCGCGGTGTAATCGGCTTTTAATCTGTGATTACCGCTCCACGCAAAATGCGCGCCGACAAGCTCGCCTTGTTGTTCACCAAAGCCTTGTTCACCGACAATCACCGCAGGAAAGTTGGCCTGAGAATTACGGCCGTTGCGGTTTTCTTGCAACCAGGTGGCATGCCAATCACTGCGCTCTTGTTGAAACTCTTGGCACCAACGACCATAAAAACCCATTCGCTCAGTAAAACTCGCAGCAACAGGCAAGGTACAGGCCAAGCGCTGCACCATTACATCACCCTGTCCTTGGTTAGTTAAGGTCAGTTGTTGGCGTAAGACGCCAGATGGTAATAAACCAATCGTCAGCGACACCGACAATTGAGCCACTTTATCTTCCAAGCGAATCTTAAAGCCGCTTTCTAGCGCTTCCACATAAAGCAAGCTCCAACAGGCAGCCCAAGTTGGGCGATCTTCTGCACTGGCCTCCACGGCTGGCGTTTGCAGCCAACCGCGCCCTGCTTCAGGAAGTAAAGACATAGGAACAGGCTTGTCCATCATGGCTTGTGGAATGGCGGCTTGTTGCGACATATACACCGCACTTAAATCCGTCTGCGCTGGTAGTGCATCACCAAAGTAGAGCAACTCTGGCGAGCCTTGTTTTGGGCAAGCAATCACCAAGGTCTTGCTTTGGTCTTTTGAGTCTTGTCTATAAAACCCTATGTTCAATCCATTTTTCATCGTCTTATCCCTTCGTCGCACCCAAGGTTAAGCCAGCAATAAAGTGACGCTGCATGGCGAAGCACAAGATGACAGGTGGTAATGCGGCGACAATTGAACCCGCAGCAATAAGTTGCCAAGACGCCATCCACTGACCTTTTAGAGCACTAATCCCTGCTGTGATCGGGCGCACTTCATCACTCTGCACCAGCACCAGCGCCCAGAAGTAATCATTCCAAATAAAAGTAAAAATCAGCACAGACAAGGCGGCCAAAGCGGGACGAACTAATGGTAAAACCACATGCCAAAATATTTGCCATTCGCTCACCCCTTCCACCCGCGCCGCTTCAATTAATTCATCGGGTAAACCGACGATAAAGTTGCGCATAAACAAGGTACAAAATCCTGTTTGAAAAGCGATATGGAAAAGAATCAAACCAGACGCCGTGTCATACAGCCCCATACTAATAGTGAGATCGCGCACTGGAATCATCAGGATTTGAAAAGGTACAAAATTACCTGCTATGAAAGCGGCAAAAAGCGCCACATTGCCACGAAATTTAAACTTAGCTAAGGCGTAACCGGCCAACGTCGATAAGGCAACCGCGCCAAATACCGCAGGCAAGGTAATAACAAGGGAATTGATTAGATAGCGCAGCATGGGCGTTTGCGTAAACACCATGGCGTAGTTTTCGAACAACATCCACTCAGTCGGAATTCCCCAATAATTACCGCCATTAATATCTGCCATTGAACGAGCAGATGTCATCATGACGGCAATCAAAGGCAATAACCAAAGTAACAAAGCGATCCAAACAGCCACGCGGTAGCTTAAATTAAAAGGTAACGATCTTTTTTCTATAGGAGTTGGAAACATTAGGCTTTCTCACTCTTCAGCATACGCCATAAGAAATAGGCGATATAAATATCCATTATCAAGAACAATACAGTCGCAATCGCTGCACCGTATCCAGCACGATAGTTAAAGATGGATTGTTCATACATGAAGTAAGCTAGAACACTAGAAGTCCCAAATGGCCCACCACTGGTCATGGTGGCAACCAGGTCGAAACTTCGTAACGCACCAATCACGGTTACCACGATGGCGATAAAAGTGGCTGGGCGTAATTGAGGCAAAATGACATGGCGTAACATCTTCCAGCCGTGAGCACCGTCTAAGCGAGCCGCTTCGATTTGATCTGGATTGAGATTATTCAAGCCTGTCAGGTACAAGATCATGCAGTAGGCAATTTGCGGCCAAAGGCCCGCCACAATAATCCCAAAGGTCACCCAGTTTTCATCAGATAAAACCGCCACCGGTTCCATTCCAAATAAACCTATGGCCTTATTGAAGAGACCAAAAGACGGGTCATAAAACCAAGAGAAAACCAAGCCAACAACAACTTGAGAAATAACGAAAGGAAAGAAAAACATGGATTTAACTAAACGTATGCCCATGATTTTTTGATTAAGAAACAGTGCAATTCCCAGTCCAATGGGCGGGGCCAGCATAAAGAAAACCATCCAATACAGATTGTTTTTTAACGCTACCCAAAACTGATAATCATCAAAGAGTTCGACATAATTACTAAAGCCTACGAAGGTTTTTTCACCAATCCCATCCCATTCATAAAAGCTCAGCCAGATACTTTGCAGAATAGGAAAGATAACGTAGACCACAAACAAAATGACTGCTGGCGCTAAGAACAAAACCGGCATCCATTGCTGTTGCTTGCTATGCAACTTTTGCATGGCGCACTTACCTCTTATTTTTATTAGTTTATAAATTGCTCTACTTGTTATCTAAGTTTATGGCCTGATAACTCGCCCAACAAAATAATGGAATAAAGTTCCATTTTTTGCAATACTCAAATTAGAACATTTTTCAGCCCTACTTTTTGGGGGCAAAATCAACCTTAAAAAATTATAAAAACCGAGATTAAGGAAAAGGAATAATGGCCGAGCAAGATTCCAAAAGCGGAGGCTCATCATTAGACAAAGCACTTAGCCTGCTGCAAGAAGTTTGCATGACACCTGTGCCATTACGCTTTGCAGAATTGGTTGAAAAGACAGACTTGCCGAAAGCCACAGCGCATCGCACCCTGAACTCGTTAACAGACAAAGGTTTGGTTCGTTTCGATGAAGCCACTCAGCTGTATCACCCTGGATATGGTTTACTGGAACTTGCTCACCAAGCTTGGTCAAAAATCGATGTGCGTGATATTGCCGCCGATCAAATGAAACGGTTATGGGATGAAACCGGCGAAACCATCCATCTTGCCGTTCTTGATCGCGGTGATGTGATTTACATCGATAAACTCGAAAGCCAAAAAAGTTTGCGTTTGTTTTCAGCCGTGGGCAAAAAAGGCCCCGCTTATTGCACTGGCGTGGGAAAAGCCATGATGGCCTTTCTCAGTGAAGATCAGCTGGCGGCCGCCATTAAAGAACAACGCTTTATCCAGCACACAGACACCACACTGATTAACGAAGACATGTTAAGGGACAATCTTAAAATAATTCGTGACAGCAAAATCTCACTGGATTTAGAAGAGCATGAAGAAGGCATTCAATGTGCCGCTTCTGTGATACTAAACCACCGAAATGAACCTATTGCCGCGCTCAGTATTACCGCACCTAAGTTTCGCGTAGACGAGGCGCGCTTCCAACACTTTCAAGCATTGGTCAAAGATGCCTGTCAGAAAATATCCACTCGAATGGGGGCCATGGCCTCTAACTAGCATAGGAAAGTCCATTATGGCGACGATAAAACTAACAAACGTCATCAAACGGTTTCATGACATTGAGACAATTCATGGCGTCAATTTAGATCTTCAAGACGGTGAATTTGTGGTCTTTGTAGGTCCTTCTGGTTGCGGCAAATCCACCCTACTACGCTTAATTGCCGGTCTAGAAGAAATCACAGATGGTAAGCTAGAAATCAATGGCACTAACATGAACGACGTAGCCCCCGCTGACCGCGGAGTCGCTATGGTATTTCAATCCTATGCGCTGTACCCACATATGACGGTGGAAGAGAATATGAGTTTTGGCTTACGCATGAACGGGGTTGATCCAGAGAAGATCAAAGCGCAAGTCAGCAATGCGGCGAATATTCTTCAATTGAATGAATTGCTGGACCGCAAACCTAAACAACTCTCAGGCGGCCAGCGTCAGCGTGTGGCGATTGGACGTGCCATCGTACGTCAGCCAGAAGTATTCCTATTTGATGAACCCCTTTCTAACTTAGATGCCGAACTGCGTGTCGACATGCGTATTCAAATTGCACAGCTGCATAATCGTTTAAAAGCCACCATGATTTATGTAACACATGATCAGGTAGAAGCCATGACCTTGGCCGATAAAATCGTGGTATTACGGGCTGGCAATGTTGAACAAGTTGGTTCACCACTAGAGCTCTATCACAACCCAGCTAACGAATTTGTCGCTGGTTTCATCGGCTCACCCAAAATGAACTTCTTGGAAGGCAAAGTTATCAGTATTGATAATAAAGATCTGGCCGTTATCGATGTATATGGTCAACGTATTGAACTAGAAGTCGATGGCACCAAAGTATCCGTAAACGAGACAGTCAAACTCGGCATTCGACCAGAACACATCAAAGAAAACACAGAAGATGCTGACCTAACGATTGATCTAGAGATTGACGTAGCGGAACACCTTGGTGGCCTCACCTACCTTTATGGCCAATTCCAAGGCAGCAAGTTAACGATAGAAGTCAGTGGCGCAAATCTAACCCGTAATGGCGAAAAGGTTACCGTTGGCATCAAAAAAGAAGATTGCTATTTATTTAATGGCAACGAGGAAGCCTTGATAAGTCGCCCCGTACCTGCCCGTTAAATAGAGCCAAGAACGAAACAGCTTATATGGATGTAAGCTGTTTCGTTTGAATCTCGCGATTTACATTTACGTCCTGTGCAAAATAATGCAGCAAGCTGTCCAAGAAAACGCGCACCGCGGGAGTCATACTTTTTCGATACGAATAAACGGCTTGGACAATACTGACATTGGTCGTCCAACTAGGTAAAACGTGTAATAAGTTTCCTTTCGCTAGATCGTCACTGGCTACTATTTCTGGTATCAGCCCCACTCCAACACCTTGAACAGCCGACTTCAGTTGCAGCCAGCGATTTAAACACACTAACCTAGGATGATGCGGCACCGAACACACGGCACCATCAGGACCAAGTAGCTCCCATTGATAAAGTGTACCATCTTGCCTGCCTGCCATTTCTGTCAAAGTCGGCATTTTGGTTAGTTGGCTTGGGTGTGTTGGCATTCCATATTCTTTAATAAAATCAGGACTTGCCACCAAAATCATTTTGCTCGTTGCCAATTTTTTTGAAACGATACCCGCCTCTTGGGCTAAATCGCCACGAGTACGCAACACAATATCCACTCGCTCTTCTAGAATTTGAACCTCCCTATCGGTCACATCCAAATGAACAGAGACCTGAGGGAAACTTTTCATAAACTCTGGCAGAAAAAATGTGAAATGGTGCTGAGCTAATAGCACAGGACAACTGACACGCACGACACCGGAAGGAACCGATTGCAATAAAGCCACAGACTCGTATGCAGACTGCCCTTCAGCCACCATATTAATGGCGCCTTCATACAATTGCACACCGGCATCCGTTAGAGAAAATTGTCGACTATTACGGTGTATCAATTGAATACCTAAGCGCTCTTCCAATTGAGCAACTCGTCGACTCAACAGAGATTTGGTAATACCTGACACTCGCTCGGCAGCCGTGTAACCGCCATGTTCAGCGGTCAGATAAAAATAGTAGATATCGTTAAAGTCCATAGCTCAGTTAACAATCCAGTAAAAGCGAGAAAGATTTAGTTTAAACGCTTTTGCTTAGCCATCACAATCGCACCGATTAAGCCCACCACCATCAGCAGAAAGAAATAATCAATTCCAGATAACAACACCGCGTTTTGCTTAACATGCTGCGAAATCCACCCCATCGCTGCATTATTCGCAAAGCTCGAACTAACTTGCGGACCATAAGCATTGGCCACCTGTTTGAGAGTAGCCATAAAAATAGGGTCATTACTGGCCACATGCTGATTTAAAATACTGTAGTGCACCGTACTACGCCATTGTAAACCAATAGTCGCCAATGAAATCCCTAACGCCATACTCATTTGTGACAACATGTTTTTGACCTGCTGGGCATGAGAAAACATAGTCTCGTCATGCTGAAGCTCGGTGAACGCTTTGGATGCCACCGTCCCCTGCACTAATACAGTAAAAAACATAAACGCGCATAAAGACGGAACGATATAACTTTGCAGACTGGCATTTGGCGTCAACCTAGTCATCAAAAACCCATACAAAGCCAAAGAAAGAAAGCCGACCACATAGAACTTTTTCCCGTGAGGTTTTTTGGGAAGTACCAGCATTACCAAGAAAAGAGAGACAACAGCAAAGCCTTGCCCAAGCGCATACCAGTTCCCAATCGTTCCCCAACCGATTCCCAAACCATTAGACAAAATTTGTGGAATTAAATAGTTATTGGAGCCCATGATTAAATAGCATACGAAAAACAACAGCACGCCTCTTCGATAAAGCGGACTACCGAAAATGGATTTCATAGACAAGAGCGGACTATTTTCATGATGACGAACCATACTGCGCAAAAAATAATACAAACTGGTGAGCCCGAGCAATATAAAAACGCTAACCAGCATTGTGTTACTAAAAAAGTCGTATTTAACGTGTTGAAAACCATACAGCATCAAGAATGAGCCAGCCGCTAACGCCATTAAAATGAATGGATGACTTTGACTACGAGTTTCATTTTCAGGCGGTATTCCCGGCAAACAAAAAGCACCAGAAATAGCGGCCAACAAGGACACAAACATCAGAACAAGGAACAGTCCATGCCAAGAACTGTCAAGAAACAAATGCGCCGCTAAAAAAGGCGATACAGCCATGCCAATGGTAAGCCCATAAGCATAGGCTTTTATCCCACTCAAACGCAGTGGACTGGGTGGGAACAAATTAATAATCAAGCGCGCTCCCGTCATAAAAGAAGCGCCGCCAAATCCCATGATTACATACGCGGTTAAAAAGCCATTAAACGTAGAACAGTTATAACCAACAAGACAACCAATACAAAATATAAAGATTGACCCAAGCATGTAATATTTCCATCCTATGCGCTCAACAAGCCATCGTTGCTTAGAAATGGTGACGACAGCCACACAAGCATAAGCCGCTGTAACTAAACTGTATTCCTGAGGAGAAACACCAAGCTCGCCCATTAGTGGCGCCGCCGAGAACACGACCATGCCAGTCTGCATAAAGTTCAGCAGCATCAGTAAGAAAATAGTCGCCAACATTAGCCATTCATGAGAAGGCGCAGGCACAAGTTTGTGTTGTGTGATTCGTCTAATCATATCTACATACTTTCTTTGATAATTTTCTGAATAATCACATCCACTTTTGCATCATTATGATCGAACACCTTAGTTCGCCACGGCGCTTTAGTATCGGCCAGCGGCGTCAGTGTTGACTCTCCAGCATTATGAGTATCGACCGCCACACTCATAGAAAGACCTGGTCGTAAAGGGTGTGCGGCCAATGTCTCTGGATCTAAGACGATTCGCACGGGCACTCGTTGCACTACTTTAATCCAGTTACCAGTGGCATTAGACGCAGGCAATAATGAAAACGCGCTGCCTGTTCCTGGCTCTATACCTTTGACGGTGCCTTTGTAAATGACATTGGAACCATAGACATCGGACGTTAATGTGACCGCCTGCCCTGCTCGCAAGTTACCTAACTGGGTTTCTTTAAAGTTTGCGGTCACCCAAACATTTTTTAAGGATATAACTGACATCAAGGCGTTGCCTGCTGAGACATGCTGACCGACCTGCACACTACGTTGAGCGATATAACCATCAGCTGGGGACAAAATTTGGGTACGGTTAAGTGCTAACCAAGCGGTCTTTAAAGCAGATATGGCCTTTAAAACATCTGGATGAGTTAACACCGTGGTGTTATCGACTTTGGTTTTACTGGCTTCATAAGATTTTTGGGCGACATTAAAAGAGGCTTGCGCACTGGTTAAAGTGCTTTCAAAATGGCTCAGATCTTCATTCGATATAAGGTTATTTTTTTTCAAATTTACACGACGCTTATAATCCTGCTGTGCTTTTTCTAGCGCAATGCGTGCCAGTTCAACACTGGCTTTTTGCTGCTCTAAACCCGCAAAATCATTACGAACAGCACGAATAGTACTCGCGAGATTCGCCTCAGCTTGCTCTAATGCCAACTTGGCATCAACAGGATTCACCTGTACTAATAAGTCCGACTCGTGCACGGAGCTGGTGTTATCAACCATAATATCAGTCACTGTGCCTGATATCTGAGACATCACATTAATCACATTCCCTGAGACATAAGCATCTTCTGTTTTTTCGTAATATCGTCCTATATTTGCCCACCAAATATAAATTGCAATACAAGCGACAATGGCGCTTAAAATTAACACAAAAACGGTGCGCTTTTTCTTTAGTGAGTTGAGGTCTAACTCTGACATATATTGGTGCCTTTTACTCTACAGAATCATTTAATGAAGGGGTCAATGAGGCTAGGATAAGGCGATGACAGAGCAAGAACAACGGCAAAAAACAGGATCAATCATCCTAAATATAGAACAATTATAAACAGCAAACCTTTCCTCATTTCTTACCTTAATATTGTGAAAAGAGTGGATTTTCAGCGATTGATAGCTGTTGCAAATATAAATTTTTATTATTTTTAGAAGAAATATTTTTGAAAGGACAGAAAGACAAAGCGCGTAGAGACAAAGAAAACGCAAGTGAACTAGTATCCACTTGCACGTTTATTGGTTAACTCAAATAAATTCGTTCAAGAAGTTTTCCAAATAACTATAAGCACGCTGTGCAGTTAGTGGATTATATTGACTTCCATGATCTGGATTATCAGCACTTGGTAACATAAATGAGTGCATAGTGTTACTGAAGTCAACAAATTGAAAATCCATTCCCAACCCAGCCCAATAGTGTTTAGCTTCTTGAGCATCCTCGTCCATCACCAGTGGGTCTTGATAGCCATTTAAAACCATGATTTTGGCTTTTGTGTTGGCTTTTTCTTCTGACTGAGCACGGAAAAAACTCATCAAGCCATGAAAACTCACCGCTCCAGCACTGCTTTCAAGATGCAGACCTGCTTCCAAAGCCAATCGACCACCTAGACAAAAACCAATATGCACGATGGTTTTACCATGAATAGCATCACAAGCTGATTGTGTTAGCTCATTTTGTAACTCGTGCAATGGGTCGGCCTCTGCGACCAAGGCCCCCATTTTGGCACGCTTCTGCTCCATCTCTACTGGATTCTGATCTATACCATACAAATCAAGCGCTGTTACTGAAAAACCTAGTGATGCAATATGATCTGCAATACCCTTTTCAAAATCTGTCAATCCAGAAAACGTTGGCCAAATAACCACCTGAATATGGCTTTTGTCTGAACTTAGCCCATCCACCTGGTAATGCATACGTTTCACTCTGTCTTTAAATATTGCTTCAAATGACTGGTCCATTGGCAACCCCTTAAAGAATTTATAAGTAATGTTTATCCAGTGTAACCAGCAAAATAGAATGAAATCAATCGAACGCTTCCTGAGTTCCTTGTTTAATATCATTTAGGGACTGTATGGCCTACTAAAATCATAGGTTTTCTAGCGCCAATAGGTCACTTATTTTTTGTCTTTTCCTGATCAAACGAAATTGACCTTCATCAATCATAATCTCAGGAGCAAGCGGACGGCTGTTGTAGTTTGAAGACATTGATGCGCCATATCCACCAGCATCGTTAAATACCAACAAATCCCCAACCCTTGGGTTATCTAATATCTGATGACAAATCACGCCATTGCCATTTTGTGTAAAGACATCCCCAGATTCACATAAAGGCCCTGCCACTGCATATTCAAGAGCATTAGATATTGACTCTAAACCCTGCTGATTCGAGTGTTGATGAACCACCTCTATTTTATGATAACTTCCATACATGCTAGGTCTTATTAGGTCATTAAAACCAGCATCAACTAAAACAAAATTATGCTCCGCTGTTGATTTCAAACAATGCACTTCTGCCAACAAAGCACCAGCATTACCGACCAAATAGCGCCCCGGCTCTACTTCTAATTTCACACTATGACCTAAATGACTTTCTATCTCTTTACGTGCATCATTCCATAAGCGAAAAAATGCCTTGGCATCCAATTCTTCATCATCACTTAAATAAGGAACAGGCAGACCACCTCCAGTAGAGATAGCGCGTATATCCACATTAGCCAACTTCACTATTTCCACCATAGCTTGGCAGGCTTGTGACAGGTGTTCGAAATCTGAGCCTGAACCAATGTGCATATGAATACCAATTAAGTCCAAGCCATATTGCTGAATTAAAGCAACAGCGCGAGGCAAGTCTTCAAGCGTTATACCATGCTTGCTATTTGGCCCACCAGTATTGGTTTTTTCACTATGCCCATGGCCAAATCCAGGATTCACACGAATCCAAACTGAATGATGAGGAGCGACTTCTGCAATTCGGTGCAACATATCCATAGAGCCAATATTGACAGGAATGTCGTGCTGAATAACCAATTCTATTGTTTCACGATCTATCAGATCTGCGGTAAAAACAATGCTGTCAGGATTGTCACTGTTGCTGTAGCCCGCCACTAAACTTCTTTCAATTTCTCCAGCAGACACAGCATCAACCATTACACCTTCTTCTCGCATCAATCGTAAAATATGTGTATTTGAGCAGGCTTTTTGCGCGAAACGGATGACATCAAAATCCCTTAACTGTCTGATCTGATGACGAATGGTTGCCGCATCGTACACCCATGCAGGCGTACCAAATTGCTGGGTTATTTCTACTAGTGTATTGGCATTAAAAATAGTCACTTAGCCTTGCTCCTATAGATTACTCGAATCAATTTTTTAAGTTATTTAAGATGAATCAATCATAGCGTCCGTCCAAAAATACAAATAATATCTATTTATTCGAATTCTATTCATTTCTGATATGGCTTATGAAACTAACATTCCGACAAATTGAAATATTCAATGCTTTGATGACAGCAGAAAGCGTAACCAGCGCCGCCGATATGTTGCATACCTCACAACCAACCATTAGCCGAGAATTGGCCAGACTTGAACAGGTATTAGGGTTCAGCCTATTCGAACGAGTGCGCGGCCGACTCAAACCCAGTAACGCCGCTTACACGCTTTTTGAAGAAGTAAAACGTTCGTATATTGGCTTAGAACGAATTTGGTCAACCGTTGAAGATTTACGCACAGATCAGATAGGAAGACTCTCAGTACTAACATTGCCAGCTTTTTCCCAGTCTTTATTACCAGGCGCTTGTCTCAAATTTTTAGATATTCACCAGAGGGTTGGGGTTTCTATTGCGGTTCAAGAATCACCATTTTTAGAGCAAAGTTTATCCTACCAGCAATACGATCTTGGTTTGACCGAAAATAACGACACGCCTTCCGGTACCACACTTAAGCCTTTACTTAGTGTTGATGAGGTGTGCATTTTGCCAAATGACCATCCACTATTAGCAAAAGACATCATTGATATCCGTGACTTTGAGGGACAAGCTTTTATAAATTTATCACCCACTGATCCTTATCGAATAAAGCTGGATCAGGAACTATATCGGCTTGGTATCAATCGTAAAACCGTGATAGAAACACCAACTGCCGCGTCTGTCTGTCAGCTAGTAAGTAAAGGCGCGGGAATTGCCATCATCAATCCACTAACAGCATTAGACTTTATTGATCATGGTCTGCAAATTCGGCCATTGAATGTGTCTTACCCATTTACCATCAATATACTTTTGCCCCTGCACCGCCCTTTTAATCCTCACTTAGACGATTTCATTACGGCTCTGGAAGCAGAAGCAAAAGAAATAAAAACTAAAATCAGTCAATACACGCACGATTCGAGGTAAAAATGCCTTTTAATAGACATAAGTTGTCTGTTAAGTACAAAAGGTTTAACCTGAAACTACAGCTAAACATAGTTATAACCCACTGATATTTAGGAGAAGAGCATGTTATCTGGAAGCTGTTTATGTAATGGCATTCAATACGAAATAAAAGGCGATCTGGGTGACATAATGCAGTGCCATTGCCAAAAATGTCGCAAAGCTAATGGTTCTGCCTTTGCCGCCAATGCGGCCATTCCAACCACCGCTTTTACCCTTTTAAAAGGGAAAGAACTACTGGCTGAATACGAATCTACACCTGGTGTTTTCCGTGTCTTTTGCAAGCAATGCGCGTCACCACTTTATAGCCGACGCCCAAACATGCCAGAACTGCTTCGCCTTCGCATTGGCACACTCGACACAAAAATAGAAGGCAAACCGTCTTCACATATCTTTGTTGGTTCAAAAGCCGAATGGCATGAAATCTGCGATGATATCCCGCAATACGAAGAACGCCCTGTTGTTTAATTGCTCAGTATGACATCAAAAAAAGGCAAGTCGATACAGACTTGCCTTTATTATTAGCCAGAAAATATAACTACCTGCTCTATTTATTAAAATTACAAATATGAAATATTCAACTTATGTGTTCCACCATCCAGCGGTACGCGCACAATGTTGTTGGTAATTTGAATATCCATGCCATCCACCACAGCTCGGATTCCACTTCGTACTAAAGAGTCTTCTATGGGGTCTTCAGTTTTTGAAAAATGAGCGCGATCAGCCGATTGCTCGACGGTTATAAAGTATTCCGTATCGTCGACTTTTACGGTGGCTTCAAATCCCGGCCAACCTAACGGAATACAAGGCTGAATCGTCAGTTCCTTGCCTTCTCGATGAATACCAAGTATGCCTTCCATTCCTGCACGATACATCCACCCTGCTGAGCCTGTGTACCAAGTCCAACCGCCGCAGCCTGTATGAGGCGCAACCGAATACACATCCGCTGCGACCACATAAGGTTCAACTTTATAACGCTCGGTGTCTTCCGCATTCAGCGCGTGATTGATCGGGTTGAGCAAATTAAACAAGTCGCTGGCTTTGTTGCCATCACCCAGTTTGGTGTAGGCTAAAATCGCCCACATGGCGGCATGACTATATTGACCACCGTTTTCCCGTAAGCCCGGTGGATAGCCTTTGATATAACCCGGATCATGACTGGTTTTATCAAATGGCGGCGTAAACAATAACGCCAATTTTGACTCAGGTTGAATCAAATATTGCTCGACTGATTCCATGGCTTTCGCGGCGCGTTCTGGTTCGCCCGCTTCAGACAATACCGCCCAAGATTGCACAATAGAATCAATTTGGCATTCGTCGTTGTCTTTAGACCCCAACCAACTGCCGTCATCAAAGTTTGCTCGACGATACCATTCGCCATCCCACGCTTTTTCTTCAATGGCTTCTCGAACTTTACTGGCATGCGTCACCCAGTTTTGCACTCGTTCGTCTTCATCACGAATTTGCGCCATGGGCGAGAATAAATTAATAGTACGAATCAGCAACCAACCTAACCAAACACTTTCCCCTTGGCCGCCTTCCCCAACACGGTTCATGCCATCATTCCAATCGCCCGTGCCCATTAATGGCAGGCCATTTTCGCCCGTCAGTTCAAGACATTGATCCAACCCGCGAGCACAATGCTCAAATAAGGTTGCCGACTCGTCCGATTCCGTAGGATGAAAATACGCGTCATGCTGATCCGCCGCCAATAATGGTCCTTCGATAAAGGCGATTTTTTCGTCCAAAATAGACGCATCACCGGAGGTTTCAATGTAAGTTGCCGTGGCATACGCTAGCCAGACTCTATCGTCAGAAATATGCGTACGCACGCCCTGCCCGGTATGAGGCAACCACCAATGCTGCACATCGCCCTCAATAAACTGACGGCTCGCTGCACGCAAAATATGCGCTCTGGTCATATCCGGTCGTCGGAATGTCATCGACATACCGTCTTGTAATTGATCCCGAAAGCCATACGCGCCGCTAGCTTGATAAAACGCTGAACGCGCCCACATGCGACACGCCACCGTCTGATAAAGTAGCCAACCATTGAGCATGATATCCATCGCTCGATCAGGCGTTTTCACCTGAACTGCGCCTAACAAGGTATCCCAATGCTGTGTCACGTCAGCCAGCACTTGATCCAAATCCGCATGGCGATATTTCTCGATCAAATCGCGGGCTTTGCCGACCGAAGCACATTGCCCCAGCAAGATCACCACTTCCACCGATTCATCTGGTTCCAGCTCAACGATAGATTGCTGTGCAGTACAAGGATCCTGTCCTGCGCCAATGCTGCCAGACAAAGACGAATCCCTAAGCAAAGCCGCTGGTGCATTCATGCGACCATTGCGTCCCAGAAACTCGGTGCGATCTGTCGTCCAGGTCGACTGCATCCCGCCCATATCGGCAAAAGCAACACGCCCCGGAAACGCCACATTCCAGCGATTACAGACGAACAAGGCGTTTGAACCAGCAGAATCCAAATCCGTGGTAATAAATGGTGCAGACGTTCCACGAGCTGTGCCTAACACCCATTCGGCGTAAGACGTAACAGAAAATCGACGACGTCGCCCCGTTTGGTTATGCAGAGTTAAGCGTGAAATTTTAATCGGATCTGCCAAAGGTACGTATTGCAATAAGGTCAGCGCCAAGCCATCCGCTTGATGTTCAAAGCAGCTATAACCACGACCATGATGAGCAACAAATGCACTTGGATTAGCTTTGTTGTTCGCTTGATTAATAGAACTAAGCGGCTGAGCCGTGGCGCCAAACAATTCCAAGCTGTCTTCATCGCGCACGTAAATTGCTTCGCCAGACGGATTAGAAACGGGATCATTACACCAAGGCGTTAGCTGGTTCTCGCGGCTGTTTTCCGCCCACGTATAACCACTGCCTTCGACCGACACATGAAAGCCAAAACTCGCATTGGCAATGACATTGATCCAAGGTACAGGCGTCGAGGCGCCGTTTTCAAGAATCACCGTATATTCCCGACCATCTAAACCAAAACCACCCAAGCCATTGAAGAACTCTAGCCCTTGTTTCAGGGCTGCTAACTTGTCCCTGGCTGTTGAATTCTTTGCCTTGAATGGAATGACATTACCACCAGTCGATTCATTCAGCGAACGAATCTTCGGCGGCCAAGTCGACGCTGGCGGCAAGCGATGAATATGTTTACCAATAGATCCTCGACGAGCAATAAGCACCACCCGAGCAACCGATTTCAGCAAATCACGAACCTGCACATCCACCAAGTCTGCACGCAAAACATACACAGCGCCTTGCACATGATCACCGTTAGACTTATCGATTAGTCGAGGCCGTGATTGGCTACTTCGTACTGCGGTTTCAATGGCAATTTGCAAGTCTTGTAAATAAGAACACGCGTGCTCATTGATGATCACCAGATCCACTGCCAGACGCTTCATGCGCCAGTATTCATGGGCGCGCAATAATTGCTTCACTTGATCAATGTCTTCGACGTCATCAATGCGCAACAGCACAATGGGCAAATCACCACTAATCGAATGCGGCCAAAGTACAGACTGACCCGCCATGCCGCGATGAATGGAGTCGGCTGAAACACGAAAACGCGGATCGGCGTAAATAATCGGCGCAGCAAGTCGTTGGAAATCGCCTGCCTCGGTTGGGCTAATATCCAAATGACGCAATTGCACTTGCGCCTGCGTCCACGCCAAGGTTTTCGCTCTGTCATAGGCACTGCGGTCATGATGTCGATCAATAAGATCCATTAATTCTTCACGAGAAGACGCCACAACTGTCCAAAACGCCACTTTCACCACACTGCCTGCTGGCACATGAACGGCATAGCGTAACGAGAAAATAGGATCTAGCACGGTCCCAATTGAATTGTTCAGATCGACACTTTCAACCGACGAATCGTCACAATCAAACGCCGCGGCGGTGGCAATGGAATTACCTCGTCCAATAAACAAGGCACGGTTGGTTTCATATTGAGGATCGGCCGTCACTTCCCCTTCTACAATGGCAAAATGCGCCGCCCAAATTGAAGGCTCCTGCGCAGCCCGTTTGCGCCGAGTCGCGATTAGCGCATTGTATTCAGGAACATATTCCGTTTGCACAAACATCTTGGCAAAGGCCGGATGAGCGTTGTCTGAGGCTGGTGTCGTTAACACCAATTCAAGATAGGACGTCAGTTCAATGTCATAAGCCGCTCGACCATTGTTACTCAAGGAAATACGACGTACTTCGCCATCGTCTTCACCGGAAACCAACACATCCATTGTTGTGGTTAGCTCACCATCATGACGCACAAATTCCGCATGATCTTCTTCAAACACACCTGCCGGATAATGACCTTCGTCTTGCAAAGGCTGAGCAGAACTCGACCAAAGCTGACCTGTATTTTTATCACGTAAGAAAATGAAACTGCCGTAATAATCGCATGTGGTATCTTCCTGCCAGCGGGTCACCGCAATGTCGCGCCAACGACTGTAGCCTGCGCCAGTGGCGGTCAACATCACCACATAGCGACCGTTCGATAACAAATGCGTAATGGGCGAGCCTGCAGCTGTTGGGCTTAGGCGTCGAACGATCGGCGCAATTACCGTTAAAGTGGACGCGAAGGTTTTCACTTCTTCTGCCCGGGGATGACTAATACAAACATCTCTTGGCATACGTTCTTGCAATAAGAGTTCGCACGCCTGAATCATCGGTTCTTGATGAAAACGTTGTCTAAACACGCCTTCCAGCAAGGTATTGGCAATGGCAACAATGGTCATGCCCTGATGATGGGCCATAAAACTGCGTACAATGGCGACATGGCTTTCAACGGGTAAACGCGTCGGCGTAAAGTCCAGCGCCTCGTAAAAACCATAACGCCCACAAGCGCCCATGCTGTTTAAGCGCTCATAATTATCAACCGCCGCCTGAGGATCAATCATGGTTGCAAGCCCCGTGGCATAAGGCGCGATCACTCTATTTTCCGCCAAACCGCGTTTTAGACCGAGTCCCGGCACACCAAAGTTGGCATATTGATAAGTAAACTCGATATCACGGGCATTATAAGAAGATTCCGACACGCCCCAAGGAATGCCAAGCTGTTTGCCGTATTCCTGCTGACGCTCAACGATCAGCCGATTGGTCTGTTCAAGCAGACTGCCCGTTGGCGCTCGCATAATCAGAGACGGCATCAAATATTCGAACATGGAACCCGACCAAGAAATCAGCGCCGAGCCATTGCCCATGGGCGTTGCCGCTCGACCAAGACGGAACCAATGCTTGGTCGCCACATCACCTTTGGCAATAGCAAACAAACTTGCCAATCGTGCTTCCGAAGCCAATAAATCGTAACAACTTGGATCGAGACTGTTTTCGGCAAGAGAATAACCAATAGACAAAAGCTTGCGCTCAGGATCAATGAGAAACGCAAAGTCCATATCTAGCGCCATATTACGTGCCGTGCTCGCCAGTGTTGTTAATCGAGCAAGCAAAGCGTCTGGCGCTTCACGCTGTTCAAGCGTATCGCGCTGCTGTTCAACCATCAGCTTATTGGCGGCTTCAATCCAATAAATGAAATCAGCATGACGCCCTTTTGCAATCTCTTCGCCCGAACCCAATGGTCGTTCACGAGCCAATTTCGCGGCTTTATCGGTCAATCGAATTAAAATCGGCGTTAACGCCTCGATAGTCTGTCGGCTGTTTAATCGACTCTCCATATCATCCAAGGTTGCCAACAATGGATGTTCGCTGTCCGTTGCAGTAACACTCAAATCTGGACTAACAGAATGAATAGCTTGTTTTGATTCAGCCACTAAGGATTGTCTAGCCAACGCAATGTTGTCCATAAAACCCGAGCGCACCGTGGAGTGTAGCTTAGCGGTTAAAGTGTCTTGAGATTGTCCATGAGAAGCTCCAACTTCAGATTCCTCGTGCCATTGCTCGCAACTGTTAGCCAGCGCAATCAAATGCCCCGCGAGATTGCCGCTGTCCACCGAAGAAATGTATTCTGGCAACAAGGTATGCAAGCTTTGCGTGCCGTACCAATTGAAAAAATGGCCGTTGTGCTTTGGCAGTTTTTCCAGCGTAACAAAGGTCGTTTCGAGTCGCTCAATCGTTTCGATTAGCCCCGCCCAACCAAAATCTCGCGCCGCCACTGAAGACAACAAATACAAACCAATATTGGTCGGCGAGGTTCGATGCGCCACCACAGGCTCTGGATCTTCTTGGAAATTATCCGGTGGTAAAAAGTTATCTTCTTCTGTCACAAAGGTTTCAAAATAACGCCACGTTTTGCGCGCAGTAAGACGTAAGGTGACCGCACCGACATCGAGATCATCAGGTCGCAACACTTCGGGGGATCGACTAACAAACACGGCGACCAAAGGCGCAAGACACCAAAGCAAAGCAAACGGCAACACCAGCAGCCATACCGCCGGATTCACCACAATGACAAACAAGCAAACCGCTAAAGCAAGCAAGGTTCCACTGGCCATATTTTGATAAAAACCCATAACCTTGAGTCGTGGGCTCGCATTACTCTGCGCCGCGGTTGCCCATTCCAAACAACGTCGATGGGTCACACTCAAACGCAACAAGGTACGTGTGATCGCATCCAATGAGCGCCAGCTTTGATCAGGCAGAAAGGCGATAGATAAAAAAGTCTGACTCAAAGCAAGGCGTAAATCCCCTAACCACAAGCGAAAATGATTGCTAGTGTCGACGCCTGAACGATGAGGAATCATCGAAAAAACGCAGGGCAACAAGGGTGGAATGGCCATGACGGCCAATAATACAGCGCTAAAAAATAACGCCGACGACGGAAACAACAACCAACTTAACGCCAAGGCTAACAGGGTTGTTGGTGCCACCAGCGAACGCCTTAAATTATCGAGTAGCTTCCAACGCCCCAAACTAGAAACGCCCTGCTCTGTTGGTTTGCTCATAATCCACGGCAACAGCTGCCAATCGCCTCGCATCCAACGATGCTGACGTTTCGCAGCGGCATCGTATCGAGCAGGAAATTCTTCCACCACTTCCACATCTGATACCAAACCGGCGCGCGCAAAAATGCCTTCGAATAAATCGTGGCTCAGCATGGTGTTATTGGGCACACGATCCGCCAGCGCGGCTTCAAACATGTCAACATCGTAAATGCCTTTGCCAGTGAAAGAACCTTCGCCGAAAAGATCTTGATAGACATCGGAAATCGCCGCGGCATAAGGGTCCATTCCGCCGGGAGTAGAAAATATACGCTGGAACAAAGAACCTTCCGTGCCCACCGACAAAGACGGTGTGACGCGAGGCTGAAGAATTCCGTAGCCTGCAACAACTCGCTGTTTGACTTTATCCAAACGTGGACGATTCAATGGATGCGCCATTTTACCGATTAATCGCAACGCCGCTTCTCGTGGTAAACGAGTGTCGGCGTCAAGAGTAATCACGTAGCGAACATCACTCGGCACACTGGGCGCTTTGCCCTGAATGGCCATAAACGTGGTGTCCGTCGCGCTGCGTAATAATCGGTTCAGCTCATGCAACTTGCCGCGTTTACGCTCCCAGCCCATCCACACATTTTCGCTTGGATTAAATAATCTACGGCGATGCAACAAGATAAAACGCGGGCCGGATGGACCTTCTTCGTAACGTTGGTTTAATCGCTCTATTTCCAAAGTCGCCCGTTCTAACAATAAGGCGTCACTTTCTAATTCTTCCAAATCAGCATCTTTGCCGTCAGTTAACAAAGCAAAACTCACATCACCGTCGATACCGCTCAGATAATGCACTTCCAATCGTTCAATTTGTTCTAATAAATCCGCTTCCGAGGCTAGCAAAGTCGGCACCGCAATTAAGGTTCGTAACGAGGTCGGCACGCCCGCTTTTAGTTCAAGTCCCGGCAACATCACCGCACCAAAGCGCCAGGTCACTAAACGATTAACGATGGCAAACGCCACTTCTGTGGCGGGAATAAAGGCCACTACTGCCCATAGCAACCAAGATTGTGCAGGAAACGCCATGAATCCCGCGAAGAAAATACTCATGGCAAGAAAAGCCAAAGCGACAATGGTAATCGTGCCACTGTAACCCGCGACGCCTAGGCGCACATGAAAACGCCGGACTCTTAATCGCATAGTGGGTCTGTAAGCGATGGTTTTCTCGAAAGCCAAACGTCCTTGTTCAATCAAATAATAACCTGGGTCACCAAGACGACTTTTTTCTACCTTGGCTTCTTCCGAAAGTTTCTGTCTCGATTCGTCATTCTTTGATTCAGCATTCTTAGATTCAAAAGACTTTACGCTGTCTTTCGCCATTTCTACGGCGCGCTGGGCAATGTCTATTTCCGAATAATCACAACCTCGCGCCAGTTCTTCCACGGCGCTGCGATACAAGTTACGTGTTGGGAAATCCATTTGGGCAAACAAGTTGTATCGATAGAACTCTTGATCGACGAGACTGACTTTTTCAAACAATTCCGACCAATCAATGTCAGAAATCAACCGCATACTGGTGATTACATTTCGAATAGTGACGTTCGATGCGCCTTGGCGTTGTTGGGCATGTTGCACCACTTCTTCAACCGAAAGACCTTGCAGTTGTAGTCGCTGCTCTAGCCAATCTAATGCTGGTGTAGTTTTCGGATCTTGGTCACGTAATCGCTTCGCCAATTGCGCAGCAAACACTTCTGATAGCGGTTCCGGTGAGCGGGAGGCGATGTCTTCTTGTAACGCCGAATGGGCACAACCTGCCACCAAAAGCCGCTCGGTAAAATGATCGGCGTCGTGGCGAGCGTCGCGTCCGACGGCAATTTGATCAGCCAAACGTCGCAGGTTTTCAATTAATACAATGCGCAGCGTAATCGCTACTGCCCATAGTTCACCAATAGTAAGCGGTTGGACTGTTTGATAAGCATGAATAAAACGCACAAGAATATCAGGATCTATATGGCTATCGGTGTGCGCTACAAACGCCCAGGTTAAACCAAATACCCGCGGATAACCGGCAAAAGGTCCATCGGCTAGCTTAGGTAATTGTCGATAATAACTGTCCGGCAAATCATCTCTGATCTCGCGAATTTGCTCTTCCACTAAATGATAGTTATCCAGCAGCCATTCCGCTGCGGGAACCACACTTCCACCTCGCTCTAACTCAACAGCACTTTGACGATAAGACGCTAATAAGGCCTGGGCGTTTTCATCAAGTCGCGTCTGCAAAGGCAATACAGAAGGTTCAGAACCAAATGCTTGCTGAGCTTTGGCCAAACTTTCTGCGTGTTCTTCAAGCCGTTCCAAACCAAACAACTCCTCTCGAACAGGAATCGTGCTGTCCCAAAGCGAGTGAGAAAATCGTCGTCCAAGTAGAGAAGAAAAAGTGTTTAACATCATCGCCTTAAAATCATCTGATGAATGGCGCAATCAAGCGTCTTTTCATCTTAATAAAACAAGCGATCTAGCGTCTGTACGCCAGCGAACTGACACCAAAAGGCAGGAAGGTTAGTTTAATAGGAAGACAAATCCGTCAGACAAGACAAAAGGACAATCAATTATGTTACGCAGCATGCACGATTTAGAGAGATACACCATAGCCGCCACTGATGGCAATATAGGCGAAGTGACGGATTTCTTGTTTGATGACGAGGAATGGGTTGTACGTTATTTCGTCGTTGAAACCGGCAGCTGGCTATCAAGTCGTAAGGTCTTGATCTCCCCTATCGGAATAGAAAAAGCCAACTGGCGAGAAAAAGTCTTTCCCGTCGCTATCACCAAAGAGCAAGTGAAAAACAGCCCAAAAATTGACACAAACCAACCTGTTTCCCGCCAACATGAGATCGATCATTTAGGCTACTACGGCTATCCGTATTATTGGGGCGGAACTGGATTCTGGGGTGGCGGCATGTATCCATATTCATTGTATCCAGGCTTTGGCCATTACCCAGACTCTAAAGAAGAATCAGACAATGCAACGCTTGCTCATGAAAAAGCCAAACGCGAATTACATCAAAACGATGATCCAAACCTACGCAGTTGCAAAGCCATCATTGGTTACAAAATCCACGCTATCGACGGTGAAATGGGGCATGTTTCTGGGCTTCTAATTGAAGACAATACCATGGCGGTTCGCTACTTCATGGTCGATACCACTAATTGGTTTGGCGGTCACAAAGTGCTTATCTCTCCAGAGTGGATAGAAGACATGGATTGGACCGATAATTCAGTCACCATCAACTTAACTCGCCATCAAATAAAAGAAGCACCCGAGTACCACACCACCAAGGATCTAAACCGAGAGCACGAGCTAGCGGTTTTCGATCATTATGGTTTAACTGGCTACTGGGCGAGAGGCGAAAAAGCCAATTTAGTTAAGAAGGATTAATAGCTAATAGCTAATAACTAAGCTTTTAAGAACAACTAAAAATGGACTGCACCTCGCAGTCCATTTTTTAAACCGCAACGTCAAAAGCAATACCGACCAGTGCCGTCGTCGCCATGGCTAACGCGCCCCAAAAACCGACCCGTACTATACCAGTGAGCATTTTCGCACCACTCAAATAAGATGAAATCGCCCCTAAAATAGCGAGAAACACCAAAGACAACACAGCGGTAACAACGGACAAATTTGCTTCATCATGATAAAAATACGCCGTCATCAAGGGCAATGCCGCACCCAAGGTAAAACTCAACGCTGAAGAAAAAGCCGCCGTTATAGGTTGCGCTGCTGATAAGTCAGAAATCCCGATTTCATCTCGAGAATGAGCCGCAAGTGCATCGTGCGCCATTAGCTGTCGCGCCACAGTGACGGACAGTTCTGGCTCCACACCTCTCTTTTGATAGATATCAGCTAACTCTATCACCTCTTCCTCGTAATTCTGTTCAAGTGACTTTTTTTCATCCTGCAAATCAGACTTTTCCGTATCAGCCTGAGAACTCACCGACACATATTCCCCCGCCGCCATAGAAATAGCACCAGCCACTAAACCTGCCGTGCCTGCAACCATGATCGCCGTGTGTCCAGAATTGGCCGACGCCACACCGATAATCAAACTTGCCGTGGAAACAATACCGTCATTCGCCCCTAAAACAGCGGCTCTTAACCAACCGACTCGATGTTGGCGGTGATGTTCCTGATGAGACCCTGTGGCTTGATTAGATCCAGTTACTTGATTAGACATAGAAACGTTATTCCTCTGTTAAGAGATTGAAGTAAAAAACGAAATGAAACGCTTAACTATTATTTCCCAACCATCCCTTACGCTTGAAGAAAAGCAGCATGCCAAGCGTCAACAAGATAAAAAACACCCAAAGCGTAGGATACGCCCAGTGTTTACTCAGCTCAGGCATATACTCAAAGTTCATGCCGTAAATACTGGAAATAAAGGTCAGTGGAATAAATACCGAAGACATAATGGTCAGCACCTTCATTATTTCGTTCATGCGATTGGACACCGCTGACATATAAAGATCTGTCAGACCAC
The DNA here is from genome assembly GCF_012726345.1 of Marinomonas sp. UCMA 3892. Taxonomy (GTDB): domain Bacteria; phylum Pseudomonadota; class Gammaproteobacteria; order Pseudomonadales; family Marinomonadaceae; genus Marinomonas. Next base: position 68,276 of record NZ_PTXN01000012.1, read on the forward strand.
TAACCATCTCGCGATAAGATTCAATAATCTCAACAATCTGAATAGTGTGTTCGTACACATCTCGAAGATAAGGCTTAGTGGCCTCCCCCATACGCCCATCTTCTTCACGATAAAGATGATCAATCACCTCACGTATTGGCCAGACAATCCGCCGCAACAACGACAACTCGCGTTTTACCGCATGAATACGATGTAATATCACCGGAGTGGGCTTTTCTAACGTAGTTATTTCAAGTTCTTCGAGGATATCGCCATATTCTTCCAACACCGGAAAACAATGATCAACCATGGCATCTAACAAAGCATAAAGCAGATAACCAGTACCATTTTTGCGGATACGCGCATTTTCTTTCAGTAATCGCTCACGAATCGGCTGCCAGACATCGCCCGGCTTTTCTTGAAAAGTAATCAGCACCTTGTCATACAAAAACAAACTCACCTGTTCTGCGTCAAGTACACTGCCAGCGGAAGGATTGTCCGATTCTTGTTTATTAAGTTGCAACATTCGCAAAACAACAAACAGATGATCATCAAAAAACTCAACCCGAGGGCGTTGCGGAATATGCATAACATCTTCCGCAGTTAGCGTATGAAATCCAAAATGTTGGCGGAACTGATTGATCACATAAGGATGCGGGCGACTAATATTTAACCAGCGTGTTGTCACCCAATCTGGTATTGGCTTAGCAAAATACTCAGCAAGATCTGTCACATAGCCAGTTTCATACTTAGTTCCCGAATAATCGATGTAACTGATGATAACCGTGCCAGCTTCCGGTGGTTCGGACACATCCGCCAGATGCTCAATTCCAGGCATTTCACCGGGGGTTACTTGGCGATAAGGCATATTTTGCCAAGCACCAGAACCCAGCAAAGACGCAGCATCATTGGTTTCACTAATGTCTTGATCCACTAAGGTATCAGCATCTTTCGTCATTCTTCACCTCTATCCTTCTGACTTTCAATGGCTGACATCTTAAGAGCTTCAAAGCCCACAATAAAGAGACCTAACGAATAAACAAGCAAGATAAAACGAATAGAAAAATCTATCGGTGCGCTGACGAACAAACGACAAAAAAGAGAGATTTGCATTCTATCCGCTACACCCGTAGTGTGGTTATTGGAAACAAGCAGCGTGATGATTAGAAACAAGCTAAACCTTTAATTTAACTAAAGAGGAAGCACGACAAATGGAAACTAACAACACTCACAAGCACAGCCAAAGCATCGCCAACTTTGCCGCAATCAAAACTGCCATCGCGAACAATGAACAAGCACTACTCAAAGAATTAATCGCAGACCAAGCAATACCAGAGCTCGAAAAAAGCTACCTCCTCGACTTAGCCGGGCTCAGAAACAATCCTGCGATCTTGAAAATAATCAAAGACATTCCCGTAGAGAAATAAGCGTTAACAAGTCGAATTGGGCTATTCTGTCATCAGCCGTGGGCCGGTGCCTTTATTGCCAAGCTCATCGTATGGGTTGAGAAGCTGGCACTTTTCTAGAGAAAGGCAACCACAGCCAATACAATCGGCCATCATGCTTTTCAATTCCGTTAATTGAGTAATTTTTCTATCAAGCTCGCTTTGCCATCGGGAACCCAACGCCTCCCAATCTTCTAGGGAAACGCGAGTTCTATTTGGTAGTCCTTCAAACTCCAACAAAATGTCTTCCAAAGAAAATCCTGTCCGCTGAGCAACCTGAATCAGAGAAACTATCCGAATAACATGTTTTGGGTATTGCCTATGATTGGATGTGTTTCTTTGGCTCTTTATCAAGCCTTTCCTTTCATAGAAATGCAAAGCCGACACCGATACGCCGGTCCTTTCGCTCAGTACGCCCACAGAAATCCATTCAGGCATTATTATTTCTTGCACTTGACGCTTGACCTCAACTTAAGTTCAGGTTGCAGAATAGCTGCAAATCGAAGCTTGCTCAAGCTCAGCACTTAATAAAACAGCTAGAAAATACTTGAAAGAACATTATCTATATCTAGAAAGAAAGCCCTAATGAAAACCAATCTATTAGAATACAGAACACTTTGCCTACTGTTAATTTCCACGCTAACTGTGATGTCTAACGCCACTATTGCTCCGGCGTTACCTGGTTTAGCGAATGAATTCTCAGGAACACCCTCAGCCGATTTTTGGGTAAAAATGCTATTACCCATCCCAGCCTTGTTTGTGGTGATTTTTGCGCCGATCTTAGGCTGGACAGCGGATAAGTTCGGTCGCCGAAATCAAATAATCATTGCGACTACCGTCTTTGCCATCGCCGGTGCTGCTGGCGCACAGCTGCAAGACTTAGAAGCCATTATTATCAGCCGAGCCATTCTGGGTATATGTGTCGCAGGACTGATGACCGCCGTAACGGCGTTAATAACCGATTATTATTCTGGTCAGAAAAGAAGCCAATTTATGGGACTGCAACAAGCTTTTTCTAATATTGGCGGCATTCTTTTCATCGTCACAGCGGGCTATTTAGCAGGTATCAGCGCTCGGCTGCCTTTTTATATCTACGCAATCGCTATTCTGTTGCTTCCACTTATATTTCTAACTGTTCGTGACAGCAAGCAAACCAATCAACCAAGCGATGACCCGCAAGACGATGCCAATACGAACTGGAAACTACCGCTCATCGGATGTTCTATTCTGATTTTTTGCCACTTAATCGTCTTCTATATCCTACCAACGCAAATTCCATTTTTTATGGCGGATATTGGCATCACTGATCCAAGTAAATCAGGCTTGGCAATCGGAATGGGAACATTAGTCGCCGCGATAACGGGGGTATTCTTTGGTAAGCTGGTTGCCAAAATCCAAAGCTATGGCGTCGCACTCATCGGCTTTATTGCCATGAGTATTGGCATGCTCGTGCTATCACAAGCCACATCGTTCAGCTTGGTGATTCTCGGTTGCGGCCTCATGGGCGCTTGCATGGGATTAGTAATGCCAAATTTCATGGTAAAAGGCATGGAACTTGTACCAAGCCACAAACGCGGACTCGCATCTGGCGTACTGACCAGCAGCATCTTCATTGGGCAATTTGTTTCACCTTTTGTCACCTCAGCTCTTATCGCCAAATTGGGATACAGCGATTTTTACTTATTAGCAGGGACCTTCACTTTAGTGCTTGCCCTTGCTGGGGCTACCACTCTGAAAAAACAATCTACTCCCACTACAAACGTCAACACAGGAAACTAAAATGAAAGTACTGACCTTCGGCACAAGCAACAGCAGAAACTCTAACTTTGTCTAGTTTGAAGGGAATGTATCTCTTTATTAAATAAATATCTGCAAGCAGTCACTCTTTCGTAGAACGACTGCTCATGCGGATCACCTTACTCATGGTTAACCCTTGCACGACAATCGAAAATATGACGATGCAATAAGTCAGCGTTAGTATCAAACTACGAGATTCACTGACTGGTAACGACAGAGCCATTGCCACCGAAATACCACCGCGTAAGCCGCCCCAGGTAAGAATAGTGATAGCCCCTTTTGACTGACTTGTCAGCTTACTAAGCGGACCAATAATGCTTGCTACGCAGAACCAACGAGCCGCCAATACAACCAATATCGACAAAGCACCCGCAAACAACCACTCACTTTCAATGGGTAAAACAAGCAGTTCCAAACCAATTAGGAAAAAAAGCACCACGTTTAGAATCTCATCTATCAGCTCCCAAAAGGTATCCACGTGTTCCCGTGTTTTATCCTTCATAGCAAACAAACGACCATGATTACCAAGAAACAAGCCAGCAACCACCACAGCAATAGGCGCAGACAAATGCAAACTATCCGCCAATGCATAGAGCCCCATAGCAAGGGCCAAAGTAAGCAGAACTTCCACTTGGTAGTTATCCACGCGTTTCAGCATGAGATACGTCGTATAACCTGTTATCGATGCCAGCAACAACGCGCCACCCACTTCTTTTAGCAACAAGATACCGATCGCTGCCATGTCGATGGAAGAGGAAGTAACACTGCCATCCGCCGCTGGAGTCTCCAAACCAGACAATTGCAACAGTATTAGAAAAATCACCACTCCCAGTCCATCGTTAAAGAGCGATTCTCCCGCCATCTGGCTTTCGAGCTGTTCAGAAGCCCCCACCGATTTCATAATGGCAAGCACAGCAATAGGATCCGTCGGCGAAATCAAAGCGCCGAACAAAAGAGCATGCAAAAAAGGAATGGCTAAACCAAGCCAACCGAGAAGCAACCAAGTTACCCAGCCGACAATAAAGGTCGACATCAAGGTGCCAACCACAGCAAGCAAGGCAATAGATAACCACTCACGCCCTAAGCTATCCAGCTTGACATGAATCGCTGCTGCAAAGAGCAAAAAGGCCAACATACCGTGCAATACTACTTTATCGAAATCGATACGCGACACCAGCGACGCCGCCTACTCACGAACTCCCGATGTGTAAGGACCAATAATTATTAGCGTAAGTGACGCTACCAACGCCACCAGCATGACACCAATGGTCGTCGGCAACTTGATATATCGATAATTGAAATAACTGGATACCGCAGCAAGCGTGATCAAAATACTGACCAAGGAAAAGAAACTCATTAAACCCTCTAATGTTTGTTATTGATTTGAAAAAGTGCCACGCCCTTTTCTGACTAAACACTCATAGAGACCTAGCATTATCGACATCTAGCAGGGCTGTTTATATAGCATGTGAAGCATATTGATTAGCAATAAAGGTAATGAATTCTGGAGGATTTATCTGTGCTCTATCGTACAGAGCATGGGATTAACACAAGAGATTGTCTTATCATTCAAGCTCATTTTCCGGTGCTATATAGTGGTTTCAGCTCCTTCCCCGTTTTTTATCACTAACTCTTTTGTAGCAATAAAACAATTCGTGGCATAAGCAGTGCCACAACTTTATTCTGCACTTAGAACAATAACAATGAATAATGGAATCAATACCGCCATGAATTTCTAATGTCACCACCCCACATAAACAACTCCCCTGATACATAAGATTCCTTTTAATCAATTGGCGTAATTTTCAAAATTAAATCGAATATACAATAACCGTCCTTACTCACCAAACCTTGGACAGTTCTTCCCAATTGGTCGTATAGGCTGGCGATAGATGTTCGCGTTTCATTGCCCATTGAGGCGAAACACCTTGCGAGGCGAAGAAGACGTTGCCGAGGCCGCTGTGGTTGATTTTGTCCACGACGTTCATTAGGGCTTTTGAATTGATTTTCGTGTTGTCGGCTCGGAATAAATCTTGTTGAAAGGCGCCATGTTCGTAGAAGTCCGCCAACATCACGCCGCCTTTGGCGTAGCGATAACCAGCCCGATAGATGCGACGAAACAGCACGTCGGCCACTTCTAATAAGTCTCGTGTGTCGTCGGTTGGGTTGGGGAGTTCTGCAGACAAGGTTTTCGAGTACTGCGGTTCGTTTGGAATAAATGGACTGGTACGAACGAACACACTCACCACACGGCAAAGGCGTTTTTCTCCGCGTAGTTTCTCGGCCGCTCTGGTTGTGTACTTGGCGATGGCTTCCCGTAGTTCTCGTTTGTCTGTCACTTTGTGACCAAATGACCGACTGCAAATGATTTGCTGCTTTGTTGGCCTGAGCAATTCCAAATCCAAACACGACACCCCATTCAACTCTCGAATGGTTCGCTCCAACACCACAGAAAACTCGCTTCGAATTGATTTAGGATCAGCATTCGCCAAATCCAACGCGGTATGAATTCCCCTCGCCTTTAACTTCGCCGTTGTTCGACGGCCAACGCCCCACACGTCACTTACATCAACAATTGCCAATAAACGCTTTTGTCTATCTGGGTTCATCAAATCTACGACCGAACCGGTGGCTGGGTATTTCTTCGCGGCATGATTGGCCAACTTCGCCAGCGTCTTGGTTGGCGCGATGCCCACGCCTACCGTAATGCCCGTCCATTGATCGACCTTGGCTTTTACTCGTTTGCCAAACGCTAGCAAATCCGTCACGTGATCAACACCGGTTAAGTCCATGAACGCCTCATCGATGGAATACACTTCAAGCCGTGGCGCTTCCTCTTCTAAGATGGTCATTACCCGATTCGACAGATCCGCATACAGCGCATAATTCGAGGAAAAGCACACAATACCGTGCTTTCTTATCTCGTCCTGAACCTGAAACATCGGCACGCCCATCTTAATGCCCAATGCCTTTACCTCTTTGGAACGCGCGACAATACAGCCATCGTTATTCGACAACACCGCAACAGGCGTGTGTTTTAAATCTGGCCGGAACAACTTCTCGCAACTGGCGTAAAAGTTATTACAATCGACCAAGGCAAAAACCGTCTTCATCAACCGCGCTCGTACTTACGAACCACGCCCGTCACCACACCGAAGATTTCCAATTCGGACTCTTCGGTAATATGAATCGCTTTGTAGGCTTTATTCTTCGGGCGAAGCAACACATTGGGCTTTAACTCCAACGTCTTCACGGTCATTTCTCCATGAATGCAGGCGATCACAATGTCTCCATGGCGCGCCGTTAATGACCGATCCACCACTAATACGTCACCAGAATGGATGCCCACATCGATCATCGAATCGCCCTGAGCACGCACGTAAAACGTCGCGTTCGGGTGAGCCACACAGAACTCATTCAAATCCAAAGATTTTTCAACAAAATCCTGAGCGGGCGAAGGAAAACCCGCCGATACCGAATCCACATAAAGTGGGATTCGCACACTATTGGCCGCGATAAACGCCGCCGACTCAGACACACCAAGATAAGTCACACGCATGATCAACACCAAAATACTGTATGGATATACAGTATAGTTTTAACCAGTGGGAATGACCAAGTGAATTTTTGTAACGGAGATAGTTTCGGATTTTGCGACTAGGAATGAGGAATATTTATATTGACGAGCATATCGATAAAACCTAACATACAAATTATACAAAAAAACGTATATTTATATTTCGTTAACAGCAGGCTACCATTATGGAAAAATTACAATATACAAACATTTTTGATGCAATTGCAGATGATCCAGCGGAAGCTGCTGACCTCGAGTTCCGTGCAGATATGATGCTTGTGCTTAGAAACTACTTCCAATCAAAAGGCTGGAAACAAGCGGATATAATGGCTAACTTGGGCATCACTCAACCTAGAGTAAGTGAGCTAACAAGAGGTAAAGTAGACAAATTCTCTTCTGATAAACTCATTGGTTTTCTTGCGAAAGTTGGTTATACGATCAAACCAACGCTGACACTGCAGGATAATCAGGCTCCTATTTTCGAATGCACTACACGGTCATTAAACGAAGCATGATTTCATGACAAAAGAGAGCGTTATAAACTCTCTTTGTTAACAATATCCATCATATCTTTGTAACGCTTCTTAGCGGTATTCATAGCCTTTTTATCAACACCGTTTGTCGTTTTCACAAAAGAATGAAGTAAAAAAATAGTATCTCCAAATTTCGCACAATAAACAGCCCGATAAGCTGGACTACCATTCTCTATAAGCTCTATCGCGCCCTTTCCAACGCTACTCGCAATATGCTTGAAATCTACTAACGGATCCTGATCCTGCACTACAGCATTTAAACTCGTAGCAAAAAGTAACTGTATATCTTTTGGTAACTTACCAAATTCACGTTTCGCTGCGGCATTAACAAATCTAAAAACCTTCATAATTCTTCCTAGAAAAGCCGCCGCACGAACGGCGGCTTTTAACACCTAAACAGAAACCACCTAACCCAGCGAATAGATCAAGATGGTTACGCTATCCACTAGCTCATTGAGAAGCAAAAGCACCTCAACTGCCTTTTCAAGGATGTACTGTAACCTCATCATAGATATTACCTCTATAACGTACAGATTAATGAAAAGGCTTCGATGGCATTAACAGGTTCTTGAGATCCCAGCCTAAGTACGCTACGATCTAATTTCTATAGGTTGAGCCTGTCTCAGCAAGTGCTGATTGCTTTGTCGAGCAAGGTTGCACATCGAAGCCGCTTTTTTAGTTCCGCTAAATAAGCGGCTTTTTTATGTCTTTTTCATATTAACCTCTCTATAAAAATCCAATTTAGAACACCCAAATAAGCCCATCGGCTAAATGAATATAGAAATATAATAACCAATAAAAGTTTGACTTACTCGTCAACTTGGAACTTAAACCACAATTTCGTATGTATTTGATTAATCTTAGCTGCCTAGATACAAGGAAGAAAGGCCAAAAACCCGTAAGTCATTGATAAGTATATTAATGTTCCCGTAAATAAAGACACCAGCATAAAGGTTCCCAAACTTATCAAGCACTTATAAGTGCCTCAAAAACATTAATATAAGGGATTATTTTTTTATCCCTCCAACGCTTTGCGCATCTGCTCTCTCGAATGGGTGTGCATGTAGCGCTTGTACAGTCCGCCCCGTTCGTGGTTGAGTGCCTTCCCCTCTTTTCATTACAAGAAAGCACAGTCGATCTATCCCTTTTGCCTTACCGGCTGTCGCGGGCGAGTTTGCGTATGTCGTGGCTGGTGAATTTAATGTACAAACGATTTCCTCAACTCTAGCTATCCTGTAAGTTAGAAAAGAAATTCTGTTTTTTGAATAAGAGGATCTATGAGCCACGATCACAGTCATCATGTTAGTAATTACAATCGTGCGTTTGCCATTGGCATTGTTCTCAATGTCTTTTTTACAACGGTCGAGTTTATTTATGGTTTTGCGGCAGACTCACTCGCGCTGATTGCCGATGCTGGGCATAACTTAAGTGATGTGCTGAGTTTATTGCTAGCTTGGGGCGCAAGTATATTAGCCAAAAAAGCCGCGACCGAAAAACGCACTTATGGTCTTCGTAAAGTGACTGTGGTGGCATCTTTGATCAGTGCTGCCATGCTATTGGCTGCATTGGGAATTATTGCTTGGGAAGCGATAGAGCGTTTCTCAGAACCCGCGCCTGTTGCGAGTATTACCATGATGGTAGTGGCGGCGATTGGGGTGGTGATAAATACAGCCACTGCCCTATTGTTTCTAGGAGATCATCAGCACGACTTAAACATCAAAGGCGCATTCTTGCACATGGCGGCCGATGCTGCGGTGTCTTTAGGTGTGGTGATTGCTGGCGCACTTATTTGGTGGAAAGGCTGGTTGTGGGTCGATCCTGTTATCAGTCTATTGATCGTCGCGGTGATTTTCATAGGCACATGGAATCTACTAAAAGATTCCATGAACTACACATTAGATGCTGTGCCAGACAAAATTGACATGCCAGCACTGAAAAAGTACCTAGAAAACTTGCCAGACGTCGCCCGTATTCACGATCTACACGTTTGGCCGTTAAGTACCACAGAAGTGGCCTTAACCGTGCACTTGGTGATGAAAGGCAGCACACAGGAAGGTTTCCTGCATCAAATCCAACATCATCTACACGATGAGTTCTCGATAGAACATGCTACGATCCAAATAGAAAGCGAAGCAGACGAAGCGCATTGCTCGTTGGAGCGTCCGCACTGAAGTATGATTTAGCATTTCTATATCGAGCCCAGTGCCAAAGGGTGTGTTTACTTTTACTCTTTGGCTTCGCTCGTAACCATGGCAGTCATGCCATCCCTGCATACCATTTTCGTCAGGAAAAAATAATGAAAGATTTATTGCTCATAAATAATAGATTTGCTGCTTCTGCGGTGCTTGTTATCGGAGCATTGTCGATTAATGGCTGCGCTGAAAAATCCCCCCATCCAGAAAATTTTGGCGTAGGTGCAAACCCAACGTTACCTGAACCAGAGCACGACTTGATACCGACGTTAAAAATTGCGCCGGCGATAGGATGGCCTGCTGATAAAACGCCAGTAACTGTTAAAGGCACACAGGTAAACCTGTTTGCCAAAGGATTAGACCACCCTCGTTGGTTGTATGTTTTGCCCAATGGCGATGTGCTTGTTGCCGAAACTAACGCTCCGGCCAAACCAGATGGCAACAAAGGATTGAAAGGTTGGGTGATGGGATTGGTCATGAAGCGCGTTGGAGCAGCTGTACCAAGCGCTAATCGCATCACTCTACTACGCGATAGCACTGGCGATGGCGTTGCTGATATTCAAACTGTATTTTTACAAAACCTTAACTCCCCTTTTGGCATCGCCTTAGTGGGTAATACTTTGTATGTCGCTGACTCAGATGCAATTTTAGGTTTTCCATATCACACGGGCGATAAGCAAATTACAACACCTGGAAACAAGCTAGTAGATTTGCCAGCGGGCCCTATCAATCATCATTGGACGAAAAACATTCTCGCCAGTGCCGATGGTACTAAACTTTATGTCAGCGTTGGCTCTAACAGTAATGTCGGCGAAAACGGCATGGAAGCGGAAGCAAAGCGCGCGGCGATTTGGCAAGTGGATATTAACTCTGGCGCCTCTCGGGTCTTTGCCAGCGGTTTGCGCAACCCAAATGGTATGGCGTGGGAGCCTACGACAGGGAAATTGTGGACGGTAGTTAACGAGCGCGACGAACTGGGTAATGACCTAGTGCCAGATTATTTAACCTCAGTAATCGATGGCGGATTTTATGGCTGGCCGTACAGTTATTACGGGCAACATATTGATACCCGAATTCAACCGCAACGTCCTGATCTTGTCGCGACAGCCATTGCGCCAGATTACGCGCTAGGCTCACACGTGGCGCCTCTAGGTTTAACTTCATCTACCGGAACCAGCCTACCCTCAACGTTCAGCAATGGTATGTTTATCGGCGAACATGGTTCATGGAATCGTCGCCCACCGAGCGGCTATAAGGTTGTTTTCGTTCCCTTTGTTAATGGACAACCTTCCGCTGATCCAATCGATGTCGTGACTGGCTTTCTTAGTGAAGATGGCGATGCCTATGGTAGACCAGTTGGCGTAACCATTGATAAAACTGGCGCATTATTAGTAGCGGATGATGTGGGTAATACAATTTGGCGAGTGAGCAAAAACTAAGGCTCAACATTTATTTATCAACACTCGAATGTCAGACAAACTTTGCTCTGACATTCGACCACAAAACAAACATCGGTATTCCTCTTGCCGCTCATTTATTTAAATTTAGAGCGAGCCGACTTAACCGCTTTACTGAGCGAGTTCCACGCACTGTCCATACCAGCTTTTAGATCCTCCCATGCATCGTCGTTGGCTTCTTTCAGTTCGGTAATTTTGCTGTTGGCCGATTCTCGCATCGCATGCAGTTCCTCGATTTGTTTGGAGTACTCAATTTGCGCGTCAGCTTCTGAACTGCGAGCTTTTGCTTTGAGCAAATCAATTTCTGCGCTCCACTCGTCTAATTGTGCCTGGAGTTTTTTTTGGTAAGCTTCTTTCATGTTCATTGTCTGACCCCTTTTTAAAAAACATTTAATTACTGTTTTTACGATAGTTGCTAATAGCTTTCCATTGGTCCAACCAGCTTGCTCACTCGCGTGCCTGCGGTGCCTTTGACGATTGATTCAAGCTCTTCTAATGATCCAATGGCGGCGACTTTGCCGGTCTTCTCGGCAAACTGTCTGGCGGCGTTAACTTTCGGTCCCATGGAACCAGTAGCGAAGTCGTAGTTGGCGAGATCAGCAGGATTTATGCTTTTAATGCCACGCTGTTGTGGCGTCGCCCAGTCCAAGTACACCGCCTGAACATCAGTCGCCATGATGTATAAATCGGCCCCCAGTTCCCGCGCGAGCAGTTCGCTGGATAAGTCTTTATCTATCACGGCTTCGATGCCTTTTAGATGATGATCCGCGTCATACATGGTAGGAATGCCTCCGCCGCCGCTGGCGATAACGATGGTATTTTTTTCTAATAACCAACGAATCGGGCGAATTTCAAAAATGCGCTTTGGCAAGGGCGAAGCCACGACTCGACGCCATTTTTTTCCGTCTGGTTTTATAGTCCAGTTGTTGTCTTGGGCGAGTTTATTGGCTTCCGCTTCTTCGTAAACGGGGCCAATAAACTTGGTGGGATTCTTAAACGCCGGATCTTTTGGGTCGACTTCTATCATGGTTAAAAGTGTTGCCAATGGCCGTTCAGCGGGAACAAGGTTGCCCATTTCTTGTTCTATCATGTAACCGATCATACCCTCAGTTTCGGCACCTAGAACATCCAGCGGATAAAGCTCATCCGGCTTATAGGCGTTGCCTTGCAATGCCAACAAGCCGACTTGCGGGCCATTGCCGTGAGTAATAATTAACTCATTATTGATGGCGATTTTTGCCAAAGCTTGCGCCGCGATTTTAATATTCTCGCGCTGGGCTTGTGCCGTTAATGGCTCACCCCGTTTCAGCAAGGCGTTACCACCCAAAGCCACGACTATTCTCATATTCCAGTCCTTTTAATTAGGCGTGAACGTTAGTGACCCAAAGTGGCGACAAGCATCGCTTTAATCGTATGGAGACGATTCTCCGCTTGCTCGAACTGAATACCTGCTTCCGATTCAAACACTTCGTCGGATACTTCCATTTCTTCGATGCCAAATTTCTGGAAGATTTCTTCACCCACGTCGGTGTCGCGATTATGAAAAGCAGGTAAGCAATGCATAAACTTGGTGTTGCTGTTGCCAGTCGCCTTCATCAAATCGCTATTTACACGGTAAGGCGTGAGTAATTTGATGCGCTCTTCCCAAACGGAATCCGGCTCGCCCATGGAAACCCACACATCCGTATGAATAAAATCACAGTCTTTCACGGCGGCGTTTACATCTTCGGTAATGGTCAGCGTCGCGCCATAACGTTTTTCTAATTCGCGCGCAGGTTTTAAGAACTCGTCGCTTGGCCATAAAGATTTAGGCGCAGCAATGCGTACATCCATGCCCATTAAACAGCCCGCAATCATCAATGAATGTCCCATATTGGAATGGGCATCGCCGACAAAAGCATAGCTAATTTTATTCAACGGTTTACCGCTGTGCTCGCGCATGGTGAGCAAATCGGCCAACATTTGTGTTGGATGAAATTCGTCGGTCAACCCGTTATAAACTGGCACGCCAGCGTATTTCGCTAACTCTTCCACGACTCCCTGACCAAAGCCACGGTATTCAATCGCATCGAACATACGACCCAACACGCGAGCCGTGTCTTTCATGGATTCTTTCTTACCGATTTGCGAACCAGAAGGGCCTAAATAGGTGATCTGAGCACCTTGATCAAACGACGCCACTTCAAATGCACACAAGGTACGAGTCGAGGACTTCTCAAAAATCAGACAGATGTTCTTGCCCTTCAAGTCCTGCTGTTCCATGCCTGAGTACTTTGCACGCTTTAAATCGCGGGACAAATCCAACAAAAAACTCACATCTCGCTGGCTAAAATCCAGCAATTTTAAAAAATTCTTATTTCGTAAATTAAACAAAATATTTACACCTTATATCTTATTGATCAAAAAATGGCCACAACCCTTTTAATTAAACTGATAACCCAATGACGTAGCGAGCGCAGTAGTCATGTTTTAATAAGAGACGGGGTCACGCCATACCGGACACGTCATACAATGACCGCCGCCACGGCCTCGGCCTAGCTCTGCCCCGCTCACGGTAATCACTTCCACGCCCGCTTTGCGAAGCAAGGTATTGGTGTAGGTATTTCTGTCATAAGCGACGACAACGCCGGGTTCTAGGGCGATAACGTTGTTGCCATCGTCCCATTGCTCGCGTTCTTTCTGATAATGATCGCCACCAGTTTGCACGACGTTGAGTTTTTTGATGCCTAAGCAGTCTGCTGCAAGTTCAAACAGGTGTTTCTTTTCTTTACGGAAATCAATTTGTCCAGCGTGATCGCCTGGCCGCAAGGTATAACATTGGATCTCATCACAAACATCGGTAAAGGCGGTGACAACATCCCGATCACAATGACTAAACACGGTATCCAGATGCATTGCCGAACGAGAACGCGGCATTTGGCAGGCAATCACGCGGGTTGCTGCGCCCTGCTCAAACAATCGTTTAGCAATTTGCCCAACCGCTTGAGGTGAAGTACGTTCGCCCATACCGATTAACACGCTGCCATTACCCCACGCCATAACATCGCCGCCTTCTGCAGTGGCTGGACCATGATCCTGATCTGGGTCACCCCACCAAATTTTGAAATCACCATTATTAAAGGCTGGCGCAAATTCGGGGTGGAAACGATATACAGCTGTGACCAACAAGGTTTCTGGTCGACGTGCAGGCCAAAACATCGGATTCACTGTAACGCCGTTGTAAATCCAACTACTGTTATCACGCGGAAACTGAGTATTGGGTAATGGTGGAATAACAAAACCATCGCCGCCGAGATAATTACCAAACATGCCATGAGGTTTAAAAGGCAATTCGTGAACGGAAATCCCGCCAATCAAGTAAATAGCTAATTGCTCGGCAGACATATCATCAAGCCAGCTGCGCAATTCATTTAGCATGCCAACGCCCACTTGATTTTCGTTAATGCGGCGGTCAAGAATCCAATTTCGAGCACCTTTATCGCGCACGGTTTCTTCTAATAATTGACCAAACTCCAGCACTTTAATGCCACGATTTTCCATTTTCATGCAAAAATCCATGTGGTCCGTACGTGCCTGCTGAACCCATAACACATCGTCGTACAACAATTGCGCGGCATTGCCGGGAGTAAGACGAGAATGAGCAAGACCCGGACGACAAACGATAACTTTACGCAGTTTGCCAACTTCGGAGTGAACGCCAAATTCGATCATAGTTTTTCCCTTTTAGTAAGAACGTACTAATGAGAACGTCTCACGACTATTGATAGGTGAAAATGTGCTTTATTTAGTTTTATGTATTGATTCACATAGCCGAATACGTAACGGCTTATTCAATTAATGAGATAACACTGAGAGAGCCCATAATGATGAGACAAAGAATTAACAGCAGCGGCCAAATGAAACGCAGCCATCTTTCGTAAGGCACTTTGGCGATAGCAAGACCTCCCATCACCACAGCAAAAGTAGGATTAAATAAATTCACCAAACCATTGGCAGACTGGTACGCCGTCACCACCAATTCTCGGCCCACACCAGAAAAATCAGCCAGTGGCGCCATGATCGGCATAGTTAACACCGCCAAACCAGACGAAGAAGGAACAAAGAATGACATCAACACTTCAATACCAAACATCACGTTGATAAACATCACATTCGACAAACCGCTTAGGCTTTGTTCCCCCAAATGCAAAATGGTATCTGTCATGTGACCTGCGTCCATGATGACGACTATGCCACGAGCAATACCAATAATGATGGCGACACCTAATAGATCTCGTGCGCCATTAATAAAGACTTCCGTGAAGGTTTTTTCGCCCATCCAAGTAACAAAACCGATCAGCACAGACGAAGCAATAAAGAGCGCCCCCATTTTTGCCATCCACCAGCCTTGGCTCGACACCCCCCAAATCATCACCGCAAAGGTTAAAGCGAAAATCACCAAGACAAACTTCTGATTTAGCGTCAACATTGTCTCGCCATCGGTATGAACTTTTTTACAAAATTGCGCTTCAATGTCTGCTTTATGATCAGCCACAATAGAAAATTCAGGGTTTTGTTTAATTTTTGCCGCATAGCGCATCACATACACGACACATGCTAACCATCCCGTTAGTAAAATAAAGAAGCGTAAAACCATGCCTTGCGTGAAGGGAATATCGGCAGCATTAGCGGCGATAACGGTCGCAAACGGATTAATGGTGGAACCAAGCGTTCCTATGCCAGCACCCAACAAAATAATGCCCACCACCACTACAGAGTCATAACCTGCGGCGATCATCACTGGAATCAACAAGGCATAAAACGCCAGCGATTCTTCCGCCATACCATAAGTGCTACCACCAATCGCAAACAGCGCCATCAAAATCGGAATCATCCATTTTTCATGACCTTTCAGCTTCACCATTGCGCGGGAAATACCCGTATCAATCGCGCCTGTTTTAGTGACAACACCTAGAAATCCACCAATAATTAACACAAACAAAGCCACATCAATGGCGGCGGCTTCGTAATTGTCTGGATTATAAAAACCGGCAATCGGCGCAAGGAAAACATCCACCACACCTTGCGGGTTAGAATCCACTTGCTGATACGTGCCGGGAACCGGTACTTCCTTCCCCAGCGTCACGTTTTCAACACGTTCGTATTGGCCTGCAGGCACCACCCAAGTACCAGCTGCTACCAAAGCGATTAGCAAAAACAAAATGGTATAAGCGGTTGGAAATTTAAATGTCATTATTAACATCCTGTAAAAATACGGATACTTTAAAAAAACCACAAACTGAACATTCAAAAAACGATACAAACCATGCTTCTATAGAATCAAAAAGATAATTAAAAAATTTTAAAAATCTGATGGTGGTCACGTTTTTGTTAGATACAAAAAAAGCACCTTGACAATATCATCTACTATCAAGATGCTTATCTTTGAAATTATTATTCTTTATTTTCTTTTAATATATCCGCTGGAAATTCTACTGAATTAATAGTTAAACCATTTAAAATAGCAGTTGGCCTAGACATTTCGGTATTCGAAATAACAATATCTACTCGACGATTATGCTGACGCCCAAGTTTAGAATCGTTGGTATCTAATGGATTACCCTCGCCATTCGCTACCACAGTTAAACGAGCAGAATTAATGCCTTTTCCAACTAAATAATCTCTGACTGCTGAAGCTCTATGTTGGGACAACCTAAGATTAAGCGCCTCGCTGCCAACGCTGTCGGTGTTACCCTCTATTACGATGCTGCGATCTGCATACTTATTGAGGAATACAACTAACTTATCGAGATCAATCAATACACTCGGCTGTAGTTTTGCTTTGCCTGTCGCAAAAGACAAATCCCCTAACGTCATGATCATGCCGCGATTGGTCGCTTTTGCATTTAGCATTCCAAGTTGTCGCTGAAATTCTTGACTACGATTGCGCTCTGCATTGGCTTCCATACGCAGCTTTTCGGCATCGGCTTTAGACTGCATTGCATCATTACGCGCCACGCCCAATTCCCGGTTTCTTGCTGCTAATGTAGCCTCATTACGCTGTTGGCTGAGCTGTTTACGCTCTAAAACCAGCATTCGACTTTTTGCGCGATTTTCAGCAATCTCCACTTTTGAGTAAGCAACAAACATTAAATGACGACCTAACATTTCGTCAGTTCTTGGCTCTTCAGCCGTTTTAACCGCTTGCTCAGCTTCATTGAATTCCAAAGGTGCCAGTTGAATGAGCTGAGAGTCGCCTTGCAAATCCATCAACTTAGCTCGCACGTTATTCATTCCCTCTGGCTGAGTAGCAGGACCAGCACACCCAGCAAGCGCCAACAAAGAAGCCATACCAGCCACTTGATAAAACCGAATATTTAATACACTCATGAGCCAGCTCCTATATTGCGATCCATTTCTTGTTTAAGTGCCTCAATGCCCTCTTCAATTTCCGCATTGACTTGCTGCTCTTTGAGCAAGGTCGCTTTAGCCGATGCCAATTCAGCGCCAACTTGCGACTCTTTAGCCAAATAAACAGCTAGAGGCATTTGTTCCTTCTCTACCGCTGCTCGAGCTTGCTGCAACTTGTTTCTCGCTTCTACTAATTCTGGTGAGGGATACCCATTCACACCATTTCTATCAGCATCGGCAATGGCCGTTTCTGCAGCTTGTAAAGCGCCGTACACCCGTGGCTGCGGGTTATGCGAACAAGCAGTCAGTAAGACAACAACAGCCAACAAAGATGAGCCTTTCAGCACATTGCGGCGCAGCGAAAAAAACGGTTCCTGCATAAATTTACTCATAAACTATGTCCTCTTAAATCCCTTAAGCGTGCTCTAAATGAGCTATGAGGGTGTTGAAATAAAAACTATCGAGCTTGAACTCAGGAATATCTTTTAATTATTAAGATTTTAATTTTTAACAATTAGATACAACTTAACCAATTTACATCACTTTTTAATCCCTTGTATGTGCGCCACCACACAAAGAAAAATCATTCAACAAAAAAACCACTACAAAAAATTAAAACAATAAAAAATATTAATAATTAATAGAACACTGAAAAATTTAATCTGAAGATATGTTCATAAAAACTCACTCTATAAAAATTCATATAAATTCGTTGTGTACGCAAACGCACTGACGAGATGAATTAAGAAGAATAGGCTCTAATAACAAATCATTTAATCACCAGCATCAGCTGACTAAATTAAACATAAGGAATGCTTCACCATGAATTACCAAAGTGTTAACCCTTACGATGGCAAGATTCAAAAATCCTTTGAGAATATCAGCGATAAAGAACTTGAAGATAAAATGGCAACCGCCGCTGAGTGTTATCAAATCTGGCGTAATAAAAGCTACGCCGAGCGTGCCGTTATCATCGCCAAAGCGGGCGAAATACTGCATGCCCGTGCAGATGAATTCGCAAAAATAGCAACACTTGAAATGGGTAAACGAATCGACGAAGCCCGAGGCGAAGTAGAATTTAGCGCCAGAATCATGGCGTATTACGCAGAAAACGCCGAACGCTTTCTCGCTCCTGTTAAACTCGACCCAACTCGTGGCGAAGCGCACATGGAAAGCAGCCCAATTGGTTTGATCCTTTGTGTTGAACCTTGGAACTTCCCTTACTACCAATTAGCACGAGTCGCAGGCCCGCATCTCATGGCTGGCAACGTCATCTTGATCAAACATGCGGCCTGCGTACCACAATGCGCTGTTGCCTTTGATGAATTATTGACAGAAGCTGGCGCTCCTGCAGGCTTGTATACCAATTTATTTATCTCTCACGAACAAGCCAACAATCTAATTGGTGATCCTCGTATAAAAGGCGTAGCGCTAACTGGCAGCGTCCCAGCTGGCAGCGCGGTTGCTTCTAGTGCAGGCCATCACCTTAAAGTATCGTCCATGGAGTTAGGTGGCAGCGATGCGTTTATCGTCCTAGAAGATGCCGACTTAGAAAAAGCCGTCAAATGGGCTGTATGGGGGCGCATGTACAACGCAGGCCAAACCTGTTGCGCGGCAAAACGCTTTATAGTTATCGAAGAATTGGCCGACAAATTTCTGGATAAATTTCAGGCTGCACTTAGCGCACTCAAACCTGGCGACCCAATGGACCCAAAAACCACCCTTGGCCCTTTGTCTACTGAATCCGCATTAATCGGTTTGCTCAAGCAAGTGGATGCAGCTGTCGCTCATGGTGCAACCGTATTGATCGGTGGCAGACGCTTCGATCACAAAGGCGCCTTCATGCAACCCACTATTCTCACCAATATCACACCAGACAACCCAGCATACCGAGATGAGTTCTTTGGCCCAGTTGCGATGTTTTTCCGCGTCAAAAACGAATACGAAGCAATTGCGCTGGCAAACGACTCTGACTTCGGTCTAGGCGGTTCGGTTTACACCAAAGACATCGAACGAGGCAAACGTGTCGCCAGCCAAGTTGAAACCGGCATGATGTTCATCAACAACATCGATTGGACGGATGCAGAATTACCTTTCGGTGGTATTAAGAATTCGGGTTACGGACGTGAACTCGGCAACATGGGGATTCAGGAATTTGTTAACAAAAAACTGGTACGACTAGCCACCCTCGACGCGCCAGAATAAGGATCTCGTCATGTATGTGAACCTTGCCATTTTAAAAGAAACGCATCCCCATGAAAAACGCGTTTCCTTAGTACCATCACTCACTGCTAAATTAATCAAACTTGGCGCTCGGTTGCATATGCAATCGGGCGCTGGTGATGCGGCTAAGCTGTCAGATTCCGCCTATCAAGACGTCATTTTCATGGATGACCGCCATGCCTTGGTAGAAGACGCAGATGTGGTGTTAGCAGTTCAGCCACCGGCTATGTCGGTCATTAATGCCATGAAACCGGGCGCGATATTGATTTGCTTCGTTTATGCGGCGAATGAGCCTGAATTTGTTCAATGCCTGCTCACCAAAAAAATCACCTGTTTTGCCATGGAACGCATTCCACGTATCTCTCGTGCTCAGTCAATGGACGCATTATCCAGTCAATCGGCTTTAGCAGGGTATTATGCGGTCGCCCTTGGTATGAGCAATATGACTAAGGTGCTACCTAAAATCACCTCGGCGGCAGGTGTCATTGGCCCAGCCAAAGTCTTAGTGATGGGCCTTGGTGTCGCAGGACTCGAAGCCATCGCTACAGCGCAACGACTTGGTGCGGTTGTTGAAGGCTACGATGTTCGCCCAGAAACCAAAGAACAAGCATTGTCTCTAGCAGCGACCTTTGTCGACACCGGCGTTGATGCCACTGGCAAAGGCGGTTATGCCCGCGAACTAACGCCCGAAGAAAAAATCACCGTCAATAAAGCCCTAACAAAACACATTCAAGCAGCCGATTTGATCATCACCACAGCCGCTATTCCTGGCAAAGCGTCTCCTAAACTAATTAGCAAAGCACAAGTCTCTGGCATGAAACGCGGCTCAGTGATTGTCGATTTATCTGCTGATGGCGGCGGTAATTGTGAAGCATCAACACCCGGCGAAACGACTCATATTGATGGCGTCACGATAATCGCTCCATTAAACGTGCCATCCATGCTCGCAGCGGATGCCAGCGAGCTTTACGCCAAGAACCTGTTCAACCTGCTCGCCCTAATGATGAAGAACAACATAGTCACCATCGACTGGGAAGACGAAGTGCTTGCCGATACTGCTCTGACCCACGATGGCAAGCTTTGCGACGCAACTAAAACAGATAAAACAGATAAAAAAGCCAAAGCAAAATCTCAATCTAAATAACCTAAAAAAACCGATAACCAAATTAGACAACCAAACCGCAAAAACGGTTTGAATAGCATAGGAAGTGAGTGATGAGTTTTGATTTCACGATTACGGGCTTTGTCGCCCTGCACATATTCATGCTGGCAGGATTCGCAGGCTGGGTCATCATCGGCAATGTGCCAGCTATTTTGCATACACCGCTGATGTCCGGTTCCAATTTCATACATGGCATTGTGGTCGTTGGTGGGCTTTACACACTCATTAACGCCAGCACGACGCAGGAACAAGTTATTGGCTTTTTTGCTGTTCTGCTAGGCGCTGGCAATGCTGCAGGTGGCTACGCAGTGACGGATCGGATGTTGGCGATGTTTAAGAGCAGTGAACCAGCCAGCAAACCACATCGCAGCCACGCTTCGAAAAAGAAACACTAAGGACACAATCATGCTCACTCTTTTAGCGCAACTGACTATCGGCGCTGCCAACCTTGTGGCCGCTTTTCTTTTTCTCTTTGGTCTCAAACGCATGTCCTCACCAGCCACCGCCGCGTCTGGCATTCGTTTGGCTGGCATCGGCATGGTCGCCGCTGTGTTGGCAAGCTTTCTCTACGTTTTGAACATTGATGACAGCGTAAAGCCTTATCTACTAATGAATATCACCCTCGCCTTGCTGGCCCTTGCCATTGGCGGTGTCGGCGCATGGCTTGCCGGACGTAAGGTCGCCATGACGGCTATGCCGCAAATGGTCGCCATTTATAACGGTATGGGCGGTGGTGCAGCAGGTGCCATCGCCGCAGTGGAGTTATTTGGCAATAACGCCCATGACGCTAGTCAATTGATTGTTACCTTACTTGGTGCATTAATCGGTGCCATTTCTATGTCCGGCTCTGTGATTGCCTGGGCAAAACTGCAAGGCGTAATCAATAAGCCATTAAGAATAAAGAGCCAACAAATCATCAATGGAGTGGTCTTTCTTGCTGCCATCGCTGTGGCAGGCTGGATCGTCTTTGTCACACTGAGTGGCGTTGATCCGCTTCTATCCATTTCAAGCTGGACTTATATCTTCTTCGCCATTGCTCTGATATTCGGCATATTAATGACCCTACCAATTGGCGGTGCAGACATGCCCGTGGTGATCTCTATCTACAACGCCTTCACTGGTCTGGCAGTGGGTATTGAAGGCTTCGTTTTAGGCAATCCGGCTTTGATGATTGCCGGTATGGTAGTTGGTGCAGCCGGCCTATTACTAACCTTGCTAATGGCAAAAGCCATGAACAGATCCGTCGCTAATGTATTGTTTACCAATTTCGGTGACATTGTTAAGGCCAAACATAGCGCGATAAAAGGAACCGAGCGAGAAACCGCAGCGTCAAATGCTGGTATTGAAATGCGCTAAAGCCATGGGCTTGCACGTTTGTGCGGTTGATATTGATGATAAAAAGCTCGAACACGCCACCCAACTTGGCGCGGATGCAGTGGTCAATGCCAAACACGAAGGCGCGATTGAAGCCGTAATCAAGGCAACAAACGGCGGTGGTCATGGCGTATTAATCACCGCACCTTCACTGATTGCTTTTAATCAAGGGGTTGCCATGACACGTAAACGTGGCATTTGTGTATTGGTTGGTTTGCCACCTGGTGAATTCCCAGTGCCGTTATTCGATGTGGTTGCTAACTGCGTCACCATTCGCGGCTCGTTCGTGGGCACACGCCAAGATATGGCCGAAGCATTAGCCTTTGCTGCCGAAGGCAAAGTAAAAGCTGACATTGAGCTACAGCCATTGTCTGCCATTAACGATGTCTTTAAACGTCTGGAAAATGGTGATGTTCCGTCACGAGTGGTCATTAATTTCGCATCGAGCTGAGCTAGTCCATTAACAGCTAAGTACTAACACCCTTCCCTCGGTTAACGCCGAGGGATTCTTTATTACAAGCGACCTAATTTAAAGGGATAACTTCTTATGCTACGCAGCATGAACGATTTAGAAAAATACACCATTGCTGCCAGCGACGGCCATGTGGGTATGGTAAAGGACGTTTTGTTTGATGACTTAACGTGGGTGGTACGCTATTTCGTCGTGGAAACAGGGCTTTGGCTGATGCATCGCAAGGTTCTTATCTCTCCGATTTCCATTCAAAAACCCAACCGCTGGGAACATATCCTTCCAGTGTTAATTACCACAGACCAAGTAAAAAACAGCCCAAAAATCGACACAGACCAACCCGTCTCACGCCAGCATGAAATGGATTATCTGGGGTTTTATGGCTACCCAAATTATTGGGGAGGAACGGGATTATGGGCTGGTGGCATGTACCCTTATTTGATGTATCCGGGCTATATCGATTCGCTCAATGGAGACGAAGAAATCCATAAGGCAGAAGTGGCTCATCAAGCCGTTTATGACGCAAAAAACCAAGAAAACCAAGAAAACCATAAAAACAAAGACCCTAATTTGCGTAGTTGCCAAGCCATCATCGATTATCACGTACACGCAAAAGATGGCGACATTGGCCATATTGCAGAAATCTTAGTAGAAGAAAACACTTGGGCGGTGCGCTATTTGGTGATCAATACCAGCAATTGGTGGGGAGGACATCAAGTACTGATTTCGCCAGAATGGATCAAAGACATTGATTGGCTAGACGAATTTCTCACTATTGATCTGACTCGTCAATTGGTCAAAGACTCACCAGAATACAACTCAACTGAACAGATTAATCGACACCAAGAAGCGGAAATGTACGAGCATTATGGGCTAACGGGTTATTGGGCTCGTGCGCCAAAAGCCAATCTAGTGGCACCACAATGAAACCATTAACGATTCCTCAACCAAGCCATTGGGAATCAGGCTTTGACTCACAACGTGGACAGTCTGATCGACTGCCACATGTCCTTCTCAGTACAGCTCAAATGACCGAAGCTGACCGATTAACCATTGCCTATGGCATCAATGCAATCACTCTAATGGAAAACGCTGGCCGTCCTGTGGCAGACGCGATTATGAATCGTTGGAGCTTGCGTCCGGTATTGGTGCTTTGCGGTCCCGGCAACAATGGCGGTGATGGTT
The DNA here is from genome assembly GCF_012726345.1 of Marinomonas sp. UCMA 3892. GTDB lineage: Bacteria > Pseudomonadota > Gammaproteobacteria > Pseudomonadales > Marinomonadaceae > Marinomonas. The sequence continues at coordinate 92,059 of NZ_PTXN01000012.1, forward strand.
TTGTCGCCGCTCGACGTTTGGCTGAAGCAAACTGGCCAGTTCGAGTCGCGTTACTTGTTCCTCGTGATCAGCTTCGTGGCTCTGCGGCACATCATGCTTCTCTCTGGAATGGACCCGTTGAAACGCTCACGCCCGATGCTCTAAACGGCGCGGAGCTGATTGTCGATGCTATATTTGGCGCTGGTCTAACTCGTCCTTTGGAAGGCGCGGCAGCGGAGACCCTTGCTGCTGCAGCTGCTAGAAAATTGACCATCATCGCGGTTGATGTGCCAAGCGGATTAATGGGCGACACTGGCGAAAATATGGGCGCTGTGCCTTGTGCCCTCACTCTAACCTACTTTCGTAAAAAGCCCGGCCACCTATTACAACCTGGGAAAAGCTTGTGCGGTGAACTGGTCGTCGCCGATATAGGAACACCCGCTTCCGTGTTTATCAGCATTCCCCCTGATACTTTTGAGAATCACCCCGCGTTATGGGCTGACGATTTGCCATTATTAAATCAACACAGCAACAAATACAGTCGAGGTCATGCGCTGGTTTGGGGCGGCTGGCCAGCCACTGGCGCGGCTCGCATGGCGGCTTTGTCAGCGGCTCGTGTCGGCGCTGGACTGACAACAGTCGCGGTGGACATGAGCCAGAGTTACCTTGCCCTTTCTGTGTATGCTGCAACACTGACCAGCATTATGGTCAAGCCAATTCATCGACATCAAGACTTGGCTATACTGCTTGCTGATAAACGCATTACAGGTTTACTGATTGGTCCCGGTGCAGGTGTTGGCCCCGACACCCAAGCACGAGTATTGACCATGTTAAAGTCTGGACAGGCAATCGTTCTCGATGCCGATGCGCTTACGTCATTCCAACATACGCCAAGCGATCTGTTTGATGCCATCACCGGCCCATGCGTGCTGACACCACATGAAGGCGAATTCAGTCGTTTATTCAAAGGCGTGGTTAATTCTTCGTGTAATGACAAGCTATCTCGCGCTCGTGCTGCAGCTAAAGCAAGCGGTGCCATCGTCATACTTAAAGGCAATGATACCGTCATCGCCGCCCCAGATGGACGAGCCATCATCAATGCTAATGCGCCATCAACTTTGGCAACCGCAGGATCTGGCGATGTGTTGGCAGGCATAGCGCTCGGTCTACTTACACAAGGCATGGAACCTTTTCTCGCCGCCGCAGCGGCCGTTTGGTTGCACGGTGCAGCAGCAAACAACTTTGGAACAGGATTAATTGCAGAAGATTTGCCCTATCGCTTGCCTGCCGTCTTTAAACAACTGGCCCTGCTGATGAAACAAACAGAACGCCATTTTTCAGAAATAGAAATGACAACCGAATTTTCTGCATCTCATTAAGGGAAATGGACAGATTCGCACAGCTAAAAACGAACGGCTCTGTACTTTTTATTCATCTATTTTGATCGGAGACTGACCATGCAATTCAATGATTATTACAAAACCCTAGAAGTAGAACTCACCGCATCGGCGAAAGAAATCAGAGAGTCTTATCGCAAGCTCGCCCACAAATATCATCCAGATATTTCTGAGCAATCGAATTGCGAGCCCTTGTTCAAAGAAATTACCGAAGCCTATGCGGCGCTAAAACCAGCAAACAAACAATCGGCTCACAGAAGCTCGTCAATGAATGATGTCATCAGGTTAAAACACCATTTAAGATGATTGAGTCAGGCTGACTTTTTCGGCACCACATAAGGCAACAAACGATCTGTCTCTGTCTTCACCACGGCGTAACATTCGCAGCTTAACTCTTCGAGTTTCGATCTGTCTAGCACGGTGATATGACCTCGATGATAATCAATCACCCCAAGCTTTTGTAATTTGCCAGCGGCTTCGGTGACGCCTTCGCGGCGCACGCCTAACATATTGGCAATCAATTCTTGGGTCATGGTGAGATGGTTATCGGGCAAACGATCAAGTGACAATAACAACCAGCGACACAATTGTTGCTCGATAGAATGGTGCCGATTACATACAGCGGTTTGCGCCATTTGGGTGATCAAAGATTGCGTATAACGCAGCAGCAACTCCAGTAACTTACCGTGGCGATTAAATTCTTCCGTTAACATGCAGCCCTTTAAGCGATAAGCATATCCAGCGCTTTGCACTACCGCTCGGCTCGACGTACTTTCGCCACCCATAAACAAGGCAACGCCAATCAAACCTTCATTGCCAACCACGGAAATTTCGGCTGACGCGCCACTTTCCATCACGTAAAGCAAAGAGACGATGGCATCAACAGGAAAGTGTACATAAGCCAATTTGTCGCCCGCTTCGTACATCACCTGCCCTAATTCCAGTTTTTCCAACTCAAGAAAAGGAAAGATACGAACTTGAACTTCCTCAGGTAAAGCGGCTAATAAATGATTCTGTAATGGTGAAAAGGTCGTATCGATTGCATCATGCATAGGATAATTCTTAAATATTTTTCAAGTGAAAATCAGGTCGCAACAAAGCGATAGAATGAGATCGTTTCACGAAGTCGCGAGCGAAGCCAAGACGAGGCAAAAATAGACGAAACAGCGGAGTTTATGAGTTATAAAATGAGCATTTTGAGTCTATTTTTAACAAAGTATTGGCAAGCACAGTAGTCGTGCAATGATCTCAAGACATTTTCTATCGCTTTGCTACTCAAAGTTCTGTGCGCTAGCGAACACACTACTCTTTATTTTATGATTTACTCACTGAAATCATGATCTAGATTCTAATTTAAAGCATTAAATCCAGATAACACATCGGATAACTCTTCATCGATGTCACTTTGACGCAGACGGTGAAAGGTTTGATTAAGGTTTTCTTGTATTTCATCGATATTTTTTTCTGCTCGCTGCATGGCGGCAAGTCGGCTGGCGTTCTCACTGGCAAGCGATTCCGCACAGGCTCGAAAAAGACTAACAAACAGATATTCACGTACAAAAGCACGACGTGTTTGATCTTGATCTGGCATCACTTCCACAAGGTTATTACTTGGCCAGTCAATAGCAACAAGCTCTCGCTGCCAAGCGGCGTCCAAAGGCAAAAGTTGCTGACTCACGGGGCGAGAAATCGAATTGGCTTCAGGCTTATGATGAAACAAAAATACTTGGTCAATCAGTCCTTGATCTCGTTTTGCTTCCAGTTCGATTAAAATCTCGCCTACCAATCCAGTAATAGTGTTGATGGAATGAGGTAACTCAAAGCTTGCTTCGGTGTTTAAATCTGTCTCTATCAAGCGAGACTCAACCCGCTCGCCTACGGCCCAAAGCATCTTATTACCTGATAATTTTGCCAAAGAATCGACCACAAACTCGACCATGACTTCATTGAACTGTCCGACTAGACCTTGATCCGAGCCAAACACAATCACGCCGATGGCGGGTGCGTCCTTCTGAGATCGATTAACGATTACCGCAGGCTGTTCTAATTGTGCAGTTTGCGACAAACACGCCGATAATCCCAATTGCACGTTTCGATAATAATCATCGAGCGAATGCACGGCCTTTTCATATTGACCAATGCTCGACGATGCGATGGTTTTCATACTTCGCACTACAGATTCTAAGTCTTGGGCGCTGGTAATTTTGTGACGCAAACTGGCGATACTATCTGTCATCTTGGCTCACCTAAATCTGTGTCAGTGCTGAAGGTTTCAAGCGCTTGGCGTGCAAGTTCTAAAATCACTGCTTTATCATCTTTGCTTAATTTGTCGGTGCTTTCTAAACGCTCAACCATATCATCGGTGATATTCGCAGCAGCATCCCGAACGGCTTGCTCCGCGGCTGGCATATTGTCTAAGTTAATGTCATCAAACAAATCTGCGGTCAAAGCGACTAACACGGCGATTTGTTCTGCCATAGACACAGGCGCAAATTCAGGCTGTTTCAAGCAGGCTCGAATGCGTCGACCATGTTCAATGATTTTCAGCGTGTCGTCGTCTAACCTAGCGCCAAAACGCGCGAAGGTTTCCAGTTCCTCGAATTGCGCATAAGCCAATTTAAGATCCACCGTGACACCGCGATACGCGGCTCTTTGCGCTTTACCACCCACCCGAGACACAGATTTCCCCACATCAACCGCAGGCAAAATACCCAGTTCAAATAAGGCCGGCGAAAGGTAAATTTGCCCATCGGTAATGGAGATAAGATTGGTCGGAATGTACGCCGAAATATCCTGTGCTTCGGTTTCGATAATCGGCAGCGCCGTCAATGAACCGCCGCCGAGTTCCTCGCTCAGATGGGTCGCTCTTTCTAACAAGCGCGAATGAATATAAAAAATGTCGCCTGGAAAGGCTTCTCGTCCTGGTGGACGACGCAACAATAAAGACAATTCACGATACGCACGAGCGTGATGCGTCAAATCATCGTAGACAATCAGCACATCACGACCCTGTTCCATAAAATATTCCGCGATACTGGTCGCCGCATAAGGTGCAACATAGGCTAAGCCCGGTGGCTCGTTGCCTTCTGTCACAACCACGACTGTGTATTCCATCGCACCTTGTTCGCGCAAAGTGGCAATAACCTTGGCAACTCCAGACGCGCGTTGACCAATAGCACAATAGACACACAAGACGTTTTTGCCGCGCTGATTGAGAATCGTGTCCATGGCAATCGCCGTCTTGCCAGTTTGTCGGTCACCAAGAATCAATTCTCGCTGCCCACGCCCGACTGGTATCAAGGCATCAATTACCTTAATGCCCGTTTGCAACGGCACACTCACGCCAGCTCGATCCATAATGGCTGGCGAAGGTCGTTCGATTGGTAAGCGCTCGGTAGTCGCCAGATTGCCCTTGCCATCCAAAGGTTTACCGATTGGATTGATAATGCGACCAACCAAGCCATCGCCAACCGGCACATCGACCACGTGACCAAGTCGTTCGACTTCATCACCAGCTTGCAAATGCCAGTACTCGCCAAGCAATACCACGCCAATTTCGTCTTCATCGACATTAAACGCGATGCCATAAATATCACCGGGAAAAAGCAATAACTCGTCGTAGCCAACATTAGGCAAGCCAGATACCTTGGCAATCCCCGTGGCCACACTGGTAATCTTACCGATTTCCCGTGGTGACAAAGCGGGTTCGAACGATTCCCGAGCCTGTTTTAAATCAGCAAATAACCCGTCAAACATCGACATCATGAAGCCTGCTCTTGGCTTTTCTCAAGCTCAGGGCTTTCGTATTGAACAGCATTATGAGAAAGCATCACGTCATTGACTCGCTTAGTCAGCGTAGTCAGGTAATCAGCGATGCTCCAACCAATTTTCTGACCGTGGGAATCGATCTCAATCCCGCTGATCAAATTAGCATCCGTGGCAAATTCAATCACAACACCATCGCCCAATAAGCCATGTAACGCCTTGGTAATCTGGGTAATTTGTTTTTTAGGCAAATCAAACGCCGTATGCACGATTAATGCTTCGGTCGAATCTTGAAAAGCCGCTTGCAAATTGGCCTTTTCAGCGTCCGCTAATGCATCTAAACGCTTCACAAAAACATCTGCAATACTGGCTTCCAAACTGGTGCCAGCCATATCACTAAGCGCTTTACGGACGATGGCAAACACTTCTTCTCGTGCTCGCTGGCTTAGGGAATCTTTCAAGCTCAGTTGTTCGTTTTTAAGCGCCAATTCCAATTTACTGCGCAGCGCGTCAGACTCTTGTCGAACCGATTCCAACAAACGTGCTCGCTCGGTTTTCGCTTCTTCGCCTACTATGTTCATCTTCGCAGTACGTTGTTGGTCGAATTCCGTGTTCTTTTGTTGGAATTCCTCGCGCTGCTGATCAGCCTCGGCTCTTTTGCTATCAGCGTCGGCTAGCTCATCAGCAATGCGTTTTTCACGAGCGTCAATCGTGTTCAAAATAGGACGATACAAGAAGTGTTTCAGCAACCAAACTAGGACCAGAAAATTAATCAGTTGCGCAATGATGGTGAACCAATCGATTAGCATGATTTATTGGCCTGCAGTTTGGGCTATGACATGATTCCAAAAAGGATTAGCAAACAACAAAATCATCGAGACCACAAAACAATAAATCGCGGTGGATTCGATCATAGCCAAACCCACAAACAGGGTTCGCGTAATCGTCGCAGAGGCATCAGGTTGCTGAGCCAATGACGTTAACGCCGTCGCCACCGCCTTACCTTCCCCAAGTGAAGGCCCTAAAACACCGATGGCAATCGTTAGTCCTGCCGTAATGATAGAAACCATTGCAATCATTGTCATGCTGTCCATAGTTACTCCGTAAATGTTCATAAGGTTTAATCAAATAAAAAGTTAAAATTAAAGCTCAAAGCTAACTTGTCTCAGTGCTTTGGACTTCTGTTTTTGAGGAGCTTGTAGCCGCTGCGATGTAGACAGTGGCTAGAATGAAAAAGATATAAGCCTGAACAATGCCAGTAAGCAAACCAAGCACTGTCATCACAATCGGAAATAAGAACGGGGTAATGGTGAGCAGTATCGCGATGATCATCGCGCCACTCATCATGTTACCGAATAGTCGCACAGCCAGTGCTAAGGTCCGCGACACTTCGCTAATAATATTGAACGGCAGCATAATAATAGTCGGCTGAGTATAGGAAGACAGATATCCGCCCAAGCCAGTTTCCTGAATACCAAACAGCGGCACAGCAACTAACACACACAGAGCTAACGCCGCCGTAGTGGAAAGCGAACCTGTCGGTGGTTCAAAACCAGGAATAATGGTGCCAAGAGCAGACACGGCGATAAACAAAAATAAGGTTCCCAGAAAACCGATGTATTTTTGTGGTTGGCTTAAACCTACTTCTTCAATTTGTTTGTTAATGGTGATCACCACCACTTCTAGGGCATTTTGCCAGCGGGAGCGCTGCAAATTGTTAGATAAGTTTCGAGTGATCAGAATCGATCCAACCACCAGCACTAACATTACCAACCAAGTAAACACAATGGTGGCATTGAGCTTTAAAAAGCCCAATTGCCAATAAATAATTAGATCTGGTGTCAGGTTCATTAGCGCTCTTCTGTCTGAGAATTTTTTTCTTTAAGCGTGTGAATCGGATTGATAATGACGGGGTTGTCTTTCAAACGAATCAGCCGCGTCGCGAACAAACGCAAGACCATAAAGCCAAGTAAAGCTAACAATAATTTCTGCCAGTCATTACCCAGAAACACATAAAAACTCACCATTACCACGCTAATGCGAAACAGCATACTGAACAAGAATAAAGGTGCGACCACGCGACTAGAACCCAGTCGGCGTACTGTCCACCACAACCCAGCAAAATAAAAAACCCCTAATAGCATGCCAACAAACACGGCATAGGCAACGCCACCCCAAAAGTTGTCACCAAAATCAATTAACATTATCGTTGTCCTCAGGTTGGTGAATGTCTTTGTCTTCTTTTTGCACCCAATGCCAAGCATTGAAGCAGCCCAAACACAGGCCAACGACTAGCAAGGCCAGCGTCCATGAACGATCACTTGGGTAAGCACTATCCAACCAAATACCCAGCGCCGCACCAAGCACAGTAGGAATAGCAATCGACCAGCCAACCAATCCCATCATCCCTAAGCCAGACCAGACAGTTCTAGTCACGTGTCGCTGAGCTTTTAGCTTGCGAGCGGCGACTGAGCCAACTTGCTTGCTGTAGTTGTTTGTCGGTTTGTGATCTAGAGAGCGATTTAGATTGTGATCTAGATTACGGTTTGATTTAGTCGCGTTTTTGTCTTCATCATCGTCTTTCATGACACACTCGCATCCTGCTTAAAGGCCACTAAACGCTGAACAAAACCGCTTTCCATCTTGGTCAATGCCGAACGCAGTTTTTGCTCTTGCTCATCAAGCTGAATAAACTCATCTTCTAGAGCGTGACGTAAATCTTCTAACCCCATGCCATTCATAGCGTTACGCACGGAAATACGCACATCGGCTCCGGCTTTCACCAATACGCCTTCATCAACAGCAATATAAGCTTCTTCCTCGCCTTCCACTTCAATCACTAAAATGCCCGCCGACAAAGACGCCACACAATCCAATCGATTCGGTAAAATGCCAAACGCTCCTTGTGGTGTGGTCGCGACAATTCTCAGTACGTTTTGCTCTTCGCTAAATACTTTATGAGGCAGCAAAACCTTAAGCGTCATGTAGGCTTGTGGCATCTTTGTCCTCCTCGGCTTTTGGTTTATCTTCTGGGGCTTGTTTGCTTTTTTCATGGGCTTCATCAATCGCACCAATCATGTAAAGCGCGCTTTCTGGATAGTCTGCAAATTCATCCTGTAAAATGCGCTCGCAGCCATCTAAGGCATCATCAAGACTGACCAATTTGCCAGACATGCCAGTGAATTGTTCGGTGGTAAAAAAGGGCTGAGTAAGAAAACGCTCTAAGCGACGAGCACGTCCGACAACCTTGCGGTCTTCGGGTGAGAGCTGTTCCATGCCAAGCATGGCGATAATGTCTTTTAACTCGCTGTATTGCGCCAAGGTGCGACGAATCTCTTGCGCGAGATCGTAATGGCGTTTGCCAATAATGCTCGGCGTCGCCATTTTAGAACTGGACTGCAAAGGATCAATAGCGGGATATAGCCCTTCACTAGCGCGTTTACGGGATAAAACGATGGAAGCGGAAAGGTGAGAAAAGGTATGCACGGCGGCAGGATCTGTAAAATCATCGGCAGGCACATACACCGCCTGAATCGAGGTAATCGCACCACTGCCGGTATTGGCAATACGCTCTTCAAGTTGAGACAACTCAGTGCCCATGGTTGGTTGATACCCCAAACGCGCTGGCATTTGCCCCATCAAACCAGACACTTCCATGCCCGCCTGAATAAAACGAAAAATATTATCCATCAGCAACAAGACATCACGATGTTCGTCATCACGGAAATATTCCGCCATGGTCAAGGCGGCATGACCAACGCGAAAACGTGCGCCCGGTGGTTCGTTCATTTGACCAAACATCATCACCATGTTGTCCAGCACACCTGCTTCTTTCATCTCGCGATAAAGCTCTTCACCTTCTCGGCAACGCTCTCCGATACCGCAAAAGATACTTACGCCAGCATGTTGGCCGACCATGTTATGAATCATTTCGGTCAGCAAGACAGTTTTGCCCACGCCAGCGCCGCCAAACAAGCCAGCTTTGCCACCTCGTTCTAGCGGCATTAAGACATCAATCACCTTGATGCCGGTTTCGAATACTTCGGTTTTGGTGGAACGTCGTGCTAACGGTGGCGGCTCGTTATGAACCGAACGCCATGCAACGTCGACCGGCGCGTCTTTTTTATCAATCGTATTGCCGAACACATCAAACATGCGCGACAAAATCCCCTTGCCTACGGGTGTTTGTAGTGGCTCGCCAGTGTCTTCCACTGGCATACCACGAGCGAGACCTTGGGTTGGCGTTAAGGCAATACCGCGCACCCGCTGATCATCCAATTGGGAAAACACTTCAATGGCAATGCTATTGTCTTTGCCCGTACGTAATAAAGTACGAATCGGAGGTAACTGATTGTCTGACGATATATTGTCAAAGCGGATATCCACGACACTGCCGCGAATCGAAATCACAGTGCCGATCTTTTGAGACGTGGTCGATGGCATAGGCTTCGAAAAATCCTTGGTCTAAAAATGGAGACAGAGAAATGCCAACACAGTGTAATAAAAAAGCCCTTGTTCACTCTGTGCACTAGCGAACATATACGCCTTTTAGCCCACCTTATTTAGCACATCACTGATAGCAAGCTGGTCGAGCATTAACTGTTTCACTTTGGCTGACTCCTAAAAAATCGTTAAAAAGGCGCTTCGTCGTTTTCTGAGTCGCTATTTTTAGACGAACTGTTTTTTGACGTACTGGTTTTTACTTGCTGACTTTTTTGCTCTATGACTGCCAATAAATCGTTCCAAGACTGAGTAAAAGCGTCCGCGTCCTCTTGTTGGAGCTGATCAGCCAGTGCGCCAACATCAATGCCTTCTATGGCGAATTCCAACAGCTTGCTTTCAGCATCAACACCATCAATCGACATCACGCTAGACAAAGCTCCGTCTTTCGAGAAGCTTAGTAATGTCTTTTCTGGAATCGTATTAATGGTGTGTGGCGCAGCAAGCGCTGAGACGTAATAAGAGTCAGAAATAGTCAGATCTTTGCTTCCCGTGCTGGCCCAAAGTAAGCGTTGTGAGTGGGCGCCAGCCGCCTTTAGCGATTGCCAATGTGGCTCGGCCAGTAGCTCGCAGTAATCTTTGTAAGCTTGTTGGGCAATGGCGGTACCAAGATGATTACGTAAGTCAGAAGACACTCGGTCATTGACGGCAACATCCCAACGACTGATAAACAACGAAGCGACTGAGCCGACTTTCGGATCAAGTCCTTTTGCAATTCGTCGTTCGATACCGCGCATGTAAGCTTCCGCCGCGGCGACATATTGCTCGCTGGAAAACAACAAGGTCACGTTAACGGGAACACCAGCAAAAATCGTTTCTTCGATGGCCGCTAAGCCTGCTGGTGTACCGGGAATTTTAATAAACAAATTGGGGCGTTTAGCGCGTTTATGCAGATCCACCGCCGCCGCAACGGTGCCAGCGGTATTGTTCGCCAAGAGTGGAGAGACTTCTAACGAGACCCAACCATCCATACCATCAGTATTGTCGAAGATAGGACGCAATACATCCGCTGCACGGGTTAAATCTTCTAGCGCCAGTTCGAAAAATAGCGCTTCACCCGATAAACCGTTTGCGGCTTTTTCGGCGATGGCTTGGTTGTAGTTATCACCGTCCTTTATTGCTTTGTCGAAAATGGTCGGATTCGACGTCAGCCCCGTCACATTCAGATGATCAATATAGTGCTGTAAGGTGCCGCTGTTGAGCAGCTCACGAGTAATATTATCGAGCCAGATACTTTGACCTAGCATATGCAATTGATTGGTTGTGTTCATTCCTTCAAATGGATTGCTGCCTTCAAATGGATCGCTGTCTTTTATAACATTCATAGTGCCTCCGATGGCGCAGAACGCGCTTTCACAGCGTCAAGACCAATGCAAAAATCGTAATGGATCAGCTCGCCGATGTGTTCAATGGTGACATCGGCCGCTGGATAAGGATGTGTCTTTTCTGGATCGTGGGCGTAATGACCTTGTCTTGGAAAAACGGTAGTAAGGCGGCTTCCCCAAGCTTGTTTCATAGCGGTCAGAATACGCAATTTATCGTCCACCATGACATAACGCTTGGCGGGATAATGTTGCTCGACCGCATCGAGCATGGTTTCTTTGTGGATATAAATCAGCACCTGACCATGCACTGCTTCCCATAAGCCTGAACGCTTAATTTTGCGTGGCTGCAGGACGGCTTCGCCATCAGTCAAAATGACGGTTTTGCCTAAGGTTTGCAGATGTTTAATGAGTGCCAATGCATCGGCATAAAGCCGATCCACAAAGGGATATTCAAGAAAAAACTCAGCGATTAAGAGCCCACGAACATCATCAAGATGTTCAAGGCGATACTGTTGTAGCGCGCCTAGATAATCCACATAACCACGCTCTGTGCGTAATGTTTCGAATATCACCCAATAACGAGCGCTGTTTTCCACGCCAATTTCACGAATTAAAAACGCCCTCAACTCCACTAAAATGCGGTCGTTGTCGAGCAAGGTGTTATCAACATCCAGCAGAAAAACAATCTCGTCTGTTGCTCTACTATTCACCATTAGTTGGCCGCAACGGAATATTCGCCACGGCGCGCTGCTTTGTCGTTGGCCGCGCCTTGAAGTAAGACTTTTTGAGCCGCTTCAATATTGTCATCTTGTCCGAGCCAAACTTCTAACGCGGGCAGTTCAATCGCCCGAGAGAATGAAAACGTCAGCGCCCATGGCAAGCGAGATCTGTATCGGCTATTCATGGCATTTAAACGCGCCGAAGCCAGTTCTGGTGTTTGTCCGCCGGATAAAAAAGCAATACCCGGCACCGCCGCAGGGACAGTACGCAACAAGCAATGTACTGTCATATCAGCGACGGTTTCGACACTTTCCTGTATTGCACAACATAATCCGGGCAACACCATGCTGGGTTTTAACAACAAGCCTTCTAGCAACACGCCTTGCTCATTTAAGTGTTGGAAAACCGCCTGTAAGACCGCTTCTGTCACTTGCGCACATTGTTGCAAGGTATGGCTGCCATTCATCATCACTTCAGGCTCGACAATAGGAACCAGCCCAGCTTCTTGGCACAAAGCCGCATAACGTGCGAGAGCATGAGCATTGGCTTCAATACAAGCTTTAGATGGCGTGACTCTATCAATCACCCTTGTTTGAATAGCGTCGACATCAATGCTGAATACCGCCCGCCATTTTGCGAAGCGCGCGCCCATCAGGGCATAAGCCTCCAGCCGTTCACGCAAACCGTCTAAGCCTTCGGTGACTTTTTCGCCCGGATGCCCCGCCATATCGACAGCACCGGCATCGACCTTGATGCCGGGAATAATGCCGGCATCCATCAGTACATTTATGAACGGCGTACCATCTTGAGTGTGTTGGTGAATGGTTTCGTCAAACAAAATAACACCACTCACGCTATCGCTTAATCTTGGTGTGGTGACGATCAACTCTCGGTAAGCCCGTCGCATGTCTAAGCTTTGTGCGATACCCAATTTGGCAAAGCGGCGATTGCACGTCGCCACACTTTCGTCCATTGCGAGCAGGCCTTTATCATCGGCCATCAAGCGCTTAGCCGTTTCTATTAAGTGACCTGTAGAGCCGATTGCTTGGCTTGATGAGCTCGAATCATTCATCCTTATTACTCCATTTCCAATCGCGAATTTCCGGCATATCGACACCGTATTCATTGATGTACTGACGATGCTCTATCAGTTTTTCGCCTAACATGTGTTTTAACTCGACGCCTTTCACGCCGGTTTGCGGTAGTCGGTCAATCACATCCATTACAAGGTGAAAGCGATCCATGTCATTCAATACGGTCATGTCAAAGGCCGTAGTGATTGTGCCTTCTTCTTTGTAACCGCGAACATGGATATTGCGATGATTGGTACGGCGATAAGTTAATTTATGAATGAGCGATGGATAAGCATGAAAGGCAAAAATCACCGGTTTATTTTCGGTAAACAAAAGATCAAACTCGGCATCATTCAAACCATGTGGATGCTCGGTTTGAGGCTGCAGCTTCATTAAATCCACTACGTTCACCACACGAATATTCAACGTGGGTAAATGCTTTCGCAAAATAGATACAGCCGCTAAGGTTTCTAGCGTTGGTACATCGCCACAACAAGCCATCACCACGTCCGTTTGGTCATGTTGATTTAAACCTGTGTCGTTGCTCGCCCAATCCCAAATGCCAATGCCTGCCGCACAATGTTTCGCTGCGGCGTCCATGTCCAACCATTGCGGTGCTGGATGCTTTCCGGCAACAACCACATTGACGTAATGCTTGCTGCGCAAACAATGATCCATCACCGAAAGCAAACAGTTGGCATCTGGTGGCAAATAGACTCGGACTATGTCGGCTTTTTTATTCACCACATGATCGATAAAACCCGGATCTTGATGAGTAAAGCCATTGTGATCCTGACGCCAAACATGAGACGCCAATAGATAATTCAACGAGGCGATCTTAGGCCGCCAAGACAAAACAGCGGTGACTTTTAGCCATTTCGCGTGCTGGTTAAACATGGAATCAACGATATGAATAAAGGCTTCGTAACAATTAAATAAGCCGTGTCGGCCTGTGAGCAAATAGCCTTCTAGCCAGCCCTGACACTGGTGTTCGCTAAGCATTTCCATCACGCGACCATTGGGCGCTAGGTATTCGTCATTGATTTTTGTGGTCGCTTCCCATTGTCGATTAGTGGTTTCGAACACCGCCTCAAGCCCATTAGAAATGGTTTCATCTGCGCCAAATACTCGAAAGTTCTCTTGGTTAAGCTTAACCACATCTCGCACAAATGGCCCGAGCACATGGGTATCGCCAACGCCGCGCACGCCGTGTTTCGGCACCGTACAAGCGTAGTCACGAAAATCTGGCATTTGTAAGGGTTTCAGTAGCAAACCACCGTTGGCATGAGGGTTCGCCCCCATGCGTCGCTCGCCTTTTGGCGCCAGTTCGACTAGCTCTGGTAACAAGCGGCCGTTGCTATCGAATAATTCTTGAGGGCGGTAACTGCGTAACCATTCTTCTATCAATGGCAAATGTTCTGGTTTCGACTCTGGATTAGAGATTGGCACTTGATGGGCATGAAAAGTGCCTTCGATCTGTACGCCATCAACTATTTTAGGGCCTGTCCAACCTTTCGGAGATTTTAGAATAATCATCGGCCAACGTGGACGCTCAAAGACACCATTGTCTTGGGCATTTAATTTAATCGCTTTAATTTCTCGAACGGCTTTGTCGAGCGCCGTCGCCATGGCTTGATGCATGTAGTTAGGATCACTGCCTTCGACAAAAATTGGATGCCAACCATAACCACGAAATAGCTGCTCTAGCTCTTGGTGACTGATTCGAGCCAGAACAGTTGGATTCGCGATCTTGTAGCCATTCAAATGCAAAATGGGCAAAACCACACCATCGGTATTAGGATTTAGAAACTTATTAGAATGCCAAGCGGTCGCCAAAGGCCCTGTTTCAGCTTCGCCATCACCCACCACACAGGCGGCGATTAATTCTGGATTATCAAATACCGCACCAAAGGCGTGACTCAATGAATAACCCAATTCTCCACCTTCATGGATGGAACCGGGACATTCGGGTGACGCATGGCTAGGAATGCCACCGGGAAAAGAAAACTGTTTGAACAGCTTTTGTAGGCCGACTGTGTCTTGACTTATATCAGGATAAATCTCGCTGTAACTGCCTTCCAAATACGTATTTGCCACCACGGCAGGACCACCATGACCGGGGCCAGAGATATAAATCATGCTTAAATCGTATTGTTTAATAATGCGATTCAAATGCACGTAGATAAAATTCTGTCCGGGCGTCGTGCCCCAGTGGCCTAGCAAGATTCGTTTTATATCAGCCAAAACCAAGGGCCGAGTCAACAGCGGGTTGTCATGAAGATAAATTTGACCAACCGACAAGTAATTACTCGCTCGCCAGTATCGATCCAGTAAGCTTAATTGATCCGGAGCTAGCGTTGCGGTTTGCATCGTCGTTTTTGGCACAGTGAGATGCTCCCTATTATTTGCTGGCGATTTCTTTCTTGATGCGAGAAAACTCTGCTTGTTCGATATCACCGCGAGCATAACGCTCGTTCAATATATCCAGCGCCGTTTTTTGAGTTTGTGCAAAGTAACGTCGATTAGATCGATAGCTGTAACCCCAATGCCCGAAACTAGAAATCAGCAAAAACCAAAAACCAATCCACAGCACCCAGCCCCAACCGTTCCAATATTCGTTATACATATCAATCTCCATGTCAAAACGTCGAAAGCCAGATGACTTTCAAACAAACTCGATAGCTCACTCTATAACGATAGGAAGACGAGATTCTGTGCGGTAACGAACGTTTAAAAATTCATCATCAAATATAGAAGAAAAAGCTCATTTAATATGGTCAAGATCAAGCCTTTACGCAGAACACACATTTGCTAACAAATCCTTTCAAATCCCCAGAATCTAAACACCCTGCACTTCCTTACAATGCTCGCATTATCCAAATGAGGTCTTGTTATGTGGCGCAAAGCGTTTGTTTTTCTTATGTTTTTTTCGGCATATGCGTCGGCGGGTTATTACGATGACACACAAGGGTTAACAGGCGATGCGCTCAAAGCAAAACTGCACAGCATCATTGATGGTCAAAAACCTCTGAAGTACACACAAAGTGGAAATACCGATTGGTACGACGGTAAGAATATCGACGTGTGGGAAGCACTGGTTTACACCGATTCCGCCTGCCCAGATGACAAACCCAAATGCGGCCTAGTGCAAATGCTTTACCTAGATGACGTGAGAAACATCAACCAAGCAAACCGAGGCAAAAGCAAAGACGATGCGTGGGACAGAGAACACGTTTGGCCAAAATCCCGCGGCTTTGCCAAACAAAGCCAAGACGGCTACACAGACCTTCATCACCTGCGCCCTGCTGACCGCAACCTAAACGGCGCGCACAGCAACTATGGCTATGGCATGGGCGGCGAAGCGATTTACGATGAGCTAGCTAACGGCAGCAAAGTATTGTCTGGCGCCTACCTAGATAAAAACAAAGAATCCTTCGAACCAACTGACCACGCCAAGGGCCAAATCGCCCGTATGGTCTTCTACATGGCTGCTCGATACGAAGCTGGCGACGACGCATCACCAGAAAACATGCCCGACTTAATTATAACCAAAGGCAATGACAAACAAAGCGGCCAACCCAGCATCGGCGACCTTTGTACACTCGTAGCGTGGAACGACAAATTCCCCGTCACCGCCTTTGAAAAACGCCGTAACGACCGAGTACAACAACTACAAGGAAATCGAAATCCGTTTATCGATCATCCAGAGTTTGTGGATGGAATATGGGGGAAAGAGTGCTCAACGAAATAGCTTTGTACAAATAAAACGAAGGGCTAAATCAGAGTTTCACCGGCGCTCATAGAAAAAGCCCAACCGACGTTCTAGACAAAGATCAGGTAAAACAGACGAAATTTGTTTACATTCGTGGCGATTCGTCAAATATTAGACTCAGCCCCTTTTCGTAATACTTCGATATGTCGCTTTGGCGATTGCCCAAAGAGGCGAGCATATTCGCGGCTGAAATGAGAAGGACTTTCGTAACCTACTTTGAATGCTGCACTTGAAGCATCAAGACTGTCATTTAGCATCAAGCGCTTCGCTTCGTTCAGGCGTAACCATTTCTGATACTGCAAAGGACTCATCGCTGTGTGTTCACGAAAATGATGGTACAAAGTGGTGCTACTCATT
This sequence comes from Marinomonas sp. UCMA 3892, assembly GCF_012726345.1. GTDB lineage: Bacteria > Pseudomonadota > Gammaproteobacteria > Pseudomonadales > Marinomonadaceae > Marinomonas. Next base: position 108,947 of record NZ_PTXN01000012.1, read on the forward strand.
TGAACATAAGCAGCCAACTCTTCAATCTGAAAGGATTTTGCATAATGTGTTCTAAGCCAAGTGACGGCTCGTGAAATTCTGTGGGCCTGACTACCTGTCGAGGCAATCTGCCAAAGCCGACCCGCTAGATCACTATTCAACAGTCGATAATGAATCTCTCTCACAATGAGAGGAGATAACGTGGCTATGGCATCAGGCTCATCAAGTAAAGCCAATAAACGAGTAAAAGGCTCCAATAACGATGAAGTAACCGTTCCTATTGCCGAGCTTCCACTAATAGAACCTTCATAAGGAGGAGGCATACCATTTTGCGCAATAATATCTGCCATAAGTAGCATATCTAGCTTGAGCATTAGCCCTAAGCAAGGAAGATCTGGACTGGCATCGAGCACTTGTGAACTTGCAGGCAAATCGAGTGAGTTCAATAAAAAATGCTGAGTGTCATAAATGAAGTTTTGCTCCCCGACCAACAACTGCTTAGTGCCTTGAACGACAAAAAGAACACTTGCTTCAATCGTGCAAGGACAAGGTTCCGTTATTACTTCTCGGCGAAAAAAAGATAGGTTTTCGATTAACGTAGCGCAATCTTCCTGCCCTATTGTTTTTTCTTCGATAGCCTTAGCCAAGTCTTTTTGTATGCTGCTGATATCTCTATTCATGTATTTACTTCTAGTCTTTTGAGTGCGTTGAGTCGCATTGAATATCTTCAAAATATGATCTTTCCATAATAATTAGTGCACTACCCTAGGTCACGTGAAATTCTGCCATTCAGGAGTATCAGGCAAGAATCAGGCAGGATCCTGCTAACCCCCAAATACCCAGAGCTGTAAAACTAGATGCTAATGAATGCTTTCAGAAAGACGATGTTCAATGCCTCTTTGTGATCGACAACCGTTTTGCCTAACTTACTTATCTGGAGAATGACCATGGATAAACATACTGAAATTACAAATGTTTTAACTGAAAAGGATGTTCCTGATGAGGGACGTCGCAATATGATGAAACTAACTGGCGCAGGTATGGTTGCACTAGGCGTTGCTTCTCTAACTACTGGCAAAACCTTTGCTCAGTCATCAATAAAACTAAGCGATGAATGGGATAAAAAATTCGCCAAAAGTGACAAGGTTAATCATAAAAAAATAACGTTCAAGAACCGCTATGGTATTACCCTTGCCGCTGATCTTTACCAACCCAAAAATGCGTCTGGCAAATTACCAGCCATTGTCGTTGGTGGCCCTTTCGGTGCGGTGAAAGAGCAATCTTCTGGTCTGTATGCTCAAATAATGGCAGAGCGTGGCTTCGTCACTCTTGCTTTTGATCCATCTTATACAGGTGAAAGTGGTGGTGAGCCTCGTAACATTGCTTCGCCAGACATCAATACAGAAGACTTTAGCGCTGCAGTAGACTGCATTGGTATGCAAGGCAATGTGGATCGTGAACGTATAGGAATGATAGGCATCTGTGGTTGGGGTGGAATGGCATTAAATGCCGTTGCTGTCGATAAACGCGTCAAAGCAGTTGTAGCAAGCACTATGTATGATATGACTCGAGTCATGTCAAAAGGCTATAACGACAGCGTCACCCTAGAACAGCGTACACAAGGACTGAAACAATTAAGCCAACAACGTTGGGAAGATGCAGGTAAAGCTTCTCCAGCTTACCAAGCACCCTACAACGTATTAAAAGGTGGCGAACCGCAATTTATGGTCGACTACCATGATTACTACATGACACCTCGTGGCTATCACCCACGTGCGGTGAATTCTGGTAACGCTTGGTCACAGACGACGCCACTATCCTTTATGAACATGCCTTTACTGACCTATATCTCTGAAATTTCTCCTCGTCCGGTTTTGTTCATCCATGGCGAAAAAGCACATTCGCTTTATATGGGCAAAACAGCCTATGAAAATGCGGCTGAACCAAAAGAGATGATGATCATTCCTGGGGCAAGCCATGTTGATTTATATGATCAAGTGGATGTCATCCCATTCGACAAGCTAACAAGCTTCTTTAAGCAACACCTAGCTTAACCGTAATCAGAATAGTTAAAGTAACTTCTGCACCATGTGCGCTCTTTGGGCTCGCGTGGTGCTTTTTTTATAGAAAACAAGGCGTAACAAAAAACTATGGCGCTCACCACATCTGATATTCATGATGGAACATCAACAGACAAGACTGATAACACGGCTCATTGGAGTGGCGTTTTTGCCATGTCGCTATGCGTATTCACGCTGATAGCGTCCGAATTTATGCCTGTTAGTCTGCTAACCCCCATTGCCAGCGACTTACAAATTACAGAAGGAATGGCTGGCCAAGGTATTGCGATTTCTGGCGCCTTTGCCGTACTAACCAGCCTTTTACTGCCTATGCTAATTGGCACTATGGACCGCAAAAAGTTAATGCTGATGCTAACAGTCTTGATGGGGATCTCTGGAAGCATTGTCGCGCTAGCGCCAAATTATCCGACCTATATGCTTGGTCGTGCGCTCATCGGCGTAGTCATCGGTGGATTTTGGTCGATGTCCGCCGCCATGGCGATTCGATTAGTTCCAACGAACAAAGTACCTAAAGCTCTGGCCATTTTTAATGGTGGCAATGCACTGGCAACAGTAATTGCCGCACCATTGGGCAGCTATTTGGGCTCTATCGTAGGATGGCGAGGCGCATTTTTAGCTATCATTCCCATCGCACTAATCACTTTAATTTGGCAGTGGATCGCATTACCCTCTATGAAGGGAAAGGCACGCGAACCAGGTTCCGGCAATATTCTCAAGGCACTAAAAAGCCGCGCGGTTGCCTATGGTATGGCTGGATGTGGCGCCTTCTTTATGGGTCAGTTTGCCCTCTTCACTTATCTACGCCCTTTCCTTGAAACCGTCACACAAACCAGCGTATCAACACTATCGCTTCTATTACTTACTATTGGATTTTCAGGGTTTATCGGTACGTTAATCATCAGCTCAATACTAAAACGTACTTTATATGGTCTGCTTATTGGCATTCCCGTTTTTATGGCAGCAATTGCTGTAATGCTGATTCCGGCTGGAAGCGATGTTGCACCTGTCGCTTTATTACTGGCAATGTGGGGGCTATTCGCAACTGCTGCACCTGTCGCTTGGTGGACTTGGCTGGCGAAAGCAATGCCACATAACGCAGAAGCTGGCGGCGGTCTGATGGTTGCAGTGGTTCAATTATCCATTGCATTGGGTTCGACAATAGGCGGCATCCTCTTCGACGCAGACGGCTACCAAAGCACCTTTATTGCAAGTGCTGCTGTCTTACTCATTAGCGCCTTTCTGACGTTTCAAGCGTCTCGCATGCCAATACAGTAACGTACCTATCTATATACAAAATAAAATAACGAGGGCCCTATTATGAATAAATCCTTTCAAACCTATTCGGATAAAGCAAACATTTCAATCTTAATTACGGGCCGTCAGCATGTAAGAATTCTGAAGCGAGTTGGCCTTTCATTGCTGCTTTTACTGACGATCGGTAAAGGCTATACAGCGCAGTCAACAACAAAACCTGTCGCTGCTCAACCAGCATCCATAAACTCGGAGGAATCACGCATATGGATAACCATTGGAGAACATCGTTTCGCAGCGACCTTAGCCGACACTGATGCGGCACGTGAATTTGCGGCTATGTTACCGCTAACCCTAGACATGGATGATCTGAACAGTAACGAGAAGGAAGCCGATTTACCAAAAGCACTGTCAACTGATACCTATCGACCTGGCACAATTAATAACGGGGATCTAATGTTATGGGGATCGCGCACTATGGTTGTCTTCTATAAAACGTTTAATACTTCATACTCATACACACGTATTGGGCATATAGAAGAGGCTACCAATCTACCACAAGAATTAGGGTGGAGAAATGTACAGATAACATTTTCCAAAGAGTAACGTCTAACGATTATTAGATGTTACTCCAATAAATCTACGCTTATCGATCAACGAAAAAACGGCTAAAAAGATAAAAAAAGAGCCTCATCAGAGGCTCTTAGTATAATAAGTTGCGCAACAACAATACCCTGTAAGAACTAAAAATGCTTATCGACAGTTCTCTAATAGTCAATCGTCGTTTGAGTCATCCCAGAAGTCATCATCGCTATCACTTGGATCACCATAATATGATTCATCGTCGCCTTCATCATACTCGTCATACTCATCATATTCGTCGTATTCATCACTTAGAGAATAGTAACTAGCCATGGCTGACTCCGAGATAAAGATAGTACTTGGTAGTGTTATGGTTTGTGTAGTTTGTAGATACATCAGACAGCCCTCCATTCTCAGGCCAATCAAACAGGAATATTAAGCTTAGCAGGGAATATCTGATTTGGTAAAAGCAAATAATCTGAATTAATATTTCTACAATCTATAGTGATTATTTTAAAATTGATGCCCTATCAAAGGTCTTAAGAATGCTTGGGAGAAGGCTTGTTATGGGAGTCTACGGTGTGAAAGACAAGGCATTTTTTGTCGACAATCACTTAATGCCGTCTTTGTCATATTAAAAACAAAATACCCAGGCTCTTCTTCCAAATTAGCTAGACGCTCGCCGAATGGAGAGTACAGAACACTGTGACCATAGGTTTGTCTGGTTTCGTTATGCCAACCACATTGACCAACGCCAAGAACGTAACACTGATTCTCGATCGCTCGTGCGGCCAAAAGAATATCCCAGTGGGCTTTTCCAGTTACATAAGTAAATGCTGCTGGCACTAACAATACTTCAGCGCCTAACTTAGTCAATTCTCGGTAGAGCTCCGGAAATCGCAGGTCGTAACAAATGCTCAAACCTACTTTAAAACCATCTACGTCAATTACTTTTAAGGCCAACTCTCCCGGTTCAATAACTCCGGACTCTTTGTAAGACGTCGCTTTATCATCAACGGTTACATCAAACAAATGAATTTTATCATAGCGCTCATGCAAGAGACCGTCAGGCCCAATAACCCAACATGTTTGTCTTACTCGTTCATCTACAACCAGATCGCCGCTGGGTCTTAATAGCGAAGGATGTGATCCAACCACAAGATAGATTGAGTGTTCTTGAGCAAGTGCTGATATTTCTTTGAATATGATGTTCTGATCATCAGATTCAGCTAGGCTTCGCATTCCTTTACCATGAAACAAAAATACGTTTTCTGGTAATACAACCAATCGAGCACCGTCTCTTACTGCAGAAGCAACAAGATGCTTCACTTCTCGTACGTTGTCTTGCCAACTTATCCTACTTGTTAATTGAATAGCAGCAACACATAAAGTACTCATTATTTCGTTTTCTCTAATGGTTGATAGCGGATCGGCGTCATAACAGGGTCATTAAATGAGCCCTCTACTTTGTATTGCACACTGGTTACTTTTGACAACTGATCACCGATTAATTTGTCAGTAATAAACAGCAATCCAGCTAATTGTGGTGTGCCCCATAACAATCCAGCCAATGGAAGAGTACCTGTTAAAGGAAAAGTTGCGGTCAGCTTTTCATTTAATGTTTCAGTCACAATATTCGCTTCCCCAGCAACAACTAGCTCAGCTGAAGGAGCAATAATTGAAATTGGTGATGTGGTTTTTAAAATTCCCTTATCAAGAGAAAGCGTGCCACTAAATTTGTCATAAGTTAAGCCTGGTTCGTACACATCAGAGAAGTCTAATAATAAACGTCGACTAAGCGCGCCAATATTAAAGATACCTAATGCTTTTAAGAATGCCGGTAACTCATCTACTTTACTAAAATTACCATCTTCAGCCGAGAAGCTAATACGGCCCGAAACAGACTCACGATCAAAGTAGAACGGATGCCCTTTCCAGCTCAAACCGACATCAAATTTATATTTTTTAGAGGATACAAATGCATCATTCGAAAACTTTTTCGTCAATTCTGCTAGGTCAGCACCACTTGCCGCCATTGCTAGCTCGACACTGGAATTGTCTCCTTTGTCTTGCCAAAACAAACTACCTTTAAGACTACCTGTTTTTAATTTAGACGAAATAGGATCTATACGAACAACATCACCTTCTCTGGAAATAGCTAATTGCCAATCACCGTAAGGATTTTCATTAAAATATAGCTGATCAACAGACAAGGTCATATTAGGAATTTGTTTTGCTGAAATCGGCGATGACTGAGATTCAGGCTCAGAAGGGTCAGCTGGTGAAGTGTTCCAACTTAAAAAGCCAAAATGAAGATCAGGAGATCCATCTTTATTCAATAGAGAAAAGTTCATTTCATCAGAACTAACGAATAACGACTTATTTGTAGCCGAGTTATAAGCGACTTTAAAGTTGTGCCAAGTATTACTAGGATTAACAATTACTTCATCAACAATTAGGTCTACTTTACTTAGCCATTCAGGGACTTCTGGAACCTCAGCGCCTTCCGAGGATGTTGATACATCACTGGATAAATCAGTAAAAGCGGATTGCCAATCTTCAACATAGAATCGATCAAAGTCACCGGTTAGAACCAATCCTTTAGGAATTTTAGCATTTAAAGTTTGGTCTTTTCCGCCATTTAAAATCACCTCTCCACCCGCAAAGTCATTATCTTGCAGCAAAATCCTTGCCTTGGACAAGGTCGCATAATCCGCATCAATAACAATATCTTTTTCATGCTGCATCACTTTTATACGCAATGCTTTAGCTTCTTCTGCATTTTTACCAACAGGCTCAGGCAAGTTAATGTTTGCACCAAGCAAATCACTATCAATCACTAAATCAACTTGACCATCTTGCGACTGATTAACCGATAAGCGCCCAGTATAAGCTGCCTTACCAGATACTTTTTTGAGTGCTGCTTCTGGTAATTTCTGCCAAGCTGCTACCTGCTTTACATCAACGTCACCTGAAAAATCGCCGAAGACAGCAAGCCCACCGTTAGATGCTACAGCCGACGATAGTATAAGATGTGATGAACCGCCCAAGACCTGAGAATCAAATTCTGAATTGGTTATACCTTGCTCTGAACTATAGCTTAAGTGCCCATTTGTAACGTGGGTAGAAAGGCCAATATCATTGATCGCTAAAAGGTTGTCTTTGAAATCAAGATCCAATTGCACTTTTGGTTCAGCGCCTTCTTTAAAGGGAACGGCAACATCAAAACTACCTTTGACTTTACCGTCCAATTGCCAATTAGCAAATGGCTGTAAAACTGAGTCTGCCAGTGGAGTTGCCCTCAAGGTTGCTAAAATAAGCGGCGCGTTATTACTAACCTTCCCTTTAAGGTTTAACCAATCAGCAGAGCCATTCGAAATAGGAACCGTTAATAATAAATTGTTGACAGGTAAATCAAGTAAATTACCTGATTTGACCTGAACCGAAACACCAACTTCATCAAATTCAAAAAAGCCATTTACGTTAGTTGCTGTAGGCCAATTTTCATCAAACGTCACATCTGCATTACTTACATCTAACTGTACACGAACATGTGGTTCAGCATCATCAGATAATTCGCTTTGAACTAAGACATCAACATTGTCTACTTTACCTGTATCTGCAAACGCCCCTTTTATCCATGACATGACATCATCACTAAGAGCTTTTGGAGGAAGATACGTTAAACGATCCGTAACCGAGAGATTACTGCCATGTAAATCCAATGCAATCCAATCAGGTTCAGTGTCACGCACTTCTAACCGAAAACCACCACTTACATTCGCGCCATTACGTTGGACGACTAAATCACGACCTTCGACCAAGAAAACATCTTGCTGTTGCTGCCAGCTAACATAACCTGACAAAAAGCTGGTACGCCAAGACTCGTCATATATAGTATCGAAAGCTATTTCACTGTCTCTGCCACGAAAATCGACATAGCCACTTTCATCCGAAAGGCTAAGCACAGCATTAATATTACTTGCCTTGGGAATACCGTTATAACCTTTGATAGAAGCAGACTGTAGATTACTTAAAAATTGAAAAGACAATTCATCGTTTTCGCGCCATAAGCTAACAGAGCCATTTTTGGCCATTCCGTTTGGGTCAAGGCCGTTCAAAATTTTTGATGCATTTGTATCTTCAGGCAAAAAATGAGCCGCGATTTTATGTGCTAAGCCTAAATCAGCTCGCGCAAAGCTGATATTCGAGCGGTTCGTCACCGATGACCAGTCAAATGATAGATCTGTTGTCGGATAATTTAAGCCATCTTTATCTTTGACGAGCATGTCATGAACATCCACTCGTACACTTGGATGCTTTTGAGAATATCGGAGCTTAATAGAGGATGTCACCTCGTATTTCTGACCATCATCAAACGCCACATTTAACTGCGTTGCCTCCGTTCTGACTTCTAGTTCCTTGCCAACTAACGCATCCAACCAAATATCACCACCAAACTCTATAGAAGATAGCGAATACGAATTATCTGGCAACATATCATTTAAAGGGATGGAAAATAATGGCGCTTTAATCGATGCTTTAACTCGATAATTACTCAGCAAACTACGAGTCTGATCAATGCGAGCATCTAAATGAAAAGGTGATTCATAGTCGTCTAAATAAAGCTCTGACGTTAATAATGATTCAAACGACTTTTGGAATATGTATACATGAGGAATACGTACTAAATGTTGACCAAATTGATCACTGTTAACTGCCAATTCAGCATCATAAATAGAAAAATTTCTTTGTGCGGATAAATAATCTAAAACACGCTCAACACCCACTTCATTGCCGACATTACGCGAAGGTGTCGCGCCATTTAGTCGCCACTGACCATCGCTTTCCTGCAAACCAACTTTAGGCCGCACAAATCGAATGTAGGTGAACTGAGGACTCAACGTAAGAAGAGACTTAACCGTATCTAATCGCACTCGCATTTCATTAACAGTGATCGCAGATTGGCCATTTGCTTGCAACTTAAACCCACTAATAGAAACCGTTGGATCAACACCTTCGAGGCGACCACCAATTTCTTCTAGGGTAACGGGATAGCCCATAATTTGTTGAAGGTTATGCTCTATTTGAGGACGATAATGGTCTAGATAAGGCAGCAACTGCCCAACACTGACAGCAAAAATAGCAAGCAATGCCGAGAAAGCAATTGCTCCCCAAAAAGTAAAAAGGATCAGTTTACGCAACAACCAACGCATCTTAAGGCCTTTTTTTGCTAGCGCAAAACAACATCATATTGATCTTGCGTGTAGACAGAGTCCACTTGAAAACGAATCGTCTTACCAATAAAAGCTTCCAATTCAGCAACGGCAGCACTTTCCTCGTCAAGGAAGCGTTCTACTACTGTGCTTGCCGCCAATACGGTATAGGTTTGCGAATTATAAGCACGATCTGCTCTTAAAATTTCACGAAATACTTCATAACAAACGGTTTCAGGCGTTTTTACCAAACCACTGCCACGACAGGACCGACAAGGCTCACACAAAGTCTGACCAAGACTTTCTCGAGTTCTTTTCCTAGTCATTTCTACTAAACCAAGCTCAGAGACACCAGTAATTTTGGTTTTGGCATGATCCGCGTCTAATACTTTTTCGAGCATCCGCAACACTTGACGTTTATGTTCTTCATCTTCCATATCAATAAAGTCAATGATGATAATGCCACCAAGGTTTCTTAATCTGAGCTGTCGCCCTATTGCTGTCGCAGCCTCAAGATTGGTTTTGTAGATAGTCTCTTCAAGATTACGACTGCCCACAAAAGCACCGGTATTCACATCTATAGTGGTCATTGATTCAGTCTGCTCAACTAACAAATAACCACCAGATTTCAACTGCACTTTACGGTCTAATGCCTTGTGAATCTCATCTTCAACACTGTACAGGTCAAAAATTGGACGCTCGCCTGGATAATACTCAATACGATCTCTCAACTCAGGTATGAAGTCTTCGGCAAACGCCCGAAGTTTGGCGTAGTTTTCTTTAGAATCTATACGGATTTTTTCCGTTGTTAATCCCACTAAATCTCGCATAGTACGCAAATGCAAAGGTAGATCTTCATAAATAATAGAAGGCGCTTTGGCATTTTGCATACGGCGCTTAACAGACTGCCATAATCGTGTCAGAAATTTAATATCAGCAAGAATCTCTTCTTCTCTAGCTCGTTCGGCAGCGGTTCGCAATATATAACCACTGTTTTCATCTGCATCCGTTAGAGCTTCTGATACCAATGATTTAAGACGTTCGCGCTCAACTTCATCCTCTATTCTTTGGCTTACACCAACATGCGCTTGATCTGGCATATAAACCAGGTAACGAGAAGGGATAGACAGGTGAGTGGTTAAACGTGCGCCCTTCGAGCTAATAGGGTCTTTCGTCACTTGAACCACAAGCGATTGCCCTTCACGCAAATAATCACCTATCTGATCACTTGGGTTAACAGCATCACGATTTACGACTTCTGATACATGAATAAACGCCGCCCTTTCAAGACCAATGTCTACAAAAGCTGCCTGCATACCAGGTAGGACACGAACCACCTTACCTTGATAAATATTACCAACAATCCCTTTACGACTTGAGCGCTCAATATAAACTTCTTGCAATACACCGTTTTCAACTAGAGCAACACGAATCTCCATAGGAGTAACATTAATGAGTACATCTTCACTCATGAGACATTTCCTCTAGTGAATGAATTCCAAATTGGGTTAATAATTGCGCTGTTTCATAAAGCGGTAGCCCAACGACTGCAGAATAAGATCCTGAAATAGAGCGAACAAATACAGCCCCCAATCCTTGGATTCCATAAGAGCCAGCTTTATCTTTAGGTTCATTAGTTTTCCAATATTGATCTATTTCAACATCTGAGATTTCACGAAAAAGTACGTCGCTGATAACACATTTTGTTGCGACATGCTCATATTCTAAATTACAAAGACAAAGAGAAGTAATAACTTGGTGAGAGCGGCCAGAAAGCAGCCTTAACATAGATCTGGAATCTTCAAGAGATGCGGGTTTACCTAGGATACGACCATCAACCACAACGCTTGTGTCTGAGGCTATGAAAATGGCTGACGCGTTAACGTCTGTGTGCTGCTGATATTTCAATGAAGCCGCTTTGGCTTTTTCAGTTGCCATACGCACAACATAGTCTTCAGCCTTTTCTTGATGATTTGGAGTCTCATCTATATCGGCAGGCAATATCTCAAACTCTTTCACCAAGAGACTAAGTAGCTCTTTTCTTCTTGGCGAAGCTGAAGCCAAAACAAGCATAAACTTTCCCTAAAAACGGCCTAACGGATAGCATAAATGCGCCGTACGCTACGCAAAATAATAAATGACCAAGGCCATAATAGCCCAGTAATAACCGCAGGCATAAAGATCATTAAGGTCGGCTCAGCATGACCAAGATAGTGATCGATCCAAAAATCAAGCAGCTGATTAATACTGACTAGCAAGCAGATAAAAAAGCCCTGTTGCCAACGATGATACATTCGCAATCGCTTGTAAAATACAGCACATGTATAAGCAATAATGACATAGGTTAGCGAGTGTTGCCCAATTATGCCGCCCTGCAATAAATCGACCATTAAGCCCAGAAACCAAGCCAAGCCCACGCCAACACGAAATGGCAAAGCAATAACCCAATAAAGGATAACCAGCAATGCCCATTCGGGACGGAACCAAACAAGCTCTTCAGGAAAAGGCATGGCTTCAAGCATTAAAGCTGTCAGCAGAGTAATACAAAAAACAAAAATCGGTTTCATTATCGCCCTGCCTTAGGCTTTTCAATCAGCATAACATGACGGCTACGTCCCAACTGAGCTAAAGGAACGACATCTACATCTGCATAAGCCTTACCTTGCGTGTATTTAACACTTCTAACGACACCTACAGGGTAGCCACTTGGAAAACGTTTATCCAATCCTGAAGTGGTTAATATGTCACCTTTCTTAATATCAACAGATCGAGGAACACTCATTAGCTCTAAACGTTTTAAGTTTCCTGTGCCTCTCAAAATGCCTCTAAACCCTGTTCTAGTAAGCTGAACAGGAACAAAATGGCTCGCATCAGCAATCAATAATACTCGACTACTGTATGCCGCTGTTTCTACTACCTGCCCCAATACACCAGTTGCATCTAAAACCGGTTGACCAACGTAGGCACCAGAAGAAAAGCCTTTATCTATCATTAATTTATGACTGTACGCATTCTGATCAAAACCAATAACTTCCGCCATAACAATCTTTTCATCTACACGTTGAGAAGCATCTAGCAACTCGCGCAAACGAACATTTTCTGCTTGGAGGGAATCGAGACGCTGCTGGCGACTGCGCAGTAACAAAATTTCTGCTTGCAGGGATTGATTCTCTTTTACCAACCCTTCTCTACTTGCAAGATGTTCACCAGCCCAATTAAGCATTTTCTGAGGCGTATTCACCACAACCTGAATAGGCGTAACAAGCAAGGTCAAATAAGGCCTTGCTTGTGAGAAAACAGAGTAACGAACATCTGCAATGATCATCGCCATAGACAAAATAACCAGCACAACAAAACGAGTGCTAGACACCTTGCCACTATACTGAAGCGAATTTTTAATGGTGCGCTCCTAACTTTTACTCATTGTCTGCAGTAAAAAGCTCAGATGCGTGCTTATCCATTAACTCTAGGGCCATACCGCCGCCACGAGCAACACAAGTTAGTGGATCATCAGCAATAATAACTGGCAAGCCAGTTTCTTCACTGATTAAACGATCGATTTCACGCAATAAAGCGCCACCGCCTGTTAACACCAAACCAGTTTCACCAATATCTGCAGCCAATTCTGGTGGAGACTGCTCAAGAACACCTTTAATAGCCTGAACAATTTGCGCCAAAGGTTCTTGTAGTGCTTCTAAAATTTCAGTGCTGCTTAAAACAAATGACCGTGGAATTCCTTCGGCCAAGTTACGACCACGCACGTCGATCTGTAACTCTTCACCAGTGTGGTAAGCCATACCGATTTCAGTCTTGATTCGTTCTGCAGTTGCATCACCAATCAAACTGCCATATTGACGACGAACATAAGTTGTAATGGCTTCATCAAAGCGATCACCACCAACACGAATGGATTCAGATGTCACAATACCATTCAAGGAAATAATAGCGATTTCAGTAGTACCACCACCGATATCAATCACCATAGAACCTGATGCTTCCGCAACAGGAAGACCAGCACCAATCGCCGCAGCCATTGGTTCTTCAATAATATAAACTTCACGAGCGCCTGCGCCCAACGCAGATTCTTTGATGGCTCGACGCTCAACCTGTGTAGATTTGCAAGGTACACAAACCAAAACACGCGGGCTTGGTTTCAAAAAACTATTTTCGTGAACTTTGGAAATAAAATACTGCAACATTTTTTCTGTGACATGAAAATCAGCGATAACGCCATCTTTCATCGGGCGAATAGCCGTAATGTTACCTGGAGTACGGCCTAGCATACGCTTCGCATCGGTACCAACTGATGCTACTGTTTTCTGATTTCCATTATGACGAATAGCAACGACTGATGGCTCATCAAGCACAATCCCACGGCCACGAACGTAAATAAGGGTATTTGCCGTTCCTAAGTCAATGGACAAATCGCTTGAAAACATTCCCCTGATTTTCTTAAACATGAATTCTTACACCCTGATAATACGATACGAACAGCGTCAAAATGTAACAACCACGGGGCCAATGGGCAAGTTGATTCCGTGTAAAACTTAAAAAAGTTCCTATGTATTTCATTGTTTACTAAAAAAAATTTAATAAATAAAAAATAAGCCCTGTTTTTCCCCCTCTTCGCTTTATAGCAATACAACTAAGAGATACAATGGCAGCCATTTACGATAATCAAACTATCAGGTGGAACATGTCCATAGACAAACAAGACGTGCAAAAAATTGCACACTTGGCACGCCTCGCTCTTACTGAGACTGATGCCGACCAATACCAGCACTCGCTTTCTAGCGTTCTAGCACTTGTTGAACAAATGCAATCTGTTAATACCGATGGCGTTGAACCACTTTCCAATCCGCTTGAAATGACTCAAAGATTGAGAGAGGACATTGTCACCGAAGAAAATCGCCGTGACGCATTCCTAGCGAACGCACCGCAGACCGAAGCCGGCCTTTTCCTTGTACCGAAAGTGATCGATTAAGAGAGACAAGAATGTTCGAACAAAGCATCTCGACATTAGCACAAAAATTACGCAACAAAGATATCTCCAGTGTTGAGCTAACTCGCCTTTTCTTAGCGCGTATAGCCAAACTTGACCCACAACTAAATAGCTTTATCACTGTCAGCGAACAACGCGCCTTAGAACAAGCCGCAGCCGCCGATGCACTTCTTCAAAGCGGAAAAGGCACCAGTTTGACAGGTATCCCTGTTGCCCATAAAGATCTATTCTGCACGGAAGGTACGTTAACGACATGTGGCTCCAAGATGCTACATAACTTCGTTCCACCTTATGAATCCACCGTTACCAGCCGCATACAACAAGCTGGCGCCGTCATGTTAGGCAAAACAAACATGGACGAATTCGCTATGGGCTCTTCAAACGAAAATAGTTTTTATGGCGCAGTGAGAAACCCTTGGAACTTAGACATGGTTCCTGGCGGATCATCTGGCGGCTCAGCTGCAGCTATTGCCGCGGGATTGGCTGTTACCGCAACAGGTACAGACACTGGAGGGTCAATTCGCCAACCAGCTTCTTTCTGTGGCATTACCGGCCTTAAGCCAACTTACGGTCGTGTTTCTCGTTTTGGCATGATTGCCTACGCATCAAGCCTCGACCAAGGCGGCCCAATGGCCAAAAGCGCAGAAGATTGCGCGCATTTAATGCAAGCCATGGCCGGATTCGATGAAAAAGATTCTACTTCTGCAGACAAGCCAGCCGACGACTATTTAGCAAATCTAAATGCACCATTAACTGGTTTGAAAATTGGCCTTCCAAAAGAATACTTCGGTGAAGGACTAGACTCTAAAGTAGCTGACGTCATTATGGCGGCCGTCAAAGAGTTTGAAAAACTAGGCGCAACAGTAAAAGAGATTTCACTGCCAAATCTACAGCTTAGCATTCCATCTTACTATGTCATTGCACCTTCTGAAGCTTCTTCAAATTTATCCCGCTTTGACGGTGTTCGATTTGGTCATCGTTGTGACGATCCAAAAGACTTGCTTGATATGTATACGCGCTCGCGCGCCGAAGGCTTTGGCACTGAAGTGCAAAAGCGCATCATGGTTGGTACTTACGCATTATCAGAAGGCTACTATGACGCTTACTACTTGAAAGCACAAAAGATTCGTCGACTTATTAAAGAAGACTTTGTAAAAGCTCTTGAAGAAGTTGATGTCATTATGGGCCCTGTAGCACCAACTACAGCGTTTGGTCTTGGCAGCAAAACCAGCGATCCTGTTGCCATGTATCTGGAAGACATCTACACCTTGTCCGTTAACCTTGCTGGCATCCCCGCTATGTCTGTTCCTGCGGGCTTTGCAGATGGCATGCCTGTCGGACTTCAAGTCATGGGTAACTATTTTGCCGAAGCCAAGCTATTAAACATAGCGCATCAGTATCAACAACACACTGATTGGCATTTACAAACACCAACTATGGCAAAAGGAGCATAAGCATGAATTGGGAAGTTGTTATTGGCCTTGAGATTCATACTCAGCTCTCTACAAAATCAAAGTTATTTTCTGGCGCGGCGGTTGGCTTTGGCGCAGAACCAAACACACAAACCACGCTTGTCGATTTAGGTATGCCTGGCGCATTGCCTGTTTTCAACAAAGAAGCTTTGCGCATGGCCGTTATGTTTGGCCATGCCATCAATGCTGAAATTGGTATGACATCGGTTTTTGCCCGCAAAAACTACTTTTACCCAGATCTTCCAAAAGGCTACCAAACCAGCCAAATGGATCACCCTATTGTTGGTAAAGGTTACTTAGATGTAATGCTAGATGATGGCACTACTTCTCGTGTTGGCATCACTCGTGCACACCTTGAAGAAGACGCCGGCAAATCTTTGCATGAAGATTTCCAAGGCATGACAGGAATCGATTTAAACCGCTCAAGCACACCTTTGCTAGAAATCGTATCCGAGCCAGACATTCGCTCCGCAAAAGAAGCCGTAGCTTACGTCAAGATGATTCATTCTATTGTGACTTACCTTGGCATTTGCGATGGCAACATGGCAGAAGGCTCAATGCGCTGCGACATTAACTTATCGCTACGACCAAAAGGCCAAAAAGAATACGGCACTCGCACAGAGATCAAAAACGTCAACTCGTTCCGCTTTATCGAAAAAGCAATTTATACTGAAATCGAGCGTCAAGCTGACATTTTAGAAGACGGTGGACGCATCATTCAGGAAACTCGCCTGTACGATCCAGAGAAAAACGAAACTCGCAGCATGCGCTCTAAAGAAGATGCCAACGACTATCGTTACTTCCCATGCCCTGACCTGCTTCCAGTAGTGTTAACACAAGAATACGTTGACAATATCAAAGCGACCTTGCCAGAACTACCAAGCCAAAAAGCAGCACGCTTCCAAAGCGAGCATGCCCTAAGCGAATACGACGCAAACGTACTATCGTCTTCTCGCGCTATGGCTGATTTCTTTGAAAATGCCAACAATGTAGTTAAGGATCCAAAGCTAACCGCAAACTGGGTAATGGGTGAGCTAAGCAAGCTTCTTAACCAAGAACAGCTAGACATCGAAAACTCTCCAGTTAACGCTCAGGCATTTGGTGAACTACTGGTTCGAATCAAAGACAACACCATTAATGGCAAAACAGCGAAAGATGTTTTCCAAGCAATGTGGGATGGCGAAGGTTCGGCAGACGCAATCATTGAAGCAAAAGGCCTAAAACAAGTCACAGATACTGGCGCAATTGAAGCCATGATCCAGACTATTTTGGATGCCAACGCAGCTCAGGTTGAACAATACCGTGCCGCAGACGAAGACAAACAGAAGAAAATGATCGGCTTCTTTGTTGGTCAGGTAATGAAAGCATCGCAAGGCAAAGCCAACCCTGGCTTAGTCAATCCAATCCTTGCAAAAATGCTGAAAGGCTAATCGATTACATATGGCGCTTTAGCCTGAAAGCAAAAAATCCCGCACTTTGATGCGGGATTTTTTTTATTCTGAATAAATATATTATAGATCAGCAATCACCCTATCTCGCCCCAATCGCTTTGCCTCTTGCAAATTTCGATCCGCCTTTCAAATCAACTCTTCTAGCGAATTCATAGGTTGACAACTTACGCCTACACTACATGTTATCGATATTTTAGCTTCTGTATATTCTTTCTGATGAAGAGCTTTTAAAAAGACATTAAGCCTATCAATTATATTTTGCCCATCTGATTTAGCAACAATACAAAACTCATCACCACCAAAACGGCACACCAACATATTTGGAAAAGCATTCTGAATTTCTCGCCCTATGGCTTCCAACAAGCTATCACCGACAATATGACCATATATGCCATTTACACTCTTAAAATGATCAAGATTCAATATAGCCAACACAACACCAGATGGATTATGACGAAGCAGCTGCTCACCGTGATCAAACAAGTAACGCCTATTTTTAAGCTTAGTTAACGGATCAACATTTGCTAGATCGCGAATGGTCTCAAGCATTTCCTGTGCTTCCAAGCTATGCACTACGCGACAATGAAACTCTTCATGGTAAAATGGTTTTTTCAGAAAATCGTTAGCGCCAGCCTTAATAAATTTAGCCGACAGCGCATTATCCCCTTCCGCCGATAAACCAATAATCACTAAATCCTGAAAACGGGAATTAAACCTAAGCATGCGCACTAAATCATAACCGCTTACCAAAGGCATATTATGATCAGTAATCAGCATTCTAATTTCCGAATCCCCCTCCAGCTTGGCTAAAGCTTCTTGACCATTTTCAGCTTCTATAACGTTGAAACGATATTGCTCAAGTAGAATCCGAATAAACAAACGACTCGTTGAGGAGTCTTCAGCTACCAAAATCTTGATACCTTGATTCCTATTTAAACGCTCAATCACTTTAATAACATGGTTAAACGAATATCGACTATCTTTGGTGATGTAATCCAAGACACCTTTATTTAAAAGACTAAGTCGCAATTTATCATCAAAGTTTGCCGTCAAAACAACACATGGTATTTTGGTCGATAACACAAGATCAACAATCTCACCATTTTCAGCATCTGGTAAATTCAAATCGACAATGGCAGCAAAAAAAGCACCGTTTGAGGCTTTTAGCTTATCTTCCGCCTCTTTATAACTGGCACATAATACCGGCGTAAAAATAGGATTCTGAGATAGCAAATGATGAAGAACCTTCAACACAACAGGGCTATCTTCAACCACCAATATTTTTTTCTCTACCATAATTTGTAAAATCCTATCCTAAAAAGCGATATCAGTGCTTTTTTAACTATATTTTTCAATTATCCCCTATGACCCACGATTACGATACTCTAAAATGACTCTCAAATTGCTGTTTTGTAAATAAACAGCAAAGTTAATAATATAAAGATTACACTCACCCATTCCAAGTAAGGTTGTTTATTATGCAATGTCGGTCAGGTTGTGGTGCATGTTGCACAGCACCCTCCATCACATCTCCAATCCCAGGAATGCCCAATGGAAAAGCGGCAGGAGAACCTTGCATACAACTGCTAGATGATTATCGCTGCGCAATATTTGGAGATCCCTCAAGACCAAAAGTATGCGCAGATTTTTCTGCTGTAGAATATGCCTGCGGCAGAAACAGAGAAGAAGCCATCAACATATTATCCCACTTAGAAGATGCAACTAGCCCCCAAAATACCAGTTCATTAAAAAGGAAATATCAATGACATCCGCGAAACAACTACTCTCTCTACTCTGCGTCAGCTTGTTGCTTAGCGCTTGCTCATCATCTGGCTCAAACAAACAGTTTGTTGTCGTTCCGCCCAGCGAATCTCAAATAGAAAATAGCGTGAAAGATCAGGTGTCGTTAACACTAAACGCATTCACTCCGGTAGCAGGTCAAGCCCTACCTAATCACACTGTACTCGAGGCTTACGAAAACCGAGGTTACGATCCAATTTGGATAAAAGACAAAAAAATAAACATGTCTATATACAAGTTAGTCGACATACTTGAGCAATCTTATACTCATGGCCTCAATCCAATTCACTATCATACTGGCATTATTAAAGAATATTTAGCCCTCAAACAACCAACACCGCAACAACTAGCTGAAATGGACGTTATCAGCACAATCGCTTTAACCAGTTACGCCCATGACCTAAGCAATGGTCGCTACGAGCCGCAGCTAATTGATCCAAATTGGCAGCTGGATGCACCTAATAATAACTGGAAAGACTTACTGTATCTTAATTCAGCAACAGATATGGTCAATTCCCTGCCATTATTGGCCCCTCGCAGCCCACAATATCAAGTCCTGCAAAAATGGTTAGTGTATTACCAAGACTTGGCAGCGAAAGAAAAGGATATTTTTGTTAGTGCTGGCGTTCCTTTATCGGCAGGGGACGAAGGCCCACGAGTTGCACAGCTTAGAGCAAGATTAGTTCAACTTGGAGACATTCGTTTTTCGACACGCAAGGTAAATGAAGAGCAATTCGATATCCGCCTAAAAGAAGCTCTCATTCGCTTCCAACAACGCCATCACATTACAGCCGATGGCGCTGCAGGCTCTAAAACTATTCAAATGCTCAATGTGCCATTAAAAACACGCGCAAAACAAATTGCTTACAACCTAGAAAGATGGCGCTGGTTGCCGAGCGAACTGGAAGCAAACCGCATATGGGTTGACCTAACAAATTACACGGTAGACATGTACCTAAACGGTGAGCTTACCTCAATGAAAGCAGTCATTGGCAAGCCTGACAGAAAAACACCTGTATTCAAAGGCCTAATGACTTACATGGTAACCAACCCCACATGGCGCGTTCCGCATCGCATAGCCAGAGAGAACCTATTACCTAAGCTACAAGCTGATCCAAATTATCTGGTTAAGCATGGGTACAAGGTGTACTCAAGCTGGAGTATTGGCGCAAAAGAACTGGATTCAACCAAAATCAATTGGAAAGCGATTAGTGAAGATAAGCTGGCTTTTCGTTTTGAACAAAAACCAGATGAAGGCAACGCACTTGGCCAATTTAAGTTTATGTTCCCTAATAAAAACGAAATTTATTTGCATGACACACCTGCAAAACATCTATTTCGTGAAGAAGATAGAGCCTTTAGTTCTGGTTGCGTTCGCCTAGAAAACCCAACAGAGTTTGCCAAAGAAATAACCAAAGGCAGCAAACAGTTCAATGATATGAATAACTCTTTAAAAACAGGAAGCAATACCGTTATTACGCTACCAACCTACATCCCTGTTTATTTGGTCTATTTCACCGTTGTTCCGAATGCTAATGGCATGCTGGAATTCCGTAACGACATTTACGAAAGAGATGCCCTTATGGAAGAAGCAATGGGGTATTCTGCTTTCGGCCCCAGAGATTCAATTTAATAGAAAGCATCACTTCGTTAATTGATGCTTTAAGCTTCTCCAGATTAGTAAAAAGCCCCATATACAAAATTTGTATAGGGGGCTTTTTAGTGATTCAAAATCAGATTTAACTTAAAATTATTTAACCATAATGCAAACAGTCACCTCTTCTCTATCATGATAAAGATGCTTCACTTGATACTGATAGCTTACTCCAGCCTTTCTTAGCAAGCCTTCCATGGTCTGCAAGCATAAAGTTACTTCCTGATAACGCTTTTTCATTGGTAGCTTCAGGTTGAAAATCGCCCTTCTAGTCCAACCGCTCGCCAGCCATTTAGCCATCAATTCTGCAACCTTTATTGGGCGTTCAACCATATCACAAACCAACCAATCCACTGTGTAAGGCGGCTCGTATTTAAAGCCATCGGCCTTTTCATGCTCAACCAACCCGGTAGACATCAATTCTTTTTGCATTGGACCATTATCGATTGCTATAACATTAATGCCTTTTTTAACAAATTGATAAGTCCAACCACCAGGCGCAGCACCAAGATCAACTGCTGTCATGCCTTCAGTCAAATCCGCTTCTAGCGTTTGCTCTGGCACAAATTGAAGAAAAGCCTCTTCCAGCTTAAGCGTTGAACGACTCGGACCTGCCGCTGGAAAACGTAAGCGTCGAATTCCCATAGGAAATTCACTACGACACGCAGCATAAGACACCCCTAAATAAGCAGCCTCACCATCCAACATAAAGACATGGTGACGAACACCTACCGCCTTGTTGCGTAACACGCCAGATCGTTTCCACCCCTCACGCAAAGGTTTTTCCAGTTTTTTTATTAAACCAGACAGAGCTTTCGCATCATTTGTATCGGCCGTTTCAATCCAAATTTCTTCCGCTAATGGCAACTCACGAGCCGCTTCAAGCAAGGATTCAACTCGACCACCTTGCTCTAATTCAATAACATCATTAACAGCAATAATCTGGCGAGCAAAAATCAGACGATTAAAATTTAATTGCTGGATCAATGTTTCACCAGCGTCCGCCTGATCAAAGTTATACACAATGTAACCCGCATCAGGAACAACCTTAGCGTAGCCATAAAAACCTTTGCTACTAGCCACTTCTGACAATTCCGCCGCACAATCTTTTTCGAAGCCTTGACGACAGTAAACCAAAACATTTTTCATTCAAATTCCTTCTCAGCCAAAGCAAAACTCTGCTGAGTTATATTAATTACTTTTTACCGGGCCATTTTAATAAAGATTCATCAAATTGAGTCATGACAAAATCAGACAACTCAGACGAAAAATGCTCCCCTGATATGGGAAGGCTGAGATAACTTTTCATCTCACCCCGCCAATTAAACTGCAAAGAGTAGGCATGTAAATACCCTCTGTCAGCTCCTTCTCCGCTGTACCTAAGATCTCCTAAAATAGGCGACCCTAAACTCTTTAATGCCACACGAATTTGGTGCGTTTTACCTGTTAAAGGCCTTACAATAAAAACCCTAAGCCCATGAAATGCAGAAGAAAAAAACTGTGTAACTGCAAAGTTTTCATTATCTTGTGTAAGCTTCCACTGACCTCTTCGGCTCGGTGCCATACCACCAGAGATCGTTCCTTGTTTCTTTTTTGGCTTTTTTGCAGACAAGGCCAAATAGCGCTTTTCCATTTCATGGTTTTCAAACATCTTGCCAAATTCTGCAGCTGCTGCTGCATGGCAAGCCACTATCAGAAGACCCGATGTCATTTTATCCAAACGATGAACAGGGTAAAAATTTTGATCTGGATAAGAAATCGCCAAGGTTTGCATCACCCCCAGCCCTTCCGACTCAGCATGAAAACTCATACCTGCAGGTTTTTCAACAATCCAATAATCAACAGAGCGAAATAGTATCTGGAGCAAATGAGCCTCATCACGAAAAATAAAGGAAAAATAGATTAGCCAACAAGTTTATCCACAGAGAAAGTGGACAACTCATATGTCAATACAGATAAGTAAATATATTCTAACTTTGATAGTCTGATTGTACAGAAACTCGATTTCGGCCGTTACGCTTAGCTGTATACAAGCCTTTATCCGCTTGCGCCAATATTTCTTCATAGCGTGAAACACTTGGTGCAATGGCAGCGACACCGATACTGACAGTAACCGGGATAACAATACCATGCTCGGTTTCTATTAGCATATTTTCGACCGATTGCCTCATGCGCTCCATAACAACCTCTGCGTCTTTTAAAGAAGTGTCCGGCATGATAACAATAAATTCTTCACCACCATAACGACCTATTTCATCTTGAGACCTTATAACAGACGCCATCATGGCTGATACTTTTGCCAAAACCAAATCGCCCGCTTCGTGCCCAAAAGTATCATTGATCTTTTTAAAATGATCCAAATCAACAATAGCAAATACACACGACTCTCTATTGATAACAGAATCTGCAAAAATATTAACAGCATCCGCCAAGACCTTTCTTCGGTTTGAAAGCCCTGTAAGCTCATCCATTTCAGCCAAGGTTCGCAAGTGACTATTCACCGACTTCAGTCGTTTTATTACAAGATTAATGACCATGGCGAAATTGAACGAAAGTGCAAGAAACACAAAAACAACCACCACACTTTGATCAAACGAAGTAAGGTAAATCCCTCGCGTGTTTAAAAGCTCACACATCAAAAACAAAACAATAGAAATGCTAACTATCCAGTACTTGGCAAAATTTTGATCTACTCTGAAGACAACAAAGGAATAAGCAATGACACTGACGAAAAGCCAATGAAAACCACTATTAGTGCCGAAGTAAAACAAGCTAAGAATGGATATTTGAGAGATTTGAAGAATGGGCATTAATAATTGAGCACGAGAAAAATACCCGATATAGCTGTAACGCAAACCAATCACACCGATTAATAAACCGATCAAAGAAAAAATAGCGACTGAGGACATTTGACGCAAAGAGAATACAATAAGCATGAATAAACAGCTTATACAGAACATCATGTAGGAAAAATTCACGACATGTTTCTGATTGAGGTCATTTCCAAACTCATCCTCAAAGCCGATATCTAATAGTTTACCTATGATTTTTTTTATCGATGAAAACACAGTACCCTACACTTATTGTCACATTAAAAGCAATTAAGCTTGAATCGCTATATTTTCCATAAGACATGGCTTCTATAAAGCTGAAGTAAAACGCGATATTCTACAGAATATCAATCACTTTTCCTATAAGTTCAAACAAGGAAATGCTCCTTAAGCACAAATATTAAACACATCAATCCTCACCTAGAAAATCATTCTAAATAAAGACACGCGCTTTAATTTTACGTATTGTAAGCCATTACAACTAAACACTTCATTGGCATGAATATTGATTAAACAAACCAATATATCATCAAGACAATCGTTTTTATTAACTAGTCGGTCAGATTTATAAAGACAGACACAATTATCGCCCAAAAAAAGTGCAGGCGCCGCACCAAAACGAAGCGACTGTTTTTGTATTTTTTGATCCAACATAAAAACCATAGATAAAAAATGATTAGAAAATGAGCAACCCCATTCACTCAACCTCTAGAAATAAGGTGCTGGAACATTGAAAAAACACAATTTGGTATCACGCCTTGAGCTTGTAAACATTACCAAACAGTATCCTGGCTGCCTTGCTAACGACAACATCAGCATAACGCTGATGCCAGGTGAAATTCATGCTCTGTTAGGAGAAAATGGCGCCGGAAAAAGCACTTTGGTAAAAACCATTTATGGCGTTGTCGCCCCAGATAAGGGCGATATCATTTGGGATGGTAAGGAAGTGAATATTAAATCGCCATCCATTGCCCGTGATTTAGGTATTGGGATGGTATTTCAGCACTTTTCTTTATTTGAAACGTTGACAGTTAGCCAGAATATAGAATTGTGTTTAAGTAAAACTCAGTTAAATAAAATTGGGGATTTAGCAGCAAGAATTACTCAGCTTTCTGAAGAGTATGGTTTAAACGTTAATCCAAGCCGATACGTACATTCATTGTCCATTGGAGAAAGACAGCGTGTTGAAATCATGCGCTGCCTGGTTCAATCGGTGAAACTGCTTATATTAGATGAACCTACTTCCGTTCTCACACCACAAGAAGTCTCAGGGCTGTTTGGCGTCTTGCGCACTCTGTCAGAGGAAGGTTGCAGTATTCTATTTATTAGCCACAAACTTCATGAAGTGACGGAAATTTGCCACAAAGCGACCATATTACGTGGAGGAAAAGTGGTCGAGACTTGCGTGCCAAACGAGGAAACGCCAGCGTCTATTGCCAAAATGATGGTTGGCGATCTTGCTGAGCAAGATGCAGGCTACGCAAAAAGAGAAGGCACCAAACGCGCTTTTAATGTTGAAAATTTATCACTCCCAGCCAAGCAACCTTTTGGCACATCTCTAAAGAACATCAATTTTGAATTAAAGTCTGGCGAAATTCTCGGCATTGCTGGCGTTGCCGGTAATGGTCAAGACGAGTTAATGGCGATTATCAGCGGTGAAGATGAACGTAATGTAAAAAACAGCTTATCACTCGGCAGCTTAGACATTGGTCATTTACACGCCGGTGAACGTCGTAAGCTTGGCATGGCCTACGTCCCTGAGGAACGATTAGGTCGAGGAGCTGTTCCAGATATGAGTCTGACAGAAAACACTTTATTGACTCACAGTGATGGCTTCGTAAAAAAAGGCTTAGTGGAATGGCAAAGCATTAAAGAATACACCTCAGCACTTATCGCTAAATACAAAGTCAAATGCCATGGCGAGTTCTCAGAAGCCAAAAGCTTAAGTGGTGGCAACTTACAAAAATTCATTATGGGACGAGAAATAGGACAAAGCCCTCAAGTGCTTATCTGCGCACATCCGACCTGGGGGGTAGACGTTGGTGCGGCACTCGCCATTCATCAAGCCTTACTAGAGCTTCGTGATCAAGGCGCTGCTATTTTGCTTATTTCTGAAGATATAGATGAATTATTTTTATTAGCTGATCGAATGGCTGCCGTTTGCGATGGACACTTATCTCCAGTAGTAAGAACAGAAGCAACTAACATAGACCAAATAGGACAATGGATGGCAGGAACTTTCATTAATAACTCATCGCTTCACACTCAAGAGGCCAAGGCATGATCCGCATTCAAGCTCGTACCGAGCCAAGCTCATTAATGAAAGTAGCCTCGCCACTGCTTGCTATCGTATTAACGTTAATTTTCGGCTGCATTCTTTTTTCGGCCATTGGTAAATCACCTTCACAAGCCTTGCATGTGCTGCTGATTGCTCCATTAGCTGACAGTTATAACATTGGTGAAATGTTCGTCAAAATGGGGCCATTACTACTTTGTGCCGTTGGTTTATCTCTATGCTATCGAGCCAACATGTGGAATATCGGCGCGGAAGGACAATTACTTGCTGGCGCATTGGGTGGCTCTGCGATGGCGCTTTACTTTATCGATTCAGAGTCCGCTTTTGCCCTACCCATCACACTATTAGCCGGCGTAGCTTCTGGCATGATTTGGGCTGCCATTCCCACTTTTTTAAAGTTACGTTTTAACTCGAACTTAATTTTAACCACCATCATGTTTAATTACATCGCCTTGTACCTGCTTATTTGGGCTGTACACGGACCTTTAAGAGACCCTCAAGGCTTTGGTTTCCCTGAGTCTGCAATGTTTGCTGACTCAACATTATTACCAACCCTATTTGAGAGCAGCCGAATTCATCTTGGTGTCGCTTTCTCTGTTGTGTCTGCTTTTATTGCTTGGTTCATTTTGAGCAAATCCCATCTTGGTTTTCAAATTAGAGTCTTTGGGTCCGATGAACCAGCAGCGAGATACGCTGGGTTTAGTAGTAAAAAACTAAGTTGGTTTGTTATGTTATTTGCTGGTGCATTAGCTGGGCTAGCCGGTGTCAGTGAAACAACAGGACCAATAGGACAATTGGTACCCAATGTGTCACCAGGATACGGTTACTCAGCGATTATTGTAGCCTACTTGGGAAGGCTACATCCTCTTGGCGCTATACTAGCGGCAGTTTTTATGGCCGTACTTTATATGGGTGGCGATTTAGCTCAAATTGAAATGGGCATTCCCGTTGCAGTGGTCAGCATGTTTCAAGGCGTTTTATTGTTCTTTCTTTTGGCGTGTGATTTTTTCATTAACAATCGACTCACCTTATCCAACCAAGCGACAAACTAGGAGATTATTTTGGACTCAGATCTAATTGTACAAATATTGTTTGCCGCTGTAAAAACCGGCACGCCACTGCTTTTCATCGCCTTAGGCGAGGTAATTTGTGAAAAATCAGGCGTGTTAAACCTAGGCCAAGAAGGCATGATGCTAATGGGTGCGGTGGTTGGATTTTTAGCCGCTTACGGCACAGGGAGCGCGGGTTTAGGCGTTCTAGCCGCCATGATAATGGGTTGCGTAATGAGCCTAATCTTTGCAGTTCTTGTCCTTCATCTTGGTGCAAATCAAGTGGCAACTGGCCTTGCCTTAACCATCTTCGGCACTGGATTAAGCGCTTTTATTGGCTCGGGTGTGGTTGGTCAAACCATTCAAGGCTTCCAACCTATCGCCATTCCATTGCTGTCTGACATCCCGTTTATTGGCAAGATTTTGTTTAGTCATGACATATTGGTGTATTCCTCTTTTGCAATGACCTTTGCACTTATGTTTGTGGTCAACAAAACCCGAATTGGACTAACACTTAAAGCCGTTGGTGAAAACCCTCATGCAGCCAACGCCATTGGCATAAAAGTGCTAAGGGTTCGCTACTTAGCCGTTATGTTTGGTGGTGTAATGGCAGGTATTTCTGGTGCTTATATGTCCTTGGTGTATACACCAATGTGGGTAGAAAACATGACAGCGGGACGAGGCTGGATCGCACTTGCTTTGGTCGTTTTCGCTTCATGGCGTGTTGGTCGAATTATGTTAGGTGCTTATCTCTTCGGTTTGGCCAGTATTATGCATTTAGTTCTTCAAGGTTTGGGTTGGTCTATTTCACCAAACTTACTCGCCATGTTGCCGTATGTAGCAACGGTGGCTGTTATGGTTATCATCAGCGCAGACAAGTTTAAAGAGAAATTATTGGCTCCTAGAGCACTAGGAAAACCTTTTGATCCAAGACAAATGGCCTGATTTTAAATAAAAATTTAAACATTAAATAAAACGCCCTCGGGCACAAAGGAGCAAGCAATGAAACTTAAAAGTTTACTGGTAAGTCTAGGGCTTTTAGCCGGAGCAAGTATTGCTCAAGCAGAAGAACCATTAAAAGTGGGTTTTGTCTATGTAGGGCCAGTGGGTGATTTAGGCTGGAGTTACGAACATGATATGGGCAGAAAAGGCTTAGAAGAATATTTTGGCGACAAAGTAAAAACCACTTACGTTGAGAACGTTCCAGAAGGTGCGGATGCTGAACGAGTTATTACTCAACTAGCTAAAGCAGGTAATGACCTGATCTTCACCACATCTTTTGGTTTTATGAACCCGACGGTGAAAGTTGCAAAACGCTTTCCTAAAGTGAAGTTTGAACATGCTACAGGTTACAAGCTTGATAAAAACTTAGGTACTTATGTTCTTCGCACTTATGAAGGCCGTTACATCTCTGGTGTAACAGCAGGCATGATGACAAAAACTAATACTATTGGTTATATTGGCTCCTTCCCAATTCCAGAAGTTATTCGAGATATCAACGCCGCTTACATGGGCGCCAAAAGTGTTAACCCTGATGTAAAAATGAAAATTGTTTGGGCAAACACTTGGTACGATCCAGGTAAAGAAACCGACGCTGCAAACGCGCTAATGGACCAAGGCGTAGACGTCATGCTACAGCACACAGACAGCCCTGCGCCTCTAATTGCTGCTGAAAAACGTGGTTTACGTGCTATCGGCCAAGCTTCAGATCAAAGCAAGTTTGCCCCTAATGCACACATTTTTTCTGTACGTGACAACTGGGCACCTTACTACATCAAAGAAGTTCAAGCTGTAATGGATGGCACTTGGAAATCTCAAGATTTCTGGGGTGGATTTCACGATGACATGCTAACTCTAGCTTCAATTAACCCGAACCTTCCTAAAGATGTTCGCGCTAAGATTGATGCCACATTAGCAGCAATCAAGTCTGGCGAATTCAAACCATTCACAGGTCCAATCAAGGATAATAAAGGCAATGTTGCCGTTCCTGCTAACCATTCGTTAACAGATCAAGAGCTTGCTCAAGTTAACTGGTATGTTGAAGGTATCACAGACGAAATTCCCCACTAACCTCTGCATTCCTATATTTTTTTATATACGGCCAGCTCTGCTGGCTGTATATTCCCCAGCTTTTTAAACAGCCATCCTAGAAACACAGCCAGTCATTCTTTTTCATCTGCGTTTTTATCGTTATATTTAAGAATCCAAGGCAAGCATCAAAAGGTAAAATTATGGAAACTCTGATCGAACTATCAAAGAAAATGCCCAAGACCGAGCTTCATTTGCACATTGAAGGTACCTTTGAGCCAGAGCAGATGTTTGCCATAGCACAACGCAATCAGGTTGAATTGAAATACAGTACAGTAGACGCCTTAAAAGCGGCCTATCAATTCACCAACCTACAAGACTTCTTAGACCTTTATTACCAAGGCATGTCGGTGCTTCTTCACGAAGCTGATTTTTATGACCTTACGATGGCGTATTTAGAAAAGGTCCACAGTGAAAATGTCGTCCATGTCGAGATCTTTTTTGACCCTCAGGGTCATTTATCTCGTGGGGTTAGCTTTGATGTTCAAATCCAAGGCATCTATAAGGCCCTTCAAGATGCAGAGAAAAAGTGGGGCATGACATCCAAGCTAATCATGTCTTTCTTAAGGCATTTAAGTGAAGAAAGTGCATTTGAAACCCTTGAATTAGCAAAGCCTCACCTAAAATGGATTGATGGTATTGGTTTAGACAGTTCGGAAGTAGGACACCCTCCTGAAAAATTCTTACGCGTGTTCGAAGCTTGCAAGAATCTTGGACTGAAGGTAACGGCACATGCTGGCGAAGAAGGACCTCCAGACTACGTTTGGCAAGCAATTGAGCAAATCGGCGTAGATAGGATCGATCATGGCAACAGAGCGTTAGAAGACAACAAACTCATCGAAGCTATTAAGCAACGTAACCTAACACTAACTGTTTGCCCGCTTTCTAATTTGAAACTTTGTGTCGTTAATGACATGAAAAATCACCCGATAAAAAACATGTTAGCGCTCGGCTTAAATGCAACAGTAAATTCAGATGATCCGGCCTATTTTGGTGGCTATATGAATGATAACTATGCCTCATTAATTAATGGCACTAGAATCAGCAAAGAAGAATTATTTCAATTAGCTAAAAATGGTATCACTGGTAGTTGGATGGAAGACCATCTCAAAGAGCTGCATTTGAAGCAACTTCACGCTCTTTTTGCGTAAGTCATTTATTACCCTTTGATAACACATGGATTAAATTGAGTGATTGAGTTGATCACTCTTTTTAGTCGATGTGATAAGATCGCGTTTTTTATATTACAGAATTGAGCCAACCGCATGTCAAACCCAATCCTTCTTGATGATACTTTCTACCGCTTACCTAGTAGCGAGCGCTATGACCATGTTTTGAGCCTTGTAAAAAAAGGCACTTCTGTATGGACGCTTGCTGATGCTGAAGGCTGTTTGATCATAGATCTTGGTAGCGACAAAGTATTACCAATTTGGCCTGCTGAAGCCTTAGCAATCGCTTGGGGTGAAAAAGAGTATCAAGGGTTCAATAGCCTAGAAATTAACGCAGCAGATTGGGCCGAGAAGTGGCTACCAGGTATGCAAGGGGATGGGTTCTCTGTTGGTGTAGCGCCCAATCTTGCTGGTGAATGCATTGTTTCCTCCGCAGAAGAACATGCAATTGACCTCAAAAGCTAGTAGTAATTACTGATACAAGCGCCATGTATTTTGAATTAAAGAGCCCAAAATTAAAAAGCCATAGAAACAAACTCACACAGTTCGCTGTGTGCGTTGGTCTGTTTGCCGTTTTGCTTATTTATTTTGGTCCGCTGTTCTCGCAAATAAGCCATGCACTTTCGTCCCAGCCAACCATGACATCAATGTCTATGGAAAGCATGGAGATGAAAACTATGGATATGCTAGGGCATGACCATGCAAAAATGCTTTCCGAGCAAGCAGATAGTAAGCAAAAACGAGTAAGCTCTGCACATATTAGTCACCACGGGCATCACGCACACGGTGAAAGCGCTAATTTATTAGAAGCCTGCGGTTATTGTTCCCTGCTCTTCCATCTAAACTGGATTGACGCGAAAACCTTCGAGCTTATTCCACTATTACAAAGCCGTTACCCAAACATGGTAACAGCAACTATTTCGCACAAATATCATGTGCCCTTCACCTCACTCCTACCCAGAGCGCCACCAGTAATTTCGGTCTAATTAGTACCATAACTTATATCAAAAAAAAACGACGCTGCCCTATTCAGAATCAAAACTGAACAGATATTTATGCGCGCGTCTTTCATGATGATAGAAAAGTCAGATTTTCACTCAGAGTGCGTTATTTTGCCCTTTTCTATAAGACGAGAAATTACAATGTCGACAAAAACGAATAACAAGGCATCCGAATCTTCTTCAAATGCGATGCTACTTTTAATTACACGACTGCATTTTTATATTGGCCTTTTCATAGGCCCATTCATCTTTGTAGCGGCTCTCACGGGAACTATTTATGTGATTACGCCACAAATTGAAAATGCCATCTACAAAGATGTACTTACAACACAAAGCGTGGGCGAAAACCAGCCTTTGTCCCAACAAATTGCAGTAGCTAAGTCTCAGCTAACAAAAGATCTGACCCTATTCGCTGTTCGCCCAGCCCCAGAAAAAGGTGATACAACACGCGTGATGTTTCTTGATAAAGAGGCTGAGCTATCTGGTGCTAGAGCAATATTTATTGATCCAGTCACACTTGAAGTGACAGGCAACTTACCTGTTTACGGTACAAGCGGTGTATTACCCTTTAGAACGACCATAGACTTTATGCATCGCCAATTGCTCTTGGGAGAATTCGGTCGCTATTACAGTGAGCTTGCCGCATCTTGGCTTTGGATTGCTGCACTGGGTGGACTTTTCCTTTGGTACAAGGGGGGCAAGAAAAACAAAGCAGAATTTGCGAGCAAAACAGAGCATCTGCGTAAGCGCCGCCGCCATTATCAAGTTGGTCTTTGCCTTTTTGTTGGTCTGATCTTTGTCTCTATTACGGGATTAACTTGGTCAAAATGGGCTGGCGATAACATTAGTACTTTGCGCAATAGCATTGGCTGGATAACGCCTTCAGTCTCACAAGACCTGACAACTATAGATCACAATATGATGATGTCAGATGAGCATGCAGATCATCTAGATCATTCAAATCATCACAACATGCAGACAAAGAAGCAAACGGCGGAAAAATTTGAAAATATTGATGCTCTGTTTGATGGTGTACTCAAGGCAGCAAGAGACGCAGGAATTGATGCCAATAAGCTAGAAATAAGACCTTCATCAACAAAAGACAAAGCATGGCGAGTAAGTGAGATCGATCGGTCATGGCCGACTCAAGTAGACAGTGTCGCAGTTGATGCTAGCACTATGACTGTCACCAGTCGTGCCGATTTTGCCACCTTCCCTATTGTTGCCAAGCTGATTCGCTGGGGCATTGATGCTCACATGGGTGTTTTGTTTGGTGTTGTAAACCAAATAATACTGACGGCATTTGGCTTATCTCTATGCTTCATGATTATTTGGGGTTACAGAATGTGGTGGATTCGCCGCCCGCAGGCCGGATCAACCTCTAAACCATTATTGCAAGCATGGGCAAGATTGACTGGTTTACAAAAAATAATCACCGTACTAATCGCTATTGCACTGGGTATAAGCATGCCAGTTATGGGCGTTAGCTTACTCGTCTTTTTATTAATTGATGTTTATCGCTGGAAGCGTCAATAACTTTATTTCTAACAGCCCAATATTCATCGAGCTTATTATAGGCTCGATGAATATTTCTCACCTTGACGCCTAATTTTCCCTGCGAATACACCTAATGTTGGCTTTTTCTGGCCTCTTGTCTTGTTATCAGTAAAATACGTGCTCTTATTTCATCACCATCAGAATACGTATTTTATGGACACGCAGTCACTAGCAACACTTACAGAACATCTTTTTAACAAACTAGCTCAAACACCAAATGGCGTGCAGCGACTATTCCATGGTCGAGGCCGCTGCTTTCCTGGACTAGAACAGATCACTGTCGATTGGCTAGAAGGACAGGTTCTCGTTTCTCTTTTCAAAGAACCAACTGCTGATGAACTAGACAAACTCAATGAAGAAATCATCACTTGGACAAGTAGAACTGAATGGAATGATCACAAAGCACAATCGCTATTACTTCAGCACCGAAGCCGTGAACGAAGCCCGACTGAATGCCTCTGGGGAAATTATCAAGAGCAGCAGATCGTTAACGAAGAAGGTCTACTTTTCCAACTCGATCTAGGCAAGAATCAGAACTCTGGTCTTTTTCTAGATATGCGATACGGACGACGCTGGGTAAAAGAAAACAGCCAACACAAACGCGTACTCAATCTATTTGCTTATACCTGTGGCTTCTCTGTCGCAGCCATAACAGGTGGTGCAGATTTTGTGGTTAATCTAGATATGGCGAAAGCCGTACTTAGTCGCGGCAGAGAAAATCACAGGCTCAACCAACATGATTTAAGCTGTGTGAAGTTTTTCGCCCATGACATTTTCAAATCTTGGGGAAAAATCAAAAAATATGGCGAATATGACCTTATCATCATAGATCCGCCGACATTTCAGCGCGGCAGCTTTGCGCTAACTAAAGATTATCAAAAAATATTACGACGCTTACCTGAGTTATTGGCTGAAAATGGTCAAGTACTTGCTTGTGTCAACGATCCAAGTATCCCTGCGCAATTTTTAATTGATGGCATGCGTGAAGAAGCTCCAACTTTAGCGTTTCAATACCGACTTGATAATCCACCAGAGTTTTTGGATATCGACATAGAAAGTGGTTTAAAAGCGCTCATATTTCAGAAAACACCTGATGAAGAAATTAACTAATTAAGGAAATCACAATGTCTAAAACAACCGTTACATTCGAATACGAGAAAGAAACCAAAAACAGCGTACGCTACCAAGAGGTACCAGAAGAAGGCAAGGCTCCGATTATGGGGTCACTTTACGTACAAAAGTGGTTTGCGGGCAACAGCAAGACACTAGAGATCACCATAGAGAAAAAAGACTAAGCGCGAATTTTCATTCTTAACTGTATAAAAAACACTCTTATTCCCTGCCTTTCTACTATCCTATTTTAGACACTTCGAAATAAGATAGTAGAGAAGCGCCCCTCCCCTTCACCTAGAACTAGGTAATTTGCCATTTCCCCATAAAAACTCACTCAATATATGAAAAAAATATAAAAAAATTAACATAAAAAACAAAATTACACTTTAAACATTTTTTAATTCACAAAATAAAAGTTGCTATAAATAAATTAGAAACTAAGCTTAGAGCAACTGTTAAATTAGTAAAAAGTGAAAGAGAAAATGGATTTGAAATCAGAATCATTATCAAAAAAAATTAAAGTTACATATTTCAAATTAACGATATTGATTGCCCTATACTATGCGTTAGTTATAAATACCCCATTCTATCTACAGCTATATGATACTTTAGAACGTTCAAACTCAATGAATATTGGTCTTTTTTTATGCATGCCAATTTTTATTTTTTTAATAACAAATATATTATTTAGTCTGATTAGTTGGCCTTATATCGCTAAGCCAATTTTTATTTTCTTACTATTAACATCCAGTATTGTAAGTTATGTTATATATAACTATGGCATCTCAGTCGATTACGGAATGATTCAAAACGCATTTGAAACCGATACTGGTGAAGCCGCTTCTTATCTAAGTTTTTATTCCGTATTCTGGGTGGTTATCACAGGTGTTATCCCTTCTTTAATGGTAGCACTAGTAAAAATCAGACCTGAAATTAGCGTGATAAAAAAATTGCTTTCCATCTTCGTGTCTGTCCTTGTTATTTTATCCATTATCTTTTTTTACTTCAAAGATCTGAGCTATATAGGTAGAAAAAACAGCTACTTAAAAGAAATGATTGTCCCCACTTACTACCTTTCAAGTAGCTATAAATACATAAAGAACACATATTTTTCCAGCCCTGTCACCTATAAAAAAATTGGTGAGGATGCAAAACAAGCTGCCAAGGATCCATCACAAAAACCGACTCTATTTTTCTTTGTACTTGGCGAAACAGCGCGTTCACAAAACTATCAGCTAAATGGTTACCCTAGACCAACCAATGAATATACTAGCAAACAAGATGTAATTTCATTTAAAGATGTCGCGTCATGCGGAACGGCAACCGCAGTATCGGTACCTTGCATGTTTTCTGCTCTATCAAGAGATGAATACAAAGAATCTGTCGCCAAACATCAAGATAATGCTATCGACATTCTCAAAAGAGCAGGCATTTCATTACTTTGGAAAGAAAATGATGGTGGTGACAAAGATGTAGCGAATAACATCACCAAAATGACATTAAATCGTGAAGTAGTAAATGAGTTCTGTAATGGTAATAGTTGTTACGATATGGCTCTTTTAGCTAATTTAGATTCAGATATAAAAAGTATGCAAGGCGATAGAATTATTTTTATTCATTTAATGGGCAGCCATGGGCCAAATTATTTTAAACGCTATCCAGATGATCAGAAAAAATTCACTCCTGATTGTCAGAGAAATGATGTAGAGAATTGCTCTTCCGAAAGTATTATAAACTCTTATGATAATACTATTCATTACACTGATTTTGTTATCAGTAAACTTATCGATAAACTCAAAGGTATCAGCGACCAGTATAACACCAGCCTCTTATATCTTTCTGATCACGGCGAATCATTAGGAGAAAATGGTGTATTTTTACACGGACTACCCTACGCATTTGCTCCTATTTATCAAACAAGAGTTCCTCTCATTTTATGGATGTCGGACGACTTCAAGAAAGCCAAACACATTGATCGAGCATGCCTAAAAAATGAAGCTCAAAACACTAGCATCTCACAAGACTACATCTTTCACTCCTTGCTTGGCATCATGGATGTGACAACATCTGCCTATAAGCAAGAGCTGGATCTTTACAAAAAATGCAGAGCAATTAATTAGAATGAATAATTACCCAAATTATTTTTTACCTTTTTTTTACCTTGTCTACTATAAATTAGAATACATATAATAATTTATAGAGATAATATATGCCAAAAAATAAAAGCTCATTATTACGTGTTCTATCTCCTCTAAAACCGTACTTATGTTTTTTTGCTCTCACCCTACTCTGCTTATCACTTAGTCGTTTGTTACTAATGATCTGGAAATATGATCGAATCGGCAGTGCTACCGATTGGATCACATTACTTGGTTTCGGCTTACGCATTGATATCGCTTCCATCTCATACATAATTGGCATACCTGCGGTCATCAGTTTACTTATTTCCGGCATTCCCTATATCAATCGTATTTGGGATTTCCTCACTAGGATCTGGCTAACATGCACATTTGTTTTGCTGATTTTTATGGAAGCATCAACGCCTGCTTTTATTGAAGAATACAGCCTAAGACCTAACCGCCTTTTTGTAGAATATTTACTCTACCCGAAAGAAGTATTTTCTATGCTTCTTGAAGGCCATAAGCTCACTTTGCTTTTAACATCAGTAATTTCCACTATAACTGTTATTTTGGCATATCAATTTTTTCGTAAACAAAGCATAGTCAACCGTCCTCAGCCTAAATGGTTCGAACGCCCTGTATTGGTCGTTATCATCTTCTGCCTAGCATTTCTTGGTGCTCGTTCAAGCTTGCAGCACAGACCAATTAATCCAAGCTATACGGCATTTACTAATGACCCACTGGTAAACAGCTTAACCCTTAACTCGACTTATTCTCTTATGTACGCCGTAAGCCAAATGGCTGATGAAGTTAGTTCATTTGAACTGTACCCAAAAATGAGCAAAGACAGGGTCATTGCAGAGATCCATAAAGCAATGGGGCTAAATATAGATCAATTCACATCGGAAGACCTTCCTACTTTACATATACAACAAGCTACTCAGCATTTTGATCGCCCAAAAAATCTTGTTATCATTCTTGAGGAAAGCTTGGGAGCACAGTTTGTTGGCAGTTTAGGCGGGCTTCCTTTAACGCCTGAATACGATAAATTGGTACCTGAAGCATGGTCATTCAACAATTTATACGCGACTGGAACTCGTTCAGTACGAGGTATTGAAGCAGTTGTAACAGGCTTTGTTCCTACTCCCGCGCGTAGCACAGTAAAACTCCCTAATTCACAAACCAATTTTTTCACTATTGCCAAACTGCTCGGTAAACAAGGTTATGACACTAACTTCATCTATGGTGGTGGCGCTCATTTTGACAACATGAAAACCTTCTTCTTAGGTAACGGCTTCAACTCCATCATCGAAGAAAAAGACTTCGTGAACCCTGAGTTTGTTGGCTCTTGGGGCGTGAGTGATGAAGATCTTTTCACCAAAGCCAATCAAGACTTTGTAGCAAAATCTAAGACAGGGAAACCTTTTTTCAGTTTGGTATTCAGCTCATCAAACCACGACCCATTTGAATTCCCTGACAACAAAATTGAACTTTACAATACGCCCAAAGCAACTCGTGAGAATGCGGTCAAATACGCCGACCATGCAATAGGCCATTTTTTCAAATTAGCGAAACAAGAAGACTATTGGAAAGATACGGTATTCCTAGTAGTTGCTGATCATGATGCACGTACAACCCGCTCTGATTTAGTGCCAATCCCAAGCTTTCATATACCTGCCTTAATAATTGGCGATGGAATCGAGCCAAAAAGTGATAGCAGAGTAGCAAGCCAAATAGACTTGGCACCAACACTGTTATCATTAATTGGAGTGGACTCTGAACACCCAATGATTGGCCAGGACTTAACAAAAGTAGATGATGATTATGTGGGACGAGCGATTATGCAATTTAATGAAAACCAAGCCTTTTTGAAAGATGGCAAAGTCGTTATTTTGCAGCCGAAAAAATCGCCAAAAACCTTTACTTATAAAGACTTAACATTAACACCAAGCAATGATGTTAGTGAGGATTTAATAAACCAAGCTATTGCGCACCCACTGCTAGGCACTTGGCTTTACAACGAGAAAAGATACGACATGCGCAGAAGCAAATAAGTCATGG
This sequence comes from Marinomonas sp. UCMA 3892, assembly GCF_012726345.1. GTDB lineage: Bacteria > Pseudomonadota > Gammaproteobacteria > Pseudomonadales > Marinomonadaceae > Marinomonas. Next base: position 146,720 of record NZ_PTXN01000012.1, read on the forward strand.
ACATAAAAATGCCGAGCGAAAACTCGGCTTTTTTATGTCTATAGAATGCTTCAAAGCAAGTGATTTTAAATCCCTGCAATACCCTTCTGATATGTCAAAATTTGCCCTTTAAAAGGCGAAGATAGGTAATTCGTAGCATCAGGTTTTCGTTGATGATGAGAGTACCCCAAAAGAACCATTTTTTTACTGAAAGGAGCATGATGACCCCGCCCCGGATCCACCAGCAAAACTAAACAATTTTCCGCTGCGTGTTTTTCAATAAAAGCAGATAATAGATCAACATGAAAACGTTCATACAAAATATCACTACCGATAATGCAGTCGTATTTACCTAAATCTGTGCTAGCGTCTTGCCAGCTTGCCCTGATAAAAGGTATAGGCTGATCGCCATTCAAAAGCGCATTTTGCCTGAGGAAATTGCCTGCTTCAGGATGATAATCTGTTGCTGTAATATTGGCCAATCTGTGATTCAGTACCAGACTAGCAAGCCCAATACCACAACCAACTTCTAATATTTTTAAACCATCGATTTTATGCCCAAACATGAGGTGTGCAAGCACTTCACCAGATGGCCAAATTACGCCAAACAGAGGCCATACCGCAGATGTGATGCCAAGATTTAACGCAATATTATCATCATCCGAAAACTCTTGATTATCACGCAGTGTTCGCACATGGATATCGGTCTTATCAAATTCAAGAGTTTGATAACGAACACGAAAATGAGACATATAAGTCCTAGATAATGCACGGAAATAGCAAACGCTATTAAACTGAAGCACCATACTAGCTGTATTATTTAAAATCCCCTAAGTTTAGTTCATTAACCTTTTTAAAATACCTCATGCTTTGATCTTAAATTAATTAACTGACCAGCGCTCCAACAAGATATTAATAAATAGATCTGCCGCAGGAGATACCGATGTTGAACTGCGTTTGACAAGACCAATCGAGCGGTCAATTTTTTGCCCTTTAAGAGGTCTGGAAGTCAGCACTGAGGCACTGCTCAGTGGCATCGCCAGTTTGGGAACAATCGATATACCCAACCCCATTTCGACTAAACCAAGTGATGTGGAAAGATGCTGCACTTCATAAAAACTGTTTAACTGCACTTGGTCCCTTGCTAAAGATTTATCTAACAAAATTCGGTTACCACTGGCACGCCCAACACTGATTAATTTGTAAGGCTCCATGTCTAACCAAGACACTTCTTCCAACTCGCATAATGGATGGTCTTTACGTAAGCAAACCACAAATGGATCATCGAGAAGCGGTGTAAAAGACACTTCTGGATGCTGAGCTATGGCCATATTTATACCAAAATCCGCATCACCACGAATAACCGACTCCAAACCATGATTGGCACTTTCGTCTAAAATTTGAATACGAATCCCCGGATAACGCTCGTTAAAAACATTAATAACACTGGGCAAAAAATAAAATGCAGCGGTGGGAATACAGGCAATAGTAACTTTACCTTTCTGCTGAGATGCCATGTCTTTTATGCCTAAAACAGACAGCTCAAATTCCTCTACCATGCGACGAGCTTTTGGCAAAAACTCACGTCCCACAGAGGTTAGCCAAGTTTTCCGAGTCGTTCGCTCAAATAATTGAGTGCCTAAAATAGCCTCTAATTTCTGCATTCTCCGACTCAAAGCAGGTTGAGATAAAAAGGTCAATTCGGCAGCATCATGAAAATTCCCAGTTTCCGCAATACGTATAAAAATAACCAAATCTTTAAATTCTATTTGATGCATTGTTATTCCTATTAATTTGTTTTACACATCAATTATGACTTATCTTTGCATTTGATGCACGAATATAGATTGTGAGACTTTAGCTATAAGCAATTACAACAACAAAGGTTTATCACAATGTCACAAACCATATCTTGCATCATAATGCGTGGCGGCACCTCTAGAGGTCCCTATTTACAGATCTCCGATCTTCCTCAAGATCGGAATGCCTGTGCAGATGTTTTGTTAAAAATCATGGGATCCGGCCATGAGCTTCAACTTGATGGTATTGGTGGAGGAAATAGCTTAACAAGCAAAGTGGCGATGGTTGGCGCCTCAACTCACCCAGATGCGGACGTTGATTATTTATTTGCTCAAGTAGGCATAGTGGATAAAACAGTAGACTTTGCGCCAAACTGCGGAAATATGCTTGCAGGTGTTGCGCCTTACGCCATAGAAACTGGCTTATTCCCAGCTAGCGAAGGAACAACGACGGTACGCATTCATAACCTAAACACCGGAAAAATTATTCATTCAACAGTACAAACACCACAAGGCAAAGTAGAATATACTGGCAACACTATTATTAGTGGTACGAACTCTCCTGGCGCTCCAATTCAACTAACATTTTTGAATGTAGAAGGCGCAAAAACAGGTAAGTTATTACCCACCGGTAGTGCTTTGAACATTATCGATTCTATAGAAGTTACTTGTATTGATGCTGCGACACCGGTTGTTTTAATCCAAGCAAGTGATCTTGGAAAAACCGGCTATGAAACACCAGCGGAACTAGATAGTGACATAGAATTCATGACTCGTTTAGAAGTTATTCGCCTTCAGGCCGGTGAACTAATGGGAATGGGTGATGTTTCAAACTCGGTTATACCTAAGCCTATTTTACTTTCTCCAGCTCGTTTTGATGGAACCATCAATGCTCGCTACTTTGTCCCACATAAATGCCATAAATCATTAGCTGTTACGGGAAGTATCGCTATTGTGACTGCGTGTTGCCTTCCAGGAACCGTAGCCTCAAAACTCATTGGTGATAAAGACTCCGAGTCCAATTTCACCCTTGAACACCCTTCAGGAAAGATCGAGCTTAGCGCTCAACGCAAGGAAGACAATTTATCAGCGTTAAATAGTGTATCGGTAATCCGTACTGCAAGAAAAATTCTCTCAGGTACGGTTTATCTTAATTAACTATTAATACAAAAAAGAATAAACGTATTAAACATTCATAAAAACAAGAAAGGTGAATTCTATGAAAAAACTTTCGAAAGTTATAGGCGCTTCCATCTTAACCGTTGGTTGCCTATTAACATTGCCAGCAAAAGCTGCCGAAGTTCCATCTACAATCAACTGGACAATTCCATTTGGTGTTGGTGGTGGTACTGATGTATGGGCTCGTTTTATTGCACCACATCTAACCAAGAACATTGAAGGCAACCCAACCGTAGTGATTAAGAACCAACCTGGTGGCGGCTCTATTACAGGAACTAACCTTTTTTACCAACGCGCTAAAAGCAACGGTGAAGACATCCTAGGAACTTCAGCATCAACACTGTATCCATTCATGTTAGGGGATAAACGTGTTCGCTATAACTTTGACAAATGGATTCCGTTGATGGCTAGCCCAACTGGTGGTGTCGTATACGTACAACCAGATCTAGGTGTTTCTTCTGCCAATGATATTGCGAAACTTAACGGTGTTACTTTACCGTTTGGCTCTCAAAGCCCAACAGGTTTAGAACTACCTGTATTCCTTGCGTTTGAAATGCTTGGACTTGACATCAAGCCAGTGTTTGGCATGAAAAGCCGTGGTGCCGGTCGTCTTGCATTTGAACGTGGTGAAGCAAAAATTGACTTCCAAACATCTTCTGCTTATATGAACTCAGTGCTAGATCTTGTTCAAAACAACAAGGCTGTACCATTATTCTCTCTAGGTATTCTTAACGCAGAAGGTAAAATTGTTAGAGATCCAGCATTCCCTGATCTACCTACGTTTGAAGAAGTATACGCTAAGAAATACGGCAAAGAGCCATCTGGCATGGAATACACAGCTTATAAGAAATTCTTAGCAGCTGGTTTCGCCTTCCAGAAAGTCATATTCATTCCAGCCGATACACCAAGCGATGTTATGAAGGAATACCAAACAGGCATTCAAAAAATGCTAAAAGACCCTGCTTTTATCAAAGATTCTGAAGTTCAAATTGGGCCATATGAAAACGTTATGGGTATTGATGCAGCACAATACTTAAGCGAAGCAGTTACAGTATCTCCTGAGTTGTACTCTTGGATTTCCAACTGGCTAAAAACGAAATTCGATTACAAGCTGTAGTTTTAAAATTAGGAGTTATTGTTAATGATTGAGTTCCTCAGCGCCCTAGATCAAATAATGTCAATGACCCACATGGTATACCTAATTTCTGGTGTGCTAGTAGGCCTAGTGGTCGGCATTATTCCCGGACTTGGCGGCATCGCCGGCATGTCATTGCTTTTACCGTTTTTGTATGGGATGGAACCTTCCGTTGGTCTTGGTATGCTGATGGGGCTCGTTGCGGTAATACCTACTGGTGATACCTTTACCTCTGTGTTAATGGGTATCCCTGGTTCAAGTTCATCGCAAGCAACAGTCATGGATGGTTTTCCTTTAGCGAAAAAAGGCCAAGCGGCTCGTGCATTGTCCGCCGCTTTCCTTTCTTCAATGATAGGTGGTGTGGTTGGGGCTATTGTACTTAGTGTGTTCATTTTAGTAGCACGCCCAGTAGTTCTAGCCTTCTCATCAGCTGAACTATTTATGTTAACGCTGTTGGGCCTTAGTGTTGTTGCGGCATTATCCGGCGGCAACGTATTTAAAGGTCTAGCTGCATGTGGCTTTGGTCTTCTGATTGGTGCTATTGGCGGCGCCCCTGCTACTGGCGAATTCCGCTTCACATTAGGTATTGATTATCTTTATGACGGCATTCCACTGGTTGTTGTTGGTTTAGGTATTTTTGCCTTACCTGAAATCATCAGTCTTTTGGTGCAAAACCGAGCTATTGCGTCCTCACCAAATAAATTGGGCCATGGTCTAAAACAAGGCTTTAAAGACGTATTTGCTAACCTACCTTTAGTAGGAAAATCCTCTGTTTTCGGTAGTTTGATTGGCGCTATCCCTGGATTGGGCGGTTCAGTTGTAGATTGGATGACATACAGTTTTGCCATCAATTCTAGTAAAGACTCGTCGCAATTTGGTAAAGGTGATATTCGCGGTGTCATCGCACCAGAGTCAGCAAATAACGCTTGTGCTTCTGGTAGTATGATCCCAACCATTCTATTTGGTGTACCGGGCTCAGGTTCGGCTGCGGTGTTTCTTGGTGGTATGTTGTTACTAGGTATTCAACCTGGCGTTTCAATGATATCTACACACCTTGACCTGACGTATACCATTATTTGGTCTCTTGCTTTGGCCAATATTCTGGGCGCACTATTCTGTATTTGTTTTACACGCCCAATATCGCTACTCACTTACATCAAATTTTCGGTACTAACCCCGATTATTTTGACCCTTATTTTATTCGCTGCTTATCAAGCAACGCGTAGTCTAGGTGACTTTATTTTATTAGGTGTCGTGGCAGCTCTCGGCGTAATGATGAAGGGTGCAAACTGGCCAAGACCCGCTTTCTTGATCGGTTTCGTTTTGTCTTCAGGCGCTGAAAACTATTTCTTCCAAAGTATTCAATTTTACGGTTACTCTTGGTTCACACGTCCAGGGGTAATCATCATTGCTGCCTTGATTATTATTGGCTTTGTTCTACCGCCAATTCTTAAGAAGAAAAAGCTAAAAGACAAACCTGAACAATTAAAAGATGAAGCCGAAGAGAAAAACTTTAAAACAGTTTCTTGGGCTGATTGGGCTATCATCGCGACACTTGCTATTTCAGGTACATATGCATTAATCAATGTTTGGGATATGTCTACTTTGACAAAAGCCTTCCCAATTATTGCAATTGCTATAGTACTATTATCCGTAATTATGATTATTCGTAACTACATTAAAGTGCCGCACGCAAAAACTGCAGCAGAGCTTACGCCACACTTAATCTATATAGTTGGATTCTTTGGCATTGCTTACTGCTATTACCTATTTGGCTTTATTTCCACAACATTTGTATTTTCACTCTTGTTCTTACGATTCATTGCACAAGCAACTTATGTGAAATCCACTACAATCGCTGTCTGCTTGGTCATATTTTTAGTCACTATTGGTAGAGTGATGAATGTAGATTTCCCTGAAGGTCTCTTTGACCCCTACCTATTAAGCACAATCAAAACCTTTATCTAGGTACTCCAGCGCCTAGAACCTATCCCGATGCGATTCTCTTTGCATCGGGATTTTTTTTGGTGAAATATCCCTCTCCTATCTTTTACAAATAGATCTCATTTCTTTTTCATGTTAAATTTGCCCCACTTAAGTGCACTTTTCATGCGCAATTTACATTCCCAACGGTAATATTCCGCATAATAGCAGCGGCAATTCCCACAACCGCCGCACTCTAGTATCCATACAACAACTAAAAAAGCTCTAAGAGCTAATCTTATCGAGGACTATCTATGCAAGCATTCATTGATTTCTTAAACGGAGTCATTTGGAGCCCTGCCCTAATTTATCTATGTTTAGGCGCGGGCTTGTTTTATTCAATACTGACACGTTTTGCTCAAGTTCGTCATTTCAAAGAAATGTGTTCACTTTTGTTCAATTCCAACGATTCGGACAAAGGCATTTCTTCTTTCCAAGCACTTGCGGTATCGCTATCTGGTCGTGTTGGCACAGGTAACATTGCAGGTGTTGCTGCGGCTATTGGCTTTGGTGGCCCAGGGGCAATATTTTGGATGTGGGTCGTTGCTTTCTTAGGTGCAAGCACGGCTTACGCAGAATCCACTTTAGGTCAGCTTTATAAAGTCAGCGAAGGTGGTCAATATCGTGGTGGCCCAGCTTATTATTTCGAGCGCTGCCTAGGCTGGCGTTGGTTAGGCGTATTGTTTGCTTTATCTTCTATTATTGCCTGTGGTGTTTTCTTACCAGGTATTCAAGCAAACTCTGTAGGTAACGCTGTTGTACAAATCTTCGGTGAAGGCACTGTTGTATCAAGCTCTTTTGGTGAAGTAGGTTCAACTAAATTAGTTGCCTTAGCTGTTATCTTGGTTGTTTTGGCATTCATCATCTTTGGTGGCATCAAACGTATCGCTAACTTTACTCAAATCATCGTGCCATTCATGGCGCTTGGTTACATTGTGATGGCGTTGATCGTTGTTTTCCTAAACCTAGATAAAGTACCAAGTATTTTCGGCTTAATCTTCTCTGATGCATTCACTGCCCAAGCAGGTTTTGGCGCAGCAATTGGCTGGGGGGTAAAACGCGGTGTTTACTCTAATGAAGCCGGTCAAGGTACTGGACCTCATGCAGCCGCTGCAGCAGAAGTTCAACACCCTGCACAACAAGGTCTTGTTCAAGCTTTCTCTGTTTACGTTGATACTCTATTCATCTGTACAGCTACCGCTCTGATGATTTTGATCACGCAACAATACAACGTACAAGGTTCTTTGCCTGACGGTCAATTCATCGTACAAAACGTTGATCCTTCTACTATCATTGCGTCTCCAGCCTTCACTCAAATGGCACTGGCAAGCGTATTTGGTAGTTCTGGCCCAATCTTTGTAGGCATAGCATTGTTCTTCTTCGCATTCACAACAATTCTGGCGTATTACTACATTGCTGAAACTAACGTAGCCTACCTGCGTCGCGCATTGAAAATCAACGTATCACTAACCTTCGTAAAACTGCTTATCATGTTCATGGTAGCTTACGGTACAGTTAATACTGCAGGTTACATCTGGAACCTAGGTGACGTTGGCGTAGGCTTAATGGCTTGGTTAAACATCGTTGGTATCATCACCATCTTCTTCATGGCAAAACCAACCATGAAAGCATTGCGTGATTACGAAGATCAAAAAGCATCTGGTGTAACCGACTACACTTTTAACCCTAAAGCCCTTGGTATCAAAGGGGCAGAATTCTGGGAAAAACGTTACGACAAACAACAAGCTGAAAAAGCAGCCGACAAAAATAGTCATTAAGCTTTTAAGTAAAATTGATTTATCGAGTAGGGTGAGGCGTTGCCGCCTCATCCCTCTCACAGAACCGTACGTACGGACCTCGTATACGGCTCATGCAAACTTCCATTCAGTATAAACACTGAACACATACCCCGTTCTCACTTCTTCAAGATTCACCAAACCTTGCTCATCGAACCATTTGTTTGGCATCGCGTGGCTGGCTAATGGACTCGCTGCATTTCTCCAACTGGTCATCGAGATGTACTTAAACGGCGGCTTGTAGCCCAGT
>NZ_PTXN01000006.1 GCF_012726345.1 Marinomonas sp. UCMA 3892
CCTCACTTTGGTAGACCAATCCATTTTGCCGTGTTTTCGAAGCCAAGTCAGCACCGTTGATCGGCCTTGGATTCCATAGATCTTTTGAGCTTGCTTATAAGTCATGTCGCCTTTTTCAACGGCCATCACTATCTGTAATTTAAAGCCCATTGTGTAGTCGCGTTGAGTACGCTTGCGTTTGGTATTACTTGGTGTCCCCATAATAGGTCTCCTAGGTGTAAACCTATTTCAGGACGGGACATAGAAAAACAAAAAGCCGAAAATCATATTTTCGGCTTTTTGTTTTCTGATACTAATCGATAGGAAGATCAGTATTGAGAGTCTTTTAACACTCGTTCGCCATAGATACCATTTTTTGGAATCGGCGTGTAGCTAGAGTTTGCCGCGCGCATCACACGAATTCCCTCTGCGCCCGCGTCGCGTGCTGAAATAATGTCGCCATCCGCATCACCGTAATAAACTTTGATGTCATTGTCTTTAATGTACTTAGTTTTCGTGTATTCAGTACGGCTCGATCCCGCAAAAATAACATCGTGCATATCTTTGATATCAAACGTCTTTTTCAAATACTCAGTAGTGAAATTACAATCAGAACCGGTACGACCTGTGATGAAATAAATGCTATCACCACGTTCTTGGTGCATCGCAATCAACTCTTTGGCAATATTCTTTGGCATGCTGAATGCGTCCCAGCCACAGTTTGCTTTATCCCAAAAGTCTTGATTCGTTAGGTAAGAATAACCATTTGGCGAGAACTCTTGCTGGCCACGATAAAAAACCGGCGTGCTAAACAAGGTCGTATCATCGATATCAAAACCAACCGCAAAAGGCGCCTTGCCTTGCAGCTCTTTCTGAATATCCGCAACAGAAATCATCTTCACATCCGTTGGCATGCCCGCAGTGGTCATATCAATGGTGGAATAGCCTTTATTAGTGCCAGGTGTTTTTGGGTCTGCGTTAGCAGATAAACTAGCGACACAAGCCAGTACAAGCGTTATCGAGCGTAGAGTATGGTTCACAGTGTTCCCTATAGGTTTCATTGTTAATAACTTGCGTATCTTATCGCTAAAAAGTGCGACTTTCTATCACCTTGTTTTGGGTCAAACTGGAAATTCAAATTTAATCAATACGCATTTTTATAGTCTATAAATCAACGTTAATTTGTTGCAAATATGTTTTTATGATTATTTTAATACGGTTTTTATAAAACTATTATTTTTTAAATATGGTAATTGATATGGTTGTGGACGTTATTTCGGGAGAACAGAAATATAGTTATGTCTAAGTAAACTCTAGCTGGAGTTAAAAAGCATAAAATCAGCTCTTATAGAGGAGCAAAAGAAATGATCAAAAATTCAAAATTTATAAAAAGAAAAATAGAGGTGAAAAAGCTATGGAGCTTCGGCAACTTAAGTATTTTCTAAAAGTAGTAGAATGTGGCAGCTTAGGCAAGGCTGCACTTGAGTTAGATGTCGGAGCTTCTGCGCTAAGTCAACAAATAACGAAATTGGAAAACGAACTATCGACTCGCTTGCTTAACCGTACTTCAACGGGAGCACTTCCTACGAGTGCAGGTGTTGCATTTATGCATCATGCTCAATTGGCTATACGGCAAGCAGATCAAGCAGTTATTGCTGCTCAAAAAGAGCGTACTAGTGGATATGTCAGTATTGGTATGCCTCCTACTACTGCTACTGTTTTGGCTTTACCGCTTATTCGAGCCATGAGAGAACGCTACCCCCATATCCATCTTCATATTGTGGAAATGCTATCTGGCCATTTAGAAAATATGCTGAATGCACGACAGCTAGATTTATCGATTTTGTTTCATAAAGAGACGGTGCATCGCTGGAGTACAAGGGTTTTGCTTGATGAAGAGCTTTTCTTAATATCATCTCCAACAGATTTGGAAGCACCCGCAGGCTCTTCCTCGCTTTATATTAAGGATTTGGCCAATGTAAACCTGATCATGCCTAGTCGGCTACATGGATTGCGTAACAACTTAATGGCTGCCTTTGAGAGACATAATATTCATCCGAATATAATCATGGAAATCGATGGGCTTACTCTTCTTATGGACACCGTCCACCAAGGTTTTGGGGCAACCATTCAACCCGGAGCGGCTGCAGCTCGTTTCGGTGAGAGTGGACTTTGCATACGTCGAATTGAAGATGACCAATTAATTCGCCGAAACTATCTGGTCAGTCTACCAGATGATGACCTTTCACCAAGTGCGCTGGCTACTCGCGTTATGATAGTTAAAGTGGCTAAAGACTTGGTAAATAGCGGTGCGTGGTCTGGATCAAACTGGATCGGATAACCTGAATGTAGCGTTTAAATGTAGTGTTTAATTTTTCTAAACACCTCCCTAGAAAAGCCCCCTGTCGATGATCTGACTCGCGTAATAGTATTTCTCTTGATACTGAAAAGCTATGTAGCTTCTCATGCAACAGGAGAGCTTATGATCGATGTTTTGATAATTGGCGGTGGTAATGCCGCTCTATGCGCAGCCCTTATGGCGTGTGAGGCTGGAGCTAGTGTTCTACTGCTTGAAGCGTCGCCACGCGAGTGGCGTGGTGGTAACTCACAGCACACCCGTAACCTCAGGTGTATGCACGATGCTCCCCAAGATGTGCTTGTTGATGCTTATCCGGAAGAAGAATACTGGCAGGACTTGCTAAAGGTAACTGGAGGAAAGACCAACGAAGAGTTGGCCCGCTTGGTCATTCGAGAATCGTCTAGCTGTCGTGACTGGATGCGTCAGCACGGTGTCCATTTTCAACCGCCTCTTTCTGGTGCTTTGCATGTCGCACGTACCAATGCTTTTTTCATGGGAGGGGGGAAAGCTTTGGTTAATGCCTATTATCGAAGCGCTGAGCAGCTGGGTGTTCAAATCCGATACGATGTTCCAGTTGAAGATCTGGAAATTCGAGATGGACGCTTTGTTGCTGCGCTTGTACCTGAGCGAGAAGTTAACGGAACTCGCTTAGCAGCTGAGCGTATAGAAGCAAAAAGTTGCGTGCTGGCCTCTGGTGGTTTTGAGTCCAATCGAGATTGGTTGCGTGAAGCCTGGGGGATGAATGAGCGTGGAGAATATCCGTCTGACAATTTTCTGATTCGCGGTACTCGTTTTAATAAGGGAACCCTGCTAAAGCGCATGCTCAGCCTAGGAGCTGACAGTATTGGCGACCCGACCCAAGCACATATGGTTGCTATAGACGCTCGTGCGCCCCTTTATGATGGAGGGATCTGTACCCGTATCGACTGTGTATCCCTTGGTGTTGTGGTTAATAATGAAGGCAAGCGATTCTACGATGAGGGCGAAGATTTTTGGCCCAAGCGTTATGCGATATGGGGGCGACTAGTGGCGCAACAGCCTGGCCAGATAGGTTACTCCATTATAGACAGCAAAGCAGTTGGCAACTTCATGCCCCCAGTGTTTCCAGGTAACAAAGCCGACTCATTCGAGCAGCTAGCTGACCAACTGGGCCTACCCAGAGAAACCTTCGTACGTACTATTCAAGAGTACAACAAAGCCTGTCGTCCTGGCTCCTTCAACCACACTGAGCTGGATGATTGTGTTACCGAAGGCATTATCCCTGCAAAAACACACTGGGCGCGCCCCATCGACACGCCGCCGTTTTATGGCTACGCATTGAGACCTGGGGTGACATTTACCTACTTGGGCCTCAAAACCGATAAGACTGCAGCCGTACACTTTGCCGACCAGCCCAGCAAAAACCTGTTTGTAGCAGGTGAAATGATGGCAGGTAATGTACTGGGTATGGGCTATACCGCTGGTGTTGGTATGTCTATTGGTACAGCGTTTGGCCGCATCGCAGGGCGGAATGCAGCCTTATCCAGCCTAGGCAGATCACCTGCGTAGGCTATCTGAATATATGACCGCTAGAGAATAAGTGAATTTATCATGAACGCTGAAAGCAATTTGATTCCAGTCTTGAATATTGATGAAGAAGAAGTCAATCGACAGATGCAGATCTGTAATGCCTGCCGTTATTGTGAAGGCTTCTGTGCCGTTTTCCCTGCTATGACACAGCGCTTGGAATTTGGTAAAGCAGATATACATTATCTGGCCAATTTATGCCATAACTGCGGAGCGTGTCTGCATGCTTGCCAATATGCTGCTCCACATGAATTTGAGGTCAATATCCCTAAATCCATGGCCAAAGTACGTTTGAAAACCTATACCGACTATGCATGGCCGCAAAAACTAGGAGGCCTGTATCAGCGCAACGGATTGACACTAGCTTTGTCCAGTGCGTTGGGTCTAGGTCTTTTTTTGGTTTTGACCTTGCTCATACAAGGAAGCCTGTTTAGTAAAATTGAAGGGGGGGACTTTTATCAAATTTTCCCTCATAACACTCTAGTTACTATGTTTGGCTCCGTTTTTATTTTTTCTATTCTAGCACTAGTACTTGGGGTAGTTCGCTTCTGGCGCCAAGTCGCACCAAGAGAAAAACTGCAACAAGAGCATGCGCCAGTACTTATGCAAGTAGGAGAGGCTGCCCTAACACTTAAATACCTAGATGGTGGACATGGTCAAGGGTGCAATAACGAGGACGACGCCTACACCTTAGCCCGTCGACGCTTTCATCATTTAACCTTTTATGGATTCATGCTCTGTCTATCTGCAACTTCAGTGGCAACTTTGTACCACTATTTTATGGGATGGGAAGCTCCTTATCCCATCTTTAGTCTACCTGTTATGTTGGGAATTATTGGTGGTTTAGGTTTATTGGTGGGGCCTGCAGGGTTGCTTTACCTCAACTATAAACGACATCCAGAGCATGGAGATCAAGCTCAGCGTCCTATGGATCGAGCCTTTATCGTACTTCTATTTATGATCAGTCTGACTGGGCTGCTTTTGCTTGGCTTCAGAGAATCCACCTTGATGCCACTCATGCTGGCCTTGCATCTAGGTTTTGTGATGGCTTTTTTTCTTACCATGCCATACAGCAAATTTGGACACGGTTTCTACCGTTGCGCGGCACTGTTTAAGTTTTATCTTGAAACACTAAAAGATAATAAATCCAAGCGCTAAAAGATAATAAATCCAAGCGCTAAAAAATAATAACAGCTGTTACTTAAACAACAGCAAGGATCAATATAATGAAAATAAAAACAAAACTGGCCGTTGCTACAGCCTCACTTATCATTGGGTTAACCAGCACATTGGGAATCGCAGCTGAGCCTTTGATTACTGGAAAAGTTGATTGCATTGCACCTGCAGGTCCAGGTGGCGGTTGGGATTTTACTTGCCGAAGCATTGGCCGATTGCTGAACAATTTCAGTAATGGAGAAATCACGGTACAGACACTTAACATGCCCGGTGCAGGAGGTGGGGTCGGTTTTGCGCACATGATCACTAAACGTAGAAATGATTCTAAAGTGCTCGCTGCAGCCAGTACTGCAACAACTGCTCGCCTAGCACAAAATCAGTTTCCGGGGATGAATTCTGGCATGGTTCGCTGGGTTGGTGCTATTGGAACTGATCCAGGTATTATTGCTGTAAATAGAGAGTCCGAAATTGATTCCCTAGCAACCCTTATCAAGAAGCTAAAGGAGGACCCAAGCTCAGTAACATTCGCCGGTGCCAGTGCAATCGGTGGTTGGGATCATTTGAAAATTCTGATGACCGCACATTCTGCAGGCGTTTCCGATCTGAAGCGCATTAAATACCTATCTTATAACAATGGTGGCACAGCGGTTACCCAGGTGGTTGGCGGCCATATAGATGTTTTGGTTGGTGTTGCCTCTTCTTCTAAAGGGTTCATTGAGTCTGGAGACCTCAGACCACTTGCTGTACTTGGGCATAGCCATCTTAGCCCCCCGCTGGACAATATTCCGACCTCTTTCGAACTAGGCTTAGATGTAGAAGCGAGTAATTGGCGCGGTTTCTATATGCCTAAAGAGGTGTCTGAAGAGGAATACCAGTGGTGGGTCAGCAATCTGAAGGCTGCCAGTCAAACAGACGAATGGAAACGAACTATGGTTCAAAATGGTCTGGAGCCATTCAGTCTGTTTGGTGAAGAGTTTGATCAATTCGTGAATAAGCAAGTTGAATCCTTAGCTAATATTTCTAAAGAAATTGGAATTATCAAATGATAAATTTGGACCGTATTCTGGGTCTTTTATTGCTGATTCTAGCCGTAGCATACGGTTGGGGAGCATTCAATTTTCAAGTCGCTTTTGCCGTGCCTGAAAGTGTTGGACCCGCAACCTTTCCTAAAATACTAGCCCTCATCATCGGAGTCTCTAGTTTATACATGCTGGTCAAGCCAGATTCTCTGGAGGAAGGTATAAGATTCAAGGCATTGCCGGAATTATGTATTGTCCTTGTAGTATTGATACTTTATGTATTCATGATGGAGCCTCTGGGCTTTGTTTTATCGACATCTTGTATGGTTGCCATATTGTGTTGGCGTATGGGCGTTAAGCCTTTGTACGCAGGACTAACTGGTATTGTCGGCAGCACGCTAGTGTTTATCTTATTTCACTTCGGGCTGGCGTTACCATTGCCCATTGGTCCTTGGGAGGTAGAATGGAAACTATAGGCTTATTGATGGATGGTTTTAATACGGCTTTAAGCCTTGAAAACTTCCTTTATGCTTTAATTGGCTGCTTTGTTGGTACGTTAATAGGTGCCTTGCCGGGGTTAGGTCCAGCAAATGGCGTTGCTATAATGATCCCTTTAGCATTCACACTTGGTCTGCCGCCGGAAACGGCATTGATAATGCTTACATCGGTATATTCTGGGGCCATGTATGGAGGTAGGATTTCATCAATTCTGCTTAATATCCCCGGTGATGAACCGGCGATGATGACTTGCTTGGATGGTTATCCGATGGCACGTCAGGGCAAGGCTGCCGAAGCCTTGGCACTTTCAGCTTTAGCCTCATTTATTGGCAGTTTAGTAGCGACGATTGGTTTAATCTTCCTTGCTCCTATTCTTGCAAGATTTGCCCTCAGCTTTGGAGCTGCAGAATATTTCGCACTATTTGTGTTGGCATTCGCTACTCTGGGCGGCGTCACGGGTAAAAACCCAGTAAAATCAGTGCTGGCTGCTGGAATTGGTTTAGCCATAGCAACGATGGGTATTGACCTTTCGACGGGGACTCAACGCTATACCTTTAATGTGCTGGAACTTTTTGAAGGGGTAGATTTTATTGTCGCCATCGTGGGTCTGTTTGCGATTTCAGAGTTATTGCTCTTCATTGAAGCCAACAAAGGCGCAGCCCCGCGCGGTGAGATTAAAATGAACCCGCTACGTCTGAACTTTGCAAGCATCCGTCAAATACTGCCAACGTCTTTACGAGGTGGTGTGCTTGGTTTTATCGCAGGTGTTCTACCAGGCGCAGGTGCATCTTTGGGAAGTTTTGTCAGCTATACCTTAGAGAAACGCATAGTGGGCTCCAAAGGTTTTTTCGGTGAAGGAGACCCACGTGGTATTGCAGCCCCAGAGGCAGGTAATAACGGCGCTGCTGCTGGGGCCCTAGTGCCAATGCTTACCTTAGGGATACCTGGCAGTGCAACTACAGCAGTTCTTCTGGCCATGTTGGTATCGTTCAATATTACTCCCGGTCCACTGATGTTTACTCAAAATGCAGACATCGTCTGGGGGGTTATCGCGGCTCTATTGCTGGGTAATATTTTGCTCTTGCTTCTAAACATACCTCTTGTGGGCATCTTTGTTCGTTTGTTATCAATACCTCCGCGCTATTTGCTACCCATTGTCACCATGGTGGCTTTTGTTGGAGTCTATGCCATCAGCCGATCAGTGTTTGATCTTTGCTTCATGATTGCGTTTGGTGTTGTCGGCTATATCTTCCGCAAAGCAGAAATCCCACTTGTGCCAATAATTTTAGGCATGCTATTGGGACCGGAAATGGAAAAGAACCTACGACATGTGATGCAAATACACGATGGCAACTGGGCAATGCTATGGGGAAGCAGTCTGTCAATTGGACTTTGGTGTATTGCTGTTGCTGGACTCATCATTCCAGTAATTATTGGCCCTATTATGCGTGCAAGGATAGGCAAACAATAAGCTAGTTATCTCTTGCTAGACTGGAGACCTTGTTGCGAGGGTCTCCAGTCATTGCATGTGTGATCATAGATTACACAACTACGAATCTCCGTCATTTAGAGAAATGAAGGCTGACTTATATTTACTATTTATTACTTAGCCCAACAATGACTTTGACCATGCCCAGATCGGTCACTAAGGGGCCAATAGACTCAGATAAACTCGTAAAGCGCAGTTTATCTGCCAAGGTTTCTGTCTTGATGTAATCAAGGTGATGCTGGCACCAATGAGTCAGTACGTCACTCGCTTCGATACTAATGTCGATGCGATCCAACACCTTGTAGCCCTGTTGCTTACGCATTTTCTGAATGTGGCTGACAATCTCTCGCATGGCGCCTTCTGCCACTAATTCTTCTGTCAGTTCTGGGTCGATGCTGATCGACACAAAACGGTTGGACGTGGTGTGCGTACCCGCTTTGGCTTGACGATAGACGTTAATCTCTTCTTGGTTAAATACTTGCCCATCCACCTCGATTTGCCCGTGGGTTTCTAGGTGCTCCAGCTCTTGCTCATTGAGTTGCGCAATACGTGCTGCATAGTGTTTCATCTGCTTGCCAAGGCGTTTGCCTAAAACCGGGAAATTCGCTTTAGCGTAGAAGTCGATGTAGTCATTTTCCTGTTGGCTAAAGAGTACGTATTTGATGTTCAGCTCGGTTTGAACGTAATTGGTTAAACGGGCGATGTCGTTTAGTACCTGAGCCTCTTTATGCAATACGGTCAGCGATTTGAGCGGGGTTTTTAGTTTAATTTTCAAATCGTTACGCAGTTGGCGGCCCATTACCAAGATGTGCTGAACACGAGCGACACTGGCTTCTAAGTCTTCGTCTTTTAACGCCGCATTTGCTGTGGGGTAGTCGCATAAATGCACAGACTCTGGCCTATCGTTAGCTGAAAAAGGCAGCAGCTCTTGGTATAGATGTTCCGCAAGGAAGGGCGTAAAAGGTGCCATTAAAGTACCAAATGTATCCAAACAAGAGTACAAAGTGTGATAAGCCTGTTGTTTGTCTTCATTCATTTCTTTTTGCCAAAAGCGGGCTCGATTCAAACGGATATAGCCATTAGTGAGATCTTCGATAAACTCAAATAGCGCAGGCACCACGTTGTAGAGATGGTAGGCTTGCATCTCCTGATTGACCTTGGTTGTTAAGGTTTGCAGGCGAGACAATATCCACTGGTCCAAGATGTTATCAGAGGATTTGTCCGATCCTGAGTCTTGCCATTGATCGATCTCGGCGTAGGTCGAGAAGAAGCGAAAACCATTGAGCCAAGGCAACAAGACCTGACGCACCATATCTTGTACGCCCGCATCAGAAAAACGCTGCTCTTCCGCCTTTACCAAGCCTGAGTTAATCAAATATAGACGCAAAGCATCCGCCCCGTAGTGTTCCATCAGAGTGTCTGGGGGCGTGTAGTTTTTGAAACGCTTGGACATTTTCTTGCCATCTTCCGCCATCACGATGCCATTGACGATAACGTTTTTAAACGCTGGTCGCCCGAACAAACATTGGCTGAGAACTTGTAAGGTATAAAACCAGCCCCGTGTTTGATCCACCCCTTCTGCGATAAACGCAGCTGGGAAGTTACGTTCAAATTGCTCTTTATTTTCAAAGGGATAGTGCACTTGTGCATAAGGCATGGCACCGGACTCAAACCAGCAGTCGAATACTTCCGCAATGCGTCGATAGGTGCCTGGTTCCTCTGGAAGTGAGAAAGTCAGTTCATCAACATGATCACGATGCAAATCGTCGACGGTTACGCCAGTGTAGTTTTTTAACTCTTCTATAGAGCCAAGACACAAATGCTTTCCTGTTGTATCGTTTACCCAGATTGGCAGCGGAGTACCCCAATAGCGGTTACGCGATACCGACCAATCGATTGCCCCTTCTAACCATTTTCCCATGCGGCCTTGTTGGATATGCTCTGGTACCCAATTGATCTGTTCGTTGTTGGCTTGTAGCTCTGCACGCATTTGCTCTACCTTGATGTACCAAGAGGGCACAGAACGGTAGATGATGGGCGTATCGGAGCGAGGACAAAAAGGATAACTATGGGTGATGGTTTCCTGACGGTACAAAAGATCACGCGCTTTTAATGTTTGCATGATAGCTTTATCTGCATCTTTCACATACAAGCTCTTGTAGTCAGTCACTTCATGGGTGAAGCGGCCACGACTGTCCAAAGGGCAAACAGAGGCATGTAGACCATTGGCTTTGCAGACGCGGTTATCGTCTTCACCAAAGGCAGGTGCCATGTGAACAATGCCTGTACCACTGCCAGTCGAGACAAAATCATCGGCAAATACTTGGAAAGCACCGGACTCATTCAAGTGGCTAAAATAGGGGAAAAGCGGCTCGTAGTGTTTACCACTCAAGTCTGCTCCCAAAACTTTATCAAGCACCTCTACATCACGGCCTTTGCACATAGATTCCAGTTGCGCCTCGGCGAGCCAAAGGGTTTTGTTGATAGTGGCATCATGTACTTTGACATAAGGAATGTCTGGGCCAACGCACAGGGCAAGATTTGAAGGCAGTGTCCAAGGTGTGGTTGTCCAAGCGGCAAAATAGGCGTCTTCCTCTACGAGTTTAAACAATACAGTGACCGCAGGGTCTTGAACTTCCTTGTAGTTAGAACTGGCTTCAAAGTTAGATAATACGGTTTCCAGCTCAGTGGAATAGGCGATAACCTTGTCCCCTTGGTAGACGAGTCCTTTGTCCCACAGTTGTTTAAAGACCCACCAAACGGACTCCATGTACCAAGGCTCCATGGTGCGATAATCGTTGTCAAAATCTACCCAGCGGCCAAGGCGCGTGATGGTCTTTTCCCACTCGCTGGCATAACGCTGAACAATGCCACGGCATTCCGCGTTGTAACGGGCGATACCCAGCGATTCAACTGCTTCTTTGGCGGACATACCAAGGGATTTATCGATTTCATGCTCGATGGGCAAACCATGACAATCCCAACCAAAACGGCGCTCTACATGGAATCCTTTCATCGTAAAGTAACGCGGGATGATGTCTTTGATGGTTGATGCCACCAGATGACCATGATGGGGCAACCCCGTTGCAAACGGTGGCCCATCGTAAAACACATAGTCAGGCTTATGCTTCGAAGCGGCAAGAGAGCGCTTAAAAATCTGTTTGTCCTGCCAAAATGTCAGCACAGCATGTTCAGCATCCACGAACGAAAAACGCTCGGATGTAGAGGGATTGTCAGCCTCAGGGGCTAAATGCGAAGGGGAGTCTTGAGTACTCATATCGGCTTCCTGTTAAAACCCAAGAAGCAGAAAAAAGAAACCCGCCTCTTGGGCGGGTTTGCTTTATTTACTCAACAACGAACCCACCACTCCTAGGAATGATGATAATAATTCGTTGCTGAGTAAGGGATACGTTTTTCATAGCTCTATTTTTACCTTTGATCAGAATGACAGTCAAGTGTGGTTGAGGTATTTATGATTCTCTTAATGATAGGTATCTATTTCGCAGCATTTTTTATATAGTCTTAAAATCAACGTAAATTTGTTGGAAATGGTTTTTTATGATTATTTCAATGCGGTTTAGCAATTTTTATAGCTTTGCCCAAGAAGCATCGATTAACTTTGCTGTGGGGAAAAAGCCAATCCCATCTGGGTTTGATGTCAACTTGCCTGACATTCGTTTAAACAAAGTGCTTGCTGTAGTTGGGGCAAATGGATCCGGTAAGACGCAATTTATAAAACCACTGGTCTTTTTAAGCTGGTTTGCCAGTTCGTCCTTTTTAAAAGGTGATCCTGATAGTGATGTTCCTTTTCAACCTCACCGTCTTCACCTTGAGGAAGACACCATGGTTGAAGTCGATTTCTTATTAGACAATCAGACTTATCGGTATCGACTTGTACTTAATAATGAACGTATTCAATTCGAAGGTTTGTATGTAAAAACAAGCAGTCAGTTCAGTTACCTATTTAAGCGAGAAAAAAAGGGTGAGACGTTTTCTTTTAAAGAAAAGGGATTTCCTTTCCCTGCAAATAAGGCGGAAACACTTCGTGATAATGCCTCTCTTTTGTCTGCGGCCTATAGTTACGATATTTTAGAAGCTCGCCCATTTATTGATTTTTTTAAAAGTGTTGCAAGCAATGTGGCTTATATGGGGCGTAGACATTTCCGATCTGAAGCCTTGTTTCATGCCGCAGAATCGTATGAAAAGTCACCAAGGCTAAAAGCTCGCATGATCGAAGTAATGGGAATGTTTGATTTAGGGTTGTCTAACGTGGAGATTAAAGCGTTTAAAGCGACGGACAAAGATGGCTCATCTGAACAACTTTATATGCCTATTGGCATACATCAATCTGCTGATGGAAAAGCGTTTTCCTTACCGTTTTTGGAAGAATCGAGTGGTACGCAATCGGCCTTTGTAATGTTAGAGCGCCTGTTGACCGTGCTTGAAAACGGCGGTTGCGCTGTGATTGATGAAATCGATAATGACCTACATCCATACTTGATTCCTAAAATCATAGAATGGTTTCGCTTTGAACATACTAATCCCCATCAAGCTCAACTCATCTTCACGTGTCACACGCCAGAAGTCCTTAACCGCTTGCAAAAACACCAGATTTATCTTTGTGAAAAACAGCAACAAATCTCAGATGCATGGCGTTTAGATGAGGTGGTTGGTGTACGAGCTGATGATAATCTCTATGCCAAATATATGGCTGGAGCACTTGGCGCAGTACCAGAACTGTAAACTCTGCAATTAAAAGATGGCTAGCAAAGGAATGACATAATGGCCAAACGTAAACAGATTAGAAAAACAGTCAGCACATCGCTTCTGGTTGTAGGCGAAGGTGCCGATGATAAAGCTTTTATAGACCACATGAAGCGATTCTTTTGTCCGAGATCTTGTGGTCGAACTGCCAAAGTGGAAGCGGGGGATGGCGGTTCAGCAGGAAATATTATTCAAAATGCCATTCGTAGTTTTAAAGCTGTTGATTACGACAAACGTTACCTTGTTCTAGACTCGGATCTTCCTCCCACTAATGCTGAAATGAAAAAAGCACATCAGAATGGCTACAAGATAATACTTTGGTCATCACAATGCTTAGAAGGTGCATTATTAGATGTACTTGGAGAGCGGGTGAACGACCATGAAACCAGTCAAGATCTTAAAAAGCGTCTGCATCCACGACTTGATGGTAAACATACCGACATGAATGCCTACCAAACCCTTTTTCCAGAAGACATCTAAGCGACCACGGAGAATCAATCTGTAGGATCTGTTAAAAAAGTGTTGCTTGATAAATGATCAGTCGCAAATTAAAATGACCTTTTATTAGGTCGATTAAAGGTGCTTTAAAATGACTTCTAGAATCCTTTCCGACGTGGCAGCCAGCATTACGGAATTTAAAGCCAACCCAATGAAAGTTGCCGCCAGCGCACACGGTAAAGCGGTTGCTGTATTAAATCGCAATGAACCTGCGTTTTACTGTGTCCCTGCCGAAGCGTATGAAGCCTTAATGGATAAATTGGAAGATATGGAACTGATAGCACTCGCGAAGGAACGCGCCAATGAAGAAAGTATCTCAGTCAGTCTCGCTGACTTATAAACTCGAATTCAAAGAATCTTATGCAGTAGAAAAGTTAAAGGCTTTTAAAGTCTTGATCAATATAACAAACATCAATGTAAGTTGTAGTCTTAGGTCTTGTTTTACCGACTATACCTAATGTGTGTTCGGCCTCAACCTTTTTTGAGAACATAATCAAATCATCTTTTGTCTTAAATAGGTTTATATGTTTTAAGATGTTGTGAAGAACATTTAAAAGAATTTTGTCAGTAAAAAGTAAGTCGTCTAAATTTATACTATCAATTCTTCCTGCATGTACGAAGGCTGACCGTTTTTTATAAATATCTACTATTTTTTCAGAAAAATTATTTAGTGACCATGCTGTCGTCCACCCAATAAACGCTTCTACTCTCAATGGTAAAGCTGATGAATACGAATCACCCTGTTTAGCTAATAGAGTTTCGATGGCAATAACATTCCATAAAAATGCATGCTCAAGTTCAGTGGAAGATTGGCTTTGCCCGGCAAGAATCGCAGCATTTTTAATATCTAGTTTCCAATTGTCAGAAATAATAGTTGAATCTGAATTTTTTAGTAGCGATAGAAGTTCAAAGAAAAAGTGCTTTTTATGAAATGAAAGCCACCTTTTGTCTAGTTCTAATGTATGAAATCGTCCCGAGCGGTTGAAGTGTCTCGTAGATGTCAATTTGGTTTTATTCATCGCTAAATATTTTAGACTTCCATTTCGCTTCCCGTTCGATACGTGTAGAGCCGCATTGCTTCTTCTTCTCCCGTAGCCCAGCTGAGATAAAGAAAGAATAGCTAACTCCTCTTTAACAAACTTTAGGAATTCTTGTTCTTTTTCAGTTCCAACACCACCGAACGATCCAATTGCATAAACTTCGCTTTCTTCTAAAAGAGTAGGGTCTTTAAATCTTTCTTTGAGTTCTTTTATTGTCCAAGGAAAATTAAGCCGTTTTCTGATTCGTTTTAACTTGTCTTTACTAACAAAAGTAATTTTATTAATCGTTAGCTCTTCACCTATTTCTTGAGAGATACTTAGACCGCTAACAGCTATAACGAATATCCACTGACCTTTTTCATCTACAATTTCTGTAATTGATTTCATAAAGTACTGTCCTTGTGGTGGATGAATTCAAAATAGCATTATTCTCTAGTGATGGCCTAAATACTAATATTCTAGTTCTTCTTCAACCCCAAGTAGTTCTCTATCCCTTTGATCTGGTCTTCCGCGTGGTGGTTGACGTAGAGCACGGTGGTTTCTTTCCCTTCACAAATTTTTTCTATAAGAGCGAGGACGAGCTGGCGGTTCATGTCGTCTAGGCCAAGGCAAGGCTCGTCTAGGATCAAGAGTGGTGGGTGCTTCACCATGGCGCGGGCGATGAGTAATAAACGCTGGTCGCCGTAGGAAAGCTTGTTAAAGGGCTGGTCGGCGCGGTCTGCCATGCCGAGTAGTGCAAGCCATTGGTCGGCGATTTTCTTTTGGTTATCGGTGGATTTGCTGTACATGCCGATGCTGTCGTAGAAACCGGAAATAATGACGTTTTTACAGCTGGTGCTGACGCGGTATTCCCATTGCAGTGCCGTGGAAACATAGCCGATAAATTGTTTGATTTGCCAAATGCTTTCGCCGTTGCCACGCTGAAATCCAAAGACGAAAATATCGTTGGTATAACATTGCGGATGATCGCCAGTGATCAAAGATAAAACGCCGGTTTTGCCGCTGCCATTGGGGCCGCTGAGTTGCCAATGTTGGCCGCGTTCTATGGTCCAATCTAGCTTATCTACAATTACGGTATCGCCGTATTTGATGGTGGCTTGGTTGAGTCTGACCAGCGGTTGGTTTGGGTCGAGTGCTGGCAAGGTGTTGGCTGGATCAGCTTCAGGTACTTGTAGGTCTGTGGTTTTTAAATGCAGTAATTGATACAGCTCGTTAAAGGCACTTTCGTCTTTTTTGTCTACTGTTAGCGCCAGTTCGCCCTTATCTACATAGGCGACATGAGTGATGAAGGTCGGCATTTCATCAAAGCGGTTGAGCACTAAGATCATAGGAGTGGTGTCTATGATGGAAGCCAGATGCGCTTGCAACATGGCTAGAGTGTCAGCGTCTAAACCATCAAAAGGTTCATCTAAAATTAATAAATCCGGTTTGCTCGATAGGGCGCGAATTAGCATGACTTTGCGTGTTTCGCCGGTGGAGAGTTTACGAAAGGCGCGGTCGAGCAGTTTGGTCAAACCAAATTTTTCTACCAAGGCGTGGGCAAGCTCAGGGTCTTGGCAGTTTTCAAAAATCATTTCATGTACAGGCGTGCCGAGAGAAATCACGTCCATGATGTCGGCATCGTCTTTTTTCAGCTCTTTGGCAATCAGCTCCGCTTGGGCTTCGAAAGACACTAATCCCACATTTTTTGGCAGACAAGTTACTGTGCCGTTTTCAATATCGCCAACACCTGCCAGCACAGCAACCAAGGCCGATTTACCCGCACCGTTTGTGCCAGTAATTACCCAATGCTGGTTTGATTCAATCGTCCAGTTAATATTATTCAGATGAAAGCGCTCATCAAAATTAACGCTCAGATCGACTAAACGGATGGCAGTATCCATGAGAGATTCCTTTTCAGAGACTAAAAGCTAAAAGTAACGCGACAAAAAAGCCGAGATTATTTATAGAAACAATCTCGGCTTTTTGTGTTTAATTTCTAGAAGAAATTAAACAATCTTTTTCATGTCTGCCATGTGACCACGAAGTACTGCGCCAACAGCTTCTACTGGGTGAGAGCGAAGCGCTTTGTTTACTTCGATCAAGCGAGCGTTGTCTACGCCGTTGTCTTCTACAGAAAGACCTTTACCGATAACGTCGGTTTTGATGTCTTTCATGAAGTCAGCCAATAGTGGAACACATGCGTGGTTGTATAGGTAGCAACCGTATTCTGCTGTATCAGAGATTGTCGCGTTCATTTCGTACAATTTCTTACGAGCAATAGTGTTCGCGATTAGTGGCGTTTCGTGTAGAGACTCGTAGTAAGCCGATTCAGCAATGATGCCAGCAGCAGTCATAGTTTCGAAAGCAAGCTCAACGCCCGCTTTAACCATAGCAACCATCAAGATACCGTTGTCGAAGAATTCTTGTTCAGAAATTTCTACATCACCAGCAGGTGTTTTCTCGAAGTTAGTTTCAGCTGTATCTGCACGCCATTGAAGAAGATTTTTATCATCGTTCGCCCAATCTTCCATCATAGTTTGAGAGAAGTGACCGCTGATGATGTCATCTTGGTGCTTATTGTACAAAGGACGCATGATTACTTTTAGTTCTTCAGAAAGATCAAATGCTTTGATCTTAGCTGGGTTAGAAAGACGATCTAGCATGTTAGTCACGCCGCCGTATTTCAATGCTTCAGTGATAGTTTCCCAACCGTATTGGATCAAGCGAGATGCGTAACCAGCATCGATGCCTTCTTCAACCATTTTGTCGAAGCAAAGGATAGAACCTGTTTGCAACATACCGCAAAGGATTGTTTGCTCACCCATAAGGTCAGATTTTACTTCCGCGATGAAAGAAGACATTAAAACGCCTGCTTTGTGACCGCCAGTACCAACTGCGTAAGCTTTTGCTAGCGCAAGACCTTCACCTTTAGGATCGTTGTCTTCGTGAACTGCGATCAAAGTAGGAACACCGAAACCACGAACGTATTCAGCGCGAACTTCAGAACCTGGGCACTTAGGAGCAACCATGATTACAGTCAAATCTTCACGGATTTGCATGCCTTCTTCTACGATGTTGAAACCGTGAGAGTAAGATAGGCAAGCGCCTTCTTTCATAAGAGGCATAACCGCTTTAACAACAGGTGTGTGTTGCTTATCTGGAGTAAGGTTCAATACAACGTCAGCTGTTGGGATCAATTCTTCGTAAGTGCCAACAACAAAGCCGTTTTCAGTAGCGTTTTTCCAAGACTGACGTTTTTGAGCAATGGCTTCTGGGCGCAAAGCGTAAGAAACATCTAGGCCAGAGTCACGTAGGTTCAAACCTTGGTTAAGGCCTTGAGCACCACAACCGATAACAACCATTTTTTTGCCTTTTAGCGCTTCTACGCCGTCTGCAAATTCAGAGCTGTCCATGAAGCGACATTTTGCTAATTGAGCTAGTTGCTCGCGTAGCGGCAAAGTATTGAAGTAGTTAGCCATGTTAAACACACCTTATTAAATTAATGTATCTGCGATGAAAGCACGCCGATATTAAAAATGGATTACACAGTTGCTAAGTCATATTTTGCCTAGCGTCCTGCGAGTAAAGCTAATCTATCTTAATGAAACCTTTTCGTAAATTGATATATTCGCAATATAGTGTCCCATTTTTTGCAAACATGATTTATCCTATTTGAACACTCGGTAACTAAGGTCTCATCATGAACATAAAGACACTCAAGCAATTTCTCGCCTTGGCTGAAACGCTGAATTTTGGCCGTGCCAGTGATGAATGTCATATTAGTATTTCTGCCATGTCGCGTAATATTCGACATTTGGAAGAGGAGCTTGGGGTCGCTCTGTTCAATCGTGATAACCGTACTGTGGCGCTAACACAAGAAGGGCAAAAATTTCTTAAATATGCCCGTGATACCAGCCGGCAATGGAACTTGATTCGTCATGAACTCACGGACAACTCGGATCAACTAAGTGGTGAAATCAGTCTTTATGGATCGGTCACGGCGAGTTACAGCTTTCTGTATGAGTTACTGCGTCGTTTTCGTATTGCCTATCCAGCAATTGAAATCAAGCTACGTACTGGCGATCCAGAGCATGCAATTGCTCATATTCTGGATGGCAAAGAAGACATTACTATTGCTGCGCGTCCGGCGAGTTTGCCACGAGGATTAGCCTTTAAGCCGATTGCGATTTCCCCTTTATTGTTTATTGCTCCTCTTGAGCAACAAGTACCGAATGTACCAACCGTCACGCCGACCAGCCCTGCAGAGTGGGCAAATATCCCGATGATTTTATCGGAAAGTGGTGTGTCACGAACGCGTGTTGATGAATGGTTTCGACAGCATGATATTGCACCGCGTATTTATGCCCAAGTGACAGGTAACGAGGCAATCGTGAGTATGGTGAGTTTAGGCTTTGGTATTGGCGTAGTGCCAAAAATTGTCTTGGATAACAGTCCGCTGGTGGATCGTATAAAGGTGTTAGATGTACAACCTGAGTTGGAACCTTATGACATAGGTTTGTTTGCTTTGAAGAAAAGTTTAAAGAATCCGCTGGTCGAAGCATTTTGGAATTTGATGGCGGAAGAAGGGGAATGAGGTTTTAAATATTTCCATGTTGTTGATATTTTGACTTTCAGAGCTATACTTTTAAATCCAATCAACCTAACAAAGGAGGCTACCGATGCAAATAATTGCATATAAATGTGAATTAGATTTCGCATTTCATCTTGGTGATCCACGCTCAGCGCAAATTTGTTGTTAACGCACAGATTTCGCTGATATTACTATTCTGAACTGATACAAAACGTCTGAACATTGTCAGTGCTCATCTGTGCATATCTTTTTGATATTTTGCGCATAGGTGACTCATGTCTTTAATTTCTGTTATTGAATTATCTTATCAAGCGGGTAGTAAGCACCTGTTTGAGTCTTTATCTTTTTCTATTGAATCTGGTGATCGCATTGGTCTTGTTGGTCATAATGGTTGCGGCAAATCCACTCTGTTAAAACTCCTTCTGGGGGAACTCACCCTTGATAGTGGTCAGTTACATCGGCAACGTGGGCTTAAAATTGGGCTGGTTGAGCAATTTTTAGCGCCTGAGCTAGAAATGATTTCAGCTTATCAAGCCGTGCTGGATACTATGCCTATAGAGGAACAAGTCATTCGCGGTTATCAAGTGGATACCTTGCTGCAACAGCTTGGTTTTGACGATGCCATTTTGCAACGCCCCTTAAGTACCCTCAGTGGTGGCCAGAAAAACCTCGTGTTATTCGCTAGAGCCGTCATACAAGAACCTGAATTATTGTTGCTTGATGAACCAGGCAACCATATGGACGGTAAAGCCATGTATTTCTTAAAACGTTACTTGAGCTTACCGGATGTGCCCTCATTTTTGATGATCTCTCATGATCGTGATCTATTGGACTCGGTGACACAACGGACCTTATGGTTACGTGATGAGCGCTGTTATGCCTTTCACCTTCCTTACTCACAAGCGAAAGATGCACTGGCTGATCAGGATGAAGCTGCCCGAAAAACACGGGAAGCGGAAGAAAAAGAGATCGACAAATTAAAGAGCAGCGCCAAGCGATTAGCCACTTGGGGCCAAGTCTACGATAACGAAGATTTAGCCCGCAAAGCCAAATCGATGGAAAAACGCATCGATAAACTGGAAATCAATAAAACCTTTGTCACTCAAGGGTCGGGGTTATCGTTAAAAGTGGATAGTGAGTTTTTAAAAACCAAACAAGTTTTTATTTTTGAAAACGAAACGATTGCTAGCCCTGACGGACGCCCACTATTTCGCACTGCCGATTTGAACTTACGACCTGGTGATCGTGTTGCTTTGTTGGGGATGAATGGCAGTGGTAAATCCAGCTGTATTGAGCATTTAATGGCTGTGTACCAACGAGAGATTGGTGAGCAGAGTGCAACTCGATTTAATCCCAATGTGCGCATTGGCTATTTCGACCAAGAACTAGAGCAGTTCAATGTGGAACTAGGCATAGCCGATTGGGTTCGACAAAACTGCAGTGCCAGCCAAGAAGAAATTCGGCGAATCTTGATTCAATGGGGCTTTCCTTATATTGATCATGGCCGGCGTGTCAATGTACTCAGCGGTGGTGAACGGGCGCGTATTTTGTTGCTAACGTTTATGCTAGATCAACCAAACTTGCTGATCATGGATGAACCGACCAACCATATTGACTTACAAGGCAAGGAAGAGTTGGAGTCCGATTTAACGCAAGAGGGGGTGTCCTTATTGTTTACCTCTCATGACCAGCGCTTTATCCAAAATATAGCGACGCGTTTTTGGTGGATTCACGATGGCCAGCTGGTTGAACTGCACGATAGTGATGTCTATTTCGCCTCTCAGGGTAGTGAACTGGGCAGTGAATCCAGAGACAAGCTGCAAGAAATTACTCAGCCCAATGTATCCCAAGGTGAGTCGATCGACATAGAAACCATGATGGACGATGAACGAATATTGGAACGTATTTGTGAGCTGGAACAATTGTTGGCAGATGATCTCGCTCGTAAAGCCAAGCGTCAAAAGCCTGCTAAGCAAAAACAATGGCGGGATGAGCTAAATCAATTGAGTCAGCAGTTTGAAAGGATGCTTAATCGTTAGTGAATAAAAGTGTGAAGAATCTGCTGGTAAAGTATTTTGGAATTTGATGGAAGAAGAGGCACCGTAGTGCCTCTTCTCTTTTTGCTGTGTAAGATGGAAAGCTTATTTTACTTCCAACCACCTTGGTCCATTAATTTAACGGCTTGACGATTATTTTCACCCAACACGCTTAAAGACACTTTGTCGGCCTTGAACTCACCAAACGTTGCTAAGCTTTTAGGTGGCGCTACGCCTTCGATCACTGCGTATTCGTTATTCACGTTGGCGTACCATTCTTGGCTTTGTTTATTGGTTAAGAAGTCAATAAGCTGTTTTGCATTGTCTTTGTTTTTCGCGGATGCGGTGATGCCAATACCGCTGACATTCACATGAGCGCCACGTTCGTTGTCAGCTTGGTTGGGCCAGAACATTTTTAATTTATCAAAAACTGCACGCTCATCTGCTTTATCGCTTAAACCTAAGCGACCAAAATAATAGGTATTTGCTATGGCAATGTCACAAACTCCCGCTGCTGCGGCTTTTATCTGATCCGTATCACCACCAGCTGGTGGGCGAGCAAAGTTGGCAACTAAACCTTTAATCCATTCAAGAGTTTGTTTTTCACCGTTTGCATCTATCATTGAAGCAACCAGCGATTGGTTGTAAATATTGTTTGAAGAACGGATGCAGATTTTACCTTTCCATTTAGGATCGGCTAGATCTTCATAAGTTGATAAGTCGGCAGCGGACACGGTCTCAGGATTATAAAGAATAACGCGAGCACGTTGAGAAAGGCCGTACCAGTAACCTTCGCGGTCTTTTAGGTGTTCAGGCACGACTTTGTTTAGATTATCAGTTTCAAACGGCTGAAGCACGCCTGCTTCTTTTGCTCGGTATAATCGTCCCGCATCAACAGTGATAAATACATCGGCTGGGCTGGCGTTACCCTCTGATTGCAGGCGGCTTAACAAAGCGTCTGCACTACCAGTAACCAGATTTACTTTGACATTGTTTTCTTTTGCATAGATGTCTAGCAAAGGTTTAATAAGCGCTTCGCTGCGAGCTGAGTAAATATTAACCTCGCCACTTGCTTGAACGGACGTACTGCTAAAAGCAAGTAATGATGTTGCGCTAGCTAAGGTTATTAGAGATGTTTTTGTTGGACGTTTCATTACGGGTTCCTATCTATAGTATTTAAGTCGGGACTAACAAGGAGTACTTCGCTATAGACAGACGGTAATGGAAATCGTTCCTGTTTTAAATCGTATTTTTAATAATTTTTTGTATGTATTACTGAAATACCGGACAAACGCAATTTCTTCCGTCTGATTTTGCTTCGTACAATGCCTTGTCTACCATGTCGAGGGCGCTTTCTAGGTCTGTAGTTGGGGCTAATTCAATAACACCAGCAGACAGTGTGATGTGTACTGATTGTTGATTGATTAAGAAAGTATGAGTCGCCATGCCTTTACATAATCTCTCTGCGGTTTTTAGGGCGTTTTGTATATCTGTATCTCGCATTAAAATATAGAACTCTTCGCCTCCAACACGAAATAAAGTGTCTGTGGTGCGTAACTGGCTTTGTAGCCAATTAGCGATTAATTGTAATGCTTGATCGCCTCCGCCATGACCAAATTTGTCGTTGATTTTTTTGAAAAAATCCACATCCAACGTCATTAAGCTAAGTTTTTTTTCTGAGTGTTTTCGTTTATCGAACTCGTCATGAATAATGAGATTAAACTCTCTACGATTTGACGTTCCGGTTAAGGGGTCTGTGCGAGTAGCTTTATCTAGCTGTCGGATTAATTGGTTGCGCTCGGTAACGTCTAGCATAACGCCAACTTGCCCTAAAGCTTGACCGTCAGATTTTGTAAAGACGGCTTTATTGAATTCAATTTCATGAATAGAGCCATTGCAGAGCTGTACCTCTGCTTCATAGCGTTGAGTACCGCCTTGGGCTAATAATTTATAGTCTGCTTCATAATATTTATCGGCAAGATGTTTGGGAGCGATATCATAAACAGAATGCCCGATAATATCTTCTTGAGCGCGCCCTATAAATTGGCAAAATGCGGTATTACACCCTCGGTATATATGTAGGTGATCTTTGAAAAATATCGGGGCTGGAATGGCATTTATGATGACTTGTAACATGTCATCTTCAGCTTGATGAGAAGGGGTTAAAGTAAAATTTGAGAGCTCAGATATTAGCCAAGCAGCAATATGTTCGTCATCAAGCGCAAAACAGTTTGCTACCCCTTTTTGTATCCATGTAATGCTACGCTCTAAGTTCCATTCGTCGAGGATAACTATGGTCTTTCTGGATGCTAAAAGAGGCCAGTCAGATGCTTTTATATCTTTTTCTGCAAGTAATACAATAGATAGAAAAGGTGACTGATCAATGCTTTGTACGGCTTGCCATTCAATAGATTGCACATATTTTGACAAGAGTGTTTGTAATTGTGCCTTCCTTGATGCTAGCTGAGGTGAAAAATATAAAATAGAAGGCGTCATTGGCACTCATGTTGGTTTATTTATTGATCAATATCGTCTCACAGGTGAGTGGGAAACTCTGTAAAAAAATGTAGGAGTTTTAAGAACCTATGTTTGTATCTTATGGTGATGTTGTAACAAAGAAAGGTAGATATTGCAGGCGTAAAAAAGCGCCTAACCATTTCATTTAATAAATGGATAGGCGCATAGAGGATTAATATGGTTGATATTAAAGCTTAAAGAAGCTTAAAGAAGCTTAAAGAAGCTTAAAGAAGCTTAATTGCTGCTGCACATCGACGCTGCTTTCAGCCATGTTAAGCCCTGAGCGTTTGGCCATTTCAGCGCTTTCTTTTGTTAAGCTTTGCACCTCGTGCATTTTTTTGGTGATGTCTTCCGATACTTCTGTTTGCTCTTCGATGGATTGAGCTATGTGTTGAGCTTGCGCTGAAATTCGTTCAATGCCTGTTAAAATGTTGCCAGTGAGTTCGTTGGTTTTTTCAACTTGTTCTCTAGACGAGTCGACTAGTTTTAAGCTGATTTCCATACGGTTGACCGCTTGGCCACTGGCAGTACTAAGTTGAGCTAAGAGTGTTTCAATTTCATTCACGCTGTCTTGTGAACGTTGTGCTAGTGTTCGAACTTCGTCCGCCACAACGGCGAATCCTCGGCCTTGTTCGCCTGCGCGAGCTGCTTCAATAGCGGCGTTTAAGGCTAGTAAATTGGTTTGCTCCGCGATACTACGAATAACATCTAAGATGGTTTCTATGTTGGTTGTTTCTTGGCGTAGCTGAGTAACAACTGTTCCTGTTTCTTTTAAGGAGCCAACTAGCTGGTTTATTGCGTCTAAGGTTCCGTTTGCTGTGGTTAAACTGCTCTGTGCAACAGTGCGAATATCATTGGCGGCGTCGGCTGATTGTTGAGTGTTGTCAGCAATGGTGCGGTTATTAGCGGACATTTGATCTAGTGCCACAACCACTTGAGTGGTGTTGTCCATAATGTGAACAGAATATTCGCTTACCTCTTGGTTTACCTTTAATACTTCTTGGCTATTTTCATTTACTTTGTTTACTGAACTAAGAACACCAGCAATGACAGAGCGTAGATTTTTCGCAGAGGTATTAATGGCATTACCAAGTTCAGCAATTTCATCGCTTCCTGACACTTGAACTGGCTTATTAAGGTGGCCTTGTGCCATATTTTGTGCGGCGTTACGAACTGCCAAAATACCACGTACTATGTTGTTGGATATCAAGTAGCTAAGTGTTATGGAGATAACCAGTGCGATTAAGATAGAAATCCAAAAGCCGATTTCAATTTCTGCAATAAGACTTTCCGTTTGTTTTTTTGCTTCAATAACTTCGGTGTTTGTCTTGTCTGTTAGCAGCGCGAAGTATGTCATCAGGTCATTGTACGAGCCGATGAAAGCAGAAAATACGGGAAAGGGCGCTTTGTTATCGGCCGAATTCTCCATCGCGCTGACGAAAGCTTTTGTTTTACTTTGAAAATTATTAAGCAGTGTTTGCAGCTTTCTAGATTCGTCGGATTTATCAGAAAGACCTTTGTTAAGCTCATTAATAAGAGACGGTGTTGTGTTGTAGCTTTTTGAGATAGCTTCTAAATAACCTGGGATTTGCTGGTCGAGTGATAGTAGATAAGCAATCTGTAAACCTCGGACATTTAGGACGATATTAACCTGTGCTTCTTTCACTCGCTCTAAATTGAGCGAAACATTGTGGTTTTCTTCATAGAATCGGTCAAAGCGATTAGCTAATTCTGTACTTTTTGCTTTTATTAAACTTAGCGCGACCAAAAATATAATGATGATAGATAAAATGAGAGTGATGAATTTCGCTTTTACGGATAAATTGTTCATGCTGGTTCCTTCAACGTTGATGGATTATCTCGCGTGATCTTAGTGCAAATTTGTGCGTTATTTTAGTGCGTAGTTTGTATGGCATTTTCCATAAAAAATCAAAGTAATTCTTCTTAAAGAAAGATTATTTGATAAGGGCGAAGGTTATGTTTAGATTTTCTAAATTGATCAGAGCTAGTATTGAGATAACTATCAATAAACATCCATATTTCGCTATTCCGTTATGCTTAAAAAAGTGGACAATAGCGGTCTTTCTTGTCGCTCACATTCCTGCAGGTCATCATGATATCAATTCCTTCTACTGAGGATACGGCTTCTCGCCGTGTTCAATACTTGCGCGTTTTTGTGCTGGGCTTCAGTGCTTTTATTTTTAACACCACAGAATTTGTTCCTGTGGGGTTGTTGTCGGATATTGCGCAAAGCTTTTCGATTCCACCTGCTCAAGTTGGATGGATGCTGACTGTCTATGCGTGGATAGTGGCTCTCATGTCGCTGCCAATGATGTTGTTAACACGTAAGTTAGAGCGTAAGACGTTATTGCTAGGTCTGTTTGCTTTGTTTATTGCTAGCCATATTTTGACGGTAGTGGCGTGGAATTTTACGACTTTGTTGGTAAGCCGTATTGGGATTGCTTTTGCCCATGCGGTGTTTTGGTCGATTACCGCTTCCATTGCAATTCGTGTTGCGCCGCAAGGGAAACATACCTTTGCGCTAAGTGTACTGGCAACGGGAACCGGTTTGGCGATGGTACTTGGTGTACCTGTGGGTCGTATTATTGGTCAACTCCTGGGGTGGCGAACCACTTTTGCCGTTATTGCGATCATTGCATTAATCATCATGTTAGCCATGTATCGTTTATTGCCTAATTTGCCTAGCTTGTTTTCAGGCTCTCTTAGTAAAGTGCCAGAAGTATTTCGCAATAAAGTATTGCTAGTCATGTATTTGTTTATCTTTATGATTTTCTCTGCTCATTACACGGCTTACAGTTACATAGAGCCTTTTTTGAAAGAGATTGGTTCTGCAA
This sequence comes from Marinomonas sp. UCMA 3892, assembly GCF_012726345.1. Taxonomy (GTDB): domain Bacteria; phylum Pseudomonadota; class Gammaproteobacteria; order Pseudomonadales; family Marinomonadaceae; genus Marinomonas. The sequence continues at coordinate 26,370 of NZ_PTXN01000006.1, forward strand.
GTGGTCAATTCACCACGTTGGTATTATTGCTATTTGGTATGGCGGGAATTATCGGAAGTGTGCTGTTTAGCTACTTCGGTGAAAGAGCAAATACCTTGATGTTGGTTTCCAGTATCGTCATTGCATCCTTGTGTATGAGTGCTTTGTATTTTGTTGCGCCAACTGGCTCTTTGTTGATTACCTGTGTTCTTCTGTGGGGCGCATCGCTGATGATTATTGGCCTGAGTATGCAGATACGAGTGCTGAAAGTAGATGATACTGCCGCAGATATTATTATGTCTTTGTATTCTGGCATTATAAATTTGGGTATTGGTGCAGGTGCTCTGATTGGTAATCAGGTCATTCAATTTGTTGGCTTGGGTAGTGTCGGCTTTACTGGTGCTATTCTAGGTGTCTGTGCTCTAGTGGTGATTGTGGCGCTATTAAAACGTATTGGTAAGCCTATCTCTGTATAGAGTTATTTGTGAGTATTGTTAAGTACAGATACGGCGGTGTATCTGTACTTAGTTTAAATTCAGTTAATGTTATCAATATGAGTGGATTGATTCCGACCTTGGGTTTTTGAGTGGTAAAGTGCAATATCAGCACTTTTCATTAATGTATCTGCGTTGGCTTTTCCATTTTTAACTTTAGTTACAATACCTATACTTACCGTGATGGCGTCTGCTATCTTGCTCGTTTTATGCTCTATGTTTATTAACCCAATTACTTGTTTCATTTGCTGAGCAATTACTTCGGCTTGCTGTGCGTTTGTATTTGGAAGAATGACTACAAACTCTTCTCCACCATAGCGAGCAACCAAATCGGTTTTTTTGTTAATGATACTTTCGAGTGACGAGGCAATTTTTTGTAATGCTTCATCGCCGTTGATATGGCCATAGGTGTCGTTGTATTGTTTAAAGTAGTCGACATCTATTAGTAGAATGGATAGGTCGTACTTGCTACTTTTGTCTGATGATAATTCAACTAACAAGCGCTGATCAAACGCTCGTCTGTTCGCAATATTGGTCAAACCGTCTGTGAGAGATAAGCTCTCCAAGCGGCGTGTTTGCATATTAATCGTGTTTGAGAATTCATCAAAAGCCTGAAATAACTCATCAATCTCATCCCTATTTGATGGAAGGTTGTGTGAGCCTTTGGTCATTAGGTTAATTTTTTGAGTTAAGGTTCGTAAGCGCTTAACCGCATAACTATAAAGTCCTAATGTCGCAATGATCATTGTGGATAATAAAATAAAACCACAAATGAACCATATTTTCTGCGTCGTCATTCCTTGTGCTAGTGACGCTATTTTGTCATTTAAATTGTTGTATTCAATCAGGGACTGTTGGTTCGTTATGTTGCTATAGTCGCTGATCATATTGTGGATGAAATGCTCGCGCCCACGAGTTCTACCGATAATTCGAAGATAATCTGCCTGTTGTTCTGCAAGGTTCTCAGGGGCTGAAAGAATGTATCTTAGATCAGTATTAATCTGTTTAACTTGTTTTTTTAATGGGGCTGAAAAGCTCGCTGAAATCTTATCCATGTTCTGTAAATTGAGTTCAAGTAAGCGATGTATCTCTTGTAAATCACTTAATCGTTCAATGTTTTCTATTTTATAAGCAAATGAGAGTGTTTGTAATAAAGCAATCTGCCATTGCGTAAAATAGGTTTGCTCTACTGGTAAGATATTGGCTGTTTGATTTATTTGATCTGCTTCAATTTTTAGTTTCCATACTTTTTTTAAGTTAACTTTTATTTTATAGGCTAAGTCTAGTTTTTGATCAATTAGAACGTTGAGGTGCTTGGTTTCCTCTTGAATGGCTTTGAGCAACATGGTGACAGTTTGGTTATCGGTTACTTTGTTGGTTTCATTTTCTAGTGCTTGGAGCTTTTCTGTTACCTCTAATTCGGCAATTCTTCTTTCGGCTGGTGTTGTTGCAGAGGTTAAGGACTCAAGTGCAGACATCAATTCACCTGATTTTAACGCGCTTCTAGTGGCATTATTCATCGCAGGAATAGTGTTGAGAGTTAAATCCTTAAGTATGGATTGAGTTTGCTCTAACCTCGTTTGTAATACATACCCAACGCTAACAAAGAGCAATAAACCAATAACTAGCAATATGCCCAGTTGTTTTACTAAGCTTAATCGCCGATTGTTACTTGTCTTTGAAAGTAGGTGAAATAGCGGTTTGCTGTTCATGTTTAATTTTCTACCGCTAGATTTTTTAGGCGCCTATCAATTTTAGGTGCAATGACTTTTTCCTGATGAATTTCAACGCTCATGATGTCTGATAGGGTTAAGCCGGTGGTTTGTTTATAAGTCAGTGCTTTGCTGTTTTTAAACATAGTAAATCCATCACCGCCATTTATTAGATAGTCGAGCGAAACAACTTTATAGATTTGTTCAGGTTGTAGTGGGTGTTTATTGAATGTAACAGAAATCAGGCGTTCACCTATTGGTTTTGCTGAGTCATAAGTTACTTCTACCCCGGCAACTTGTAAAAATTGGCCACTTTGTGATTCTAATTTGCTGAAGCCATGCTCTAGTGCGTCCATTATTTGTTGCCCGGTTGCTTCTATTAACTGGACGGTATTGCGATATGGCAGCATAGCGCGAATGTCTCTTACTGTAAGAGGCGACCCTGCTTGGAGTATTTTTTCACTTCGAAATGCACCACTATTTAGAAGAGCTATTTGAGCACCGGTAAAATCTTTTAATGTGTCTGTGACCAAATTAGCAAAGCCATTTTCAGAAGTACGTAGTACCTTTCGTTGTAAATTTATTTGAGTATCTGTTTTACCTATTACTTCGTTTAGTAATGAACTGAGCCTGTTATCGTATTCTTCTTCTAGCTGCAATACTGCAGGTTTTGCAGAAAGAGACGTTAAATCGACATTGGTCTTTTCGATGACCAAACTATTATGAGGATTATCTTGCTGCCAGGTCAGTTGAATAACCGCAGCGTCCTTCTTTTTAGTCAGTACAAGATTATTTTGGTGTCGAGGGGCGTTTATTAAATGAGCATTAGAGTGGAAGTTTTGATCCTCAAGAAGAGCAAGATCAATGATGCCTTGTTCCAATAGTTGGTTAATAACAGGAGAAAAAGTGGAGTAATGTAAAACAATTAAGTCTACATTTTGTTTCCTAAGTAATTTAGCTATTTCCAAGACTGCTTGTTGTGGCGGTGTAATTACTAGTCTTTTTGTTGGGTACTTTTCCGTAACAGTTGGATCCAAGATGGAAATGAATCCTAGTTTCACCTCACCTTGTTTTAGCAAAGTATAGGCCTCAATACCTTCTGGTGATTGCTTGGTGATGGGGTCATATAAGTTGCTTGATACTATTGGGAAAGCAGCTTCATAGGTACGTAATATCAGTTCATCTTCTTGATAGCTAAACTCTCGCTTCGAAACACCCATCGCATTAGGTTCTAGGCTGTTAAGAACATCTATTATATGGGCTCCTCTGTCCATCGAGGATAGCATGCTTGGTCCTAAGCTTTCCCCACCAAAAATGAAAAACGTACTGGTACTTTTTTCTCTATAATCATCAATCAGAGTTGCTAACTGAGCATAGCTGCCATTTTTTGTATCGTTAATTGTCGACATTTCGGCATCAAAAATAATGGTTGCTTGTTTCTCTGCAAAAGCACTGTTTTGAGCAAAAAAAGTCAGCATAGTGAGTAGTTTTACAATAGTTAGATAGCGCATTTTGAATGTGTTCACCCACTGCTCATGTTATTTCGTTTTTGATAAATGTTTTATATCTACTTTGCTTAAAGTAAATCTGTTTAGCTGTGTTATTTGCTGATTTTTACATAACAGACTGTGTATGTCGCTATCAAAAAATGTCTGATCATCACAGCTGACGCTCAAGTGGTTAAGTCTCTTCAAAAAATTAGGTTTTATATCCTAACTTTTACCGTATCTAACTATGCTAATATTTATGCTCATTGCTGGGATTGATTTCTATTCCTTTTGTCCTAGCTTTAGTTGTACAACACCTATCAAGAACCCTCTATGTTTAATTGGATAAATGTCTCTATGACACGGAAAATAAGCAGCCTGTCTTTTGTTCTCTTATCGTTTCTCTTTGTGGTGATTCTTTATTCAACGTATCAGACTCAAAAAATCTACCAAGAAATGCAAGAAGTCGCGGAGATTGATATTCCACTTTCTGAAGTCATTGCAGATATTGAAATTTTGCAGCTTAAACAGCATTTATTGATGGAAGGAATTCGGCTGCAAGGTGATGCTTTTTTTGCTGATGAAGTATTGCAGACAAAAAGTGTTAAAGGCTTTGATGAGTTTAGTCAGCTGCTATCTGCGCAGCTTGACAAGAGTCTTAGCATACTTCGTGCAGGTATGACATTCGGCAGTATACGTATCAAAGTAGAAGACCACCAATCCTTAATTCAACAAATAAGCTCGCTGCACAGTCATAGAATCGGTTTTGAAAGCTTATTCTCTAGGTTTTTGAATAAAGGCGAAGAGCACTATTCAGTATCGTGGGATGAGCTAGAAAAACAAGATGATTTATTAGATTCTCAAGCTGATGAATTGCTTGTGAATATTGACCAACTCACGATGACGGTCGCAGCAACAGTAGAAAAACAAGAACGTAATTTTATGGTTGTGAATGCCATATTAGGTCTATCAGCTTTTGCTATTGGCGGCTATTTAACCCTTTATACGATTGTGTCTTTTCGTCAGAAAGTAGGTTCATTACGTGGTCAGATAGAGTCTTTGCATCGTTCAATTTCTCCTGATGAAAGTAACGATGGGACGCGTAATAAAGGTTCTGATGAATTGGATCAGTTGGAAAAAGACTTAAAGATTCTAATGGCACGTTTCTCGTTGGAAAAAGATAATCGTGACGAAGTTGAAACTCAGCTGATTGAGTTAGCTACGCGAGATAAGCTAACTGGTGCGTTTAATCGTCATAAATGGGACGAACAAATCAAAGATGAACTCGCTCTTGCTAATCGTGGACATCATTTTAGTTTGATTTTGTTGGATGTTGATCATTTTAAGAAAATCAACGATGCCCATGGGCATGACGTTGGTGATAACGTACTCAAATTACTGGTTAATACCTTGCGAAAACGCCTGCGTGAAACAGACATGTTGTTCAGGATCGGTGGTGAGGAATTTGCTGTATTACTAAGAGATACAAATTGTGAAGATGCTGGAGTATTGGCTGAACAGTTACGCAAGAAGATTGAAACTTTGAATGAAGGTGGCATGCCGTCGTTTACCATCAGTTTAGGTGTGACTGATTATCAAGATTTTGATGATCAGAGTCGTATCGTAAAACGCGCTGATATCTTACTCTATGAGGCCAAAGGAGCTGGACGAAATCGAGTTATGATCGGCTAACTTTTAGCTTTATTCATGCAACATTTATCAAGAAGCTTTATATGTTTAATTGGTTAAATATATCTATGACGCGAAAAATTAGCAGTTTGTCGTTTATTCTTTTGTCATTTTTATTTGTAGTGATTTTTTATTCTGCTTATCAATCTCAGCGTATCTATAAAGAAATGCATGAGGTAGCAGAAATTGATGTACCGCTCTCTGAAGTAATGGCAGACATCGAAATGTTGCAGCTTAAGCAGCATTTATTGATGGAGAGTATTCGCCAGCAAGGTGATGCTTTTTTTGCTAATAAATCCATGCAAGCGAAAAGCGTAAAAGGTTTTGATGAATTTAGTGCACAGCTTGCAGCTCAGTTAGATAAGTCTGCGGAAATACTTCGTACAGGTCTTGGTTTTGGTAGCGTAAGAATTAAACTACTTGACCATAAGGCTTTGATTGAACAAATTAACCTTCTGCACCAACATCGAATGAGTTTTGATCGTCTTGTAGATGATTTTCTAGAGCAGGATAAACAAGGATTTTCAACAGCTTGGCAAATACTAGAACAGCAGGATAAAGATTTAGATGCTCAGGCAGATGAGATGCTCAGAAAAATTGACCAGTTAACCATGAATGTTTCGGCAACGGTTGAAAGCCAAGAACGTCATTTTGTGATTATGAATGCTATTTTGGGGGTATCTGCTTTTGGTATTGGCACGTATCTAACCTTGTATATCATCATTACTTTTCGTAAACGAATTTGGTCACTGCGTGGGCAGATAGAGACATTGCATCGTTCTATTGTTATCGAACATGATAACGCCTCGTTCAACTACAAAGGCTTAGATGAACTTGATGAATTAGAGACAGACTTAAAGGCTTTAGTTGGGCAGTTTTCGAAAGAAATGAGTAATCGACATAAAGTCGAAACTCAGTTGATTGAGCTCGCAACACGAGATAAGTTGACTGGCACCTTTAATCGCCACAAATGGGACGAGCAAATTAAAGATGAACTTGCGCTGGCGAATCGCGGCCATCATTTTAGTTTAATCTTGTTAGATGTCGATCATTTCAAAAAAATCAACGACGGCTTTGGCCATGATGTTGGTGATAATGTGCTCAAATTACTGGTTAACACGTTGCGGAAGCGCCTGCGTGAAACCGATGTATTGTTTAGAATAGGTGGTGAAGAATTCGCCATATTACTAAGAGATACTAACCTCAAAGATGCTGGTGTATTGGCAGAGCAGCTACGCAAGAAGATTAACCTTCTGAATGAAAACGGTATGCCTCCATTCACCATTAGCTTGGGAGTGACCGATTACCAAGATTTTGATGATCAGACTCGGATTGTAAAACGCGCCGATATACTACTGTATGAGGCTAAAGGCGCTGGACGTAATCGAGTAGTCGTTGGTTAGTCTATTGATAAAAAGAAACTATTTTTGGCAATGGATTGACCATTAATAAGAATCTCTACCTCATGTAGGCCGTCATAATACACTCGGGTGGTGATGGCCTTGAAAGGGTGTTTCTTACTCATGGATAGACTTTTTCCAGCCAGTAACGTGGCTTTTTTCCACTTAAATACCTTAGGTGTTGTTTTACCGTTTTTCTTTTGGTGATGAATGACGTAATCGATCATTAAGCTTTGATTGCTTTCGCTGGTGGATTCTATTGATAGTGAAAATTCCAAATTGCCATTCAATTTCACCTGCTCTTCATGGATTTCCAACTTAATACTGCCTAACTTTGGTTTACCATAACCGAATACTTCTAGTGCCTTCTGGTTACCTTGTTTTAATAAGGTTCTACAAGCATGGCGAATCAGCTTCTGACGGTTTATATCCGCGCCTTGCATCCACTTTTTGGCGATATCTGCTACAAGGTCAGGGTGATCCTTGGCAATGTCATTTAGATTATTCGCAACTGAGCGACGTACGTATTCTTCTGGATCGTCTTTAAGCGCTTCAAGTAATTTAATTACGGGTGTTGGATTCTGAATAAAACTTGGTAACTGCATGGCCCAAGGCAAGCGTGGTCGAGTACCTTCTGAAATTAAACGTCGTACATGCTTGTTGTCATCTTTGAGCCAGTTTTTGAGGGTGTTAAGCGTTTCTTCTGGAGAGGCCTGTAAGAAAAAACGAATGCTAAATTCGGAGGTAAAACGACGCGTCATGGCATTTAACAAAATCATGGATAGATCATGATGCGCAAGGCCATGTATTCCCACGTAATCGCCCATTGGCATAATCGCCCAACCAGAAATACCATCACTCTCTGTTGCTGGTTTTTCTTTTGATTCTGGTGCTAAAGCGGCGAGTAAAATTTGCCCAGCGTGTTCGAAATCATTTGGCAAATAATGACTCATGGCAGCGGTGATTTGTTGTGAGCGGGCCTTTAGTTCTAACTCTTCAAGTTGATCGCATGATGCATCAATAAAACCTTGTTTATCGAAGTCTTTCCAATGACGATGAAAATGTTTTGCCATCGCGTTAATAACGCTGTGGTTGAAGAGGTTTTTAAAGGGTTCTGTCATACGTTAATCTTCCTGAGCGATGGGCAACAGCGTAACCTTATCATCGCTTAATGTCAGTTATTGTCAGTGGAAAAATAACTTAATTCAACTGAATATTGTTTCAATGAATCATCGAGATACCCTTGTTTGCTTTGCTTAAATGGCAAGGATATTATCTCAAAACTCTTCTTTTTAGATGTCTTCATAAAGATTAGTATCTTTAAACTTCATCTCGTCAAAGGTGACGGTGAATCTTATAAGAACGGAATCGGATAAAAATAACGAGAGCTAATAATATGAACTTTTTTACAGAACTGTTTTCTTCTGTTTTTGATCGCCGTTATCGCAAAGCACGATCGAATGAAGAGGATAATCGAACAGTAAAAGCCATGTGTCAGGATTTACTTACTCGTCATGGTGAAGTATCTGGAGGCGCATTAGCGAGAAATATTCTCGATCGTTATGATCAAATGTCCAGCGATGAAAAGCGTGAATTATTTGAATTTATGACTCACGGTTTAGAAGTGGTTACTGATGAAGTGATTACCGCTTTGACAGAATATCAAAAGCAACCAAGCAAGCAGACTTATAAGGCCTTTGCCTCGGCTTGTGAGCCAAAACGACAAGAACTTATTCGTCGCTTTAACCAAGTTCCTGGCGCTACGCCAAAATTGGTGAAAATGCGTGAAGACTTATTAAAAGCCACTAAAGAAGATGCCTCATTAGGGATTTTAGACGTTGATTTTAACCATCTATTCACTTCCTGGTTTAATCGTGGCTTTTTGGTGCTACGTCCAATTAATTGGGACAGTCCTGCCAGTATTTTGGAAAAAATCATAGCTTATGAAGCGGTGCACGCCATTGATAGCTGGGATGATTTACGCCAACGACTAAAGCCTTCAGATCGTCGTTGTTATGGCTTTTTTCATCCTTCTATGGCGGACGACCCATTAATTTTTGTTGAGGTCGCATTAACCAAAGGTACTCCGAGCTCCATACAATCTTTGTTGACGACCGACCGAGAGATAATTGAAGCAGACGAAGCTGACACCGCAGTTTTCTATTCTATTTCTAACTGCCAGCCTGGGTTAGCGGGGATATCGTTTGGTAATTTCCTCATCAAACAAGTTGCTGCCAACCTTGCTAGAGACCTCGACAATCTAAATACCTTTGTGACTCTGTCTCCTATTCCAGGTTTGGCTAAGTGGGCTAATAGCGCTGGAATGGGGGCTTTAGGGCAGGGTAAAGACCAAGCTTTAGCTGCTTATTATCTGCTGAATGCTAAGCGTCCTGATGGTAAACCTTTAGATCCTGTTACGCGTTTTCATCTCGGTAATGGCGCGATGATTCAAGCTGTGCATGCCGATGCAGACGTTTCGTCAAACGGCTTGAAACAGTCAAACGGAGCCATGGTAAATTATTTATACGACTTAGCTCAGGTTTCCAAAAATCACGAACAGTTCGTCACGGAACAAAAAGTAGTGGCATCGGATGCGGTACATGCGTTGAGTGCTTCTATCGCAACTAGAAAAAAAGGAGAATAATAATGACAAACCCACTATACGATCGCTTATTTGGTAAGCATAAAGGCAAAGCATCGGTTTTTTTACAACAGCCTGATGGCTCTACTATGACTCATAATGAGTTTCTTGAATTGGCCTCGCAATATGCCCATGCATTGGTTCAGTTAGGTTTGCAGCCTGATGATTGTCTAGCGGTACAAATTGCTAAGTCTCCTCAAGCCTTAGCCGTGTATGCAGCCTGTGCACAAGTAGGTGTTGTTTTCTTGCCATTGAATACGGCTTACACCGCGGATGAAGTATCTTACTTTGTCGAAGACAGTCGAGCAAAAGTGCTACTTTGTGACGAGAAACAAGCCGCCGCACTGCAACCTGTGGCCGACGCTTGTGGCGCTATATTAAAAACGCTAAACGAAGATGGTTCCGGCGAGTTTTCTGTATTAGCTCAAGCTATGCCAACGGCGTTTGATACTGTACCTCGTGAAGAGGATGATTTAGCTTCTTTCCTCTATACCTCAGGTACGACTGGGCGTTCAAAAGGGGCGATGTTGACTCATGGTAACTTGTTATCCAACTCTCAAGCACTTGCCGATGAATGGCGTTTTACTGAGCAAGATGTTCTGCTCCACGCACTTCCTATTTTCCATACTCATGGTTTGTTTGTTGCGACAAACGTGTCATTGACTGCGGGTAGCAAAATCATTTTCTTGCCAAAGTTTGATCTTGATATCATGTTGGATTTGATGCCTCAGGCGACCGTTATGATGGGGGTTCCAACTTTTTACACACGTTTATTGAGTGATCCTCGTTTTACCAAAGAACTTGCGCAGCCTATGCGTTTGTTTATTTCTGGTAGCGCGCCTTTGTTAGCCGATACTCATGTTGAGTTTGAAGAACGAACTGGGCATCGCATTTTGGAACGTTATGGCATGACGGAAACCAATATGAATACCTCTAATCCTTATGACGGGGAGCGTCGTGCAGGTACTGTTGGTCTTCCTCTACCGGGAACCGAGGTGAAAATTACTGATATGGATACTGGCGAAACGTTACCTCAGGGTGAAATTGGCCAGATTGAGGTACGTGGACCTAATGTCTTTAAAGGCTATTGGCAAATGCCAGAAAAAACAGCTGAAGAGCTGCGTGAAGATGGTTTCTTTATTACTGGAGACCTAGGGCTTATCGATCAAGATGGCTATGTTCATATCGTTGGACGCAATAAAGACCTCATTATCTCTGGCGGCTACAATATTTATCCAAAAGAGTTGGAGTTATTGCTCGACGAAGAAGAAGGTGTATTAGAGAGTGCCGTGATTGGTGTGCCACATGCAGATTTTGGTGAAACGGTTGTTGCCGTTTTAATTGCAAAACCAGGTGTGACGCTAGATTTAGAGTCGATAGAGAAAAATATTGCTCAGACTTTGGCGCGTTTTAAGCAACCGAAGAAGTTTGTTGTTATCGATGAGCTGCCAAGAAATACGATGGGCAAAGTACAGAAAAATCTATTGCGAGATCAGTTCGGGCATCTATTCGCAGCATAAAGAAAATCTCCCTTGGTGGCACATTGTGCCACCTTTTTTATTGGTAATGTCAGGTTAAGCCAGTTATTGATGGGCTTTGGTGTTACCATGGCCTGTCTTCGCACTGATCCACACCCCGTAATGGACGCCTACTTTTGCAAGATTGGATGTCCCTCTCAGACCACTTCGTATCTTTTATACATCAGCAGTATTAATAATAATTCTAACGACATTTAACAGATCTAAACCAGTTTATTGGCGTGGTTGATCACGCGTTTGTGAACTCAAACAAGTTTATATTTTTATTAAATTCTTTATTAAAAAGGAAACAGTATGAGTCAACTAACTTTTGGCGTGATCGGTACATCTAGAAAAACAGATGAGCGACGTTATCCTATCCATCCGGAGCATTTAGCTCGCATTCCTGAATATCTTCGTCATCGCTTAATTTTTGAAGAAGGCTACGGTGCAGCGTTTAATATTTCTGACGACGAGATTGCAGCACAAACCGGCGGCATTGCCACACGCCATGAAATACTTGCCGATATTGGTGCTGTAATTATAGCCAAACCGGTATTGGCCGATTTAGAAGAATTACGCGAAGGCGGCATTTTGTGGGGTTATGTTCATTGCGTGCAACAACGGGAGATTACCCAAGCGGCACTAAATCGCAAGCTCACCTTGATTGCTTTCGAAGACATGTTTGTCTGGTCTCCAACGGGACAAGTTGGTCGTCATACCTTTTATAAAAACAACGAAATGGCCGGTTATTGTGCGGTGATTCATGCCTTGCAGTTAAAAGGCATCGACGGACATTATGGCAACCAGCGTAAAGTGGTTATTTTTAGCTTTGGAGCAGTAAGTCGCGGTGCGATTTATGCGCTTAAAGCCCACGGATTTCGTGATATCACCATTTGTATTCAGCGACCAGACCATGAAGTACGTGAAGAAGTACTTGATTGTCATTATGTAAAAGTACGCGAAGGAGAAAAAGGTGAAGCGCGCATGGTGGTGGTTGAACACGACGGCACGATTCGTCCTTTGACTGAGCTGATTGGTGAAACGGATATTATCGTGAATGGTACTTTCCAAGAAACAGATCATCCGACCAATTTTATTATCGAATCCGAAGCGGCATCGTTGAAACCAAATTGTTTAATCATTGATGTCAGCTGTGACGAAGGCATGGGCTTTTTCTTTGCCAAGCCGACTAGCTTCCAAGAGCCGATGTTTCAGTACAACACTATCGATTATTATGCTGTCGATCATACGCCAAGCTACTTATGGGAAAGCGCCACGCGCTCGATTTCTGCCGCCTTGATTGTCTACTTAGAAAACGTCTTAGAAGGCCGCGAGCATTGGCAGCAAAACGAAACTATTCGCCGAGCGATAAACATCGATGAAGGCGTGATTAAAAATCCGCTGATTTTATCCTTTCAACATCGGGAAATTACACCTCCTTATGCCGCGCTAACGGCGTAAATAGAACAAGGCAAAAAAACAAACAGCCAATATTCCGGTGTGAGATGGAAGCTTGGCTGTGATGGCTTTCTGTCATTTTATTGGTAAACAGGAGTGTCCTTTATAGCTTCTGATTTACCTTTTCCATCAAGGCATCCACTTCTTTGTGGCGGCCAATATCTGCGATAGGACGAGTTGGTCTAGGAGCGGCTTTTTGGGCTTTTTCTAGGTGTTGTTTCGCGCCTTCATAGTCACCATCGTCGTATAAAAACTCTGCAAGGAAGTAGTTACTGTCGATGCTAGTCGGGTTAAGTTTGTAAGACTGCACCAGTAATTCTTTGGCCTTTTTGTCGCTACCAAAGCCAATCGGCCAACCTGGCACTTTATGATAAAGCACGCCTAAGCTTGTCATAGCGGAACCCGATAAAGCACTAGGGTTAATCGTAATAGCGTCTTCGAATGACTTTTTCGCCGCTTTCGCTAAAGATAACGCACCTAATCCGCCTTTTGCACCCGCAGTGCTCGATTGAATAATACCAAGCCAAATCAGATCGTCTGGATTGTTCGGTTCTGCATTAACCAGTTCCTGCGCTTTGATCGCAAGGTCGTTAAACGCTGCTTCTTTGGCATCGTCTTCCATTTGATAGTTAATTTGCGCCCAACGCTGTTGAATCTCTAACAAACTAGAGGTGCCAGCGGCCCAAGTAGAGGAAACTAAGCCGAGAGTGAGTAGGCTAGCAGTAATAAATGATTTCATGATAATACCTCTTGTGCGGTTTGCTCGACGTCTTTTTCACGACGTAGAAAGCGTTTAATAATGGGAAGTTTTTTAAACAGAGCTTTGTCCACAATATGTGGAAAAGCACCGTTGATTTTGACAAAGAGCTTTTCAGGAAAACCGACAAACAGTCTGGCGTGACCTTTTTCAAGTTGTTGAATAAGGGCGTTAGCAACGCTCTCTGGTGAATCTACGCTATTGCCCAGGGCTTTGTTCATCGCCATTGCTTGATCGCTGTTAATGCTGGTGGCGGTTGCTCGTGGCGCAAAGTAACTAACATGGACATTCGTATCTGCTAATTCACGGTACAAGGCTTCAGTAAAACCTCGTAGACCAAATTTGCTGGCGCAGTAAATCGATTGTCCAGCGAAACCTATGCTGCCAAACGCTGAGCCAACATTGATCACGTATGACGGTGCTGGTTGCTGTTGATCGGCTTTTTGCAACAAAGGCAGTAATTCTTGAATAAGTAGAATTGGTGCTAATAAGTTGATTTCTAAGGTGTCTACAATGACGGTTTCTTCTGTCTCTTCCAGTAAAGAGAACTGCCCAACGCCTGCGTTATTAATCAACATACTGATTGCGTTCAATTCAGCCATGCGGCAGATTTTTTCACGGCCTTGTATTGTGGTGATGTCTGCCACGAGTATCTTATGTTCGCCAGTCAAAGAGTCGTTAAGTTGTTGCAAGCGAGATTCACTTCGACCTTGCAGTATCAAGCTTACCCCTTTGTTGGCTAAGGCTTTCGCGATGGCTTGGCCTATACCGCCCGTCGCGCCAGTTAATAAACAGGTTTGTTGTTGCCATTGCATCATGCTTCTCCTATGCCGCGTCGGCTTGAGCTGCTGTATTGTCTAGCTCGCGGAAAATATTGGCGTAAAGTTTGAAAAACATTTTTGCACTGTGAATGATCTGATCTTGTTCGTTTTTGTCAGTGATTTTATTCATCAGGTTTTCAAAGAAGACGATGTGTTCTTGATCCAATGAGCCATGTGAACGCAAGTAGCTAAAGGCATTCGCAGGTAAGTCGAGTTTGTTTTTGATTTGTTCTGCAGCGTTATCAGCTAAGGCAATGCTGGTGCCTTCAAGCACGAAAACCATGCCGAAAAAACGCAATGGATTGATACGATTTACTGCGTCGTAGGCGTACGCTACCATTAATTCTGTTGCCGCTGCTGGCAGGCTTCTGCGTACGGTTTCTTTGTCCGCACCACAGGCTGCGATGTCGTTTAGGATCCATTCTTGATGGCCCATTTCTTCTTCAATGTATTCGCCAACAGCTTCCCGTAGCCATTCTTTTTCTTCCGGTAAACGACTACCTACCGCCATCAATAATGGCACTGTGTGTTTGACGTGGTGATAAGCCTGGGTCAAAAAATCGATGTAGTTTTCTAAGGTGATTTGGCCATGGAAACAGCGTTGGATAATAGGTGATGTCACCAAATACTGTCTTTCAGCTAGGGTTTCTTGTTGTAGGCGTTGATAAAGTGTCATAGTGATTCTCCAAATGCGGTGTTTAATTGTGAAAAAGTGTCTTGGTATAAGGGTTCAATTTGGCCGGCAAAGTGCGCCAGAATTTTGTCGCGAATCGGTTTTCCTGTAGCGGTGACCATGCCCGGAATGCTCATCAATGGCTGCGCTAGTGGAAGCCAAGTGCCAATGCGGGCGTAATCTGGTAGTTGCTGATTGACCATTGAAATCACTTGTTGGATCTGGTCTTCAGTGATGTGCGCTGCAGCAGGGCTGAGTAATGCGCCGCAATAAGGTTTTGCTTCACCAAACACTAATGCTTCGCGGAAATAACCCGTCGCCATGAGCTCGGCTTCTACCCATTCTGGTGACAAGTTGCGACCAAAAGAATTAATAATGATGTTCTTCTGGCGACCATTAATATTCAGAAAAGCGTTTGTTAAGCTGACTAAGTCTCCAGTACGAACTTCTTGTGGATAAAAGCTTTCTGGTTGATTTAGGTAACCAAGGAAAAGGTTGCCAGTGATTACCAATTCTCCTTGCTCAATATGTAATTGATTATGGGGCAACACGGCTCCGGCAGAGGCTTGGTCTTCTTGCGCAGGTGTATTTAATGACACCACAGACGCGCATTCAGACAGGCCGTAACCTTGATAAACAGGGAGACCAAGAGCGTGTGCTTTTTGCACCAACCCTGCAGCGACTTTTCCGCCGCCGACAGCGATAAATTTTAAGGACTGTGGAGGCTTCCAACCTTGCTGACAGGCGCCGACAAACAGCGAAAGCAGCTCTGGTACTAAAATCAAACTGGTTGGTTGTTGTTGGCTGATCAGTGCTAGTAATTGTTGCGGTTGAGCCAAACGGCTGCCACTAAAACCACGTTCTTCTTGGCTTGCCAAAACAATGGTGCCGCCAACTAAAAGAGGCGCATAAATCCCCGCGATATTTTCTAACAAAGTCGCCAACGGCAATAAACACAAATGACGAACGTCTTGAAGTGCTACTGCTTCAGCAAGAGAGTGAGCGACATTTAATTGTGCTTCGTTACTCAAACAAACGCCTTTCGGGCTGCCTGTAGTGCCAGATGTAAAGGTGATTTTATTTGTCCCTGTTGGAATCACCGGCTCGTTTTTTACTGCTAAACGAGAGATGAAAACACCATCAAATGGGCTATCCGTCGCATCATTGTTAGCTGGGCTGTTCCTATCACTGGGGCTATTTTTGTCTTGTGTTAGCATCAATTCGATGCCGCTTTCATTAAGCAAGTGAGCCGTTTGTTGAGGGCTGAAAAAGCTCGGTACTGGCACACAACAAAGCTCTGCGTCTTGGCATGCTAGGTCAAACAACACCCATTCAATGGTGTTATCCATGGCGATAGCAACGCGAGAGACTTGTTGCTCTATCAGCCAGTTTTTACGAGCTGTCACGGCATCGGCTAGCGCTTGATAGGTTAACTGTTTGTCTTGTTGTACCAGGGCGATTTTATTTGCCCATTCTGGTGAAGAGAAATACCACATTATGCGTTCCTTAGCTGCTGCAATAGGTGTTGGAAATTTGCTTGAACAAGATCCATTAAGGCTTCTAATTCAGGTTGCTGCAGTGCTAGTGCGACTGCTTTTTTTACGTCCAAAAACATGACTTTGGGGTTGTTGTCGTAATAACTGCCCCATTGAGTGCCGTCATTTTTTAGCAAATTAGGGTTTGCATCGGCTAAAAAGGTGAGTGGCAGTTTTAGTTTTCCCAGTAGCTGGCGCACCTTATCTGTACCGGCAAAAACCAAATAATTCACCTCAGAAAGGTATAGACCCATCACTACCGTCATTAATAAGGGCAAGGTAAAGCGCTGGTTTTGACTATAGAGATTACCCAACTCTGCAACACAGGTGCGCTTGGTCCAGATGCCGTGTTTTTCTAGGCTCTCGGTGATTGAAACTGGCAAATATTGTTCGACAAATAATGGCTGAGTGCCGCGACGAACGCCCATCACTGCTCTTAAACCCTGTGCTTTAATACCAAACAGAATCGGCATGAAAGTGTTCACATCCGCTTGGTATTTTTTCGCAAAACCGTCTTTGACAAAAGTTTCTAAATCCCGTCGAGCGTAACCGTCTGCATTAGCAGCAACAAACTCATAGGGCATGGTTGGGGTGGCGACAATGGTTCGCTCTTTGTTGGTCTGTAATGAATCTGAATGCTGCATAGTGAAAAACACCTCAATTTGTATAGCTTCAGATTAGAGACTTAGAATTAAGAAAAACTTACGTCGAAAAAGTATTTTATTAATAATAAAAAAAAAGTGTTTTGCGTGATTATTAATAAATAAATCTTTAAATATCAGATTCTTATATTATATTTTTGATTTTTTCGAAGAGCCTTGGAGCCTTAAGAAAAGTACTTTCCTTAAGGATGCTTAATAAAGCACATGGAAAATTAAGTGGTTGGAGTTAGCTAGGTTTAGACGCATGGGCAAGAAGTTATCGGGAGTGTTTTATTGTTTTAAATAGGTCACTTGCTTTGCCTAAAATGCATGGATACCTTCGAATTATTTCGCTTTTTCGATGCCTTTTTGAGGCTTAACATCGTTTTAATTTAATTACGATGTGAATAACTCACTAAGAAGGTATGGATGGAAGCTTGTGATCTAAATGCAGCCGAAGCGCGTCGATTGATGGCGCAAAAGTCATTGTCTGTTATGGAGTTGGCGCAAAGCTGTATTACGCGAATGAATGCAGTGAATCATGCGGTGAATGCAATTGTTGCTTGTGATCCAGATGATCTAATGGCACAAGCTAAGCGAGCTCAAAAAGCCATTGATAAAGGCGAGCCGTTGGGCGTGTTGCATGGTTTACCATTAAGCGTGAAAGATATGGTTGATCTAACGGGATTCCCAACGACATTCGGCAGTACTATTTATAAAGATAATATGGCTACATCTGATGACCCAATGGTCGCGCAGTTACGCCAAGCAGGCGCTTTGCCGCTTGGTAAAGCCAATAATCCGGAATGGAGTGCGGGTGGCAATACACGCAATGCTGTTTATGGTGCGACGGCGAACCCGTTTGATGTGACTCGTTCGGCGGCCGGATCTTCTGGCGGCTCGGCGGTGGCGTTGGCTTGCGGCATGACCCCATTAGCAACCGGATCGGATACAGGCGGCAGCTTGCGTAATCCAGCGGCCTTTTGTGGCGTGGTTGGCTTTCGTCCTTCTCCGGGTGTGGTGCCGGGACATAGTCGGCCTATCGGTTTAATTCCTCTACCAACCAATGGACCGATGGCGCGTTCTGTTGAAGATGTTGGCTTGATGTTATCACAGATGATTCGTCCTGATCGTCGTGATCCTTGGGTCTCTGTGGTGGAGGGCGTTGGGCAACACAATGCCGATGCTTATCATCACTTACCGGACTTTGATCTGAGTAGCGCTAAAGTGGCTTTTACCAACGACTTTGGCTTTGCTATGACAGAAAATCTGATCAAAGAATCCTTTCAAGAAAAAATCGACAAGTTTGGTTCTGTATTCGCTCAATGTGACAATGCGCATCCTAATTGCGACAACGCCGATCATATTTTTGCTGTGTTAAGAGCGCTTAACTTTTCTGGTCACCATCGCGATTTGTCCCACAAATACCCAGATCAAATGGGGCCAAATATTTTGATGAATATTGAAGAAGGCGAGTCATACAGCGCATTGGATGTAGTGAGTGCGCTAAACAAACAAACCATGATGTATCGAGCGTGGCAGATATTTTTCGAAGAATACGACTTTATCCTTGCGCCAACCACGACCATTAGCCCACGTGATTGGCATGAACTTTACCCAGAGCAGATTGATGGCAAGCCGACACAAAGCTATTATCACTGGCTTTCTATGGCGTATGCTTCGACCTTAACAGGTCATCCGTCCGTGACTCTGCCAGTGGGCCGAGACAAAAACAACATGCCGTTTGGTTTGCAAATTATTGGTCGACGAGGCGACGATTTATCCACCTTGGCGTTTGCCAAATCGTTAGAAGCCTTGTTGGAAAAAACACCTGATCTCGCGCGCCCAAGAGTCGATATCGCCATGTTGTCTCGTTTGCCAGCGTTGAAAAATACAGACGGTTTTATGGGGTTCTAATTTATCGAAATCTTTCATGGAGTATTTAAGTGACTGACTATATTTCTCGTCCTGTTGTGCAGTCGCTCATTGCGTTGCAGGAAATTACTTGGTTTAACCCCAAAAAAATGCGGTTTGATGAAGTGCAATCTAAGCTGTCTCTGCAAATGTCAGACATGCTCGATGCCTCTGATCGACTCACGCGCTTTGCACCTTATCTTGCCAAAGTCTTTCCAGAAACGGCGGTTACTAACGGCATCATCGAATCTGAGTTAAAGGCCATTCCTGCTATGCAGCTTGCCTTGTCTGATTCGCTGAATCTGGAAATTCCCGGGCGTTTATTGATGAAGTGTGACAATCAATTACCGATTGCTGGCTCTATTAAAGCTCGTGGTGGCATATATGAAGTTTTGTTGCATGCAGAGCGCTTGGTATTGTCGAATGGCGTGTTAAAAACCAGTGATGACTATCGAAATTTCGATTCAGAGCGTTTTCGAGAGCTGTTTTCAAAGCATCAAATTGTGGTCGGTTCAACTGGAAACCTTGGTTTAAGCATTGGCATTATAAGCGCCAAATTGGGCTTTGATGTCACGGTTCACATGTCGTCTGATGCCCGTGAATGGAAAAAAGCCTTGCTAAAAAGTAAAGGCGTCAATGTCGTTGAACATACTGCTGATTATGGAGTGGCAGTGGAACAAGGTCGACAGGAAGCCATGCAAAAGGATACGGCGTATTTTATCGATGATGAAGATTCCAAGTCATTGTTTTTAGGCTACAGCGTAGCGGCATTACGCTTGCAAAAACAGCTGGTCGAGCAGGGTATTGTCGTCGATAAAGATCATCCCTTGTTTGTCTACTTGCCTTGTGGTGTCGGCGGCGCGCCAGGAGGTATCACCTTTGGCCTGAAACAGGTGTTTGGTGATCATGTGCATTGTTTTTTTGCCGAACCTACGCATTCTCCTTGCATGGTGTTAGGAATGGAAACAGCTTTGCATAACGGCATTTCGGTACAAGAACTGGGTATCGATAACCAAACCTGTGCCGATGGTTTAGCCGTTGGCCGACCTTCAGCTTTTGTTGGCCCAATGATGGATTCATTGCTCAGCGGTGTTTATACCGTCTCTGATGACAATATGTATCGTCATTTAGCCATGCTGGTGGATGCTGAAGGTATTCCCGTAGAACCGTCTGGCGCAGCTGGTGCAAGCGGTGTGCTGCGAATTCTAATCGAAGGACATGATTACCTAACTGCTCACCAACTGGACGATAAAATGTCTCAAGCGACTCACATCATCTGGGCAACGGGTGGTGATATGGTGCCGGAAGAAGAAAGAAAAGCCTATTATGAGAAAGGTAAGGCTCTCTTGGAAAAGGATAGGGGTTTCTAGAAAAAAGCACAGCATTATTGTTTTGATGAATTGAGCCAAAGATCGTCTTCGGCTCTTTTTTTATATCTTAAAAATTGAAAGTAGTGCTGAGTCTATGTCTTAGATGCTTTTTTCATTCTGCATTTTTTCGATCATGTAATCCAAAAATACTCTTGCTGCAGCGGGCAAGGTTCGGCCTGATAGGGTTTGAACTTCAATGTTTCGGATGTCCATCCCTCTATCTCGAATCGGGATAGCGACCAATTCGCTGCTGGATAGTTGATGACGTATGGAAATTTCCCCCGCAAGATGAACACCGCCGTCATAGGTCGTAAAGCGGTTTAAGGTTGCCATATTGTTGGATACTAAAACGGGATCGAACAGCAAATTTAAACGGCTACAGCAGATATCAAATAGCTGTCTGACTGTGGTGCTTTCTTCTGGTAGAGCTATTGGGTATGGCTGTAATTGGGCTAAGGAGATGCTTTTTTTGTTAGCTAATGGGTGATTTGGATTTACTACAGCGAGGATAGGAGAAGGTTGTCTATAGGCGACTTGAATGTCTTTGGCTGGAGATAAACTTAATGTTACTCCTATGTCGGCATCGCCATGGCTAACGCGTCGTGATACTTCACCTGGAGAGCTGACATTGATCTGAAAATGAATACCGTCATGCTGTTTTCGAAAACTGGCAATGCTACGAGGCAAAAACTCCATCGCAAAACCTTCCGAACAAGAAATTTTCACATGGCCTCGATTAAGACCTTCCAAAGCCGCAATTTCCGATACAATCCTGTCCGATTCTAGTGCGTTTTTACGAGCGTAAACTGCTAGCATTTCACCTGCTGCACTCAATTCCATTCCTCGTGGGCGGCGCTCAAATAAGGTTGTATTGAGAATATCTTCTAGATTATTTATCTGCCTGCTTATCGCGCTTGCTGCTACATTTAAGTGCAAAGAAGCTTCGCTTATCGATCCATATCTTGCGACCTCTAAAAAATAGCGTAACGCGGTATCTTGTAATCTTAATGCGGCTTCCATCGTGTTTTTCCTGCATTTTAACGAATATTGGCGATTTTTATTAGATTTTATCTTTTTTATCATTTCGCCATAGTCATGCTTTTTTGGCAATGATTCTTTGCATTTTTTTTAATTGTGGCAATGGTGTTTTTTGCATAATGTGAATAAAAAAATGAAAGTTGCAATGCATGAATATCATATTAAAAAAAATGTAAAAGGAACGAAACGATGAAAAAATTCAGTCATAACCATTTTACTCGACGTCATGTATTAGACCGCGCTCCACGTCGAACGCTGGTCAGTGCCCTTATAGCTTGCTCTTTGGTTAGTGTGTCAGCGCCAGCACTGGCCAATAAAGCGAATGATACTTTGGTGTATGCCGTGGGACTTGAGCCGGAAAACGTCAGTCCTTATCACAACAATGTGAGGGAAGGTATTATCCTGTCTCATCTTGCTTGGGATACGTTGATTCATCGAGACATGGAAACTGGCGAATATCAGCCTTTGTTAGCGACCAGCTGGAAATGGGAAGATCCAACGCATTTGCTTTTTACTTTACGTAAGGGCGTCACTTTCCAAAATGGCGATGCTTTCAGTGCGGCGGATGTGGCTTTTACTTTTAATTATGTTACGTCTCCTGAATCTAAAATCGTTACCCGTCAAAACGTCGATTGGATTGACCATGCTGAGCAAGTAGATGAATACACTGTACGTTTGGTGCTAAAGAAACCTTTCCCCGCGGCATTGGAATACTTGTCTGGCCCAACGCCTATTTATCCTGAAAAATATTTTAAGTCGGTTGGTATTGAAGGCTATGCCAAAGCACCTATTGGTACAGGCCCTTATAAAATCACTGAAGTACTAAGTGGTGAAGGCGCGAACCTAGAACGCTATGAAGGCTACTTTGAAGGTGGTCCGATTAAAAAACCTGCCATCGGAAAAATTCAATTCAAAGTTATTCCTGATCCCGATGCTCGTCTTGCTCAGCTGATGACCGGCGGTGTGGATTGGACATGGCGTGTACCGTCCGATCAGGCGGATGAAATGAAAATGATGCCAAATTTGGAAGTAATTAGTTCCGAAACTATGCGAGTTGGCTATTTGGCTATGGATACCAGCAGCGAAGCTCTAAAAGATTCGCCATTCCACAATAAGCTAGTTCGTGAGGCAGTGAACCACGCGATTAATCGTGATGCGCTAGCGAATGAATTAGTTCGTGGCGGCAGTCGTGCCATTTATACGCCGTGTTTCCCTTCCCAGTTTGGTTGTGATGTGTCCGCAGCGAAAAAATTCGACTATAACCCAACCAAAGCGAAAGCCTTGCTTGCAGAAGCTGGTTACCCAAATGGTTTCAAAACTGATTTTTATGCTTACCGAGATATGGATTTAGCTGAGGCTGTTCTAGGTAACCTTCGAGCTGTTGGTATCACTGCTAAAATGCACATGTTGACCTATGCAGCATTGCGCAAAGAGCAGCGTTCAGGAAACGTTCCATTGGCTTTCCAAACATGGGGTTCTTATTCTGTGAACGATGCTTCCGCCATGACCAGCGTTTATTTTAATGGTGGCGCGGATGACATGAACCATGACAAAGAGGTGATAGCTTTAGTCAATGCAGCGGATACCAACGTTGACCCTGAAATTCGTAAAAAGAATTACAGTGAAGCGATTAAGAAAATTACTGAAGAGGCTTATTGGGCGCCAATGTTTTCTTATTCAAGTAATTACGCCTTCAGTAAAGAGTTGAACTTCACACCTTACCCTGATGAATTACCGCGCTTTGTAGAATCAAGCTGGAAGTAATTAGTAAGACGCTTACTACTTTGTGGTAAGCGTCGCTAGTTTGAACCCTTGCTCCTGTGTCTAGTGATTAAAGGTACAAAGGTTCAAAGTCACAAAGGTGTTTGTGAGGTTTTTTATGTTGGTATTTATATTTCGTCGATTACTGGTGGCGTTGAGTGTGGCAATCACTGTGTCTATCGTGAGCTTTATGTTGCTGCATTTGTCTGGTGATTTGGCTATTTCGATTGCTGGACCTGAGTCTACCGCTGAACAGGTGGAGCAAATCAGAATCGATTTTGGTTTGGATAAACCGATGGTTTATCAATACTTTGACTGGCTATGGTCAGCTGTTCAATTGGATTTTGGTCGCTCTTATTATTTTCAAGATACCGTAATGTCACTGATTAGTGATCGTTTACCGATAACGCTAACACTAGGTGGTTTGGCGTTAGGATTAGCAACGGTAATTGCCATCCCTCTTGGTGTGATTGCTGCTATTAAGCAAGATACTTGGATCGATCGCTTGGCGTTGACCATTGCGGTTATTGGTCAAGCTATGCCGAGTTTTTGGTTTGGTTTAACTCTGATTGTGGTGTTTGCGGTGAACTTGCATTGGTTACCTGCTGGCGGTAATGAGACATGGCAGCACTTTGTTTTACCTGCTATTGCTTTGGGCTATTACGCCATGCCAGCCATGATGCGCTTAACGCGTACCGGCATGCTGGAAGTATTGAATTCTGACTACATTCGTACCGCTCGTTCTAAAGGTTTGAATGAATCTTCTGTCATCTTTAAACATGCTTTGCGCAATGCGGTAATTCCTGTTGTGGCCTTGGCGGCGGTCGAATTGGGTTTTATGTTAGGCGGCTCGGTGGTTATCGAATCGGTGTTTTCTTTAAAAGGTTTAGGGCAGCTCGCGTGGGATGCGATCACCCGTAATGACTATCCAGTGGTGCAAGCTGTGGTGTTGATTATTGCGGTGTTTTATATCCTGTTAACTTTTTTAGCTGATGTGATCAACGCCATGCTTGATCCACGTTTGCGTGTTCGCTGAGGTGTCTACTATGTCTGATTCTACTTCTACTGTTTCAACCGCTCCTAGCGCAAATACCTTTTTGCCTGTGGTTCCTGAGTGGCGCCGA
The DNA here is from genome assembly GCF_012726345.1 of Marinomonas sp. UCMA 3892. Lineage (GTDB taxonomy): Bacteria > Pseudomonadota > Gammaproteobacteria > Pseudomonadales > Marinomonadaceae > Marinomonas. The sequence continues at coordinate 50,384 of NZ_PTXN01000006.1, forward strand.
ATGATGAATCGCTTCTTGGGTCACCGTGGTTTGTTAATGGGCTCAATTATTCTTGGTCTGATTGGGGTGCTGGCGATATTAGCGCCTTGGTTGGCACCTCATGATCCTTATTTACAAAATATTTCTCAGCGCATGATCCCACCTGTTTGGCACGAAAAAGGCTCTTGGGAACATATCTTTGGCACCGATAAATTAGGCCGAGATTACCTAAGTCGCTTGCTTTACGGGGCGCGAATTTCGCTGACGATTGGTTTGTCCGCAGCACTTATTTCTGGGCTGATTGGTACGACTTTGGGTGTTCTGGCTGGCTATTTCGGTGGCCGAGTTGATGCAGTAATCAGCTACATCATTACCACGCGTTTGGCTATGCCGGTTGTTCTTGTGGCTTTAGCTATGTCTGCTTTGGTGGGTGGTTCCTTGCAAATGGTGATCATCTTATTGGGGTTGTTGTTATGGGATAGATTTGCGGTGGTGGCGCGCTCCACGACTCAGCAATTGCGGGATGCTGAATTCATAGCTTCGGCCAAAGTACTAGGTGCTTCAACAACTTACATACTAGTACGGGAATTATTACCTAATATTTTAAGCGCGTTGATTGTTGTTATGACCTTGGAAATGGCGCATGCAATATTGCTAGAAGCGACTTTGTCCTTTTTAGGATTGGGTGTTCAGCCGCCAATGCCATCTTGGGGATTAATGATCTCGGAAGGCAAAGCATACATGTTTTTCAAAACTTGGGTCATTGCGATTCCCGGCATTGCGCTGATGGTGTTGGTATTGGCGATTAATTTAGTGGGTGACGGTTTGCGTGATATGAACGCACCAGAAGGCCGGAATTGAGACCAGAGGAGACATCATGAAACGAATACTCGATGTGAAAAACTTACAAGTCAGTCTGCCAACGCCAAATGGCGATTTGCGAGCTGTGCGTGGTATCGATTTACATGTAAATAAAGGTGAAATGCTCTGTATCGTAGGGGAATCTGGTTGTGGTAAATCCATGACTTCTATGGCGCTGATGGGCTTATTGCCGAAGCGAGCTGAAGTGACCGCCGAGGCAATGCAATTTGACGGTATGGATTTATTATCCTTATCGAAAAAAGAGCGCAATCAAGTGCGCGGCATGCGTATGTCGATGATTTTTCAAGAGCCGATGACCTCTCTTAATCCTTCTTATACGTTAGGTAATCAACTTTGCGAAGGCATTATCAAGCACAAAGGGCTCAGCAAAGACGAAGCCAAAAAACGCGCAGTGTATTTATTGGAACGTGCCGGTGTGCCGTATCCAGAAAAGCGTTTAGATCAGTATCCACATCAATTGTCTGGTGGTTTACGTCAACGAGTGATGATCGCCATGGCGCTGATGTGCGAGCCAGACTTGATCATCGCGGATGAACCAACCACGGCACTAGATGTGACAATTCAAGCACAGATATTACGTTTGATTCGTGAACTTCAGCAAGAATTTGGCACCGCCGTTATTTTTATCACTCATGACCTTGGTGTGGTCGCACGCATTGCCGATCGTGTGGCGGTGATGTACGCCGGACAAGTAGTAGAAACGGCTTCTGCGCAAGACTTGTTTTCTGATCCACAGCATCCTTATACCAAAGGGTTGCTCAACTGCATTCCTGTTCCTGGTAAAACCTTACCTGGTAGTCATTTGGAGTCTATTCCAGGTGTGGTGCCAAGCCTGATTGGCGAATTAAAGGGCTGTGCTTTTGAAAACCGTTGTAGTGCCTCTATTGGAGAGTGTTGTTACCGTTCGCCTAGCTTGGAAAATCACCTAGGTTCAGAAAATCATCAAGTACGTTGTTCTATTGCTACAGCGTCGTCATGTCGGGAGGCGGTGTAATGTCAGAATATGCTTTGGAGTTATCAAATTTGTCGCGCCATTTTTATCTCAAAAATGGCGCTTTCAAAGAACCTACATTACTGAAAGCGGTAGACGGCATTTCGTTACGTATTCGTCCCGGCGAAACTTTAGGTTTGGTTGGCGAATCAGGCTGCGGGAAAAGTACCTTGGCGAAAATGATTCTAGGTTTATTAGAGCCTACTAATGGCGACGTATTGATTAATGATAAGGCGAGAGGATCAAGTTCTCGTTTATTGATGTCTCGTCAGCTTCAACCGATTTTTCAAGATCCTTATTCCTCTTTGAATCCACGTAAAACTATTGAGCAAATTATTCGTTTGCCATTGCAGCTACATAAAATTGGCGATGCTAAAAGCCAGCAAAAAGCCGTGAAAGACATCAGCGATTTGGTGGGGTTGCCTGAGCGGTTATTAAAAAATTATCCGGGGCAATTGTCAGGTGGTCAGCGTCAACGTGTTGCTATTGCTCGAGCCTTGATTTTAAAACCTAGCATTTTGGTGTGCGATGAGCCGACTTCGGCGCTAGATGTGTCCGTTCAGGCACAAATTCTTAACTTATTGATGGATCTGAAAAAAGAGCTAGGACTGACGTACTTATTTATCAGTCATAACCTTGGTGTGGTTGAGCATTTGGTGGATCGAGTGGCTGTGATGTATCGCGGGAAAATTGTCGAGCAGGGCACCCGAGAACAAATCTTTCAAAATGCACAACATCCTTATACACAAGCTTTGTTGTCTTCCGTTTTAACACCAGAGCCCGCTCTAGGTTTGCCTGAAGTGTTGGACTCTAGTGCATGGGATAAGGCTTCGTAATTTTTTTAATTTTTAAGGGCCACTTTAGGCTGCTTTTTATTTTACTTAAGGAGATAACATGAGTCGTCAATCCACCATTCAAGGTGCGGAGTCTTATTTTGATTCCGGTGCCTTTTTCACGGCCTTAGAGCAACGTGTTAGCGTACACAGTGAAAGCCAGAACCACGATGCCTTTGATCAATTACATGCTTATTTGCAAGACATTATTATGCCCGAACTTGCTGCATTGGGCTTTCAATCACGTATTGTTGCCAATCCAGTTACCGAAGCAACACAGCCTGGCTCTTGGCCATTTCTGATTGCCGAACGAATCGAAGATCCAACCCAACTGACGTTGCTGACTTATGGTCATGGCGACGTTGTGCGCGGCTATGACGATCAATGGAAAGCTGGATTATCGCCATGGAAAGTAGTGGTAGATGGCGACCGTTGGTATGGACGTGGAACGGCGGATAATAAAGGCCAGCACACTATCAATTTTGCTGCGTTGAAGCAGGTTATTGATGCGAAAGAAGGTAAACTAGGCTTTAACGTTAAAGTGATTTTAGAAATGGGTGAAGAAGCCGGCTCACCTGGATTGGCTGAGCTTTGTGAACTGCATAAAGAGGAACTAGCGGCAGATTTGTTTATTGCGTCCGATGGTCCAAGATTAAGTGCTGAGCACCCGACAATTTTCCTCGGTTCTCGAGGAGGATTTAGTTTTGATTTAAAAGTGCTGTTGCGTGATGGTGCTCATCATTCAGGCAATTGGGGGGGCTTATTGAGCAACGCTGGTACACGCTTGGCCCATGCTTGGGCTTCCATGGTGGATGCCAAAGGTAAGATTCTTGTCAAAGGCTTGTTGCCTGCGCGCTTGCCTGAATCGGTTCGTGCTGCTTTAAAAGACATTCCTGTGGGCGAAGGCGCAAATAGCCCAGCCATTGATCTGAATTGGGGTGAACCAGATTTAACCCCTGCCGAGCGTGTGTTCGCGTGGAACACTTTGGAAATGTTGGCGTGCAAAACAGGTAATCCAGATATGCCTGTAAATGCTATTCCCGGTTACGCTAGCGCTCATTGTCAGCTGCGTTTTGTGGTAGAAAGCGACAGCCAAAACTTTTTAAAACATATTCGTGACCATCTTGATCATCATGGTTTTAGCGATGTTGAAGTTACTGATAGTGGTCATATCATGGAGGCTACGCGTCTTGATCCTGAAGATCCTTGGGTGGATTGGGCGTTGGGTTCACTTGCTCAAACTACTGGTAAGAAACCTGTGTTACTACCTAATTTAGGTGGTTCGCTGCCAAACGACGTGTTTGCCAATATTCTTAATTTACCTACCGTTTGGGTGCCGCATTCGTACCCAGCATGCAGTCAACATGCGCCAAATGAACACGTTCTAGCGCCAGTGTGTCGTGAAGCCTTACAGATAATGACGGGACTTTTTTGGGATTTATCCGAACAAGGCTCATCAATTCAGGCCAAACGTTAAGGAGAGCATAATGACATTATCGACAGCAAAAAAGGTAAGCAATAGTGCACTTGCACCTTATGCGGATTTACTCTGTGACTGGTTGGCGACACAAGAAGACGAGATGATCCAGTGTCTACAGGAATTAGTCGATACCGACTCGAACAGCTATGACAAAGACGGTGTTGATGCGGCAGGAAAGCTGATGGCGTCTTGGTTAGAAGCTGATGGTATCGAATGTCGATGGCATAAGTCTGTTAGCTCTGGCGATGTATTGGAAGCACGTATTGCTTCTGGATTTGATAAAAAAGACGCACAGCCTGCTATTTATCTGATGGGGCATAGGGACACAGTTTTTCCCAAAGGAACGACGGCAACGCGAGGTTTTACTCGTGACGGCATGACGGCGTTTGGGCCTGGCGTAGCTGACATGAAATCTGGCTTGGTATTGAATTGCTTCGTTTTAAGAGGTTTGCAGTATCTGTTGAATAACTCTGATCTCACCGAATTGCCTCATCCCGTTGTTGGCTTGTTCACTGGTGATGAAGAAATTGGCTCGCCAGAAGGTCGACACGTTATTCAGCAAATGGTTAAGGGCGCAAAAGCCGTATTCAATGCAGAACCTGGTCGTATTAGTGGCAATGTTGTGTCGGCCCGAAAAGGCGGTGCGAGCTTTGAAATTTTAGTCAAAGGCAAAGCTGCTCACTCTGGTGTAAATCACGCTGATGGAGCCAGCGCTATTGGTGGCTTGGCTCTGATCATCACTGAGCTGCATGCGTTGACTAATTACGAAACTGGTGTAACGACCAATGTTGGTTTAATTAGCGGTGGTATGTCTTCCAATACTGTGGCTTCAGATGCCACGGCCAAATTGGATTTACGCTATATCACCAAAGACCAAATGGACGAAACTATAGACGCAATTCAGGCTATTGTTGATAGGCCTAGATTGAACGGCGTGACCGCTTCTGTGCGATTGATATCGGCGTTCCATCCTTTTGAATCAAGCATGAGCGATGTCTTATTGGCACACTATCAAAAACAAGCAGAGTCACTGGGGTTTACCGTAGAAGGGGAATTCACTGGTGGTTGTTCGGATGCTGGTTTTACTTCGTCAATGGGCGTTCCGACCTTATGTGGAACAGGACCCGTAGGCGCAAAAATGCATACTGATGGTGAGCTTTGTTTGTTGGATACCTTTGTGCCTCGTACTCAAGCTGTTGCTAAGAGTGTGTTGCTTCTGCCGTAAAAGCTGGAAAAAGCATTTTAGTCATTAAATTATCGAGTGTAGTTTATTTTATCTATAAAAAGGCTTCCACTGGGAAGCCTTTTTAATGCGTTAGTCTTTGGTATTCCATCCATCAAGATATAGAGTTTTTTCAGTGCTGAAATAGGTACATATAGTAACTGTTGTAAGTGAATCAATTAATAAGATTCGTCTTTTGGATTTATCAGCACAAGTTACTTGTCTCGTTGTGGGTCTGTAGTAACCCTTTGGCAATCTCCATAGCTGCATCTTGTGACGATGCAAGAATCAAAGGATAGCCCCAGAACTTGGAAAATACTTCCGCGAATGCTTTAAATCCCAAACGTTTGGCGGCGTTGGGCTCAATTAGAATCATGGCGATAACCAGTTTGCGAAGTTCTGCTTTGTTTTTTTTCATCCAGAGCGAAGTGCGTTTCTTTTCTTCCTTAGAGTGTTCGTGATCGCCTGTCGGAGCCGAGTTGCTTAGCAGGACAAAGGGTTCGCCCCGCTGCAAGTTGGCTTCGAACTCATCGAAATCTTTTTGAGAGTCTTGTCCTGGTTTATGGTCGAGACTTATCCAAACGAATGGAAACTGTGAACTATTCATTGACATAATGTACTCCTATTTTTTCAATGCTCGCCAAGTGGCTACCATGGCACAGACACCAGGCAGCGTGATGAAGAAGAGAGCTGAGAATGTGACATGAGCACCATCTCGCATTCCGTCAACTATGCCTCCTAGTGTGTTTAACGCAACAAGCAGGGTGCCGATAATGAGCGCCAACCATTGAGATTTTGTGGTGCCAATCAGGGTAAGTAGAACTGTTACAATCCAAGTTCCATAGTAGGCGGAAAACATCCACAGCATATTGGTTTCGAACGTGATGTTTGGGCCTTTACCTTGTGCAATCACATAGTCATTGAGGAAGAAAAATAACTGTAGTGTCACAAAGAGGACAGCACCAACGGCGGTTGTTAACCAAAATAATGTGATTCTATTTGCTTCTTTATTCATCTTAATACCTTTCATTATTGTGGGTTGTGGTTAAAATTTTGCGGTTATCCCCAGCCAGTAGCGTCGGGCGTCTTCGACAAATCCATATTTGTTGTAGCTAATTCTTTGATTTGCTAGGTTATAAATGGCAGCGCGCAAGCTGAGAGTCTGGTTGATCTCGTAGTTGGCACCTATGTCGAATGTAGTAAACGAAGGTGATTCGACAGGGGATAGCAGTTGAGCTGTACCGCCAACGTTGTCACTGTCTTTACCGCGATAAGCTAAGCGAGCCCAAGTCGTTAATTCGTCTGTTGGCTGGTAATTTAGCGTACTGGTGAGTTGGTGACGTGGTAGCTTGTTTAAGGGTTTTCCCTTGTAAAGACCTGACTCTTGTTTGGAGTAGGTGAAGGTGTAGCTGTTATCCCATGTGATGTTCGATGATAAAGGCAGGCCTAAACTGGCTTCAACACCACGAGTGATGGCCTTGTCTACGTTTGCGTAGGTGAGGGAGTTTGTGCCGCTTGGTGCTGCCGTACATCTAGTATTACAAGCAACAGTGGTTATCTTGTCCTCAAATTTGTTGTTGAATAAGGTTAGTCCGCCGGTTACGCCATTGTTACTGTATAGAATGCCGATTTCCTGACTGAGAGATTTTTCAGGTTTTAAATCTTCATTGCCATAAATATTACCGAGGCCACTGGCTGATGCGTAGCCACTGGCTACTTTTGTCATATCTGGTGATTTGAAGCCAGAAGTCACGCCGCCTTTTAATGTCCATTGCGGTGTTATTCCCCAAACACCATAAACACGAGGGCTCCAATGATGACCGTAACGGTTATCGTCGTCGAGACGAGCACCTGCAGTTAATGTAAAAGTGTCCGTTAAATACCAATCATCTTCTGCAAATAGGGAATTCTGCTTACGGGTAATATCGTATTGATTTGTCACACGATTCGAAAAGCTGTCGTGTAACTTATTGTGTCGGCTTCCACCACCGACTGTGACGAGATGATCTTCCAGTGGCATCGCCAAGGAAGTACGAAATTCGGTATTTTTTAAGCGAACATCTTGTGAGGAAACATTGAAGGTTTCCTGCTGAACATAGGTTTCTGATGTTCCTAGCGTCCAACGTCCTGTATGTGATAGCGAGAAGCGGTCAACATCTACCTTTTTATCATAGGGGGTCGCGCAGCCGAAATAAGAATAGGTGGCGCAGTTTGGGTCGATACTTTTGCCCGGTTCTTGTGTAACACGCTGTTCTGTATGATTTGCTGCAAAAATTATGTCGTGGTCTGGTGTCGGTGTCAGTGCGAGTTTTGCTGTGATGTTGTTGCGTTTACTATCGCGATAGCCATTGTAAATATCATCTTCGTCACGCTTAGAATATTGACCATAGAGTTGTAATCCGAGCAGGTCTTGCTTGATTGGGCCTGTTAGGAAAAAACTGCCCTGATTGGCATTTCCAGATTGGGAATTCTCCTGTAATAATGCGTCCGTACTCACTTCGCCGCTCCATTCTTTGGCGACCTTACGAGTGATAATGTTGATGACCCCACCCATGGCATCGGCACCATATAATGAAGACATTGGACCACGCACTATTTCGATACGTTCAATTGCTGAGATGGGTGGTGTCCATGCATTCATCTGGCCGAGGCCGTCAGAAAGCCGACTTGTTTCACGCGAATCGGTACGTTTACCATCGATCAGAGTCAGTGTGTAAGCAGAGCTCATGCCTCGAATACTAATTTCTTTATGATCACTCCCACCCGTTGTGGTTAATCCAGGAATAGAAGAAAGTGCGTCTGCAAGATCACGGTAAGGTTTACTTTCTAGTTCTTCGCGAGTAATAACACTTATCGAAGCTGGCGCATCGTTAATATCTTGTGCTACACCGCCTGGTGATGCAGTTACAACAATGCCTGTTAGATCAACAGATGAATCCTGAGTCTTTTGAGTATTGTTTAGAGATGTTGCATCATCCGCAAAGGCATTCTGTGTGCTAACGGATATACCTGAGGCAATCATGACGCCTAATGAGAGAGAGCGGCCAAGTCGTAAGACATTTTGATGCGATGTTTGGGAGTATTTGAGAGGCTGCGACATAACAGACAAGGTTTGTCGTGCAGCTGGTGTATTGGGTGAAATAGAATTTTTCATTAAAATGATACTCATTCTTATTTGTGATGAGTCATTTAACAATATTTCGATTCTTGCCGGATAGCGAGTATTGGCCAACTTATTGTTCATTTCGGCCAATTGTTGTGAGTTTTATCAAATTCACCGTATTGTGAAGTAAGTTAGCCGAGTTTCTAGTACTAACGTTTTCATATGAAAGACGTTCGTGTTCTTTTTGGGAAATTTGACTATAGTTATTTTCAATTAGGCCAAATTTCTGACTGGGTATTTTGTATTGACAATGAAGACTGCGAAAGCCGATTTGATGGTGAATAAAACTAAAGACGTGGATGAAGTCCCGCGTAATGTTGTTGCTTTGAGTGCCACCTCTGTCACCAAAGATTGGGAGTTTGCGCGGCACCAGCACCGAAAGGCGCAATTGATTTATTCTGTTCGCGGCATAATTCGATGTGAAGTTGAGGATGGTGTTTGGATTGTACCTCCACTGTGCGCGGTCTGGATTCCTGGAGACTTACTGCATTCGGCTCGTGGCTCTGGCGAATGTTATTGCTTGTTTGTTGAACCTGCAGCCGTCGAGAATCTGCCTAAAACCTGCTGTACCATTTCTGTGTCTCCACTTTTGCGAGAGTTGCTTTTAAGGGCAACAGAGATTCCAGAATTGTATGCTTTGGGCGGCAGTGAGGAGCGTTTGATTGCGACTTTGCTAGACGAATTAGTCATGGCTCAGGTAGAGGATTTTTACTTCCCAATGCCGAGAGACCCAAGGTTACGTCAATTGGCCGACATGTTATTAGCCGATCCCGCCGAAAAGATTACAAAAGGAGATTGGGCCTCTCGCATCGGCATGAGCGAGAGAAGTATGAGCCGATATATGTCTTCCGAAGTCGGCATGAGTTTTGGTCGCTGGCGTCGACAACTTCATGTAATGATTGCTCTTCAGCGCTTGAGCAAAGGAGAAAGCGTGCAAGTGGTGGCGCTGGAATTAGGTTATGAGAATGCCAGTGGTTTTGTCACCATGTTCCGCAAGGTGGTTGGCAAGCCACCCGCAAGATACCTTTTCGAACGGACAACATTAGAAACGGCCAGCGTGCCTACGATAATCCTTCCAGACCATGGGGAAGCTTAAGGATCAAAAACCTCTATCAACAATCATTCACTTTGATGCTTGTTGATAGAGGTTTGGTTTTGTCTATTTTGAGCATCCAGTCATCTGTTTTCTGCTTTGTTGCGTATAGCTTGTAGTGTAAAAGTTAATAATATTCGTTCCTGATAAGACAATAAGGAGATTATATGATTACGGTTCATCACTTAGAGAATTCCCGCTCTCAGCGTATTTTATGGTTGTTAGAAGAGCTTGGGCTTGAATACGAAATTGTGGAGTATAAGCGTGACCCTGAAACCGCTTCTGGTCCTGAATCTTTGAAAAAAGTACACCCGCTGGGTAAGTCTCCGGTTATTACCGATGGGGATTTAACCGTGGCTGAGTCCGGAGCGATTATTGAATATTTATTAGATCAATATGATACGGAAAAGCGCTTGAGACCGACGGATGGTAAAGCCTTATTGGATTACCGTTATTGGTTGCATTTTGCTGAAGGCTCTTTGATGCCTTTGTTAGTGATGAAGTTGGTGATGATGAAGGTGCCACAAAGTCCGATGCCTTTCTTTATCAAACCCATTGCGAAAGCGATCACGAGTAAAATCCAAGATAAATTCATCACGCCACGTATTACTCCTCAAATGCAGTTTATTGAAAAAACTTTGGGTGAGCATACGTGGTTTGTCGGTGAGGAATTAACTGCTGCAGACATTCAGATGAGTTTTCCATTGCAAGCATCGAGCACACGCATGGACTTGTCTAAATATCCGAATATTGCGCGTTTTATCAAGCAAGTAGAAGCGGTGCCAGCTTATCAACAAGCTTTAGCAAAAGGTGGTGCTTTTACTACTTTGTAGTCTCTTTTTAAAGTATTACTTACATCAAACTAGAGTTGATTCTTCATAATAGTCTTTAGTTTGATGTTTAAATATCTTTCATTTATTGATATTCATTCTCATTTATTGTACTTTTCTGCTTCTAAAATATATTTTTATTAAAATGAGGTTGAACGGTTCAATGAATCCTGAGCGTCAAAAATCTCAACAGGTTGGTGAGCTTTATGCTGAGCATAGCTCATGGCTCACTGGATGGATTCGTAGCCGCCTTGGCTGTCATGAATTGGCAGCAGATATTGCACAAGATACTTTTGTGCGATTGCTTAAAAGACCGAAATACTTTTCTAATATGGGCGAAGCCAGAGCTTTTTTGAGCACCATTGCCAAAGGCTTGTATATCGATCACTGGCGGCGTAAGCAGGTCGAGCAGGCTTGGTTGGAGTCTTTAGCCCATTGCGACGAAGAGTTTGTGCCTTCAGCAGAACATTCAGCCTCTATGATTGAATTGCTTTGCGAACTAGACGCGATGATCGCTAAGTTACCTAAAAAAGTGGCAAATACGCTTATCTTGTCTCAACTCCATGGTTTGACCTACCGAGAAATTGCCGAACGTTTGTCCGTATCAGAGCGCATGGTGAAGCGCTATATGGCACAGGCGATGTTGCAATGTCTTTTGTTTAAATCCGATCGGTCTCTTTAGATTTTATGGCATCTTCCCAACCTGCAAATTATGTTCATTTAGAAGCCGCTGCCGAATGGTTTGCTGTGCTGGCTGATAAGCCTGTTTCTGAAGCCAGTCAACTTGCTTGGCAGCAGTGGTTAAACGAAGATGAAGCGCATCGTAAAGCATGGCAGCAAGTTGAGTCAGTTGGCACTATGTTTTCCTCTTTTCAAGATGATAAATCTCAGCAATCGGCAAGCTATGTTTTAGACAATACTAGTTTAATTAATCGTCGTCAGTTGATGAAAGGCGTGCTAGGAGTGACTGGTGTTGCTGCATTAGGCTGGATTGGCTGGAGCGAAACATCATTACCAAGAATAGCGTCAGCTTGGATGGCTGATTTTCATACTCAAGTTGGACAGGTGTCGGCCTACGATTTAGAGGATGGTACTAAGATCTGGCTGAATACCAATAGTGCAATGAATCGATCCAATGGCCGTGATTATCGAGGTTTGTCTCTCGTGACGGGAGAAATCTTGGTACAAACTAAAGCCTCTTCAGACAGCCGCGCTTTTTCTGTTTCCTGTGCTCATGGCGTTATACGCTCTGGTGTAGACAAAACTCGTTTTTGTGTACGCCAACTATCGGATAAACAAACTGTTCTAGCGGTTTATGAAGGGGCTGTTTCCCTTGCGCTTTTGGATTCTCAGTTGTCTAAGACGCTGTATGTTGGCCAAGAAGTCGTTTTTAACGCTCAGTCTATATCTGATACTCAGCCAGCTTCTTTGCTTTATGAGTCTTGGCGTAATGGGTTATTAATTGTTGAAGATATGCCGCTAGCAAATTTTATGGCAGAAATAGGTCGTTATCATTATGTCCATTTCAATCTTGATCCTAGTTTAGCGGACTTGCGTGTTGTGGGGACTTTTCCTACTCACGATATGGATCTTGTGCTTTCTATGTTATCTAAATCTTTTCCTATTCGTATAAAGCATCCATTGCCTTGGTGGGTGGGCATTTCCGCAGCTTAGTGTTCAGTGGAATTTATTTTCAAAGTATTTTTAAAAAACATTTTTTTTCATGTCCCTTTCTTCGTTTACGTTCGGTAATAGTAATAAGAAATATTATTATTACGGAGTTTATATGGCCCTTGCTTGTTCACTTAAGCGACGAAAGAATGCTCGTACCGCTTTGTCATTGCTTTTCGCTAATACGTTACTTGCTGGTGGCGTTGGTATGATGTTTAGCTCAGTAACTTATGCAGAAGCTGCAGCATCAGAGACACATTATTACAACATTCCTGCAGGGCCTTTATCTAAGGCGATTAATGCATTTGCTGCCGTATCAGGTATGTATTTAGGTGGCAACAGTGAGCTTCTTAAAAGTAAAAATACGCAGGGTTTTGTAGGTGAATACTCTGCCGGACAAGCGCTGGATTTATTGTTAATCGGTACAGGTTTGTCATATGAAGCAGGGGAAGGTAGAAGTATCGTTCTTATTGATACTGAGTCTGTTTCTGAAGGTGAGAATGGCATCACCATGTCAACGCTATTGGTTCAGGGTAGACAGAATAAGGTAGAAGCTGGTGTTCAGGTTATTGGTCAAAACGAAATTGAATCGATGGCTGGTGCGAATGAAAACTTAACGGATTTGTTAAAAGGCAATGGTAGTGTCCGTTTTAGCCGTTCATCAAGCTCTTCTGCTAATAGTGCGACTATGCGTCCCGACGAAGTTTCTATTAATGGACAATCTCATTATCAAAATTTATTCGTTATCGATGGAATGAGTGCAAATAATGACTTAAATCCTGGAAACTCCGAAGACTCTTATACCAATCCGATCAGTCCTACTAGCTTAAGTATGCTATCTGGGAGTTCTTCTCAAAGCTTTTATATCGATCCTAGTGCTCTTGAGTCTGTTGAGGTATATGACTCAAATGTTCCTGTCGAGTTTGGTGGTTTTATGGGTGGGGTCGTGTCATCAAAGTTAAAGCGCTACGACAGTGACAACTATACATCTATTAAATACGCGATTTCAAAAGATGATTGGGACGAAATGCATGTTGATGACGACCTTGCCGAGGACTACGAAGATGGTGATTCTCTGGCCGGTGAATATACACCCGAGTATCTTAAGCAGCGATATACAATAACTGGTGCGCAAGGATTAAGTGAAAAATTAGGCTTGACGTATACCGCTTCTAGAGCCAACTCTAATTTCGCTCAAGTGTATGATAAACGAGTGAAAACAAAGTATTCCGACGTCAATTTCGGGCATCAAGGAATAGAGTATGATGATACAGTCGATAATATTATGCTGCGCTTTGATTATCGAGTGAACAGTAACTTGAACATCGGCTCATCTATAATGTATGCGAATCGTCATCATGATGGGTTAACAAGTGCAACATTTGATTCTGCATTTATAAAATCCCATAAAGCGGTAGGAATCAATACTGATATTGAGTACAAAGCCACGAATGGACGGTTACTGACGACGTTGTCTTATAATGAGGCCAGTGACTCTATTCAGTCAGATGATTCTACTTATTCTTACCATCCTGTAGATAGGGAAAGTAGTCGTTGGCCCTATTCTGGTGGTTATGGCAATGTCAATCAGCAGCAAAATACCACTAACTTAAAGTTTGATTGGCTACAAAATGCTTTTCAAGTTGGGCGTTTCGAGCACTCTCTTCGAACTGGGCTTGAGTTAGGTTTTATTAAGCAATTTTATCAAGTAGACGGGGATATCATTAATGAAATTTTTGCCTGCCGTGATGCGAATAATGGCTTGTGCCTGGATGCTGATAATGATGGCTCTTTAGATCGTGATGATGAATATCTGAGAAGTCGTAATATCATTTCAGAGAATAAATTCCAAAAAACTTATCATTCAATCGGTATTCATTTCTCTGATACTGTGAAATATGGTGATTGGTCTTATTATGCAGGAATCCGTGCTGATTATGATTCAATCTTAGAAAACCTAAATTTCTCTCCAAGATTGACGGCTGAATGGGATGTCTTTAGTGATCAAAAAACTCGTATTAAGGCTGGTGCAAATCGGTATTATGGACGTAGTTTTTTCCAATATGAAGTTAATAATACACTTCGCTCTTGGCGTACGGCGACGACTTTTAATGAGGATGGAAGCGTAAAAACTGTCAAACAGCGAGAAGATACCTCATTTTCAGACTATGATCTGAAAACACCTTATTCAGATGAGATTTCCATTAGTATTGTTCAGCAAATTGGTTTTTTGGATGCCAGCTTGCAGTTTGTTAATCGAGAGAGCCGAGATATCGTAACTCGTGCCGAAACAGAAGAAGGGTTGGATTATTACTCTAACGAGGGGCGTAGCTCTACGGACACAGTTTCTCTGACATTATCTGCACGTAATCCTTTGGAACTGGGTAGTACAAAAACCTACGGTAGTTTCTCTATTAGTTATCAAGAAAGTGAAACCAACACGCTTAAATCTGCTTCGTATGAAGATCCTATATCATCTAAAGAAATTTATTATAAGGGTAGTGTTATCTATGAATCTCAACTGCCTAAATCCGACTTTAATATTCCTTATAATGTGAACTTTGCAACTCGAACTGAGTTTCTAAATTGGCATGTTATTTGGGCGAATACCATTAATGTGAAATCCGGCGGTACCATTGCTAAAGACACAAAAGAGGACTATGCCAATGATATCCCAATCTATGATGATCTAAAGTTTGACGAGCTGATTACGTTGGACACCTCTATTGAATGGAAGCCTACATTGTTCCAATCAGTAGAGGGGTATCTAAAAGTGTCTATCGATAATGTGTTTGATGACTACATTGACGTATCGACAGACCAAAAAAGCTATTCTTATACTTTAGGCCGCTCGACCAGTATAGAGGTTGGTATGCGGTTTTAAGCTGATGTTCCTTTTATCTCCTTTCTTTTCTTGTAAACAAATGCTCTCTCCAGCATTTGTTTATGGCTGTTTTTGAATGATTTTTTTGTGAGCTGTTTTATGCTTTTTTTACAAAAAATCCTGTGTGTTATGGGATTAACCTGTTTGTTTGTTTTTGTCACTCCAGTATATGCCAATGATAAGGGTTTACCTTGGGATAAGCGTGTTGTGCAGGGGACTTTGGATAATGGCTTCCGCTATTATTTATTCGATTCAAAACAAGAAAAAGACGCGCCAAAAGGGCTGACATTAGCGAATTTAGTCGTACTTTCTGGTGCTATTGATGAAAAGGAAAATCAGCTGGGCGTGGCGCATATGGTGGAGCACATGATATTCCACGAAAGTGACGAACTACCGAACGGTGTGCGAAAAGCTTTCACCGATATGGGGTTAAAGCAGGGCCGTGATTTTAATGCCATGACGAATAGCGAAAATACGCGTTATATGGTGAGCCTGAAAAATACTACGCCTGAGCGATTGACTAAGGTGTTGGATATTTATCAACAAATTGCTTTTCACGCCAAGATCAAAGCTTCCTCATTGGACAAGGAGCGTTTAATTATTCAAGAAGAATGGCGTGGTAAGTTAAGTCATCGTTCACGAGTAAATGATGAAAAAAAAGCGTTATTACGGGTTGGTTCTTTGTATCCTGAGCGCCCCGTTATTGGCACACAAGAAAGCATAAGAAATACGCCCGCAGATCAGCTTCGATCTTTTTATCAAGCTTGGTATGCACCAAATAATATGGCGTTGGTTATTTTTGGACCTATGGATACCGCTGTATTAGAAGCACAAATTAAGCGTGTCTTTGGTTCTGAGCCTAAGCGGGAGCTTCCACTGCGACACCCAAAAGATCCTGTATTGGATGAAAGTCTAAAAATTGGTCAGCTTAATGATTCTGGCAATAAAGTGAATCAAGTGGCTTTTTTATATCGTTTTCAAAGTGAAACAGGCAATAGTGACGAAGCACGTCGTGATGGTTTGATTGATTACATGACACGAAATTTATTAACCGATCAAATTCGTCGGCAAAGAGAAGTGTTACCTGAGCATGTACGAGTATTGTCGAGTACTAAAGGTACTGTCTCCCCAAATGTGGCGATATTAGGCTTTTCAGTTAATGTGGACGATGGTTATCACGTTTTAGGATTAAAAATTTTAATTAAAGAGCTTGAACGAATAAAAGCGCATGGATTTTATCAGCAAGATTTTGACCAAATTTATCAGAAGGTTGTTGAGGTTGCTGAGCGTAATAAAGACGCTGCGAAAAGCCGAGGTACCATTTGGTCGGTAAAAATGGTTGATGCGGTGACTTCTGACAAAATACTTCATGACCCCCAAGAAAGTAATGATCGTATTTTACGTCTAATAACTACTATCTCACTAGAAGATGTAAATACTCGCTTAAGGCAATGGCTGTCTTCGCCAGATCGTATTCTTTATACACAAGCCGTGGGCGGGAAGCATGTAGATATAGGTACGGTGGAATCTGTTGAAGCACTGTTTGATGAGATGCAATCTCGTCAGCTTGGTGCCTTAGAGAAAGAAAAAATAGTGGCGGTGAAAGCATTACCTGTTGTAACGAAAAGTGGCTCGGTGGCACTTATATCGAGAGACGTAGAGTTGGGTGTTTCAAATTGGTCTTTATCAAATGGCGATCAGCTGACTTTACTCGACCCGAGTGTTTTGGCTGAGCGTTACCAAGTTGATCAATCCGAAATAGACAATAAAACTTACTTCATTGCGTTGTCCGACGCAGGTTATAACGTAAAGCAAGGTTCTACTTGGGCAGAGCAAATTGCGGTGCAAATGTCTGATGCCACAGGTGTTTATGGTTGGACTGATGAAGAGTTTCAGCAATGGCGTAAAGAAAATAGTGTGTTTTTGACCTCTAAACAGAAGGCGCAAAGCCTTGCGTATCGAGGGTCAATTGATAGTGACAATTTAGATAAGTTACTGAACGTTTACCATATGAACCAAGTTACTCCAAAAATCGATATCGAGGTTTACGACAGTATAATGGCAAGCTTAAAAAGAAGCGCCAGTATTGATGTTGTACGTCCGATTGAAGTGTTTTCTCGACGTTTAGCACAAGCGCGCTTTGGAAAAAGTGATATGACATTAAATTTGTCGCATTTAACACCTTTGTCGTTAGAGAAATTAGAGCAAACTCGACAACAACAAGTAGTCTTGCCTGCACATTATTTTATGGTGTCTCGTTTGCCCGAAGAAGATGTTACTCGTTTGGCAGCTCTGTATTTGGCCAATATTCCTCGCGATCTGCTTGCTTCGATTGATAACACCACGGCCGTTATGCAGCAAGCAGGTGAAGCTATTGTCGATGTTTCTTTGAATACTGAACCGAAAGCCGAATATCGTTTGTATGCCTATCAATCTTTGCCTTGGTCACCTATCGCCGCGCTTCAATTAACCTATTTTGGGGAGCGCTTAGAGGCAGAGTTAAAGCAGCGTCTACGTAGTGAAGTTCAAGGCGTTTACAGTGTAAGAGTAGGCTTGGATCTGAATAAAGATACCAACCGTGCTGAGTTAAGTATTCAGTATTCCAGCTCTCCAGCACGAATAGATGATTTGGCAGGGATGACCAAAACCGTGTTGTCTGATTTGCCTGGTATGGTGACAGAAGAATGGGCAAAGGAAATACAGGACGCTTTTGCTGATGTTGAGCAGAATCGCTTGGCGAAAGCTTTTGACTCCACCTTGTTACATCGTCTTGAATTAAGCGAAACACTTTATGGTGACGCCCGTTATCTCGATGAAATGAATCAATTGATGTCTGGTTTAACGATGGCGAAGCTAAAAACCTTGGTCGATACTTTAACCTTTACCAATAGAGTGACAGGGTTTTATCGCCCTATTGATTAATAATTCAATAATTAACCTAACAAATTAAAAATGCTCAGCGGTCAGATCGCTGGGTATTTTTTAACATTAAAGGTAAGTTGAAAAGTGGCTTGTGGCTCGACTTATGAATAAGTCATGAATACTATGAAAGCAATCTATCGTTGTGATCTTACCTAGTTAGGAAAACATTCATGTCACGTCCCGTGAAGTTACTCAGTGTTTCTATTGGCCTTATCTGCCTGTTGTTGGCGTTGAACTTTGGTTTACGTTCATCAATGGGCTTTTTCATGGCGCCGATCTCCCAAGAGTTTGGCTATGGGCGCGAAGTGTTTGCTTTTGCCTTGGCATTACAAAACTTATGCTGGGGACTGTTTCAGCCGATTGCTGGTGCCTTTGCAGATCGTTATGGCACTTTGAAAACCTTATTTATTGGGGCTGCGTTATATGCATTGGGTTTATATGTAACCGCTGGTGCCGATGGCGTGCTAGGACTCAATATGGGCGCTGGCTTACTGATGGGCATGGGTATCGCAGCCACGGGATTTGGGGTGGTATTGCCAGCGATGGCGCGTATGGTGTCCCCTGAAAAGCGCTCTTTTGCTTTGGGTTTGGGCAGTGCGGCAGGTTCTGCTGGGCAGTTATTGGTAATCCCTATTGCTCAAGACTTTATTGCTTCCTATGGTTGGAGCAATGCTTTATTGCTGATGGCGATGTGTGCCTTGATGATGGTGTTATTGTCTAGTCCATTTCGCCAAGAAAAAGACGCCATGAATGCAAACTCTGCTATAACAGAAGTAACGCAAACCATGAAAGAAGCCTTACGCGAAGCCAGTGCTTATTCTCATTACTGGTTGTTGGTAGTTGGTTTTTTTGTTTGTGGTTTTCAATTGGCTTTTATCACTGTGCATATGCCAGCGTTTTTATCTGACCAAGGTTTTTCGCCCGATATAGCGGTAGCGAGTTTGGCTCTTATTGGTTTGTTTAATATTTTTGGTTGTTTATTATCTGGCAGTTGGGCTGGGAAATATTCGAAGAAAAAATTGCTCACTATTATCTATGCACTTCGAGCCTTGTCGATTGCCTTGTTTATGACGCTGCCAATGACAAGCATGTCTGTGTATGTTTTTTCCATTGTGACAGGCTTGCTTTGGCTGGCGACGGTACCGCCAACCTCGGGTCTGGTGGCACAAATGTTTGGCTTACGTTACATGGGCTTGCTGTACGGCATCGTCTTTTTAGGTCATCAACTTGGCTCGTTCAGCGGCGTTTGGTTAGGCGGTTATCTGTACGACAAAACCGGTTCTTACGATGTCGTCTGGTGGGCGGCTTGTATTATCGCCCTTATTACGGCATTGATTCATATCTTAATTGACGAGCGCCCAGTAGCTCGTCTGCGTGCCACTGTGGCTTGAGTAATACTGGGGCTTAAGTAATAAATGGATTAGAAGCCAAGTAACTTGGCTTCTAATCGGCTCCTTTCTATTTTTCTGCGTGCCATTCTTGCTGATAAAAACGCGCGACTTTGTTGTCTTCCCACTGGAATAAATACAACCAATCATTATCGATCAAGTGTTTAACAATATCGTGTTTTGCAGCGATTTTTTCGATGGTGGATTTGGGCGCAGTCACATACACAGCAAGTCTAACGGGTGTGTGCATCCATTTTTGGCAGTCGTTTAAAGACTGCATGGAAAGCCCAATTCGCAAGTCTCCGCCGTTACCTTCAAATACGCCGATGTTTCCGCCAACTGCGTTGTGCAGCACTTTATTACCACAACCGAATTTGAAGTTATCGGTGACGGATAAATTGTATTGCATGTTGATCCAGTGAGTGACCAACATAGGGGCCGTCAAAATACGCTCTAGAATGGCAAAGTCTGGGTCATTCTGTGGATCATAGTCATGCAAAAAACTGCGTCCTTTAAGATCAAGGTGACGGGTCTTCTGGCGTGGAGCGATGATAAAAGAATGATTGTTAGCAAGTCCCCATTCTGGGTTAACTTGTGACCAGTCGTTGGCACGCTTGGTAAAAGCTTTCGAGCGTTGTTTGTCTGAAGCATCCAGTAAGGCTGTATCTAACTTTGCTGCGCGTTCTTGCTGAGCGAGAAATTGGGCTTTTTCAAACCAATCCATTATTTTGCGATCGATGGGTTTGGCGTCTTTTGTTTGATCAAAGCAAGTTAAGTGATCTGTGGTGGTGTTATGCAACGCAGGGACAAATTGTGTGTCGCTAGGAATTTCCATCCCCATGTCGTTGAGTAAGGCGCGCACCTTATGGTCATTCAACAAAGAGGCCAATACTCTTACGTTCACCTCGCCACTTTGCCCACCACAGGCTCCGCATTCTAATCCGGCTGCATGCAGGTTGTTGCTGGTATGGCTACCGTGACCCACTAACATGACGATAGGCGCATAAGTGGTTAGCTTGATGGTGTCTAAAATCCCTTTTGCCAAATGGGCTTTGTCTTGATCCGTTAACAGGACACCTTGTTGTGATAATTGCCAATGGGTATTGGGGGCTAGGCGATTCGCAGGGTGTTCTTGTCTTTTGGAAAAGAGTATTTGTTTGAACATTTTAAAGGCATACCACCAGCCCATGGATTCCACCATGGAAAAAGCCGCGGGAGCCGCGTGTCCCCAACGATACCAACGAGCTTCTTTTTGCTGGTGGTGAACGTGGCCTTTGTCACTATCACTTTCTGTTACTGTGATAGCTGCTTGTAATAATCCTGGTAGTTGTGGGCGCACGTAATGGCTGTCTTTGGCTTTGTATTCGATGGGCAGTCCAAAAAAGCCGGCAAAGCCCAGTGTTTGAATGGTGGTAGATTGTTTTTCTAAGGCGCGGCGAAACACTTCGGAGCGTACGTCGATACAAAAAATGGCCTGTAGCTCTGGTCTTGTCTGCGTTGTGTTACGTGCAGGCTCAGTAGTGAGTGTTTGGCTTAAGCTTTTTTGTTCGCTGTATTCCAAGGCCAAGGCCCACACTTTCGATGTGATTAGGGCGTCTTTATGGGCTTGAATCAGGTTTGGAATAGCCTGTTTTTGTGCCATCCATTTGGTATTGATGGCAGAAAGTAACGCTGGGGCGGTGTGCTTCAGGTAACGCCAAACTACCAATTCCCACGCCATTTTGATGGCCAGCAAGGATTCCACATGGTCTTCTTTTGCTAGGTTGTCATTGTTTTCGCCATTTGACCAATTCAAATACGCCAGATAGCTGCTCCAGCCATTAATATCCAGCAGTAAGGCTTTGGCAAAGAAAGACAATGTTTGATCATCTAAGGCCAGCTCTTCAATTGCCAGAGCGAACAAGGCGTCTTTGTCGGCAGGAAGGTTGTGGAAAAATTTGGTTAGCTTGGCTTCGCCCATAACAATGCTTAAGCCTTTGTCTTCGTTGGTGACTTCTAACCAATGGCTGTACAAGTCCAGCTCGTTATCAATGTTCTGCTGTCTAAGAGTGGGGCTTTGTTGTTGATAGTGAGCGGCGCAAAATTGGCTCACTTGATGGGTAATTTCATCATGCCAAGACATTTTGTTAGCCGGTCTTTGTTGATCGGCAAGGTCTGCAATATTACGCCAAGAATCTGGCAAATTATTGGCTTGAGACAAATGCTCAAGTAAGGCGTCCTGCTCATTGAGGCCATAGTGTTCAGCAGCTTTGGTTAGGCAATGGTGTGAAATTTTCCCTTCATCAAACCAAGCGCGATACGTCTCATTAGACATATAGGTTTTGATGCCTGCCAAGGCTGATAATTCATCAGAAATGTCATCAAAGGGTTTATCAACCAATGACCAAAGTGGATTGACCGCGATCAGTTTATCCAATGGCCAATGGGGAGCAATAGTACGAGTCGCTTCAAGCAATAGGTTTTTTTGCTGCATGCTTAAAGTAGGTAGCGTCTTGGTAGTCATGCGATTCTCCTAAGGTTTTGGCGACGTTTGGTGAGTATTGGATGTGTAGTGCTGTTCTTTGGCTCTGGCAGAAAGAGTGACAGGCCAGAACTTAAGAACAAGACGTGTTAACCATTCATCGAGGTAAAGTCCGGCAAACAACGCAATGGATAAACGACGAATGGCGCGCCAGCGAACTTGATAGTGCAGCAAGGCACTTAACCCAAATAGTAGGCTAAACAACACCATGGCCCAGATGTCCGCTAGGGAGAAGGCCTGTACTGTATGAGTCGGATAACTTGGCAGCGCATAGTGTGTCACGAATTTTAAGGCAGCATAAATCACACAAAGAACCAATCCCATCACGAAGGTATAAATAATAGAAGGCGGATGCTCACAGGTACGCCACTGGATAATAAGCACGGTCAGGGCAAGTGCGAAGAGCCACCAAGTGCTAAATGCGCTGTCGAAGCCAAATACGGTTCGGATGACGACTACGCTGACAGTGCTAATACCAATGGCAATTAACCAAGTTTGTACATTGGGTATCACAACTTTGTTGGTTTGAGGGTCTGCGTTTGCAGCACTAGAAAGGCGTAAGCGAATGGCGTCATTCACCGCGTTACCTGAGTTGAGAAAAGAGTAGGCTTTGTAAAAGGAATGAGCGAGCAAATGCAGCAACACTAATTCATACAAACCTAAGGCAAACTCCAACAACATCAAGCCCATTTGCGCACAGGTAGACCAAGCCAAACGCACTTTGATACTGATACGAGTGGTCATAATCAAGGCGCTAGAAAGTGTGGATAATCCAGCGACGAGTAATAATAACCAGATGGCATAATTGCTTTGAGCCACCACAGGTGTGAATAAAAGCAGTAGGTATCCACCTAAGTTAATCACACCCGCATGCAACAAGGCGCTGACAGGTGTCGGCGATTCCACCACCTGAATTAACCAGCCATGGAAGGGCAGCTGAGCACATTTGATCAGCGCCGCAAAGGCGATCAAACAAGCGGCAAGGTGTTCTTGCCAATGTAAGGGGAGCCCGGCGTCATATTGAGCGACAGCGGTATTGATAATCGTGTTGATGTATACACTGTCGTATTGCTGGTAGAGCAAAGCAAAAGCGGCGAACAAAGACAGTTCGGCAACACGTGCCAGCATAAACTTTTTATGAGCAGCAAGAATGGCGCGAGGGCGATCACCATAGAAGGTTAATAAGTTGTTAAGGGACAAGCTAATACCTAACCAACCAAACCAGAAAATCACCAAATGATTGGTGGTGACCGTAATAGCAACCGATGCCAAGGTAAACATTAACCAACGATAGTAGCGGTTTAGATTGGTTTGCCCTGCCATGTAATTGCGTGAAAAGCTGATCAGCACCCAGCCCATGATTGTCACTAATCCAAGCATGATCTGATTCAGTGCTGAATGGCGAATCAAAGCAGACGATTGCCAAGCATCAGTAAAAAAATAACTGATAGGAAAGGTGGAAAAAAACACGACCACCAAGAAAAGACTTAATCGAGAGGCTTTTTGTGCCACGTATTTGGTTTTTTCTCGGCCGAGATAGCAGCCGCCAAAAAACAGCGTAAAGGGAATGAAAATCGGTAAGAAACTTAACACGACTAAGGACATACATAACCTACGTTTATGGGATTTAATAAATTGGGGCGATTATGAAGTCTTTATTTTGTTAATAAAAATACATATATTGTTATATAACGTTCACTTTTTATTATGTATCTAAGGGATGATAGGCAATGAGTCGGTTGAATTATCATCATCTGTATTATTTTTGGCGGGTTGCCAAGAGCCCGAGTCTGACGGAAACTGCAGAAACTCTGCATATTTCCCAATCTGCGCTTTCCGCACAGATAAAACAGTTGGAACAAAGTTTGGATGTGGCGTTGTTTATTCGCCAAGGACGTAAGTTGGTACTGACCGATGTTGGGCGCCGCGTACTGGCTTATGCTCAAGATATTTTTAACACGGGTGAAGAATTAGAAAAATTTATTCAGAAGGACAGTGCAACACAGGTTCAACACATTACCATTGGTGTGCAGAGTAATTTATCGAGAAACTTTATTGAGAGTTTTATCGCGCCATTGTTAAAAAGTGAGCATGTGGATTTTTCACTTTCTTCTAGAAGTATGACGGATTTGCTCAATGGTCTCGTCAACCACGAATTAGACTTGGCGCTGACCAATCGTGCTATTTTAAGCGAAGGTCATGATACGACATGGCGTAACCAGCTAGTTGCAAGGCAAGCTGTGGCAATTGTTGGACCTTATGGCGAAAAGCCAGCAACGCCTTTTCCACAAGGTTATGAAGATAAAAAATGGGTAGTGCCGGGACGTAATACCGATATTCGTTCATCATTCGAATCTTTTTGTGCCACGCATCAATATTTGCCAGATATAAAGGCGGAAGTGGATGATATGGCGATGTTGCGATTATTGGCAAGGGACAGTGGTTATTTGTCCGTATTGCCGCCTGTGGTGGTAAAAGACGAGATTCAATCGAAAGTGCTAGAGGAGTATGAAAGTATTCCTCAAGCGTTTGAAAATTTCTACGCCATCACTATGCCGCGCAAATTTACTTCGCAATCTGTATTGGATTTGATCAAGATTGCGATTCATCAGTATTCTGTTGATTATTCACTTTAAGTGTTCTGAAGGGCTGTCTAAAAGCCCCATACTTAAAAAGGCAATAGTAAGAAGGCAATAGTAGATGACACCTTTGCAAACCTATCAAGCTCACTTAGAGCAGAACGAAGTGACGTTTGATGAGCGTCAGCAACCTGCGTTACATGAATTAGAACGTGTTTATCAATCGTTACTGTCGAACCTATCAAATGGTGACGCGTTAGAGTCAACCAAAGGCGTTTATCTTTGGGGTGATGTGGGTCGTGGAAAGACTTTTTTGATGGATTTGTTTTACGGTTGCTTGCCTGATGGAATGGCGTTAAGGCTGCATTTTCATCATTTCATGGCGCGTTTACATCGAGAGTTGAATCTCGCCTTTGGTCAGAAAAATCCGTTAAAAGGCATTGCCAAACGCTTGGCATCAGAGTGTCGAGTGCTGTGCTTTGATGAATTTTTTGTGTCAGATATTGGTGATGCCATGTTGCTAGGTGGCTTGGTTGAAGCCCTTTTTGAAGAAGGTGTGGTGCTGGTGGCGACCTCAAATATTGCTATTAAGGATCTTTTTCAAAACCAGCTACAAAAAGAACGATTTGCCCCGGCCATTGCTTTATTAGAAGCAAACTTAAATGCAATTCATCTTAGTGGCGAAGAGGATCATAGATTACGCCATACCGGATTTACGCCGATTTATTTTGTTAACGATGAACAAGACATGTCAGCCTTGTTCAAACAGTTGGCAAAGGGGGATATTAACCAGCAGCCGCTACAAGTGTGTCGTCGTTCTATTAAGGTCATAGCGTCGGCAGAGAACATCGCTTGGTTTGATTTTTATGCCTTGTGTGATGGTCCAAGATCGTCTCTGGATTATATTGAGCTGGCACAAACTTATCCCTTAATTATGCTCACAGGCATTCCTGAACTAAGCAGTGAACCTTATGAACACATTAAAGCGCGAGGCACAGAAGACGGTGCCATTGGCTCAGGGCAAACGGGTGAGCGCGTGGTATCGCTGGGGGTGAATGATGATGCTGTGCGTCGCTTTATTAGCTTGGTAGATGAGTGTTATGACCACCAAGTAGTTCTATTGTTAAGCGCGGAAGTGCCTTTGGATAGCTTATATTTAAATGGTTCGTTGTTGTTTGAGTTTCGTCGTACATACAGTCGTTTAATTGAAATGAAATCTCATTACTATCAAGCATTACGAATAAGTCTGATGAATAAGTAGTATGGCAAGCTTTATTGGCTAAATGGACTGGTTAAATGGTTGATTTCATTCTGACTATTTTACTAAGTTTTGCGTAAAAGCTTGATAAAACAAGAATGCACGACCACTATATTTAAAAGCAATGAATTTAAAAGACATTAATAAAATGACAATTAAGGAGGGCGATCATGCAGTATGAAGATCGCGTTGATGCGTTAGTTGCACCGAAAGGTTCGTTAGAGATGTTATCTCAAGATGAGATTTCTCGTTTGTCAGAAGAATCTGGTCCACTTCATGAGCTATTTCATCGCTGTGCTTTGGCTATTTTGAACTGCGGCAGTGATTCTGATGATCCGCAAGCAGCCATGGAAGAGTTTAGAGATTTTGAAATCCGCATAGTGCAACAAGAACGAGGCGTTAAGTTGCAGCTGAAAAATGCACCGGGTAGTGCCTTCGTAGATGGCAAGATGATCAGTAGTGTGCGTGAGATGTTATTCAGCGTATTACGTGACATTATTTTTACTCAACATGAAATTCTTGCGCGTGGTTTAGAAAATGCCAGCTCAGAAAAATTAACCAATGTTGTGTTTGAATTATTACGTAACGCAAATGTTTTTCGTCGTATTCAAAACCCAGACATGATTGTTTGTTGGGGGGGGCATTCTATTGCGCGTCACGAGTACGATTACACCAAACGTGTAGGTCACGAATTAGGCTTGCGTGAACTGAATATTTGTACCGGTTGTGGGCCGGGGGCAATGAAAGGGCCGATGAAAGGTGCCGCTATTGCACATGCCAAACAGCGTATCAAAAATGGTGTGTATTTAGGTTTAACCGAACCGGGCATAATTGCCGCTGAGTCACCAAACCCGATAGTGAATCAGTTGGTTATCATGCCAGATATTGAGAAACGTCTTGAAGCCTTTGTACGTGCTGGGCATGGCATTGTGGTCTTCCCTGGTGGGGCCGGAACCGCAGAAGAAATTTTATATATTTTGGGTATTTTGTTACATCCGAGAAATGCCGATGTACCCTTTCCTTTGGTGTTTACTGGGCCAAAAGAAAGTGCGAATTATTTTGAGCAAATTCATGCCTTTATTGGTGATGTGCTTGGCGCAGAAGCACAGAATAAATACCGCATCATTATTGAAGATGAAGTGGAAGTAGCGCGAGCAATGAAGCAAGGTATGGAAGATGTTCGCCAATACCGTAAAGCGCATCAAGATGCGTTTTACTACAATTGGAAACTGCATATTCCAGAAGAGTTTCAGTATCCGTTTGAACCAACCCATGACAAAGTTCGTGAGCTGAATCTACACTTTAATCAAGAAACGCATTTGCTTGCCGCGGATTTACGTCGTGCTTTTTCCTCTATCGTTGCCGGTAATGTGAAAGCGCAAGGCGTGGCTTATATCAAAGAGTTTGGGCCATTCGAGATTCATGGCGATAAAGCCTTGTTAGCGAAGCTGGATGCCTTGTTACAAGCCTTTGTTCGTCAGCAACGCATGAAGCTGCCGGGCAGTGCGTATGTGCCGTGTTATAAGGTCATCACAGATTAGTTGGATGGCTACTGCGCTCGCCAATACTTTGTTAAAAACAGACTCAAAATGCTCATTTATAATCCATAAACTCTGCTTTTTCGTCTGTTTTTGCCTCGTCTAGGCTTTGCTCGTAACGCCATCCTGAGTTGGGTGGCTACTGCGCTCGCCAATACTTTGTTAAAAACACCAATAAAAAAGGGCTTCTTGTGAAGCCCTTTTTTGTTTCTAACGGTTAATCTTAACCAAACACTGACCAGCCGATGCTTTCCGATAGCGCTTCAAGCGCTGCCATGCCAGCTAGTGAGTTACCCGATTTATTGAGTTCTGGCGACCAAACACATACGGAAAAACGATTGGGCACAATGGCGATGATGCCACCACCAACGCCGCTTTTGCCCGGTAGTCCTACACGATAAGCAAAGTTGCCAGCCTCGTCGTATAAGCCGCTGGTGGCGAGTAAGCCGTTTACTTGAGTGGTTTCTCGTGCACTCAGTATTTGTTCACCACTAAGCTGTGAGTAGCCTTTGTTCGCAAGGAAACTGAAGGACTTGGCTAAATCCACGCAATTCATGCGCATGGCACAGTTATCGAAGTAACTATGCAACACATCTTCTACGTCGTTTTCAAAATTACCAAAAGCTTTCATTAAATACGCCATGGAAGCGTTGCGTGCACGGAACTCGTATTCAGAATTGGCGACGATCTGGTCTGAATTCAGATGTGGGTTATCGGCTAAGCGCCGAATGAACTCTCGCATGGCGTAATGCGGTGAGGCAAAACGGGACTGATTCATGTCGCTGATTACTAGAGCGCCAGCGTTGATAAAGGGGTTGCGAGGGACGCCAGCTTCGTATTCTAGCTGTACTAAGGAATTAAACGGATTACCTGAAGGTTCTCGTCCAACGCGTTTCCACATATCTTCGCCATAGTGTTTGATGGCAAGGGTTAAGCTAAAGACTTTAGAAATACTTTGGATAGAGAAGTCTGTATAGGCTTGGCCTGCATGATAAAGCTCGCCGTTGTTGCTGTAGATAGCAATGCCAAATTGATTAGGGTCTACATTAGCCAATGCGGGGATGTAATCTGCGACTTTACCTAAACCGATTAATGGTTTTACTTTTTGTTCTATAGAATGCAGTAAATCTTCCACGAGGTTCTCAGTGTTATTTTTAATGGGAAGTGAATGGTTGAGCTTGATGGGGGGCTAGTATAGGTATTTACCTAAAGATTACTAGGGATAAAGGGGGATTTGGTGAATATGGCTGCTTTCAAACACGCCATTTGATTACTGGCGTATTTGAAAGTAAGAAAGTCGTTTCTATAGCGTTTTTGCTTCTCTTGTTTTTTTTATATGGTCTACATGTAAGTTAATTAGTTGTCCTGAGATAGTTGCGTTGTTTGGTATATTCGGTAAATTATCGATTTGATACCAGTTAGCCTCTTCTATTTCGCCAGGTGCCGGTGTAATTTCACCACTGGCATAATCAGCAAAAAAACCTGTCATTAATTGATGTGGAAAAGACCATGGCTGGCTACTTACGTAGCGAATGTTGGTGACTTCTATGCCGACTTCTTCTCTAACTTCTCTTGCTACCGCTTGTTCTAATGTCTCGCCCGCTTCGACAAAACCTGCGATATTACTAAATCTGTCTTTGGGCGCCTGTGGGCCTCGAGCAAGTAGTACTTGATCGTCCTTACGGATCGATACAATGATACAGGGAGAGATTCGAGGGTAATGGCGCAGATTGCACGACGGACAGATCTTTGTGTGTTCGGTGGCGTGTTTTTCTCTCATGGCGCTGCCGCAGCGGCCACAAAATTGATGGTCACGATCCCATGTAGATAGCTGATGTGCTCGACTTAACAAAATATAACTGTGTTGATCTTGTAGGAAGAGTAACTCTCTTAGACCAATTTCAGTAAAGCCTTTGGGAATAGATTCAAAACGACACACGAAAATATCTTGGCCATGCCATTGGCCACAATACACAGCACTCATTTTAGAGTTAGGCTGGAAGTGCGTAAAAGGTGTAAGAAATTGATTTTCGGATTCTATTAATACTTGGTTTCTATGTAACAAGATGTAGAGCGCATCTTGATGGGGACGTGGGTGTGTTTGAATGCCTATTTCTAACATGTGATTGCTCGGTTTGCGTCTAAAGGAATTACGCTAACGCGATCATCTTCTAGACGCAATAACCTAAGAGGATTTAATTCCAATCCAAAATGACTTTTCCTGATAGACCTGAGCCCATGGTGTCAAAGCCTTGCTGAAATTCATCGACTTTAAAGCGATGGGTAATGATTGGGCTAATGTCCAAGCCAGACTGCAGCATAGCAACCATCTTGTACCAAGTTTCATACATTTCTCGACCATAAATACCTTTGATAATCAGGCCTTTAAAGATAACTTGGTTCCAATCTATGAGTGTGTCTTTGCCTGGAATACCTAACATGGCAATTTTTCCGCCATGATTCATGCATTCCAGCATCGAACGGAAGGCCATGTCATTGCCAGACATTTCTAAACCGACGTCGAAGCCTTCGTGCATATCTATTTCGGTCATGACGTCTTTCAATGACTCACGGCTAACGTTGACTGTACGGGTTGCGCCCATCTTTTTCGCTAAATCTAGACGGAAGTCGTTCACATCCGTAATCACGACATTACGAGCGCCCACGTGTTTAGCAATAGCTGCTGCCATAGCACCAATCGGTCCTGCTCCTGTGATTAAAACGTCTTCACCGATCAAATCAAACGATAGGGCGGTATGGGTCGCGTTACCAAATGGATCGAATATCGCGGCCATGTCGTCACTGATATTATTGGGAATCTTAAATGCGTTACTTGCAGGAATAACCAAATACTCGGCAAAAGCACCGGTGCGGTTTACACCAACGCCGAGGGTTTTTCGGCATAGGTGACGACGACCCGCACGACAGTTACGGCAATGGCCGCAAGTAATGTGGCCTTCACCAGAAACGCGATCACCAATCTTAAAGCCTGATACTTCTGGGCCTACTTCTGTGATCACTCCAACAAACTCATGACCAACAGTCATCGGTACTGGAATGGTGTTTTGCGCCCAATCGTCCCACTGATAAATGTGCATGTCTGTGCCGCAGATGGCGGTTTTACTTATTTTGATAACGACATCATTGTGACCACAATCTGGATGTGGGACATCGGTCATCCAAATGCCTTTTTCGGCGTGAAGTTTCGCAAGCGTTTTCATTATTTGTTTCCTTCCATCCTTCCTTTAATGATACCCATCTCACGGCCTACCTTTGCAAAGGCGGCTATGGCGAGATCAAGTTGTTCCGTTGTTAGTGACGCTGACATCTGAGTACGGATTCTGGCTTTTCCCATTGGTACGACTGGGTAGGCAAATCCTGTTACAAAGATCCCTTCCTTATATAGCGCATTTGCCATCTCTTGTGCGAGCTTTGCGTCGCCTAAAATAACAGGAATAATAGGGTGATCCCCAGGTACAAGGTTGAAGCCTAAAACGTTCATTTGGGCGCGGAAGTATTGACTGTTTGCTTTGAGTTGTTTGCGGGCTGAATCGCCTTTTTTAAGAGACTCGATAATTTGTAAGCTGGTGGCGGTGATTACTGGGGCAAGTGAGTTAGAAAAAAGATAAGGTCTAGAGCGCTGGCGTAACCAATCTACAATGCTTTTAGAGGCGCTAGTGTAGCCGCCAGACGCGCCACCAAGGGCTTTACCTAATGTGCCAGTGATAATGTCGATGCGACCTAGTACATTGCAATATTCGTGACTACCACGGCCGTTTTCGCCTAAAAAGCCTACTGCATGGGAATCATCTACCATGACTAAGGCGTCGTACTTGTCTGCAAGGTCGCAGATAGATTTAAGGTCGGCGATGATGCCGTCCATAGAGAAGACACCATCGGTCACAATAAGCTTGGTTTTCGCACCGTCCTCATCCGCTTGTTTTAGATTAGCTTCTAGTTCTTTCATGTCATTGTTGGCGTAGCGATAGCGCTTTGCCTTACATAAGCGAATGCCGTCAATGATACTGGCGTGATTGAGTGCGTCGCTGATGACAGCATCTTCTTGGCTTAATAAGGTTTCAAATAATCCTCCATTCGCATCAAAGCAAGAAGAATATAAAATAGTATCTTCCATTTGTAGGAAATCACTCAGGCTTTTCTCTAGTTGAGTATGAATGCTTTGTGTGCCGCAAATAAAGCGTACTGAAGCCATGCCGTAACCGTATTCATCCAGCGCTTGATGAGCCGCTTTGGTGACTTGGCTATCGTTTGCTAGCCCAAGGTAGTTGTTTGCACAAAGGTTTATTAAAGGCGTTTTGTCGGCGGTGGTGATTTGACTCGCTTGTGGCGTGATAAGTGGACGCTCTACTTTATAAAGGCCTTCTTGCTTAAGTGTTTGGAGTTGGTTTTCTAGGTTTTGGTAAAAAGCAGATTTACTCACGTTCTTTCCTCTTGTGGAGATTAGCATTCCTTTTTTATGAACTCCTTATACCTATTGAGTGTAGGAGGGCGGTACAAATATGAGTAGATGCAGTGACATAGTAAAATGGGCATAACAGTTTTGCTTTTTGATCAGGCTGGTCTTGCTGCTCGTTCGTCCGTAGAATGTGGGCAAATATTAATCAAAGAGGAAATGGCATGTTGTCAAAGGTTCATTACAGCATTTTACTGGGGGCGTTGAGCGCAACTATGGTGGCTCAAGCTCAGGATTATTTACCTGTT
This sequence comes from Marinomonas sp. UCMA 3892, assembly GCF_012726345.1. Taxonomy (GTDB): domain Bacteria; phylum Pseudomonadota; class Gammaproteobacteria; order Pseudomonadales; family Marinomonadaceae; genus Marinomonas. The sequence continues at coordinate 82,340 of NZ_PTXN01000006.1, forward strand.
CTGCAATACCATCATGTAAGTGCTAGTTCACCTAAATCGACTTCTGTTACCCCTGAACAGTTTACCGAGCAAATGGATTACTTAAAAAACGCAGGCTTTCAGGTTGTGGATTTGCGTTCAGCATTGGACGATCTAAAAGCCAACAAAGCATTACCTGAAAAAGCAGTCGCTATTTCTTTTGATGATGCTTACCGCAGTATTTACCAGGCAGGCTTTCCAATTCTTAAAGAAAGAAATTTTCCTTTTACGGTGTTTATTAATACAGAACCTGTTGAGCGTAAAAGTCGTAGCTTCTTAACCTGGGAGCAGATGAAAGAAATGGAGCAGTCTGGCGGTGTGTTTGCCAATCACACTATTAGTCATCCTTATATGTTGCGCAAAGAAAAAGGTGAGTCTGATGGAGCCTGGTTATCTCGTATGGCAAAAGAAGTGGATACAGTTGAAGGTCTACTAGAGAAAAACCTTGGTCATTCACCAAAAATGTTGGCGTATCCTTATGGTGAGTCTAACACCCAGATTCGAGACATGATGAAAGAGCGCGGCATAATGGCCTTTGGTCAGCAGTCTGGCGTGGTAAGTGCTGATTCCGATTTTGAAAACCTGCCGCGCTTTCCAGCTTCCGGTGCTTATGCCAAGTTATCTACGTTAAAAACGAAGCTAAATGCCAAACCAATGCCTTTGTTGTCCGAAAAGACGGGTGGTGACTATGCAACGGATCAGCCTGTTTCGATTAGCTTGACCTTCAAAGAAGGTAAGTATCGATTTAAAGATCTAACTTGTTATGTTGCAGGACAAGGTAAAGCGAAGTTGGATTGGGTTTCTGATAACGAAGTAACAGCGACGGCAGAGAAACCATTCAGTGTTGGCCGTGGCCGTATTAACTGCACTATGCCTGATAATTCAGGCAAGCATTATTACTGGTATTCTAACGTTTGGATCCGTTCTTCCCCTGATCAGGGCTATGTGAGTGAAAAAAGTTAAATTTTTTTCAAAAAGAGGTTGCACTGAAATTTCAAATCAGTATTATACACCTCGCTCGCAACGGAGGGGTGGCAGAGCGGTTTAATGCACCAGTCTTGAAAACTGGCGTAGGTTAATAGCCTACCGAGAGTTCGAATCTCTCCTCCTCCGCCATCTTATAAAGATGGTTGTTGTAAGTAAGATAAAATATTAGTTCCTCGATAGCTCAGTTGGTAGAGCAAATGACTGTTAATCATTGGGTCACTGGTTCGAGTCCAGTTCGAGGAGCCATCGGAGTATAGCGCAGTCTGGTAGCGCGCCTGCTTTGGGAGCAGGATGTCGGGGGTTCGAATCCCTCTACTCCGACCATTATATTTTATCGTCATCATTAGTAATGGTGGGCGTAGCTCAGTTGGCAGAGCTCCGGATTGTGATTCCGGCGGTCGTGGGTTCAAGCCCCATCGTCCACCCCATTACTTGATAGTTGGGTCGTTAGCTCAGTTGGTAGAGCAGTTGACTTTTAATCAATTGGTCACTGGTTCGAATCCAGTACGACCCACCAACTATCTCTATACAGAATTCAAGTCTGATTAATTCCTCGATAGCTCAGTTGGTAGAGCAGTTGACTTTTAATCAATTGGTCACTGGTTCGAATCCAGTACGACCCACCAACTATCTCTATACAGAATTCAAGTCTGATTAATTCCTCGATAGCTCAGTTGGTAGAGCAAATGACTGTTAATCATTGGGTCACTGGTTCGAGTCCAGTTCGAGGAGCCATCGGAGTATAGCGCAGTCTGGTAGCGCGCCTGCTTTGGGAGCAGGATGTCGGGAGTTCGAATCTCTCTACTCCGACCATTAATTCAAGTCTAAAAAAATTATGAGCGGGTCGTTAGCTCAGTTGGTAGAGCAGTTGACTTTTAATCAATTGGTCACTGGTTCGAATCCAGTACGACCCACCATTCTTCTCATAATCCTATTTATCTAAAAAATTCCTTACTATTCTTGATTTTTCTTTAGATTTCTTCAAAATCGTCTATCGTCTATCGTCTATCGTCTATCGTCTATCGTCTATCGTCTATCGTCTATCGTCTATCGTCTATCGTCTATCGTCTATCGTCTATCGTCTATCGTCTATCGTCTATCGTCTATCGTCTATCGTCTATCGTCTATCGTCTATCGTCTATCGTCTATCGTCTATCGTCTATCGTTGTGTATTGCGGTTTGCTCTAAGTGTGCGCTGTGGGCTTTCTGAGAGCGTTTAGTTGTGTCGCTTGCTGTCCTGAATTGGTTTGGTTATGGGTGTCATGCTTGCTTTTGTGGTGTGGGATGAGGATTGTGTTGATGGGCTCTTGAGTCTATGTTGCTATGTGTGTCTTGTGGTGCGGTGATTTTGGTTTTGATGGCAGTTTTTGAGTGGTTCTTCGGTCTGTCTGGTGAGGTGTGGATTTTTCTTGTGGATAAGTCTGTGATTAAGGTGTTGTTTTGTTGATAAATATAGGTGGGTATTAAAATTTTTTGTGGATTGTTTTGTTGATCTAGGTGGTAAGATATTGAATCTTAATTAGAAACTGCTAATGGTGGAGGGAGGTGGATTCGAACCACCGAAACTTTCGTGGCAGATTTACAATCTGCTCCCTTTGGCCACTCGGGAACCCCTCCACAGCAGCGCGACGTATAATATACATCGCGCTTTACTATGTAAATAGTTTTTTAGGATTTATTTAATAGTTTTGCTAATTTCGCTTTCATGCGCTCTTCAGGAGATAGATTGTCATAAATATCTTCTTGTTTAGGTGCACTTTGAGGAGCTGCTTTAGGCTTTGAGTGTGCTTTGTTTTTCGCTTGAGCTTTCGGCTTGTTGCGAGCAGGTTGGGCAGGCCTTTCTTTTACAGGTCTGCTTGTTGTCGCTGTCTTAGCTTTTGTTGGAATCATGGAGTCAGGTAGTGCTGGCTCATTATTGACTGCAACACCTTCCAGGTCGATTCGTGGTTGGCCAGACAATAAGCATTTCTTATATCTATCAGAGCGAGTGTAAGCTGCTAGGGCGCGTTTTTGCTTGCTGGCATTAAAGTCATCATCCAGCACCATATCTTTGTCTATACCGACTTTTAGAGGTTTAGGTTGATTCCAGTCAAACGCTTTGGGGTAACGGTCTTCAAGCATTTTGATTAGGCGGCGATTATTTTTTTGATTCTTTTGACGCTTTTTTTGTTCAGGCGTCAGAGTCGCTGCCTCTGTGGTGCTGTCACTTGCTTCTTGTACGCTAATGTCGGTATCGACTAGTTTGTCGTCTTCTTGCAAGCCGTTAAGCTCAGGTTGTTGTGTGGTCATGTAATCAATCTGTTCTGTTGTCGTGGTTGTGGTGCTGCTATCAGCATGCTCGTGCAATAAATCAAAGTTAAGTTGATATTCAACTTCGCTTATTTTTATTGCTTGCTCCGGGGCTGATGTATCACTTAAAAGATCAAGAGAGTCTTCAATATAGAGCTGCAATTGATCTTCAGTTGAACGATCTGCCATGTGTTGCAATAAGTCCATTGAGGCGCTGTACTCAATGGAGGGGTCGTTCTTTTCTTTTAATTTTTGTATTTCCTCGTGCGCATTTTCTAACTGCTTAGCTAGCCAGTTAATTCTTGCTTCGAGTTTAGCGATAAGTTGTTCCATAAAGACACAAGGCTCAATATTTTATTGGAGTCAGCGGAATACTTGGTGTATTGCTTGTGCCAATCATTTCTTTTCGCTGATTCTCGCTTGGTAGGGTAATGGGTATGTTGCTACCTTTTTGCCACCAAACGTAAGTCATTATTATTAAAAAACTAGCCATGAAAACAGGTAATAATTTCATCTTACTCAGAAAGTAAGTCCTGCACCAACCATGACATGCTTGTCGTAGGTATCACCACTGCTGTTTAGTATTTTTACAAATATATCTAGTCGTGATACGTCGGATATCCCTATGCGAAAGCCAGCTTCTGGGTAGTAGACGGTATCGTCAAGGAATGAAACGCCACCACCGATAAACGACCACATTGGAATGCCTGGTAAAATTTGAAGCGCTGGTGTTGAGCTATAATAACGTGACCCTAAAGAGATAGCGTTCTCGAAAGTCTCTCCAATAACAAATGATAATCCGCCATAAAAAGAAATGTTCTCTGGCAGAGTATACTCCATTGATGCATCTATAATGGAGGTGACATTTGTTTCTCCTTCAGGAGTTGTTGGTCTCACGGCTGTTGATGAAAAATTTACCAAACTCGCAATCTGACCTTCAGCTGATGCGTTTGCACTCACTAGAACTAAAGCTGCAAGTAGAAGTGATTTCATTGTTTATCGTCCATTTGATTTAAGCGGTTTAGCATTTGGGAAAGTGATGACTCCCAATTTGATTGCTGCTCTTTTGTTTGATCTAGTGTGCTTTGGATTTCACTTTTTTCTTCGCTAAGCTCGTAGTTTTGCATTTCTAATTCAGAAATGCGTTTACGCAGTGAGCCAATTTCTTCTACTGCTTCGTTGATGCGTTGTTCTAGGTGGTGTAGTAATTCGTTATTCATTGTATCTGTCCTAAAAATAAAAATCGCCGTTTGTGTTTGGGCGTAGTTGTATGAAATTACCAGGCAATAACAACATCCTGTTGTTGCACGTTTAATATGTGAGAGTCAACAACGAGTTCTCCAACTGAAAAGTTGGGCTGTACCTGCTTTATTGTAACACTGATGTTTGCATTATTCAGCTGAGTTTGAGTAGATTGCAACTGATTAAAAACTTCATAACGTCGATAAACATTGAATTTATCTCCCTGTTTTATCCCTGCTAATGATCCTGCTGAAATATGTATTCGGTTGCCTTCTGTGCGAAAAATATTGGCGATAAATGGCTGACAACGTAGTTTTTCGCTGGTGTCTAAGGCGCTTTCCCTGAGTGCCTGTTGAACAACTTTACCGTAATGAACTGTCCAGAACTTTGCGCTGCCAAAACCTATTTTTGCACGATCTGATACATCCCAATTACCTATTTCATTGTATCTATGTTCAAACAAAAGGGCGCCACTGAAACCATCATAAATATAGATATCGACCACAAAGTTTCTTTCTTTATCAATATTTTCATCTAATAGGTCTTTTGTATTCTTATCATTTGGATGCCTTAGGTATAGTTCTCCGATATCTCTAATGACACCGCTGACTATGTATTGTACACCCAACTGTTCACTGATTCTTGTGACATTTGTTAGAGAGCCATCATAGTTTGTAGAGGAGGGGGCGTTTATGAGATCTGGATAGATGGCAATGTTGGTGGCGGTTAAGGCTCTTAAATAACCTTGTTTGTTTATTTCATCGGCTAGATCTTTTGGTAGTTCTCTGGATATATTGCTGAGTTCTCCCAATCTTGCTTGCTGAGGGACTTGTAATTCAAATCCTGTAACGCCAACAGTTTTTTTGTAGTAACTAGTTGGTCCAGAACTGCATTGTGAGTCAGGTGTGACATCTACGCGAGCCACAATGGTGAGGAAGTCACCGTTTTGCTCCTCAGAAAGTATTTTGGCTTTTTGAACATAGCCAGAACTGCGTATCTCTAAATTAGACTCTAGTTCACCATTATAGAGTTCATCTTTAATGTTAACTCTGGATCCAGACTCTAAAACGGCTTGTTTTATGGCTTGTTGTGTCGCTCTATAGCGAGCATCAGCAATATCATTGTTATAAATAACCGCTTCACCGACAGCTGTGATGCTTTTGGCAAAACTGGCTGTTGGCAATAAAAATGAAGCAACTATGATGATCAGTAAACGCTTTAAAAGTAACATTTGTTATTCAATGCTATAAAAGTTGGTTGTTGGTGTTGCGTTTTCAACATTAACAGCACGATAGCCAGGTTGAATCTTACAATTTGGGTCTGTTTGGATGTTTGAGGAACTCAAACATTGACGAAAGTTTTCTTGCAGCGCCATTTCAACAACGGTTTCGAATATTCCGTCTTCATGTTCGCGTTGAGAAACGACTTTTGCACCAACTAAGTATGCATCGACATAGGTTCTTAACTCATCGTTTTGCATGACCATGTTGCTCAATGAGCTGGAGCCGTCAATTTTCAAGCCATAAACTCGTTCTGATAGATTTCTATAGGCATCTAGCATAGAACTGCGCATTGTCATAATTCGGGCTTGGGATTTTGTCAGACGTTTGTTTGTCATCATTGCCGCATAACCTGTGGCAGTAACTATGATAGGTTCTTGTTTGATAACTGCAATGGTGTTATTCGCGTTTAAGGCGCCATTTTGTGGGTAGCCATAAGTAGTGCTATTTCCGATAGTGTTACCGTTACAAGGAGCGACAGTAGTACAAGGTGTTCCATCTGCGCTTTGTTGGTAAAGGCTTTGGCACCCGGAAAGAATTATCGCCCCTATGGCTATAAAAAAAATACGAAGTGATAATGTCATGGTGGTGCCCTTTGTGTGGAAGTCTTTACCTTAATATCCTGTGTTGAAATAACACACTTTATGCGATGTGATTTCAACTGAGCGATTTTGCGCTACAGGTTTTATTGTGAATAGTTTGTTCAAAAATCCTTTTATTTTTCAACAAGCCTAATCTAGTGGACAAAATGTAAACCATTTTGCTCTCTAGCGTCCATGTTTGACCACTTAAAAAAGCGCTTTTTCTTTGTTTTTGATAGTGAATCTGTTCTATCAGTGCATTTTTTTGAGTTTTCTCGATTATTTTACGTTCAGAGAGAGTTATCTAGAAGAAAATTTACATTTTTTATTGAGGTGGTGAAGGTGTTTTTTAGATAGTGTAAACTGTGTTTTTATACAGTATTTTTTGGGTGTTATATTGCAGAATCGAAAGATTATTCATATAGATGCTGATTGTTTTTATGCTGCGATAGAGATGCGGGACGATCCAAATTTGCGTGATATTCCAATGGCTATTGGTGGCCCCGCAAGTGGACGGAGTGTATTGTCGACGGCTAACTATGCCGCTCGAGTTTATGGTGTTCGTTCTGCTATGCCGACATCTGTGGCGAAACGGCTATGTCCTGCCTTGCTTGTTATACCTGGAAATATGAATAAATACCGACTTGCTTCTGAGCAAATGCATGCTATTTTTCGAGAATTCACCGATATCATTGAGCCCTTATCATTGGATGAAGCGTATCTTGATGTTACTAACTCATCAAGTTTTCAAGGAAGTGCTACACGGATTGCGGAAGAGATACGTTCAAGAATACTGAAAGAAGTTGGTATTACGGTTTCTGCAGGAGTAGCGACTAATAAATTCATCGCAAAAGTAGCAAGCGATTGGGATAAACCAGATGGATTAACGGTTGTTACACCAGAAAAGCAGTTTGAGTTTGTTTCTAATGTTCCCGTTAAGTTTATTTCAGGAATAGGTCGTGTTGCGCAAGAAAAGCTGGCTTCACTAGGCGTATTTAAATGCTCAGATTTACAAGCATTAGATTTTTCTGTTTTACAAAAAAGTTTTGGCAGTATGTCATTTCGTTTGTCCCAATTTGCCCTAGGGATTGATGATCGACCAGTGACTGTTTCTCGGGAAAGAAAGAGTATTTCGGTGGAGCATACCTTTTCTAAAGATTTGCTTGATCTCAAAGAGTGTCAGGCAGTCTTACCTATCTTGCTGACCGATCTAAAAAAGCGTATGTCGGGAAGAGATTTCGAATCTCAACTAAGCAAATATTATCTAAAAGTAAAATTTGACGACTTTAAGCAAACAACAATAGAGCAACCAATTAAAGCCAAATTATCTGATGATGTGTTTTCGCAACTGTTGCAGCAGGCTTATTCTCGGTCTCGTCGTCCAGTTCGTTTAATTGGTGTGGGCTATCGTCTATCTCCACCAGAGCCTCATCAATTAAACCTCCCTTTTGTTTGATTGTGTAAATTTTGATCAATATCGTAACGTCTTACTATACTTAAGGGCGAACAATACGGAGGTGATCATTATGTTGAAACAGCAAAGTAAGTTTGATTATACAAATCTAAGTATGCCAGACCCCTTGTCACACCGGTTGCGATTCGAAGTGGAGCAAACATTAAGTTGTTTGTATGCGGATGCTTCTTTGGTTGATCAAATGGAAGGATTATATTTGCCTTTTTCTAGTTGGTTGAGTCAAAAGGCTCATGCAGGGAAAGGGCCTTTAGTTGTTGGTGTTGGTGGTGCACAAGGATGTGGAAAAACTACGTTTTGTAGTGTTATTAGTCGAATATTGAGTAAGGGCTTTGATCTAAATTGTATTGTGATTAGTTTGGATGATCTGTACAGCACTCGGCAAGATCGTATGAAATTTGCCAGTCAAACAACACCAATGTTTTCTGTGCGAGGTGTGCCTGGAACACATGATGTTAGTTTTGCGCTCTCGCTTTTTGAACGGCTGAAAAACCTTAAAGAGGGTGAAGTGATGAAGTTTCCTCGCTTTGATAAGTCGATTGATGATCGAAAGGCTGTGCATTTGTGGCAAGAAGTTCAGGGCCCTGTTGATGTTGTTTTATTTGAAGGTTGGTGTGTTGGTGCACCGCCCATGGTTGAGGGTATGGATCAACCGTTGAATCAGCTTGAAGCGGAAATGGATACTGATGGATTGTGGCGTCATAAAGTGAATCAACTTTTAAAAGACGATTACAAAGCGTTATTTTCACAAATTGATCTAATGGCTTGGATGCAGGCGCCAAACTACGAAGTTGTTTATCATTGGCGTGATAAGCAAGAGAGGGTACTCGAAAGTCATCTTCATGATATTCATGGTATTTTGTTGGATACTATTGATTTAAAAGTGATGTCCTCGAAAGAGCTGAAGCAATTTATGCAGTATTACGAAAGATTGACTCGACACATGTTAGCGGTGATGCCAGGTAAAGCGGATGTGTTATTTCAGTTGAATGAAAAACAAGAAGTTATGGAGATGCGTTTCCCAGTTGAGCACTAAACTTTAATGTTAAAGACTATTTTAAAAGAAGCTGCAGTAGGAGCAAGGTGTCGAGTGAGAAACGTCAATATGATAGGCTATAGCTAATTGCGATAGCCTATTTTTTTGGAGTGTTAAAAATGACTGAATTATTGCCCTCTGTCTTAGTGGAAACGAACGAGCAGCCAGATGCTGCTATTATTTGGTTGCATGGTTTAGGGTCAGACGGCCATGATTTTGAGTCTTTGGTTCCTGCTTTATCTTTGTTACCAACGTTAAAAGTGCGCTTTGTTTTTCCTCATGCTCCACGTCGTCCTGTTACTGTCAATGGCGGTATGGAGATGCGTGCTTGGTATGACATATATGAGATGACTTTGGAGCGGAAAGTAGATATGGAAAATATCGATGAATCCTGTCTACAAGTTGAGCAATTGATACAGGATCAAATTAATAAAGGTATCGCCCCAAATCGAATTATCTTGGCTGGTTTTTCTCAAGGTGGCGTTATCGCTTATCAAACAGCATTGCACACTAAGTATATGTTAGCTGGCGTGCTCGCGTTATCAACCTATTTGGTTAATGGCGATAAAGTGCCAGAAGCAGATGCTTGTCCTAATGGTCAAACCCCAATTCTTATTCATCACGGCTCGCAAGATCCAGTAGTTGCGCCAGTGTTGGCGACTCAAGCAAAGGATCTTTTAGTGTCTAAAGGTTATTCTGTTGCTTTTCAATCTTATGACATGCCTCATTCTGTTTGTCCTGAGCAAGTGTTGGATATATCTCATTGGTTAAATGCTCGATTGGCTTAGTTGGTTAAGTATATTTATCTCTTCTTAATAAGGGGCTTTTGTGTCTAAAAACTATGAGGAATGGCTGGATTTTGCGAAAGCTCTAGCAATGAAGGCTGGTGAAATGATCGTAACGGCGCGAGAGAATTCAAGCTTCGTACGTGATTATAAAATGGATCATGAACTGGTTACTTCGACTGATATTGCGGTCGACCAGTACATTTGTGGTCGTATTGTAGAAAAATATCCTTCTCATTGTATTTTGTCTGAAGAGTCTTCACCACATATGGATCTTGGTAGTATTGGTGATGACTTGCCAGTTTGGGTGATTGATCCTATTGATGGTACGGTGAATTTTGCCCATGGTCATCATAATGTGGCTGTTTCTATTGGTCTTTATATTGGCGATCAGCGAATTTTGGGCGTGGTAAATGCACCGTTTTTAGGGGAGTGTTTTTGGGCGCTGAAAGGTTCGGGAGCCTTCTGTAATGGAAAGTCTTTAGCGGTTTCTAGCGCTGGAGAGTTAAGAAATGCCTTGGTTGCTACTGGGTTTCCTTATCAAAAAACCGCATTGGCGCCTATTATTGAACGCGTGTCGCGTATTTTACATCATTGCCAAGATGTTCGTCGTAATGGTTCTGCGGCTTTGGATTTGTGTTGGGTTGCCGCTGGGCGTTTGGATGCTTATTTTGAAAGTGTAAAGCCTTGGGATATGGCAGCCGGCGTTTTAATAGCTGAAGAGGCCGGTGCTAAAGTCGGGTGTTATTTAACTAGTGCATCGACTTGGCCTGAGGTGGTTAACGGGGAAGGTCTTTTGGTATCGACACCTCAATTATATACTGACCTTTTGGCTCTTGTTGATGTTGATTTATGACGTGTTTATTTTTGGTTGATTAGGTTTTTTTTATGTCTTTTTCTGTATTTATGATTGTTTTGCTCTGCTGTGTTGGTGTGATTGTTGTATCTCTTTGGTTTATTCGTCATCAACTAAAATTAAACAAAGCGCGAGAAGAAAAAATTCGTGCTGGTGAAGAACGTTTTAATGAAGAGCGCCAAAAGAGGATTGATAGTATTCGAGTGCTTTTAAAAACGGTGGGGACGGAAGAACTCAATTGGATAGAAGCTAGTATACGAATAAAACATTTGTTGGATCAGTTGAGTGAAGATTTGTCTGCGCATGAAGATATTTCGGCTTTTTATATTATTACTGAGAAAACCCAGCATATTCCTACTCATGAACAGTGGGAGAGTTTACCTAAGCCTGCAAAAATGAAGTTTAGACTCGAAATGGATAGTTACGAAGTGGAGCATGCTGAGCATTTGCAGCGCGCTAGAACCTCTTTAATGGCTTATGGTTTCAAATAATGTTGGTTCAGTTGCTAGTTTCTATCAGTTTTTTATTTCTACTGTTAGTTTTTCTGGTGTTGTTTTTTATTCGTCATCAATCAAAAGTACCTTATTATAGGTTGACTCAAGATCAATGTATAAGCTTGCTTAAAAAAGCAATTCAAGGTGTTTTGCCTGAATATGAGTGGCATGCTTTCATCGGTATGACTGTTAGAGATGACGATGCGCTTGATGAGTTAAGAGAGCAGTGTTTATTGATTGATGAGCTAGGTGTGAAGGGAACGCAATTAATTAATGGACGGGTTTGTATTACTTTCAATAAAAAAGGTATTTCCCAGCTGGAAATATTGTTGGATGAGTGGCAGCATAAATCAAAGTATTTAGTCTGATTTTATTTTAAAACGGAAAAGCATAGGGTTTACTTGTATGAATGAGTTAGAAAAGTTATTTGAGCAAGGCTCCGAGATGATGCCTTGGTTGGCTGATAGTGTTATCAATTTAGTAATTGGTCTTGTTGTTTTCTTTGTGGGTAAGTTTATCGCTTCCAAAGTATCGCATTGGTGTGAGAAGCGAATGCTTAAGGCTTCTGTTGATCAAGCCGTTGCTGGTTTTGCGTCGAGCATATTGTATGCCTTGATGTTTGCAGGTGTTGCCTTGATGGCGTTGGGGCAAATAGGAGTAGAGACGACATCCTTTATTGCTATTCTTGGTGCTGCAGGCTTAGCTGTTGGTCTTGCTTTGCAAGGTTCCTTGTCTAACTTTGCGTCAGGTGTGCTAATTATAATATTGCGTCCATTCCGTTCGGGTGACTTTATTGATGCTGGCGGTCAAATGGGTACGGTTAATCGTATTGAGTTATTTCATACGTATCTTAAAACACCAGACAATCGTGTCATCATAGTACCTAATTCTTCAGTGATGAATGGTTCAATTGTAAACTTTTCTCGTGAATCAACTCGCCGCTTAGACCTTGTTATTGGTATTAGTTACGATGCAGATATCCGTTTGGCAAAACAAATTATGGAAGAAATCGTTAATGCTGATGAGCGTATTTTAAAAGATCCTAAATGTTTGATTGCTGTTTCTGAATTGGCTGACAGTTCAGTGAATTTCTTTTTGCGCCCTTGGGTTGCATCTGGCGATTACTGGGCGGTGCGAGCGGAGCTTTTAGAAAAAATTAAATATACCTTTGATGAGCGTGGTGTTGGTATCCCATACCCTCAAATGGATGTGCATGTGCATAAGCAAGAGTCGTAAGCTTACATAGCTTTAACTTCTTTTCGCTGTAATATATGAAATGCCGCCAACTAATAGCTGGCGGCATTTTTGTTTTTTACTATCTTTCGTTTTTTAATAATTAAAGGCTGCTAAAAATGAGTCGATACCGTCCGCCCTCGCCACCCAAATCAGCATATATTACTCAAGAGGGTGCTCAGGCTTTATTGGCTGAGCTTAAATATTTATGGAAAGAAAAGCGTCCAGCGGTGACTGAAACAGTTCGAGAAGCTGCTGCTCAAGGTGACCGCTCTGAGAATGCGGAATATATCTATGGGAAAAAGCAGTTGAGAGAAATCGATAGGCGAGTACGTTATCTGGAAAAACGCTTAGAGGTTTGTACTGTGGTGGATCGTTTTCCTAGTGACCAAGAGCGAGTGTTTTTTGGGGCTTGGGTGACATTGGAAGATGAGGCTGGAAACCTAAAAGAATATCGTATTGTTGGTCCTGATGAGCTGGATCATCATTCTAGTTACATTAGTATTGACTCTCCTGTTGCTCGGGCTTTGCTGAAAAAACAAGAAGGTGATGAAGTGGTTATTCGTCTTGCTGGCGGAGAGAAAACATACATTATTGACGCGGTTGAATACCGTCAAGTAGTTGCATGACTATTTACTACGGCATGGCGCAGTGGCAACATCCAGCTTGGGTGAATTGGCTTTATCCTGCCTCACTTCCAAGTGCGGAAAGAATTGCCCGATATTCGCAAGTATTTTCGACGGTCGAGGTGGGGAGTACTTTCTATACCAAGGTGGACGATGCCCAGTTGATGCGCTGGTACGAATCGGTTTCCGATGAGTTTAAGTTCAGTTTCAAAGCGCCTCAAACTGTTACTCATCGATTGATAGAGCGTCCTTGGAGTGACGTTCAGCGCGATTGGTTGGCTTTTATGGATTCGTTGCAACCGTTACAGGCTAAGCTTGGTCCAACCATGTTGCAGTTCCCTGCTATATGCGATGAGCGTGCTTTGGATACTATTTTAGCCTTGTGCGATATGTGGACGTTATCTGCGCCTTTGTCTGTTGAAGTACGTAATCTTGCTTATTTTGATAAGTCTCAAACAGAACAAGGTTTTTTAGCCGGATTGTCTGGTAGAAAAGTGAATCGTGTGGTGATGGATTCTAGGCCGGTTTTCTCCACTGAGGCTTATTGTGAAAGCTTGATTGATGCTCAGAAGAAAAAACCGAGGGTGCCTTGTCATCCCGTAGCGACTTCGAATCATCCTGTTGTACGTTTTATTGGCCATCCAGATTTGCCACGAAATAATCTTTGGTTAGATCAATGGGCGGTTAAATTATCCCAATGGTTGTCTGATGGTCTTACTCCAAGTGTATTTGTACATTCTTCGGACAATATTGCTGCGCCAACTCTAGCTGCACAATTAGATGAAAAAGTTCGCTCGCTAACGCCCAATTACCAGAGTGCTTTGGTTCTGCCGCAAAGTCAGGAGCAAGTTAGTCTTTGGTAAGTTGGATAAATGTATTGTTCGTCTAAATGAAATGGTTGGAGGGTGTTATGTATTCATTAGTGTTTTACGTGCCTGAATCTCATTTAGAATCTGTTAAACACGCTGTGTTTTCGGCTGGAGCAGGTTCAATGGGAAACTATGACTCTTGTTGCTGGCAGGTGAAAGGACTGGGGCAATTTAGGCCTGCAAAAGGAGCGACTCCTTTTCTTGGTAAAGTCGGTGAATTAGAGTTTGTTGATGAATATCGAGTGGAAATGGTTTTGAGAGAGGAAGTGAAGGCGAGTGTTTTAGCTGCCTTATTGTTGGCGCACCCCTATGAAGAGGTGGCCTACCATTTTATTCAGACACAGTGTTGAAGTGAATGGTGTCTTCGTGGAAACCGTATTGACCTTTTTTATGATCTTCGATGAAAAACTCAATAGTTTTAGTGACGCTGCTGAAGGCCAGTTCATCCCAAGGGATTTCATCAAGATCAAATAAGGCAACTTCTGAGCTTTCTTCGGTTGCATGAAAGTCATCTTTCTCTAATTCTGCGATATAAAAAAGATGCACTTGATTGATACGAGGGATGCTGATCATGCTAAACGCTTGTTTGCATATAGCAGTTGATCCGCTTTCCTCTAGAGTCTCTCTTAATGCGCCTTCACTGGTGGTTTCTTGGTTTTCCATGAAGCCGGCAGGCAAAGTCCAGAAGCCGAAGCGCGGCTCAATATTTCTTTTACAAAGCAAAATTTTATTATTGTAAATGGGGATGGTGCCCGTAATTAGTCTCGGATTATCATAATCGATAAACTCGCAACTTGGGCAAACCGCACGTAGCCTATTATCCCCAGCAGGAATGGTCATATTAACGGCGTGACCGCATTGCGGGCAATATCTCATGATGTTTCCTTAACGTTTCAGCTGAAGCTTGGCGTATTTGACGACTTTATCTTCGATTTCTTGAATTTCGATCATGTAATGTCCAACCCATAAGCTAATTGGGTGCTCCGGGATGAATTCCAGTGTTTCGATAATAAGGCCGTTGAGTGTCTTCGGTCCGTCTGTTGGTAGATGCCAATCAAGCGTTTTGTTGATCTCTCGAATGTGTGTCGAACCTTCGATTCTAAAAGAGCCGTCATCAAGAGTTTGAATTTCTTCTTCTTCGTCTTGGGTTGGTGGAGTGAACTCACCCACGATTTCTTCAAGTACGTCTTCTAGAGCAGCAATACCTTGGACATCACCATATTCATCTACCACGATACCCATTTGTTGATGATCTTTCTGGAAGTTCAGCAAGACTGTATTCAGGGAAGTGCTTTCAGGAATGAAGTAAGGCTCAACAGTTGCTTTTAATAAAGCGGCTTTAGATGGTGTCGGGTCGCGTAAAAATACGGCTGCATGGCGTGCGTGAAGAATACCGATGACTTTGTTGATCTCACCATTATAGACAGGCATGCGCGTGTGTCTGCTTTGGCAGATTTGTTCGATAATCTCTTCAATCGAGTCTTCTATGTCGATGCCAACCACTTCATTTCGAGGAATCATGATGTCTTCGACAGAGACTTTCTCTAGATCGAGAATCGAAATCAGCATTTCTTGGTGAGCCGCAGGGATTAATCCACTTGCTTCATTTACCACGGTTCTTAGCTCTTCCGAGTCTAGGGTATCGTGGTTTTTTTGCGAGGCATGTACACCGATTAAGCGCAAAAGGCCATTAGATAAGCCATTTACTAGCCAAACTAGCGGGTAAAGAGCTTTTAATAAAATCGCAAGGATCCAAGATGCTGGAAAAGCAATTTTCTCAGGGTGTATCGCGGCCAATGTTTTTGGTGTGACTTCTGCAAAAATTAGTACCACCATAGTGAGCGCAGCTGTCGCGATCGCAACACCTGCGTCGCCCCATAAGCGCACGGCAATGATGGTTGCTATCGCCGAGGCAAGGATATTGACAAAGTTGTTTCCGATTAAGATGACGCCGATAAGTCTATCAGGGCGCTCTAAAAGAGAGTTTACTTTGATTGCTGATCGGTTCTTGTTCTTAACAAGGTGTTTAAGTCGATATTTGTTTATCGACAACATTCCTGTTTCAGAGCTCGAAAAGAAAGCAGAAAGTAAAATAAGACAAAAAAGTATTCCACCAAGAACACCTAAGGGTACTTCGTTCAAAAAGGGATCGCCTCAATTATGTAGATAACTGGATTATTGGTTCTTAAGGTCTTACTGTCAAACATACTTTAAATTAATGACGTAATATTTGTAGTGCTATTTGGCTGCCAAAGTAGCCTAGCATTAGCAAGAAAAAACCACTCAACGTTAGTTTTACCGCTAGTTGCCCACGCCAGCCAGCTATATGTCTGCCAAGTAGTAAACCTGCAAATACAAACCAAGAAGCAATAGTGAAAAAAGTTTTGTGCACTAAGTGCTGGGCAAACATGTCTTCAATAAAATAAAAGCCAGTTGCTATTGTGATGGTTAATAAAATGAAAGCGGCCCAGATAAATTCAAACATTAAGCGCTCTAATACCTGTAGCGGCGGTACTCTAAGTAGTTGTTTCAGTTTATGGTGTTTAAGTTGGTACTCTTGCATAGCAAGCAAAATACCAACGCCACAAGCGGCAGTGAATAAACTGTATGCAGCAGAGGCAATAAGAATATGAGCGCTAGTGCCCCAAGAGTTGCTATGCAGTTGGGTTAAGTCCCACGGCTCGATTGCATTTAATGCAATAATAATTGCGCCAAGAGGGAATGCGGTGCCGAGCAATAGCGACAAATCTTTATCGCGGTTACTGAACCAAAGTAGGCTGTTGCCAATTAACGCAATAAGTAGCCCAATTGTTAAAAAGTTAAAGCCATCTCTATTCAGTAATACTTGTGTGAGAGAGAATGTGTGTATGGCAATCGTAATTGCCCCAATGTACTGGGTTGAGCGATTTTCTGGACGCAGGTAATACGCTGTGCCAGCAATCAAACAAGCGATACAAGCAAGCCAAAGCGATAATTGAGTCATGAAACTAAAGGTTCCGCAGGGTAAAGGTATAGGGTGATAATCATTTATCCGTTATAATAGAGACAATTTCACCTTGGATAAACTGAAACCGTAGGTTTTTTTCCATTTAGAGCCAAAATTTGAGGGCAATATGTTCGACAATTTATCGAATCGCTTAACTTCCTCGCTTGATCGTATTCGAGGTCGAGCTAAATTAACCGAAGACAACATACAAGAAGTGTTGCGTGAAGTGCGCATGGCGCTTCTTGAAGCTGATGTTGCTTTGCCTGTTGTTAAAGATTTCATTGCTGCGGTTAAAGAGCGGGCAATAGGGACCGAAGTTTCTAAAAGTTTGAGTCCTGGTCAAGTTTTCCTGAAAATTGTTAAGCAGGAACTTGAGAATGTTATGGGGCAGGCTAACGATGGCCTTAACCTTAGAGCAGCTCGTCCAGCGGTAATTTTATTGGCTGGTTTGCAAGGTGCGGGTAAAACCACATCGGCGGCTAAATTAGCAAAATACTTGAAAGAGCGCGAGAAAAAATCGGTATCGGTTGTTAGTGCCGACGTTTATCGACCAGCGGCTATTAAACAGCTTGAAACATTAGCTGGTGAAGTGGGTGTTGATTTCATTCCAAGTGACTTGTCACAAAAGCCGATTGATATTGTTAATAACGCTATCGATTACGCCAAAAAAGCACACAAAGATGTTTTGATTGTTGATACTGCAGGTCGTTTGTCGATTGATGAAGACATGATGGCAGAGATTAAAGCTCTGCACGCCGCTGTTAATCCAATTGAAACTTTATTCGTTGTAGATGCCATGACGGGCCAAGATGCGGCGAATACAGCAAAGGCCTTTGGTGATGTGTTGCCTCTTACAGGTGTAATTCTTACCAAGACTGATGGTGACGCTCGTGGCGGCGCCGCTTTATCTGTTCGTCACATTACAGGTAAACCGATTAAGTTCTTAGGTGTTGGTGAAAAAACCAGTGCATTAGAGCCGTTCCACCCTGATCGTTTAGCGTCTCGTATCCTTGGTATGGGAGATATGCTTTCCTTAATAGAGGAAGCAGAGCAAAAGATCGACAAAGAAAAAGCTGAAAAACTTGCAGGCAAGCTGAAAAAAGGCAAAGGCTTTGATTTAGAAGATTTCAAAGAGCAGCTTCAGCAGATGAAAAACATGGGGGGGATGAGTTCCATGTTGGACAAGCTTCCTGGTATGGGGCAGCTAGGTAATATTCAAGATAAAGTGAATGATAAAATGTTCGTGCAAATGGAAGCTTTGATAAACTCCATGACACCAGCTGAACGTCACAATCCAGATGTTATAAATGGTTCTCGTAAAAAGCGTATTTCAACGGGTGCTGGTTTGCAAATTCAAGATTTAAATCGTCTTTTAAAGCAGCATAAACAAATGCAGAAGATGATGAAGAAGATGACCGCTAAAGGCGGAATGAAGAAAATGATGCGTGGTTTGGGGGGAATGATGCCGGGTGGTGGTATGCCTGGCGGTGGAAATTTCCCCAAGTTTTAAGCATATCTTCTTGTTTTTATTGACGGCAGTTAAAAAACTGCCGTTTTTAATGTCTGGGTGAGTAATTCGCCCTTTTGTTTTTCTAGTTAATCGACTAGAATATGCCGCCTTCTTGTTGTATGAGTCAAAAATTCGACTCGGCAAGGGGTGTTTCGTTAAGCAATAAGGAACCAATCATATGGTAACTATTCGTCTTTCTCGTGGTGGCTCTAAAAAGCGCCCATTCTATCATTTGAACGTGGCTGATAGCCGTCGTGCACGTGATGGTCGTTATATCGAGCGTTTGGGTTTCTTTAACCCTGTTGCTCGTGGTCAAGAAGAACGTCTACGCATCGATCTAGATCGCGTAAATCATTGGGTTAGCCAAGGCGCTCAACTTTCTGACCGTGCTGCGCAGCTTGTAAAAGATGCTAGCAAAAACGCTTAATACTGAGGTAATGCTATGTCTGAATTAAAACAAGCGGCCGCTCCTGAGCAAGCCCTTGTGGTTGGACGCATTACATCGGTATATGGTGTTAAAGGGTGGGTGAAGTTATATTCTCACACCGAACCAATGCAAGGGATCTTTGATTATAAGCATTGGTGGTTGAAAACTTCTAGTGGGTGGAAGACCGTAGAATTAAGCCAAGGCCGTCTGCAAGGGCGAGGTTTGGTAGCATCGGTAAAAGGTTATACAGACAGAGATCAAGTAAAAGATATCTGTGGTATGGACGTTTATATAGATGCAGCAGAACTGCCAGAATTGGAAGAAGGTGATTATTACTGGAGCCAACTGGAAGGACTGAGGGTTATTACCAAAGAGGGTGTCCTCTTAGGGAAGGTTTCTCAACTTATGGAAACTGGTGCGAATGATGTAATAGTTGTCCGCGCGTGTGAAGGTAGCTTTGATCGTGAAGAGCGATTGATTCCTTATGCTCCAGGAACTTATGTTTTAAACATCGATTTAGAACAGCAGGAAATGGTAGTGGACTGGGATCCAGAATTTTAAACAGATAAGCTGAGGTCACAACGTGAAGGTTAGCGTTATATCGCTCTTTCCGGAGATGTTTCAGGCCATTACCCAATACGGGGTAACAGGCAGAGCCATTAAGTCTGGGTTGGTTGAGGTGGATTTTTTTAATCCCCGCGATTTTACTCATGACCGACATAAGACTGTAGATGATCGACCTTATGGTGGTGGTCCAGGGATGCTGATGAAAGTTCAGCCTCTCAAAGATGCTATTGCGAGTGCCAAGTTATCGGTACCCAATGCAAAAGTTATTTATCTATCCCCTCAAGGGCGTACGCTAACGCAAGAAGGCGTGCAACAGCTTGCTAAACAAGCAGAATTTATTCTGGTAGCAGGTCGTTATGAAGGCGTTGATGAGCGTTTGATTCAATCTGAGATTGATGAAGAATGGTCAATTGGCGACTTTGTCCTAAGTGGTGGTGAGTTGCCGGCAATGGTGCTTATGGATGCTGTCTCTAGGATGGTTCCAGGAGTGCTGGGAAAACAAGCGTCTGCGGATGAAGATTCATTCTCTGATGGTTTGTTGGATTGCCCGCATTATACTCGCCCAGAAGTGCTAAATGGCGAACCTGTGCCATCAGTGCTGCTTAGTGGCAACCACGAGGAGATTAGACGCTGGCGTTTAAAGCAAAAGCTCGCAAGAACTTTTCAGCGCCGGCCAGACCTTCTGCAGAACCTTGAGTTGGACAAGGAACAGCAGTTGCTGTTAGAAGAGTTTATTCGCGAAACTGAAGATTCAACCTCGGCAGAGTAGGAATTGCGAGCTTATCAGAAAGAAGAACCTTCATGCTGATAAGAAACCATATCATTAGGAGTCACATCCATGAGTAATAAAACTAAACTGATTCAGCAGATTGAAGCTGAACAAATGACAAAAGAAGTCCCAGCCTTCGGCCCTGGTGACACTATTGTTGTTCAAGTTAAAGTTAAAGAAGGTTCACGCGAGCGTCTACAGGCCTATGAAGGTATTGTAATCTCTAAGCGTAACCGTGGTCTTAACTCAGCATTTACCGTTCGTAAAATCTCTAGCGGTATTGGTGTTGAGCGTGCTTTCCAAACGTACAGCCCATTGGTTGAAAGCATCGAAGTTAAACGCCGCGGTGACGTGCGTCAAGCTAAGATCTACTACCTACGCGAGCGTTCTGGTAAATCTGCACGTATCAAAGAAAAATTGGCTAAACGTTAATTTTTTCTTATTAAAAAAGGCGACGCGAGTCGCCTTTTTTTATGGAACTAACCCCCGTTCGTATGGCCTAATAGAGACTATTTACATGTCTTTGAGGTTACCATGAAGCGTTTTTTCTGTTCCCTGTCTCGCTCTGCTGCAATAACTACGTTGCTTTCTCTTTCCTGTGCAGTATTTGCTGATCAATCAGCAGTCTTATTTGCAGTTCAAACGGCGTTGCCTCAATATGAAGTTGAAAGTGCGAAATTGCATGAAGGCGCGGGCTTGTATGTTGTTGTTTTGAAGAACGGTCCAACATTACATGTAACGCAAGATGGCAAATATTTTGTCGCGGGTGATCTTTACCGAATAGACAATACAACGCTTGAGAACGAAACAGAAAAAGCAAAACTTGCCAAAATTGAAACACTTCCTGAATCGCAAATGATCGTCTACAAAGCAAAGGACGAAAAAGCACACATCACCGTATTTACTGATGTTGATTGTGGTTACTGTCGAATGCTTCATAAAGAAGTGCCAAAACTTAATGAGGCAGGAGTTACTGTCCGCTACTTGGCTTACCCAAGAGCGGGAATTGGCTCAGAAGCCTATACTAAAATGGTCAGTATTTGGTGTTCAGCAGATCCTCAAGAGTGGCTTACGCAAGCAAAATTAGGCGCTGAAATTCCTGAAAACAAATGTGTTAACCCAGTTGCAGATCAGTATAAACTAGGCAACGAAGTAGGGGTGCGTGGTACGCCAAGTATAGTGCTAGACAACGGTGAGTTTTTACCAGGATATTTACCAGCGGCTGAGTTGGTTAAACACCTTGGGTTATAGACTTATCGCGAAATATTCCACTAAACATGAGCCTTCTTCAGCCTTTTCTACGTTGGGTTTGAATAATACTGGCGTTATAATGAATCAGCTTGTCACTTAACTAAGTGTCTTATAAAAATTAAATTATCTCTGTGGGGTATTGTTTTGAAACCGGTAAAAGTCGGAATTTGTGGACTGGGGACAGTGGGGTCCGGTAGTTTTAACATTCTTCGTAATAATGCGGAAGAGATTACACGACGTGTGGGTCGCAGTATTGTTATTGAGCAAGTAGGTGCCCGTCGTGATAACGACGCTTGTGATACCTCCGGTATTAATGTTACCCGTGATATTTTTGATGTGGTCAATAATCCAGAGATCGACATTGTTCTTGAGCTGATTGGCGGAACTTCTGTCGCGAAAGAGCTGGTTCTTAAGGCCATTGAAAATGGCAAGCATGTTGTGACCGCAAACAAAGCGCTTATTGCTGAGCATGGCAACGAAATTTTTGCCAAAGCTCAAGAGAAAGGTGTCATTGTCGCGTTTGAGGCGGCAGTGGCTGGCGGCATTCCTATCATCAAACAAATTCGTGAAGGTTTGTCTGCAAACCGAATTGAGTGGCTAGCGGGTATCATTAATGGCACCGGCAATTTCATTTTGACCGAAATGAGTCAAAAAGGTCGCGGCTTTGAAGATGTATTAGCAGAAGCACAAGCACTTGGTTATGCCGAAGCGGATCCAACTTTTGATATCGAAGGTATTGATGCCGCACATAAGTTGACGATTCTAGCATCCATTGCATTTGGTATCCCTTTGCAGTTTGAAAAAACTTATACTGAAGGTATCAGTCGAATTACTTCGGAAGATGTGGCGTTTGCCGATGATCTTGGTTATGCCATCAAACACTTGGGTATTGCTCGTCGTTCCAAAGCGGGTATTGAGTTGCGAGTTCATCCTACGTTGATTTCCCATAAGCAGCTTTTGGCTAATGTAAATGGCGTAATGAATGCCATTATGGTGCAAGGCGATGTTGTTGGGCCGACTTTGACTTACGGTGCGGGTGCTGGCGCATTACCAACGGGCTCTTCTGTTATCGCTGATGTTATTGATGTTGCTCGTACTTTGACGGCGGATCCAACCAACAGAGTGCCGCATTTGGCGTTCCAAGCTGACTCTTTGTCTCAGGTGCAAATCTTGCCTGTTGAAGAAATTGAATGTGGTTTCTTCCTTAACATGACGATTAAAGATCGCGCAGGAGTGCTTGCCAATATTACGCAGATTCTTTCTGTGAATAACATCAGTATTGAGTCTCTTATCCAGCGTGAGCGCGAAGGTAGCGAGTTAGTGCCATTGGTTGTGATGACTCATGATGTAAAAGAACGCAATATGAATGCTGCTATTGCAGCAATTGAAGCCTTGCCGGATGTTGCTGGAACTGTACAGCGAATCCGTGTTGAAAACTTGGCGTAAGAGAGAACAAAGATGAAATACATTTCTACTCGTGGTAAAGCGCCTGCGCTTTCTTTTGGTGATGTGTTGTTAGCTGGTTTGGCTAATGATGGGGGCTTGTATGTACCAGAAACTTTGCCTCATTACAGCAAAGAAGAAATTGCTTCTTGGGCTAATCTTAGCTATCAAGAATTAGCTTTTAAGGTGATGTGGCCGTTTGTAGAGGGCGATATCCCAGCTGATGCCTTTAAAACTATGATTAATGACGCCTATGCAGGTTTTAATCATACTTCTATTGCGCCTATGGTGCAGGTTGGCAACAACGAATGGATTCTCGAGTTGTTCCGTGGTCCAACGTTGGCATTTAAAGATTTTGCATTGCAGCTACTTGGTCGTTTGATGGACTATGTGTTGTCTGAGCGTAAAGAGAAACTGGTTATTCTTGGTGCCACATCAGGTGATACAGGGTCGGCTGCGATTGAAGGCTGTCGCCACTCTGAGCATTTAAATATTTTTATTTTGCACCCATATCAGCGCGTTTCTGAAGTGCAACGTCGTCAAATGACAACAGTGATTGATGATAATGTGTTTAATATTGCTGTTAAAGGCAATTTTGATGATTGTCAGGGTATGGTGAAATCAAGTTTTGCTGATCAGTCTTTCTTGAAAGGTGCTAAGTTGGGTGCGGTTAACTCGATTAACTGGGCTCGTATTATGGCTCAAATCGTTTACTACTTTTCTTCTGCATTGTCTGTTGGTGCTCCTCATCGCAAAGTGTCTTTCTCTGTACCAACAGGGAATTTCGGTGACATCTTTGCGGGCTATT
Organism: Marinomonas sp. UCMA 3892; assembly: GCF_012726345.1. Taxonomy (GTDB): domain Bacteria; phylum Pseudomonadota; class Gammaproteobacteria; order Pseudomonadales; family Marinomonadaceae; genus Marinomonas. Next base: position 105,868 of record NZ_PTXN01000006.1, read on the forward strand.
TAGCGAAGAAAATGGGCTTGCCTATTGATCAGCTTGTTGTTGCTACCAACCAGAATGACATTCTCCATCGTGTGATTGCTGAAAATGACATGAGCCGTCAGTCTTTGAATGTGACTTTGTCGCCAAGTATGGACATTATGGTTTCCAGTAACTTTGAACGTTTGTTGTTCGATGCTCATGGGCGCGATGGTGTAGCGATTGATGATTTGATGTCTCGTTTTAATAAAGGCGATGTGGCATTAAATGATCAAGCTTGGACTTATGTTAAAGAGTACTTTGATAGCTACAAAGTGGATGACGAGAAAACGTGTGAAGTGATTGCGGATGTATTCGCTAAAACGCAATATCTTCTTGATCCTCATACGGCCATTGGTCTTGAAGCCGCGCGTCACTGTTGGAAAGATCAGTCTGTGCCAATGATTACTTTGGCAACAGCACATCCTGTGAAATTCCCTGAAGCGGTTGAAAAAGCAGGTTGTGAATCACCTGTTTTGCCTGAGCATATGAAAGACCTTTTTGAGCGAGAAGAGTCCTATACTGTTCTAGATAATAGTTTGAGTGATGTACAGGCTTTTGTAGCCGATAAAATCTAGATAGTTATCGCTCATTAAAACTAATAACGGCCAATCTTTGATTGGCCGTTTATTTTTCCTACTTACTTTGCGTTTATCATATGAATATCATTTTACTCGATTCTAAAAATACCCTTGGTGATGGACGTTATGGTCTAACTGAGCGTCAGCAAACCCATATTTCAAAAGTCATTAAAGCTGAATCAGGTGATGTGCTGCGTGTGGGTGTGTTAAATGGAAAAATTGGCGAAGGTGTATATGAATCCCCAAGCGAAAGCCAGCCAGGTTATATCCATTCATTAGATCTTACCTTGCAACCACCAACACCTTTGCCAATGGTATTGGTGATGGCTTTGCCAAGGCCAAATATGCTGAAACGAACCTTGCTGAATATCACTGCGATGGGGGTGAAAGATTTATACCTTATTCACTCCGCTAAAGTAGAAAAAAGCTATTGGCAAAGTCCAGTACTGCAAACAGAATCGATTCAGCAATGTTTGCTAGAAGGGCTGGAGCAAGCTAAAGATACAGTAATACCAAATTGGTCTTTAATACCAAGGTTTCGCCCTTTTGTAGAAGATCAATTACCAGATATTTTAAAAGATAAAATGGGTTTACTTGCTCATCCTTATTTAGCCAAGCGATGCCCAGTTGATATTCAGCAGCCTTGTGTTTTGGCACTGGGGCCAGAAGGTGGCTGGAATGAATTTGAAGTGTCCAAATGGCATGAAGCGGGCATGGAATCAGTACATTTAGGGGATAGAATTTTAAAAGTGGAAACCGTAGTGCCGGTTTTGTTGTCGCGTTTGTATCCAGCCTAATGCACTAAGTACTTGAATTGTTGTAATTTGTAACTACAGGGGGTTATGAGAGGAGCTATTTTAGGCTTTGGTGTAGGATTATGCATATTGGGGAGTTTGCTCTTATATTCCCTGCCATATACGACTCAGATATGCTGGGTCGGAGAATATGTATGACAAAACACGTACGTAAACCGAAACTTGATAATATCGAAAAAAATAAGACTAAGACCTCTTGGTTGACCTATATCTATGTTGGTAATACTGATGGTGTATTTTCTGAAAATATTCGTCGAGTATTTATTATCAATTTATTCACCTCTGTTGGTGTTCTTTTCACTTTTCCATTGGGCATTGAGTCTCTTATTGAAGGAAAAGTTGTTCTTGGGGCCGCTTTGATATTGATTGCATTTTTATATGCAACGAATCACATCTATTTGCGTTATACGCATAACCACGCCTTATCTGGTAACTTTGTAATCTACCCTTTATACGCTTTGATGATTTACCTTGTTTATACTGGTGGGGTGAAGGGAACAGGGCATGTGTGGATATTTTGTATTCCTGCTGTTTCCTTATTTTTGCATGGCATGAAGAGGGGGTTGGTTGAATTAAGCTTTTTTACTTTCGCTTTAATCATTACGATGTTTTTTACGGATAGCCATTTTGCAGAGTTTGGTTATGATCCAGTGTTAAAAACGAGGATTCTATTTTCTTTTGTAGTGGTGGTTTTTCTTTCAGGTATTTATGAATATTCAATGTCTCGGTTTAACCAGGAGTTAAAAGAAACTTCAGCCAAACTAAAACTCGTCGCTTATATTGATGCACTGACTGAACTATTAAATCGAAGAGGAATGTTGCAACGGCTTGAGACAAGCTCTTATCATAATTTTCACCTGCTTTTGGCTGATGTAGACTTTTTTAAACGCATAAATGATGGATATGGTCATGACGCTGGAGATTATGCTCTTTCTCAATTGGCTAAAATTATCCAAATGTCTATTCCAGAGGGGGGCTTAGCTTCTCGATGGGGAGGAGAAGAATTTTTGATAGCGGTTTGTGATTGTAGTGAGTCGGAGGCTTTTGCTTTAGCTGAATCTATCCGGAAAGATGTAGAAAATTATGAGTTTGAATATCTAGATCAGAAGTTTCGTATGACACTGAGCTTTGGTATGGCGACAATGAATGAATCTACTTCATTGCGAGAGGCGATAACTCTTGCTGATAGTCGTTTATATGGTGCAAAGCGCGCTGGTCGAAATCGAACTCGAAAAAACTAAATGTGCTGCCGCTTTTTGATGGTGGTAATAAAAGAAGGCCCTGCTAAATGATTTGAGCAGGGCCTTCTTTTTTGCCGTTTCATTTTTTATCGAGAAATGGGTTTAGAACCAAAGACCCCAAAGTAAGCAATATATAGGTAGCAAATCACCGGCATAACGAATGAGATTTGAAGACCTATTGAGTCAGCAATAAAGCCCTGTAATACCGGTAATATTGCACCGCCTACAATAGCTAAGCAAAGTAAGCCAGAACCACGACTAGTCTGTGGACCAAGGTCTTTTAAGGCGAGGCTGAATATAGTTGGGAACATAATAGAGTTGAATAAGCCAACCAATAAAATAGACCACATAGCAACGTGACCGTCATTTAATATTGCACTAATAATTAATACAATTACGGTCAAGGCATTAAATGTAAGTAAGCTACCAGCAGAAATACGCTGCATTAGTGCTGCACCAATAAAGCGTCCTACCATGGCTCCGCCCCAATAATAGGCGACGTAATGAGCCGCATCGGCCTCAGCTAGGCCTGCAATATTTTCAAGGCCAAAGAAGTTAACTAGCAGGCTGCCGATGGCTACTTCTGCACCTACATACATAAAAATAGCGATAGTCCCCAATACCAAATGGCGGTGTTTTAAAATACTAACACTTGGAGTATCTGTAGTGTCCTCTTCAATATTTGAGGGGGTTGGCAGGCTAATGCGGGTAAAAATAGCGGCTAAAAGAACAAGTAAAATCGCCAAGCCAATGTAAGGGATAATAACGCTCTCAGCTTCTTGTGCTTTGGTGGCATATTGTCCGGCAACCGTAAATAATAGAGCGCCACCAACAAGAGGAGCAACAGTTGTGCCTAACGCATTAAAGGCTTGAGAAAGTGTCAAACGGCTTGATGCAGTTTCAGTTGGTCCCATTGCAGTAACAAGAGGGTTTGCTGCTACTTGAAGAATAGTAATACCTGCCGCTAAAACAAAAAGCGCACTTAAAAATATACTGTATTGCTGTGCTTTTGCTGCCGCAACAAACAGTAAGCAGCCCGCCGCGGCAATCATTAGGCCGATACCTATGCCACGTTGAAAGCCAACTTTTTTGACTAGGTTTCCTGCAGGTATTGAAACGATAAAGTAAGCGCCAAAGAAACACATTTGAATCATCATAGCTTGCGTATAGTTAAGGTCAAAAACGCCTTTCAAGTGCGGTATTAGGATGTCATTCAGTGAGGTAATAAAGCCCCACATAAAGAACAATGATGTTAAGGCGATCAAAGCAAACCGTTGGTTTGATTGGGGCTTATGAGTAGTAGATGAATGATTGTTCATATTTTTTCCGATAGGTTAAAACGAGTGTAGCTCAGTTTTTATCTTTAGAATGCTTATCCAAATCAAAAAAGTGCGGCATCATATCACCGAATATCTTAACTTTCTGGTCAGGAGGCGGTTCTGTAGGTGATAGCCTAAAAAATTCCTTTTTTACGTCAGTTTTGTAAGAAAACCTCTCATATCAGCCACTTATGTAACAAAATCTAATGAAATTATGTGTTTAATTTTTAACCATTTTATGGTGTTTTTTTGTTCGAGAATGGTTTTGTCTTTGCTAAAGGTTTCATCTTGGAATTGGCGGCAGCGCGAGTGCGGCTATTTTCATGTTATTCTTCATCTATCTGTTTATCCTGACTTTGAGATTTATATGCGTATTGTGCGTCGAGCTGTACCTGCTGAACCAAATGACTTTCCCTCGACTATGTCTGCGACTTTACAGCGCGTTTTTTTGTCTCGTGATGTGGTGTCTGTTGCTCAGCTTGATTACCGCTTACCGTATTTATTAAGACCTGATTCTTTATTTGACCTAACCACAGCAGCGAAGATATTAGCGGATGCCATTGTTGCTGGTCAGAAGATTCTTATCGTTGGTGATTTCGATGCCGATGGTGCAACCAGTACAAGTCTTGGGATTCTAGCTTTAGAGGCAATGGGAGCGATTGCCCCAGAATACTTAGTGCCAAACCGTTTTGAATTTGGCTATGGACTTACACCTGAAATTGTTGAAGTCGCACAAGAACGATCACCAGATGTCTTGGTTACAGTTGATAACGGCATTGCCAGTATTGATGGCGTGCTAGCCGCAAAATCCTATGGTATGAAAGTGGTTGTGACCGATCACCATTTGCCCGGTGATACGCTTCCGAACGCCGATGCTATTGTGAATCCAAATCATCCAAATTGCGGCTTTCCAAGCAAGAACTTAGCCGGTGTTGGCGTTATTTTTTACGTGATGTCGGCTTTAAGAGCCGAGTTGAACAGTCGTAATTGGTTTGCAGATCAGCACATTCCAGAACCCAAAATGGCAGATTATTTGGATTTAGTAGCACTCGGAACGGTGGCAGATGTTGTGCCTTTGGATGCTAATAATCGTATTCTCGTTCAGCAAGGCATCAAGCGTATTCAAGCGGGTTTGGCGCGTCCTGGTATTCTTGCTTTATTAGAAGTAGGGCGTCGTGATTATACTCAATTGAAAGCATCTGATTTGGGATTTGTGGTCGGACCAAGATTGAACGCGGCAGGTCGTTTAGATGATATGTCGATTGGTATTGAGTGTTTGCTGGCAGTTCATCCTCATCAAGCACGCGATTATGCGCAGCAGTTGGACCAATTTAATCGAGAGCGCAAAGCCATTGAATCCGATATGAAAGAACAAGCTGAGTTGGTGTTGGAGTCTTTGCTAGATGAAGAGCAAGACATGCCAAATGGTATGTGTTTTTATGACGCGGATTGGCATCAGGGGGTCATTGGTATTTTGGCTTCGCGGATGAAAGATAAATGCCATCGTCCAGTGATTGCTTTTGCCAAAGTCGGTGAAAATGAATTAAAAGGTTCAGCGCGTTCCATCCCCGGCGTTCATATTCGTGATGCGTTGGATTTATTGGCTAAGCGTTATCCACAGTTGCTTAGTAAATTTGGCGGTCATGCCATGGCGGCAGGCATGTCGATCAAAGAATCTCACTATGAAGCGTTTCAATTGGCGTTTGATGCCATAATTACCGAGTGGGTAACGCCGGAACAGCTTGAGGCGACACTGCTAACCGATGGGCCATTGGCACCAGAAGATTTTAGTTTAAGCTTTGCTGAGCAAGTTCGTTTGTCTGGCCCGTGGGGGCAGATGTTTCCCGAACCTTGTTTTGATGGTGTTTTTGATATTTTGCAGCAGCGTATAGTTGGTGAAAAGCACCTTAAACTTATGGTGCGTGAACCGAGCAGTGGTTTGTTATTGGATGCAATCAGTTTTTTTGTGGACTTAAATCAATGGCCAAATGATAAAGCAACGCAAGCTCGTTTGGTTTATAAGCTAGATGTGAATGAGTTTCGCGGTCAGCGTAATCTCCAGTTGTTAGTCGACTATTTAGAACCCGCATAGTTGGATGTTAAATAGTACAAAAGAGAAGATTTACTCTTTTGCCGAACAAATTGGTTTTGGCACTGCGTATCGAAACAAAAGTTGAGGTATAATGCGCCTCCCTCATACATCACTCTAATTTTACTGGAGCTCATTCATGACTGCACTGGTTCTTGACGGCAAACTTTGCGCCAAAGAAACTGAAAACCGCCTACAGGCTCAAGTTACCGAGCTTAAAGAGCGTACCGGTTGCACCCCAATTTTAGCGACAATTCTAGTGGGTGCTGATCCAGCATCAGCCACTTATGTAAAAATGAAAGGCAACGCTTGTCGTCGAGTCGGCATGGATTCTATGGCAATTGAACTGCCTGAAAGTACCACGACAGAGCAGCTTTTAGACAAAATTAATGAGTTAAACAATAACCCAGATGTGCATGGTATTCTGCTACAGCATCCAGTTCCAGCACAAGTTGATGAGCGCCTATGCTTTGACGCGATTGCTGCTCATAAAGATGTAGATGGTGTAACCTGTCTTGGTTTTGGTCGTATGGCCATGAAAGAACCAGCCTATGGTGCAGCGACTCCAGCCGGCATTATGCGTTTGCTGGCTGCGTATGACATACAGTTAGAAGGGAAGCATGTTGTCGTCGTAGGTCGTAGCCCAATTCTTGGTAAACCAATGGCAATGATGATGTTGAATGCGAATGCAACCGTCACAATGTGTCACTCTCGTACCCAGAATTTACCAGAGTTTGTGAAACAAGCCGATGTGATTGTGGGTGCTGTAGGTAAACCTGAGTTGATCAAAGCTGATTGGATTAAGGACGGTGCCATTGTAGTTGATGCTGGTTATCATCCAGGTGGTATTGGTGATATCGAGCTTGGTCCTTTGAAGGATCGCGTTGCGGCTTATACGCCAGTTCCTGGTGGTGTTGGTCCAATGACAATCAATACCTTGATTTTGCAAACCCTAGAGTCCGGCCTTAAACAACTAGGTTAGTAGACTTGAAAGGTGAGTATCACTGCCCCATATTGTGGTAATGATATTGCAGGATGGGATAGAAAGCCGCGCCATTAGGTGCGGCTTCTTTTTTCTAAGTTAAACCGTGATTTTATCTAAGTTAACCCATAGATTTTTATGAACTGAACAGCAAAAGGTTGGCACATTATGTCCACAGAAATGTTAAAAGACGCATTGGACTTTGATTTAATAGCTGATGTTTTTGTCACCGAATCCATTACTGCGTCACCATCAGAGTTGCATGGCCAGCTTTGTGGTTACCTTGCTTCTGGCGTGACCTTGCCGCTAGAAGACTGGCTTGCCATGGTGGTGGAATTTTGTGATATCGAAGGCTGGAAAGAAGAAGCTAGTCGGGCGGTAATCGTTGAACTTTATACCGCTACGCTGACTTTGTTTCAAAATGGCGAGTTTGCGCTAGTACCAAGTATTTCGGATGATGATGCTGAGTTGTGTGAAAGAGGCGTGACTTTGGCGCAATGGGCGCATGGCTTTTTGGCCGGCTATGGATTATCAGGTCAGAAAAATGAACTACCTGATGAAACCAAGCAAATCCTACGTGACTTTGCCAATATATCTGGCATGCAAGCAGAAATGCGTGCTTTAGAAGATAACAATGACAATGAAGCCGATTTAACCGAATTGATTGAGTATGTCAGGCTATCTGCGATGATGTTGTACACAGAACATCATGATATCAATCCCGATGTAGATCATACCAAACAGAGCTCCTTGCACTAGATTTTTATGTTAAATAAAAATGTTATCGCTAGCGTTTAATGGAATGACAATTAATAAGTGAGACCTTCTATGAAAATCAACACTCAAACTTATCAGGCTCGTCGTGAACGCTTGATGCAATCGTTACCTGAAAACAGTGTGGTTGTTTTGCGAACGGGCGAGTTAGCTACTCGTAATAATGATTGTGAGTATGAGTTTCGTCCGCATAGCAGTTTTTTCTATTTAACTGGATTCCCTGAACCAAGTGCCTACGCCATTATTCGTGGCCGTGGTGAAATGACCTTAGTTACTTTGCCAAAAGATCCTGAACGTGAGCAATGGGATGGGTTTCGTTTTGGAACTGAAGGTGCAATTGCTAACTTTGGTGCGAAAGATGCTGCTCCACTAGAAGAATTAGATAATATCGCCATGGTGGCATTAGATGGAGCTGAGCAAGTGGTGTACTTATTCAATGACGATGTGCTACGCGAAAAGATTGCCGGTTGGCGAGATGCAATTGCCGCTCGCGTTCGAATGGGAGCGATAGCACCGACAAGCTTCACTGACTTATTGCCTCTGGTTTCTGAAATGCGTTTGCGCAAAGACGCTGAAGAAATCGCCATTATGGAAACAGCTGCGCAAATTAGTGTTGAAGCTCATAAACAGGCGATGCGATCTGTTCGTCCGGGTATGAATGAATACCAGTTGGAAGCAGAGCTGAATTATATCTTTATGAAATCCGGTGCACGTCAACCAGCGTATAACAATATTGTTGCGTCTGGCAGTAATGCATGTGTCTTGCATTACATTAAAAATGACGAGTTTATTGAAGACGGTGATCTAGTATTGATTGATGCCGGTGCAGAATTAGGTTGTTACGCAGCGGATATTACTCGTACTTTTCCTGCTAATGGTAAATTTAGTGAGCCACAGGCGGCACTATATCAGGTGGTACTAGACGCCTATAATGCTGGCATGAAAGAGCTAAATGTAGGAACACCTTATGAAGCTTGCCATAATGCGGCGGTTCGGACTTTGACTGCAGGTTTGGTAGCACATGGCTTATTGACAGGCGATGTCGATCAACTGATCGAGAGCAAGGCATATAGAGCCTTTTACATGCACAATACAGGTCATTGGTTAGGTCTGGATGTTCATGACTGCGGCGCTTATAAAATTGCTGGTGAATCTCGTTTGTTAGAAGAAGGTATGGTGTTAACCATTGAACCGGGTTTATACGTTTCTGCTGATGATGAGTCTGTCGATGCAAAATGGCGAGGTATTGGTATTCGCATTGAAGACGATGTGTTAATTCGTGCTGATGGCCCTTATGTTTTGACCCATGGACTGCCAAAAGAAATTGCAGAAATTGAAGCCTTAATGGCTGAAAGTCGATAAAACTACTGAGACTAGACGGAGTAAAGAAGATGGCTAAGTCGTACGATTTGATAATAGTTGGTGCCGGTATGGTTGGCGCTTTGTCTGCGATATTGTTAGCTAAATCTTCTTTACGAATTGCTCTTGTTGATAAACATGATGGCGAATATCGGTTGTCCACACCGCCAGCTTATGACGCTCGCGTGAGTGCCATTTCTAGTCAATCTAAAGCCTTGCTAGAACAGGCTAATGTTTGGCAAGGCATTGCGCAAGACCGTATTGCTTCTTATGACAATATGGTGGTTTGGGATGGTCTGGGTGAGGGATATATTGACTTTAATGCCCAAGCGACAGCAATGCCTGAGCTTGGCCACTTAGTCGAAAATGCCGTGCTTAATCAGCAATTGATGACGCAGGTAAGAAGGTTAAAAAACATCGATCTTTTTCTAGGGGATACCTTAGAGTTTCATGAGCTAAGTGAATCTGGTGTAAGAGTGGAGCTGATGTCAGGACATGTTCTGGATGCTAAAGCTATTATTGCTGCTGATGGCGCTATGTCCAAACTACGCACAGAAAATGCCTTTGATACGGTTGAGTGGGATTATGGTCATCATGCGATTGTCACTACGCTTGAAATAGCCCAGTCCCATGAAAATACCGCTTGGCAAAGCTTTGGTGAAGAAGGTATTTTGGCATTCCTTCCGCTTCCTTCGGTCGATCAAAAACATTTTGTGTCTATTGTTTGGTCTGTGCCACCAAAAGAAGCTGAGTCTTTGATGGCTCTTGATGAAGAGGCATTTTGTCGACGCTTACATTACGCAATCAATAAACGTTTCGATGTTTTGGGGTTGACGCAAATCCGCCAAGCAATACCGCTAAGACAGCGCCATGCAAAACAATATGTGAAAGCAGGGTTGGCGTTAATAGGTGATGCAGCACATACTATTCATCCGCTAGCAGGGCAGGGTGCTAACTTGGGCTTTGGTGATGTTAAAGCCTTGGTTGAGGTATTAGAAAAAGCCCATCGGCGAGGTGAACATCTTGGCGCGAGTAAAGTATTGCGTCGTTACCAGCGTGCACGTATGTTGGATAATATTGCCATGGCTGCAGGTATGGAGTCATTTAAGCGCTTATTTTCGACTCAACAGCCGCTTGTTGTTCAGCTTAGAAATATCGGTATGAAGCAATTTAACAAAGGGGAGACCCTGAAGAAAAAGTTGGTTGCACGTGCTGCAGGTTTGTCTTCTTTTTCTTAAATTAAGCACTTTGTTGTTTTTTGCAATTATGAAGTAATGGCGTGTTTTCAAAACGCTACGTATTTCCGGTTGCAAAAAGCATTTGCTGTCTTATTCTGCATGTATAGATATATCATCAATCAGAATAAAAGGCGGAATGGTATGCAAGCAACAGATCTTTTGAAGAAAACGGACAAACTTCCCAATGTTCCCGATGTTGTTCGCGAGCTGATTCAGCTTCTTAGTGATCCCAATGTAAAATATTCAGACCTCACTGAACGAGTTTCTCATGATCAGACAATTTCATTAAAAGTATTGCGAGTGGTTAACTCGGCTTATTTCGGATTATCGAGAAAAATTTCTTCTATTGATGAAGCAACTGTATTGCTCGGCACGGATAAACTGAAAACCTTGGTTATTGCTTCTGGCTTTTCTAACTCGGTTGCAAAGGTGGAGGGTTTAAATCTTAATGAATTTTGGGCGGATTCTTTTCGCGTGGCGGAATTGGCACAATGGTTTGCAAAGCGGACACCTTTGGTTGAAGTAGATGAAGCATTTACGGCAGGGATTGTTCATAACATCGGACGATTATTATTGCATCTTACCGAGCCTGCTATTGCGCAAGAGATTCAGTCTTTGGTTGCAAACCGCAAAGCCGGTCGTGTTAAAGCAGAACAAGATTTACTTGGTTTTACTACTCAAGATGCTGGCAAAGCGCTAATGGATTTGTGGAAGTTTCCGGCAGGGCTAGGGTACGCAGTACAACATCATAAACGTCCGTTTTCTGATAATGAACCAAATCCACTTGCCTGTGTATTGAATTTGGCTTGTTACATTAATGCGTGTATTCGTAACGAGCGAGATTACGATTTAGTTCGAGAGGGCTTTCCTTCTGCTGTAGCGAAAGCGGCTGGTTTGTCTGAGGGTGTCATTTATGAATTAGATGACGCTTTAGCGATTGGCGATGGACTCAATCAATTACTTCATTAAGTTTTGGATTCGTCATTTAAAGTCTCTAAAGTGCTTTTAAACACATGTATTTAATAGATTGGCTTATTTGAAAAAATAGATGTGTCAATTTTTAGTTCATCTTTGTTTTTTCGCTATTTAAATCCAGACTTTACCTCTATAAATAAATGATAATCGCTAGTGTTTAGCATTGTGTTGTGCTAATTTCTTGTCTCTTTTTTTATGATCTTTTCTCTTGTTTTTATCTGCTATGTGGTGTTTTGGGAAGAGGGAATCTGTTGAATTAGTAGAAGGTGAGTGTGTTTATGAAACTGCGCAAAACGATCAAAACGCAAGGACGAAAATCAATATTTAGTTATGTTGGATTTGCTGCGTTAGCTTCATCATTGCTTCTTTCTACCGGTTTACAAGCCAAAGGCGAAGTGAATATTTATTCTGCCCGCAAAGAATCTCTTATAAAGCCCGCTTTAGATAAATTCTCAGAACAAAATGATGTGGTTGTAAACCTTATTACGGGGTCTGCCGATGCTTTGTTAAGTCGTTTGAAAGCAGAAGGTGATGCGAGCCCAGCGGATATTTTTATCACGGTTGATGCTGGTCGCTTGCACCGAGCAAAAGCGGCTGGTGTATTACAGCCTATTCACAGTGACGTATTAAGCGCCAACATACCAAGTCATTTGCGAGATAGTGATGGCTATTGGTTTGGTCTATCTCAGCGTGCTCGCGTAATTTTTTACAATCCGGAAAAAGTATCAGTAAAGGACTTATCAACTTACGAAGACCTTGCAGATCCAAAATGGAAAGGACGTATTTGTGTGCGTTCGTCAGCCAATATTTATAACCAATCTCTGGTTGCTTCAATGTTAGAGGCCGATGGTCGTGAGAAAACGCAAGCCTGGATCAAGGGGCTGGTATCGAACTTAGCACGTCCGCCTTTTGGTGGTGATGTGGATCTATTAAAAGCCGTTTCTGCGGGTGTATGTGATCTAACGTTGGCGAATACTTATTACTATGGCCGTCTTGGGCAAAGTGATAGCGCAGACGAAAGAGCGGTTTATAACGACGTAAAATTGTTCTGGCCTAATCAAGCACAAGGTGAGCGTGGTGCTCATGTTAACGTTAGTGGTGCAGGCATTACTGCCGCGGCGACTAATATTGAAAATGCTACCTTATTGCTTGAGTTTCTTACCAACCAAGCTTCTCAAGAATGGTACGCCCACGTGAATAACGAGTACCCAGTGGTAAAAGGCATTGGCGCGCCAGAAATGTTGGCGCCATTTGGTACATTCCGCTCTGATACCATTTCATTAAGCCAATTAGGTGAAAACAATCGTGAAGCGGTTGAACTGATGGATATTGCTGGTTGGAAGTGATTTTTCTGATATTTGCTCCATATAACGAGCTTTCTGATGTGGTTTTTAACGATTGATGGCTAATTTAGCTCCCCCTAGTGTAGTAAGTAAGTCTAAGTGGAATTGGTTAAAAATGGCGGCAATGCTTATTGCCGCCATTTTGGCATTACCCATCTTGGTTGTTTTGGTTAATGTTTTGATCGGTGATGGTGAAGTGTGGCGACACCTTTATCAGACTGTCTTAGCAGAATACATTTCTAACTCCTTGTTACTGATGTTGGGTGTTGGTATTGGTGTGCTGGTTATCGGTGTGCCTTGCGCTTGGTTGACTAGCATGTGTGATTTCCCCGGTCGCACCTTACTATCTTGGGCCTTGCTGTTGCCAATGGCCGTGCCTGCTTACATTATTGCTTATACCTACACGGGGGTATTGGATTTTGCAGGTCCTGTACAAACTTTTATTCGCGAACTTACTGGTTGGCGTTACGGTGAGTATTGGTTCTTTGAAATACGTTCCCTTGGTGGCGCCATAGCTATGCTGACCTTGGTTCTTTACCCTTATGTGTATCTCATGAGCCGAGCGGCTTTTTTAGAGCAGTCTGAGAACACCTTAGAAGTTAGTCGCACACTTGGCTATTCTGGTCGCGCGGTATTTTTCAAATTGGCACTTCCCCTTGCTCGTCCGGCGATAGTAACAGGCCTTACCTTAGCGCTTATGGAGACATTGGCGGATTATGGTACGGTGCAATATTTCAGTGTAAATACTTTCACAACGGGCATTTTACGAACCTTTTATGGATTTGGTGATATCGCAGCTGCTTCTCAGCTGGCAGGTATTTTACTGATGTTCGTGGCGGTGTTGATTCTGCTAGAACGATATTCTCGGCATCGCATTCGTTATCATGCATCAGGTCTAAAAAAGGCCAGTAATCGGCGTATGATTTTGAAAGGTAGTCGTGGCTTTATAGCGTGCATTTTTTGCTTGCTGCCTATTCTTGTTGGCTTTCTTATTCCCGTAGGTGTGTTGGCGTATTGGGCGGTATTTAAAGCAGAAATGCCCGGCGCGAACTTTATTCAACTGGCGTGGAATTCGTTTTATCTTGCTGCGATGGCCTCACTCATTGTGGTGAGTTTAGCCTTGATATTGAGTTACGCTATTCGTTTAAATAATGGTAAAGCGGTGAGGACATCTGTAGGCATTGCGGGCTTAGGTTATGCTTTACCAGGGACGATTATTGCGATTGGTACCATTGTTCCTCTAGCTTGGTTGGATCATCGAATCATTGATTTGGTTAAACATTACAGTGGGGAAAGAGTCGGTTTACTTTTTTCTGGCACATTAGTAGCGTTGCTGTTTGCTTACACTGTTCGTTTTATGGCGGTATCTTTAGGGGCGGTTCAAAATGGACTTGGAAAGATTAAACCCAGTATGGATATGGCAGGACGTTCGCTCGGTATGTCGCCTTTTAAAGTGTTAACCCGTATTCATATTCCACTTTTAAAAGGGTCTGTTCTTACGGCAATACTGATCGTCTTTGTCGATGTATTAAAAGAATTGCCAGCCACTTTGGTATTACGACCATTTAACTTTAATACGTTAGCGGTGCGAGCTTTTGAATTGGCGTCAGATGAGCGACTGGTTGATGCGGCTCCTGCTTCGTTAATGATAGTGCTGGTGGGGCTGGTGCCAGTGATTTTGTTGAGTCGTTCCATTTCTTCTCACCTGAATAAATCTAAATAGTCGAAGCGCCAAATAGCGTTTATTAAAAATAGGATCGCATATGACATCGTTACCTCCTCATAAACTATTGAAAGAAATGACACTGACCGATGTTTCGGTTGGTTATGATGGTGATGCGGTTGTTAAAAATGCTTCATTTAAACTGTTAGAAGGGCAGATCGGTTGTTTACTTGGGCCAAGTGGTTGCGGTAAATCAACCTTGTTGCGTGCAATTGCAGGCTTTGAGTCTTTAATGACGGGGCAAATATGCATTGATGATGAGGTGATTTCTCATCCAACACACAGTGTGAATCCTGAACATCGCCATATTGGTATGGTTTTCCAAGATATAGCCTTGTTTCCTCATCTTACTATTGAACAGAATATTGCGTTTGGCTTGTCTGCTTGGTCTAAAGAGGCGGCACAGGAACGAGTGACTTATTTGTTAAATTTGGTTGGTTTATCTGGTTTCCAGTCGCGCTATCCACACTCTCTTTCTGGTGGCCAACAGCAACGTGTTGCTTTGGCTCGCGCCATTGCACCTAAGCCTAAATTACTGCTTATGGATGAACCCTTTTCTGGGCTTGATGCTAAGTTAAGAGAAGAGCTGGTGCCCGATATACGTGTCATATTACAGCATGAAAAAATGAGTGCGTTATTGGTTACCCATGATCAAATGGAAGCCTTTGCGATGGCTGATCAAGTATCGGTTATGAACGAAGGCGTAATTCATCAAACAGGTTCGCCGTATCAGATTTATCATCGACCAAAAACGCGCTTTGTGGCGAGTTTTATTGGTCATGGTGATTTCCTAGCAGCGACTGTCTGTGGTCCAGATTGTGTTCATTCAGATTTGGGTAATATTCGCGGTGATTTAGACCATGGCTTTGCTGACAATACTCAAGTGGACTTATTGGTTCGTCCTGATGACATTTTGCATGACGATGACAGTGAATTTGTTGGCGTGATTGTAAGTAAATGGTTTCGTGGGTCACACTTCTTATATCGCGTGAAATTGTCTTCTGGCAAAGTGGTCTATTGTTTTGCTTCTTCTCACCACAATCACTCAGTGGGACAAGAGATCGGCTTGAGTGTTCATTTAGATCACCTTGTGATGTTTCCACGTTAGTAGATAAAAATACCCAAGTGACTTATTTATAAATTACTTGGGTATTTTTATGTCTTGTTTGGGGAAGCAATAGAATTAGATAGTTCCGATTCCTTGTTCATGGCAAACTTCAATCATGCCTTCAAAATCGTATTCACTCAATTCAAAATGATCTAAGACGTAATGGCCAATTTTTTGCCATTCGTAGTCTTCGCTTGCACCGCCTATGTGTCTAAAGGTTGAGGCAATGTGCTCAGCCATTTTTAAAATAGAAGCAAAGCTTAAATTAATCGAGTCGCCTGGCACTCTGTGGCGGAATAAGTAATCGACTCGGTGGTGTTTGGCGATAACCGCACAGCAACTTTTAGGTAGCCCCCATGATTTTGCTAAATAATAACCAACAACCGAATGGTTGGTTTTGAAAGCTTGGTTTTCAACATCGGTTAGGTTGAATTCTGGATCTTGATAACCTTGTTTCAATACGTCTTTGTAGCCATCGAAACGCTTCAGCATAAGGGGAATGCCGGCGTTATGAAACAGGCCAAGTGCATAGCATTCATCTTGATATTTAAAACCAACTTGATTAGCTAGGCTTGAGCAGATGGCGGCGACATCGCTCGCGGTATCCCAAAAGCTGTGTAGGGATTGTATAGCGTCGTCGGATAGTTCACTTTTTACCGCAAGTCCATTGACTATGTTGGTTACACTGGTTGGGCCAAGCAACATGACGGCTTGTTGAATAGATGCTATTTTTGTAGATAAATTAAAAGACGCAGAGTTGACAAGTTTTAAGACAGCAGCTGAAAGGCTTACATCCTGTGAAATGATTTCTGATATACGTGCCATGTCAGGATCTGGCATGGCTTGTTCCATGTGTAAATCCACCATAATCTGCGGTTGTGGTGGAATGCTGATGCCTTGCAAGATGAGTTTTAGCTGATTTTCATTTAATGTAGATGACATGGACACACTTCTTTAAGACAAGTAACTTTACAGCTACGTAATTCGTAGCAATTGAATCTAGAGTCTTTATAATAGCGTTTTTTAAATATACTGGGTGAAAATTTTGAGTGTTATTCGACTAAAAGGTCAAGCTGATCGCCGTTTAAGGGCTGGACATCAATGGATTTACAGCAATGAGGTAGATACCTCAGCTACGCCATTAAAGCAATTTACCCCAGGGGATCAGGTTGTTGTCGAAACAGCTCAAGGTAAACCTCTTGGTATTGCGACAATAAATCCTAATACATTGATCTGTGGTCGCTTAATGAGCCGTAGTATCGATACGTTTTTAAACAAGTCGACCTTAGTGCATCGTCTAAAGATTGCTTTATCTTTGCGAGAGCTGACTTATCCAGCGCCGTATTACCGTCTTGTTTTTGGTGATTCAGACGGTTTGTCAGGCTTAGTTGTCGATCGTTTTGCCGATATTTTAGTTGTACAAATATCGACCGCTGGTATGGAGCGAGTAAAAAACGAGATCGTTGAAGCCTTGCAAGATGTAGTGAAGCCATCAGCGATTCTGATGAAAAATGACGGCAAGATGCGCCAGATTGAAGGCCTTGAAACCTATGTTGAAGAAGCTTTTGGTACGGTTCCAGAATTGGTTTTTCTACAAGAAAATGGTGTTTTGTTTCAAGCTCCAGTGTGGGATGGTCAAAAAACCGGCTGGTTCTATGACCACCGTGAAAATCGTAAAACCATGCAAGGTTTTTGTGATGGTAAGCGCGTATTAGACGTTTTCTCCTATGTTGGTGGCTGGGGAGTGCAGGCAGCTTCTGCTGGTGCAACCGATGTGACTTTTATTGATGCCTCTGAAAGCGCTTTGAGTCATGTGGAAGAAAACCTTAAATTGAACCAATTTGAAGGTGGT
The DNA here is from genome assembly GCF_012726345.1 of Marinomonas sp. UCMA 3892. GTDB lineage: Bacteria > Pseudomonadota > Gammaproteobacteria > Pseudomonadales > Marinomonadaceae > Marinomonas. The sequence goes on from NZ_PTXN01000006.1 coordinate 123,282, forward strand.
TCTAACTTGATGCATGGTGATGCGTTTGATGCTATGCAATCTTTAATTGAAGACAAAGAGCGCTTTGATGTGGTCATTATGGATCCACCAGCTTTCATCGCTCGTCGTAAAGATATTAAGGCGGGAGAAGGGGCTTACCATAGAGCAAATCAGCTGGCGATGCGCTTGGTTGCTAAAGGTGGTATTTTGGTTTCTGGCTCCTGTTCTATGCATTTAGAAACAGGGCGATTACATGACATTATTCGCAGCAATAGCCGTCAGTTAGAGCGATTTTCACAATTGATTTACCGTGGAACGCAAGCGCCAGATCATCCTGTGCACCCTGCTATTGAGGAAACAGAATATCTAAAAGCACTGTTTTATCGTATTCATAACAATATGGGCTTATAGCATTACTTGCTGATTGTCTTTTAAAAGAGACGAGACAAAAAGCGCTGGCAGAATTGCTCTGACAGCGCTTTTTTTATGTGTTTTGATTAATCTCTTAGGGAGATGTGTTGCCAGCCGCGTTCTTGGGCGATTTTGGTTAATGTCTCATCCGCATCTACCGCAATTGGGTGTGTAACCAATTCTAACAAAGGCAAGTCATTGCGTGAGTCACTGTAAAAATAGCTGCCTTCCATTGAATGTCCTGTTTCAGCGAGCCAGTCATTGAGACGTGTGACTTTGCCTGCTTGGAAACTTGGTATGCCAACGATTTTTCCTGTGTAGTGATCATCAATAATTTCTGGCACAGGCGCAATGATATGGTCCATACCCAAGGCGTCGCCAATTGGACCAGTAACAAACTGATTGGTGGCGGTGATCATGAGCAAAAAATGACCTTGATCTTTATGATGCTTTAATAAAGCGTTGGCTTTTTCCTGCATCATCGGCTGAACTTTTTCTTGCATGAAGGTGTTGTGCAGTTTGCTGAGTTCTTCTTTGGAGAATTTAGTTAACGGTTCTAAGCTAAATGCTAGATATTCATGAATGTCTAGTGTTCCCGCTTGGTATTCTTCGAAGAACTTATCATTGGCTTGTTTGTAGACTTGGCTGTCTACTAAGCCTTTCTCAACTAGAAATTGCCCCCAAGTGTAATCACTGTCGCCGTTTAATAAAGTGCCGTCTAAGTCAAATATTGCGAGTGTCACAAGCTGTCCCCAATTCTTCTAAAGTGCGTGAATTATAGCCTTCAAGACAATAAATAACAGCAGTCTTAATTGTGCAGATGGGGGAATTATGGAACAATGAAACTAATTTATTTTTATATTAAAAGGTGATAGCTCGTGATTGATGCAGACGGATACAGACCGAATGTGGGCATCATACTGATGAACGAGCGTGGCCAACTTCTTTGGGCGAGACGCGTAGGGCAAAATGCTTGGCAGTTTCCTCAAGGAGGTATCAAATCCGACGAGACACCAGAAGAAGCTTTATTTAGAGAGCTAAAAGAGGAAGTAGGCTTAGATCCTCATCAGGTGGAAATAATAGGTAAAACTCGTGGTTGGCTGCGTTATCGTCTTCCTAAGCGCATGCTAAGACACAACAGTAAGCCTTTATGTATTGGGCAAAAACAGAAATGGTTTCTTTTATCTATTCGTTGTCCTGATGCTTCTGTGTGCGTTGATGGAACGGAAACGCCTGAATTTGATGGCTGGCGCTGGGTTAGTTATTGGTATCCACTGGGTCAGGTTGTGGCGTTCAAAAAAGATGTTTATCGCCGAGCTCTAAAAGAGCTTATCCCCAGTGCACATCGTCGACTAGAAAAGTGATAAACTTACTGGCTTGATGCTGGAGGTTATATAGATTGATGGGAGAGCTATGCTAAGTTTGTTAAGACGTATTACCCAGGAGGTGACTGCCGCGCAGTCTTTATCTGCGGCACTGGATATTATTGTCCGACGTGTCCGCAGAGCAATGCGTGCAGAGGTGTGTTCTATCTATTTGGTGGATACGAACACGAAAGAATATGTCTTAATGGCAACTCGAGGTTTAAATGCTGATGTTGCTGGTAACGTTAGTCTAAAGGCCGATGAAGGCCTAGTCAGTTTGGTTGGCCGTAGGGCTGAACCTGTCAACCTTGAAGATGCTCATATTCACCCATCTTTCCATTATTTAAAGGGCTCTGGAGAAGAGCGCTATCGTTCTTTTTTAGGTGTTCCTATTATCCATCATCGCCAAGTATTAGGCGTGTTGGTGGTTCAGCACGAAGATAAACGTCGTTTTGATGAAGGCGAAGAAGCCTTTCTTATTACTTTATCAGCTCAATTAGCTGGTGTTATTGCTCATGCCGAAGCAACGGGGGCAATCACAAACCTTAATCCTAATGCCATTCCTAGTGGATCTGATTTTCGTTATAAGGGCGTTCCTGGTAGTTCTGGTGTGGCGATTGGTCGTGGTGTGGTGGTGTTTCCGCCTGCCGATTTAGATGTTATCCCCGATCGTCGTACAACAGACTTTGATGAAGAGATTCAAGATTTTTATCAAGCACTTGACGCCGTTCGGCAAGACATTCGTCGGGCCAGTAACCGTATTAGTCAACACCTTTCGGAAGATGAAAAAGCATTATTTGATGTTTATCTAAAAATCTTAGATGATAACTCAATCGCTGGTGAAATTGTTCGTAAGATCAAAGAGGGTAATTGGGCCCAAGGTGCGTTAAGGCAGGTTATTCAGGCGCATATTCAGCAGTTTAACCGCATGGATGATCCTTATTTACGTGAGCGAGCTTCAGATCTTCGTGATCTTGGTCGTCGTATCTTATCTCATCTTCAAGAGAAAGCACCAAATGTAGCTGAGCGCTTCAGTGAGCCGTCTATTATTATCGGTGAAGAGCTAACGGCTTCCATGCTGGGTGAAATCCCAATCGATAAGATCAAAGGTCTAGTCTCGGTAATGGGGTCGGGTAACTCCCATGTGGCAATTTTAGCTCGTGCGATGGGCATTCCAACTGTTATGGGGGCATTAGATCTACCTTATGCACAGTTGGATAAAGTGGATCTTATTGTCGACGGTTACTTAGGTAAGATTTTTACCTATCCGTCTGATGCACTGATCGAAAATTATCAACAAATTGTTGATGAAGAACGTCTATTAGAAGAAGAGTACGAAACACTTAAAGACTTACCTTGTGAAACACTTGATGGTCACCGCTTATCTTTGTATGTAAATACTGGTTTGTCTGCTGATATAGCCCGTTCTTTGGATCGTGGTGCTGAAGGAATAGGTCTTTATCGTACAGAAGTACCTTTCATGGTTCGCGATCGTTTCCCTACAGAAGCGGAACAGGTGGTTATTTATCGCCAACAACTTGAAGGCTTTGCGCCTTCTCCAGTAACGGTTCGTACCTTGGATATTGGCGGTGATAAAGCACTGCCTTACTTCCCGATAAACGAAGCAAATCCTTTCTTGGGCTGGCGTGGTATTCGAGTTACTCTGGATCATTTGGAAATCTTTATGGCGCAAATTCGTGCCATGATAAAAGCCAGTGCTGGTCTGTATAATCTAAAAATCATGCTACCTATGATTTCAAATGTGGCGGAAGTAGAAGAAGCTTTGGCACTGATTCGTCGAGGTTATGCAGAGGTTAAAGAAGAAGGTTATGACGTCAAAATGCCTCAGGTCGGCGTGATGATAGAAATTCCTGCAGCAGTTTATCAAGTCAAAGAGTTAGCTGAATTAGTAGATTTCTTATCCGTAGGAAGTAATGATTTAACACAATATTTACTTGCGGTAGATCGAAATAATCCTCGTGTGGCCGACTTATATAACTCCTTCCATCCTTCTGTATTACGTGCGCTGCTTAGCATTGTTGATCAAGTTAGAGATGAAGGTGTCGGTCTAAGTGTATGTGGTGAAATGGCCGGAGATCCGATGGGGGCTATTTTGTTGATGGCCATGGGGTATGACGTTTTATCGATGAGTTCTACTAGCCTTCCTAAGGTAAAAGCGGTCATTCGAAATATTTCGATGGAACAATCACAGGCTATGCTGAACGAAGTGATGAAACTATCTCATGCCGAAGCTGTCACACAGACCATGACTCGACTCATGCGCGAAGCCAATATTGAGCGTTTGATTAGACCATCTAAAACCAGCAACGTGGATTAATACCTACCAGAGATTTTTTCAATATTATGAGATATTTACACGACGTCATGAGCGAAGCCAAGACAAGGCAAAAACAGACTAAAAAACGGAGTCTATGGGTTATAAATGAGCATTTTGAATCTGTTTTTAACGCGGTTTTGACGAGCGCAGTAGTCGTTGAAAAGGTTTCATTATGATTTCATATCCAAACATTGATCCTATTGCTGTATCAATAGGGCCGATCTCCGTGCATTGGTACGGCATCATGTATCTAATTGGCTTTGCCGGAGCTTACCTATGTGGCATGTATCGCGCCAAACGCTCTAATGGTCTTTGGACCCCTGAAATGGTTAGTGACGCCATTTTCTATGGCGCATTAGGTGTCATACTGGGTGGTCGAGTCGGTTATATTCTGTTTTACCAGTTCCCTGCTTTTGTTGATAATCCACTGATTTTGGTGCGTATTTGGGAAGGCGGCATGTCTTTTCATGGTGGATTGCTAGGTGTCATCATCGCGATGTTCTTCTTCGCGCGTCGCTATAACAAACATCTTGTTGATGTAACCGACTTTTTAGCACCATTCGTGCCAATCGGTTTAGGCGCTGGGCGTTTGGGTAACTTTATTGGTGGCGAATTATGGGGTAAACCGACAGACGTTTCTTGGGCTATGATCTTCCCTAATGATCCGCTACAACTTGCTCGTCACCCTTCGCAGTTGTATCAGTTTGCACTAGAGGGTGTAGCACTGTTTTGTATCTTGTGGTTCTTCTCACAAAGAACAAAACCGCGGTATTGTGTTTCTGGTATGTTCCTACTTTTCTATGGTATTTTCCGAATCTTAGTCGAGTTTGTCCGCGAGCCAGATATACAAATTGGCTATATTGCTTTTGGTTGGCTGACAGAAGGGCAGTTGTTGTCTTTACCTATGGTCATTATTGGCGCAGGCTTAATTATGGCTGGCCTTAAGCTGAATACATTTCCAAAAGCGAGCACTTCAAAATAGCTCAAAAGATTCAGAGCGACGCTTAAAACCAGCCGTACGGCTGGTTTTTTTGTTTTGCTGCTGACAAAGTTAATTATGGCTTTTGTGTGTTTTTTTCAAAATGTGAAAGAGTAGATTAAAATTGTATTGATGTAGCCTAAGGGCTACAATTATTTATATGAAGTATGAAATCAAGAAAACGGATGTTTTTGATCAATGGTTGTCTAAACTAAAGGATCGACAAGCTCTTTTAGCGATAAACATGCGAATTATTAGGGCGATTAACGGCAACTTTGGTGATAGCAAAGTGATTGCGAGTAATCTCTTGGAGATGCGTGTTTTTGTGGGAAAAGGCTATCGAGTTTATTACAGCATACGTAATAACGAAGTTATCTTGCTTATTAATGGTGGCCATAAAGGCACACAGAGCAAAGATATAGAGAAAGCGAAGATCTTGCTTAGTGAGTGGGGGCAAACAGCATGACATTAAAGACAAGCGATTTTAATCCGTTTGATTATATTGAGACACAAGAAGAAGTGCAGGCTTTCTTACAAGAATGTTTGGCTGACGATGACCCAAATACTTTTATTGAAGCATTGGGATTTCTGGTTAAAAAGCATGGTGTAACCGATATTGCTTTAGCATCTGGACTGAACAGAGAAAGCTTATATAAAACCATCAATGGTAAAACAAAGCCGCGCTTCGACACGATTTTTAAAATCATGCAGGCACTAAATTTTCGCTTCACCACACACTCAGCTTGAAATGGAATTGCGTCTATTATCTCGATCTGACTATGCGTCTTTGTTACGCTTTGAAGTCGAGAACCGAGCTTGGTTTGAATCTCACATCAATCCGCGGGAAGCGTCATTTTATTCGGTTGACGGTGTGAAAAGTCACATAGAAGAATGCCTCTCGCAATATCAAAGAAAAGCCATGCTGCCGATGCTTATCGTTGATGGGATGGGTGAAATTGCTGGCCGTATTAATTTAACCGATATTAATCTGGTATTGAGAGAGGCTTATTTAGGTTATCGGTTGGGTGAGAAGTTTACTGGACGTGGCATCGCCAAGCGTGCAGTTGAACAAATAACTCAACTGGCTAACGAGCTTAATCTGCAAACCTTAATAGCCTTTGCTTCAGTGGACAATATTGCATCGCAGAAAGTGCTGGCATACAACGGGTTTGTTAAAATGAAAAGCCATGAAAACTTCGCTGAAGTGCAGGGTAAAAATATTGATTGTATTGAATACCAGAAAATCGTTAAGTAAAAACGGCAAACCAATATTGGTTTGCCGTTTTGCTTTTAGGTCTCTTGAGACTAGAGTCGCTTACACTGAAAAAGGGTAGGCGATAGGCTCGTGGAACTGGTAGCCTTCGATTTCAAAATCGTCCATGGTGACCCAAGTTTCTATGTCTTTTAGAGACTTGATTTCTGGGTTGATTTTTAATGTTGGCAGAGGATAAGGCTCACGCTTTAGTTGTACGTCTCGCATTAATTCTAGCTGATCTTCATAGATGTGAGCGTTCACTATCTTATGAAAAGCTTTGCCCGGTTTTTTACCAGTGATTTGCGCTATGATGGCAAGTAATACGTACACTTGAACCATGTTGAAGTTTAAGCCAAGTGGCACATCACAGCTACGCTGAGTGCTGTTCAGATAAAGCGTATCACCAAGCAGTGAAAAGTGATGGCTGTACATGCAAGGACGAAGACAAGCCATGTGAAACGCGCCGGGGTGATAAAATGTGAGGATTTCCCCACGGTTATCCACACCACGGCTTAGATCATCAACAATCTGTTTTAATAGGTCGATATGACCACCGTCTGGTTTTGGGAAGTTGCGGCCAATGGCACCGTAGCAAAGTCCCATGTCATCTTCGCCTTTACGATAAGGATTGTTTAGCCAAACTTCGTTTTCGTTGGCGTTGGCATCCCATGTTTTTGTACCCAGCGCACGAAAGTCCGCCGCGTTGTCGTAACCCCTTAAATAACCGATGATTTCAGCAATGGCAGACTTCCAGTAGCTTTTTCGTGTGGTAACGAGGGGAAATTCGCCTTTACTTACATCATAAGTGAGGTCGGCATTAATAACGGTTAGGCAGCGTTTACCTGTTCGCTCGTTACTAACCCATTCACCTTCGTTGACGATGCGGTTGCAAAGATCCAAATACTGTTTCATAAAAAATGCCTTGTCTGTTTTTGCCTAATGACGCTTGCTAGTGCAGGTTAAGAAATGCAATCTGGTCCGTCATGGGTATAATAAATGCTATAGATTATATCAGAAGCCTTTGCTCTTGGATTGTTGGAGTAAAGAAGAGCCAAGATTTTTACGCAGGTTGTTTTATGTTGTCACTAATTGTCGCTATGTCTACGAACAGAACCATAGGTATTAATAACTCACTGCCTTGGCATTTGCCAAACGACCTTAAATATTTCAAACAGGCTACTATGGGAAAGCCTATTGTTATGGGTCGTAAAACCTTTGAATCGATTGGCAAGCCATTGCCAGGACGTCGTAATATTGTCATCAGCCGTGATCCAACTTATCAAGCAGAGGGAATTGATGTGGTGACGACGTTGGAAGATGCTATTTCTCTTGGTGAAGACATTTGCTTGGTTAATGGCCAAGAGGAAGTCATGGTTATTGGCGGTGCGCAAATTTATCAACTTGCTCTTGAGCGTGCAGATCGTTTGTACATTACTCACGTTGATGCAGAGGTAAAAGGCGATGCCTTTTTCCCTGAAGTAGATTGGCCATCGTTTACCCTGATAGGTGAAGAAGCGTTTGCCGCTGAAGGGCCGAATCCATACGACTACCGTTTCTCTGTTTACCAAAGAACCAGTGCAGAGTAATTTTTATGTGGCAGCAAATTGAATTTCAATTGCCAGCGATGCGCCGAGGTTTTCATTTGATTACTGATCAGGTGGAGGCTGCTTTATCAAAAATGACACCAGTCTCGATAGGATTGTTGCATGTTCAGCTGCTGCATACTTCGGCTTCTTTGACGATCAACGAAAACGCCGATCCTTCGGTTCGTAGGGATATGGAAAAACATTTTTCTTACATGGTGCCAGAAGATCAGCCCTATTATGAGCATATTTACGAGGGAAGTGACGATATGCCAGCTCATATTAAGGCAAGTATGTTGGGGTCATCTCTGACAGTTCCTATTCGTGATAAGCGATTATGCTTGGGAGTTTGGCAGGGGATTTACTTAGGTGAGCACCGAGACCATGGCGGTTCAAGAAGGCTTATTTTGACTCTTCAGGGGGAATCTTGTTGAAGATGCCAATAACGAAAAACGCCGCATACAATGCGGCGTTTTTATTCGTCGTGTGAATTTAGTTTACAGCGATTTGTTTGCAAGAAGCTTGGCCATCTTCAACGGCTTGATTAGCGCTGAGAGCGAGTTCTTCTATCGTTTCACCATCTTCTGGAAACGCTGCGATACCAATACAAAAATCCATTGGATCAGAGTTACCCTCGAACAAGGCCGATTTTTCATCTTCTGTCGGGTTGATAATGTGTTTTAGCAAAGTCTTCGCATCTTTCACGCTGGTATTAGGTAGTAATAACAGCAGTTTGTCTGGCTCTACTCGCGCCAGCACATCAGCCTCCCTAATCTTTTTATAGATATAACGAGCGGAGGTTTGAATGGCAATATTGCGCGCTTCCATTGGAAGTTTACTTAGGCGTTCGTTTGCGTCAAGGTTAATTTTTGCCATAGTTAATGGCGTATATTGACGTTTTGCCAAGCCTAGTTGCTTTTTAAAATGCGTCAGCGCTGCGCCACGAGTCAATAGCCCTGTTAGTTCATCAAATGTCGCTTGGTTGCGTAGATGTTCTTCTAGTGCTTTTTGGTGGCTAATATCCACCATGAAACCAATGATCTTCTTGATGCTGCCATCAGGGCCTTTTGTGTAGCTTCTGCCGCGTTCTTTTACCCATAGGTAACGTTGGTCACCAGTCAGAATACGATATTCTACTTCATAATAATCTTGATTGAGTGCCACATGCTCATTGACTACGGTAGCTAATTTTTTCACATCATCGGGATGAACAAGAGCATGCCATTCAGTAGTAGAACGTGGCGTTTTATCAAGAGGATAATTCAATAGTGTTGCAATGGATTTTGAGCAAGATACTAAATCCGATTCTGTTTCCCAAATCCACAATCCCGCAGAAGATTCGGTAAGTGCGAATTTTAGCAGGGTGTTTTCGGCAGCAGAAAGATCCATGTGGTCAGTATTGTAAACACATGCTAAAACCGTTTCGCCAAGGTGCCGCATTTCGAGCTGCATATTGATTAGCTTGTCACCGACACGGATCAAACTTTCGCAGCGCTCAATAGAGCCACTTTTAATTTTGGTGTTGAGTGTTTGCCAGTCATCTGAAGATTCAGCGTCTTCACAAAGAGATTGCCATGTGCTGGCAGGCGTCGCATTAAAATTTTCAAACAAAATTTCAAAGTTACGATTGTATGATATTAGCTTGCCTGTGCTGCTTTCTATTATAAAAGCAGGCGTTGGCATGTACTTAAACGCGAGTTCGAAAGGCGTGTTCATGACGCGCTCCTCTATAATATAGCTATTCAGGGGTGATCCAAGTAACTTGGTAACCCGCTTCATTGTCTTCTGCGAGCAATTTACTGAGAACTGGCAAAAATTCCTTGGCTTCTTTTTCTAGAGTCCAGGGTGGATTAACAATAATCATACCGCTTCCTGCCATACCGCGCTCTTGCTCTGTGTTTCTAATGCAAAGCTCAAGCAAAAGCACATTACGAATATTGGTTGCCTTAACTGATTTTAATAATTCGTTCGCTTGCTGACGATTTAATACAGGATACCAAATGGCGTAAGTCCCTTGAGGGAAGCGCTTGTAACCATCTTCCAATGCTTGAACCACATATTGGTAATCTTTTTTCACTTCATAAGGCGGATCCATTAGAACGAATCCACGTTTTTGCGGTGGTGGCAGCATGGCTTTAACTGCGGCAAAGCCATTGTCTTTAACAACATTGGCTTTGCGTTTATTTGGGAAAAGCGCTGCTAAAATTGGGTAATCGTTTGGATGTAGTTCGCATAAGTGTAGTTTGTCTTTTTGACGAACGTAATAATCGACAATTTTAGGGCTACCTGGGTAAAACTCTAGTGTATCTGTTGGGTTCATTTCACGGACGATGTCTAACAAACCTTCCAATGGCTCAGGAAGGTTGTCTTCGGTTAACAGTCGTGCAATACCTGAATGGAATTCTTTGTTCTTTTGCGCCTGCTCAGAGTTTAGTGAATATTGACCAATGCCAGCGTGTGTATCCAAATAGAAAAAGGGCGCGTCTTTTTTTATAAAATGGCGACATATTTGACTGACCGTCAAATGTTTTAAAATATCAGCGTGGTTGCCTGCATGATAAATATGGCGGTAGCTGAGCATGGTCTTTCCTGTTATAAGTTGTGTTATCGATAATGAAAAAGGCCGCAGCACCTGTATTTGGCAAAGCGGCCTTTTGCATATTACTTTTTTAAATATTAGTCGATTTGACTAATATCGCGTACTGCCCCTTTGTCCGCACTGGTCGCAAAGTGTGCATAAACTTTTAGTGCCGGAGAAACCTTACGTGGGCGCATTTCAACAGGCTTCCATGCAGCAGCACCTTTTGCTTCCATTGCCGCACGACGTTTAGCAAGCTCTTCGTCAGATAGTAATACGTTGATCGAACGGTTCGGAATGTCGATCAAAATACGGTCGCCATTTTCAACCAAACCTATTGCGCCGCCGGCAGCAGCTTCAGGAGAAACGTGGCCGATAGATAGACCTGATGTACCACCAGAGAAGCGACCGTCAGTTAATAGTGCGCAGGCTTTGCCTAACCCTTTAGACTTAATGTAAGACGTTGGGTAAAGCATTTCTTGCATACCTGGGCCGCCTTTAGGGCCTTCGTAGCGAACGATGACAATGTCACCTGCCTCTACTTTATCATCAAGAATGTTCTTAACTGCTTCGTCTTGAGATTCCGTTACGTGAGCACGGCCTTCAAACACAAGGATAGATTCGTCTACACCAGCACTTTTTACAACACAACCATCAACAGCGATGTTGCCATAAAGTACGGCTAAGCCGCCTTCGAGGGAAAAAGCATTTTCGATAGAGCGAATACAACCTTCTGCACGATCACCATCTAGAGAAGGCCAGCGAGTAGATTGACTGAATGCGGTTTGCGTTGGAATACCAGCAGGTCCTGCTTTATAAAACTCGATGATTTCAGGAGTAGGCGAACGCATAATGTCCCATGACTCTAATGCTTCGAGCATGGTTTTAGAATGCACTGTGTGGCATTGGTTGTGTAAAATTCCTCCGCGATCCAGTTCACCTAGCAAGGCAAAAATACCACCGGCACGGTGTACATCCTCTACGTGGTATTTCGGTGAGTTTGGCGCTACTTTGCATAGTTGAGGCACTTTACGAGACAAGCGGTCGATGTCTTCCATGCTGAAATCAACACCTGCTTCACGGGCAATCGCCAATAAGTGAAGAATTGTATTGGTTGAGCCGCCCATAGCTATGTCTAACGTCATAGCATTTTCAAAGGCTTCGAAGCTTGCAATGGAGCGTGGTGCCCAGTTTGCTTCATCATTTTCGTAGTAACGTTTAGTTATGTCAACGATACGGCGGCCTGCATCTAGAAATAAACGGCGACGGTCTGAGTGAGTGGCTAATGTCGTGCCGTTGCCCGGTAAACTTAGACCAAGCGCTTCTGTTAGGCAGTTCATTGAGTTCGCGGTAAACATGCCAGAACAAGAACCGCAGGTTGGGCATGCTGAGCGTTCGTATTCCGCTACTCTTTCATCTGTCGCTGTTGGGTCTGCTGCGATAACCATAGCATCTACTAGGTCAAGTTTGTTTTCGGATAATTTGGTTTTACCCGCTTCCATTGGACCGCCAGATACAAAAATAACCGGAATGTTGATGCGCATAGCTGCCATTAGCATTCCAGGTGTAATTTTGTCACAGTTTGAGATACAGACCATGGCGTCGGCGCAATGGGCATTAACCATGTATTCAACAGAGTCTGCGATCAGGTCACGAGATGGAAGACTGTAAAGCATGCCATCATGGCCCATGGCGATACCGTCGTCGACAGCGATAGTGTTAAATTCTTTCGCTACACCACCTGCGGCTTCAATTTCACGAGCAACCAGTTGGCCCATGTCTTTGAGATGAACATGACCTGGTACAAATTGAGTGAAAGAGTTGACTACTGCTATGATTGGCTTTTGAAAATCATCGTCTGTCATTCCGGTTGCACGCCATAGCGCGCGAGCTCCGGCCATATTACGGCCCGATGTAGTTGTTTTGGAGCGATATACTGGCATTGTTTTCCCCACAGATTTTTGCTTTATTTTGTTTTATATAGCTGTCTACATTTTATGTAGTCCATGTTACCAAGATTATTGTCTATGCCCAATGGCAATTTTTAGACAATATTGAGACACTGTATAAATTAATACTGATACTTTTATTGAAACGGAAACGATATGGCCGAAAATGTATTATCAGCCCACTCTAATGTTGCATTGGCAAGACAGCCAATTGTAGACAGTCGCCTTGCTGTAATGGGGTATGAACTTCTTTATCGCAAAAATTCTGTTGCAGCGCAGGCTGATATTATAGATGACGTTGGAGCAACTGCTCAGGTCATAGCCGCTAGTCTTTTTGAGCTGGGTATGGAAAACCTTGTGGGGACAAGTAAGGCATTTATTAACTTTCCTCGCGCTTATTTGTTAAGTCCCAGTGGCATGCCGATCAATAAAGAAAATATCGTGGTTGAAGTGCTAGAAGGTTCGGGATTCGATGCGATTCTATTGTCATCTTTACGTCGCTGGGTGAAGGCTGGCTGTAGCATTGCATTAGACGACTTTGTATTTGATAGTAAGTTAACGCCTTTCATTGAACTCGCTGACTACATTAAGTTAGATGTTCAGGCTTTAGGTCGAGATAATTTCCATAAGCAAGTTGAAGCACTAAGGGGCTTTAACATTAAAATTATTGCTGAAAAAGTGGAGACGTGGGAAGACTATCAATTTTGCCGTTTGTTAGGCGTTGAATATTTTCAGGGGTACTTTTTTGAGAAGCCTGAATTGATATCCAGTAAAGCGTCTAAAGTGAACAGCATGACACTTTTGCAGTTGATGTCATCGCTTTTAAATACCTCGACTTTAAGTGTCGATGATCTGGAGCGAATAGTCAGCCAAGACGCTGGACTGGTTCATAAACTACTGCGTTACTTAAACTCTCCGATTACCGGCTTAGTTGCCTCGGTTGATTCTGTGCGTTTGGCTATTATGTTGATTGGTGTGGAAAAACTTAAGTCATTAACCAATTTGTTATTAATGTCTGAAATGGTTGGAGAGAGACATGTTTTGCTTGAGCAAATAATGGTTCGCGCGAAACATGCTGAATTATTTGCTCATAGCCGAGGTTACAATAATCAGGACAAATATTTCTTAGCCGGAATGTTGTCAATGATTGATGTTTGCACAGGAATGAAGCTAGACGAAGTGCTCGGGGAGTTGCCTTTACCAAGTGAATTTATTAATGCAATAGTACATCGATCTGGAAGAGTGGGTAATACGCTTGATCTAGTTGAGCATTATGGCAGTGGACATACGATAAAAAGTCCTCAAGATTTGGACGACTTGAAAACTACGTACCTTGATGCAATCAAGTGGGCTGATGAGTTTCTTGTTGCTATATGACTCTGTATGTTTGAATGAATAATCAAGGTTTGTAGTCTTTTCCTTACATGCCTGTAGGCGTTTCCCGTATGTTGTGTGGCTATATGTCATGTATTTTTGTGATCTCTATCTATCTCATTGATTTTAAATGAAATAACTGAATTTTAGTTGTTTTTGATAAAGTTGATATATATTTTTTAGCTGTTAAATTGTGTCTTATCCAAACGGAATTCATGGATGAAAAGCGCATGACGTGCTTAATGAAATGCCATTGATGGTGTTAAGGATTGAACCGGATGTTCGAGAGCAATGGATTGTTCAAAGGAATAACGTGGTTTGATGGAATGCGCCATGTGATAAGGATAGTTTGGATGCTTCATGATGAAGCAAACAGTGATGTTTTACTCATCGGAAGAGTTGCTTGACAGGATGTTAGCAAAAAGTAGGGCTGCCAATAGGCGCCCTTTTTTTTGTCTAAAATTTATCAGATATTGACTTTTATCAGTGTAAATTTGAGCATAAAAAAAGCGACCACAGAGTCGCTTTTTAACATTCTTGGCTCTTAAGCTTTGTGTAGCGTTAAATTAGCGCTCTAGATGTTCTAATTTATCTTCAACACCATCCCACTGGGCGGCATCAGGGAGTGCGTCTTTTTTCTCTGCAATGTTTGGCCAGATCAAAGATAAGTCTCTGTTCAATTCTACGAACACTTCTTGGTCTTCAGGCAATTCGTCTTCAGAGAAGATGGCATTGGCTGGACATTCAGGTTCACACAATGCGCAGTCGATGCATTCGTCAGGATTGATGGCTAAAAAGTTAGGGCCTTCGTAGAAGCAGTCTACAGGACAAACTTCAACACAGTCAGTGTATTTGCAGCGAATGCAGTTATCGGTAACGATGAAAGCCATTCGACTTCTCCTTACAAGCTATAAAAATGATTGCGCGCTATTTTAGATGTATAGGCTATTTCGCGGCAAGCAACAATCGTCATTAGGCTAAATTTATCTGCTATTAGCTTATATCGAGACCTTTCGACAGAAGTCTTAAAGGTCTCTGTAACCCATTACAGCTGAGACTTTAGCTTATAAAGGGCGCTTATTGCTTCTAGCGGCGTCATATTATCTAAATCTAGTTCTTCAAGAGCATTTTTCAAGGCATTTTGTTCCGCCTGAGCAAACATATCCACTTGCTGAGGTTGATAGCCATTCTTGCTTTCTTTGACCAAGTGCTCCTTGGTTTTAGCTTTGATTGAACTTGAATTTGCCTTAGTCTCTATGGTCTTTGTATCAAGGTCAATGCCTGTGACGACTTCCAGCTCTTTGAGTTTTTGCTTAGCGTGCCCAATAACATCTCGAGGGACCCCTGCTAGCTGCGCAACTTGCAAGCCATATGATTGGCTAGCTGGGCCTTCATGGACTTTGTGTAAGAAGACGATTTCATCTTCGTACTCAGTCGCTGTTAGGTGAACATTGGCGGCATTTTCTAATTGGTCCGCTAGCGTAGTTAGCTCAAAATAATGGGTGGCGAACAAGACATAGCATTTTAACTTGTTGGCTAAATAGTCGACTGCTGCCCAAGCCAATGACAGACCATCAAAAGTACTGGTACCGCGCCCGACTTCATCCATTAATACTAAGCTGTTTTGACTGGCGTTATTGAGGATATTCGCGGTTTCAGTCATTTCCACCATGAAGGTTGAACGACCGCCGGCAAGATCGTCGGATGAACCCATACGCGTAAAGATTCTATCCACTACTGAGATAGAAGCCGACTCTGCAGGTACAAAACAGCCGGTATGTGCTAACAAGGTGATTAAAGCGATCTGGCGCATATAAGTCGATTTACCGCCCATGTTCGGGCCGGTAATCATTAATAAGGAGCGTTTGTCATTTAGATCTAGATCGTTTGGTACGAAAGGTTCTGAAATAACCGATTCCACCACCGGATGGCGGCCACCGACAATTTGAATTCCCCCACGATTATGTAATTCAGGACATGTGAAACTAAGTGCGTTAGCTCTTTCCGCAAAGTTGTTTAGTACATCGAGTTGCGCCAAAGCTTGGCTGGTGGTTTGTAGCTCACCTAGAATTTCATTAAGTTGTTCTAGAAGGGCTTCGTAAAGCTCTTTTTCTCTAGCAAGGGATTTAGACTTTGCACTGAGCGCTTTGTCCTCAAAGGCTTTTAGTTCTGGTGTGATAAAGCGTTCGGCATTTTTTAGTGTTTGACGACGAATGTATTCCACTGGTGCTTGGTCGGAATGCAGGCGACTAATCTCAATGTAATAGCCATGAACCCGGTTAAAGCCGACTTTTAATGAGCTGATGCCAGTACGGGCTTTTTCGCTGCGCTCCATTTCTGCCAGAAAGTCTGTGGCGTTGGTCGATAAAGCTAGAAGCTCGTCTAACTCTTCGTCGTAGCCTTTGGCAAAAATTCCCCCATCACGAACAACTGATGGTGGGTTTTCGACAAGGGCTTTTGCCAACGTCTCTGTGATAATTGGTTGCGCCAGAATGCGCAGATTGAGCTCTTGTAGTCGCTCAGATGTTGCGTTTGCTAATAAACCGTTTATTTCTGGTGCTGCTTCAAGGGCAAATCGCAGGCGCAGTAAGTCTCTCGGGCGAGCAGAACGTAAGGCGACTCGTGACAATATTCGTTCTAAATCACCTACCTTTTTTAATGGTGCTTCAAAGGCATTATAGCTTTGGTTTTGCTGCAACTCTGCGACTACTTGTTGGCGAGCCTGAATTTCGTTCAAGTCACGAATTGGCGTGTGTAACCAGCGTTTTAACAAGCGGCTGCCCATAGGTGTAGAGCATTTGTCTAGCACTTCGACTAGGGTGTTGCTTGTACCGCCAGTAAGGTTGATATCGATTTCTAAGTTGCGTCGAGTTGCACCATCAATCAGAACAGAATCGTCTTTATGTTCAACCATGATGGATTGAATATGTGGCAGAGCAGAGCGCTGAGTGTCTTTGGCGTATTGAAGCAAAGCTCCAGCAGACGCGATAGCGGCCGTCATGGCCTCACAGCCAAAGCCAGACAAATCTTTAGTGCTAAATTGCTGAATAAGTTGACGATAACTGGATTCATAATCGAAATGCCAAGGGCCAAGCTCAGAGATGCCTTTTTCTAATTTTAGAGTGGCTCGGGCTGGGAAATCTTCCGATATTAAAATTTCTCTAGGCGACAATCGCTGCAATTCACTGGAAAGTGCTTCGTGACCATCGACTTCAAACAGACAAAAACGGCCACTGGCCATATCTAAATAAGAAAAGCCAAAAATATCGAGCCCTTTACGGGATTGATGAGCCAGGGAAAGTAAAAGGTTTTCGCGTTTTTCTTCCAAAAAAGCTTCATCACTGATGGTGCCTGGCGTTACGATGCGAGCGATTTGTCGTTCAACTGGACCCTTGCTTGTTGCTGGGTCACCGGTTTGTTCGGCAACGACGACAGATTCTCCCATACGAACTAAGCGTGCAATGTAGTTTTCCGCCGCATGATAGGGAATGCCAGCCATAGGAATCGGTACGCCACCAGAATGCCCGCGTGCCGTAAGTGTAATATCAAGTAGCCGAGACGCACGTTTTGCGTCGTCGTAGAAAAGCTCGTAAAAATCTCCCATGCGATAAAATAGCAGCTGGTTTGGATGCTGTGACTTAAGGCCGAAGTACTGGCGCATCATTGGCGTGTGATTATCTGCTGGTGTTTTACTCATTCGGGAAGCTCGATTGTGATCCAAAAAATAGAGGGGTATTCTACGGGATATTTTCCAAGGATTTAAGGGATAACGATAATGAATCACATGCAAAAAATGACACAAGCAGCACAACAAGTTGGTGAGCTCTTACAAGTAAGAGGGTTGTTGCTCGTTACGGCTGAGTCTTGCACTGGCGGGTTGATTGGTGCGGTATGTACGGAAATAGTTGGCAGTTCGTCATGGTTTTTTGGCGGTATGATTAGTTATGCAAATGAAGCTAAGATGCGGGGGCTGTCGGTAAAAGAGGAAACTTTGTCATCCTTTGGTGCCGTGTCTGAACAAACAGTGAAAGAGATGTGTGCTGGGGCTTTACAGTTAGGTGGTGATATTTCTGTTGCTGTTAGTGGTGTGGCTGGCCCTGGGGGAGGTTCGCCAGAAAAGCCTGTAGGTTGTGTTTATATCGGGTGGAAAATGCTTGGAGAAGAAGCCAAAGCTGAGCGTTTTCAGTTTTCTGGAGATCGTCAGGCGGTAAGAGAAGCGACTGTTTTAGCTGCATTAGATGGTGTGAAAGAGATGCTTAAAAACGGTGAAAAATAATACTGTTTTTATATACAGTATTTCTTGAGATTACCCCAAAAAAACGATAGAGTTACCACAACGATAATTAATCACAAGGATTTCATCATGTCATCTATTGCAGACAACAAGAAAAAGGCGCTGGATGCAGCGCTGTCTCAAATCGAGCGTCAATTTGGTAAAGGCGCCATCATGAAGATGGGCGAAGGTGCTAAGCTTGATATTGATACGGTTTCTACTGGATCGTTAGGTCTTGATATTGCACTAGGTGCTGGTGGTCTTCCTTATGGTCGTATTTGTGAAATCTACGGACCAGAGTCTTCAGGTAAAACAACCCTAACATTGAGTGTTATTGCAGAAGCTCAGAAGCAAGGTAAAACGTGTGCCTTTATTGATGCGGAACACGCTCTAGATCCTTCTTACGCAGAAAAGCTTGGTGTTAATATCGCCGATCTTTTGATCTCTCAGCCAGATACGGGTGAGCAAGCGCTTGAAATCGTCGACATGCTAGTACGTTCAAACAGCGTTGACGTTATCATTGTTGACTCGGTAGCCGCTTTGGTTCCTAAGTCGGAAATTGAAGGCGAAATGGGTAGTTCTTCTGTTGGTGTTCAAGCACGTTTGCTTTCTCAAGCAATGCGTAAATTGACTGGTTCTATTAAGAACGCAAACTGCCTTGTTATCTTCATTAACCAAATCCGCATGAAAATTGGTGTAATGTTTGGCTCTCCTGAAACAACTACGGGTGGTAACGCACTTAAGTTCTACTCTTCTGTCCGTTTGGATATTCGTCGAATCGGCTCAGTGAAGCAGGGCGATGAAGTGATTGGTAATGAAACCCGCGTTAAGGTAGTGAAAAACAAAATTGCACCACCATTTAAACAAGCTGAATTTCAAATCATGTACGGAGCTGGTATTTACCGTATGGGCGAAGTCATCGACCTAGGTGTGAAGCAAGGTTTTGTTGATAAAGCGGGCGCTTGGTATGCTTACAATGGCAATAAAATTGGTCAGGGCAAAGCTAATGCTGCTCAATTTCTAGCAGATAACCCA
Organism: Marinomonas sp. UCMA 3892; assembly: GCF_012726345.1. Lineage (GTDB taxonomy): Bacteria > Pseudomonadota > Gammaproteobacteria > Pseudomonadales > Marinomonadaceae > Marinomonas. The sequence continues at coordinate 142,400 of NZ_PTXN01000006.1, forward strand.
GAAATGGCGAAAGAAATTGAAGCTAAAATTCGTGAAGACTTGTTGCCTAAAAAAGGTCAGACGGACGAAAAAACAAATGCTAAAGAAACGGATGTTGAAGCAGATGAAGAAGCTGAACAACTAGACTTCTAAATTCTTCTAGCAAACATAATACTTTTTAAAAGCAGGTCTTGTACCTGCTTTTTTTGTTTTTGTAGAGAGTACGTTAAAAAATGTAGGTTTGATGGTTTCTTAAGACATATCCCTCTATGATTATTTCTTTAAAGACTTTGCATTAAAAAGGACTGTCGCATTATGTTGATTTGGCAATGGGGACTTATTGCATCGAGTACGCTTCTGTTTGTGGTGTTTATATTTGTTTTGTTGAGATATTTTTCTCTGAAGAAAAAGGTATCTAAGCCAGATGTTACTGATGAAACGAAATCTGTAGCGTTGCGTGATGGTAAGCAAGATGTGTCAGTAGCAGAAAAAAGACAGTGGTTAGCTTTGTTGGAGCAGCAGCGAAACATATGTGCTCAACTTCTTACGGAGTTGCCGAAATCTGATTTTCAGGGGCGGGCAGCTTTATCATGTTGGGCTATTTTTCTAGATGTTGAAATACACATAATTGAGAATTCTGTGCCGAATCAGAAAGTGCTGTCGCTTTTGGATGGATTCAAAAGCCTCTTGGATAAAGTGGATCGTGCACAGGAGATAGATGCACTTTTGAAGTCCTTAAAAGTGAATCAGTCTTTGTTGCGAGAATTAAATAAAGTCATCCAGAAAGCGGGTGAAAAAGTGTTCGCCCAGGTGAACATAACATCTGAATTAAACCTACAGTTTGAAAAGCTTCAAAAGAAATTAGAGAAAGAAACTGAGCTTGATGAGTCACTTGCCTTGCTTCGATCTGAAATGGCAAGTATGTACGAGTTTGCGGAACGCTTAAAGTTGCATTTGGCTAAGGTTAAGGAAGAGGGAGATAACGCACTTTATGTAGATGCCTTGGAGACATTTTTAAGTGAGGCAGATCAGTCTGATTTTTTACATTCGGTTCGTTCAGAGCTAGATGATAAAGTGTCTGATCTTAAGCAGTTAGCGGCTTACCAAAAAACAATCATTGCTGATTTAAAAGAACAAGTTCGTAAAGTGAGAGTGGACCATGAAGGCGATGGTAAGCACATTGGGGTTTATGATATTTCTATTGTCAGATTGGAAAAAACACTATTAGAAAGTAGTCGAGTGGTTAAGCGATTAGAGGGAAAATTGGAGAGTTTACAGGCCATAAAATATAACCTTAATATTGACGTGATTAAGCGTGACGAGGCTTTAAAACGAAAAAAAGCACTACTTGAAAAACAAGGTGAAGGTCTTTCGCAGGGTATTGATATATATGGCGTTATAGATGAAGAACGAAGCACCATGAAAAATATGGAAGACTTGCTTTATCAGGATTCATTTACTGAAGAGTCTGATGCTTTTGCAAATGAGCAAGTTTCAAAGTTGAGCTCATTGCGCTTAATGGTAAATGAATCGGAATTGTATGTAGAAATGCTCGAGCGAGACTTGGATAAAGCTAGAGATTTACGTGAAAGTCTTGAACATAAACTGCTTCACCCTGATGCTATTGATGAGTCAGTAATGGGAGAAAGTGAAGAGGATATTTTAGCTAGCCAAGATCAAGAAGAAATTGAAAACCTTCGAGAAATTAATGAGGAATTAGAAGAAGAGCGAAAGCGTTTAGAAGCAGAGCTATTTGATGGAAAAGATCAATCTGAAGAATTCGAAAAATTACAGAAAAAAATTGAGGAGTTAGATTCAAAGATAGAGTCAGTCCAAAAACATTATGTTGAAATGGAAGAGCGCTATTTAGCCGCTCTCATGGCAAAAGAGGACAACTTATAAGTTATCCTCTGGACTTCCCAAGCTCTAGACGGCGTTAAGTGTTTTTACCGCAATATTAGATTCTGAAGCGATCCACTAACTTGCTTAGCTGTTGTACATCGGTTATTAAACGATTTTTGATATCGACGGCTTTTTGAGTGTATTCCACGTTTGAAAGTGCGGTGTTAGTAACATCATTAACTTGTTCAGCTATCTCGCCTGCTTGCTGGTTTTGCTCCTGAATAGACGCGGATATTTGTTGGTTAGTGTGGCTCAAGGTATTGATCGAAGCAGTAATGGCTGTAAACATTTCAATGGTTTCTTTTGCTTGTATCGACATCTTCGGTCAACTTCTGGGAAGAACGCATGACTTGCGCCGCATCTGCTGAGCCTTTTTGTATACGCTCTACAACGGTTTCTATTTCTAATGTTGATTCATGTGTTCGGTTTGCCAAGCTACGTACTTCATCTGCAACGACAGCAAAACCTCGACCTGTTTCCCCTGCACGAGCGGCTTCAATTGCAGCGTTAAGCGCTAATAGGTTAGTTTGTTCTGCAATACCTCTAATCACATCTAGGACATTACCAATATTCTGACCATCTGTTTCTAGGGTAGAAACCACAGACGAAGCTTTGTCCATTTCGTTAACCACGTTATTAAGTGATTTGAGTGTCTGCGAGAGGTTACTTTGGCCTTGGGTTGAACTGGTATTGGCTGCAATTGCCATATCGCCACATTTGCTGGCATCAGCAGACACTTCGCTTAAAGAGCTTGTCATAGCGTTGACGGAATTGGATATCTCGTGAGTACCTTGTTGTTGATGCTTGGATAAACGGTCAACTTGTTGTAGTGCGTCATCAATTTGAGCGGCAAAGCCTTGAGTGGTAGAAACCGTACTGGCTACTTGTTTGATAACAGAATGGACTAGTTCAATAAAGCCATTGAGGTTTTTCGCTACTTCAGACATTTCGTCTTTGCCCGAACTATCAAGACGCGTGGTTAGATTGCCGTCTGCACTATTAAGGCCTTCCAGTACTGATATCATTTGACGTAAAGGTCGGATGATGAGCATGTTCGCAGCAAAGATAATAAAGGCACATAGAATAAGTACAACAGCTAAGCCAATGTAATTATTTAGCTCAACTTGATTGATAACATTCGCTATCCCCGCTGCGCCTTCTTCGACTTTACTATCACCTTCTTCTTCTAATTCACCCACAAATTCCAATAATGTTATGACGTGCTGATCGAACTCTGCAATAGCATTTTTTGAGACTTCTTTGTCATCGGAAAGGATGTTGCCTTTCAAGCTGTCTAGCTTTGCTAAATAACTATCTAGGGTGGTGATTGATTGCGCACCTATCAGCCCAGACGCTTTCATCCTGCCTAGAGCTTCTAAGGTGAATGCATTTGTCTCTGTAACTTTCTGTTTAGCGTCTGCTAATGAAATTTCATTGTTGATGAAAGCATCAAGAGTGATGATTTGTGATTGTATACCAATGGTGCCTTCCATCGAGCCATCCGCTGCATCCCATGCATTGCCTGTAATAAAGTTGATTTCGGACTTTAGCTTACTGACGGATAACATGCCTAGAACAGAATTACCTAGAACTATGATGACGAATAACATTATGCCTAGATAAATTTTGATTTTTATCGTCATTAACTTTCTCCAAAATAAGGGTAGATGATTTTTGATTCTAGTTGAAAAAAATATTTATTCAGTATTTTTTTTGTATGGTCTGGTTTAATAAAAATAAAAAGGAAGTTGCGTTGTTTTATTGGTTTTTATCGTTAATTTTTGAAAATGGTATCTTTAATATAAAAATTCATCTCGTGAAATTTTTATATTAATCGCTGTACTGGGATAGGAAAATCAAAGCGCTAATGACGCATTCACTTAGTGGTTTATGAATTGTGTTTACTCTTGGTGCGGAGGTTGTGTCTAAAACGTGCGCTTTAATAAAAGTAGTTCCCGGTTTATCGCGTATTTTAAATAAACTTCTATGTTATTCAATTGCTATAAAATTACCTTATATATTGATTTTAAAGGAAAAAATACTTTGAGTTCTTTTAATTTTTCTTCTTGGCATTATCTTTGCTCAATGAAAAACATCTTCATGTAGGTTTTACCTGCAGGAATTTCATAAGTTGGCCAATGTCGGTTAACTTAGTCAATGGCACCGTCGCCCGCTACTAAACCTTTTGGTAGCACTCGATCAGGCTCCTTTTGAAAGGAGGTTACTGATAAGGGAGGCGTGTCTCTATTTCTCTCTTTTCATTTTCCTTCTCCGTTTTAAAAAGCCGTTTGATTTTTCAATACTGATCGTGTCATTGGCAAAACCTGTTTTCTCAACTCTAAGACATAGAGTTTACGGCGTTCATTTACTGGATTTTTCTAGACCTAATTTTTAGGAGTAAAAAATGAAAAAAATTGATGTGACGGAAGCTATTTTCGCAATTAAAAAAGAGAAAAATTTAACCTGGGAAGCCATTGCTGACGCGGTAGGTATGACGGATGTGTGGATCACTTCAGCTTGTCTGGGAATGAATAGCTGTACTGAAGAAGTGGCTGAAAAGTTGGTAGCTTTTTTGGGTTTACCTGCAGAAGCAAAATCCGTGCTGATGGAATATCCAACCAAAACATGGGATGAAGCGATTCCACAAGACCCACTAATTTATCGCTTGTATGAGGTGGTTGGAGTTTACGGTCCAACATTGAAAGAAGTAATTCAAGAGAAATTTGGTGACGGCATTATGAGCGCCATTGATTTCTCAATGAAGGTTGATAAGCAAGAAAACCCTAAAGGAGATCGTGTGATTTTGACACTGAACGGGAAGTTTTTGCCATATAAATCTTGGTAATTATTTCTTTTCAAAAGTGAATCTTAGGTAATTTTAAAGACAAGAGGGCGTGAAAATGGCTTATATAGAACCAAGTGAATTTGTCACTAAAATGGTCGATGCAGGTGAACAAAAAGCCTATATGTCGACAAAAGACACTATCATTCGAGCTTTTATGGCGGGAGCGATTTTAGGGTTAGCTGCAATCTTTGCGATTACCGTAGCGACTAAAACGGGTAGCCCATTAATAGGAGCCATACTATTTCCTGTTGGCTTTATTATGCTGTATTTAATGAAGTTTGACCTATTAACGGGAGTGTTTACTTTAGTGCCTCTGGCCTTATTTGATAAGCGTCCGGGTGTGACACCAGCGCAAGTGCTGCGTAATTGGGGCTTAGTGTTTATCGGCAATTTTGGTGGGGCATTAACTACGGCATTTTTCATGTCATTTATTCTGACTTATGGCTATTCAACGGATGGTGGGGCGTTGGCCGCTAAGGTAAGTTCCATTGGTGAAGCGCGTACTTTGGGTTATCAATCTCATGGTGCGGGTGGTTGGTTTACCATCTTCATTCGTGGCATGTTGTGTAACTGGATGGTGTCTATGGGTGTTGTTGGTGCGATGATCTCCACCTCGGCGGGCGCCAAAATGGCGGCAATGTGGATGCCTGTTATGCTGTTCTTCTTCATGGGATTTGAACATTCCATTGTGAACATGTTCTTGTTCCCATTCTCCATGATTATGGGTGGTGATTTTACTTTCATGGATTATTTGATTTGGAACGAAATTCCAACTGTCTTGGGTAACCTTGCTGGTGGCTTGTTATTGGTTGGCTTACCACTATACCTAACACATGTGAGAACATCGGCATCACGTAAATTGGCGTAATATTTGTTTTGTTAACTCATGCTCAATACTCTGTAAGCATCCGTGCTTACAGAGTTTTTTGTTTTATGAAGAGAGTAAAATGAAAAAGCTTAGGATTAATGTAGGTAGTGCGACCCATAAAGGTAACAAAGAAATTAATCAGGATTTCTTAGGCTGTCAGACTCCCTCTGAACCCTTGTTGACCACAAGAGGTGTTGCCTTTGTTGTTGCTGATGGCATTAGTTCGAGCCAAGTGAGCCAAGTTGCCAGTGAGTTTGCCGTGACGCGATTTTTAGAGGATTTTTATCGTACTTCTGATGCTTGGTCAGTGAAGATATCCGCTGAAAAAGTGATTAAGTCCATCAACGCTGCTCTTTATTCGCAAACGCAAAACGGCCCAAGTCGTTTTAATAAAGACAAAGGCTATGTGTGTACTTTTGCTGCCATGGTATTTTGTATAAATACGGTTCATCTTTTTCATGTTGGTGATAGCCGAATTTATCGTTTGGTGGATGGCCAACTCGAACAACTTACAAAAGACCATCGCCGTGTCGTGTCATCTAATGAGAGCTATTTGACACGTGCTTTGGGTATAGAGCCAATCATCGAGTTGGATTACCAAAGCTTGCCGACCAATAAAGGTGATACATTTATTTTAGCAACAGATGGTGTGTATGAATTTATTACGCCAGAACAAATTCTCGACTGTATCGCTCAATCAGCAGACTTAGATAGAGCCGCGGAACGAATAATCCAGCTGGCTTTAGAAAATGGTAGTGATGATAACCTCAGTATTCAACTTGCCCGAGTAGAGAATATACCCAGCTATCAATTAGAGGAGGTTCAGCCAAATATCAGTGTATTACCTTTGCCACCCCCTCTATCGGAACGCATGTTGTTCGATGGTTATGAGATACTTCGTTCCATTTATGTGAGCAGCCGTAGTCATGTATTTTTAGCGCGCGACGCAGACAGTAATCAGTTGGTGGTGATTAAAACTCCATCGGCAGAGTTGAGTAAGGATACAGCTTATCTAGAGCGTTTCATGTTAGAAGATTGGATCGCCAAACGACTTGATAATCCTCACGTCGCGAAAGCGATAGAATCGCCAAGGCAGCGTCAGTTTCTTTATTTGGCAACAGAATATATAGAAGGCCAATCCTTGGCTCAATGGATGATAGACAACCCCAAGCCAAGTTTAGAACAAATTCGTAATATCATTTCGCAGATTGCGACTGGACTACAGGCTTTCCATCGAAAAGGCATGATTCATCAAGATATTCGACCAGCGAACATCATGATAGACAGCCACGGGACAGTGAAAATTATCGACTTTGGCTCGACTTATATTGCGGGGGTGAGCAACATTAAAGACGAAGAAGTGTTACGTGGCACACTACGTTACTCTGCTCCAGAGTATTTTCTTGGTCAGGTAGGGTCGGAGCGCTCCGATATTTACGCGCTTGGGGTGATTGCTTATCAGATGCTTTCTGGCAATCAATTTCCTTACAGTTCAAAAATAGCTCAAGCCAGAGGCATCGCAGCCCAACGAAGATTAACCTATCGTAGGGTGATTAATGATGCCTCCGAACTGCCTGTTTGGGTTGATGATGCATTGCATAAAGCCTTGAATATCAACCCATTACAACGCTACGAGGAGGTCTCGGAATTTGTCTACGACCTCCATCACCCGAATCAAATTTTTCTCGATCGGACTCGTCCACCATTAATACAACGTAACCCTGTTATGTTTTGGCAAGGGGTGTCTTTTGCTTTGTTTCTCGTGGTTTTGTTCTTGTTGGTTAAATGATATTTTTTTACGTACATAGGTTGTCTAATTTTCAAATACTAAATTTCGTTTTCGATGCTACTTCATTGGCGTTATAGTGTTTGTTATTCATTGTTAGATGAGTTTTAAATCTATGAAGCAAGACATAGTGCATATTGGTTTGGTCGTTAGAGACTACGATGAAGCGATTGATTTTTATGTTAATAGACTCAAATTCGAGTTAATTGAAGATACTTACCAGCCAGAACAAGATAAACGCTGGGTAGTTGTTTCTCCACCTAGTTCAAAGGGCGTGACCTTATTACTAGCGAAAGCGTCCAAACCAGAGCAGATAGGTTTTATTGGTAACCAAGCGGGTGGTCGTGTTTTTCTATTTTTAAATACTGACGATTTTTGGCGAGACTATGAACGCATGGTCGCAGAAGGTATTCATTTTGTTCGACCACCTGCAGAGCAGGAATACGGTACAGTCGCTGTCTTTGAAGATCTATACGGTAATTTATGGGATTTGTTGCAACTCAAAGATAATCATCCAATTTCTAGTCGATTGAAAGCTTTGTTTTGAGTTACCTATCTTTAGCAGAGCATTAAAGCATACGACAAAATTAAATCAGGACTAAGAATGAGCGCTAAAGTAACTGTCGCGTTGGAATGGCTTAAAGGGATTTTGGATTCACAGCATATCCAATATCAGATTGTTGGCGGTTTAGCTGCAACAATTCATGGTGGTAGCCGTGATGTAGCAGATATTGACTTATATATTCACCGCTCGGCAGCGGACAAGGTTTTATCTCAAGTAGCTGCTTATGTTTCCAAACCTTTAACTCATTATATGGAGGGTAATTGGGATTTAGAGTATTTCCAATTGATCTACCATTCCCAAAAAATAGAAATAGGCTTGTCTCCAGGGACTAAGATCAAATCATCAGAAGATGGTGTGTGGCATACGTTGGAAACAGATTTTTCCAAGTCAGTTGTCGGTTATTATCAAACTATCGAAGTCCCTGTCATTCCTGTTGATGAGCTAGTTCTGTATAAACGTATATTAGGTCGGGAAGTGGATTTAATTGATATCCAAGAGCTTGCAATAATTCACAAAGCTGTTTGAAGCTATTTAAATGCCAACACCCGATGAAAGTGTAAGTAACCCAAGGAGAAAAGGATGTTTATTGCTGTTTATGAATTTGAAATCAAAGAAGGCACGGAAGCGTCTTTTCGTAATGCATGGCTTGAAGTTACAAAAGCGATTTATAAAAATTGTGGTAGCTTTGGCTCAAGACTTCATACGTCAGATAAACCTAATATTTTGGTAGGTTATGCCCAATGGCCAAGTCGAGAGCAATGGGAAAAGATCACCGATCTTACCGATGAGCTTTACCAAAGTGCACGTAATGAAATGCGTAGGTGTCTTGTTCAATCTAAAACGGTTTACGAGCTGGAAGTTTGTGATGATTATCTACAAACTTCTGTCGCATCTTAGTGATAAAAAACTTTTTTGACGCGTTGTTTTATCTATACGGCCAACTTACTTTATTTCCTATATTTTATTTTCCATTCCATTTTTAATAAAAGGATCAATGATATGCAACATGCTGCTCTTTCTGTGCAAGTGACTCGTGGTGGTATTGTTGAAAGCGAACATAGTATTAAGGCGGTTATTGTTTCAAGTACGGGCGAGGTTATTGATTCCTGGGGGGATATGGATACGTTGGTTTATCCTCGCAGTGCTATTAAAGCCATGCAGGTTTTGGCTTTTATTGAGATGGGCGGTGCTGAACGATTTGCTTTTAGTGATGAAGAAATTGCTATCTGCTGTGCGTCTCATAATGGTGAACCAGAACATGTGGCAACAGTGCAGAGCATGTTGGACAAGCTGGCATCGTCTGAGTCTGACTTTGAGTGTGGCTGTCATTGGCCTATGCGCGTCGAAGCTGGATACGCCTTAGCTGGTGAAGGAAAAGCGCTAAATCAGTTACATAATAATTGCTCTGGAAAACATGCAGGTATGTTGGGGTTAGCCAAATTGCTCGGTGTTCCATCACAGGGTTACATAGCTATTGATCACCCAGTACAACAGAAAATTGCCGTTACTATGGCAGAGATGTGCGAGTACGATTACAGTACAGCACCTTGGTCTCCAGATGGTTGCTCTGCACCAACATGGGCGATGCCACTGACTAATCTTGCATTGGCCTTTGCGAAGTTTGCTAGTCCTGAAAATTTATCGGAAGAGCGCCAGAAAGCCTGTCAAACCTTATACGATGCTGTGGTGAAGCATCCTTTTATGGTGGCAGGAACCGGCCGTTACTGTACAGACATGATGACCCTATTACAGAAGCATGCCTTCCTGAAAGTTGGCGCGGAAGGTGTTTATATCGCTGCGATTCCTGAGTTAAAACTCGCCATAGCGCTGAAATGTGAAGATGGCGCGGTTCGAGCCGCTGAGTCCGTTATGACGGCATTATTGGATCATGTTGGCATTACGTCTTTTATTGCGGATGACGTCATGCAGAAATATCGTGCCGTCACTTTGAAAAATTGGGAAAAGCGTATAACGGGCCTGATAGTTTGCCGTATTTAGTTATTGAATAAGGCTTGGTATTAGTATAATTGAGTTCAAATCTAATAAAGACCTCTCTCGCTTGCATCGTTTGGCCTCGGCTTAATAATCGTATGTTGATACTCTCGCCCTTTGATAACAGCATTATTCAGCGCGATTGACTCAAAAGCTTGTTTCAATATGATTATCAGATCGAATGTTACGTGCCAGAACCCAAGCGGCAATATGGTTACTTTTGTTTACCATTACTGTTTCGAGGGGAATTTATCAGTCGTATGGATTGCAAAGCCCACCGAAAAGAACGCCGTCTCGAAATCAAATCGCTATACCTAGAAAAACAGAGTTTTGATGATGACATGGTGATTAGCGCCTTCGTTGCAGTCATTAAAGCTTTTAGCGAGTTCCAACAATGTGATTCTGTGATGCTAACATTCGTTGTGCCTGAGAGTTTTGCTCCACTTCTACGTAACCTATTCGTTCAAATGGACCTCTGTTGAGGATTTTACTGTTCGAAGTGACACCGAGGTCTGGAATTTTCGGATGTTGGCTTCTGTGTGAAGTACTCGGTCGACAAAGCTTTCATAAGCTTGGATATCTGGCACAGTGACAACCATCATAAAATCGTAGCTGCCTGTTATTTGGTAGCAATGTCTAACTTCCGCAGCTTTGCTCACGACGCGCTTAAAAGCGTCATAGACATCTTTTCGGTCTCGCTCCATTTCTACTGACACCAGTAAAGTCAGCTTATTCCCGCTCAATTCTGGATTTACAATAGAGACATCACCCACAATGATGTTGTCATCTCTCAGTCGTTTTACTCTTTTATGGCAAGCTGGTGGTGATAAGCCTACTTCTTCGGCCAGTTCCACGTTTGCGATACGATTATTTCGTTGCAAGATGGCTAGGATCTTTCGGTCTATTTTGTCTAGTTCCATAAATTTCTCTAAATAATAATTATACGAAAGAAAATTTCTTAACAGCTTTTATATTAAAAATATTTAGCGTTATCAATTATTAAATTGATCGACATATTTCTTCTTATCTCAATAGACTTTATTTATAAATTGTTTGGAGCAAGAGAAGTGAATAAACGCATATCCCGTTGGGTTGGACTTTTGTGGAATGGTCTCTGGAAAGAGATTATTGATGTCACATGGACGCTTTATAAGATCATGGTTCCGATGATTATCGTGATCAAGGTTGTTGAAGAGTTGGGAGGCATAGAACTGCTAAGTCACTGGTTGAGTCCTGTTATGTCTTTGGTTGGCTTGCCCAGTGAAATGGGGTTGGTGTGGGCAACAACACTGGTTACCAATATGTACGCTGGGCTTGTGGTATTTATGAGCTTAGATGTTGACTTAACGGTCGCTCAAGTCTCTATTTTAGGAACGTTATTACTGCTCGCACACTCATTGCCAGTAGAAGTGGCGGTGGCTAAAAAAGCTGGCGTTGGGATTGTTGCGACACTGGTGATTCGTCTTGGTGGTGGATTATTAATGGGTTGGATACTTCACCACATTTACCAAAGCGGAGATCTATTAAACACAACTGCGCACACTGTTTGGAAACATACACCAACTAGTGATCCTAGTTATATAGCGTGGGCGCTTGACCAACTTCAAAGTCTTGCGATGATTTTTGTGGTGATCGCTGCGTTGATGACACTGTTACGTTTGCTGAAATTACTTGGCATCGAAAAGCTCATGGCAATACTGCTTAAGCCGATTTTGTCTGTGCTGGGCATCAGCCGAGAAGCCACCAATTTGACGATTGTTGGTATCACGCTAGGCGTTTCCTTTGGTGGCGGTTTGCTTATTAACGAAGCAAAGCGAGGACACATTTCCCCACGGGATATTTTTGTCGCCATGATGCTGCTCAACCTGCTTCATAGCTTGATTGAAGATACGCTGCTGATTCTGTTAATTGGCGCGGACTTTATGACTATTTTCTGGGGACGGATAGCGTTTGCAGTGGTAGTGATTGGGATTCTAGTTTTTGCTCTCAAACGAATGGATGAAAGCACTTGTCGAAAGTTCTTATATAAAAAGATAAGCAGCTAAAGGTAATGAGTCAGTGCTCTAAGCTAATGTTTGTTGAAGCCAGTTTTTAAAACACATTGCAGCTTGGCTAGTTTGCAAGCGCTTGGGTATAACTAAATAGTAATGTAGGCCAGTGATAGACATTGCCATTTTGTCCGTACCTTGGGTTAACCAGCCGTTTTTAATCGAATTTGCGACGGCAAGCTGGCTGATGATGGCGATGCCTTGTCCAGAAAGTGCGGCCTGGGCGGTGAGGTTTTCATCGTTAAAATAACGAATATGTGGTTGAGTGTTAGCAACGATGTTTTTGATCGCTTCTTCTATCCCTAAGTTCGGTAGGTTTGGGTTCTTCCATTGAGTACAGAAAAATACGGCTTCAGATAGGTTTTCACTGTGTTTTTTCCAATAGTCTGGTGTTGCAAAGAAGCCAATCGATTCTTGAATTAAAGGTTGGTAAATAAGCGTTTTAGTGTCGAGTTGTTTCGGCGGCTCTCCGTAGCGAATCGCCATATCGACACGTCTATCACGTTCCATATCTATGAGTGATTCTTCTGCTCTTATTTGAATGTCGATGTCAGGATACTGCTGCTGAAAGTCAGCAAGATTGGGTACCAGCCACATGGCCGCAAACGAGCTGGTCGTGCTGATGGTTAATGTTCGAGGAGAGCCTTTTAATTGATTCACTGTCGAGAGTAAATCCTGCAGAGATTGATTGGCAGACGCTGCTAGTAATTCGCCTTCTTTCGTTAATGTCACTGCTCGCGTTTGTCGTTCAAATAATCTTACTTTTAAGCTGTCTTCAAGCGCTCTGATTTGATGTGAAATCGCCGTTGGTGTGACATTTAATTCATTGGCAGCCTCTTTGAAACTGTTTAATCGGGCTGCAGATTCGAAGGCTTTGATAGCATTTAACGAGGGGAGTTGCTGAAACATAAAGGCACTCTATGGATGAGAATAACTACTTTATAGGAAAAATAAGACCATTTGTCACTAAAACGATTGCCGAACATACTATGCCTACTAACTATCAATGGAAGAGGCATAAAATATGAAAACCATTCTACATATCGACTCCAGCGTTCGTCGTACTGACAACTCAACACAAAGCTATAATTCGATTTCGAAGTCATTTGGACGTTTTTTTATAGACACATGGCTGAATAAAAATCATCAAGACGAGGTGGTTTATCGCGATCTCGGTCTTAATCCGCCAACCTTCATTTGTCAGGGGTGGATTGCTGCGGCGTTCGCCCCAGAGCAAAAGAGAAGCACGGCGCAGAAATTAGTCTTGGCTGAGTCAGATACTTATTTTGATGAAGTGGCCAATGCCGATGTCATTGTGATTACAGCACCTATGTATAACTACGGTATGCCAGCGGTATTAAAGGCGTGGTTTGATCAAATGCTGAGAGTAAATAAAACCTTTACCTTTGACCTAGCGCGAGGAGATTTTCCGATTGAACCTATCTTGTCCGGAAAGACCTTAGTCCTGCTTACTTCATCTGGTGAGTTTGGTTTTGGTGTTGGTGGCGTACGCGAGCAGATGAATCATCTCGGTCCGCACATCAAAGAATTAGCCAAGTACTTGGGCGTTGATCAGTTTTACGAAATGGGTTCTGAATATCAAGAATTTGCAGATGATCGTCATGCTTCGTCGGTCGAAAAAGCAAAGCAAGACATTGTCGCTTTAGTAAACCAATTGGGCTGATTTACTAATATAAAAAAAACAGCATGAAAGTTTAGCGCTTCCATGCTGTTTTTTTTGATATCGAATTTATCTAAAGCCCAAAGCTATTCATTCAAAGCTATTCATTCAAAGTCTAAAGAGCGTTGGCAAGTATAAGGTGATGACTGGCACGTAGGGAATAAGTGCAAGCAAGTTGAAAATACATCGTTATGTTGTTGATCGGCTCCCAGTTCAGAATTGATGGAGTAGTTCAGTTCTGTAGGCAATTTTACTGATCTTTGTATTCATTTTAGTTATATTGGTTTAAAGTTAAAATGTTATGTTATAACATTTTAAATTGCAGCTTATTTTAAGCGCTTAAGTCCCGTCTATTACTTTTTATCATGTAGGGCATTATATGAATGAACATTTTTTGAATAGTACACGAAGCAAAAAGCTTCCTGTCACAGTATTGTCTGGCTTTCTGGGTGCAGGCAAGACCACATTACTAAATCATATTCTGAATAATCGTGAGGGGCGACGAGTTGCCGTCATTGTTAATGATATGAGTGAGGTCAATATTGATGCAGATCTAGTTCGAGAGGGTGGCGCTGAGCTGTCTCGAACGGACGAAAAAATGGTGGAAATGAGCAATGGATGCATTTGCTGCACGTTAAGAGAAGACTTGCTAATCGAAGTGGAGAGATTGGCGAATGAGGGTAAGTTTGACCAGTTGGTGATTGAATCGACCGGCGTTTCAGAGCCATTACCGGTTGCGGAAACCTTTACCTTTGAAGGTGAAGATGGGCGCTGTCTCAATGAAGTCGCTCAGCTCGATACCATGGTGACTGTGGTCGATGCATTTAATTTTCTTCGCGATTACAGCTCTCGAGATGGTTTGCAAGCTCGTGGAGAGTCTTTGGGAGAAGAAGATAATCGAACAGTTGTGGACTTATTGATTGAGCAAATTGAGTTTTGTGATGTGATGATCATTAACAAAATTGATTTGGTGAGCGAAGATGATCGAGATCGTTTAATCGCGATTCTTCATAATTTGAATCCAAGAGCAAAAATTGAAGTTTCAGAGTTCGGAAAAGTACCATTAGATCGAGTATTAAATACGGGGTTGTTTGATTTTGAACAGGCGTCTCTTGCTCCTGCTTGGTTGCAAGAAATTCGTGGTACACATGTTCCTGAAACAGAGGAATATGGCATTAGCAATTTTGTATATCGAGCGCGTAGACCTTTTCATCCCCAGCGTTTTTATGAGCTTGTGAATCGAGAATGGCCGGGGGTGATTCGTTCAAAAGGTTACTTTTGGTTGGCAAGCGACCCTCGCAAAGCGGGAAATTGGTCTCAAGCTGGAGCCGTCGCAAAACAGGGTCCAGCGGGTTATTGGTGGGTGTCTGTACCGAAAGAGCATTGGCCTAAAGATGAAGAGTCTCTTGCTTGGATTGATGAAAAATGGGATGAGACCGTTGGTGATGCTCGCCAAGAATTGGTGTTAATCGGCATGCAAATGGATGAAGCGTTATTGAGAGCCGAGTTAGACCATTGCTTATTGAGCGATGAAGAAATGCGTCTAGGCATTAACACTTGGCAAACATGGAAGAATCCTTTCTCTGAATGGGCTTAATTCTGTTCACGCCTTATGGTCATAAGGCGTGTTTTTCCAAGGAGTTAATGTAATGACGAATTTACTTCCTGATGTTTCGATCAGTGAAACCGTGGCAAACGAATCCCCTTTAGAATGGGTGGGAATGAAGGGCATCGATTTACCCATTACCGTTAGTGAGGCCCATTATCATAGAGAGTTACATGCTCATGCAGATATACAGGTTAATCTGCCTGCAGCCCATGTTAAAGGCATTCATATGTCTCGGCTTTATAACCTATTAGACTCACTTAGCGATGGCGAGGCCCTTTCACCTTATCGCTTAGAAAACTTGCTCAAAACTATGATAGATAGCCATCGAGATTGTTATACGGACAGGGCTCGTTTACGTCTGACATTTGATCTTCTCACCCGGCGACCAGCCTTAATGACCGAAGGCGCTTCTGGCTGGAAATCTTACCCAGTGTGCTTGGACGTCTATCTTAGTAATAAAGCCTTACGAATCAATGCCCAAGTTATTGTTCAATACTCGTCTACTTGCCCTTGCTCGGCGGCGCTATCTCGCCAATTAATTGAACGGCGCTTTTTAAGCGATTTTGCTAATCAGCCTGCATTAGCCTCTGATACCGTTGCTGTATGGTTGCGAGACAATGCCAGCTTAGCAAAGCCGCATAGCCAACGCAGCGAGGCCACCGTTCGAGTCGATGTACCAACGAATCAACAGGAGCTTGGCTTATTACCTTTGATCGATCAGATCGAAATGGCCTTAGGCACACCATTGCAAACCTCTGTTAAGCGCGCAGATGAGCAAGCCTTTGCCGCACTAAATGGTCAAAATCTGATGTTTGTAGAGGATGCCGCCCGTCGTATTCAAGCCGCACTGAATGACAAGTTTGCCTCACCGAAAGTGCATGTTCGGCATTTAGAAAGTTTGCACCCACACGATGCCGTTGCTTGGTCTAACGCGCCAGAACAGCAAACCAAAGTAGACCAAAGACAGTTCCCCACTCACCTATATTGATAAGAATGCCATCATGATACGCAAAAACCCTCGCGGCGATTTACCGACTGTTCACCCTAGTGCGTTTGTCGATCCGACTGCCATTTTATGTGGTTTAGTCGTCGTCGAAGAAAACGTCTTTATCGGTCCTTATGCGGTGATCCGTGCGGATGAAATGGACGCTAATGGTCACATCGATCCGATCATCATTGGCGCCCATTCCAACATCCAAGACGGTGTCGTTATCCACTCCAAATCTGGCGCAAAAGTCACCATAGGCCAACGCACCTCCATTGCCCATCGGGCGATAGTTCATGGCCCATGCCATGTCGGCAACGGTGTTTTTATTGGTTTTAACAGTGTGCTGTTTAATTGCACCATCGATGACGGCTGTGTCGTACGTTATAACGCCGTTGTAGACGGCTGTCATTTACCGTCTGGTTTTTATGTGTGCTCTACCGAACGCATTGGGCCAGATACGGATCTAGACGCCTTGCCGCAAGTGTCTGCCGATGCCAGCGATTTTTCTGAAGACGTGGCTCGAACCAACAATGAACTTGTCAATGGTTATAAACGCATTCAAAACGAGTTTTAAGTTACATAAGTCAGTGCTTCGTTGAGCAAGCATTTAACTTTCAACCATCACCAAAAAAAAGAGGAAACAACATGTCTAATACAAATAAAACCGCGCTTGTTGTCAGTGCTCATTCAGCTGATTTTGTGTGGCGCTGTGGTGGCGCCATTGCCAGCCACGTTAAACAAGGTTGGCATGTAAAAGTGATCTGCTTATCTTATGGCGAACGAGGTGAATCCGCCAAACTCTGGAAACTCCCCGATATGACATTAGAAAAAGTCAAAGCGGCTCGACGCGAGGAAGCGCAACGCGCGGCGGACATTTTAGGGGCTGACGTGGAGTTCTGGGACATCGGCGATTATCCAATGCGTGTCAGCGATGACACCTTGTTCCGTATGGTGGACCTCTATCAGACACTACAACCAGAATTCGTTTTAAGTCACTCCGTTAAAGACCCTTACAACTTCGATCACCCACTTGCCATGCACTTAGCTCAAGAAGCACGAGTCACAGCACAAGCGGCCGGACACAATCTAGAGCAAAAAGTACTGGGCGCGCCACCTGTTTATGCATTTGAACCTCATCAAACCGAACAATGTGAATGGCTCCCTAATACCTACTTGGACATCACCCATGTATGGGACCTCAAACGTCAAGCCATTGAATGCATGGCAGGGCAAGAACATTTGTGGGCGTATTACACTCGCGTTGCGCAACAGCGCGGTGTTCAAGCAAAACGTAATATTGGCATTACCGCAAAACGTAACATCGAATACGCGGAAGGCTATATGAAACTCACTCCAACTGTCGTGGACACACTATGACCCTAGATAGATCCAAAAAACACATCAAGATCACGCTGCCAGATGGCAGCGTGCGTGAATACCCCGCGCCAGTCAGCGTTGCTCACGTCGCGCAATCCATTGGCGCAGGTCTTGCCAAAAACACCTTGGCTGGCAAGGTCAATGGCCAGCTAGTCGACGCATGCGATCTTATTGATCAGGATGCCACCTTAAGCATTATCACCCCAAAAGACGCAGAAGGTCTTGAGATCATCCGTCATTCTTGCGCGCATTTAATTGGCCACGCTGTTAAGCAGCTTTACCCAACGGCCAACATGGTCATTGGTCCTGTGATAGAAGATGGCTTCTACTATGACATTGCTTTCGAGCGACCATTCACCCCAGACGACATGTCGGCCATCGAAAAACGCATGGCAGAATTAATCAAAAAAGGCTATGACGTCATCAAAAAAATCACTCCTCGTAATGAGGTCATCCGTACGTTTGAAGCCCGCGACGAAGCCTACAAACTGCGCCTGATCGAAGAGATGGGAGACGATGTCATCGAAATGGGCTTATATCACCATGAAGAATACATCGATATGTGTCGTGGCCCACACGTACCGAATACGCGTTTCCTCAAAGCTTTCAAGTTAACCAAGCTAGCAGGGGCTTACTGGCGTGGCGACGCACAAAATGAACGGCTACAGCGTATTTATGGAACCGCTTGGGCAGACAAAAAACAATTGTCAGCTTATTTAACTCGTTTAGAAGAAGCGGAGAAACGAGACCACAGAAAATTGGGCCGCGAGTTGGATTTGTTTCATTTCCATGAAGACGCCCCTGGCGCCGTTTTTTGGCACTCTAAAGGCTGGAGGGTTCTGCAAGAACTGATAGCCTACATGCGCTGTCGCCAAAAAGACGCAGGCTATCAAGAAGTCAACTCGCCCGACATGATGGACCGCAAGCTCTGGGAAACCTCAGGACATTGGCAAAACTATCACGACCATATGTTTACCACGCAAACGGAAGACAATCGCTCCCTTGCCCTCAAACCGATGAACTGCCCCGGTAGTGTATTGCTGTATCGCCATGGATTGAAAAGCTTTCGGGATTTGCCCATCCGCATGGGGGAGTTTGGCAAAGTGCATCGCTATGAGCCATCTGGGTCTTTACACGGCTTGATGCGCGTTCGTCACTTCACCCAAGACGATGCTCATATCTATTGTACGCCAGACCAAATGGAAGCCGAATGTCGCGACGTGGTGTCCTTGGTATTAGATATTTATCGCCAATTTGGTTTTAACGAGGTGCGTATCAAATTATCCACTCGCCCAGAAAATCGGATGGGCGATGACGCCACATGGGACGTGCTGGAAAACACCTTAATCGACGTATTGACGAAAATGTCTTTGGATTACCAAATCAACCCTGGGGAAGGCGCTTTCTATGGCCCTAAGCTGGAGTTTGTTTTAAGAGACGCCATCGGTCGAGATTGGCAATGTGGCACTCTGCAAGTGGACATGAACTTACCAGAACGCTTTGATATTGACTATGTCGACATGGACGGCCAGAAAAAACAGCCTGTCATGCTACACCGCGCACTCTTTGGCTCACTGGAACGCTTCACTGGTATTTTGATTGAACATCACGCGGGCAAACTGCCTGCTTGGCTCGCTCCCACTCAAGCCATTGTATTGGCCATCAGCGAAGACAATAACGCGTATGCTCAAGATGTCGCTGCCTTTCTAGAAGGCGAGCATATCCGCACCGAAACGGACATTAGTAACGAGAAAATCGGCTACAAAATCCGCAAACACACCTTACAACGCATTCCTTACTTGCTGGTGGTTGGTGCGAAAGAGCAAATGTCTGGCAGCGTCGCGATTCGTAGCCAAAGCGGTGAAGATCTTGGCACCTTGTCTTTAGAAGACGCCATCGACTTACTGCAACAAGCTACCCAAGCGCCGGATACTGCGGGTCGTTTGGCGACTCATCAAAGCCTTAAAAACAGGCTAATAGCTACTAATCACACCGATGACATAGAAGGAGCTGCATGACCGCATCAATACTTCCTCATCACACAGATAAGCACCATGCCGATTTACTCGTGCATGGTGGCACAGTGATCACGCCCAATGGCGAAGAACCCATTGATATTGCCTGCCTTGCAGGTCGTATCGTCGCGCTTGGCAAGCTAAAAGAGACTTGGCAAGCAGACAAATACCTTGATGCCGGCGGTTTGCATGTTTTGCCCGGCGTCATAGACAGTCAAGTGCATTTTCGTGAGCCGGGCTTAACGCACAAAGAAACCATCGAAGCGGGCACCCGAGGCGCTGTGCTGGGCGGTGTGACCAGTGTATTTGAAATGCCTAACACCAATCCCCTTACGCTCAATGAAAATGACTTAAACGCCAAGCTTGCCATAGCTAAGCAACAGGCATGGTGTAATTTTGCTTTTTACATGGGCGGCTCTGGCGCCAATGCCGAAAAATTGGATAAGCTGGAAAAACTTCCTGGCTGCTCTGGTGTAAAAGTTTTCATGGGCAGTTCTTTTGGTGACCTGTTAGCCGACGATGACGATATTCTGCGACGTATAGTTGCCCATGGCACCCGTCGTATGGCGGTTCATGCCGAAGACGAAGCACGTTTAAAAGCGCGCAAAAGCATCGTCGAGACCAGTAATAAAATCACCGATCACCCTGTCTGGCGAGACCCAGAAAGTGCCCTTATGGCCACCAAACGCATCGTCAAAATCGCCAGCGAAGCAAACCGTCGTTTACATGTGCTGCATGTTTCTACTAAAGAGGAAATGGCCTTTTTGGCTCAGCACAAACACAGAGTCACGGTCGAAGTCACGCCTCACCACCTAACCATGAGCGCACCAGAATGTTACGAGCGTTTAGGCAGCCTAGCGCAAATGAACCCACCCGTTCGAGAACAAGTGCATCAAGATGCGCTTTGGCAAGCCATTCAAGAGGGAGTAGTGGATGTGATTGGCAGTGATCATGCACCGCACACCCTAGAAGAAAAAGCGCAACCTTACCCACAATCGCCAAGCGGCATGACAGGCGTTCAAACCTTACTTCCTCTGATGTTGGATCATGTTAATGCAGGTCGCTTAAGCCTATCGCGCTTAGTGGACCTCACCAGCGCTGGCCCCGCTAGGATTTTTGGCATAGAAGGAAAAGGACGGATCGCCCTAGGTTACGATGCAGACTTAACCCTCGTTGACCTTAACGCCAAACGGGAAATCCATAATGATTGGGTCGCCAGCGTCAGTGGTTGGACACCTTATCACGGCAAAACCATCACTGGCTGGCCCATTCACACCGTAGTGAATGGGCTGCTTGTCGTCGAAAATGAAACCTTGGTGGGCACGCCCAACGGGAAAATGATTCGATTTCTGGATACCGAACTTATCTAAACCCCAAAGCTATTCATCCAAAGCTATTCATTCAAAGTCCAAAGAGTGTTGGCAAGTACAAGGTGATGACAGGCACGTAAGAGATCAGCGCGAGTAAGCTGAAAAGCACGAAGTAGAAAGGCGCGAGCGCGACAATGACTTTTTCGACTTTTACCTTGGCAACGGTAGCCCCGACGAATAAGCCGGTACCGACAGGCGGAGTGATGGTGCCGATGGCAAGGTTGAACACCATGACGACGCCGAAGTGCACAGGATCGTAGCCAACCTTCATGGCAATCGGCAGCAAAATCGGCGTGAAGATCAAAATTGCCGGCCCAATGTCCATAAAGCAGCCGACAATCAACAATAAAATATTGATGATCAACATGACCATAATCGGGTCGTTGGAGATCCCAAGAATCAAGGCGGAGATTGCTGCTGGAATGCCAGTAAAGGCCATGGCGAAAGACAAGGTGGCCGATGCCGCTAAGAGCAACATGATGGTGCCGGTAATGTGCGATGTCTCAATAAGAAACTTAGGCAGCGCGCGAAGTGGTGTGGTTTTGTGGATGAAGAACGCCAAGATCATGGTGTAAATCACCGCAATGCCAGACGCTTCTACCGGTGTTACTACGCCCATAACAATGCCGCCAATGATAAAGACGATTAAGAACAAGCTAGGAATCGCGTCGAGGGTTATCTTAATGGCTTCTTTAAAGGGTACTCGATCTGACAATGGGTACTTGCGCTTTTTGGCAATAATAACGGTGACTAGCACCAAGCCCAACGCCCAAATAACACCTGCTACAGCGCCGCCTAAAAACAAGGCTGCGACAGACGTACCACCGGAAATTAATGAGTAAATGATAAAGGCTGTGGTGGGTGGCACCAACATGCCTGTTGGGGCAGAGGCAATGTTAACCGCAGCAGCAAAAGCTCGGTCATAACCTTCTTTGGCTTGAATCGGTACCATCACGCTACCAATGGAGGTTGATGCGGCAATGGCTGAACCTGAAATACAGCCAAATAACACGTTACCTGCGATGTTGGTTTGCGCTAAGGAACCAGGAATGCGCCCCGCGAGCAGTTTGGCGAAATTCACTAAACGAATAGCAATACCGCCGGAGTTCATGATGACGCCAGAAAGAATAAAAAACGGTACGGCTAACAGAGAGAAACTGTCTAAGCTGGCGACCATTTTTTGTGCCGAGGTGAAAAGTGCCATATCCACTGGCACCATCATGGTGACGGCAGCCAAAGAAGAGGCAACTAAGGCAATCGCCAGCGGCAAGCCTAACAGCGACAGGATAGAAAACGTAATAATGAGTACAAGGCTCGCTTCACCTGCCATGTTTATTCTCCCATGCTTAGTGATTGATCAACATCTGAATCCGACTGATTTGTGGTCGGCTCTTTTAATACATCAATCAAATTTAAAATGGCGTACAGAATCAGCAATCCACCACAGACAGGCAATGCGGCATAAAAGCTCGACATTGGCATTTGTAACACCGCAGTGAGTTGTTTAGAGGCAATCTGCATGCTGTGCAAACCTCCTAAAATCAGCACATAAATACTGAAAATAATAAAACTGACAGGAACCAACAGCTTAAGAAATTTGCGGAACCTACCGCGCGAAAGATCGCGCAGTAGGTCGATAGCCATGTGAGAATTACGGCCTGCAGAATAAGCGGCTCCTAATAGAGACAACCAGACCAGTCCTAAACGTAACAGCTCTTCGGTAAAGGTCGAAGGGTCGTTAAATACATAGCGGCTGATCACCTGCCAGCTGAGTATTACAACCATGCTGAGGAGTAAGAGTGAACAAGTTGTCCCTAGACAGATGTCTAGGAAACGTCTTATTTTTGGCATTATTTTGACTCCGCTTGCTGGCGGATTGCCTGATAAACCTTATATTTTGCTGGCTCCGATTTTAGCTCGTCATACATTGGCTGTACGGCTGCTTGGAACTCGGCCACATCTGGGTAATAGAAGGTTACACCGAATTGTTTTTCACTCATGGCTTTGGCGTCGTTAACGGCT
Organism: Marinomonas sp. UCMA 3892; assembly: GCF_012726345.1. GTDB lineage: Bacteria > Pseudomonadota > Gammaproteobacteria > Pseudomonadales > Marinomonadaceae > Marinomonas. The sequence continues at coordinate 165,447 of NZ_PTXN01000006.1, forward strand.
TTTGTCCATGCTTGCTTTTGAAACTCAGTGGATTCTTTTGCCGCTTCTTGAACCGCTTGACGTTGATCCGGTGTTAAACGATCCATGGTTGCTTTCGAGATCAACACAATGTCTGGCACACGAGAATGCACATCATAAGAATAGTGTTTTGCAACTTCGGCATGACGAGCAATGGTCAAGGCAAACTCGTTGTTTTCCGCGCCATCTAATACGCCTTGCTGAATAGACGAATACACATCAGCTTGTCCCATGGCGATAGGCGAACCACCGAGCATTTTGACCATCTTGATAGAGGTTGGGCTTTGCATGACGCGGATTTTGAGGCCTTTTAGATCGTTCACATTACGGATGACTTTTTCTGAGGTATAGAAGCTACGAGCGCCGCTATCATAATACGTTAGACCCAAAATACCTTCGCCTTTTGACGATTCATAGATCGGTGTGGTGATTTTAGGATTATCCATGACATTATAAAAATGTTCTTGGCTATCAAACAGATAAGGCATCGAGAAGACGCCATAAACAGGGGCAAAGCTTTCCATTAGGCCGCCACTGACTTTGGTCATATCTAACAAACCAGCTTGAAGTAGCTCGACCATTTCCCGTTCGCCGCCTAATTGGCTATCAGGGAAAAAAGTCACAGTGACATCGCCTTTGGTTTTCTGATCAACTAATTCAGCAAACTTTTTCATTGCTTCTACCGTTGGCGTGGCATTACTGGCGTAGCCAAAACGCAAGTTTTCCGCATAAGCAGACGCGGATGCGAGTCCTAAGCTGATTAGGGTAAGTGCGGTGGTAAATAGTTTGGTTTTCATTCTCTTATCCTTTTTATGTTTATTGTTGATCTAAGAAATTGATTGCTAGTGTGTTTATAAACTAGCTAAATATAGCGACGTAAATATTCGCTAAGACATAAAATCGCCATCGCTTGTCCATAAGGCATGGAGGTGATTTTGATGTTTTTGTAATACTCTAAATCTTCACCCATGGCGGTACCAAAAGAGGTGTTTTGCAGTTCGCCTTGCGCGTCAATGTTGCTATAGACCGCTTTGATGGCTTTTTCCGCAACAGGTAAGTAGTCACTAGAGAGATAGCGTTTGCGAACGGCTTTTAAGATGCCGTAAGCAAATCCTGCCGATGCTGAAGCTTCTAAATAGGTGCTGCTGTCATCCAATAAGGTGTGCCAAAGGCCATCGCTATGTTGTAGTTCGCTCAGGGCTTTCACTTGGCGTTCTAAAGTAGACAATAAGAAACGGCGAATCGGATCGTTTTCAGCCAAATCCAATAATTCGATGAATTCTGGAATAACGATAGTGATCCAGCTATTGCCGCGAGCCCATAAAGCGTCGGCAAAGTTGTGGTTGCCTTCGAACGTCCAGCCGTGGAACCATAGGCCGCTTTTTGAATCCATTAGATATTGAATGTGAGTCAAAAATTGGTATTTTGCTTCTTCCACGTAATCCGGTTTGTTGAGCAATTTACCGATTTTAGCGAGTGGTAAAACACTCATCATTAAGGTGTCGTCCCACATTTGGTTGTGGTTAACGCTGTTATAAACAATGTGCTGAAGGCCGCCTTCTTGTACGCGCGGCATTTCGTACATGACCCATTCTGCCCATTCTTCCAGATAAGGAACCCAAGACTCTTTTGGCGTACGTTCATGCAAACAAGCCAGTGTTAAAAAAGGTGCAACCGTGTTGATGTTTTTAGTTGGCGTGCCTTCACTAAGGCGCTGATCGAACCAATCGTGAATAATTTTTAGTGTGTCTGGGTTGTTGGTGAGCTGCCAATATTTGAACAAGCCATATAAGCCAATGCCATGAGTCCATTCCCAGCCTGCCCAGCCTTTGGTGTCGATCACTCGACCGTCTTCAAGACGTAGCAGAAAGTCACCAGTAGTATCTTCAATGTTGATGAGGTTTTGAGTTAAAAGATCGATTGCCTCGACGACTTGATCGCGTGAAACAACATGCTTCTTTTCTCTTAGTAATTCATGCATTGCTAATCCCTTTTTATTTTTGGGTCTTGTAATGGTTAGACTCAATATAGGTCACAAAATATCAACTTGAAACGAATGATTGTATTTTGTTATACATTCAATCATTTAAAATAAAATAGCGTTTCTAAAATGAAATTAATCAAAAAAATATAGCCTCATTTGAAAGCTATATTTTTTAATCGTTCGCTTTTTTTATCTGTTTTACTACACGATCCCTGAGCCAGTTTTATTCGGATCTGCTGGACGAGCCTTAGCGACGGCAGCACGGTAGCCACTCGCTCGATAACAGCTAACAGGGTCGATGGCACCACCTGCCTGTAAACGGGCCATTTGTAAGATCGGCTCAACGTCTAAGTTGTAAGCTTGTTTCAAGCTGGCCTGTGCCATCATTGGGTCGTTTGCTTCTTGGTATTGAGTTAAGGCTTCGCGATCCACTAATAAGCTTTTCACGAAGGCACGTTGCACTTCCGCCGCACTGTACATTAAGCTTTCCACAGGATCTGTCACATTGTGTGATTGATCCAACATATAGAAGGGGCTGTAAGACGGATCTTGCGCACGAATGTCGGTTAATTCGTTGAAGATCAAGAACAGTTGGTAAGGATTGATAGAACCGCTGTCCAAATCATCATCACCGTATTTGCTGTCGTTGAAATGGAACCCGCCAAGCTTGCCGAATTGCGCAAGACGGCTAACGATCATTTCAATATTGACGTTCGGTGCATGGTGGCCCAAATCTACCAGAGACAAACAACGCTCGCCGGTTTCTTTCGCGGCAAGGTAGCTGCTGCCCCAATCCTGAATCACGGTCGAGTAGAATGCAGGCTCAAAAATTTTATGTTCCAACAGCATGTTCCAGTCGTCTGGCAGGCTGTTATAGACCTCTTTGATACTTTCTAAATAATGCGTGAAGCTGTTTTTAAAGTGTTGTTGGCCGGGGAAGTTGGAGCCATCGCCCACCCAAACTGTCAGAGCTTTAGAGCCGAGCTTTTGACCTAATTCCACCACATCGATGTTGTGAGCAATAGCCTGTTCACGCACGGCTTTGTTGGTGTGCGTCAAACTGCCGAACTTATACGACTCATCCTGACCAATTTGATCTTGGAAAGTGTTGGAGTTCATGGCATCAAAATGCAAACCGTATTGTTCTGCGTACTGACGAAGTTCCTTTGGGTCTTTTGGTCTGTCCCAAGGAATATGCAGGGATACCGCAGGCGTGGCTTGCGATAGCAGTTGAATTACCGAGCAGTCGTCGAGCTTTTCGAAGATATTGCGCGGTTCACCTTTGCCTGGAAAACGGGCGAAACGCGTGCCGCCAGTGCCAACACCCCAAGAAGGTACGGCAACGGTAAATTGCTTAGCTTGTTGCAGAATAGTATCGATTTTCACGCCGGAGCGATCCAGCTTTTCCGCCAGCGCGTTGTAATCACTTGTGACGGCGGCTTCCTGCTTGGCGTTGTGTTCTTGCAGCAAGTTTTGATCAATTAATTGTTTCATGATGATTCCTTTTTATTGTTCTTTTTTGTCTAGGCTCTAGCGAGTAAATGACGGTGCATGACCCGCATCAACATTCAGAATATTGCCTGTCGATTTAGATGACGCGTCAGACGCAAAGAAGTAAATGGCTTCGGCAATGTCTTCAGGAAAAACATTCAGCTTTAACATGCTGCGTTGTCGATAATGTTCTTCTAAATCATCGGTAGACAGTTTATAAGCGCTGGCTCTTTCTTCCTTCCATTTACCTGTCCAGATTTTTGAACCACGTAAAACCGCATCTGGGTTGACCACATTGGAGCGAATACCAAGCGGTGCACCTTCTAGAGCAACACAGCGGGCAAGTTGAATCTCAGCGGCTTTGGCAACGCAATAAGCGCTGGCGTTAGCACTGGCTACCAAGCCATTTTTACTGGCGATAAACACCATGTTGCCGCCCATATTCTGTTGTTTTAGCAGACTAAAGGCTTCACGAGCAACTAAGAAGTAACCTGTTGATAAGATGCTTTGGTTTTTATTCCATAGAGCAAGAGTGGTTTCTTCTAATGGTGCAGAAGACGCAATACCTGCGTTGGAAACAACAATGTCCAAGCCGCCAAATGCCACAGCGCAATGCTTAACCGCACGGATAACATCGTCTTCGTTGGTTACATCCATCTTGATACTAGATGCGCAATCTTTGCTAAATTCGCTGTTCATATTCGCCTGGGCGGTCTTCAGAGCGTCTTCGTCTATGTCCATCAGTACGATATTAGCGCCTTCTTTGGCGAGACGTTTTGCTGTCGCAAGACCAATGCCGCCAGCGGCCCCAGTCACCAAGGCGATATGACCAGCCAAGGACTTGGGTTTTGGCATGCGTTGCAGTTTGGCTTCTTCTAATAGCCAATATTCAATGTCGAAAGCTTCTTGTTCTGGCAAGCCAACATATTCGCTCACACTGTCTGCACCGCGCATGACATTAATGGCGTTAACGTAGAATTCCCCTGCGATTCGTGCTGTAGCTTTGTCTTTGGCGAAAGACAACATGCCAACGCCAGGTATCAAATAAATTACTGGATTTGGATCGCGCATGGCAGGGCTGTTATCGCGTTTACAGCGGTTGTAGTAACCCGCGTAATCTTCACGGTAATCAGCAAGGCTTTGGTCTAGTGACTCGATCACTTCATCAAGGTTGTCGTTTTCTGGATTGTAATTGACCACAAATGGACGAATTTTGGTGCGCAAGAAATGGTCTGGGCAAGAGGTGCCAAGCTTGGCAAGACGGTCTAAGTCTTTCGAATTGACGAACTGTAGTACTTCGTCTGAAGCGTTGAAGTGACCAATTTGACGTTGTTTTTCGCTGGTTTTGCCACGAATCAATGGCATTAAGCTAGAAACCACTTGTTTGCATTTTTCATCAGGCAAGGTTTTAAATAACTCGCCACCAAAGGCTGCTTTGCCTGCGCTTTGTTGTTCCAGCCATGTTTGTGCTTTGTTAATAATGTTCAGTGAGTTGAGGTAACAATCTTTGTTGCCATTTGACCAAGTGAAAAGACCGTGGCTTTCTAATACAACACCTTTAAGGTGAGGATTCTCGGTGGCGATTTTATGCAAATCCATACCCAACTGAAAACCCGGACGACGCCAAGGAAGCCAGCCAATTTCACCGTTAAAAATGTCTTCAGTCAGTTGTTTGCTGTTTTTGCTTGCCGCAATAGCAATTACCGCGTCTGGGTGAAGGTGATCCACATGGAGGTAAGGTAAATACGCATGAAGTGGTGTATCTATACTGGCGGCGCGGGAGTTTAGGTTGTAAGTACAATGCGGAAGGTAAGCGACCATCTCATCTTCAAACTCAAGTCCGCGATAAAGCGGCAAAAGCTGATTCAGTTTGTCCATATATAGAGTGGAAAAGCCATCCAATCCCATGGAGCCAATATCGCCGCCAGAACCTTTTACCCATAATACGGTGGTCTTTTCTCCAGTAAGAGGGTCGTCCATTTGCAGCTTTGCTGAGGTATTACCGCCACCATAATTGGTCACGCGCATGTCAGAACCAAGCAAGTTTGATCGATATTGCAATAATTCGGGTTCAGTCAGAAGGGACGCGTCAGCATCGTTCCAAAGATTGGGTAGTAAGTTAGTAGACATCGTTTAACCTCAAGTTCCGTCTTTTTAATGGCCTAAAGCGTTGTTTTATGGCTATTAATCAAAGACTTTAAATTTATTTTTGTTATGCACAATCAGCGGGTTAGAATGATCGATAGCGTTCATACTAGAACAAAAATAATCATTTTCAAGCATTTTTTATCTTTTTACATATATTTTGATCGATAGTGCTTGATAATGATTGAAAATAAATTATATTGATTATCGAGGATTTAATCGATGCACGAAATTGAAAGGCATAGAGTGATCTTGTCTGAAGTTGAAGCTCGACCTATTGTGACGGTAGCGCACCTAGCCGATGTGCTAGGCGCTTCAGAAGCAACGGTTCGAAGAGATATCAGCTTTTTAGACAAGCAAAAGAAACTACGTCGGGTGCGAGGAGGGGCGGAAGCCATTAATCCTCCTTCTGATGTGAGTTTATTGGGAAGGCCTTACTCGGTTAGTCAAACGATTAACATGGACATAAAGCGTTGTATTGCGAAAGCGGCGGTGGATTTATTATCGGACAATATGTCAATAATGATCAGCGGCGGCACAACGACAGCGGCTATGTCTGAGTTTATGCGTGGCTTAAAGCTGCAAGTACTGACCAATTCGTTTTCCATTGCTGATCAATTGATTAAAAAGAGTAAGTGCAGCGTGACCGTGCCGAGCGGAAAAATTCATCGGGAACAGAACATAATTTTGAGTCCGTTTCCAGATGATATTTCCAACCACACGTACGCTGATGTTCTTTTTATTGGTGCATATGGCATTAATTCTCACGGTGTGATGGAGACAGATCCACAAATCGTACAAGCGGTAATGAAATTGATAAATCGAGCAGATCAGCGGGTGCTTTTGGTTGATAGTACAAAATTTCAAAACCGATCAAGTATGATCATTTGTCCTCTTTCACAGATAGATATCGTCATCACGGACGATGGAATAGATAACAAGAGTAAAGAAGTGATCAAAGCGGCAGGGTGTCGGTTGATCATAGTAGAAAAACAAAAACAATAAACCGCGTCTCGGATACGACAACTTCTTGTTGTGTGACGATGAGCGCGCTCTTGGAGATAATTATGAAAAACAAACTCATCACGGCATGTGTGTTGGCTTCTGCAACTTTATTTGCTTCTGGTACGTATGCAGCGGATCAGGTTCGAGTGGCGTTGTTAGTGAAGGCGTTAGGTATTGGCTTTTTCGAAGCGGCGTACCGCGGTGCAGAAGAAGCCAAGAAAGAGTTAGGCGATGTGGAGGTTATTTACACTGGGCCAACTTCGACCACAGCGGAAGGCCAGATTGAAATCATCAACTCACTGATCGCGCAGCGTGTTGATGCGATTGCCGTGTCTGCAAACGATGCGGATGCCTTGGTTCCTTCCTTGAAAAAAGCTCAACAACGTGGCATTAAAGTCATCTCTTGGGATTCAGGCGTAGGCAAAGAGGGACGCCAAATTCACTTAAATCCTTCCAGTAATAGCCTAATTGGCGAAATGAACGTACAGCTTGCGGCTGACGCGATTAAAGCCAAAGGCAAAAAGTCCGGTACTTTTGCCATCCTGAGCGCAACGCCAACCTCGACTAACCAAAATATTTGGATTGGTGAGATGAAAAAATCTCTCAGTAAATTCCCTAACTTAAAACTTGTTGATACCGTTTACGGTGATGACTTAGCGGATAAGAGTTTCCGTGAAGCAACAGCCTTGATCAAAAATCACCCAGATCTAGATGTCATCGTGGCACCAACTACCGTTGGTATTTTGGCCGCAGCGCAAGCTGTTAGCGACATGGGCTTAACGGGCAAAGTCTATGTGACAGGTTTGGGCCTACCTTCTGAATTAGCAGGTCATGTGCACAGTGGTGCCATTCATAGCTTTGCTATTTGGAACCCAATCGATCTTGGTTATTCAGCAACCATGCTGGCGTACAACCTTGTAAAAGGCAAAGGTACGAAAACCGAGATTCCAATGGGTCGTATGGGTACGCTTGAAGTAGACCAAAATGGCGACGGCGCAATGGCGAAGCCCTTTATCTACGATGCTTCAAACGTTGATGAGTTCTCTTCTATTTTCTAGTCGCTACTAACTCCCTCCCAGCCTCTCCCTTAGAAGGGAGAGGCGCTAAGAGATTTTGTTCTTTCTATTTATGAAGGGAGGGCTAGGGTGGGTTTTCACTCGTTCAATAATTTCATAATGAACCAATAACAATAAGAGCTGCCGTTATGAACAATGCAATTTTTAGTTTAAAAAAGGTGAGTAAGGTTTTTCCAGGCGTGAAAGCGTTGGATGGTGTCGACCTTCATCTTTATCCTGGCCAAGTGACTGCTTTGGTCGGTGAAAACGGTGCAGGTAAATCGACGCTGGTAAAAACCATGACTGGCATTTATCAGCCGGATGGTGGGGAGATTATTTTTAACGGCAAGCCTGTGCAGTTTCATTCCCCTCACGATTCTCATGCTTTAGGTATCACTGCGATTCATCAGGAAACCGTGTTGTTTGATGATTTGACGGTGGCGGAAAACATTTTTCTAGGGAACTATCCGCTGACTAAACGCTTTTCTATAGATTGGGCTGCGATGGAGACGAGGTCACAAGAAATTCTGTCGTCAATTAATGCCCACATGGACCCTAATCAAATTTTACGCGAGCTAAGTATTGGCCAGAAACACATGGTCGGTATCGCTCGCGCTTTGTCAGTTGACGCCAAAGTGGTGATTTTGGATGAGCCGACGGCGGCCTTGTCTCACCATGAAATTCACGAATTATATGAATTGGTGAATACCTTAAAAAGCCAAGGTAAGGCGATTCTTTTTATAACCCACAAGTTCGATGAGATTTTTACCTTGGCGGATCGCTATACCGTGTTTCGTGATGGTTCTTTTGTGGGCGAAGGTTTTATCAAAGACACCAACGAGTCGCAGTTAGTGGAAATGATGGTAGCGCGCAGCATCGAAGCCACTTATCCGAAAAAAGACGTAGCAATTGGCGAGACACTATTAGAAGTTAGTAATTTATGTCACACAACAGAGTTCGCCAATATTAGTTTTAGTTTGAAAAAAGGCGAAATCCTTGGCGTTTATGGTTTGGTAGGTTCGGGCCGAACGGAGGTGATGCAGGCTTTGTTTGGCACTACGGATCATGTAACTGGCTCTGTCAAAATGAATGGCAAAGAAGTGATTATTCACTCACCTAAAGAGGCCATTGATAACGGCATTGTGTATGTGCCAGAAGAACGTCAGAAACAAGGTATCGTGTTGGAATTGCCTATTTATCAGAACGTCAGTTTGCCGCAGATGGAACGTTTAGCGAAACACGGACAAATCGATCAAGAAAGTGAAATGGCACTGGCTCGCCAATATTGTGAGCGCTTGCAAGTGAAAGCGTCTTGTTGGGATGAGAAGGTGATGAACCTCTCAGGCGGCAATCAGCAAAAAGTCGTTATCGCCAAATGGCTCGCCACTAATCCGAAAGTGATTATTTTGGACGAGCCGACTAAAGGCATCGATATAGGGTCGAAAGCGGCGGTGCATGAGTTTATGTCTGAGCTGGTGGATTCTGGCTTGTCTGTGATCATGGTGTCGTCAGAGTTACCGGAAATTCTCGGCATGTCAGACCGTATTTTAGTGATGAACGAAGGCTTAATTGTCGGTGAATTATCACGTGCTGACGCGACGCCTGAGAAGGTGGTTTCGCTTGCGACTGGAGGCAGTGTGACATGTTAAAACGTTTAATTTACTCCCGTGAAGGCGTGCTCAGCATCATTGTGCTGGCGATGTTTTTTGGTGTTGGAGTGATCAGTCCTGATTTTATTAGCCTATCGAACAGTGTCAGTATTTTTAATGACACCTCAATTTTGATCATGCTAGCTCTGGGGCAGATGTTGGTGATTCTAACCCGTTGCATTGATCTGTCTGTGGCGGCCAACGTGGCTTTTACCGGCATGTTTGTGGCCATGGTGAATCAATATTTTCCAGAACTTTCTATGGCATTACTGATATTTTTATCGTTGTTTATTGGCGCCTTGTTAGGAGCGATTAATGGCTTATTTGTTTGGCTATTAAAAGTGCCTTCTATTGTTATCACCCTTGGCACCATGAGCATTTATCGTGGTGCGACCTTTTTGTTATCGGACGGTGCCTGGGTGAACTCTCACCAAATGAGTGAGTCTTTTATAGGTTTACCCCGCTATGAAATTTTATCCATCCCCGTGCTTGGCTGGATGGCCGTCGCTGCCATTATCTTATTTTTCTGGGCAATGAAGTTCAGTGTATGGGGACGTAATTTTTATGCGGCAGGTGGTAATCCAATGGCCGCATTTTACTCGGGTGTAAACGTGGGTAAGGTGCAGTTTTATGCCTTTTTAGTATCGGGTACCTTGTCTGGATTATGTGGTTATTTGTGGGTCTCGCGTTTTGCAGTTGCTTATGTGGATGTAGCCAATGGCTTTGAACTGCAAGTAATCGCAGCCTGCGTAATCGGCGGTGTGAGTATTGTGGGCGGTTTGGGTACCGTGGTGGGTTGTGTGATTGGCGCCTTGTTTATCGGCGTGGTGAATAACGCCTTACCAATTATTGGTGTCTCACCGTTTTGGCAAATGGCGATTTCAGGTTTGGTCATTATTATCGCCGTTATTGCCAATGCAACATCAGGCAAAGATAAAGCACGGATTATTTTACGTAATCCCAATGCAAATGACGAAATACGAGCTAATTAGAGGCGCATATGGATACAACAATAAAAAAATCAGCAACGCCGGATTCAATGTTTACCAGCAAACTACAGGGTTTGCTACGCTGGGAAAGCTTTTTGGTCTTGATTGTCTTTTTAGTTTGCGTGATGAATTCTTATTTATCCCCTTACTTTTTAGATCCTTGGAATTTATCTGACGCGACCTTTAACTTTACCGAAAAAGCCTTAATTGCTTTGCCAATGGCGATGCTGATTATCGCCAAAGAAATTGATATTTCTGTGGCGGCGATTATTTCGCTTTCCAGTACCTTGATGGGCTTAGTGGCTCAAATGGGCGCGCCGGTTTATGCGGTGGCGTTTGTTGGGATTTTGGTTGGAGCGGCTTGTGGTCTGTTTAATGGTGTCTTGGTGACGCGTTTCAAAATCCCCTCCATTGTGGTGACAATCGGTACCATGAGTTTATTTCGTGGTATCAGCTATATCTTGTTGGGAGATCAAGTTGTTCGTGATTACCCAGATGGCTTTGAGTTTTTTGGGCAAGGTTATGTTTATTGGGTGTTCTCGTTTGAGTTGGTGTTGTTTGCCTTCTTTGCTTTGGTGTTTTATTGGTTGCTGCATCGCACTACGTTTGGCCGTTACACCTATGCCATTGGTAATAACCCGACGGCGTCTTACTACTCTGGTATTAAGGTGGATAAACACCGTCTGATCCTGTTTACCTTAGTTGGTGTGATGTCTGGTGTTGCATCGGTACTGTTAACGTCTCGTTTAGGCAGTACGCGTCCAAGTATAGCAATGGGGTGGGAACTCAGCATTATTACCATGGTGGTATTAGGCGGTGTGAGCATTCTGGGCGGCAGCGGCACTATTGCTGGCGTGGTGTTGGCGGTGATTCTAATGGGCTTGGTCACCTTTGGTATGGGGTTGTTGAATATTCCAGGCATCGTCATGACAATTATCGTTGGCGTGATGTTGATTACGGTCGTGAGTTTACCGGTATTGATTACCCTATATAAAAACAAAAAGGCAAAAGCGTTATGAGATATGCCTCAGTGATGTATTTACACAAAGGCTGTGAAGAAGAATACAAAAAACGTCATGATGAACTTTGGCCAGAATTGGCGGAGCATCTTAAGCAACATGGCATCCGTAATTATTATATTCACTTGGATGCTAATGAGAGTGATGGAAACGAAAACCGATTGTATGCCACTTTCGACGCAGACGATCTGGATGCACAAGCCTTAGCAGATCATCCTGTGATGCAGCGTTGGTGGGAATACATGGCGGACATTATGGAAACCAAAACACCATCGTTTGAACCTGTCGCCGATGCGTTGCAAGAAGTGTTTCGTTTTAATGTGTTGCAGCCTGATAAAACGCGTGTGGTGGCGGTTTTAGATATTGGTAAAACCAACATTAAGATCTGCCTAATGGACGGGCAAACTGGCGCGTTATTGCATATTGAAAAGCGTGTTAATGGCGTGGTTGATACGCCGCCATATCCACATGTGGACGTGGATTCAATTTGGCAATGGATCAAAGATACGCTGACCGATTTAGCCCAGCGCTATTTTATTGCCAGTATTGCGATTACGACACATGGGGCAACCATTGCCTGTATGAAGGGCGAGCAACTTGCCTTGCCGGTTCTGGATTATGAATACGATGGTGTGTCTGAGTTAAAAGAAGAATACGACGCTGCACGCCCAGATTTTAGTGAATCTTTTAGTCCGAGATTGCCCCAAGGCTTGAACTTAGGGGCGCAATTGTTCTGGCAGCAAAAACGCTTTGCAGATGAGTTTGCAACAGTCGATTCGTTACTCTTGTATCCGCAATATTGGGGCTATAAACTCAGTGGAAACAAAGCCGCTGAAGTCACCTCGTTAGGTTGTCATACCGATCTGTGGAATCCGACCAGCTGTCAGTTTTCTACCTTTTGTGAACAACAAAAATGGGCGGAGCGCTTTCCTGAAGTCATAGAGACTGGTGCCAAGCTTGGTACCATCTTACCTGACTTAGCCAAAGAAATTGGCTTGCCTAAGAGTTGTGTCATTTTCAATGGCATCCATGACTCCAACGCCTCGTTAGTGCCTTACATCGGTCAGCCGATGGAAAAACTCACCGTAGTGTCTAGCGGCACTTGGACGGTGATCGCCACCATCAATGGCAAGCTGGATTCATTACACGAAGACAAAGACATGCTTGCCAATGTGGACGCTCTTGGTCGCGCTACACCGACGATTCGCTTCATGGGCGGACGAGAATGGGAGCAACTGCGTAGCGACAGCAAAGCCACCTTGAGTGACGTGAGCTTTATCCTCGAACACGGCATTTTGGCCATTCCTGCCTTTGCCAAAGGTGGCGGGCCATTTGCCCACTGCGAAGGGCGCATTATTGATCGTGGCATTGAATTAACGCCCGCTCAGCAGTCAGCTTTGGCCGATGTGTATGTGGCTTTGATGACGGATTATTGTTTAGACCTGATGGACAGCAGTGACACCGTGATTGTCGAAGGCGCGTTTAGTAATAACATCAATTTTCTCACCTTATTGGCTTGTATGCGCAGCCAAAATGAAATCTACGCCTCTCGGGATGTTACCGGTACGTCCGGCGGTGCAGCCTTGCTGTCTAACAAGAGCCTAAAACTAAAAGGCCGCCTCAGCCTCGCCATGTGCGACGCGCAAATAAAACCACTGCTGAACCTATATCGTCAGCAATGGCGGGACTTGGTGGAGGAGTTGTAGGCTTATATTCAAATTAAAAAACCACTAACAAAGTTTTATTCTGATACTGACAAGAACAATTTATTAGGTGTTGTTAGTGGTTTTCTATCGTTTTGTAGATGGAAAAAGTTACACCAAACGAATTTCGAGTTTTTTACCCAGAGCAGTGGCAAAACGTTCAAGAGTCGATAGCTTGACATCATCAGAATGGTTTTCAATTCGAGATATCGCGCTTTTTTGAGTATGCAGTTTCAATGCTAATTCATCTTGTGTTAACCCTGCGTTTTTGCGCGCTTCTTTGAGTAATACACCAAATTTAAAGGCCTGATAACCCTCGTCGTAACCTTCAGCAAAATCCTTATCGGCGGCTTTTCGGTCTGTTAAATACTGTTTTAAATCACTCATGTTTCTTCCTCGCTAAATAGTCGTGACGACGACTCTCTGCAATCTTGATGTCTCTTGGTGGTGTTTTTTGAGTCTTCTTTTGAAAGCCGTGATTTAAAATAACCAAACTGTCGCCGTCAAAGAAACCTAATAAACGAAATATGTTGCTGCCGACTTGTACACGCACTTCCCAGATGTTATCGGTATTAACCAACTTTTTAAGGTAAGTGGACGGCACTGCATCAAGTTCTTCAACTAATTGGAGTACCCAAGCAACTTTCTGTGCTTGTTTACTAGAAAGCAAATCTAGAAATTCTGCTACTGGGGACTTGCCATCTTCCGTGATGTAAAAATTTATATTCCTCATGCTTGAATGTTAACACTAAAGTGAACTTTTTCAAGGGTGAATGTTTACTTTAGTGTTAACTTTATGATGATTGAGAAAGTGGTAACTTTGACATTAAAACCACTAAAAACGCCTCATTAAGACACTGGAGGCGGTTGTCAGCGAAGATTGGATAAGTTTTGTAGGCCTGATGAGGGAGGTACGACCGTAATCAGGCGTGTAATGTTATTTAGCCTGCAATTGGTTGATTTATATTGGTTTTTGTAGATCGGACTTTAGTCCGTCAAAAGCCCGATAACACCAAACCAAAACTCTTTACGCACTAAAACATGACCTACAAGACCGACGGAATTCGTTTAGCGACAGCCGCACTGCTTAGCTTTTACACTTTGAAATGTAAAAGCAATTTAAGACCTAAATCTCAGGTTCTCTTTCGTCAGTTGATCAATTGATGTTTTGCCCATGAGTTTCATGTCCCGCTCGAGTTCGGCTTTCATCAGTCCAAGTGCCCGTTCGACGCCAGGTTGTCCCGCGGCAGCGAGTGGATACAAGTACATACGGCCGATGCCAACGGCTTTAGCACCAAGGGATAAAGCTTTAAGTACATGAGTGCCGCGCTGTACACCGCTGTCGAAGATCACGTCTATTTCATCACCCACTTCATCGACGATTTCTGCGAGCTGATCAAATGAGCTGCGGGAGCCGTCAAGTTGGCGACCACCATGGTTGGAAATGATTACGCCAGTGCAGCCAATTTCTACCGCTTTTCGAGCGTCTTTTCGGCTCATGATGCCTTTTAAGCAGAACTCTCCATCCCAGAATTTCACCATTTCCGCCACGTCATCCCAGTTCATCGATGGGTCGAGCATGTTGGTAAAATAGTCGCCAATTGAGGTCGCGCCAGAACCCATGTCGATGTGTTCCTCCAACTGAGGTAAACGGAACTTTTCGTGGGTCACGTAGTTAATGCCCCACATGGGTTTGAGAACAAATTGCAGCATGCCTTTTAGGTTTAATTTAAAAGGAATGGCGAATCCTGTGCGAAGGTCGCGTTCTCGGTTGCCGCCAGTAATGGAATCTACCGTCAGCATCATCACTTGTACGCCGGCGTCTTTGGCTCTTTGCATCATGGCACGATTTAGTTCACGGTCTTTATGGAAGTAAAACTGATAGACCTGCGGCGTGGTGGTTTGCTTGGCAATTTCTTCCATGCTGACGGTGCCAAGGGATGATACGCCAAACATGGTGCCGTATTTTTCGGCGGCATTGGCAACGGCTCTTTCGCCATCATGATGGAATAATCGCTGCAAAGCAGTCGGCGAACAGTAGATCGGCAAAGCGAGTTTTTGTCCCATGACGGTAACGGACAAATCTACGTCTTTTACGCCAGTCAGGACGCTGGGCACTAGGTCACAAGTTTCAAATGCGGCCGTGTTACGGCGGTAAGTTGTCTCGTCATCAGCGCCACCATCTATGTAATTAAATATAGGACCAGGCAGGCGCTTTTTGGCTAATGTGCGAAAGTCTTGGAAATTGTGGCAGTCTTTTAGACGCATTTTTTACCTCGCTTTAGAAAAAGTTTTAAGGGTTCTGACTCCTTATGCTCACTATAGCTTTAGTTTTATTTGTGATAAATACGACATAAACTAATAAACTATTTCTAAAAACAACTTAATGGAAGGGTATAAAGTTGAACGCTGCCGATTTAACTCTGTTTGTGAATCTCGCTGATACTGGTTCCTTTAATAAGGCGGCTCAGTTGGCTGGAATGTCAACTCCGGCACTGAGTAAACGCATTAGTAAGCTTGAGCAAGACCTTGGTGTGCAATTGATCCATCGTACGACAAGAAGGCTGAGTCTGACGGAGGCAGGGGAGAGTTTATATGTGCATGCGAAAAATATAGAAGGCCAAGTGAGCGATGCGATTGCCTCAGTGTCGGCATTTAGCCAAGGTCTGACCGGCACGATAAAAATGTCTGTACCGACGATTTCAGGTGAATTGTTATTGGCTGAGGCAATAGCGGAGTTTTGTCAAAAATACCCTAATATTACCGTGGATATGCGCCTTGAAAATGATTTTGTAGATTTGGTCGGCGAGGGGCTCGATCTGGCTATTCGTACTGGCAAGCTGGAAGATTCGAGCCTGATTGCTAAGCCTTTAATTCAATCAAATTGGGTGGTTTGCTGCTCGCCAAGTTATATCGAGCGTCATGGTGAGGTCACAAATTTAGAAGCGCTAAAAGATCATAATTGTTTGGCTTATACCTACCAAGCTCAAGGCTCGTTTGACTGGAGGTTTACCAAGCAAGGTGTCGGCAAAAAAACAGTGGAAGAAAGCGTGCGCATTAGTGGCAGCTTCGCTACCAATAACGCTCAAGCGTTACGCAAAGCGGCTTTGGCTGGCTTCGGCATTGTTTATGTGCCGCGTTGCTGTGTGTATGAAGATTTGATAAAAGGGGCGCTGGTTGCAATCTTGCCCCAATACAAACCACGTCAATTAGGGGTGTATGCTATTTATCCCTTTACTAAATATCTGCCAGAAAAACTAAGGTTATTGATAGAGCATATCAAACAAGCCTATCAGGAGAAGAAAGAGTATTTCAAGAATTAACGGGCAATGAAAGTTACTTTTCATTTATCTGATTTGTCCTTATTCTTAATTTTTTAGCGGTTTTATGATGGGAGCACTTATGTCTGGTCAAGGTTCTGGTGGCAATGTGATTGCGGCACTATGTAATGTTTTTATTCCTGGATTAGGTCAACTGGTACAGGGGCGTATTTTTATGGCGCTGTTCTTTTTTGTAACAGTCTTTGTGAGCTATGCACTAGGAGCAACGGTGATTTTGTTCTTTATGTGGTTAGTTGGAGGAATCTTACATCTTTGGTCTATTATCGATGCTGCTCGCTTTTCTCCACTTCGTTCGGTTCTATGATGATATGAAGGCTAGGTGAAAAAACGCTTAAAAAGAGGGTTGTTAATGACTGAAAGGAAGCAGGGCGTGAAAAAGAGAAGCCCCATTTTGGCCTTGGTGTTATCGCTCATATCACCAGGGTTTGGACATGTATACGCAGGGGATTTTAAAAAAGGCTTGTGGCTGTTTTTTATACAAGTTGGCGGTCTTTTTGTATTAGGTAAGCTTGGTTGGCTTTCGACAGCTTATGGTATCTGGCTTTTTATTGTCTTTTTGCTGTGTCTTTATTCATACGCCATGTTTAGTGCAGTAAAGCTTGCTTTAGCCAGTAAAGTCTATGAATTGAAGTTTTATAACCGTTGGTATTGTTATCTGGTTATATTGGCTCTGATCATAATCCTTGCTCAAACACTTATCTCGTCTCGTGGTGCTTTGTTGGGTTTTGAGTTGTATCAGATTCCTTCTTCCTCGATGAGGCCGACTCTTGAGTCTGGTGATTATATTACCGTTGATACACAAGACCTATCCCTAAAAGTTGGTGATGTGGTGGTGTTTCGTTATCCCAATAATAAACAAATTTTATATGCTAAGCGTGTGGTTGCTTTGGGAAGGGACAAAGTTGCTATCGAAAATGGTCAGGTGATTTTAAATGGTAAGCCAGAGTTGGCTGCTTCCGTTGACGAAAATTTTAGGCGTAATAAAGTGTCTACTTATATGGCTGAAACAATGGTTCCTGAAGGCCAAGTATTTGTATTGGGAGATTGGCGTGATAACAGCAGTGATAGCCGTTATTGGGGGACTGTTGCCGAGTCTGATGTTATTGGCAAGGTGACCGATATTTGGTTTTCGAAAGACATTAGTCGTCTGGGGATAGAAGTAAGGTAATAGGCTTTAAGATACAAATATAAACAATCGTAATTTGCCAAATTGTGCTTAACTGATACCAAGATAATTAGGGTGAAAATCTCACTATTTAAGAAGGTATGTTATGGCAAGTGTTTCTCTGAAAAATAAATTATTACTGATTAGTATCGGTTCAATTTTATTTATTTCTTTGTTATTCACATGGCAGACTTATTCAAAGATCTCTTCATTGAGTGATAGTTTAAAGCAAGACGCCGTTATTGATCTCAAAGAATCTGCTATATCAAAGCTTGAGCTAAATACGCGTATTGCTGGTGAGCAAATACAAGCTTATGTTGAAAAAAACCTTGATGTGACTCATGTTTTAGCTTCCCAGTTGTCAGAGAATTTGACGTTATCGCCGCCTTTGTCTAGAGAACAGATCTCCCGCCTAATAGAAGGTGCGAAGAAAAGCGCTCCCCATGCTAGTGTTTTATATACTTTTTTTGAACCTAACGCGTTTGATAATAAGGATAGCGAATACGCAGGTAAAGATACCAATGTGAATGCTAAAGATGATGGCTCTTTTGCCGTGACAGTGGCATTAGATGAAAATGGAAAAGTCACTTACTACCCAATTGAAACCTCACAAATTAAATATATCACTGATAAAGACGACTATGGCCAGCGTATTTCTGAGTGGTATTTATGCCCTCAAGAAACAAAAAAAGCCTGTATTGTTGAACCCTACTTGTTTGATTTGCCTAATGGTACTAAGGTGCTGATGACAAGCCTAGCTGTGCCTATTATTGAATCTGGCGTGTTTAAAGGTATTGTCGGTGCCGATCTTGATTTACCTGTTATGCAAGAATTTGCGGATGATTTGTCGAAGGGACTATATGATGGAAAAGGTTCAGTTTCGATTGTCAGTAAAAAAGGGTTGATTGTTGCTTCTACTAAATACACAGAGAGTTTAGGAAAGCCATTTAAAACCGCTGACTCTAAGAATGGTCAAGCCTTGTTAGATCTAGCGAGTAAAGGTGGTGTAATTGAACAAGATGGCCAGTTGATTATTGCTCAGCCTTTGACTCTTGGTAATACTAATACTCAGTGGAGCTTCTTGGTTAGCTTGCCTTTGTCAGTTGCCATGGCTAAGTTGGATGTCAAACTAGAATTAATGGAAAGCGTTAAACAAAGAGCGCTTATTGAACAGTTAATACTAGCAGTGATTGTATCCATTGTGGCGACGTTATTAATGCTATTGATTGTCCGTTCTATTATTCGTCCACTGCAATTACTGAATGAACAAGTTGCTCAATTATCTGGTAATGATGGTGATTTAACTCAAACACTTAACCTTAATGCTCATGCAGAATTAAATGAGCTAAGTGCAGGCTTCAACCTATTTTTACAGAAGCTCCGTGATATGGTGAATTCTTTAAAATCTATTGGAATGACTGTGCGTGAATCTTCAGGTAAGAATGTCAGTGCCAGCCATAGTTCATTGGAAGAAACAGCCCATCAAAAAGCAGAGCTTGCAAATGTGGTTATTTCTACCCAAGAAATGTCCAATACAGCTCATGAAGTGGCGAAAATTACAGCTGGTTTAGCGGATAAAATGAAGATGATGAACAGTACGGTTCGTCAATCTCAAAGCAGCATCGTTACCTCAACGAATACAGTTCAAGAACTCAGCAGCAGTATGGAAAGTGCAAAAGATTCCATTGACAAAGTATCTGCTCGCTCTAATGACATTAACCAGATTCTTGAAGTGATTCGCAGTGTTGCAGAGCAAACCAATTTATTGGCGCTTAACGCGGCAATTGAAGCTGCTCGCGCTGGAGAGCAAGGTCGTGGCTTTGCTGTAGTGGCAGATGAAGTACGTAGTCTTGCCTCTAAAACACAAAACTCTACGGAAGAAATTGATAGCTTAATCAGTAACCTACAGCAAGAAGTAAAAATTGCAGTAAGTAGTATTGCGAACAGTGGTGAAAAAGTCGCCTTATCTGTCAAATCAACAGAAGAAGTAAATAATAGTCTTGCTGCTGTGGTAAATGAAATAGAGCTCATTAACGATCATATTCAACAAGTGGCTGCTGCGGCTGAAGAGCAAAGCCAAGTGAGTGTGGATATCACAGGTATGCTGAGAAAAATTGAAGACGCGGCTGAAATATTGGCACAGTTTGCCAATCAAACGAATGACAGTAGTGAACAAGTAACCCATCAATTAGATGAGTTAGATCGTCAATTAAGCAAACTGAAAAGTTAACACTGGTTGAAAAATGGGTAGCAAAAGCTACCCATTTTTATTTAATAAATGCTTATTCGCGCAGTTTTTTGAAATGTCGCCGTTAAGTGCATTGATCAAGTTGTCTACAGCGCAAGTAATCATAGCAAGACGCGTCTCTGCTGTTGCAGAGCCAATGTGTGGGAACAAGACTGCATTGTCGAGTTTACAAAGCGGAGAGTCGCCCGATAGCGGTTCGACTTCAAACACATCTAAACCGGCAGCGCGAATAGTGCCATTGCTTAGGGCGTCGACAAGAGCCGCTTCGTCAATCACTTTGCCACGGGAACCATTGATGAAAATAGCGCTTTTCTTCATCATGGCGAATTCTTTTGCACCAATTAATCGTTCGGTTTCTGGTGTTAACGGCGTCATCACACAGACGAAGTCTGACGTTTGAAGCAGTTCTTCCATCTCCATATAAGTAGCGCTTAAGGTTTGTTCCGCGTCCTGTTTACGGCTACGGTTGCTGTATTGAATCTTCATATCAAAACCAAAATGCCCACGCTTAGCAATCGCATAACCAATGCGACCCATACCAATAATGCCAAGGGTTTTACCGTGCACATCGGTACCGTAAAGTGCTTCGCCTATGTTACTAGTCCAGCGACCTTCTCGCACCATGTTAGATAGCTCAACAGCACGTCGAGCCGCACACATAATGAGCGTAAACATAGTATCTGCGGTGGTTTCGTTCAGTACACCAGGTGTGTGCATTAAAGGAATGCCACGCTCGGTGAGATAATTTAAATCATATAGATCTGTGCCGACGGAAATCGTTGACGCGGCTTTTAGCTTAGGTGCAAGGCTCAATAGTTCTGAACTCATTTTAGTGCTGGTGCCAATTAAGCCTTCCGCGTCAGCAAGGGCCGCTATGAAGGCACCTTTGTTATCTTCATTGATACTATTAAAGAAGGTAACGTCATACTGCGCTTCAAGTCGTTGACGTTCTTCTACTGGAATGTCTCGGTACAAAATTACTTTTTTCTTCATCCTACTATTCCTTTTTAGTTGCCTCTTTCTAGGTCGTTCTTCTCTAAACTGTTTTCTCTAAATCATTGAGGTGCGCGCGAGTTGGCAAGCCTTCGCTATCGCCACGAACTTGAACTGTCAGAGAGCCTAGCAGGTTTCCACGACGAGCGGCTTGTTCTATTGTTTTACCATCTAGTAGAGCAGATATCACACCAACAGCAAAACTATCTCCCGCTCCAACTGTATCGACTACCTTGGCTACGGGGAAGCCAGCGACTGTGCCAGATTCACCATTATGGGTTTTAAAGTATGCGCCTTTGCTACCGAGTTTGACGATAACTGTTTTGACGCCACGCTGAAGATAAAAGTCGGCAATGACCTCTGGTTGATCACTATTAGCGAGGATTTTACCCTCTTCTATACCCGGTAAAACAATGTCGCTGGCAAAAGCAAATTCATTGATGGTTGCAACCATGGTTGCTTGATCAGGCCAAAGGGTAGGGCGTAAGTTGGTGTCAAAAGAAACGCTGCAGCCTTGTTTTTTGGCGAGTTCTAACGCGTGTTTTGCTGCGTCTCGCATCGGTACCGATACCGCTGCGGCGACACCAGTTAGATGTAAATGCGTGCCTGCTTTGAGTAAGGTGTTGTCTATATCTGTAGGGCTTAATGTTGACGCCGCAGAGTTACGACGGAAGTACTCAACTTTTGGGTCGCTGCCATCGGTGACATTGGACTTCAGCATGAAACCAGTGGCGTGGTTGGCGCTTTCAGAAATCCAATCAGTACGAATGTTTTCTTTGCTTATTGCTTGGCGAATAAACTGCCCAAAGCTGTCTTGACCTACTTTACTAATATAGCTGGCTTCAAAACCTAAACGCGCCATACCTATAGCGACGTTGACTTCCGCCCCAGCCAAAGAGCGATGGAACTCTTCAATGTCAGCAAGTTGGCCTGGCATTTTGGCTACAAACATGGCCATGGCTTCACCAATAGTGACAAAAGAGTGTGTTTGCTTCGTTTCCATAATGGATAATTCCTTCTTGTTTTTCTCTTAGATCAGTAACATAAATGGCATAAATATCACGGCAATCAGTACTAGCACTATGACTGCAATATATGGCATGACCGCTTTGAATGATTTGTCTATGGGCAGTTCGCCAATGGCACTTGCGATTAACAAACACAAACCATAAGGCGGTGTGATTAAGCCAATGGATAAGGTAATAATAACCACAATGCCAAGTTGAACAGGATCGACTCCTAATGTGAGAGCGACAGGATAAATAACCGGAACAAATAGCACCATGGCTGGGATGGCGTCCATAAAGGTGCCGACAAAGAGGAAGAAAGCCACAATAATGAATAGGAACAAATATTCACTGCTGCCCAGTCCACTGAAGAATCCCGACACAATTGCATTTATTTGGTAATAACCAAGGAATTCTCCAAGTGCCGAAGCTGCTGCCAAAGCAAAGAGTGATAAGCAGCTAAGCTTTAGGGTTTCGGTGAAAATCTTTGGCAAATCTTTGAGGCTGATAGATTTGTAGTAATACGCACTAACGAGGTAAGCGTAAACCGCTGAAAACGCTGCAGCTTCTGTTGGCGTGAATACGCCAAAAACAATACCACCAATAATAATAAGAGGTGTGATCATCGCAGGAATGGCATCTTTGCTTAGAGCGATAAACTCCGCACGACTTATTTTCTCTGCTTTTGGCAAGTTGTCACGTTTGGCAATAATACTAATGACAAACATCATTCCAAGGCCGATAAGAATCCCTGGCACCATGCCGCCGATAAACAATTGCCCAACCGAGGTATTAGTCAACCCACCATAAATTACCATAGTAATACTAGGTGGAATAATGCCACCAATGGTAGACGAGGCGGCTGTAACTCCAACCGACATTTCGCGGCTGTAGCCTTTGTTGATCATGTTAGGTATGAGGATTTTTCCCACGCCAGCTGTATCGGCAGTAGACGATCCACTAACACCAGCAAACAACATAGATACCAACACGTTTGCGTGACCAAGCCCGCCCGGTTTGCGACCTACTAAAGCGATAGAAAAGTTGATAAGTCGATGAGATATCTGGCCGCTGTTCATGATGTTAGCTGTTAACACAAAGAGTGGCACAGCGAGTAACACATAAGAGTTAAGACCGTAGAACATCTTCATTGGGATCATGGTTGTTGGCGCGCCAGTCATGGTACCAATACCCACTAAAGATGCGATACCGATAGAGAAGGCAATGGGTATCCCAAGAATAATAAGACCAACAAATAATAAGGTAATTAACGCGAGTTCCATGAAGCCCCCTTGAAGCAAGACAATGTTTTCGCCTCGTTGTAGATGTTATCCACCAGATAAACACTGGAGCTAATAAAGGTGATTGGCATAATCAGCCACACATAGCCTTGTCGAAATTCAGGGATACTTATCCAGCGTGAGTTCCAAAATGCTTGAGTGATTTCAACGCTGTATAGCGAGCAGAATAAACAGAAAATCAACATGATAAGATTCTGAGTAATCACTAAAAGCGAGCGTTTATCGCCTTGAAAATAGTGCGTGAGAACGTCAAAACCAAAGTGTTGTTTTTCTTTTACCATGACCGCTGTGCCAAGGAACATGGCCCAGATAAACGAATTTACGGCGATCTCTTCTGTCCATAACACCGAAATACCTAGGTAGCGAGTAACCACTTGAATTAAAGTCGCAGCGAGGAAAACCACCAGTAGCAAAACGCCTAAGCTGATTTGGAGTCGAGCAATAAAATTAGTCAGTATTTTCATACCATATATCCTTGAAGCTCCGAGGAGTCCTCGGAGCTAGGCTAGCAGAGAGCGTTATTTAGTCTGACGGATGGTCTCAAGAACCTCTGTCATGCCATTTTTTGCCGCCCACTGATCTTGTATAGATCGTGCTTTTTCAATGAAAGGAGTGCGGTCTAACGTATTGACGATGGCGCCATCATCAATGGCTTTTTGCTTGTAAGTAGATTCTTCACTGTATAACGCTTGGCGTTCCGCTTGAGTCGCCTCTTTTACTGCTTGGTTGAAGGCCGTACGCTGTTCATCATTGAAGCCTTCCCATACTGAATTACGCACTAGCAATAGACGTGTGGTGTAGTCATGACCGGTTTCAGAAATGTACTTACCGTTGGCAGTTTTGTGGTGTTCCATTGGAATGAAGTAGGGATAAGCGTTTTCGGCAGCATCAACTACATTGCTTGATAGTGCTTGGTAAAGTTCGGCCCAAGCAACAGAGGTTGGTACAGCGCCGATTTCTTTCCAGTATTGAGATACTACGCCGGACGTTTGAGTACGGATTTTCATGCCTTTTACGTCAGCAAAGGAATTAACCGGTTGCTTGCCATACCAGTGACGCACACCGGCAGTCCAATAAGCGGCGACACGGTACTTTTCACCAGACTTGGTATAGATGATGTCGGCAATATCCTTACCTACTTTGCCATCAACCACTTTTTCCCAATGGCTGTAATCGTTAAACAAGTACAACAAAGAGAACAAGTCAACTTCTTCAATACCTGATGATGTCATAAAGCCTGGTGAAACCAGAACCATGTCCGCGCCGCCAAGTACCAGTTTTTCAACCAATTCATTTTCATTGGTACCAATGGTTCCTGCGTGTACTTCTACATTGAAAAGACCTGATTTATCAGCAACTTCTTTCAGTTTTAGCATGCCAGTTTGGTATGGGCTAGAGAGGTTGGTTTGATTGTGGGCAGCAACGATTTTTATGGTATCAGATTTGGCTGAGTCATCACTGCATCCAGCGAGAGAAATGGCGGCAGCAGCGGTTAGCAGAGTAAATAGTTTTTTCATGATAGCTCCATTATGGATCGATTTTTATGGTTATGATGATCACACTTTAGGCAAAAGACGATATCATGGAATCGATTCCATGAATAGAGTTTGTCAATCGCTTTTAAAAAATTATATGGTTGTTTTTTAGTCAAATTGTTTTTATCTAAATACTTTTTTGTAAAGGCACTAGGTGGAATGACGAATAACGAGTTCGGCTTTTAGTTTTATGTGTTGTGCAGGGTTGTTGTTACCTTGGACTCTAGCAAGCAAACGCTCACAAGCGGTTTGGCCTATGAGTTGGGTTGGTTGGCGCATGACGGTAATGCCACCTTCGAACAGTTGCGCCCATTCAGGATCGTCGATGCTGATTAAGCCTATTTGTGTACCGATGCGCATGTCTAGTTGTTTTAAGGCTTTCGCAGTACTCATCATAGCGACACCATTTGTGGTAAAGATGGCTTTTTTGCTGTGCGGGTTTGCGTCTATGAAAGTTCGAATAGCTTTGGAAAGCTGGCTGACTGTCATGCCTTCTATTTCTATGATGTCACAAGACATACCTTCATGTTCTTGGGTAAAATTTTTTATTGCATCAACTCTAGCTTGGCGAGGGTCAATTTCTAGAGATTTGGTAATGACGAGAATGGCTTCATAGGCCTTGGTTTGTAAATGTTGGCAAGCCTCTTTTGCAGCGGCTTCATTATCCAAGCCAATGGTATCGAAGCCGAGGGAAGTATTGATTCTGTCCACCAGAACAATAGGACAAGATATTTGTGCCAAATTGCTAATTTGTTTCTGCGCCATGCCCGATGTGTTCACTATTATTCCGTCGACTCTGTGTGCTTCTAGCAATGCTAAGTAGCGATCTTGCAGCTCTTTTTCATTGTCTGTGTTACAGACCATCAACATATAACCTTCGCGACGACAAATATGCTCCACACCTTGCAAAACATCGATGGAATATGGGTTGGTGACATCGGCGAGCATGAGTCCAATCAGTTTTGAGTGGCCTGCTCGCAGCATGCGAGCCGAATGGTTAGGACGAAAATCCAGATGAGCAATGGCTTGCGCGATTTTTTCTCGCAGCTCTTCTGATAATTTGTCTTGTTCCCCATTAAGGTAACGTGAAACACTGGTCTTACCAACTTTAGCGTATTTCGCAACGTCTGAAATAGTGGTGAAGCTTTTGTTGTTTTTTTTCAGCAATGTGTTGTCTCAATGGTTAGATTGGCGGAAATAACATCCCAAGTATACAGGTAGGCGTTTTTCCGTACTGTAAACTATGATCCTAGCAAGGCGCAATTGCGCTGAGCTGATTCGATGCTCGATTTTCTCTCTTTTTTATTTTTTACACTTACAGGCTATCTCTTTTGATAGCAGGAGTTTTATGAAAATTTTCAGCTGCCAGCAATGTGGACAGACGGTGTTATTTGAGAACACTCACTGCGAGCAATGTTCTTCATCATTGGGCTTTTTGCCAGATCAATTGGTCATTAGCGCGTTAAAGTCGATTGATAATGCTTGGTACGCCATGGCTGATAAGTCCATCCCAGCAAAACGCTGGTACTACTGTGAAAACCATCAACATCAAGTGTGTAACTGGATGGTGGAAGAGGGTGGTAGTACTTTTTGTATGGCGTGTGAATTGAATCGTCATATTCCGAATTTAGAAAAAATAGAAGAGCGTCAAGCGTGGCAACAACTGGAGTTTGCTAAGCACCGATTGGTGTATTCTTTATTGCGCCTTGGTTTGCCTTTGATAAGTAAAAAAACAGAACCTGAGGATGGTCTGTCTTTTGATTTTATTTCCGAAAATAACGTGGTGCCAGAAGATGTAAGCGCCATGACAGGCCATGCTTCTGGACAGGTGACTATTAACGCTGCTGAGGGGAATTCGGTTGACCGTGAGCAAATGCGCGAAGACATGAAAGAGTCTTATCGAACCGTCATTGGACATTTTCGTCATGAAATCGGCCATTATTATTGGGATCAGTTGGTTTTTGATGATGAGCAAGTTTTAGCTGATTTTAGGGCGCTTTTTGGCGATGATCGCGCCAGTTACGCCGATGCGTTAGAGGCTCATTACAAAACGCCAAACCCAGATTGGCAGCAGTCTTTTGTAAGTGTGTATGCGTCTTCACATGCTTGGGAAGACTGGGCTGAAACATGGGCGCATTACCTGCATATTGTCGATACTTTGGAAATGGCCAGCGATCTTGGTTTGAGTCTGCAGCCTGTCGGTTCAAATCGACAAAATCTCGCCGTGATGGTGAATATCGATCCTTATCGACACGATAATTTCGACGAGATTCTCGCGCAATATGTACCGTTAACCTTTGCTGTGAACAATTTAAATCGTGGCATGGGACAACCGGATTTATATCCTTTTGTCTTGGTTCCAGTAGTGCGGGATAAGCTGGCTTTTATCCATCGTTTGTTGATGGCTTATCAAGCTGAATAACCGGTAACTAAAGCAAAATCGTCTGATATGTGGCTGTTGGATTGCCAGCAGCTACCTATTTTAACGACTTATTCATAGCGACCTATAAGTTGATCCGTTATCATGATCAGCAATTGGAGCATGATAATCTCAGCTCCTAACTTTTAATCCTTAGGATCCTAATGAAAAAGACATTCAAGCTATCTCATCCAACCATCAAATACCCACGCCTTATTGAAGCAACGAAAAACGAAGTTAAAAAATATCTAAAAAGAGAGCGCAACAAAACCTTGCCTGAATACGCTGATTTTTGGGGATTTGATTGTCGCTTTGGTCAAACAGAAGCGTTGGCTGAAGAGATTCATGTCGCTCAAATCAATCAAAAAATCAGCTTTGCCGAAAGCCAAGAGTGGACTGAGTTCTATCTTGAAATACTAGCTGCGCCAGCACAGCGTACAAAACGTAACGCTGCAGACGAGCAAGAAGCTGACGAAGAAAGCGAAGAGCATGACGAAGATCGATAAGCATTGCGATTAGATCACAAATATTAAACGCCAGATCATTTTTTGATCTGGCGTTTTTGTTTTCAGAGTAATGTTTTGTTTATCGTCCGTAACTAAGTAAAAATCTTAACCCATTTCAAGATCTTGTTTCCTTTTTCCTGACTCTTTAATCACTTGTTCGCGTACTGCGTGGCCTTATCATTAAGAGATCGCAGGCCCCTTTTTTCATTTGCCTGCTGACTATTTTTAGCGACCTTTGTGCAAAGGTAATGTTTAGGTTGGAGACAAAGCGATGAGTAACGACGCAAATGGTTTAATTGATAGCTTGTTCGAGCGGATCAAAACAGCAGAGAACAATACAGGTGAACGTGATAAAGAGGCGGAAAGCCAAATTAATAAACATTTGGTGGCAAATCCAGCCGCGCCTTATTACATGGCGCAAACTATTATCATGCAAGAAGCGGCATTAAAGCAGTTAAATGCTCGTGTTGAAGAACTAGAGCGTAAAGCGTCGGCAAAGCCTAGTTCTGGTGGTTTCCTGTCGGGGCTATTTGGTGGGGAGCAAGGTTCTTCACAACAGTCTTCACAGTACTCTTCCCAAGGCACTGCTCAGCAACGTTCAGGCTGGGGCAGAGGCAATGGCTCACAACAAGGCTTTGGGCAATCAAACAGTCAGCAAGCAAACTCTCAGCCGTCAAACAATCAAACCTATAGTCAGCCGCAAGGCGCGGGACGTGGTAGTAGTTTTTTAGGAGGCGCGCTACAAACCGCCGCAGGTGTAGCTGGTGGTATGGTTGTTGGGAATATGTTGATGAACATGTTTGGTCATCATTCACAGACGGAAATGGTCGATATTATTAATGAAACGCCTGCAGCCTCTGATCTTGGGCAAGAGCCAGATCTTGGACCCGCATTAGATTCTGGTCAGGAGAGTTTTGCTGATAGCGATGGCTCTGGACAAAGTGGTTTTGGTCAGGCGGGTTTTGATCAATCCGGCGATAGTTTAGATCCTAACCGAGGCTTTGGTCAGGCGGGTTTTGATCAAGCTAATATGGATCAAAGTGATCTTGACTCTGGTGGTGTTTATCAAGGCGGATTCGATCAGGGAGGGTTTGACGACATGGGCGGCTTTGATGATTTTGGTAATGATGACTTTATTTAGTCATAAGCTCTGATACGTAAAGAGACCAGATTAATTTAGAATCTGGTCTCTTAATGAGGATCTTATTCTTTATGTCACTTCAACAAAACTCATAAAGCCAGTTTTTAAATGTTCGATAATATGGCAGTGATACATCCAGCTCCCTGGGTTATCGGCAACCAAGGCTGCAAGCACAGTTTCGTTTTGACCAAGTAAAACCGTATCCGTATGAAATGGCGTGATGTCTTTTTTATTCGATTGTAAAACCGTGAAAGTATGACCATGTATGTGAATCGGATGGTGATATTGGGTTAAATTCGATAGCTCGAAAATATAAGTTTTGCCGCGCTCTAATGTGGCAATAGGGTCAGGAATATGACCTTTTGACATGCCTTCCCACGAACGACGATTCATTGTCCAAAAGTTGTAGTTGACTTCGCCATCTTTTTCTATCGGTGTTATGTTCGCGTTCCACTCAAAAGCAAATTTAATAGTTTCCGCGTTATCTAAATCTGGAGCGGGAATTGGGTTGAGTGGTAGCTTAGGTAAGCTGCGGTCTTTAAGCTGGCTCGCTACGGCTTTGATGGTCACCATGGGTTTACCTTTGTGCTTAAAGGTGACGGTTTCTCCCACTTTGCTAGGCGCGATTACACCAAGATCAAGGCGCATTCCTGGCCCTACAGCGTGCTCGGTTAAGGTAATTGGCTGGGTAATCGGATTACCATCAATGGCAATGATTTGCGCATCTGGATCGGTTGAGTTTATTTGATACATCACTGTATTATCAACGTTCAAGAAACGTACACGAATCGCGCCGCCGGCAGGCACTTCATAGGTTGGGGTAATTTCACCATTGATGGTCATGACGCGGCCGGGTGTGCCCATACGAAAAGCATTTTGTGGCGTCGTCAACGCCGTAAAAGAGCCATCGTCTTTGATGTGCCAATTTTTTATGCAAAGCACGAGGTCTTCATCAAAGTCTGGTTTTTCTGCTTCATCCACAATCAATGCGCCAACCAAGCCTTTCCCCAGTTGTTCGACACTGTTCATGTGAGGGTGATACCAAAAGGAACCCGCATCCGGTGGCGTAAATTCATAGTCGAAGGTTTCGCCGGGCATGATTGGAGGTTGGCTTAAAAACGGCACTCCGTCCATCGCAATCGGGATTCTCATACCATGCCAATGAATCGTGGTGGGTTCGTTTAACTTGTTGATCACACGAATACGAACCAGCTGATGTTGCTTGGCGCGAATTACAGGCGCGGGATAACTGCCATTAAAGCAAAGCGCTGGCGTGCTGCCGCCAGAAACAATGTCTACATTCGCAGGCGCGACAATCAATTCATAGTCGAAACCAGCAGACGGCGTAGCAGCAAGAACGACTCTAGGCAGTGTACTTGTCATGGCTACTAAAAGGCTGGATTTTATAAAATTACGTCGGTTCAAAACTTTTTTTCCTGTGAGTTATTCTCATATGCTTCGCCAAAGAGCGAATTTAATGAAGCAGAGCATAACAAAAAAGCTGGCTTCATATGTTGGTCTTAATCATACTTTTAACGATAACCCTGTGCTTGCAAGGTAAACAAATGTGAATATTGCCTCTGCTGAGCTAGTAGCGATTCGTGGGTGCCGCGCTCTTTGATTTGCCCATGCTCCATGACGATGATCTCGTGTGCGAGACGCACAGTAGAGAATCGATGGGAAATCAGTATCGCCATTTTGTCCTTGGTGTGTTCTTGAAAGTGTTGGAAAATATTGGCTTCGGCCTGAGCATCCATTGCCGCAGTTGGTTCATCTAATACCAAAATATCCGCGTCTTCGCGCATGAAGGCACGCGCCAAGGCGATTTTTTGCCATTGGCCACCTGATAATTCTTGTCCACCTCGAAACCAGCGACCCAGTTGAGTTTGATAGCCGCTTTCTAGTTCATCAATAAAGTCGGTGGCCTTGCCAAGCTCAGCGGCTTTTTTCCATCCCGTTTGGTCGTTAAATCTGTCGTTGTCGCCCGCGCCGATGTTTTCTCCGACAATAAATTGATAACGTACAAAGTCTTGGAATATCACCCCAACACGCTTTAGCAGCGCGCTTTCTTCCCATTCCAGCAAGTCCAAACCGTCCAATAAAATGCGCCCTTGAGTTGGGTTATAAAGACGCGTGAGTAGTTTGATTAGGGTGGTTTTGCCTGAGCCATTTTCACCGACAATCGCGAGGCTATGGCCGGGGCGAATGTGGAGGTTGATGTTAGCAAGTGCGGGTCTTTCGTTACCTGGATATTGGAAAGAGACGTTTTCAAAGCGAATGCCATCGTTTGGAATGGGACCTGAAGAAAGACCAGCTGTAGAAAGTGGTGTTTCTTGCTCTAGATATTCGTAGAGATTGGATAGATACAAATTGTCTTCGTACATGCCGCTGATGGCGGTGAGTGAGGCGGAGACCGAGCTCTGGCCTTGCTTGAATAATAGCAAATACATGGTCATTTGACCCAAGGTGATCGCGCCAATGATGGTGTCGCTGACGATCCAGCCATAGGCGCCATAAAACACCAAGGTGCTGATAACGCCAAGGGCGAAGCCCCAGCTTTCGCGGCGTAAAATTAGTCGCTTACTTTCTTTGAATAGCTTGATGAATATTTCTGTGTAACGTTGTAAAAAGCGGTCACCCAATTGATACAGGCGAACTTCTTTAATGTTGTCTTCCCGAGCCAATAAAGTCTCTAAATAGTTTTGTTGACGCACTTCTGGTGAGCGCCAACGAAACATCAAGAAGGCATCACCCGAAAACTTGGCCTCAGCGATAAAAGAAGGCAAAGCGCCACAAATCAACAACGCCAACGCCCATGGAGAAAAGTGCCAGAGTAAGACTGCAAAACTGGACAGCGTGATAGCGTTTTGCAGTAAGGCAAAGGTTTTATTCACCAGAGCAAGCGGGCGGCTGGAGGCCTCACGACGGGCGCGAACTAGTTTGTCGTAGAATTCGGAATCTTCAAAGTGCGAAAGTGTTAGGCTTTGGGCTTTTTCAAGAATCAGTAGATTGACTTTTTGGCCTAATAAACCTTGCAAAATGGCCTGCTGCGCGGTCAATGCACGCTGCGCGGCGGCAATGACCAAGACTAAAAGACCTTCCAATAATACATAGCTAAGAGCGACATGATAATGTAAGACTTGGTCTTGTTTGTAGCTTTCCATTGCAGCCACGACGGCATCGACGATCAATTGTCCCACATATGCCATGGCGGCTGGCGTGACACCAGCAATCAGTGTTGCCAACGCCAAACCTAGGGTTAATGCCGGCGAGGTTTTCCAGACTAAATCTATGGCGCGACGGCTATAGCGAAACACGCCTAGCATGTTCTTATCGACGGTATTTTGAGGGGAAGCAGCGGGTTTCATGACCTATCCTGACATCAGTTAAAAATGGAGATTTGTCTGCGAGTATACCTTAGAACAGGGCCAGTAAGTGGCACTCTCAGGCAAATAAAAAGCCCTTTTAAAGGGCTCAGACTGCTGATAAAGTTTGAGCCATTCGGCGGGGGCGGGGATTTTTTATAATAACGTATGCTTAAAGAACGCCCCCAAACCCAGTCTACTTTAGAGATTGTTTCCATCGACGAGCTTGCCCTCAGTGATCACTTGCTTTGCAAGATTGATCGAACTATCGACTTTCCGTTTTTGCATGATTTTGTTAAAGATTTTTATTGCGCTGACAATGGTCGTCCCGCTCTAGATCCAACGCTCATGTTTAAACTGCTGTTTATTAGTTACCTTTTCGACATCCGTAGTGAACGTCAGTTGATTAGCGAGGTGCAGGTCAATGTAGCTTACCGTTGGTTCCTAGGCTTAGGCTTGACAGACAAAGTGCCTGATGCCTCAACGTTAAGTGCTAACCGTATACGCCGCTTTAAAGAATCGGATGTGTATCAGCAGATTTTTGATCAAATCGTATTCCAAGCAATGAAACGCAAATTGGTCGGTGGGCATACCTTCTACATAGATTCCACTCATCTAAAGGCCAATGCCAACAAGAAGCATTTTGAGAAAGCCCTTGTTGAACAATCTCGTCAGGCGTACATAGATGAACTGGACTAGGCTATTGAGGAGGATCGACTCGCTCACGGAAAAAAGTCACTTCCACCTGATAAAACGCAGGTGGACACACGAGAAATTAAACAAAGTACAACCGACTCTGACAGTGGTTACATGGTACGTGATGCCAAGCCTAAAGGGTTCTTCTACCTAGATCATGAACGGTAGATAGTCGCTGCAACATCATTACGGATGTTCATGTTACCGCAGGCAATATCCATGATGCCGTTCCCTATTTAGAACGACTGGATCGAATCAAGAATTGATTTAACTTCGTTATTACGTCAATTGGGGTGGATACAGGGTATTTTACCTCGGCCGTTTGTTATGGATTAGAAGCACGAAACATCTATGTAGGGACTATCGTCGTCCAAATCATAAGAAAGGCTTCTTTTATAAACGCGAGTATAAATACGATGCAAAGCAAGACGTTTACCACTGCCCACAAGGCGAACCGCTCATTTACAAAAACACGTCAAGAGAAGGTTGTCGTCATTACGGCTCAAACGGCCTGATCTGCCAAGCGTGTCCCGGGAGACATCGCTGTACAACCAACCAAAAATCGGTGAAGACTATCACACGCCATGTTTGGGAGGATAGCAAAGAAGCGTATTAATGCCCACCGCTAACGCCAGCAGGCAAGGCTGTCTATACAAGGCGAAAAGAGACGGTCGAAAGAAGCTTTGCCGATGCAAAAGAGCTGCATGGTTATCGCTACGCACGGTTTAGAGGAAAAACAAAAGTCACGTCACAATGTTTGTTGATTGTGCTGTGGCCCAAAATTTGAAAAAGATAGCCATGATGCTCTGTTAGAGCCTCATTGATCATAAAAACGGACAAAATCGGTGAATATAGGACCCATAAAAGGTCTCAAAGTCCCCTGAGTAAATGATGACATGAGTGTAACTGTTTAGAAAAGACAACAAACATAAGGTTCTAAAAAATAAAACCCCAGCAAAAAGCTGGGGTTTATTAGTAACCTGAGCCCTTTTAAAGGGCTTGGAGTATATCTAGTATAGGCGATTTTTAGAAAGTGAAACTCAACATGGCTGCGAGATTGGAACCGTCAAACTTTTTTGTTACCCCATGAAACTTGTATTCAATACCGGTATAACGGACACCGAGTTGTAGAGATGGGCCAAACAGCCGCTTGCCCAGGATTTTATAATTTACTTCAACTATCATGCCCAACGCATCATCAGCCTTGATAAGGTCATGAGTTGTAAAGCTGGATTCATACTCAGGGTTTAAATGATAGGTGATTCCCAATCCGAATTGCCACTTTTCGCCTTCTTGACTGATGAGAGCATCAATAGGGAATCGAAAAAAAGAAGCTTCCCCGTTGCTGGCGGTGATATCGTCACTGTGGTAGCCAATTCCCACTTTCATTGCTAAGCCATTTTGGTTAAGCGGGGTAAGAGTATAAGCGCCGAAAAGCATCTAAATCTTCCTGCTCATGATTGGCATACGTGACTGTACCAAGCGTATCACCACCTGATGCTACCCCAACCTGTAAACCAAAATGTGTATTACTTGCATGGGCCAATGTCGCGCCAGCGAGTAAAGTGGTTGTCGTAATAATTTTTGTTAATTCCATTAGATTATTTTCCATTAAAAACAATGGTGTGAAGAGAGGTAGGATTTTAAATAGCGACTTCATTGGAGAAAAGCGGAAATCTGCTTTTTTAATGTTTACCAGCATTTTGGTCAAAAAAACTTAAAGAAAACCGTGATTTGTATTTCCCAATCCACTTTTTATAGTATTTGGTCATGCTTAAGTAGAAGGGGGTTTTGGGTTTCATCCATTAAAAAAAACGACCCTTAGTGCTTGATAAGATGATTTCTCGGGTTTTGATCGTTTGGCTATAGTGAAAGCCTGTGGAATTGGTACTGGCTGTTTAGTCGTTAAATGTGAGAGATGTGTAATGAGCAATAAAATGGCGAAGTCTGCCCTTGATCAAGCTGGAAGTGGAACTCGTTCGGTATGGACTGGTGAGCAAGTAAAGCATCCTTACCGTGCTACGCAAACGCCGATCGTCGCCAGTGCGGCGTATGGCTACCAAGATATTGACGAATGGTACGACGTTGCTTTAGGCGCTGCCCCCGGTTTTATTTATAGCCGTATGAGCAATCCTACCGTAGAAACCCTAGAAGCCAAGATTTGCGGCTTAGAAAACGCTGAGTCGGCGGTTGCCTTTAGTACGGGCATGGCGGCGATCAGTAGTGTGCTTTATACCTTTTTATCGAATGGCTGCCGTGTTGTATCGACGAAAGACAGTTACGGCGGCACCAATAAAGTCTTTGAAGAATTTTTACCGCGCATGGGCGTGAGTGTGACGCTGTGTGAAACGCACAGTAATGAGCAAATCGAAGGGGAAATCGCTAAAGGTTGCGATGTTTTGTATTTGGAAACACCAACTAACCCAACGTTAAAAATTGTCGATATAAAACGTCTTGTCGCTGCGGCTAAAAAAGTCGGCGCCTTGGTGATTGCGGATAACACTTTTGCGACACCGCTGAATCAAAGTCCTTTGGCGCTTGGTGTCGACATTGTTGTGCACAGTGCGACCAAGTTTTTGAGCGGTCACGCCGATGCTATGGGCGGTTTGGTATGTGGCAGTGAAGAACTAATGGCAAAGGTTCGTCATTATCGAGAAATTAATGGCGCGTCGTTGGATCCATTTTCGGCGTATTTGATTATTCGTGGTATGAAAACTTTAGCACTACGGATTCGTCAGCAACAAAGCAGCGCACAGGCGATTGCGGAATATTTATTGACTGAAACTTTGGTTGAAGCGGTAAATTATCCAGGTCTGCCAAGTCATCCGAATCATGCTATTGCCTGTGAGCAAATGCGAGGCTTTGGAGCAATTGTGAGTTTTGTTCTGGTTGGTGGTATGGATACGGTGAAGATCTTATTGCCGCAATTACAATACGCTCATTGTGCGGGTAACTTGGGTGCGGTAGAAACCATTTACGGGCCAGCCAGAACCACAAGCCATGTTGAAAATACTTTAGAAGAGCGTTTGGCGCTAGGTATCTCCGAAGGTTTAGTGCGCATCTCTGTGGGGATCGAAGACACTGAAGATTTAATCGCTGATTTACAGCAGGCGTTTGAACGAGTCAGGGCGCTTTCTCGCTAAGAAACTGACTTGGTTTAATTCTGAGCAAAATGAAAAATACAGTGGAATGCATTAGCGTTTCAATAGGGACTGTTTGTCGCAACTCCTGTATTATGCGCCGCTAGAAAATGGCGTTCGAGTAATGCATTTAAAACAGATTAGGGTTTGTTTTTTCAAAAATTGGGGACATAAAAGAATGAAAAAAATATTTATTAGTGCATTGGCTCTATGTAGCGCAACGCTGGCATCAGCTTCAGATAATGACCTGTGGGAAAAGTCTACGTTAAACCAAGTACTTAACCGTGGTGAGCTTCGTGTTTGTGCTGAAGCCGGTTATATGCCTTTTGATATGCGCGATAAAAAAGGCGACATTGTTGGTTTTGACGTAGATATTGCGAAAACTATGGCAAAAGCAATGGGTGTAAAATTAGATATTCGTAACACTGCATGGGATGGCATCATTCCAGCGTTGTTGACTGACAAGTGCGACATTATTATCTCTGGTATGACGATTACACCTGAGCGTAACTTGAAAGTGAACTTTACCGATCCCTATATTGTTGTTGGCCAGACGATTCTTTTAAGCCCTAAGTTAAAAGGTAAAGTCACTAATTACCGTGACTTAAACGATGCTAAATACACTATAGCGACTAAATTGGGTGCAACATCCGATTATGCCGTAAAAAGATACATGAGCAACGCCAAGTTGAATCTGTTTGAAACAGAGTCAGAAGGTGTATTAGAAGTGGTGAATGGCAATGCGGATGCTTTTGTTTATGACTTGCCTTATAACGCTATCTATTCTGCTCAGAATGAAGGCAAAGTAGTGCATTTAGACGAGTCTTTCACCTACGAGCCACTTGGTTTTGCAATCCGCAAAGGTGACCCAGATTTTATGAATTTCTTGAATAACTACCTTGCGCAAATTAAAGGCGATGGTACTTACGACAAGATCTATCAAAAATGGTTTGCTAGCAGCTCTTGGATCAGCAACGTTCAGTAATATAGATACCAGACAAAAGTGGCGCAGATTAGCGCCACTTTTTGTTGGCTCTTCTTTGAGTAAAACACGGCTCTTTGAGTTAAAAAACACGACGGGACTTCTCATCGATGGAAAAACAATCTCATCTACTTTTGTGGAAAGCAGTCTTTGTTCTAATCATCATAGGACTAGGCTTTGGCATTTATGCTGGCAGCAAAAGCATTGACTACACATGGCGCTGGGAACGTATCCCGCAGTACATCATTAACACCGAAGCTACGACGGTTCGATCCCCCTTTGATGGCACCGCTACAATAGAGAAAGGTAATAAGCTGGTGGTGACTTCCGATTATGGTGACGATCCGTTAGTAATTAAAAAGTTTGATAACTTGCTGGTTAATAATGGCGATTTAGTGTTTGAAGGTGATCCCCTTGTCGAAGTAGAAAGCTGGAATATTGGCCCGCTGACTTGGGGGCTAGTGATGACATTACAATTGTCTGTGGTGTCGTTAGTTTTTGCTGTGGTTATCGGGTTGTTTGCTGGTTTGGCTCGTATATCAACTAATCCTGCATTACGTTATTTGTCTGTGACTTACATTGAACTTATTCGTGGCACGCCATTATTAGTGCAGATTTTTATCTTCTACTTTTTTATCGGCACTGTGTTGGATTTAGATCGTTTTACTGCAGGTGTGGCAGCCTTGTCTGTGTTTACTGGTGCCTATATCGCAGAAATCGTGCGTTCTGGTATTCAGTCAATTAGCCCAGGGCAAATGGAAGCCGCACGCAGCTTAGGCATGAATTATGTTCAAGCCATGGTTAATGTGATTTTGCCGCAGGCGTTTAAACGTACTCTACCGCCAATGGCCGGACAGTTTATTAACCTGATTAAAGACTCGTCTTTGGTATCGGTGATTTCTATTACAGATTTAACTAAGGCTGGCCGAGAAGTGGTTAGTTCTACTTTTGCACCATTTGAAGTATGGTTTGCCGTTGCGCTTATGTACTTAGTGTTAACTGGCGGCTTGTCTTGGGCCATTCAGCGACTTGAAAAGAGGTTATCTGCCAGTGACTAATAGGACCGATAAGAGCATCATTCAAGCTCGTAATATTGAAAAGATTTACCCGAATGGTTGTCATGCCTTAAAAAACGTTTCTCTCGATATTAATCGTGGTGAAGTCGTCGTGATTATTGGGCCAAGCGGTTCAGGCAAGTCGACGTTTTTACGTACTTTGAATCAGTTGGAAACCATTTCTGATGGCACGATTCATATTGATGAAGTGAGTTTGACCGATAGGAAAACCAACATCAATAAAGTGCGTGAAGAAGTGGGCATGGTGTTCCAGTCCTTCAATCTTTTTCCACATAAAACAGCTTTGGGTAATGTGGCTTTGTCGCCGATTAAGGTGAAG
This sequence comes from Marinomonas sp. UCMA 3892, assembly GCF_012726345.1. Taxonomy (GTDB): domain Bacteria; phylum Pseudomonadota; class Gammaproteobacteria; order Pseudomonadales; family Marinomonadaceae; genus Marinomonas. The sequence goes on from NZ_PTXN01000006.1 coordinate 203,739, forward strand.
AAAAAGCCCCGTGCAGTAGCGGAACAAGAAGGCCGTGAGCTACTCAAAAAAGTAGGCCTAGCTGAGCGCATGAATAATTATCCATCGCATTTGTCTGGCGGTCAGCAGCAACGTGTGGCAATAGCAAGAGCGTTAGCCATGCACCCTAAAATTATGCTGTTTGACGAGCCAACCAGTGCTCTTGATCCAGAAATGGTTGGGGAAGTGCTTGACGTAATGAAAAGCCTCGCCAGTGATGGCATGACCATGGTCGTGGTAACCCATGAAATGGGCTTTGCTCGTGAAGTGGCGGATCGAGTGGTATTCATGGAGGATGGTGAGTTGGTTTTCGAAGAAAGTCCTGAGCGCTTCTTTAGTTCTGATAATCCGCGTCTACAGCGTTTCCTTGGGCAAGTCCTCTAGTATTGATGACAAATCTTGGCCACAATTGTTGGTCAAGATTCTCTCCTTTTTTGGATATTCATCATGAATAAGAAATCCCTTCCTCCATTAAATTGGTTGCATACCTTTGAAGTATCTGCCCGATGTCTTAATTTCACTCATGCAGCGGAAGAGTTGTGCTTAACTCAAGGCGCCGTTAGCCAGCAGATTCGTTTGCTAGAAAGTCATTTGGGCGTGTCGTTATTTAAACGTTTACCGCGTGGTTTGAGTTTAACTGAAGAAGGGCGCTCTTACTTTCCTGTAGTGAAGGACGCGATTTCTCGTTTGGCGGCTGGCACAAACGAAATCTTTACTCAGCATGATAAACAAATCATCAAAATTTGCGGCAGCTTGTCGTTCTTTTCTCATTGGTTAGCGCCCAAGCTGACTGATTTTAGTATGACTTATCCTCAATATGATATTCGCTACGTGAGCAATATATGGGTACAAGCCCTAGACGATGAAGACGATATGGAAATTCGTTGGGGGCATGGCGAATGGCCGGGGTTGATCTCGCAGCGATTAACTTGGGACACCTTGGTGCCTGTGTGTTCACCTGAATTGATGTTGCGATCACCTTTGCTGGAGCCAGCGGATTTAGCGAATCATTCGCTTCTGCATGTTATCGGTTACGAAGAAGGGTGGGGCTATTGGCTGAATATCATGGGTGTGGATAGTGTTGATTCGTCAGTGGGTATGCAATTCGATACGCTTGTGTCGACATTGCGCATGGCAGAACTGGGGCAAGGTGTGGCCTTGGCGCGTTCTTCTATGGTTGAAGATATGTTGAATGAAGGAAAACTAGTCGCGCCGTTTGGACAAGGCGTTGAAGCCAGTGAATCGTTTTATTTAGTACGACGATCTGGTGCTGAATTACATGGTGCTGCGGCTGTGTTTTTCGATTGGTTAGTTCGGCAAGTACATCTTGCTAAATAAGTGTTATTGAAAATAGGTGATCTGTTGATTGAGGACCTTCGTATAACTCGCATCATGGTTATTACTTAAGGGCATATTTTGACTCCAGACATGTCACGAATTATCGAAATGGCTTGGGAAGACCGCACGCCATTTGAAGCAATTCAAACTCTTTATGGGCTTTCAGAGCCTGATGTTATTTTGTTAATGCGTAGCAATCTAAAATCTAAAGCCTTTAAAAATTGGCGGGCTAGAGTATCTGGCCGTGCGAGTAAACATTTGGCGCTGCGCAATCCTGATATTTCTCGTGGTTACTGTAAAACGCAGTATAAAATTCGTGCTAATAAAGGCCGTTAGTTATTTGAAGCATTATTAGTTTTGGAGTAACGAAAGGGATGCGGCATTACGCTGCATCACTTTCACGGTAATCTGTTAATTCGTCATCAAATACAACAGTACTTTCGTCTTCGTTATAAACCACATCTTCATCTGGTTCTATTACTAAGTCTTCAAGTGTTTTTTTAGGTGCCGCTTCTGCTAGATTGAGCTGTGTGCTGGATGCTTTATGCGCTTTTTTAGATTTCTGAGGGCTTTTCTTTTTATTGCTAAAAACGTCCAAAATAGAGTCTTTATTTTGTGCGAGATACATGGAAAGCGCTTCTTTTTGACTGTGATCTCCAGCTAGTTCGCTTTGATCTAAAATTTCATACAGCGCTTCGGCAGTATCCAACAATTTGTCGTACGCATCAGCTTCTACTTTTGAAGTAAACGTCATTTTTTCGATTCCATCGCGTTCTACAACATATTTGATAATTACAGGCATAATTCACCTCGTGAAAAAATAATACTGTATAAATATACAGTTATTTTTCATTGTTTGTCTAGCGCTTTTGTTTGTTGATCCTAGCAATGATTGTTAAAGTAGTAGGCTTAATAAAGGAAACACTTTTTATGCCTGTTGATTTTTCCCAATTAGACTTTTCCATTTTAATGGATCATGTTGAGATTGTTTTAACAGTCGCTTGGATTTTATTGTCTTACATTGTTCGACGTTACACTAAGCGCGCTATTCGACTTCATCAAAAGACAGAACACGATAAAAAACGTCAAAGAATTAATACGGTCGATAATATATTTAATTTGCTTTTGGTTGTCGGTCTGGTTCTTATTTGGTCATCTGAGTTACAAAATATAGCGATCTCAATCGCCGCCTTCATGGTGGCATTGGTTATTGCAACGAAAGAGTTTATCGCTTGTATTGTTGGTGCGTTTTATCGCGCTAGTACACGTCCATATCAGGTTGGTGACTGGATACGCATCGCTAATTATGAAGGCGAAGTAACCGACAGTGACTGGCTATCGACAACCTTATTTGAAGTCGACTTAAAAGGTGGTAGCTACACTTATACGGGCCGCACGACAGTGGTTCCAAATAGTGTTTTATTGCTGCATACAGTGCAAAATCTGAATTACATGCGTCGTTATGTCACTCATACTTTTTCTATTTCTCGCCATGCAGATGACGTGAATTTGTTTACCATAAAAGAGCAAATTTTAGAGAAAATTCGCGAGTACAGTGAGCATTTTCATGACGTCGCGATACGCTATAACAGCCTTATTGAGAAACGCTTGGACATCAAAATATCCGGCCCTGAGCCGCGAGTTCGTATCACTACAACAGTTGAAGGTTATAATGTTTTTAGCATTTCACTGTTTTGTCCAACGGATGAAGCGGTTGAAATAGAGCAAAAAGTTATCGAGGACTTTATGACTTTCTGGTATGAAAAACGCAATATGAATACTAACGGAATAGGAGAGGAATAATGCGATTTACTCGTACTTTTGTCCCCCTTATTTTGATATTTACTTCTGTGCTTTTGGCTGGTTGCAATAGTTTTCGTGTGAGTGAAGATGATGTAAATAAAGAAGTGGCTAAGCAATTGGCCCAGCCGCAAGAAAATCATATTCAACTTACTTTAGACAGTAATACGCTTAATTTAGATCTTGTGGTGACATCGGCGCATATTGATTTTACTGAGCGTGATGGTGGTTTAGTGCTGGTTGATATGATTAGTAAAATGACCGGGACGTTAACCGCGTTTGGTCAAACATTTTCATTGTCAGCTCGGGTAAATCCTTCTTTTGAATCCGGTGTACGTATTGAAGAAGATCGCCTGTATTTGGTCGCGCCAAAAATCACCCAAATTGAGGTAGAAGGCTCAAGCTTTAATGACAAAATGCTGCGATCTACTTTAGGGTCATTGCATGATGACTTTGAAAAAGCACTGGTACAATATTTTGATGAACATCCGGTCTATGTGCTGAACCATTCTCCATTTGAGAAAACCGCTGCTGCTATGGTGAAAGACATTATTATCAAAGAAGATTCTTTAGAGCTTTCTATTTTTTAGATAAGACGGGTCTAGGTAAGTCTCTGCGAAGTCACTATAATGGCCAAATACTATAGAATCAGATGGACTAAGCGCTGACGCTTAATTATTGAATTAAAAATGAGGAAACAGCATGTCGATAGCAGACAATCAAGTCGTTCAATTTCACTATACTTTGCGTCATGGCGAAGAGTTGATCGAAACTTCTGCGGGTAAAGATGCCGCGGCTTATTTACATGGCCACGGCAATGTTATTCCAGGACTTGAAAAAGCGATGGAAGGAAAAGAAGTCGGTGATGAATTTGAAGTGACTATTGCTTGTGCTGATGCCTATGGTGAGCGTCATGAAGATCGTCAGCAACAAGTGCCTGTCAAACATTTACAAGGCGCGAAACGCTGGAAAGCTGGCATGGTTGCTATGGTGCAAACCGACAAAGGCATGCGTCAGGTGACTGTTGTTAAAGTAGGTTTGAAACACGCCACTGTTGATTTGAATCATCCATTGTCCGGCAAAGATTTAACTTTCAATATTCAAATCGTTGACTCTCGTGAAGCAACGAACGATGAAATTGCTCATGGTCATGCACACGGTGTAGGTGGTCATCATCATTAAGAGGAAAGTACTCTGAGTGTTGAATAGAGTAATTTCTATAAGCCCTTGTTACGGATGACGTAGCAGGGGCTTTTGTATTTTTATCCCTTTATTTTTTAGAGTGTTAGAGAAGATTGATTTTAATCAAGTAATCGCAGGGAATATTGGTATTTAATAAGAATCGTTATCAATTGATTGACAGATCTGGATTTTACGCACATTATTGATAATAGTTATCATTTATATTTTGTGTTTTAGAATTTTAGAGGGCCAAGCGATGAGTCATTATTTAGTGCCATTTTCAGTGCTCGAGCAGACTATTCAAGGAGGGCAGTGTGCAGATTCTCCAGAAGTGCTCTATCATTATTTGAACCTAACAGAAGAGTACGCTGAGCGATTAAATATTACCGATGCGACTTTACTGCATCAAAGAGTGTTTAATGTCTTGCTGGATACGGTTTGCGATACAAGTATCGCACCTCACTGGCGTCAGACTTGTTTAGATAAGGTGTATTTGCCTTTGTCACACCTAAAGCATTTAATTGTGACGTATCAAGATGCCAAGAACTATTTCAAGATGGAGCATAATTTACGAGTTTTGAGCCATTATTTTATTTCTTCCTTCGAACAATAAGGACATCATTTACTAATGAAAATGCGTATTGAAAAAGACAGCATGGGCGAGTTAGAAGTCCCTGAACAAGCACTTTACGGCGCCCAAACTCAGCGAGCTATCAATAACTTTCCGATTAGCGATGAGCCATTGCCTGAAGCCTTTATTCGCTCTCTTATCTTAATCAAAGCTGCTGCTGCACGAGCTAATGAGTCTCTTGAATGCATAACTCCAGAAATGTCTAAAGCGATTCAAAATGCCTGTGATGAGCTTTTGGATAGCGATAATCTTATGCAGCATTTTCCTGTGGATGTTTTCCAAACTGGTTCTGGTACTAGTTCGAACATGAATGCTAATGAAGTGATCGCCACCTTGGCGAGTGCTTACTATTGCTCAGACGTTAATGACTCAGTGGTGAATCCAAATGATCATGTAAACTATGGTCAAAGCAGTAATGACGTGATTCCCAGTGCGATTCATGTTAGCGCGACGTTAGAGTTAACCGGTCATCTGCTTCCAGCATTAGTTCATCTAAAAGACACCATCCTCGAAAAAGGTACAGCGCTTGCTGGATATACAAAAACAGGTAGAACACATTTAATGGATGCCATGCCAGTTCGATTGGATCAAACTTTCCATGCTTGGGCTGCTCAACTGCAAGACAATATTGATAATCTAACTTACCTTGAAAGTAAAACCACCCAGCTTGCCCAAGGCGGAACTGCGGTTGGAACAGGTATTAATGCTCATCCAGAATTCGCTGAACTGTTTGCCAAAGAATTGTCTAATTTAACCAATGTCACTTTCAGCAAGGGCAATGATTTTTTCGCCTTGATCGGTTCCCAAGATACGGCTGTTGCCTTATCTGGTCAGTTAAAAGCGGTTGCGGTGACCTATATGAAAATTGCCAATGACCTGCGTTGGATGAACTCTGGTCCATTAGCTGGTTTAGGCGAAATTTCTCTACAAGCCTTGCAACCTGGCTCGTCTATTATGCCAGGCAAAGTGAATCCCGTGATTCCAGAAGCCACGGCTATGGTTGCCGCACAAGTTATTGGTAACGACGCAGCGATTACTATCGGTGGTCAATCGGGTAATTTTGAATTGAACGTTATGTTGCCAATGATTGCCAAAAATTTGCTAAACAGTATCAAGCTATTGGCAAATAGTGGACAGCTTTTAGCAGATAATGCCATTGCGACGCTAACTGTTAATGAAGATAAATTGAATCAAGCATTGCATCGTAACCCTATTTTAGTAACCGCACTTAATCCGATTATCGGTTATGGAAAAGCCGCAGAGATTGCAAAAAAAGCGTACAAAGAAGGTCGCCCAGTGGTGGATGTGGCAGAAGAGGAAACGGATCTAGATCGAGAGGAGTTATTGGCTCTGCTTGATCCTGCGAAATTAACTCACGGTGGGATCTAAGCAAGTGTAGATAAGATTTCATTATTTGGTTGTTCCCTTACCAAATAACGAAAGCGAGCCAGCGTTCACGCTGGCTTTTTTTTATGCTCAAAGTGTGGGGGTTAAGGCTTCATCCACTGCGGCTTTGGCGTGAATGTAGGTGGTATCAAATAAAGGCACAATGACGTGTTCTTGCTTGAGCAGTAGGGTGATTTCCGTGCATCCTTCAATGACAGCTTCCGCTCCGGCTGCATGAAGGCGATTAACAATGTCTATATAAGTTTCCCTTGATTCAGGGAGGATTTTACCGAGACATAATTCCTCGTAAATAATTCTATGGATATTGTCTCGGTCTTGCTTCGATGGTGTGATTACCACTAAACCATATTGCTCTTCTAGTCGTTTAATATAGAAGTCTTCTTCCATGGAATAGCGAGTACCAATAAAGCCAACTTTCTGATATTTTTTCTTAACAAGCTCTTTGGCCGTCGCATCAGCAATGTGCAGTAAAGGAATCTGTATGGCATTTTGAACAATATCTGCCACCTTGTGCATGGTATTGGTTGCGATAAGAATGAAGTCTGCTTGGGCTTGCTCTAAACGTTTAGCTTCTGCTGTAAGTATTTCTCCTAGTTGCGTCCAATCGCCTAGATGTTGCAAGCGCTCAATCTCGGCAAAATCAACACTGGATAAAATAATCTTAGCTGAATGCAGCCCGCCTAATTTCTGCTTAGTCATCTCATTGATATTTTGGTAGTACAAAGCGGAAGACTCCCAACTCATGCCACCAATAATGCCGATTGTTTTCATGCTCGCATCCTTTGTTTCCCATTCAGAATACATAAAGTCTAACGAGCTTATTCAATGGCTGTAATGTACAGATGATTAAATAAATAAAGCGGACTGTAATGCAACAATGACCTTTCTACAGGTTACGAGTCATAAATACGCTATAAGGATCTAATTTGTAGTCGGCAAAAGGACCGCACTCAATAAAGTCGTGTTTTGCGTAAAGCTTTCTGGCTGGTGCGAAGAAGTCTTGTGATCCTGTTTCTAGGCTGATTTTATTGAGCCCTTTTTGCTTGGCTACATCGATGATATGCCTAAGTAGGGTAGAAGCAATGCCTTTGTTGCGAGCAGCACTGGTGGTGCGCATAGATTTAATTTCAGCGTGTGTTTCGTCTAGTATTTTTAATGCGCCGCAGCCGAGTAATTGACTGTTTTCCCAAACTGTCCAAAAGGTAATGTTTGGTTTTTTTAATCCATCTAGATCTAATGCAAAAACGCATTCAGGCGGAGAGGTCGCAAACATATCTTCAAGATGTTCGGTGAGTATTTTTTTGACTTCTGGGCCAGATAAATCATCGATTCTGATATCCATTGGGTGTATCGTCCTGTTTTTTTTAGGTGTGAAAATGAAGCAATTTTTATACCGAAACTAAGAGTATTTGGGTATTAAACAACAGTGTATACTGCTCGTTAAAGTAAGCTCTAGATTAGTGAAAGGTTTTATATGACAGACCTATTAAATTTACGATCCGCTGAAATGGCAGATGCTGAGCGTTTGCTGGAGTGGCGTAATGATCCAGCTACTCGAGAAGCCTCTCATAATCAAGATGTTATTAGCTTAGATGTGCATATTGAGTGGCTGAGTAACTCGCTAAATAAACCGGATCAACGGCAATTATGGATTGCTGAAATAGATGGCGTAGCGGTTGGAACTTGTCGAGCGGATCGCGTGGAAAATGCGTGGGAATTATCATGGACTGTTGCACCAGAAGTGCGCGGAAAAGGTGTTGCTTATCAAATGCTGTCCAAATTGGTGCGAAGCTTTGATGAATCATTAGTGGCACAGGTTAAAGCTGATAATTTTGGTTCTTTGAAAGTGGCTGAACGTGTGGGTTTTGTTTTGGATAAACAAGAAGGCAGTGTGTTGTTCTATGTTTATCCAAAAACTTCTTTTATAGCGGGCTAATCATCAAAGCGAATGCGAACTTTCGGCTCGTCAGGTTTTTTCTCAGTCGGTTTACGCAAGGGATCGACCAACTTTTCCAAGCCATTAATTTTAATTTCTAACGCCAATTGTAACCATTGTCCAAGATTGCCGTTCGGCCAGCCTTCGTGAGCAAACCAGAGTAAATAGGCTTCTGGTAGATCAATCAAAACACGACCTTGGTATTTACCAAATGGCATGGTTTGACGAGCAACTTGAACTAGATCTTCTTGTGAGAACATGGGCTTCGCTTAATGGCTCAGAGTCAATAATAAGTGCGTGTATTTAAACATATGTGGGTTATTTGGCAAATGGCGGATTTTGTTTAAAACGCTGAATCAGGTAGTCGCAAATACTTTGTAGCTTTGGTGATGGTTGACGTACCTTGGGGTAGACCAGCCAAACACCGCTGTAAGGGTACTGATATTGCGTTAACAAGGGAATGAGCTTACCACTGGCAAGGTCATCGGCGACGTAATAGTCTGGCAACTGCGCGATTCCCAACCCTTTTCGCACGGCATCTAGTAAAGCAGGACCTGAGTTACTGCGCCAATTGCTACTGACTTTCGCTTCTTTGCGTTGCCCATCTTGCTGAAACAGCCAATGATTTTTAGAGCCAATGAGGCAACGGTGCTTATTTAATTCCGCTAGTGTATGCGGCATGCCATGTTGATCTATGTAGTCTCTTGACGCGCAAAGGTATTCCACTCTGTCACATAAACGACGCGACAAATGGCTGGAGTCCTTCATGGCGCCCATGCGAATAGCCAGATCGTAACCTTCTTCTATCAAGTCCACCGAACGATTGGTGAGATGAAAATCCAGCTCAATCTTCGGGTGATTGAGTAAAAAATCATTCATTAATGGCGCAATGTAGCGTTCGCCAAATGTCGTAGCACAGGTCATTTTAAAGGCGCCGATTGGCGCTTGGTTGAGGGAAGAAATAACTTCTTCGGCGCTGCTTAACGCTTCTGGCAAACCACGACAATGCTGGTAATACAATTCTCCTGCTTCGCTTAAGCGAATGCGTCTGGTGGTGCGAAACAAGAGTGTTGTGCCAAGTTCAGCTTCGAGCTGTGTAATGAGACGACTAATGTGAGACGCTGACACGCTAAGTTTAATAGCAGCAGCGGAAAAACCGCCCTGTCTAACAACTTCGACAAACGCTTCCATGGCTTCCCAATTTTTCATAGAGCTCTCTTTGTGGTTGATACTTAAGGTGTGTCTGGATGACTCGTTAGAATCTGACCTGAATGAGTTGTTATATTATAACTAAAATGGCCATTATTAAAATTATTGTTGCTATATGGCAACAATCATTTTCCAAACGGGGGATTATCCTTGTAATCATTTGCGTCTACACTGATGACATTGAAACGAAACTATAAACACACATTGGAGTGCGCTATGAAATGTAAAGCTGCTGTTGCTTGGGGACCAGGTCAACCACTTAAAATCGAAGAGGTAGACGTTCAAGATCCACAAAAAGGTGAAGTACTTGTTCGTATGGTCGCAACAGGCGTTTGTCACACTGATGCGTTTACCTTGTCTGGTGAAGATCCAGAAGGTATTTTCCCTGCGATCCTAGGTCACGAAGGTGCAGGTGTTGTAGAAGCTGTAGGTGAAGGCGTTACGACCCTAAAAGTGGGCGATCATGTTATTCCACTTTACACGGCTGAATGTGGTGAGTGTAAATTCTGTAAGTCTGGCAAAACTAACCTTTGCCAAGCGGTTCGTGAAACTCAAGGTAAAGGCCTTATGCCAGATGGCACTAGCCGTTTCAGTATCAATGGAGAGCCTATTTTCCATTACATGGGCACGTCTACTTTTTCTGAGTACAGTGTTGTTCCAGAAATTTCTTTGGCAAAAATCCACGTTGATGCACCACTAGAAAAAGTCTGCTTACTAGGTTGTGGTATCACCACAGGTATCGGTGCTGTATTAAACACTGCAAAAGTTCAAAAAGGTGATACGGTTGCTATCTTCGGTCTTGGCGGTATTGGTCTGTCCTGTATCCAAGGCGCTCGTATGGCTGGCGCTGCGCGTATTATCGCTATTGATATTAACGAATCTAAATTCGAAATGGCGAAGCAATTTGGCGCGACTGACTGCGTTAATCCGAAAAACTTTGACGCTCCAATTCAGCAAGTAATTGTTGATATGACTGATGGTGGTGTGGATTACTCTTTCGAGTGTATCGGTAATGTACAAGTGATGCGCTCTGCGCTTGAGTGTTGCCATAAAGGTTGGGGTGAATCCATCATCATTGGTGTAGCTGGTGCAGGTCAAGAAATCTCTACCCGTCCATTCCAATTGGTTACTGGTCGAGTTTGGAGAGGTTCTGCTTTCGGTGGTGTAAAAGGTCGCAGCCAATTGCCAGGTTATGTAGAAGACTATATGAACGGCAAAATCGAAATCGACCCATTCGTAACGCACACTATGCCACTTGAGCAAATCAATGAAGCGTTTGATTTGATGCATAAAGGTGAAAGTATTCGTACAGTCATCCTTTTTGATCAAAAGTAATCGCTAAGCTCAGACGAACTAATCCCGTTAGCCATTTAGCATCAGCTAAATGGCTAACGTCTAGGAGAAGAGTATGGAACTACTATCTAGCACGAAAAGCTTCGGCGGTTGGTTGAAGCGTTATAAGCATGAAAGTTTGTCCGTAAAAAGCGAAATGACCTTTGCTATTTACTTGCCACCACAAGCCGAAACGCAAAAAGTGCCAGTCTTGTATTGGCTGTCAGGTTTGACTTGTAATGACGAAAACTTCACGCAAAAAGCAGGTGCCTTTCGCAAAGCAGCTGAGTTAGGTTTGGCGATTGTTTGTCCTGATACCAGCCCACGAGGTACGGATTATCCGAATGAGCATGAAAGTTACGACTTCGGCTCCGCTGCAGGGTTTTATATTAATGCAACTGTTGAGCCTTATTCGAACACTTACCACATGTACGATTACGTGGTGCAAGAGCTGCCGCATTTAGTGGAAGCCAACTTCCCTGTGACCGACAAGCGTTCTATCTCTGGTCACTCAATGGGTGGTCATGGTGCTTTGATCTGTGCGTTGAAGAATCCAGGTAAGTATCAGTCTGTTTCGGCCTTTGCACCGATCGCAAATCCTACTAATTGTCCTTGGGGCGAAAAAGCTTTCACGGGTTATTTGGGGGAAGATAAAGTAACTTGGAATGAATGGGATGCGACTTTACTGATCGAAAACGCAAGTGAACGCTTACCTTTGTTCATTGATCAAGGCGAAGCGGATAACTTCTTGGTAGATCAGCTAAAGCCAGAAGCCCTAGAAGCGGCCTGTGAAAAAGCCGGACACCCGATTACGCTACGTCGTCAACCGGGCTACGACCACAGCTACTTCTTCATCGCCAGCTTCATCGACGATCACCTAGAGCATCACTCTAGAGCTTTGAGTTAATCTCTGATCTTGAGCTGATAAAAGCGAGCTACGGCTCGCTTTTTTATTGCTGGAAGTTTTGACACTGTTCAATTAGTGCATCGATGTTCATATTTTGTTCTGTACTGTCGGCAAGTCGGTCAATTTCTTTGTCGCGAAATTGGTCGTAGTTAAATGCTGCGGCGTGGTCGACACCGGCCCAGTTGAGTAGGGCTTGTAGGGCGTCTGGGTGATCGAAGACACCATGTAGATAGGTGCCGATGATTTGACCATCTGGTGATATGTAGCCTTCTCTTTCGCTGTTTTCTTTGTTCTTTCCGTCATCTAAGAGAGCGAAATGCGTAATCTGTGTTTCATCGGTAAAGCGTGAAACCCCTGAATGAATTTCATAGCCTGTCACTTGAGCATTGGCTGCGAAAGCGAGTTGCCCTTGGCGTTGTTTAAGCTGTTTCTCTTCTTTTAGGACGGTTTCCATGGGAATAAAGCCAAAACCTGTAGATCGCGTGTTAGCGTGTTGGTTTTCTAGTCCTAGTGGATCCAGCAGTTGTTCGCCGAGCATTTGATACCCGCCGCAAATCCCGATGACTTTGCCGCCATATCGTAAGTGTTTGTTGAGGTAGTCTTCCCAGCCTTCTTGACGTAAATAGGCTAGGTCGCTTTGTACGCTTTTGCTGCCAGGTAAAATAACCAAGTCAGCAGGTGGAATGGTTTCGTTGGCGCCTACTAGGATGACTTGAACTTCTGGATGAAGGCGCAGGGCGTCCCAGTCTGTGTGGTTGCTAGTGCGCGGCATGATCGGTATGACTATGTTTAGTTTGGCCTTGCTGTCTGCTTTAATGGGGCTTTTGGCAACGGCGTCTTCGGATTCTAAATGGAAACCTTTTAAGAAGGGCAGCACCCCTAAGACAGGTTTGCCTGTGCGTTCTTCAAGCCAGTCAAGGCCAGACTGTAATAAGCTAATATCGCCACGAAAGCGGTTTATCACAAAGCCAATGACTCGATCTTGCTCACTTGGGCTAAGTAAATCCAGCGTTCCAACGAGGTGAGCGAACACGCCACCTTTGTCTATGTCGGCAATGATGATAACAGGGCAATCAATGCTTTCAGCAAAGCCCATATTGGCGATATCACGAGCGCGTAAGTTTATTTCGGCAGGGCTGCCAGCGCCTTCAATTAAGACAGCTTGGTATTGATTGGCAAGACGCTGATATGAATCCAATGCAGCGACTTTGGCGATGCTTTTGTATTCGTGATACCCCACGGCGTTCATGTTACCCACGGCTTTGCCTTGAATAATGACTTGTGCCCCGGTGTCTGTATTGGGTTTGAGTAGAATAGGGTTCATGTCTACTTGTGGTTCTAGCCCGGCTGCATAGGCCTGTACCGCTTGTGCTCGCCCAATTTCATTGCCGTCTTTGGTGACTGCGCTGTTTAATGCCATGTTTTGCGGTTTGAAGGGCGCAACGGAAATACCTCGGCGATAAAATAAACGACATAATGCCGTGACTAGGGTGCTTTTTCCTGCGTCCGAGGTGGTTCCTTGGATCATTAAACTAAAGGCTGGCATTCAGTATCATCACGCTTTGAATCAATAAGGTGATAGAATTCTACCTGACCTATTCACCTTGTTAAGTGAAAAAACGACTTATATTTATGATCCTTTCTAATCTAGACTCTGCTATTCATGCTTTTTGCGATCATTTCTTAGCCTTTTCTTCTGTCACCAGTTTGATTTTAGTTGCCGCTTTGGTGTTGGATCGTTTGTTGGGAGAGCCCAAAAGCTGGCATCCACTTATTTGGTTTGGCCGTTGGGTGGATCTTTGTCGTCAGTATATTCAATTGCCACTAGATGCTTCTGCTTCTCGTCAACGTATGGTGGGCGTGTTGGCATGGCTGGTGGCGGTTTTGCCTTGGTTGATGGTTTTATTGGCTCTGCTGTGGTTGCTCCCTGATTGGCTGGATATTTTGTTGTCCGTTTTGGTGTTGTATTTTGCCATTGGTTGGCAAAGCTTGCGGGAGCATGCGTTGGCCATATATCAGCCGTTATCTGCATCGCCATTATCAGACGATAAGCTCGATGAAGCACGCCGTGCCGTGAGCTATATTGTCAGTCGCGATACGCAAAACTTGGATGAGTCTGCCGTGGCGAAAGCAGGTATTGAGTCAGTATTAGAAAATGGCAGTGATGCGATTTTTGCGCCTATTTTTTGGTTTTTGATATTCGGGGCGCCGGGTGTGCTTTTGTATCGTTTGGCAAATACGCTGGATGCCATGTGGGGCTACAAAACAGAATCTTTATTGCACTTCGGCTGGTTTGCCGCACGTTTTGATGATGTGTTGAATTATATTCCGGCTCGTTTGGTTATTTACACTTATGGCGCTTGTGGACATTGGCGTGCCGCGATTCGCAGTGCTCGTCGACCTTCTGCGCGCTGGAAAAGTCCTAATGCTGGCCCAGTTATGGCCGCTGGTGCGGGGGCGTTAGGAATTCAACTAGGCGGCGAAGCGCCGTATTTTGGCAAAATAGAAACCAGACCAATTCTTGGGGAAGGTGAACTTCCAAAACCTCATCATTTGAAAGAGGCGATTTGGCTGGTGGATAAAAGCGTGATTTTGTGGGGATTGGTTGTATGTCTGTTGGTCTAAAATCTTCTAAATTAAGCTGCACGCCGCCAAAGCATGGCGGCGATTTGGCATATTGGCAGCGAAAGGTAGGTGATGATGCGTTGAATTGGTTGGATTTATCCTCTGCCTGTAATCGTGAGCCTTGGCCGATTCCAGATATATCGCCGGCTTTGTGGATGGATTTGCCCGATCAAGCGGATTTATTAGACGAAGCAGAGCGCTACTTTGCTCGTCGTCCTCGTGCGATTGGTGCGGGTTCTCAGCATATTATCGAATCCTTGCCTCCTATGTTGCTGGCGAGCCAGTCTTCGGCTCTGCTTACTGTATCGCAAATCGTTTTTGTCCCTCGCATTGGTTATCAAGAACATGCTTTTGCATGGAAAAAGTGGGGCTTTGAGATTGCTTATTACGATTCCTTAGAAGAGTTATTAGCGCAAAAATGGGCGGTTGCTGTGGTGATTCAGCCGAACAACCCAACGGGGGAGGTCGCTTCAGCTGAGGTTTTGACTCAATTGATTGCTTACGCGGAACAGCAGAAAGCCTACCTTGTCGTGGATGAAGCCTTTATTGATGCCCATCCTGAATTAAGTTTGTTAAATCATCAAACGGCGGAAGATCTGAGTGACGCGCTTTTTCTGATGCGCTCGGTTGGGAAATTCTTCGGTTTGGCTGGGGCTCGTGTCGGATTCGTTTTTTGTGCCAATAAATGGCAAGCGGCCATTAAGAACTTGCTTGGTCCTTGGCCGGTAGCAACGCCGAGTTTGCATTTGGTGCAATTAGCCTTTGCTGATACCGCTTGGCAGTCTCATGCTCAACAGAATTTAGCTGTACGGCAAGCAGCGTTTGTTGAACGTGTTGTGCCTAAATTTAATACTATCTTTGATTCTCAAGAGTATGTGTTGAATCCGTTGTTTGTGACCTGGACTCTCGAAAGTGATGACTATACGGCGCAAGTATTTGAGATGTTGCATCAAGTTGGTGTTCATACTCGCTTAGGCGAAGGTTGGATTCGTGTGGCATTACCAGCTTTGCATGAAATGGATGCGTTAAATAGCGCATTGATTCGTTTATTAAAAACAGCGGGAGGCCGAGAGCTAGCATGAAGCATCTCGTTTTAGGTGGCGTTCGTAGTGGTAAAAGTGCTTTCGCTCAAGAACAAATAGCGACTTGCGGAAAACCAGTCTGTTATGTGGCGACGTCCCAAGTGTGGGACAAGGATATGGAGGATCGGGTTCGCTTACATAAAGACAACCGACCGAGTGAATGGCAATTGATAGAAGAGCCATTAGCATTGGCAAGTGTCTTAAATTCTCTTAATTCACCTGATCAAGCAGTCATTGTTGAGTGTTTTACCTTATGGATGACGAACTTATTGTGCCTAGAAGATGAAATTCGTTTGAAAGATGAAAAACAAGCACTACTAAAAGCGGTTGAAGAATTCGAAGGGGATTTAGTTTTAGTGTCTAGTGAAGTGGGTCTAGGTATTATGCCGATGAACGCACTGGCTAGGCGTTTTGGTGATGAGACAGGCCTAATGAATCAGGCGCTAGCTAAATTGACCGATCGGGTAACTTTTGTTGCGGCGGGACTACCATTACCGCTAAAATCCTAATCTTTTATTTCCACTCAATCTTTTCTTGTATTATGTTATTCCCTTAGTGGCACATAATTGAGAAATCAAAACCAATAGCGAAAGGCGTAGGAGCTTTGATGACCCCTTATTCAAAAGATTTTCCGGTATCTTGGGAAGAGTTACATAGGAATGCTCGTGCTTTGTCTTGGCGTTTGCTTGAGCAAGGTCCTTGGAAGGGAATTATTGCGATTACTCGTGGCGGTTTAGTACCAGCGGCTATTTTATGTCGTGAAATGGATATTCGCCTGATTGATACGATTTGTATTGTTAGTTACGGTGCCGGCGAGAAAGGCGATGGAGTAATGAAGCAAGGTGAACTGAATGTTTTGAAAGGCGTAGAAGGCGACGGTGAAGGCTTCATTTTGATTGATGATCTAGTTGATACAGGGCGTACTGCGGCAAAAGTACGTGAAATGTTGCCTAAAGCGCATTTTGCTACCATTTACGCAAAACCTGCTGGTAAGCCATTGGTTGATACTTTTATTACCGAAGTAAGCCAAGATACGTGGATACGTTTTCCATGGGATATGGAATATACCTTTTCGACGCCTTTGGCGGATCGTCAAGCAAAGTAAGTATTCACTTCAGTAGCACACCAATTCCCCAAAAATAAAGTCTAAAAAAGCCTCAATAGAAAATTAGTTGTTGTTTGACACAAAAGAAGCGAGAGAGCTTGCAAAATTACACAAAACTCTCGTTTCTTTTACACAGTTTTCAGCTAGCTTTATGGTTATATTCGTCTTTAAATAAGAGTTCAATAAAAGTAAATGGCAGCGAATAAATGGCTATAAAACGCATTTTTCACGCAAACATTTTATGAGAGTACAATAGGATTTTAATATGTGGCAAACATTAACTAAAGTTGCTTTCGCTGGTATTTTATCGTTTGCGATGATTTTACCTGCTTGGGCTGAAGGTACAGTAGCTCGTGCTCAATTTTCAACAGATGTTGTTGATCGAGAGCCGATTGATGATATTGGGCCTACTGTGAAAGTAGAATATGGCGAAAT
Source organism: Marinomonas sp. UCMA 3892 (assembly GCF_012726345.1). GTDB lineage: Bacteria > Pseudomonadota > Gammaproteobacteria > Pseudomonadales > Marinomonadaceae > Marinomonas. Next base: position 220,746 of record NZ_PTXN01000006.1, read on the forward strand.
ACAAAGGGTGTATTTCTTTACTGATTTACGTGATATGTCAGGCAGCCAAGTGATTCATCGTTGGAAGCTAGACGGCGAAGATCAAGCGGACGTAGGTTTTGATATAGGTGGTGACCGTTGGCGTGTGTGGTCAAGTAAACGACTAATGCCCGGTTTTGATGGTAAATGGAGTGTTGATGTTGTTCAGGATGGGCAAGTGATTGAAAGTCGTTCATTTGATTATGTAGATGAAGGTTAGTAAATCAGGCATTATTTACTGCTAAATTGTTTACATCGACTAAGGATTAATATGCCTCATTTACGTGTTCGTGGACTAGCTTTTGACGAATTAGAGTCTATCGCAGACATCTTGATAGAAAACTTAGCTGAAATTACCGATACGCCTAATTCACACTTTACACTTGAGTACCAAGCAACAACCTACCTTGCTGTCGGCGGTGCTTCTCCTGCTTATCCGTTTTTTGATGTTTTGTGGTTTGACCGAGGCGATGAAGTAAAACGCAAAGTAGCGTTAATCATTGAAGAGTTGGTTAGACCATTGGTAGATAGTGGCCAAGACATTACCGTTTTGTTTCATGATCTACAGGGCAAAGATTATTACGAGAATGGCGAGCACTTTTAAGAGATAACCTCTCCTTGTCTTCAAGGGGAGGTACCACCTTTCCTTTCAAACGCTTTGTATTCTCAACCTTTTTTCCGCTCTGCTGAGCGGGTTACTTTTGTCCTCCGTTTAGTCCAGAAAAGTACAAAAGTAACCAAAAGGTTTCTTTAAGATTTTTAATGCCTCCTTTCTTTCGTTAGTGCATGGTTCCACCTACGCTCGTTATATCGTAAGGCATAGATTGTTTATTTAGTGAGATATGGATCGTCAAACAATAACTTTGAAACTCCATAGGGTCGCGCAATCGGGATTGCGTCGAACTGACTTCATCGTAGTTAATCGTCCGTAAATGGAATATGGAAGGTCTTCTTCTCTCTTTTTATGAAGTGTTGATAATCCTACCGCTGAAATTCGTAGACACTTCCCAAGTTCATTATCTGAGTTAATTCATCTAATGCGTTGCGGCTTTCGATTAGTAGTTGAGGGTCTGCTAGGTCTTTTTCGTGCAGTTCATCTCGGTAATATTTATCTACCCAAGTGTTTAAGCGTTCAAATAGGCTGTCATTCATTAAAGTTGATGGATTGATGGCTTGTTGCTCCGCTTGGGTTAGGGCGACGCGAAGTCGAAGACAGGCTGGGCCGCCGCCGTTGCTCATGCTTTGTTTAAGATCGAAGACTTTTATATCATTGATCGGTGATTGACCTGCCACTAGGCTGTTCAAATACGCCCAAACCGCTGGGTTATTTTCACACTCACCCGGTACAACGAGCACCATGTCATCATCGTCACGGCTTAATAATTGGCTGTTAAACAGGTAAGACTGGATGCAATCTTGAACTGATACCTCGCTGCTGGGTACTTCAATTAGGTGTAACTTAGATGCTCTGTCTCCCCACGCGGTGAGCAAGTCTTGCTTCATCTTGGCGGTGTCCAAGAAGGCTTCTTGGTGGTAGAAGTGCGCATTGCGGTTACCAACGGCAATGACATCATTGTGGAAAACACCTGCGTCGATGACGTCTGGATTTTGTTGTGTGTAAACTACTTGTTCTGGGGATAAGCCATGTCGACGGGCAACCGCTTGAGAGGCTTCTAAAGTGTGACGAGCTGGAAATTTAGCAGGATGTGGCGCGCTGTTGTTGAAGGCTTCCATTCCATACACAAAGAACTCGATGCCTTGTTCGCCATAACCATGGCAAAAACGTGTGTGGTTTGCTGCCCCTTCATCGCCAAAGTGATCGACACTAGGCAAAGCAGGGTGGTGGGCAAAATGTTTTTCGTCTTTAAAGGTCGCTTGTAAAATCGCGCCAGTGGTTTCATGTTCGATGGAACGATGGAATTTATTTACCAAGTTGGCTGGTGTGAAATGCACACGTTTATCACTGGTGTCGCCACTGGGTGAAACGGTTGCGGCATTGGCTGTCCACATGCAAGAGGCTGAGCTGACTGCAGCCAGCAGTTTGGGCGCTTGTTTAGCTGCTTGAGCTAAGATATTGGCATCACTGCCAGAAAATCCTAAGCGGCGTAGCGTTGGGATGTGAGGGCGTTCGTGTGGTGCAAGAACCCCTTGGAGGAATCCCATATCAGCCAAGGCTTTCATTTTAACCAAGCCCTGTTTCGCCGCCGCCTTTGGGTTTGATGGACGCGAGGAGTTACTCAAAGACGCGACGTTACCAAAAGATAGGCCGCTGTAATTGTGGGTTGGGCCCACTAAGCCGTCAAAATTGGCTTCTGTCGCAGTGTTCATAATGACCTCTTGTAAGTTGAGTATTCTGTGTCGTTAAAGGGTAATGCCATGACCGAGTTTTTCAGGCATGGTTAAGCTGTCTGCCTCGATACTGGCCACTGGATAAGCGCAGTAATCGGCCGCATAGTAGGCACTGGCTCTATGATTGCCACTGGCTCCTGTGCCGCCAAATGGCGCGTTACTGGAGGCTCCGGTTGTTTGACGGTTCCAGTTAATAATGCCAGCACGGCTGTGCTGTAAGAACCACTCGTATTCGTCAACATCATCGGACAGAATCCCTGCCGATAGGCCGAATTTGGTATTGTTCGCAATGGTCATAGCCTGTTCTAAAGAGTCATAACGAATCACCGTCAGCAAAGGGCCGAAGTATTCTTGATCGGGAAGCTCGTCCAATATGTCTGTAGCATCAATAATACCTGGTGTGACAAAGCCAGTTTGGCTATCCCCACGGGTCATTTCTACAATTGGACTGGTGCCTAAGTCGATCAGCTTTTGGTAGGCTTGTAGTAATCCATCCGCCGCTTGAGCTGAAACGATTGGTCCCATGAAGGGCTGTTCTTCAGCATCATAACGGTCGATTTTCAGGGCTTTGGTTGCTGTGACTAGGGATTGTAAAATGGCATCGCCTAGAGCGCCTTTTGGTAATAATAAACGACGGGCACAAGTACAGCGTTGTCCCGCTGATATAAAGGCTGACTGGATGATTTCATGTACGGCAGCACGTTGATCCGCTATTTTCTCCGAAACCAATAATGGGTTGTTGCCGCCCATTTCTAAGGCCAAAATCTTGCCAGGATGACCAGCAAAGTCTTTATGCAAAATGTGACCTACTTGTGGACTGCCGGTGAAGAATAATCCGTCGATGCCCTGGTGATTGGCCAAAGCAACGCCAGTGTCGCGCTCGCCTTGAATCAAGTTAACTACGCCTGCTGGTAGGCCGGCTTTTTCCCATAATTGAATGATTAAATCTGAAGTGGCTGGCGCTTGCTCACTGGGTTTGAACACCACAGTATTGCCAGCAATCAAGGCTGGCACAATGTGTCCATTAGGCAAGTGTCCTGGAAAGTTGTATGGCCCGAATACAGCAACCACGCCATGTGGACGATGACGTAGTCGAGCGGTAGCGCCAGGCATTGGGGTGGTTTTTTCACCGGTTCTTTCATGGTACGCCTGTTTGGAAATGGCAACTTTGCCGACCATAGCTGCAGCTTCGGTACGTGTTTCCCAAATGGGCTTGCCTGTTTCGCGGCTGATGATGGTCGCGATATCTTCGCTGTGTTCTTTTATCAATTCTGCGAAGGCTTCAATAACCGTTAATCGTTCTTCCAAAGGGCGATTCGCCCAAGCAGGAAACGCAGAGCGGGCTGCTTGGATGGCTAAACCTACTTGGTCTGAAGTGGCAGCGTTGGCTTGCCATACTAAACTTGCATCAGCAGGGTCGATAGAGCGGAGTAACTGGCCTTCGCCTGCTAACCATTGACCATTAATATAATGTGCTTGTTTCATGATAGCTCCTGTTAATTCGTGCGCATTTATCTTGAATATGGGGATAATTCGACGATTCGAACGGGTTCTTTGTTTGTAATGCAGAGGTTGTCTGCTTCTTCTTGGGTTAAGGTCATTGCACTACCTGGTGGAATGGTGCGCTGGATTAAGATACACCTGAAATCAGCTACTTTGGCGTTGGATACTAGGTAGTAATTACCTTCACTGACGCCTTCTTTTGCGCCTTTAGGTTGGCCTATATTTGCAAGGCAAAGTCGGCTGTCACGGACTGCTCGTATGTCTTGCACACGAGCCTCTAAACTTGGGCCACCATCAAAAATATCGACGTAGTTTTCGTAACGAAAGCCTTCTTGTTCTAAGAGGCGACGAGCTGGCACCGTATTTTTGTGCACTTGTCCCAAGACGTCGCGAGCTTCTTGTGGCAGCAAGTTCACGTAAACTGGGTTGTTTGGCATAAGTTCAGCAATAAACTGTTTGTTACCTTGAGAGGTAAGTTCGTCAGCCTCTTTAAAGTCAATGGAGAAGAAGTGTCGACCAAGGCTCTCCCATAGAGGCGAAATGCCGTTTTCATCACTTACGCCACGCATTTCCGCGAAGACTTTTTCTGTAAAGCGTTCGGGAAACTGTGCCATGAACATGAAGCGTGCTTTAGAAAGCAGTTGGCCGTTTTTTGAATGGCGGTAATCTTCTTCTAAAAACAGTGTGCAGATCTCACTAAATCCGGTGAAGTCATTATTGAGTATCAGTGTTGGAATGGCGTTATGTACGCCAAGTTCACGTGATGCGTGAGTGATGGTTCCCAAGTGATAGCTGTAGAAGGGTTCATCTAAACCAACCGTAGCTAATATTCCACAGGTACCAACAATGTCACCTGTTGTGGTGTCTTCAAGCACCATCAAATAATCTTCATTGTGGGGCTTGGTGACGTTTTCTTTGTTAAAAGAGCGCACTGCGCCATCAATTTTCTTTTGTAGAATGGCTTCATCAGATACCAAGGAGGTAAAACCAATGCCGGTTTTTTCTGCAAGTCGGTAAAGTGACTTTAGGTCATTCTGACAAATAGGGCGTATGACCATCATGATGGAGTTCCTCGTATTTAATTAAGCTGCTTTTGACGGTTATTAAGATCATGCAGATCGTTATTATTGTTTATAGAGCAACCCACTGGATGCGCTTTCCGGATGAAATACCTAGCCTTTCTTGAGTTGATTTCTCTAATGCTAACCCTGCTACTTGCGGCTCAGCAGGTGCGGCAGTCACTCTAAAACTCTCTAAATGGCCTGCAGAGATAAGGTGCATCGCGCCTTTTGATGTTTCTGTTAGCGTTAATGCTTTGTCTATTTTCTGGTTGGTAATGGTGTGCAGGCTTTCTGTTCTTGCTTCGATACTTGGGCCAGCATCAAATATGTCTACATAGCCACGGAACTCAAAACCTTCATCTAATAAAATGTCCGCACTCTGACCTGAGTTCTCATGCACTACGCCAATGGCTTCTTGTGCGGCTTCTGGTAATGTTGGAACATAAATCGGGTAACGTGGCATTAATTCCGCGATGAAATTTTTATTACTAACACCTGAAAGATAGTCGGCTTTCTTGAAGTCCATGGTAAAAAAGTGTTTTCCTAAAGCGTCCCAAAAAGCGGAGTAGCCGTGTTTGTCACTTTCGCCGCGCAATTCTGCAAATAAACGCTTAGTAAAACGCTCAGGATAACGAGCAATAAAGAGTAGGCGTGCTCTGGATAACAAAGACATAGCAAGGGGATTCTGGTGCGCTTTGTCGACCACTAAGGCAATCAGTCGGCTGGTGCCGCTGTAGTCATGGCACAAGAAAAGAGCTGGAATGCGATTGTGAATTTGCAACTGTGGTGATGCATGAACTACTTCATCAATGCGATAGCTGTAAAATGGTGTATCGACTCCAACCATAGCATCAATGCCGCAACAGCCAACAATTTCATCATTGCTGGTATCTACTAAGACAAACAAGTAGGATTCGTCGCCTGGTTGCACGACGTCAGTTTGCAAAGAGCGACGAGATGTCGCGATTTTGTCATTGAGGCGTTCTCTGTTGGCCGGAAAATTTGTGATACCAATTCCTGCTTGTTGGGCAAGACGTTCCAGCGCGGGAAGATCGGAAAAATCAACTGGTCGTACTAGATACATAGAGAATTCCTGAAAACAATTTAGGGCGATAATAGTTAAGTATTATTGCTGAGATAAGTAAGGCGTGTAAGAGACTAACTTTCGCATTAGCGACACGTTTTTCTAAATTTTGGCTAATAGTGGTCGATTTTTAAAAAGTATAGAGGTTTTGAAGTATGAAAGCGGGCGTTTATCAGCATTACAAAGGGGCGCTGTACTGGGTTGAGCGAGTGGCAAAACACAGCGAAACAGAAGAAGAACTGGTGATTTACCAAGCCTTATATGGCGAGTTTGGCTGGTGGGCAAGGCCGCTAAGTATGTTTCAAGAATCTGTTGAAATTAATGGTGAGAGCATTCCACGATTTGATTGGGTTAAGGCTGAGCGTGATGATATTAACGGCTAATAATTAGCCGTTATCGTGTTAGTCGGGTAAGTGCATCCAAGGAGATTCACGCATAAAATAAATGATTTGCTCTCTCAGCCAACGATGAGCTAGATCATTATTAAAACGTTCATGCCAAAAAATATGGATAGGGTGTCGACCACTATACTCATCGAGTTCCAATACTTCTTTTGGAATAGGCAATAGTTTTACTGGATAGAAGTGGGCTTTTTCGCACATTAATTGTAAAAATAAGTCCCCAATTGAACGGGAAGCAACCAATGCCATGCCTCTTTTAACAGCTTGCATCGCCACCATCAGGCTATCAGTCTCTAAATCTGGCTGAATAAAGTACCCTTGCTGTTTGAGCTTTTGTTCCGTTTTAAAAAAGGTACTATCTCGATTGTTATGCAAATGATGGGTAACCACTTTATGAGACAGTAGCTCTGCCACGGTTAATTCATCTTTGTGATAAAGCGGGTGAGCTTCACTCAAGATAAAGCAGGCTTCCATATAGCCGATTAACTTACTGCGAACATTATTGGGCGTATCATTAATGCGCATAATACCAAGATCAACATTGCCAGAAACTAGCTCATCTAGGCTGTAATCTCCCCATGAACTTATGGCCAATCGCATACCAGGTGCTTGATATTGTAATGAGGCCAGTAGTGGCTCGATAAAGTTTTCTAAGTCTCCTTCTCCAACACGTAGCTTAATGCGTCGATTTAGATTCTTTAAGTCTAGAGAGTTAGGGCTCATTAATTCAGAAAGAGAGTTTAAAATAGGCTGAATGAGGTCGTGTAATTCAGAGGCTCGCGCTGTAGGGCTGAGACCATAAGCTTGGCGAGTGAAAAGAGAGTCTTTAAATAACTCTCTTAGCCGCTGTAAACTCTTGCTGAGTGCGGGTTGCGTTACGCCAAGTCGTTCAGCAGCACGAGATACGCTGCCTTCTTCCATGATAGTCACGAAAGCGACGAGTAGCTTAATATCGAGTTTTAAGATGTCGTCTAAATGCATGATCTTCTCAATACGTTAGATAGTTTAAAAACAGGAGCCTTATCTATTCGATAAAGCTCCACCCCTAAATACAATGGTTAGTTATTATTTAAAGGTACTGTTCAGTAGACTTATTCAAAGTCTTCGTGATGACGATATTTGACTCGGAATAATATTGTGTAAAACACAGGTACAGCGATCAATGTCAGTATTGTTGCGAAACCTAAGCCGAAGGAAATAACCACAGCCATGCCCTCAAAGAAAGCGTCGTACAATAATGGCACCATACCAAGGATGGTGGTGATAGCAGCCATACAAACTGGGCGAACACGACTTACAGCGGAGATGAAAATGGCTTCATATTTCTCTGTGCCTTGCTCTAGTTCATAGTTTATTTGATCTGCCAATACGATACCATTTTTCACCGTCATACCTGATAAGCTTAGGAAGCCGAGTAGCGCCATAAAGCTGAATGCAGAGTTCATTACCAACAATCCAGTTGAAACCCCGATCAGTGCTAATGGTACGCAGAACCAAATTGTTAACGGTACGCGAATTGAGTTAAACAGTAAGATGGTAATGATAAACATAAACAGGTAACCCATAGGCAAAGCCTTGAATATATTAGCTTGAGCATCGGTACTGCTTTCGTATTCACCACCCCAATCTAATACGTAACCTGGCGGTAAATGAATCGCTTCGATTGCGCCACGAGTACGAGAGAAGATCGCCATTGCAGTTTCATCACCCAAAATCTTAGGGTCAGCCATCACAGTGATAGTACGTTTACGATCTCTACGTTCAATGATTGGGTCTTCCCACACGGTTTCAAAACCAGATACTAGTGCAGAAAGGGTCACATAAGATCCTGTTGCTGGGCTATAGATCTGCAAGTCACGAATTTGGTCAATAGAAACTCGTTCATTTTCTGGTGCAGTTCTTACAATTGGTAACAGGTCTGTGCCTTCACGATATAAGCCAATTTGCGACCCTGTGAAGTTGGTTAACAGCACTTCGTCTAGCTCTTTTTTGCTGATACCTAGACGTCGAGCCTGCGCATCATTAAAGAGAGGGCGAAGCACTTTAACAGGCTGGCGCCAGTTGTCTTTAATATTTTCAAGGCCACCGTCTTTGCGGTAAATGTCTTGAATTTGTGCGCTCACTTGACGTAAGTACTTTGGATCTGGACCGCTAATACGAGCTTCAAGCTTAGCACCACTTGCTGGCCCTAATTGTAAACGTTCTAGTTTTACCTCTAGCTCTGGATACTCTTCTTGCATTTTGTAATACAGATCTTTGAGTAAGTCTGGAATAACGTCTGTGCTCTTAGTTCGAATGATGAACTGAGCGTAACTAGAGTTAGCTTGCGTCGCATTGTAAGTAAGCATGAAGCGCAAAGCGCCTTGACCTGTTGTAGATGTCACGTAGTTAATACGATCGTCTTTTAAAAGATCACTTTCAATCTGCTTTACCGTAGCGTAAGTGCTATCAATATGGGTTCCTTCAGGCATCTGAATGTCCATATAGAACATGGGAGTTGTCGAAGGTGGGAAGAAAGATTGTTTTACAAATTGGAATGCCCAACCTGCAGTAAACAAACTACCGACCAACAGAATCACCGTTATCCAACGGTAATGCATGGCTTTATCTAATAACCATTTGTAGCCGGTAAAGATAAAACCTTTATAAGGATCTTCTAGCTCTTTTGTTGAACCATCTTCATTGTTGGCTTTTTCGATCGTTTCTTTAAAGAATAAATCACAGAAAAAAGGCGTCAATGTAATGGCTGTGATCCAGCTTAATAGCAGAGAAATCAACAATACATAGAAAAGTGAGCCAACGAATTCACCGACCGCATCTGGAGATAAACCAATCGGTGCGAAAGCTGTAACCGCAATGACGGTAGCGCCTAGAAGTGGCCATTTGGTTTGTTTTACAACTGCGCTGGCGGCTTGTAATTTGGTCATGCCTCTTTGCATGCCAATGAGCACACCTTCGGTCACCACGATGGCATTATCTACCAGCATCCCGAGCGCTATGATCAAACCACCTAAGGAAATTCGCTGTAGGTTGATATGGAAGTAATCCATCACAATGAAGGTGCCAAGAATGGTAAGCAGCAGAATGATACCAATCAAGATACCAGAACGAATGCCCATAAATACCAACAGCACTAGGATAACGATACCCACGGCTTCAGCTAGGTTAAGTAGGAAATTTGATACGGAGCGCTCAACTTCTTTAGACTGGAAGTAAATCGGTTCCATATTTAAACCAATAGGTTGCTGGTATTGTAGTTCTTCAATGCGATTTTCTAATGCTTCACCAATTTTTACGACGTTAACACCCGACGCAAACGAAACACCAAGTAAGAGAGATTTAGCACCGTTAAAATCGACAATGTGAGTCCTTGGTTCAACATATTCGCGCTTAATTGTGGCGATATCGCTCAAACGAATTAAGTTACCGTCTGTTGGTGTTCCAACAATGAGGTTTTCAAGTTCAGAAATATCTTTAAATTCACCGGTAGGGCTTATGCGAATATATTCGCTACCCACTTTTACGCTACCTGCATTGGATACGCTATTTTGATTTGATAATAAGGTTTCTAGCTGACTAGGTGCGATCCCCATATTAGTTAGCTTGGAGCGAGAAATCTCAATGGTAACTTGCTCGTTTTGCTCCGCAGCCACGGTGACTTTAGCAACGCCATCAACAAGAACTAGCTCACGTTTGACATAGTCAACATAGTTTTTTAGGTCTTTATATGGGTAGCCTTCGCCATTGATCGCCAGCATCACACCGTATACATCACCAAAGTCATCTAAAACGATAGGCGTTGCAACGCCACTAGGGAAAGAGCCGGAAATATCGCGAATTTTCTTACGTACTTCATCCCATATTTGCTTTAGCTCTTTTGCTCGATAAGTATCTTTGATCGTCAGTTGAACTTTTGAGTAGCCTGCTTTTGACGTCGATGTGATTTTGTCAACGTAAGGTAAGTTTTGAAGTTCGCGCTCAATAGGGTAAGTCACTTCTTCTTCTACTTGTTCTGGTGAAGCACCAGGATAGTAGGTAATGATAAGAGAGTCCTTGATGGTAAATTCAGGGTCCTCTAATTGCCCAAGGCTTGTAAATGCAATGACACCACCAACCAATAAGATCAGCGTGACCATCCAGCTAGTTACTTTGCGTTTAATAAAATAAGCAGCAATATCCATTATAGGCCTCGCTCACGTGTCCAAGGGCGAACCTGCATACCTTCATGTAAGCTGTGTACGCCTGCCGCAACAACTTGGTCTCCGGCTTCAAGACCTGAAACGATTTCAATTTGATTCCCTTGTAAGGATCCCAATTTTACTTTACGAGCATTTACTTGCTTGGTGTCTTTATTAAATACCCAAACCGTACTGTTTGATTCTCCGGTTGTGGTGTCTTCGTGGCGAAGAACCGCTTCAACAGGAATGACATAATGTTTCTTCTGACCTAATAGACGACTTAGATCTATATCTACGTTGGCAGTCATACCTGGTAGTAGCGTATGTTGTAAGCCATCATTACGCTGGATTCGTAATGTAACGTCGTAAGCTTTTGTTGTTTGATCTGGTGTGGTTTTGTGTTCTTTATAACTGCCTGTTAATACTTCGTCTGGTGCAACGTCTACAACGACAGTTGGTTTGTAATCTGAATTAGTAGATTTAATACTGACGACTAAGCTTTCAGGGACTTGAAATTCCACATCTAAATCATCGATGTTTTGTATATGCATAAGTGTTTGTGTTGCACTTACATATTGGAAGTTTTCTGTAGGAACAGAGGCAACAACCCCCTTGAATGGCGCATATACTTTCGTATATTTAAGCTGGTTTTTTGCGGTTTCTAGAGCATTATTCATTTGGTCCAATGTTGCTTTGCTTGAATCATACTCAGATTTAGTTGTAGCGTTTTGCTTAAATATTGCTTGAATACGTTTAAATTGTGCTTCGGCAAGGCTTTGATTTGCTTGTGCAAGTTCAACTTGGAGTTTGAAATCTGTTGGATCAAGCACCGCCAGCAGATCGCCTTTGTTTACACGCTGTCCAGCGACAACATTTAGTCCCATCAGCTGTCCACCAACACGAAATGCAATATCTGCTTCTTCGCTGGCTTTTAGCTCAGCAGGAAAACGACGGATATTGACTGCATCGGTTGACTCAATAGTAATTAATTTTACTGGTCGTATAATTTCTTTTTCCACAGCCACGTCATCTTCGTTCGATGAGCAGCCAGTTAGCAGCAGTAATGCTGCCAACGTTAAACCAATAATCGTATTAATACGTTTTTGGAAATTCATTGATTACTCCGTAAAAATATAGGAAATACTTAGATGAATGTATTTTATATCTCTATAGATTGGATATAAACTTTTAAATATATATGAAAGATATTCCATATATTGGATATCTTTCTTATAGATTATATTTTATTGAGTCTTTTCTAACTCTTCTAAAAATGTTTCTAGAATAAGATTGGCTCGAGCGCCTTTTCGAGTGATTGCTGAAAACTGAGTGATGTAATGACATTCATCAGGAAGAATGGCGCGCATACGGCCGTCGCGAATCCAATGTTCAGCTACATGGTCTGGTAGAAAACCAATATAACGTCCTGTCAAAATAAGGAAGGCGATCCCTTCTCGGTCAGTCGCGGTGGCACTTGCCGTAAGAGGTTGATGTTGGGCTTTGATCTCAGGCGTCTGAGCATAAGCAGGAAGCACAGCATCAAAGTCTTTGAGCTTGGTTTTGGATATTTTGTCGTCGATGACGGTAAAGAGTGGGTGAGTATCACTGCAATAGAGCTTGGACTCTTCTTCATAAAGGTGGTGATAATCCAAACCGCTGAGTATTTTCAAATCTGGCACTATGCCAACATGCAAGCGCCCATCTAACACACCTCGTTCTACATCCGTGGGTGGAATCATCCGAATATTGATAGCAACTTGCGGGCCTTTGTCTTTTAGTCCTGCTAAAGCTCTTGTAATACGTGTATGTGGCAGGGTCACAAGATTATCGGTAATGCCAATGTTTAATTCACCTTTTAAATGTTGATGAAGCGCATTGATGTTGGTTCTGAAATCTTCGATGGATGACAATAGCTGTAGGGTGAAGTCGTATACTTTGCTACCTTCATTAGTTAGCGAAAAACCGGAGCGGCCACGTTGGCATAAGCGAAAGCCTAAACGTGTTTCTAAATCTGATATAGCAATACTGATGGCGGCGCGACTGATATTTAACTCAACCTCAGCCGCGGAAAATCCACCACACTCCACTACAGTTCGATAAATTCGTAAGATACGAAGATCTGCATCGCTTACCTGACTTTGAAATTGATTCATTATTTATTTTTCCCTAGAGAACTTAGTTAAGTAAAAGATTAACTAAGCGTTAATAGATTCGACTTTTTATAATCTATTCCTCTTGTCATAGTAGAGTCAATGCTTGTCATCAGTGTGACTTTTACTCTGTCGTAATGATGCCAATAACCCTTTTAGAATGATTGTATGGAGTATTCATGGAAATTATCGGACACTTGATCGGCGGTAAACATTCAGAGCAAGCCGAACGTACTCAAGATGTATTTAATCCAGCAACTGGCAAGGTGGCCAAAAAAGTGGCCATTGCTTCTCGTGAAACCGTAGAAGAAGCGATTTCAGCCGCTCAAGCTGCGTATCCAGAATGGCGCAATACTCCGCCATTAAAGCGTGCACGCATCATGTTTAATTACAAAGCTCTATTGGAAAAGCATGCCGATAAAATTTGTGAACTCATCGGTGCTGAGCATGGAAAAATTTGCCATGACGCCGCGGGTGAATTACAGCGCGGGATTGAAAACGTTGAATACGCCTGTGGTGCACCAGAATTGTTGAAAGGTGAGTACAGCAAAAATGTTGGTCCAAATATCGATTCTTGGAGTGAGTTTCAACCGTTAGGTGTGGTGGCTGGTATTACGCCCTTTAACTTCCCTGCGATGGTGCCACTGTGGATGTTTCCGATGGCGATTGTCTGCGGCAATACGTTTGTCTTGAAACCGTCTGAACGCGATCCAAGTACCGCATTGTTTATCGCGGAACTATTGCATGAAGCTGGTTTGCCTGCTGGTGTATTTAACGTGGTAAATGGCGATAAAGTGGCTGTTGATACCTTATTGGAAGACAAGCGAGTAAAAGCCGTGAGCTTTGTCGGTTCCACGCCGATTGCCGAATATATTTACAGTAAGGCCACAGCCAATGGGAAACGTTGCCAAGCACTGGGTGGGGCGAAAAATCACGCGATTGTCATGCCTGATGCGGACATGGATAACGTTGTCAGCCAGTTACTTGGTGCAGCTTTTGGTTCCTCTGGCGAGCGCTGCATGGCCTTGTCGGTAGCAGTTGCGGTTGGTAAAACCGCTGGTGATGCTTTGGTTAGCAAAATGGCCGAAGCCATGAAACCACTTAAAGTGGGTGAATGTTCAGACAAAACTAATGACTTTGGTCCTGTGATCACTAAGGAGCATAAAGACAAAGTGGTTGGTTTTATTGATAGCGCTGAATCACAAGGTGCGACGATTGTTGTTGATGGTCGTCATCCGACAGTGTCTGGTTATGAAAATGGCTTCTTTGTTGGGGCGACCTTGATTGATAACGTAACGAAAGACATGGATAGCTACCAACAAGAGATTTTTGGCCCGGTTTTACAAGTAGTGCGAGTGGATACCATGGAAGAAGCCATGACATTAATTAACGACCATGAATACGGCAACGGCACTTGTATTTTTACTCGAGATGGCGAAGCGGCGCGTTATTTTTCGGATAATATTGAGGTTGGCATGGTGGGGATAAACGTTCCTTTACCAGTACCTGTGGCATATCACAGCTTTGGTGGTTGGAAGCGTTCTTTGTTCGGTGATTTACATGCTTATGGCCCAGATGCTGTGCGTTTTTATACTAAGCGTAAAACTATTACTCAGCGCTGGCCTTCGGCAGGGGTACGTGAAGGAAAGAGTTTTTCTTTTCCTTCATAGGGATTAAACCTATAAAAGATTTGAGTTATTTAATGGCTGTTTGTCGAAAGATAAGCGGCCATTTTTTATATGCGAGAAATGTAAGCATAAAAACTTCTTCATACACTTCCCTCGTATTGGTTGACAATATAAAGTAGCAGCGAAGGCTTGTTATGAATTGACACTTTTCTTTTCGCTAGGACCAATATGAATACCAAGATATCTTTTTTACATAGTGCTAAGTGGCTACCTGTTTTGCTGAGCGTTTTAATATCGGGTTGTGCCTTGTCACCTGAAAAAAAAGAAAGCGTTCAATCAAGTGCTGAGCTGACGATTGAAGTCGAAGGAAACTCGGCTTATTTATCTGGAGTCTTGGGCGCAGACCTCGTAAAGCAGCTAAGCGATATGGTGCGTAAAAATCCTAATGTTACGGATCTTGTTTTAGTGGATGTGCCTGGTTCCGTTGATCAGCAAGCGACAATGGAAGGTGCGCGTTTGATCCGTCGACTTGGCTTGAATACTCACATTGCTCCGACGGGTTACGTGCTTTCTGGTGGTGTTGATCTATTCTTAGGTGGTGTAACACGGAGTATTGGAGCTGGTGCTGGTGTTGGCGTTCATTCATGGTCAGATGGCACCAGAGTAGTAGCTAAGAGCTTGAGCGTTACCGATCCTGTGCATGCGGCGTATGTTAACTTTTATTTAGAAATGGGTGTGACAGAGAGATTTTATTGGTTTTCTTTGGATGCAGCACCAGCGGATAGGGTGTACTTTTTATCACCAGAAGAAGTGTACGATTTTCAGCTAGCAACAGAATAGCGTCGAATTACATTAACGTCTTAAGGGGGCATTATGGAACAAATAGAACTGTTTGCCATAGAAAGCCCTTGCCGAGGTGTGTGTGAAAACAGTGCAAAGGGATTCTGTAAAGGCTGCTTACGCAGTAGGGAAGAGCGCTTTCATTGGTTTTCCTTGTCCAATGAAGCGCGACATCGTGTATTAGATCTTTGTCAGCAACGCCGTGCGCGCTTGTTGAAAGCTCGCCAAGAAAGATTGGAAGCTGATTCCGCCAAGGCGCTTCCATATGGTATGGAAGATGAACAGGTTACAGACCTGTTTGAACTAACAAATGATTAACAGCCCATTCAGGCCGTTAATCGGTCAATTAATTCTCAAAAATCGCGTCTAGTGCCTCTGATAAGCGTTCAACCCCAATTACTTTCATGCCTTCAATGGGCTTTTTGGGGCAGTTAGCCTTGGGTACCACTGCTCTGGTAAAACCATGTTTCGCCGCTTCACTAATACGTTCTTGTCCTGATGGTACAGGGCGAATTTCACCGGATAAACCGACTTCTCCAAGTACCACTAAGTCATGCGGTAATACCCTATCACGGAAACTAGAGACTACCGCAGCTATAGCGGCAAGATCCGCGCTGGTTTCCAATACTTTCACACCACCAACCACGTTTAGATAGACATCTTGATCCGATGTCAGTAAACCACCGTGCTTGTGTAATACCGCCAATAACATTGCTAAGCGATTATGATCAAACCCAACGGTTACCCGTCTTGGGTTACCTAATGCTGAATCATCGACCAGTGCTTGGAGTTCAACCAATAACGGGCGCGTTCCTTCCCAAACAACCATCACAAGGCTACCAGCCGCGGGATGATTACTGCGGTTTAAGAAAATAGAACTTGGGTTTTTGACTTCTTTTAAGCCATTTTCGAGCATGGCGAAAACGCCCAGCTCATTCACGGCACCAAAGCGGTTTTTCATGCCGCGAAGGGTACGAAAGCGCGAGTCTTCGGAACCTTCTAACAGCACAGAACAGTCCACCATGTGCTCAAGTACTTTTGGCCCAGCCAAAGAGCCATCTTTAGTAACGTGCCCGACGAGCAAAACTGCTGTTTGGGTTTGTTTGGCGAAGCGTGTTAAAACCGCGGCGCTTTCTCTAACTTGTGACACGCTGCCTGGTGCGGATTCAACGCCATCTAAGTGCATGACTTGAATCGAGTCGATGACCATTACTTTGGGTTTTACTTGTTGAGCGATGTTTAAAATCGCTTCCACATTGGTTTCTGACAACATTTTTAGATTTTGTGTTGGCAGGCCAAGGCGTTGTGCTCGCATGGCGACTTGTTGCAGTGATTCTTCCCCTGTGACATACAAGGCGCTTTGTTGTTGCGCGAGCCAGCACATAGTTTGCAGCAAGAGTGTACTTTTGCCTGCACCTGGGTGGCCGCCAATCAGCACTACACCACCGGGAACTAAGCCACCGCCTAATACGCGGTCGAATTCGTTGGCACCCGAGCTAAAGCGTGGCACATCGCCCAAATCGACGTCAGATAAGTTTTGGATACCTGTCACTGCACCAGCGTAACCTTGATATCGTGGATCTTGGCTGGCGGAAACCCGAGCAGAGGTTTTACTAGAAGTAAGGCGAATTTCGGATAGTGAATTCCACGCACTGCAGGCTTGGCATTGTCCTTGCCATTTTGCGTAGTCGGCTCCGCATTCATTGCATACAAAGGCGGTTTTTGCTTTGGCCATGAGAGTCTCTTTGGGTCATAAAAAGGGCGCTATCAGCGCCTTAGAACAGTCTTACAAAATGAAATTAAGCTGTTGTGATAACGTCCATGTTATCACAGGAAAAAGCGGCTTCGCTTATTTCGATTTTTTCCAATTCACTGAGTAAAGATCAGTGCGACGATCTTTTAGATTGTTCACCGAACCTTCGCTGCGAGTCAATTTAAGTTTATCTAAGTCCAAATCCGAGAACATGATCATTTCTGTGTTTGGCGTGGTTTCAGCCATAACCGCATCATGTGGGTAAGAGAAATCAGAAGGCGAAAATACAGAGCTTTGCGCATACTGAATGTCTAGGTTTTCTACCTGAGGAAGGTTGCCACAGCTACCACAAATAACCACATAACATTCGTTTTCAATGGCGCGTGCTTGAGCACAACGACGTACGCGCAAGTAACCGTTTTTGGTATCTGTCCAGAATGGTACAAACAGAATATCCATGTCTTGCTCGGCAAGTAGACGACCTAGCTCAGGGAATTCCACATCGTAACAAATCAAGATGCCTACTCGGCCAGCATCGGTATTGAAGACGCGTAAATCGTTGCCACCTTCAATAACCCAGTCACGGCGTTCATGGGGGGTTATGTGGATTTTTTTCTGCTCTTCCACTGTACCGTCACGACGACATAGGTAACTGACATTATAGACAGTCTCGTCTTCAATTACTGGCATGGAGCCGGTAATGACGTTGATGTTATAGCTGACTGCGAACTGGGACATTTCATTGATAAAGCGTTCAGTGAAGCTCGCCAAAAAGCGGATAGCTTCGGTTTGGTTGCTTTGGTCGGGACTTAGTCCAATCAGTGGCGCATTGAAGAATTCAGGGAATAAAACAAAGTCACTTTTATAATCGGATACCGCGTCGATAAAGTATTCGACTTGCTTTAGTAGCTCATCAACGCTTTCAACTTCACGCATTTGCCACTGAATCGCACCGATACGAACTTGAGTCTTACGTGAACGAATCACGTTGGTATCAGGTTCGAAGAAGATGTTTTTCCATTCCAATAAGGTTGCGTAGCCTTGAGATTTTTCATCTTCTGGCATGTAGCGTTTTAGCAAGCGAGTGACTTGGAAGTCGTTAGATAATTGGAAAGTAAGGATAGGGTCATAAATTTTACGCTCACGAACAGATTCTAAGTATTCTGCCGCGGTCATTTCATGGGCATGTTCGTGGTAACTTGGAATTCGGCCACCCGCCAAAATAGCTCGTAGGTTATGCTGACGACATAACTCTTTTCGTGCTTCATATAGGCGACGACCAAGACGGTAGCCACGATATTCTGGTGCGATTAAAACATCTAGACCATACATGGCGTCGCCACGTTCATCGTTCAGAATGTTTTCTTTTTGATCGATAAGATCATCATAAGTATGTGGGTTACTAAAGCGCTGATAGCTAACTTGAACAGACAAGGCTAAACCGACAATTTTGCCGTGATCTTCTAAACAGATTTGTCCTTCAGGAAAATCCTTAATCAGCTTATGGATAGTGTGTTCCGGCCATGAGCCACCGATGTCGTGATAGACCTTATCCATCAGTACTTTTATTTCGTCGTAGTCGTCGTTGGTAAGGTTACGAATGGTTAAATGTAAATCGTCGTGCATGTTGGCCTCTATAAGTCGATCTTATGTATATCTCATGATAACGCGTATCGGTGTGAGTAAGTAAGAGATCAGTATGTCATATGGGTGTATAACGCTAACTCAATAAGGGAGATAAAAAGAAAACCCCCGCCGAAGCGAGGGTTTTGATATTAGAACAATATCTTTTTAGGAAGGGCGATTATTTTTTACTGAACTCTGGGTACGCTTCCATACCACATTCAGAAAGGTCAACACCTTCGTATTCTTCTTCTTCGCTTACTCGTACACCCATGATGGCTTTGATGATTAACCAAACCACTAGGCTAGAAACGAATACCCAAACGAAAATAGTAAGAGCGCCTGCGATTTGTCCGCCGAACGTCGTGCCATCATTAGTTAGTGGTACAGCTAGCAAGCCCCAAAGACCAACAACACCGTGAACAGAGATCGCGCCCACTGGATCATCAATTTTAAGCTTGTCTAGAGTTAGGATAGAGACAACAACAATCAAACCACCAACAAGACCGATAAGCGTCGCACCTAGAGCAGACGGAGTATCAGGACCCGCAGTGATCGCTACCAAGCCAGCAAGTACGCCGTTTAGAAGCATTGTTAGATCGGCTTTGCCGAATAAGATTCGAGCCAGGATAAGTGCACCGATTGCGCCGCCAGCTGCTGCTGCATTTGTGTTCAAGAACACCATGGCAACTGAGTTAGCACTAGCGATATCGCCAAGTTTTAGTACAGAGCCGCCGTTGAATCCGAACCAACCCAACCAAAGAATCAAAGTACCTAGAGTTGCTAGTGGAAGGTTAGCACCAGGAATAGCGCGAACTTCACCGTTTGGACCGTACTTGCCTTTACGAGCACCAAGTACCAATACACCAGCTAATGCAGCAGAAGCACCAGCCATGTGAACGATACCAGAACCTGCGAAGTCAGTGAAACCTAGGTCGCCAAGGCTAAACATACCAAATACAGAACCGCCACCCCAAGTCCAGTTACCTTCCATTGGGTAAATGAAGCCAGTCATTACGATTGCAAATACTAGGAAAGCCCAAAGCTTCATACGCTCAGCAACTGCGCCAGATACGATAGACATCGCTGTTGCAACGAACACAACTTGGAAGAAGAAATCAGAAGCACCAGAGTAGATTGCACCGCCTTCAAACCCACCTTCACGACCAGCAAAGTCCGTTAAAGTAGAAGCAACATCTACGTCCTGAATACCAGTAAGGAACCACTCGCCACCGTACATGATGGCGTAACCGCAAACTAGATACATGATGCAAGAAATGGCAAACAAAGCCACGTTCTTGGTAAGAATTTCAGTGGTGTTTTTAGCACGTACTAAACCTGCTTCCAACATGGCAAACCCAGCTGCCATCCACATAACTAGCGCGCCACACACCAAAAAATAAAAGGTGTCCATCGCATATTGTAAGTGAAAAATTTGATCTTGCATGTTTCGCCCCCCTAAAGGCTTGTATAAATCGAGCAGTGATTAAACTGCTTCTACACCAGTCTCGCCGGTACGAATACGAACCGCTTGTTCAAGGTTAACGATAAAGATCTTACCGTCGCCGATTTTGCCAGTGTTTGCTGCGCCAGTGATGGCTTCAACTACTTGGTCGGTCATTTCATCTGCAATGGCAAGTTCGATTTTTACCTTAGGTAAAAAATCCACTACATATTCCGCGCCGCGGTATAGTTCTGTGTGGCCTTTTTGACGTCCGAAACCTTTCACTTCTGTTACGGTGATACCTTGAACGCCGATTTCAGAAAGTGCTTCTCGAACATCATCGAGTTTAAATGGCTTGATGATGGCAGTTATAAGCTTCATACCCACTGTCTCCTTTAAAAGTCAGTTTTATTGTCGTATCGCAGGTAATTAACCTTATTCAATATGCGTGCCATATATGGGCACGCCCTTATAACAATGGCTTTGTAAGGATTTTGTCGACTTTTCGGAATTAAAAAGAGCATCAGATGGCTTTATTTAGTGCGGCATATTGGTGTGTCTGTATTGGTTGTTGCGTTAACTTGGTGCGAGTGAGTAATTGATGCGAGTGGTGTTATTGGGCGAGATCCCTATCTTATTGCTTTTGATTAGAAAACAAACATTTGGCTAAAAGTGTAATGCGTGCCTTATTTAGAGGGTTTGTTTTGATTAAAGCCCGCGATATTTTATTTAGTGCACAAAAAAGAGGCGATTTTATGGTGTTAGGTGTTTATAACGGAGCATTAATATAAAGATGTGCAGCCGAGAGCTTGTTTGCACCTTACTTAGGCTTCTATACTATTAAGTATTGTAAATGTAAAAAATGAGAATGACATGATTGATCAATTTATAAAGCAACTTGGAACTGGACTAGGCCAAGCCGCAGAAACATTGGGTAAGTTGCCAAAAGAAGAAATTCAGGCGCAATTGCACGAGGTGGCTCGTAATACGTTAAGTAAAATGGATTTAGTCACTCGTGAAGAGTTTGAGGTACAAGCGGCGATGCTAGCCAAGTACCGTGAAAAGCTCGCTGCATTGGAAGCCCGTTTAAACGAGTTAGAGAAAAACGACTAGCCCGTTTTCTTACCGTGGTTTGATATGGGCGGTAGTCTGATATAAGTAATCGCTTGATATGGAAATGGTTTAGATTGGCTATTTCCAGCCTTGAAGCCAATTATCTGGTGATGCCAGCGTTTGCCAAGGCAAGCAATACTGATTTTTGTTGATAACAGCCTCAAGAACACATTCCACAACCATGTTTTCTTCATCTCGAATCAGTTTTGTGACGATGAAGTGCTTTTCTTTTTGTTGTGGTGATGTGGACGTCCATTTCGACAGCAGAAGTTTGTTGGGATTTATTTGGTTGATAGCCATTTTTTAACCTTAATTAATAGGTAGTACCTATACGAAACAAGTGAAAAGCTGGATTGCTTTTCATGTAATAAAGCATCATAAAGAAATAATTTGATCAAGGAGTGATCATGAGTTTAGCCACTATTTATAGTCGTGCCCGTGTGGGTGTGTCTTCCCCTCTAGTTACCGTCGAAACCCATATTTCAAATGGATTGCCTTCCCTAAATATAGTGGGCTTGCCTGAAGCCGCTGTTCGAGAAGCGAAAGATCGAGTACGTAGTGCAATTATCAACAGCCATTTTGAATTCCCTACCCGACGCGTCACCATCAACTTAGCACCAGCGGATTTACCCAAAGAGGGTGGCCGATACGATTTGGCGATTGCTATCAGTGTGTTAGTTGCGTCCGGGCAACTCGGAGAGTTGAATCTTCGTGACACTGAGTTTATAGGGGAGTTGGCTTTGTCGGGTGATATTCGTGGTGTGCCAGGGTTACTGCCATCTGCTATTGCTTGTCACCATGCTAATCGCCAACTGATTCTTCCTGAAGACAATCAGCAAGAAGCTGCCTTAGTGGAAGGAGACGCGGTGTTTGCCAAACATCTTACTCAAGTGACAGCTCATCTACTAAAATTAAGTAAGTTACCTGCTTGTGTTTCTAAACCCACTGAGCCTTTGCCTTTGGATCATAAAGACATGCGTGATGTAAAAGGTCAATATCAGGCTCGTAGAGCGTTAGAAGTTGCAGCAGCAGGAGGACATAATCTATTGTTTATTGGCCCAGCAGGAACAGGTAAAACCATGTTGGCGTCACGTTTACCAAGCATTATGCCCGCTATGACGGAAGCCGAAGCACTGGCTGTAGCGTCTGTTCAATCGGTGGCTGGGCGAAAAATGGGGCTAGACTGGTATTGGTCCGAACGTCCCTTTCGATCTCCGCACCACTCTTGTTCAGCTGCTGCATTGGTTGGAGGCGGTTCAATACCTAAGCCAGGTGAGGCATCTTTGGCACATTGCGGCGTGCTCTTTCTTGATGAATTGCCAGAATTCGACCGTAAAGTGTTAGAAGTGCTGCGTGAACCTTTAGAAAGTGGTGAGGTACATATTTCACGAGCACGTGGACAAGTTACCTTTCCTGCTCGCTTTCAATTAGTTGCCGCCATGAACGCCAGTAATGAAGCCTACAATGGTGGGCAAGATTATTATCAATCCAGCGCTAGTCAAAAATACCTCAAAAAACTCTCTGCCCCGTTTTTAGATCGCATTGATTTGCATGTAGAAGTGCCGCCTTTGCCTTCTGATGTTTTAGTGAATGCACAAGAAGAAGGAGAGTGCAGTGCTTATGTTCGTGAGCGCGTGGAGCTTGCGGTCGCAAGGCAGAGAGCTCGACAAGGAGTACAAAATGCTTTGCTAAGCGGTCGACAGTTAGAGGCTATTTGTGCGTTAAGTGAAGAAGATAAACAATTTATGCAGCAAGCACTGGAAAAGTTAAAACTCTCAGCTCGTGCTTATCATCGAGTATTAAAAGTAGCGCTCACCTTGGCTGATTTGAATGATTCTCCAGTAACCAGGGCGCATTTAATGGAATCATTAAGTTATCGAAAAATGGAAAAAACCTTATCGATGGCGGTGTCTTCTTAAACATATTATTTAAAATAAACATTTAAGAAATGCCGCTTAAAAACGTCATGTGAAGGTTTGTAATAGTAAATTTTTTCTGCTGTATTGAAGGCTTAAGTATGTCTTCAATACGGTGTAGTGCAAGCTTTTCTACTCTTCTAAATGCAAGATAAAAGCTGTTTTAACTCTTTTCATTTCGTTACAATTCTCCTCCCGTTTTCGGGACTAATAATAATTAAATAGTCGTTGCGTGCTCAAGTTTGTCGATTTATTGGCGACGAAGGTAAGTAGCCTATGTGGAGTTTTGTCCTATGGTTATCCAGCTGTTCCCTTTTTGGGCATTGTTGCTGTCAGCAATTGCCTTTTTTCAACCGGATATATTTGTCGGTTTAAAAACACAAATTGTTCCATTATTGACCATCATTATGTTAGCGATGGGATTGACCTTAAGCCCAGCAGACTTCAAACAAGTTTTGAAGAATGGTAAAGCCGTTGGCGTGGGTGTGTTATTGCAGTTTTTAGTCATGCCGATTGCCGCATTCTGTGTTGCCTTTGCATTTGGTTTTGATACTGAGCTAACCGTTGGCATGCTGCTAGTAGGCAGTGTGGCTGGTGGGACGTCATCAAATGTTATGTGTTATTTGGCAAAAGGCGATACGGCGCTGTCAATTTCTATGACGGCTATTTCGACCTTGCTTGGCGTGATACTGACACCATTTTTAGTGTCTCTAATGATTGGTCAAAGTGTTGATGTGCCAGTGGCTGGTATGTTGCTTAGCTTACTTAAAATTGTATTATTACCCGTTGCTGCGGGTGTATTGATTAATACTTTTTTCTCGAAGTTTGTTCGCAAGGCTGAACCGATCTTTCCTTATATTTCGATGTTTGCCATCGTGCTGATTATTGCTATTGTTGTGGCCCTGAGTGCATCTAAAATCGTTCAAGTAGGTCTGGTTGTTGCGGCGGCTGTGATTCTGCATAATGCGATTGGTTTGACCTTGGGTTACTGGGTGACTTACTTGCTTGGTTTTGATGCACGTGTTTGTCGTACCATTGCCTTCGAAGTCGGTCTGCAGAACTCTGGTCTAGCTGCAGCACTAGCAGTGAAATTCTTCACGCCAATGGCTGCTTTACCTGGAACGATTTTCAGTGTGTGGCACAATATTTCAGGTTCCTTGTTGGCAAGCTATTGGAGCCGTCGACCTGTTGCTGGAAATAATGCGCAAGAAACAGATAAATAATCTATTTGCTTAGTGTCAAAAAAGGGATGCCATTTGTGCATCCCTTTTTTGTGCTTGTTAGTTTTTGCTCTTATGATTTTTCTCTCAGTGCGAGAAGCTTCATTGTCGGTTACACTTACGGCTGATTTTTAATAGCCATACGAGCCAGAGTTTTTCCATGAGTCAGTCCATGCCATCCATATCTCATCGTCTTCGCAATCTGAATGAGCGTCAGCTAGATGCCGTTAAACAGATCGATGGTCCTTTGCTAGTATTGGCGGGTGCTGGATCGGGAAAAACCAGCGTAATCACTACAAAAATTGCCTATCTAATTCAAACCTGTGGTTTCAAAGCTAACAGCATTATCGCGGTGACTTTTACCAATAAAGCCGCGCGAGAAATGAAAGAGCGTGTTGTCGGCATGTTGTCTAAACAAGAAAGTCGCGGCTTGAGTATCTCGACTTTCCACAACTTAGGCCTACGCATTCTTCGTAAAGAATATCGCCGCGCGGGTTTAAAAGAAGGCTTCACCCTTTTTGATTCTCAAGACTCCCTTAGTCTGATCAAAGAAATCCTCGATAAAGAATTTAACGGTCAAACTGACTCTGCCGCTTACTGTCAAAATACGGTTTCCAACTGGAAAAACGATCTAACTACGCCACAAGAAGCCATGACCAATGCGGACACCGAAGAGTTTCTGCTAGCGGCTCAAGTGTATGTGCAATATCAGCGTTATTTGCGCGCTTACAACGCCGTGGATTTCGACGATTTGATCTTATTACCGGTTAGTTTGTTAATGGCCGATGCAGAGCTGCGCGATCGTTGGCAGAACAAAGTCCGTTACTTGCTGGTGGATGAGTGCCAAGATACCAATGCCAGTCAATATGAATTGATTCGTTTGTTAGCTGGATTTCGTCGTTGTTTCACTCTAGTAGGCGATGATGACCAATCTATTTATGCGTGGCGTGGCGCACGTCCTGAAAACCTTGAGCGTTTATCTGTCGATTACCCGAGTTTGAAATTGGTCAAGTTGGAGCAAAACTACCGTTCGACTAAAACCATCCTGAAAGCGGCCAATACGCTGATAGCGAACAATCCGCATATTTACGATAAAGCCTTGTGGAGTGATCACGAAGAGGGTGACCCGATTCGTGTCATGGTGACCCGTAATGAAGACGCAGAATCAGAGCGCGTCGCAGCGGAAATCCAGTCACGCCATTTACGTCATGAAATTCCCTATCGAGATTTTGCCATCTTGTATCGTGGTAACCACCAAGCACGCTTGTTAGAAATCAAGCTGCAAGCGTACCGTATTCCTTACAAAATGAACGGCGGCACTTCGTTTTTCTCACGGGCGGAAATCAAAGATCTAATGAGCTATTTGCGTCTTTTGGTAAACCCTTCCGACGACAACGCTTTCCTACGCATCGTTAACTTGCCGCGTCGAGAGATTGGACCAGCTACGCTTGAAAAAGTGGGGAACCTCGCTACTGAGCGCGGTGTGAGTTTGTTTGAAGCATCGGGTTATAAAGAGCTGGAAGACACCGTTACTGGGCGCTCATTGAAAAGTTTGCAGGACTTTGAACGTTGGATGTCCAACTTGCGACAGCGTTTAGAAGGCGCATCGCCAGTGCCCGTGATCGAGCAAATGATTCATGACATGGATTATTATGGCTGGATTCAAGAGCAAACATCTTCCAATAAAGCAGGCGATCGCCGCATCGAAAACGTGCGTTTCTTGCTCGATTCTATTCAGCGTATGATGGAGTCTGCTTGGGAAGAAGACGAAACGGCTGGCTTGGATCAAGCGATTAGTAAGTTGCTATTAATCGATATGCTGGAACGCCAAGAAGAAGAGGAAGATGAAGATAAGGTGCAGTTACTGACGCTTCATGCCTCCAAAGGTTTGGAGTATCCGCATGTGTTTTTGATCGGTTGTGAAGAAGAACTGTTACCGCATAGAAACAGCATAGAAAACGATGACATCGAAGAAGAGCGTCGTCTGGCTTACGTTGGCATCACTCGGGCGAAAAAAACCTTATGCATTACCTTAGCTGCAAAGCGTCGCCAATACGGTGAAGAAATTGACTGTATGCCGAGTCGATTCTTGGATGAACTACCGGAAGAAGATCTTGTATGGGAAGGCCGCAGCGACGAAGGGGAAAGCACTAAAAAAGAACGCGGCCAAGCTTCATTATCTGCCTTAAAAGCCATGTTAAATGGCTAAGTAGTTAAACAGCTAGTTGCTTGAGCTATTGTCGATCATGTATTGAATCGCACCACGTAGCTCATTTTCACTGCAATCAAAGCATAAACCTTTTGGTGGCATGGCTTTAAAACCATTTGTCGCATCTTTTAATAAAGTGTCTATGCCTTTTTCAACGCGTGGTTGCCAATCCGCTTTATTACCAAACTTCGGAGCGCCAGCAACGCCATTCATGTGACAAGCAATGCAATAGCTGTTGTAAAGTGTTTCGCCAGAACGTGCGGCATGCGCAACAGAAGAAAGTGCTAAAGCAAAGCTGGCGAAACCAAGAATAACGATGCGTTGTGTAAAAATCGCGATAGAAAAAGTCACAATGAATCCTTAGCGATGAAGAGTCAAAAACGATACAGTGATTAAAACACAAAGACGTGATTTCCATCGCGTAATTTTTTATTCCGCTTTGTGTTTTACTTCTACTTTATTTTTGTAACATATTAATAAGACAAGGAAAAAACATGACCACCGAACTCGTTCTCGTCGCCAATATTAAAGCCCATCCTGGTAAAAGTGCAGAGTTAAAAACTGCTCTAGAAGCTTTACTAGTGCCAACTCGCGCTGAAGTAGGTTGTTTGCAATACGATCTGCACCAAGACAACAATAACGCCGAGGCGTTTGTCTACTTCGAACGTTGGAGTGGTTACGACACTTGGCAAGATCACATGAAAACAACCCATATCAATACCTTTTTGGAATCGACTAAAGACGTTATTGCAGATTTTAGTGTGACTGAGCTGCATAAAATAGGCTAAACTTTTTTCTTATGAGTTAGCAGTTGGTGGTTTAAGCTGCTAACGAGAAACCTGATTGATAGCCAAGCAATAAAAAATAGCTTATATCTGTTCTTTATTGCTTTAAGCACTGGAATCCTGAGGGATTTCCTTTAGAATACGCACACCAATTTGTTCTGGTTCACTTTGCATCTTGCAAAAGTATCAACGCCACGCAACAAGTCATGCGCCCGTAGCTCAGCTGGATAGAGCGTCGCCCTCCGGAGGCGAAGGTCGGAGGTTCAAATCCTCTCGGGCGTACCATTTCATTATTCTCAAGCTATTGATTTATAAACATAAAAAATGGATTTTATTTATATTTTGTATCTTGATCACTACTTACTGTCTACACTTGATACAACTTGTTTTTTTAAAAGGGAATTTTAATGAATTACTTTAAGTATATGTCTATTGGCACAGCCGAATTAGTCTTACAGAATCAAACTTTGAGGTGGTCGAGCCCTTTAGTTTTTAATGATATTGAAGAGTGTCAACTTCTTCCATGGGATGACGCTCATTTTCTCTCCTCGTATGAATCATATCTAAAAGTATTAAAAGAGTGTGTCAAAGGTAGGTTGATTTTTAACTATAACTATTTTTCTCCAAATACTTTGATGATTATCCAAATGTTAAAAGTTGGTGAACGTCGTGGAGAAGACTTTACTTCATCACTCAATGAAATAGTTTTAAGTCGTAGTTTTGAAGGAGGGTTTAGGCAATACATTAATGAAGGGCTACTCGGAATTATGAGGGTGATTTGTGTCACATCTAACTGTAATAATAAATTAATGTGGGCTCACTATGCAGATCAACATAGAGGTTGCTCACTTGAGTTTTCATCATTATTTATCGACCAACCAAATAATTTAATGGAGGGTTATGTAGAATATAAAGACACTTTGACTCCTTCGGTAAGTGGTGTGGATATGTTTTTGTATGGTGAAACTAGTGCCTATCAGCAAAAAATTAAAAAAGATATTTTTTTTACAAAAGGTTCAGTTTGGAACTATGAAAATGAATACAGGCTTAGTTTTAATGAAAGCTTTGGAAAAATATCTACTAGTTATAACTTTCAAAATAACGAAGAAATTTTTTCGGTATCAGGTCAAACTGATAGTAAATATACTGATGTAAAATTCCCTTCTGGTGCAATTCAATCAATTACATTCGGCGTGAGAGTCGAAGAGTTTGAGATTGGAAATATTAAAGAGTTGGCTCTGTTGTTAAACCCTAAATGTAGCTTTTACCAGATGATTCAGAATGGGTCTATTGTGACTAGGGTTCCTTTAGATTTAGCTTAGTGTTTAAAGGGTTAGTAACTGCCTCTTGTAAATGCTCTGGGTCCAGATGAGCATATCTCATCGTCATTACGATAGTTGAGTGGCCAAGAATTTTCTGCAGTGTCAGTATGTTGCCGCCATTCATTATGAAGTGACTAGCAAAGCTATGCCTTAGAACGTGTGATGACTGACCTTGGGGTAACTTAATACTGGTTGTCTTGAGGTATTTCCGAAATGATTTGATGCAATCAAAGAATCTCCCATGTTTTTTCATGTGTTCTTCGAGCTGTCTGAATAAGGTTTCATTAATCGGAATAGAGCGATTTTTTCCGCTTTTTGTATCTGTGAAATCTACTTGATCATTCCTAATGTTTTTAGCTGTAAGCCCTTCCGCTTCTCCCCATCTTGCCCCAGTTGATAGACACACCCTTGTTATAAGAGAAACATGTTCATTACCGGTTTTATCTATGCTCCAGACCATTCTTAAAAAAGGGAAAATTTTGCAGGGTTCTATTCCTAGCTTTTACATATTACTTATTGTCTCAAATTCATTGTGAGAACTTGTGTGTAACTTTGATTTTAACCACCTACGTACAAAGAGAAGGTCTTTCTCGATTAGGCTATCGCTACATTTATATAACTCAGTCAGCTCTTTAGTAGACAAGCCTACTAACTGCTTTAGTTTGAAGATTTCAACCTGCCTTGAAT
This sequence comes from Marinomonas sp. UCMA 3892, assembly GCF_012726345.1. Lineage (GTDB taxonomy): Bacteria > Pseudomonadota > Gammaproteobacteria > Pseudomonadales > Marinomonadaceae > Marinomonas. The sequence continues at coordinate 250,030 of NZ_PTXN01000006.1, forward strand.
AGTTAGACTCTAATTTCAAGAGTAACTTTTCAATAGAAAGGCTTACTTCCATAAAAGATAATTCATCGTTAGTAGCACTATTAAATACACCAACTGTACTATCTCTTTTTTTTGCTGTTTTCTTTCTCGATATATCCGATAAAACTTGATTGATCAAGGTGGCAATAGCTAGGTAAAAATCTCGTTTACTATTTAATTCTTCACGAGGAAAATGAGTCATCTTAAGATATGCTTCGTGAACTAAAGCCGTAGTTTTTTCCTGATCTTCTATGATATCTTTCGAAGAATTAGGATGGTGTTGCTTTTGAACACGAGCAATGTCTTTTAATCTTTGGTAAACAAAAGTATATAAAACCTTTTCGGCATTTTTGTTTTTTTCACCAAATAAAATATATAGATTAGTATTATATTCCAATGCTTATTTGACTCTCTCGAATGTGGTTATAGAAAATATTTCTTTTTTCTTGTTTTTTATTTCATTTGGATTGTATGAGTATTTATAAAGAGGAGCACTCTCTAAATTATCAGAAATGGGGAAGTACTCCCATTCAGTATATTGTACTATATTATTTTGATCTTTGTATTTTACTGCGGCATTAACTTGAGCAATTGTTGCTGTTGCCCCTTCATTTTTAATCCACCACATATCAATATATTTTTCTGAAGCATTTATGGTATAGCTTTCAACTGAGTTAATGCAGTTAGAGTTTTCACTAGTCTCAAAAACTTGATTGCTTTTTATTAAAATACAACCAGTCTTAATTTCTTTTTGTCCTATCTCTCTATAGCGCCATAACCCGTTAAATTTTAAGCTATCTATATCTTCTTTTAAAGGCGTTAACCAGAGGTATTCGGCTAAGTTTAAATGAGATAATCCATCTTGCTTACCGATGCCCTTGCTCTTCTCGATCAATATTTTACTGTCTTGATCATAATACATGGCGACACTTCGATATTTCTCATTACCTTGTTTTTCTACAGCATATGCAGTCAAAGAATAACCATTAAGATCTTTAATAGAGCAGCCATTTAATGCACAGCTGAGAATTCCTCCTTCAAAACGAGAAAAATCGTCGATTGGCTCAAAGCTTACACTTTTTTTGGTACTAGGTTTGCGCTCACAGTTCGTAAAATCATCGCCTATACTAGGGTACTCATAAATTCCTTTAGCAGTTACTTTGTAATACGTTTCACCAATTGGCCCTGTGTAATTTTCAATAGAATATTTAGAAACATCATAAAAACATAAATCACCATTTTTATCTGCTTTCTGTACAACGTAATTTGTTAGTGTTTTATCTAATGGTTGAAAAACCACTTCTTTAAAATTTGTATTTTTTGAATTTGATGGTTTTTTATTTAGCTTTAATATCTCTATTTTTTTGTTTTTAGTTAAGTAGAAAGTAACATCGTCACCTGTATTGAAATTGTAATATCCATTCTCTGTTAACCCAGATAAACCACTTGACGTTTCATAATATATTTCCATATCCATTTTTTCGGAGAGTTGAGCTTTTTTCGTGTCTGCAATTGTTTTAAATGACATCATAGTTATTGTTACGAGGAAAATTGATTTAATTAAATCGATCTTTAATGTTTTGTTCTTCAGCATTTTATATATTTCATTTTATTTGTGATTGTAAGTTTTAGACGGGCTTATTAGTTCTTTAAGTAATTTTCCTTTCATTTCATTAGATAGATCTCGATTTGATAGGATTTTTCTTCTAGTTAGATCTAACATGGTATCCAAAGTTGCTTGTCTGTATTTTTCATCATCGCTGTAGTGTAATAAATTCGCTATTTCGAATAATAAACTTTCAGCTGCTTTTTTTTCAAATTCAATTTGTTTGTTTTTTAAAAAGATAGATATCCAGAAAGTAATTAAAGTTATAAATACGATTAAAATTAATAGAGATGTAAATCGCCTTCTTTTAATGAATTTTTTTAAAATATAAAAATAGCTTCCTTTCATCATTGATATGGGTTTTATTTCTAATATATTTTTAACATCATTCTTTAGTTCTGTAATGTTAGAGTATCGGTTAGATGATTCATGCTGAGTAGATTTATTTATTATTTTTTCTAGCTCTTGAGAAATGTTGTCTTTATTTAATGCTTCTAATAATTTTCCAGCTGAATAAATATCTATACTTTGTGTTAGTTCTTTTGACTCTAATTGTTCTGGACTTGAATATTCGGAAGTGAATGCAGATATACCTTCTATGTCTGATCCTGTGTTTGTTTTTATAAATAAATTGAAATCTATGAGTTTAGCTCTTCCTATTTCATCAATAATGATATTGGAGGGTTTGATATCGCCATGGATTATGTTTCTTGAATGTGCATGTTCTAATGCACTGCAAATATCAATAAATATATTAAGTTTTTTATTTTTACTTATATTTTTGTTTTTTAAATAGTTTCCTAGTGTTGAGCCATCAATCCATTCCATAGAAATATAAATATGTCCTTCGTGCTCTCCTCCGTCAAATACTTTAGCAATATTAGGGTGATTGAGACTTGCAAGAAGTTGTGCTTCACGAAATAAAGCCCATCGACCAATAACTTTAACCAAAGCAGGTTGTATAAATTTTACCGCTACAGATTGTTCAAAGGTTTGATCATTTCTTTCGGCTTTATAAACGACGCCAATCCCACCAGAGCCTAGCTTATTCTGTAGTTTATATTTCCCTACAATAGAGCTTTCTAAATAGATGTCAGAAGAGACTGCGTATGAAGCTGATACAGAGAGAATTTTTGTAAGGTCAAAGTCTGCATTGAAAGAAAGTTGATCATCAATATCTTTAAGTAGCTCTGGATGTTTTCGTTTCAAGTCTTCAATGAATTCACAGCGTTCTTCCTCATCCATGTAAGATGTTTTGTGAATTAATTCAGTAAGAAGTGGCATTAATTTAACCTTACACAAGATTAGGCTGTCAGTGTCGCGTGAGTATAACTGATTAATTTAGATGAAAAAATAAAAAATAATTTACGGGTTTCCTTTCAAAATACGTATCTTTGCCTTAGGAAAAGACGTTTCTAAAATCCTCCACGATGAAATTTTAAAGCCGTAGTGTTTTTTGTTCAAAAAACATCCAGTCAAGTCGTGGGAGAGCGTGTTGAAGTCAAGTTACACAGGGATTATGCGAGTTATTAAAGCTGCTGGATATTCATATCAAGGCTTTAAAGCTGCTTTTAAATATGAAGCAGCAGTCCGTCAAGAAACAGCTCTAATTTTAATAATGGGGCCAATCGCCTTACTTTCAGATATCACGGGTGTGGAAAAAGCAATGTTGATCTCAACTTTGTTACTCGTGCTTATTGTTGAGTTGCTCAACTCAGGGATCGAGGCTGTCGTAGACCGTGTAGGTGATGAATATCATGAACTTAGCGGTCGAGCAAAAGACATTGGTAGTGCTGCTGTTTTTGTTTCTTTAGTGGTCTTAATCGCTAGTTGGAGCTTAATTTTAGGTGATGAGGTGCTGTCTTATGCCTTTAATTAGAGCCTTTTTAACCAAAGGAAATATGCTTGGGAAATTTGGAGTTATACGTTTTTTTAGACGTCCTATTTCATATAGTTTTCTTAGTACATTGGTCGGGATATATTTCGGAACAATTTTAAATGCACCTATTATTAATGAATTTATAAAAGTAACAAAAGGTACGGATTCATTCAGCTACGCTCTCATTGTTTCAATTCCAATTTTATTATCATCAGTTTTTGTTATTGTATTTCAGTTATTTGCTTTTCCACTAATAAATAAGTTGATATTTATTCCGCTTATTATTACTTCAGCATCCTGTGTATATGCCACCTTACATTATGGCGTTATTTGGGATATCGGAATGATTGAAAATACAATCGAGACAGATCCATCCGAAGCATTAGGTTTTCTTTCTTTTGGGTCTATATCGTTTGTGATTATGCTTGGTATTTTTCCATCTATTTTTATTGCGTTGAAAAAGACAGGGTTTAGAGCGACTCTATTAAAAGAAATATCAGAACGAATTATTACTATTGTAATTGCTGTTTTTGTTGGTTTTCTAGTTGTTAAAATTAATTACAAAGAAATATCAGCTGTAGGGCGCAACCATTCCTACATGGATAAAATGGTTACTCCTACTCATGTGTATGGAACTTATAAATATTTAAAAAAGTATGTATTTTCTGATCCTATTGAATATAGAGAGCTTGGGGATGATGCGAAAATAATACCGAATCATTCGAATAAACCGAATCTAATTTTTGTGGTTCTTGGTGAAACCGCTCGCTCACAGAATATTCAATACAATGGCTATTCTCGCAATACAAATCCTTATACAGAAAAATACGGCTTAGTTTCATTTTCTTCAGTTGAATCCTGTGGAACAGCTACAGCGCACTCTGTGCCATGTATGTTCTCGAATTTATCTCGCCAGTCTTACAAAAAAGAAATCGCAAATAGTCAAAGTAATGTTCTAGATATTATTCAGAAAAGTGGCTATCAGCTTTTATGGAAGGAAAATGATGGCGGTGATAAGGGAGTCGCCAAGCATATTCCTTTTGTCGAATTAGCGAGAAATCGATCTGAATTTTGTGATGGCAGTTATTGTTACGATGAAGCGCTAATCACGGATGTAGATAAAAACATCCAAGATATGGAGGCCCCAAACAAACTGCTTGCTTTTCACATTATTGGCTCTCATGGGACGACATACTATAAAAGATACCCTAAATCTATGTCTGTATTTGAGCCAGCCTGTGAAAGGCAGGACATTGAGCAATGTACTGACCAAGAAATCGTTAATGTTTATGACAATACGATTGTTTATACCGATTTTATTCTTTCTCAACTGATTGAAAAGCTAAAAAAATATCAAGAGAAATATAATGTCGGTCTTATATATGTTTCAGACCATGGAGAATCTTTAGGTGAAAACGGGCTGTATTTGCATGGTGCGCCATATGCATTTGCTCCCGAATACCAGACTCAAGTGCCTTGGTTTGTATGGTTGCCAGAAGAAACGGCTACCGCTTTCAATATAGATATGGATTGTCTAAAAGCATCAAAAGATACTGACATTTCTCATGATTACTTTTTCCATTCATTACTTAGTCTTGCTCGTGTCTCTACACAAGAGCTGAACCCAAAGCTGAATATATTTAACGCATGCTTGGGGGCTCAAAAATGAGATCACGACAAGCTTTTGTTAAATTAGTTAGGGCGATAGTTGTCTGTTTATTTGTGTCTTGCTTTAGTGCGGTTCATGCTGATGATGCTATCGTGCGTGCTGGAGATAATCTTCAGATAGGTATTCCACTGATGGCTGGTATGGTTTCATTAATGAAAGGTGACTCTGAGGGTACTAAGCAATGGGCTGAAGGGGCTTTGTGGACTTCAGTTGCAACACATACTCTAAAATTTGCAGTAGATGAAGAGCGTCCAAACGGAAATGACAATAATTCATTTCCTTCAGGGCATACTTCAGCCGCTTTTCAAGGTGCGGCTTTCTTGCAGATGCGTTACGGATGGGAATACGGTGTGCCAGCTTATGCTGCTGCTTCTTTTGTTGGTTATTCTAGGGTACATGGTGAATATCATTACTGGCGTGATGTCGCAGCAGGAGCTGCGCTAGCCGTGGGTGTTCAATATGTCATAACTGGTATGGGAAAGAGTGTTAGAAACCTTGTAGTTGCTCCAATTATTGACAGAAATGCGTATGGACTTTATGCATCCATGAGTTACTAGTTACTGTAAATAAACAAAGCCAGTATGGATTCCATACTGGCTAAATAAAACAAGGAGTTCGATTTATTGTCTTATGGCTGTTTACCAGCTGTGGTTCAAGGTGAGAGTGATATCTCTTCCTGGGTTGTAGAAATCTGCTGAACCAGAACCCGCGACGTATTCTTTACCTAGCAAGTTACTGATGTTCATAGAAAGTTGAGTGTCTTTTGTAATGTCATAGCCAAATGAAGCGTCTACTATTACTGCGGATTCGCTTTTTGAATCGTTGGTATTAGTGAAGTAGTAGGAACCGATGTAACGCGCCCCTAGACCGACAGACATATCTTGGCGTGGAAGTGTGTAATGTCCCCATACAGAAGCGGAATGCTTTGGTGTGTATGAGATCGTTTTGCCTTCGTAGGTATCATCTTTGGTAATCTTTGGCTCCATGTATGAGTAACCACCAGAGATGCTTAAATTATCGGTTAATTCCGCGCGAGCTTCTAGATCCACACCTTTCACTTGGTTTTTACCAATGGTTTCACGAACGATGCCGCTACTTTGGAAAGATGAAGTTTCTACATTGCTTTTTTCAAGATCGTAAACAGCAATAGAGAACAGGGCGTTCATATTACTTGGCGAGTATTTAACACCGACCTCAGTCTGGTCGCCGCGGACAATTTTGGTACTTGTCGCTGATGGCGGAGCTACGGACTCTACTTGGCTTATGTAGGCAGACACTTCATCGTTAAATTTATATGTAAATGCCGAGCGGAAAGTGTCTTCTGAAAAGTTATTTGAAGATTTTTTCTCGGTCAAATAGTTCATTTGACTAACATCAATGTCGTCGTGTCTAGCGCCAATAGTAAGAATGTATTTATCATCTAATGCGAAGTTCTGCTGAATTAACACGGCTTTTGTTTGGTAATCAGTTTTTGTGTTTCCGTAAACTGGCGTGTTTGTAGGGGCACCAGAATAAATAGGATTATTAATATCAATACTTGAAGCGCTTCCATAGTAAGTAGTGGAGTCTGTCGTCGAATCTTGATACTCGACACCAAATACAGTACTGCTGTCTAGGCGATCAAAACTAATGTCATATTGCCCTAGCAAGTTGCCATTGAACTGCTCTAACTTAGAGTCTTGGGCGTAGTAGTCACGTCCCATAGTGGTTCCAGACGTGTCAGCAGAGTATTTGCTTAGGTACAAATAACCAAAGCTGTCTTCAGCATCACTGTAGCGTAAGTTTGAAATGACTTTAAAGCCATTATCAAGCTTGTGGGTAATATTGGCGCTGATGTTGGTTCGCTCTACATCGTGGGAATTATAATCAGGTTCACCATAAAATAGGCTGCTGTTATAATCTTTGCCAGCAGGATAGCCGCCGCTGTTTGGTGATGAATCGGTTTTTAGGTAGTCAACAATTAGGTTGGCTCTGGTGTTGTCATTAGGCTCCCAAGCAAGGCCGCCCATGATGAATTGTGAATCATCTTTTGAGTAATCGTATTCTCGGTCACTGTCTTTTACCTTGCCTGTTAGTCGGTAGGCTAAGGTTTTGTCTTTATCAAGTGTGTCGCCAACATCGATACCCATTTCTTTATGGTCATTAGAGCCATAGGTAACGAAGGCATTATTAAAGCGATAGAATTTTGGTTGTTTACTCACAAAGTTGATGGATCCACCTGGATCAGCAGGGCCGAATAAGGTGGAGTTCGCACCGCGGATTACCTCGACACGCTCAAAAGCATAAGCATCTTCTCTGATGCCTCTCATGGAACCAAGAGTGAGTCCATCTCGATAGGTTGTGGCGCTAAAGCCACGAATTTGGAAATAATCGTTTCTGTCATCTGTGCTGTAGTAACCTGTCACGGTAGCTGGTGTGTATTCAAGAACTTCTTCTGTGGTGCTGGCGCCACGTTGCTTGATTTCTTTTTCAGTGATGACAGAGACAGACGCTGGCGTGTCTTGAATGCTGGTAGCGACTTTGCCGCCGACCCATAGTTCTTTGGCCACAACTGATTCTGAGTCATCATCGGCTATAGCTTGATCATTCACCATGATAGGGGAAAGTCGAAAGGTGCCTGCCTCATTTTCTGTTTCTGCATACCCAGCAATTGGTGTGAGTACGGACCAGCAGAAAAGTGTCGCGGCAGCGCAGTGGCTTTGCTTTAACTTAAAGGGAAGAGCGCTTTTCTTGTTCATTTTTGGTTCCTCTATAACTTCATAATATAAAAATAATATTGCTAATGATTATTGATGCGTACTTGTTATGAATAAGGCTTTCAGTCTGCTTTGCTTAAGTGTGTTTTATTCTCTTGTGTCGTCCAATTGGCAAAACCATTGGGCTGCCGGAAATAGGGTCTGTAATGACTTGGCTCTGGAGGCCAAACACAGCGTGAATCATGTTTTCTGTTACCACCTCGTTTGGTGCTCCATTGGCAAAGACTTGACCTTGTTGTATGGCGATAAGCTGGTCTGAATAACGCGCTGCAAGGTTAAGGTCGTGCAATACCAATACGATGGTGGTGCCACGGGTTTGGTTTAGGTCGACAAGCAGGTCAAGCACTTCAATTTGGTGAGCAACGTCCAAGAAGGTGGTCGGTTCGTCTAATAGCAATATGTCGGTTTCTTGCGCTAATGCCATGGCGATCCAGACGCGCTGGCGTTGTCCACCGGATAATTCGTCTATTTCTCGGTCCAAAAGCTCTGTGGTTTTGGTGGTTTCTAGTGCTTTGGTAATGGCTTCATCGTCTTCTTTGCGCCATCGTGACAGGAATCCATGATGGGGATGTCTGCCTCGGCTGACTAGATCGCTGACTGTGATGCCTTCTGGTGCAATGGGTGATTGGGGCAATAAACCAAGCGTTTGCGCTAGTTGTCGTGTTGGCGTGTTGTGTATCGATTTGCCATCAAGTAAAACTTGACCACTAGACGGCGATAATAAGCGTGACATAGTGCGTAATAAGGTGGATTTTCCGCAGGCATTGGCGCCAATGATAGATGTAATTTGACCGGGATTAATGTCTATGTTGATGTCATTAAGGATGGTTTTTTCACCATAACCTGCAGCAAGATGATCGACAAGGAGTTGGTGTTTTAGTGTCATAGTGAGCCACCTTTACGATTAACACGAATAATAAGATAAATAAGGTAGGGCGCACCTAAAGCGCCAGTAATCACGCCGACAGGGTAACGACTCTGTAGCAAGAATTGTCCGATGTAATCACCGCCCATCACTAAGCAAGCCCCAACTAAACCGGAAGGAATCAGCAAGGAACCATTGTTCTTTACTAGGCGTGCTGCAATTGGGCCTGACAAGAAAGCAACAAACGCAATAGGCCCTGTTATCGCGACTCCCACCGCAATAAGTCCTACCGCCGACACTATGACAGTAAGGCGAGTCATGCCGACTCGAACACCCAGTGCGTGGGCGGTATCGTCACCCATTCTTAATGCTTCTAAATCTCTGCTTCGACTTAGTAAAAATCCACCAAATATCAATAAAGAAATGATTAGCGGTAAGGCTTGATGAATTTGTGCGGAGTTCACACTACCACTGAGCCAGCGCATGGCTTCTTGACGGTCCCATGCTTGGGCTTGTGATAGTAAATACACAATAAAACTTTCAATCATCGCTGAGACGCCAATACCAACCAGAATAAGTCGAGCACCTGACGCACCATTTCGATAGGACAAGCCGTAGACCGCTAAGGCGACCAATAAGCCTACGGCGATTGAGAAGAAAGCCACGCTAGTGCCATCCATGTGCAGCACAATAATGGCAAATACGGCGGCGGCAGTCGCACCAGAACTTACTCCGATAATATCGGGGCTGGCTAAAGGGTTTCTCAGCATGACTTGGAATGCCACGCCAGCTATACCAAAGCTCATGCCGACAAGAAGAGAAATAATCGCTCGTGGTAGGCGCAACTGACCCACCACAAAAGAGGCGCCAGGGACGTTTTCACCCAGTAAAACGTTTATGACATCTTGTGGCGGTGTAAAGGATTGCCCCAAGCTTAAGGTGATTGAAAACGCAGCGACAGCCAATAAGCAAAGTAAGCTAGCTACGTATTTCCAGCGCTTGGATCGTTTTTTTCGTCCATTGGTAACGCGTGCGAGCGTCGAGTTTGTGTTAATCATAACTCTCTCACCCGTTGTCGACGGACAATCCAGATGAAGAAAGGTGCGCCAACAAAGGCGGTCACAACACCAACTGAGAGTTCACTTGGTCTTGATATAATGCGTCCTAACACATCCGCACTTAATAATAAGCATGCGCCGACAAGCGCTGAAAAAATGAGCAGCCAGCGGTTATCTACGCCGACAAGCAGTCGACATAAATGAGGAACCACGAGACCAACAAAGCCGATAGGGCCACAAATAGCCGTTGTTGCTCCGCACAGAAGCACCGCAGATAACCAAGCTAAAAGACGAATCCAAGTGACATTTTCCCCTAGTCCAGTGGCAATATCGTCTCCGAGTGCAAGCGTGTTTAACTTCCTAGCAATAAATACACTAAGTAAAAAACCAACGATTAAGAAGGGCAGAACTAGCTGGATGCTATCAAACGTGGCGCCACCGACGCCGCCAATTTGCCAAGAGTTAACGCTGCCGGCAATGTCATTTCTTGGCAAGATGACAGCCACAATAAAAGAAGACAGCGCAGCAGAAGTGGCGGCACCCGCCAAAGCGAATTTGAGTGGGGTGGATTTGCCGTATCCTAGCGAACTAATGAAATATACAAAGATGGCTGTTATGCCTGCCCCCAATATGGCAAGCCAAACATAGGTTTGCAGTTGGTTAATACCAAACCATGCTAGTCCAATGACAACAAAGAAAGCGGCACCCACATTAACGCCAAGAATCCCAGGGTCGGCTAATGGATTGCGGGTCACACCTTGCATAATGGCACCAGATAATCCCAAGGCGCAGCCCGCAAAAATGGCGAGCACTGTGCGTGGTAGGCGCATGGTCACAGAGGCTTCTCCCATGGTGTTCATTTGGCCTTGTAAGGCGCCTATTATTTCCTGCCAAGTAACCTCCCTCGTGCCAATGGCAATAGAGGAAAAGCACAACAGCAATAAAGCGACTAGGACGACGAATAAGGCAATGGGCTTCTGTTGTAAAAGACCTATATGTTTGGCGTTACCTTGGATCATTTTGCTTTACGAGCCGCTTCTGCAAGCGCTTGAAGGTAATCATCTAACACCCAAGTAATAGACAGTGGCGTCGGATTAGCCGCAGTCGCCATTTTGCTATTGCCCAGCATGACAATAGAGCCATTTTTAACCGCACGCATTTTTGACATAAGTGGGTTTGATTCTAAAGGCGCCAGCAACTCTTCATTGCCATAGGTAACGAAAATGTCTACGTCGTTAAACATGTCTATTTGCTCAATGCTGCTTTCGCCAGAGAAGAGCCCATCTTTACTGATGTCTTTGATGCTTTGTGGAGAGTGCATGCCGAGGTCATCAAAAAATTTCACACGGGTATCATTGGCGCTGTAAAAGCGAATAACACTTAAATCGGTTGGATCCAGATGGGTGATAAACATAGCTGATTTGCCTTTTAACTCTGGGTATTGATCAACACGCTCAGCGATGTCTTTTTCAATGCTATTAATGAGTTCTTCGCCTTCTTCCGCCATCCCCAGCCCTGCACTATTAATACGAATCATACTGCGCCAGTTGGTAGACCAAGGCTTGTCTGGGAAAGCGACGACCGGTGCGATCATGCTTAGTGTGTCGTAATCGGATTGGCTTAAGCCGGAGTAAGCCGCCAGAATAACGTCGGGTTGTGTTGCTGCGACCGCTTCGAAATCGATTCCATCGCCTTCATCAAATAATACTGGCGTCCTGGCGTTGAGTTTTTTAAGTCGTGTAGCCACCCAAGGTAACAAACCGTCGTTATCATCGTCTCCAAATGTGGCGGCAGCAAAACCAACGGGAACGATACCTAGAGCAAGTGGTACTTCATGGTTTGCCCATGCCACAGTTGCCACGCGTTTTGGTTTGTAGGTAATGGTTGTTGAGCCGAAAGCGTGTTGAATCGTAATAGGGAAGCGTACGTTGTCTGCGGCCCATGCATTATTTAAAAATATAGAAACAATGGTAATAACAATAATCATCTTCATATTGTGTTTGTGCCATGCCAATCAAATAGAGTGCTAAATAAAGGAGCGAGGTCGTTAGGAATTACAATGCAATGAGTGAGTTTTTTATGGGAATGAAACTCATAATCAATTGTAAAGCGAGTTGGATGATAGAGTTAATCTTCAGAATATAATTGTATAAATCGGTCGTTTTCGTCTTGAGCCAGTTGCTTAGGTGTCAGGCTAGAGTATTTTTTGATCAATTTGATATAGTGAGATTGATCGTTAAAACCTTCTTTGGGAAAGAGTTCGCCCACTTTGAGTGAGTCGAAGCTGTGGCGAAACCGCAAAATGTCACAGTAGCTTTTTAGCGGTAAGCCAAGCCACTTAGTAAAGTATCGATTGATTTGGCGACTGCTCCAATTGGCTGCTTGAGATATTTCAGTCACTGTTATTGAACCGTGAGTTTGATAGATTAGTTCTGACATGACTTTTTTTCGAGGGTCTATTGGCGTTGTTAGCTGTGACGCAAAATACAAACTGAGCTTATTAGCAAAAGTATCCAGGCTTTTTAGGTCGTTTAGTTCTATGCCCGCGAAGCCAATGTCGAGTGTGATGCGATCATTTAGAATGTCGGCGACAGAGGTGCTCAATAAATGTTCAACGGCTAATATTTTTAAGCGAACCCCCAGTAATACTGACTGTTTTGGCATGACGCCCTGCTTAGCGTCTGTTTCTAGTCCAACCAAGGAAATATGCAGCGGATATTCGGCATTGTGGAAAAAGTACAAATCAATCCCGCCATCAGGGAAGGTGGAAAGTTCTTCATCTTTATCGCTTGGATTTTCGATCATCCAAAAGCTTTCAACGAATGGAGCTAAGTCGTCGCTTGGTACTAATGACGTTAGTTGAATGGTCTCTTTCATTACCTAATCGCAAAGTTGGAGGTGAGTGTTGCGCGTTCGTTCCTTCGATGGCTACTTTAAATTTAAGTAGATAGTATAACGATTAAAAAGCGATCTTCTAGCTTCAATTGAGATAGATTCGTATTAACTCTTAGTTGTTATTATGAGGCACTGGGGATAAAAGAGGTGGTAGATGATCAAGCAACAAAGCAAATTCAACGGTTATTACATTGCGATCCTGCTGGCAATTGTTTTTTCTTGGTGGGGCTTTTTAGATACTAAAGCGTCCGACTACGTTTCTTCTTCCTTGGTGCAGGCGTTAAGTGCCTTTGGTTTAGCCAAATTATTTAATGCAACGGTTTCTGTGCTGCAAAGTATTCAAATTAGTGTGTTTGTAAGTTCCGTTACTATTGGCGAGTTATTAGATCCGTTTAACGACATGGTGGAAGACTTTTCTGGCGTAATGAAGGTGGCGGTGTCGTCGCTTATTTTCCAAAGTATTCTGCTAAAAATCATTGCTACAGTATATTTCAAAGCCTTTGTTACCTTGTCGGGTTTAATTTTTGGTTACTTGTATTGGGTGAAAAGTCATTTTATCGAAGTGGCTTATAAAGTGTTTGTCACAGCTGTGGGCGCGAAGTTCTTATTGGTGCTGGTGGTTTTGTTATCCGCCTTGGTTGATGCCTCATTTTTGAATGAAGAAAAGACGCAAACCATGGATAAAATACAAGTGCATTCAGACGAAATGAATGAAGTGACAACTGGCTTAGGGGTCGCTGCGGATCTCAAACAATCCCTCGATAAAGACAAACAGGCGCTACAAATCAAACTGGGCGAAGAACAGAACATGTTGTTTAAGCATGATGTGCGTTTGGTGGAATTAACCGTTCAGAATGAATCTCTAAATCGTCAGATATCAGCACGTAAAGATACGTTATCAGCCTTAGATATTTTATTTAATAACGATGAAATACTAGCGGATCTACGAACACAGCAAAGCGTCCTGAGCCATGATCGTCAGCGTACAGAACAAAATATCAAAACCTCGCAAGATAAGATAAATGTCTTGCAGCAAGAGATTGATGATCTAGGTAACCTCTCCTTAGAAGACCAAGGCTTTTTCTCATCCATTAAACAAAGTACTTTTGGGCTGAGTCATTTTAAAGACAAGATCAGCGAGTATGTGGGAACCCTCAATGGCTTGGTAAATGACTTCCTCACACTACTGGCGTTATTTGCCTTCAATACTGTATTGATCCCAGTATTGTTTCTCTATCTGGGTGCAAAAGGCTTCAAGTTAGTTTGGCAAATGAAACCGTCTGATCTGATAGAACGGGCCAAACAAGGCGTAAAAGAGAGCCTATAAAACGCTGCTATTTATGTTTTAGCCAGCCTTTCGCCGCGTCAGTAATGGCAACAAGAGCGGGGTTGGAAAGGCGTTGTTCGGTGGCAATAGCAAAGAATTGCTCGCGTATTTCTTCGGTGCTGCCGATGAGTTCTACTTGGAATTGTTTAGCTACTTCGTTAGCAATGGCAGATGGCACGATAAAGACGCCAGCGCCTCCTTGACCGAAGGTTTTCATTAATGCTCTGTCGTCAAACTCTCCCATGATTTTTGGATGAATATGATGTTTTTCTAGCCATTGTAAGAGCTGGATTTGTATCAAAGATTGATCACTAGGAATTAGAAACGGCGTGCCTATAAGGTTCTTAGGAAAGTCTATATGACCTTTTTTAATTAGGTTTGGCGCTGCCATAAAAGATGTGCCACATTCACCCAAGAAGTGATTAAAACCACGCACACCCAAATGTGGTGGAATTGGACCATCGGCAATAATGAGGTCCAATTTATGCAATGCTAATTCGCCCAATAAATCCTCTAAGCTGTTTTCTTTGCAGACAAGCCGTATTGGATCTTCTAGCTCCATAGCTGGAGCCAATAGCCGATAAGCAATGGATTTTGGTATCGAATCCGCTATACCGACGCGCAGTAATTGGGTTCTATCAGTCGATGCGATTCTCACAGATTGTTCCAGCTCACTGCCTAAAGCAAAAATCTCATCCGCATAACTCAGCACCATGCGGCCAGTATCGGTCAGTTCTAGGTTACGTCCAACCTTGTTAAAAAGGTCTTTACCCAGCTGTTCTTCCAGTAAGCAGATCTGTCCACTGATAGTCTGTGGGGTAATATGCAAGTGTTCACTGGCTTTTGTAATGCTGCCTTGCTTTGCTGCCATCCAAAAATAATGCAAATGTTTGAAATTGATCATAATTCACCGATCCTTCGAGAAAAACTGATTATTTACATAAATAATTCGATTATATCTTATGGGGTTTTGTTAGTAAGTTGAAGTTTCCAACATAACTTACTCATTAATGAGTAAAGGAGAGCAAGATGAGAATCAAAGTAAAAGCACGTCGCCTAGCCCTTACCAAAAGCCTAAAAGCTTATGTGAAGCGTCGTCTAAGTTTTGCATTGAATTCCCGTTATGACAATATTCAACAAGTGATCGTGACGCTTACCGACGTTAACGGTCCTAAAGGTGGTGAAGACAAGCACTGCCAAGTATTGGTCAAAATCAATGGCCAAAAAGAAGTGGTAATCAGTGAGCAACAAGCTGACATGTATTCTGCTATAGACAGTGCCGCTGGGCGTACTAGCCGAACTGTGACACGACGTATTGAACGATTACAACACAAGGCCACGAGATTAAAAGCTGCTTTTCATAAAATGAGACCACAGAAGAAAATGCCTCGTGACATATATGAAGAATATGAAAACGAATATGGCTACTATCAGCATGCCTGAGTAACAGCTAGAAAGCTTTAGACTAGGTAATCGAAACTACCGCTTTAGGCGAACCTATTAATAAGGTTCGCCTTTTTTGTTCTTTTTCAGTTGGTGAAATTGGCATTAGGAGCGCTGAAGATCTAATCTAAGAGCTGAAATAGGGCGGCGAGTTTAATATAAAGCGAATCAAATGTAGGGTTGAATAGCTTGGTTCCGTAAGTTGTATTAATCTTGTGAAGATACTGCGTACTTAATTTGTTCGAAGTCAAAACCGCGGTACTGAAGGTAGCGTGATTGTTTGGCTTTTTCTTTGAAGTCAGTACTGATTTCTTCTCCGAATTTTCTTTCCTTGAGTTGCTTTGCTAACTCAAACCAATCTACATTGGCTTCTGACAGAGCTGTTTTTGCTAATTCGCTATTGATGCCTTTTTGTATGAGTTCTTGCTGAATGCGGTTTGCCCCAAGAGGTTTGCTTAGTCGGCTTCTTACAAATATTTCAGCAAAGCGCTCGTCGTTGAGATAGTTCATTTCTTCAAGGCGTTCAATTGTTGCGTTGATCTCCTCTTCCTCATGTCCTCTTGTTTTTAATTTGGTGGCTAGCTCTTTTTTGCTGTGCTCTCTGTGACTTAGCAGTGACAAGGCTTGGTCGAATATGGATGTCTGATGCTCTTTCATGTCTGTATCTCTGCTTAATCTTGGTTGAGAGGTTATTTTATCAGCTGAATGAGGTTTTTACATTTCGTTTCTAATAAACTGCTTTTTTTCTATTTAATAGTTTTTTATTCTTTTATATGTCGATAAATAAGATGATAAAACTACATATCTTGTGTGATTATGGGTGATATGACTTTGTATTTATTTGAGGTTTTTCTATGCGTGTTTGCGTTTTGGGTGCGGGTGTTGTTGGTTTGACGTCAGCCTATTATCTGGCGAAAAAAGGTTTTGAGGTGACGGTGGTTGATCGTCAAGAAGGTGTGGCTCTTGAGACGAGTTTTGCTAATGCAGGGCAAATTTCACCTGGCTATTCTGCACCTTGGGCCGCGCCTGGCATTCCACTTAAGGCTATTAAATGGCTAATGCAAAAACACGCGCCATTAAAAGTTAGTGCTGATCCTGAGCTTAAAAAACTCGCTTGGATGGGCAAAATGTTGGCGAACTGTAATGAAAAAGCCTACGACGTGAATAAGTCTCGTATGGTGGCATTGGCTGAGTACAGCCGTGACCAGTTCATTGCGATGCGTAAAGATATCGGTATTAAGTATGACGACGGGCAAGGTGGTTTGACTCAGTTATTTCGTAAGGATGAGCAAGTTGAAGCGTCTGAAAAAGATATCAAGGTGCTAAAAGCCTTGAATGTCCCACATCAAGTGTTAACGCCAGCACAAATATTAGAAGTTGAACCTGGACTTGCTCCGGTAATTGATAAATTTAAAGGTGGACTTCGTCTAGTCGGAGATGAAACTGGCGATTGTTTTGTTTTTTGCCAGGAGCTGAAGAAACACTGCGATGAATTAGGCGTTAAATTTAAATTTGGCGTAGCGATTGAGCGCTTGGTTGTAGAAGGTGATAAAATACGCGCCGTTAAAACCGATCAAGGTGACTTCGAGTTTGATAATGTCTTGGTGTCCATGGGGAGTTATTCAAAAGAGTTACTAAAAGCGATCGATATTTCTATTCCTGTTTACCCTGTGAAAGGTTATTCCTTAACTGTGCCAATTACGGATGCGCAGTTTGCTCCTATTTCTACGGTGATGGATGAAACTTATAAAGTTGCAGTGACTCGACTAGGTGGTCGTATTCGTGCTGCAGGGACTGCTGAATTGAATGGCTATAATCTTGATTTGCCAAAAGTACGTACAGAAACGATTACGCATGTTGTTCATGACTTGTTTAATCAGGGTTGTGAGTTGTCCCAAGCGGATTACTGGACAGGACTTCGTCCAATGACACCAGATGGCACGCCTGTTGTTGGGCGTACAGGTATTGATGGGTTGTATTTGAATACGGGGCACGGAACATTAGGTTGGACGATGAGCTGCGGTTCTGCGGCGGTGATCGCAGATATTATGTCTGGCGATAAAACCGATATCGATTCGCAAGATCTTTCCGTACAACGTTATAAGTAATAAAACGCTTTAAAAGTTTAAGGGGTAAAAATGGCAAGGCCACTCACGGCAACGGTAGATTTGGAGGCGATTTTACAAAACTATCGTTATGCAAAAAAGTTACAGCCAACTTGTAAAGCGTTTGCTGTTGTTAAAAGTAATGCGTACGGACATGGTGCGGTTGAGGTATCACGTTATTTAGATAAAGAAGTAGATGCTTTTGCAGTGGCGGCGATTGAAGAAGCAATTGCTTTACGAGAAGCAGGTATTGTTTCTCCTATCTTATTGTTGGAAGGTGTATTTGAAGGTGAGGAGTGGGCACTATGTGAAAAGCATGGTTTTTGGTCTGCTCTAGAAAATGCTCAACAACTTGATGAGCTACAGGCTAGCCATGCCAAAATTGAAAAGGTTTTTCTGAAGCTAGATTCCGGCATGCATCGTCTTGGTGTTGATAAAGAAACTGCGCCAGTGTTTGTTTCGGCGCTAAAAGACAGTGGTCAAGTGGGAGAGGTCGTTTTAATGACGCATTTCTCTTGTGCGGATGATCTGTCAGATTTAACGACTATGCAGCAATTAGCGTATTTTGAACAAGCCCGTCAGTCGATTGGTGAGATTGAAGCTAGTGTTGCTAACTCTGCGACAATCATGAAATGGAGTGTGCCTGAAGGTGGTTGGATTCGTCCGGGTATCATGTTGTATGGGATTTCTCCTTTTGCCGAGGTGAGTGGTCGGTCGATAGGCTTGCGTCCTGCGATGACCTTATCGTCAAAGGTAATTTCAACACGTAAACTTAAGCAAGGTGATAAAGTCGGTTATGGTCTTGGTTATGTGGCCGCTGAAGATCATGTATTGGCTACTGTTGCAGTGGGTTATGGTGATGGCTATCCTCGCCACGCAGTAAATGGCACCCCGTTGAAAATCGATGGAAAACCCGCTTCCCTAGCTGGCCGTGTGTCCATGGATATGATTACGGTACGTATGCAAGATCTTGCTGATGAGCCTGCAATGGGTCAAGAGGTAGTGCTTTGGGGTGGTGATGTGCCAGTCGAAGAAGTCGCTGATTACGCTGGTACTATTGGTTATGAGCTAGTGACCAGGATGACCTCGCGACCTCATTATCGTTATATTCGCGGTGAAGGTTCTCAGTAATGCCTTTCTAAAAATATCAAACAAAAGTAGGTTTACATCCGTAAATTCTACTTTTGCTTAAGTTATGCACAAAATAAGCTTTAAATTACTGCGGTTTCTTTTGAAAACACCTATCCTTTGCGTGTACTATTTTGTGCTTTTCGTTGCATCGAGTCGGCACATGTTAATCTGCCATTCACGCAATCCAATTCGTCCAGAAAAATAGAGATAGAGACTCATCCCATTATGAAGAGTTCTGAGTTACGCCAGTCATTTTTATCGTACTTTGAAAGTAAACAGCATCAGATCGTGGAATCCAGTTCATTGGTTCCTGGAAATGATCCAACCTTGTTGTTTACCAACGCTGGTATGGTCCAGTTTAAAGATGTGTTTTTGGGGGAAGATATTCGTCCATATTCACGAGCAACGACGTCTCAGCGTTGTGTTCGAGCGGGTGGTAAACACAATGACTTAGAAAACGTCGGTTATACCGCGCGTCACCATACGTTCTTTGAAATGTTGGGTAACTTCAGTTTTGGTGATTATTTCAAAAAAGATGCGATTCATTATGCGTGGGAGTTTCTGACCGTTGTGTTGAAACTACCAACAGAAAAACTGTTGGTAACCGTTTACGCAGATGATGATGAAGCCTTTGATATTTGGAACAAAGATATCGGTCTTCCTGTAGAAAAAATCATCCGCATTGGTGATAACAAAGGTGGCCGTTACCAGTCTGATAATTTTTGGGCGATGGGTGACACTGGTCCTTGTGGGCCTTGTACTGAAGTGTTTTATGATCATGGTGAGCATATTTGGGGTGGGCCTCCAGGTTCTCCTGAAGAGGACGGCGACCGTTTCATTGAAATCTGGAACGTTGTTTTTATGCAATTTAACCGCTCTGCTGATGGCACTATGGCGTCATTGCCTAAGCCTTCTGTTGATACTGGTATGGGCTTAGAGCGTATTGCGGCAATTTTGCAAGGCGTTCACAGTAATTACGAAATAGATTTGTTCCAAAATCTGATTAAAGCCGCGGCGCAAGTTGTCGGTACTCAAGATTTGAGTGCGCAGTCTTTGCGTGTTATCGCCGATCACATTCGTTCTTGTTCCTTTATGATTGTTGATGGCGTGATTCCTTCCAATGAGGGTCGTGGTTATGTCTTGCGTCGTATTATCCGTCGCGCGATTCGTCATGGTAATAAGCTTGGTCAAAAAGGCGTTTTCTTCCATAAATTGGTGGAAGCACTTGATGTCGAAATGGGCGAAGCTTACCCAGAACTAACCAAATTAAAAGAACGTGTCGCTGCTATTCTGTTAAAAGAAGAAGAGCAGTTTGCCAAAACGCTTGATCAAGGCATGAAGATTCTTGAAGAAGCCATTTCAGGATTGGGCGATCAAAAGGTTATTCCAGGTGAAACTGTCTTTAAGCTTTATGATACTTACGGCTTCCCTGCTGATTTGACTAACGATGTGGCTCGTGAAAATGGGCTAGAAATTGATGAAGCTGGATTTGAAGTGGCGATGGATGCGCAGCGTGCGCGGGCTCGTTCCGCTAGTAATTTCTCTATGGATATGTCTGGCTCAGTTTCCGTTGATGGCGCAACTGAGTTTACTGGTTACTCTAATTTGAACGGTCAGAGCGCGGTTGAGCAAATTATTGTTGAAGGTGAGTCTGTGTCTTCATTGCAGGCTGGCCAAACGGGTTTGGTTGTTTTAGCTGAAACACCTTTTTATGGTGAGTCTGGTGGTCAGGTAGGTGATCAGGGCTGGCTGCGTGGGCCTGCGGCTGCAAAAGTGACCAACACGACCAAGCAAGGCAAGGTGCATTTGCATCATGTTAATGTGCGTGAAGGCACATTGGCGGTTGGTGATTTGGTTACCACGGAAGTGGATCGTTCGTTGCGTAATGCTACCGCGCTTAATCACTCGGCAACTCACTTGTTACACGAAGCTTTGCGCCGAGTATTAGGTGACCATGTTCAGCAAAAAGGGTCTCTGGTAAATCCTGAGCGCTTACGTTTTGATTTCTCTCACTTTGAAGGAATGACTGCTGCTGAATTTGAGCAAGTAGAGGACATGGTTAACGAACAGGTTCGTTTGAATCATGAAGTTGTTACTGAAGTTATGGATATTGATTCAGCTAAAGCAAAAGGTGCGCAAGCTTTATTTGGTGAAAAATACGAAAGCCAGGTACGTGTTTTAACTATGGGGGCAGATTACTCCATCGAGTTATGTGGTGGTACTCACGTTTCTCGTACAGGGGATATTGGCTTGTTCAAGATTGTTTCAGAAGGTGGTATTGCTTCTGGTGTTCGCCGAATAGAAGCGTTGACAGGTAAGGCTGCCATCGATGCGACGCGTCACACCGAAACTGCATTAGGGAAAATTGCTGGTTTGTTTAAAGCCAGCAAAGAGGCGGCTCTGGATAAAGTTGTAGCCTTGAATGATCAAGCCCGTGCATTGCAAAAAGAATTGGATGTGCTGAAGGGTAAAATGGCGGCTTTAGCTGGAGCTGATTTGGCTTCTCAGGCAGTGGATATCAATGGCGGTAAGTTGTTGGTGGCTCAGGTGGAAGTTGAAGATCCAAAAGCTTTGCGAGATTTGCTTGATGAACTAAAGAGCAAGCTGGAATCTGCAGTCATTTTATTGGCTGCAGTGAATGATGGCAAAGTAAGCCTGATTGCTGGTGTCACCAAAGAATTGACTAAAAATGTGAAGGCGGGAGATCTTATCAAGATGGTTGCGCCTTATGTTGATGGTAAAGGTGGTGGTCGTCCAGATATGGCTCAAGCTGGCGGTAATAATCCGGAAGGCTTGTCTGCAGCTCTTGAGTTAGTCCCTGGTTGGGTTGCTGAAAGAGTTTAACTTGAATCATTGCTTAAAAGCTTAGGTATCGGCTTTTTTGATTTAAATAGTGGAATAATTATGGCGTTGTTAGTTCAAAAATACGGCGGCACCTCGGTAGGCACAATAGAGCGTATCGAGGCTGTTGCGGATCGAGTGTTAAAGCATAAGCAACAAGGTGATGACATAGTGGTTGTGGTTTCTGCAATGAGTGGGGAAACCAATAGGTTGATTGATCTTGCGAAGAGTATTAATCCTTCACCGAGTGCACGTGAAATGGATGTGCTTTTGTCGACCGGAGAGCAGGTTACTATTGCGCTTTTGTCTATGGCATTAATGAAACGTGGTCTTGATGCTCGTTCCTATACAGGCTCTCAGATTCGTATTACAACTGACAGCGCTCATGGTAAGGCTCGAATTCAAAAGATCGATACCGAAGCAATGCGCGCAGATTTAGACGCTGGACGAGTGATTGTTGCGGCGGGTTTTCAGGGCGCGGATGAGTTGGGCAATATTACGACATTAGGTCGAGGTGGTTCTGATACCACTGGTGTTGCGCTTGCTGCTGCTTTGAAGGCAGATGAGTGTCAAATCTATACCGATGTGGATGGTGTTTATACGACGGATCCTCGTGTTGTAGATAGCGCTCGACGTTTGGATAAAATCACCTTCGAGGAAATGCTGGAAATGGCTAGCCTTGGCTCGAAGGTGTTGCAAATTCGTTCTGTAGAGTTTGCGGGTAAATATCAAGTGCCACTTAGGGTGCTGTCGAGTTTTGTTGAAGGTGAAGGTACGTTGATTACAACTGAGGGGAGTAAGGGTATGGAGCAGCCAGCGGTTTCTGGAATTGCGTTCAATAGAGATGAAGCAAAATTAACATTGAAAGGTGTTCCTGATATTCCGGGGATTGCTTCTCGTATTCTTGGCCCAATTAGTGATGCCAATATTGAAGTAGATATGATTGTTCAAAACGTATCTGTGGATGGTACAACAGATTTTACCTTTACCGTGCACCGTAATGAATACGATCAGGCTTTGTCTACCTTGAATATCATCGCGAAAGAGCTGGGAGCGAGTGCTGTTCTTTCTGATGCCAAGATTGCTAAGGTGTCTATTGTCGGTGTAGGTATGCGCTCTCATGCGGGTGTAGCCAGTACCATGTTTAAAGCTTTGGCTGCGGAGTCTATTAATATTCAGTTGATTTCTACTTCTGAAATAAAAGTGTCTGTCATTATTGACGAGAAATACATGGAGCTGGCAGTTCGTGCACTGCATTCTGCTTTTAAATTGAATGAAACTGCATCAGGTGTTCGAGAAGCTTAACAATTGGATACATAAAACCCTGTAGTTATGGATGGTTTAATTGTTATTGAGAGGCTACAATTAGTTTTGTAGGAATTGCCCTACAAGACTTGTCGGGCAATTCATCTTAATAAATGGTTAAAAGCAATTACAGGGAGATATTCTTATGCTTATTCTTACTCGCCGTGTTGGTGAAACTTTGATGGTTGGTGATGAAGTTTCTGTCACTGTTTTAGGTGTAAAGGGAAATCAAGTGCGTATTGGTATCAATGCGCCTAAAGATGTGTCTGTTCACCGTGAAGAGATTTATCTTCGCATCCAAAAAGAACAAGACGATCAAATTTCTGAAGATTAATTTTTAAAAAAGTCTTTACAAGACAAATGTGTCGTATATAATGCGCCCCACTTGTTACGGAGAGTTGGCCGAGTGGCCGAAGGCGCGCCCCTGCTAAGGGTGTATGGGTTAACACTCATCGAGGGTTCGAATCCCTCACTCTCCGCCATTTCAAGTTTGTCTTTTGGAGACTATCCTCTCTAAATAAAAAAAGACTGGAATTATCGATATGCACCCGTAGCTCAGCTGGATAGAGTACTCGGCTACGAACCGAGCGGTCAGAGGTTCGAATCCTCTCGGGTGCACCATTCCAAAGAAGCATTTTAAAGCTATCCTCTTTAAAATGTGGTTGTAAAAAATATTGCTATGCACCCGTAGCTCAGCTGGATAGAGTACTCGGCTACGAACCGAGCGGTCAGAGGTTCGAATCCTCTCGGGTGCACCAATATTAAAAATGATGTTATGTCATATCTTTGTAGATGTTTTTTTCAAAGTAAGATTATAGCTACGCACCCGTAGCTCAGCTGGATAGAGTACTCGGCTACGAACCGAGCGGTCAGAGGTTCGAATCCTCTCGGGTGCACCATCTCCTTTCTAAAGTAATTTCATTTTTTTAATTCCCTTTGTATTCTTTATTTATTCATTATTATGTTTTTCTCATTGCATCATTGAATGTGCTTGTTAATTCATTCACGCTTTTGCAACGTCGTAATGTTTGAAGGTTTTCTTTTATTTCTTCGAATTCGAATCTTAAGTGCCCGCACCATTGTTTTAGCCTGCCTAGTGTGGCAACTTCGTCATAATGTTCTTGTAGTTCTCTGCTGTAGCTAATGAAGAGCCTGTTTAGGTTTGTTGTGTCGGCTGTGCTTTCTTGTCCATTAAGTTCTTTTCTTATTTGTTGGAAAACAAATGGATTGTTAAGTGATCCTCGCCCAATCATAAAATGTTGACAACCTGTGATTGATTGGCAGCGCAATAAAGATTTTGTATCTGTAATGTCTCCATTAGCAACTACTGTCATTTTTGTTTTGGCTTGAATTTCGCCTATTTTTTCCCATCTTGCAGGTGGCTTATAGCCATCTTTCTTTGTGCGTCCATGTATTGTGAGTGTACCAACACCGGCTGCCTCAATGGCGGCAACGTTATCAAAGAGTAGTGCTTCATCTTCGAAACCTAAGCGGATTTTTGCTGATACAGGAATGTCGCTTGGTAGTGTGTCTCGAATTGCGCTCATGATGTCATAAAGTGCTTCAGGGGTTTGTAATAAAACAGAGCCACCGCCGTGACCATTTACGCGTTTTGCTGGGCAGCCGAAATTTACATCAATATGTTTTGCGCCAGCTTTAGTGGCATTAAGAGCGCTTTCTGCCATAAGTTCTGCGTTGCTGCCGAGTAATTGAGTGTGAACTGGGTGGTTGTGTGTTGTTCGTGCTTTATTAGTGTTTTCTGGAACGAGGTGTTTGAATGTGGCTACGGGGATTGGGTATTGAGTGACTCGGATGAACTCTGAGACCAAATAGTCCATGCCGCCAGTTTGTGATAGTAACGCTCTCATTGTGTGATCCATGACACCTTCCATAGGTGCAACGGCCAGTACAATGCTGTTATTGGTTGGGTTCTTCAAGGTGCGGGTCGCTTTTAGGGAATTGTTCACGAAATAAGTCTAACTGTTATGCAATAAAAATATGAAACTGTTCTGGTTTGTGGTAAAAAACTAACTATCAAAAATAAACAGCGTTCTTGGGTGTGCATCTGATCACATTAGGTCTGTACAAACAAGACGAGAAAAAAAGGTGATGATGCTATGAATGGGCTGCTAGAAGATGGTGTAGGGTTGATGGTGTTAGGGATGGGGTTTGTATTCCTGTTTTTGGTGGTATTAATTTTTGCAACCGGCTATATGTCGCGATTGCTTAATCATTTCTTTCCTGAAGCGCCTGTTGCCGTAACATCAAAGCCAGCTTCTCAAAAACTTTCTTCTTCTGGTGTGGATGCGCAAATGACAGCGGTTATTACGGCTGCTATTCATCAACACAGAAACAGTAAAAAATCTTAACTTTCTAATACTAACTTTTTTAATTTCTTTGAGGCTGAAACATGACAACAACAAAGCAACCTCTTGGCATTACTGATGTCGTTTTGCGTGATGCTCACCAATCTTTGTTTGCAACACGTATGCGTATTGACGATATGCTTCCTATCGCAGAAAAACTTGATCAGGTTGGTTTTTGGTCGCTTGAATCTTGGGGTGGCGCAACATTTGACTCTTGTATTCGCTATATCGGGGAAGATCCTTGGGAGCGTATTCGTGAATTGAAAAAAGCTATGCCAAAAACGCCTCAGCAGATGTTGTTGCGTGGGCAGAATTTGCTTGGCTACCGCCATTATGCCGATGATGTGGTGAATAAGTTTGTTGAACGTGCTGCTTTTAATGGTGTAGATGTTTTTCGGATCTTTGATGCGATGAATGATCCGCGTAATTTGGAGACGGCGATTAAAGCGGTTAAGAAGCAAGGTAAGCATGCTCAAGGGACGATTTCTTATACTAAGAGCCGAGTTCATACCACAAAGAACTGGGTGGATTATGCGAAAACGCTTGAAGATATGGGTGCTGACTCGATTGCGATAAAAGACATGTCGGGTATTTTGACGCCATATGATGCCTTTGAATTGGTGAGTTTGCTAAAAGCTCAGACTCAGTTAGAAGTACAATTACATGCACATGCGACTTCCGGTTTGTCTGATATGACGATTCTGAAAGCGGTTGAAGCCGGAATTGATAGGGTTGATACAGCTATTTCTTCTATGTCGATGACATATGGTCATAGTGCGACAGAATCTGTGGTTGCTGCGCTGCAGGGTACAGATAGGGATACAGGCTTAGATTTAGAATTATTAGAAGAGATTGCTGCTTATTTTCGAGAAGTAAGAAAAAAATATGCCAAGTTTGAAGGCTCTCTTCGCGGTACTGATTCTCGCATATTGATTGCTCAAGTGCCTGGCGGCATGTTGACTAACATGGAAAGCCAGCTTAAAGAGCAGGGTGCGGCAGATAAGTTTGATGATGTTTTAAAAGAAATTCCTAAAGTGCGTGAAGATTTGGGGTTGATTCCACTAGTTACACCTACTTCTCAGATTGTTGGTACTCAGGCGGTTTTGAATGTCCTTACAGGTGAACGATATAAGTCTATTTCAAAAGAAACGGCAGGTATTTTGAAGGGTGAGTATGGTGCCGCTCCTGCTGAATTTAATAAAGAGTTGCAAGCGCGAGTTCTAGGTGGGGCAGAGGCGATCACTTGTCGGCCAGCAGACTTATTGTCACCTGAAATGGATAAATTGACAGAAGAGTTACTTGGTCTTTCAAAAGAAAAAAATATTCGGTTGTCTGATGATCAGATTGATGACGTTTTAACGTATGCCTTGTTCCCTCAGATAGGTCTTAAATTTTTACAGAATCGTGGTGACGCAAGTGCTTTTGAGCCAGCGCCGACGCTTGATGATGTTGCTGATAGTAAGCCTGCTGCTGTAATTGCACCTTCTAGTGAGGCGAGTGTTTATACAGTTTCTGTTTCTGGGCAGAGTTTTGTTGTTCAGGTATCAGAAGGTGGTGATGTTAATAATATTCAGCCCGTTGCTAATATTCAAAGTGCTCCAGCTCAGGCATCTTCGGCTCCTGTAGCGTCCTCTGGTGAAGATGTTCCTTCTCCGTTGGCGGGTAATATCTTCAAAGTGCTTGTGTCCCCAGGTCAGAAAGTTGAAGAAGGCGATACTGTGATGATTCTTGAAGCAATGAAGATGGAGACAGAGATATCTGCGCCTAGCTCCGGTGTTGTTGGTTCCATTAATGTAAAAGAAGGTGACTCCGTGCAAGTTGGTCAGTCACTTCTTACTTTGTAGTTGAAGGAATCAATCGAAAATGGAAAACAAATTATTAAATCTTTACCACGACACAGGGATTTACCAGCTGGAGCTTGGTCAGTTAGTAATGATCTGTGTTGGTTTGTTGTTGGTTTATCTGGCAATCAAAAAAGGTTTTGAGCCGCTTCTATTGTTGCCTATTGGTATTGGGGCGGTTCTAGTCAATATTCCAGGTGCAGGTTTTATGGCTGCGCCGGTTTATGATGCAACTGGACATATGGTTTCTCCTGGCGGTCTTCAATACTATATCTATCATGGTGGTATTGAGACGGGATTGTTTCCATTGATTATCTTTATGGGGGTTGGGGCTATGACGGACTTTGGTCCTATGCTTGCTAACCCAAAAACATTACTGCTTGGGGCTGCTGCTCAGTTTGGTATCTTTGCCACGGTTATTGGGGCGGTTTTATTAAGTGCGTCTGGCATTATGGATTTCTCATTAGCGGATGCTGCGGCAATTGGTATTATTGGAGGTGCGGACGGCCCGACGGCAATTTTCGTTGCTAGTAGATTAGCTCCTGATTTGCTTGGTGCAATTGCTGTAGCGGCTTATTCCTACATGGCGTTAGTGCCACTTATTCAGCCGCCAATCATGCGAGCGCTAACAACTAAAGAAGAGCGTTCAATTAAGATGGAGCAGCTTAGGCCTGTTACTAAGAAAGAGAAGATTATCTTTCCAATTGTGGTGACTATTTTGGTTGCGATGTTTTTACCATCTGCAGCACCTCTGCTTGGAATGTTCTGCTTTGGTAACTTGATGCGTGAATGTGGGGTTGTAGATCGTTTAAGTGATACTTCTCAAAATGCCTTAATTAATATCGTAACCATCTTCTTGGGTTTAGGTGTTGGTTCAAAGTTAAGTTCAGAAGCTTTCTTGAATTTAGAAACGCTAGGGATTTTGAGTTTAGGTTTGATTGCATTTTCTATTGGTACGGCCGCTGGCGTATTGATGGCGAAGTTAATGAATAGATTCTCTAAAGACGCCATTAATCCATTGATCGGTGCTGCTGGAGTTTCAGCCGTTCCTATGGCTGCGCGCGTAGCGAATAAGGTTGGTCTTGAAGCGAATAAGCAAAACTTCTTATTAATGCATGCTATGGGTCCTAACGTTGCTGGTGTTATAGGTTCTGCGGTGGCGGCTGGCGTAATGCTGAGTTACGTTGGTGGCTAGTTTTAGTTACTGAATAAAGCTATTTTTACAAAAAGACACTTCGGTGTCTTTTTGTCTATTTATGGCTCGCTGAATAAAATTCAAATTAATTTAAAAAAATGAAAAAAAGAGCTTGCGCTAAAACTTCTAGGCTGTATTATACGCCTCCACTGACACGGACAACGACGCAAACAAGAGTTTGCCACTTACTAAGGTAAGAAGTTGAACGCTGCATCAGACGCTCTTTAAAATAGATAATCAGATAATTTGTGTGGGCGCTCGCTGGAGGCTTCAGAAGATTGTCCGGATTAGTTTTTAACTGATTCGAGATGATCAAAAAAATTGAAGTCTTGCGAAACGTCTAACACGTCAATTCGCTTTATGTTGTTTTGTTGTTCTTCGGGACGATGAAATGATTAAGTTATTGTTAGTGTAATAGATTTTGAGTAAGCAAACTTTTTAACTGAAGAGTTTGATCATGGCTCAGATTGAACGCTGGCGGCAGGCTTAACACA
>NZ_PTXN01000028.1 GCF_012726345.1 Marinomonas sp. UCMA 3892
ATCCGCTATTAMGAGGGTTCAGACAGTACTTCAGGATTGCCAATGCGAGTGGTGAATTCAAGAAAATCGCCCAATGGTTAAGGAGACGGCTTCGCAGTGCTMAACTAAAATTATGGAAGAAACCTAAACGGCTGCATCGAAGGCTCAAGCAACTGGGCTACAAGCCGCCGTTTAAGTACATCTCGATGACCAGTTGGAGAAATGCAGCGAGTCCATTAGCCAGCCACGCGATGCCAAACAAATGGTTCGATGAGCAAGGTTTGGTGAATCTTGAAGAAGTGAGAACGGGGTATGTGTTCAGTGTTTATACTGAATGGAAGTTTGCATGAGCCGTATACGAGGTCCGTACGTACGGTTCTGTGAGAGGGATGAGGCGGCAACGCCTCACCCTACTCGATATGTTCTTAGTTTTTTGTTAGGCTAGGTTTTATGGAAAGTTCTGGAGAGTGAGCTATGGATGTATTTGAAACACTTAATGGGTTGAGCATTTCATATGAGAAGTTTGATCATGCCCCTGTTTATACGTGTGAAGAAGCCAATCTTATAAATACTCATATATCCGGCGCGAAAACGAAGAATTTGTTTTTACGAGATCGCAAAGGAAAGCGACATTTTTTAGTTGTTGTTTCGGATGAAAAACAAGTAGATTTAAACTTTTTGTCTGACTGCCTTGATGTTAAACAGTTGAGCTTTGCCTCGCCTGAACGCCTAGATAAGTACCTAGGTACAAAGCCCGGTTCAGTGTCTATCTTGGGCGTTATCAATGACCCAGACGGTTTCGTCGAACTCATTGTTGATCAAGATATATGGCAATCCGAGGCATTACAATGTCATCCCTTGGTGAATACCTCTACCTTAGTTATTAAGCTTAGTGATATTGAAACGTTGTTTGAGCATTTGGGGAGGGTGAGTAAGATCATTAAGCTTTAAATGTTTAACTGGTTTTCTGGCAGTTTAATACGTTCAAGGAGTTATAGATGCTAGGCCCTGTAATACAAGAAGAAACCACGGGATGTGGTATCGCTGCTGTGGCGAATATTTTGGGTAAAACCTATTCACAAATGAAAGCCTCTGCCAATGCGATGGGAATTTATGCTGATGATAAATCTCTTTGGTCGGATACCCAGTATGTTAGACAAATGCTGTCTGCTACTGACGTGAAAACATCTGCCTATGAGGTTCCTTTTACGTCGTGGGCTATATTGCCTGATCTAGCTCTGTTAGCTATTAAGTACCATCAAGAAGAGGGTAAAAATTTCTGGCATTGGGTGGTGTTTAAACGAGTTGATGGTAAATCTTTTGTGCTAGATTCTGCCAGTTATTTACCTTCCAATATTCGAACAGATTTCGAGAGTATGCAGCCTAAATGGTTTATTGAAGTTATAGTGCCTTGATTTGGGGTTGGCCATAAATAGTGTAATACTGACATTCTACGAAGTGGGTACCTAATCGATACGAGTCTTATGAATCAATCTTTATTATCGGAACAGCACACGACAGAATCATTAGCAAATTTGCTGCTTAGAGTTGCTCAAGAAGATCGCCTGGCCTTCTCTGAGTTATATGAGGCTACCCATCGGAAACTTTTTGGCATTGTTTATCGTATCTTGAAGAATCAGGCTGCCTCTGAAGAGGTGCTGCAAGAGGTGTACCTCAAAGTGTGGGAAAAAGCGGCGAGTTTTGATGCTAGCGTAGCGTCACCAATAACTTGGATGGCCACCATTGCACGTAATCGAACGATTGATGAGGTGCGCAAGAATAATCTGCCAGACAGTGATGTCGATGTAGATTTTGATTTAATAGCAGATGATTCGATGGCGCCGGATGACTCTTTTACTAAGAGCCGAGATTTATTAAAACTTGAAGCTTGCTTAGCTGAACTTGAATCGCCTCGTGCGGAGATGATTAAGGCCGCGTATCTAGACGGCTTTTCTCGTCAAGAGCTTGCAGAACGTTTTGAGCAGCCGCTAGGTACTATTAAAACTTGGCTTCATCGCAGCATTAAGCAGCTGCAAGGTTGTATGAATTTATGAATAACCACGAAGAAACTTCGATTCAGACATTGGCTGCTGAGTATGTACTCGGTACTTTGGATAAAGATGAAAGAGATGCAGTCGAAATACGACGTGCGAAAGAACCTGCTCTTGAACAAGCTATTTTACAGTGGCAATCTCGTCTCGCAGGCTTGAACGAATACGTTCAAGCGGCTGAACCAAGAAAAGACCTCTTGGATGATATTTTGCTCAAGCTGGATCAAAAAACTGATCAAAAAGTAGAGAATGACACGGTAATTAGTTCTGTGGCATCTAATATAGTTGTCGAGATGGATGCGATGCGTGCCAAGCTAAAACGCTGGAAATTTACGGCGCTGGGAACGTCCGCCATTGCTGCTTGCCTGGCGATCTTTATGGTTGTTAAAGCACCGGTAGCGCCAAGTGTTCAGGCTAACGCGCCTTTTGTGGCAGTATTTCAAGCCGATGATAAGCAGCCAGCTTTCATTATGTCTCTGGATATAGAAACTCGACAACTTACCGTTCGTCCTGTTACAGCACAAGGGCAGGGAGAAGGTAAAACCTATCAGCTATGGATTAAAGCCGATGAAATTGGTCCAGCTCCACGCTCCTTAGGTTTGTTAGCTAATGTTGCTGCACCGATTCAAAAACAAATTAATTATGATCCAGCTGTGATCCGACACGCAACATTTGGGATCAGTGTTGAACCTGCAGGTGGTTCTCCAACCGGTGTGCCAACTGGCCCTGCTATTCATGGCAGGCTGTATCCAACATCTTTGTGATAGAAGCAGTTAATTAGGAGAGCCGATCAAAAATTAGGTCGGCTTTTTTTATGTTTTCTTCTCTTATATAGAGCAAATAAAAAAACGTATTTTTGAAACCTTTTTTGTCTAGAGTTTGTGTTGTTTTATTGATACAACTCTCTTTAATAACACTAGAAATGACAGGAAAAAAATGGAAATTTTGCACGTTGAGCTTACTGATTTAGAAGCCGTAAAGCAGTTTGTTACTCAAGTATCTGAAGTGGATGTATTGCCTCATTTTAATGAGCAGGGAAAAATGGCGTACGAATCACGGGTTTTACCAGAGATAGTAACCACTTTTGATATAGGCCGTTTTCAGATACTTAAAGTTGTTTGTACTGGTGAGATCGTTGGTTTTGGTGCGTTACGCGATGGCAATTATCTTACTCATTTATTTGTCTCTAAATCAGTGCAAGGTCAGGGAATAGGAAAGCGACTCCTTAATGCTTTATTAGATACGTCAGAAGCTAAAGAAATCAGCCTGTGTTCGTCGGTGAATGCGGTTGGCTTTTATGAATCTTATGGGTTTGAGGCAACAGGAAGTGAGGCTGATTTTAATGGCATTCGCTTTGTACCTATGTGTCTGGCACGTTGACCACATCATTAGAAGGAACTCTTTTTTGCCTGAGTTAAAAACAATAAGTCTTTTTATGCTGACGGCATTGGCAGAGATTGTCGGTTGTTACTTGCCTTATCTTTGGTTGCGTGAAGGGAAAACGATCTGGTTACTAGTGCCAGCGGCGTTAAGTTTAGCTGTATTTACTTGGCTGCTGACTTTGCATCCAACTGCATCAGGAAGAGTCTATGCCGCTTATGGTGGCGTTTATATCTTTATGGCTGTTTTATGGTTGTGGATTGTTGACGGTATTCGTCCAACCACTTGGGATATGATTGGGTCTGCTGTGGCGCTTTTAGGTATGGCTATTATTATGTTTGCGCCACGGACTACATAATATGGTTTAATTGACAGCTTTAAACGGGCAGATCTAAAGGATAAATGTTAACTGAGGGAGAGATTTTAAACATGGCATTTTCAGAGCAAGAGAAACAAGCATTACTTGAATTGAAAGGTGTTGGGCCTACCGTTATTAAGCGTTTTGAAGAAATCGGTATTGATTCATTCGAAAAACTGGCTGCTTATGAAGCAAAAGATATCGCTGGTATGGTTGCTTCGATGTTGAGAACAACCTGTTGGAAAAATAGTCCGCAGGCTTTGTCTGCTGTAGATTCTGCGATAGTTCGAGCTAGGCAAGACGTTTCTTAAAATATAATGTTAAAGACTAATGATGTGGGGACGACCTCACCGCTCCAATTAATAATGAGGACGACCTCATAACATGAGGTGTTTTTTATGAGCTGGTTTATTCTAGTCATTGCAGGGTTGTTGGAAGTAAGTTGGGCTATTGGCTTGAAATATACCGAGGGCTTTACCAAGTTATGGCCTTCGATAGGGACTATTTTGTCATTGGTTGTTAGCTTTGTATTACTTGGTTTGGCGATGAAAACATTGCCTGTAGGTGTGGCTTATGCAGTATGGGTTGGCATAGGTTTGGTTGGCACAGCAATACTAGGTATTCTGTTGTTTGATGAATCAGCCCAGACATTAAAGCTAATCAGTCTTGGCTTAATCTGCGCTGGAATAGTGGGTTTGAAATTGACTAGCTCTTAACTAACAGTAGCTTCTTAATCAAACATAGCGCTAGATTTTTTAGCGCTATGTTTGATTTTAATGTCATAAGTGAGTTTATTTAATGCTTTTATATAGAGGCATTTTTTTTATGTTGCGTTTTGCACAAGCCGAAAACTCTCTCGATAATTTACTACGAATATGGTCCGCAGAATAATACATAGTATAGCGATATTTTAATTGTGGTCTAAAAGGCCGAGTTACCACATTTAGTCCGGTCCACATGCTAGCGTTAAAGGGATCTAAGAGCGCAATACAGAGTCCAGCTGCTACCATTCCATATCCTGAAAGAGAACGCTGAGTGGAAAACTGTGAACGGATTTTAATGTTATGTTCTTTCAACAAACTTTTATGGCTGTGCCATTCCATACCATCTTCATCAATCAATTTTAGAAGGTTTTCGCCATTTAAATCTGTAGGTGTTATCACATCTTTTTGTGCCAAAGAATGGTTTTCTGGTAGAACACACACCCAATCAACATCGATTAACGGTTCTTCAATAAAACCCGAATGATAGTCTGCATGATTCGTAAGAATTAGATCGTATTTGGCATGCCTTAACCCTCTCATTAGTTGATCAACACTGTCTGTTAATAAACTGATGTGAACATCTGGATTTTCGTTAACAAAATGGCGCACTAAAGTCGGAGTTAACTGAGTTGCTAACGCAGGAGTTGAGCCAATGGTTAGGCTTCCATGGGTGGACTGCTTTAAATTTTCTGCAAAATTTTCTAGATGATGAATACCATGGATAACCCCTTTTACTTCTTCGTAAAAAGCCATAGCTTCGGCTGTTGGAATCATTCTTCCTTTTTGTTTTTGGAATAATTCAAAGCCAATGCTGTCCTGTAAGTCTTTGATAAGTCGACTTATTGAAGGCTGAGATACTTGCAATGTCATGGCCGCTTGAGAGAAAGATCCTTTCTCAATAACAGCTAAAAAGGCTTGAAGTTGTTTGTATTGCATCGCTATAGTCCATAGTTTTTTCGAATATAACTATACATAAATGGCTATTGTTCGAATAGCTTATATGTGAAATATTTATTCTTAATTGAGTTGATTATTCATAAGTTCGCAAAAAATGCGGATATAAAAAAACAAAATATGGGGAACTATTGTGCCGGATATTAATGAAGATAAAAGCTATTCGAATCAGGAAAAAGATAAACGGGCTTGGTACTTAAGAATGCCAGATCCAATGGTGCTGATATTTTATATTTTATTGGTGGCCAGTGCGCTTTCTTGGATAGTGCCAAAAGGAGCTTATGATCTAGAAAAAGTTGATGGTCGGCAACGTGTGGTTGCGGGATCGTTTCATTATTTAGCTGAGAATACTGGCAGTAACACTCTTGCTTCTATGGTGAATAATGTCTTTGATATTTTTGTGGCCATACCGCAAGGGCTAATTCAATCTGCGCAGTATCTGTTTATTGTATTCATTGCTGGCGGTCTCTTTAATATTTTATATCGCACTAACGCACTGGAAAATTTTGTCGGTACATCGGTTAAGCGCATAGGACTTAAGCGCGGTAATTTACTTATTTGGTTATCGACTTATTTATATGGTGTGTTTGGTATTGCTGTTGGTTTTGAAAATAACATTGCTTTGGTACCAGTGGCCTTATTGGTATCCAGTGCGCTTGGCTATAAAAACCTTGTTGGCGCCTGTATTGCGATAGGTGGTATTGGAATCGGTTTTGCTCTCTCTCCTATTAATCCTTATACCGTCGGTGTATCTCAAAGTATTGCGGGCTTGCCTATTTTTTCTGGTGCTTTGTTGCGTTGTATTCTGACCTTTTTGTCTCTAAGTCTATTGGCTTGGTACATTACTAAATTTGTTGTGCCAAAAGCCAAAGCAGAAGAATCAGCATCGGATCAACTGTCCAAACAGCTTTCTGATTATCGCATGAACTCTCGTGATGTCTGCGTTATGTTGGTTTTTTTGGCAGGTATTGTGGTTATTGCTGGGTGTTCTTATCTCGCGGGAACGGGGGCGTTAGGCCGCAGTTGGTATATTAAAGAAATTACTGCTGTCTTTATCATTATGTCCATTGTCATTGCCGCTATTTGTCGTATCGGTGCGAATCAATACGTAAAACATATGATTGACGGGGCTTCGAAAGTAACGGCTGGGGCTTTGGTTATTGGTCTAGCCGCGTCCATAAAGGTTGTGCTTGAAGATGGTCAAATCATTTACACCATAGTACATACCTTAAATTTGCTGATTGACTTCATGCCGGATGCGCTAATTGCGGTCACCATTAGTGTGATTCAAGGAATTATTAACTTATTCATTCCAAGTGGTTCAGGTCAAGCTTTAGTGACTATGCCGATTCTCATTCCTCTTGCTGATTTGGTGGGCATTAGTCGCCAAGTAATGATTCTCGCTTTTCAGGTTGGTGATGGTATTACCAATTTAATCATTCCAACGTCAGGGGGCACTTTAGCCATGCTGGCATTAGCACGAGTGGGCTTTTCTGAATGGGTTAAGACTATTTTCCCGGTCATTATAATGGTTTATGTACTTAGTTGGGTATTTCTTGTCTTTGCTCAGTATACGAATTGGTCATAACGTTTTAATTAAATGCGCCGCCACTATGGATGTTGTGCGGCGTTTTGGAGATCTAAGTGAATATGAAAAAAATGCAGCGTATTGCCTTAATCGGTGGCACTCATGGAAATGAATTATCCGGTATTTATTTGGTGAAAAAATGGTTGGCTCAACAAACATTGAAGCAATGGGATACATTGGATATTACCGCTCGTATTGTTAACCCAAGAGCCTGTGAGCAATCCGTTCGTTATATTGAAACAGATCTGAATCGTGAGTTTGGTGTCGGCCTTGATGATATGGATAAGACAGGGTACGAAGCGTTATTGGCCAAAAAAATTAATATTGAGTTTGGTCCTAAAGGTAATTCCCCCTATGAATTTTTGATTGATTTACATAATACAACATCAAATATGGGAGCTTGTTTGATGTTACAACGTAAAAATGCTTTTACAGTTTTGTTAGGTGGTTATGTAAAACATTGTATGCCGCACGCTAATATTTATTTTCAGGATAATGTACCTGAAGAAAAGCAGAACTTCTTACTTACTGTGGCTCAGCAAGGTGTAACAGTTGAAGTAGGGCCTCAACCAAATTCAGTGCTTCAACAAGAAACCCTGAGTTTAATGGAGGAAATGACAAAGCATATTTTGGACTTTGTTGAGCTTTGTAATAGCGGCTCAGCTTTAGAAATACCAGATGAATATGATGCATTTCAATATTCTGAAAATCTACATTTGCCAGTTAACGAAAATGGACAGAGAGAAGGTTTGGTATCTAGTCTGGTTGATCAGAAAGACTTTCAGCCAATAGAGCCAGGTCAGGTGATAATGGAAACGTTTGCTGGCGAAAAGATTACTTGGCAGGGGGGTTACACCGCGTATCCATTATTTATTAATGAAGCGGCTTATCACACAAGTCATAGCGCTATGACGCTTTCTAAAAAAATTGTGATGTCGTGTCAGGATTATAAGTAGTCGAGATTATAAATGGCTGACTAAATGCTTCCACAGACTAAAAAATAAGGCCAGAATTAATCTGGCCTTATTTTTAATGGCTTGTGATTACAAATGGGTCAGTTTTAACTCGATGGATTTCTGAACACCATCTGCATCCAGTCCTACGCGTTTTAGCATGGAAGCATGGCTAGCATGTTCTTCATATTGATCTGGAAGACCAAGGTGAAGTGTTGGGATGTTTATATTGTTCGCAATTAGGAACTCACTAACTGCTGATCCTGCTCCGCCCATGATGGCATTTTCTTCAACGGTGACGATGAGCTTTGCATCGCGATGAGTAAGTAACGCTTCTTCATCGATCGGTTTAACAAAGCGCATGTCGAGCAAGGTTGCGTCTAATGTATTCGCAGCTTTTAGCGCATCGTAAGTAGGGCGGCCAAAACCACAGATAACAATACCTGATTGCCCTGTGCGTAGTGTACGAGACTTACCAATTTTGAGTGTGCTTAGTGTTGATTCAATGTCGACGCCTTGGCCTGTTCCTCGCGGATAACGTACTGCAGCTGGGCCTTTGTATTCATAGCCAGTTTGTAGCATTTTACGGCATTCGTCTTCGTCTGACGGAGCCATAACAACCATGTTTGGAATACAACGAAGATAGCTTAAATCGTAAACACCAGCATGAGTAGGACCATCTTCACCCACCAATCCTGCTCGATCAATGGCGAATAAAACATCCAAATTCTGCAAGGCAACATCGTGAATAAGTTGATCGTAGGCACGCTGTAGGAAAG
Organism: Marinomonas sp. UCMA 3892; assembly: GCF_012726345.1. Lineage (GTDB taxonomy): Bacteria > Pseudomonadota > Gammaproteobacteria > Pseudomonadales > Marinomonadaceae > Marinomonas. The sequence goes on from NZ_PTXN01000028.1 coordinate 8,807, forward strand.
TTGAGTAAATTGCAACTACGGGTTTGATTCCATCGCAAGCCATTCCGGCTGCTAATGTCACGGCATGTTGTTCAGCAATGGCAACATCAAAATATCGCTCTGGAAAGCGATCAGCAAATTCAATGAGGTCAGAGCCTTCTTTCATAGCTGGCGTGATAGCAACCAATTTGTCGTCTTGTTCGGCGGCATCACATACCCATTTACCAAAGACATTGCAGTATTTGGGCAATTTGCTTTTGTCTACATTGGGTTTTGGGTCTGGTTCTATCTTATTGATGGCGTGATAGCCTATTGGATCACCTTCAGCAGGTTCAAAGCCTTTGCCTTTTTTGGTGATGACATGCAGGAATTGAGGTCCCTTTCTGTCTTTCAAATTGGCAATGGTTGTCAATAAATGATCCATATCGTGACCATCAATTGGCCCGATATAGTTAAAACCTAGCTCCTCAAACATCATACCAGGCGATACCATACCTTTCATGTGTTCTTCGGCTTTACGAGCGAGTTCTAATGCAGAAGGTAAGCCTGAGAAGACTTTTCTTCCACCTTCTCTAATGTTGTCGTAGGTCTTGCTGGCCCATATGCGAGCAAAGTAACTAGATAATGCACCAACTGGTTTTGATATGGACATTTCGTTGTCATTTAAAATGACCAACATGTCAGCTTTAACATCACCTGCGTGATTAAGTGCTTCGAATGACATGCCTGCAGACATGGCTCCGTCGCCAATGATAGCAACAGCTTTGCGGCCAGTTTTTAGTTGTCGTGCAGCGAGAGACATACCCAGTGCAGCACCAATAGACGTACTTGAATGACCAACACCAAAAGTATCGTATTCACTTTCATCGCGTTTGGGGAATCCCGATATACCGTTTTCTTGTCGAATGTTGAGCAAAGCTTCACGACGACCCGTTAAAATTTTATGGGGGTAGGCTTGATGACCTACATCCCAAACAATGCGATCTTCTGGTGTGTTGTATAAATAATGCAGGGCAACCGTAAGTTCTACGACACCAAGACCTGCGCCAAAATGGCCGCCAGTTTGTCCAACACTGTAAAGCATGAACTCTCGTAATTCGCGGACAAGAGCTGGCAATTGCTCTTTTTTAAAGGCGCGTAAGTCAGCTGGTGAGTTGACTTCATCAAGTAGCGGCGTGTCAGGTCGCGCTGTAGGTATCTCTTCGAACATCGGCACAGGTTTGGTCACATTTAATTAATCTAAAAAAAGCGGGTAAGTATATCAGTGGTTGCGACCAATAATATAGTTCGCAAGCTCAACTAAAGGCTGAGCTGCGTCACCAAATGGCGAAATCGCTGTAATGGCTTGGCTATGTAGGTTTTGAGCTAGCACTTGAGCGCCTGCTAAACCAAGCAGCTTAGGATAAGTTGGTTTGTTTGCCTCTTCATCCGAGAACTGAGTTTTGCCCAGCGTTGTTGTATCACTGGTAATATCAATGATGTCGTCTTGAACTTGAAAAGCTAGGCCAATTGCTGCGGCATAAGCATCTAGTGCAGCAAAATCAGCTTCGCTTTTGGCACCAGTGCTGATGGCTCCCATACGAATACTAGCTCGAATAAGTGCGCCTGTTTTATGTTGGTGCATTTGCTCAAGTTCATCAATATTGATGCTGTTGCCAACATTGGCCAAATCAATCATTTGTCCGGTAACCATGCCATGACGACCAGAAGCGTGAACAAGTTCTTGAATCAATTGTAGCTGCACTTTAGTACTTTGGTGTTTCGGGTTGCTCAATAACTCAAAGGCAAACGTTTGTAATGCATCACCTGCAAGTATGGCGGTCGCTTCATCGTACTGTATGTGGCAAGTAGGTTTGCCGCGACGCAGGTCGTCGTCGTCCATAGCAGGCAGATCATCATGAATTAAGGAATAAGCATGTATGGACTCTATCGCCGCTGCACTGGCATCTGTAAGGTTATTAGCTTCGCCAAATAAGGATGCGGCGGCATAGGTCAGCATAGGGCGAACACGTTTGCCACCATTAAATAGGCTATATGCCATGGCATTCTGTAAATGGGTTGCAGGTTCGTATTGGCCTAAATTAAGCGTAAGGTAGTCATCAACTCTACGGCGAGCATATTGAGAAAAATCGTTTAAAGTCACGAATTTAATTCCGGGTCAAAAGTTTCTAGGTGCTCACCATCTTGTTTTTCCAATAGTATTTGAACTTTTTGCTCAGCTTGGGTGAGAACAGACTGACATTCTTGGCTAAGTTTAACACCTTTTTCAAAGGCTTTTAGTGCCTCTTCAAGAGAGAGCTGATTAGACTCAAGCTGAGTGACGAGAGTATCTAATTCGCTGAGGTTTTCTTCAAAATGACGGACATTGGTTTTTCTAGACATGATGACTACTCTTGTTTGAACCTACGTTTTGTAACAGAAAATGACCTACTGTTCGAGGAGGTGTTAACGAAAATTACAAAAATCATGTAAGAAGATGTCATTCTTCCTCTTTGTTTCGTATAGAATCATTAAAATGTATTGGTAGTATTATAGCTTTTTTGTTGGGAGACGTGTGTGGATATCGCAACGTTAATAGGACTTGTTGGATCTTTTATAGTAATTATTGCCGCCATTTTTGTTGGTGGGTCAGCAGGAATGTTCATCGACACTGCGTCAACACTGATTGTATTAGTCGGTTCTACCTTTGTTGTTTTGATGCAATATCCTTTAAGTCAATTTTTGAGCGCAGGGAAAGTCGCAGCAAAAGCTTTTATGTTTAAAAGCGTTCCGTTAGACACTTTGATCGATGAGATATATGGTCTTGCTGATGAAGCTCGCAAGGGAGGGTTGCTTTCATTAGAAGGTAAAGAAGTGAGTCATCCATTTTTATCAAAAGGTATCCAAATGCTGGTGGATGGCCATGATGGTAACGTTGTGAAAAATCAGCTATCTAAGGATATGAACCAGTCTTATTATCGGCATAGTGCAGGCGCGAAAGTATTTAAAGCTTTTGGTGATGTGGGGCCTGCGATGGGCATGATAGGAACATTGGTTGGCTTGGTGCAGATGTTAGCAAACATGTCTGACCCAAAAGCAATTGGTCCTGCGATGGCCGTTGCCTTGTTGACTACTCTTTATGGAGCTATGTTAGCCAACATGGTGTGCTTACCTATACAGGCGAAGTTGAATATTCGTGCAGATGAAGAATTGACCTGCCAGAAGTTGATTTTGGATGCCTTGCTTGCCATCCAGTCAGGTCAGAACCCTCGTATTTTGGATGGCGCACTGAAGACTTACATCGCAGAAGGTAAGCGAATTGAGCGTGAATAATATTTTAGTTGTAAACGGATTCGATAATGAGTGATGAAGAAGAGTCAGATTGCCCCGAATGTGTAGAGGGTTTACCTGCTTACATGGGAACTTTTGCGGATCTCATGTCTTTGTTGATGTGTTTCTTTGTTCTTTTGCTGTCATTCGCTGAAATGGATGTTTTGAAATTTAAGCAACTTGCAGGATCATTGAAAGTGGCATTTGGTGTACAGCGTGAAGTTGAAGCGGACTCTATTCCTATGGGAACCTCTGTGATTGCACAGGAGTTTAGTCCTGGTCGTCCTGAACCGACACCAATTAATGAAGTTAAACAAAAAGCAGATAGCACACCAGAAAATACGCTTGAAGTTATTTGTAAGCCTGGTGATGCCGAATTAAAAGAGCAAAGCAATTCTGGATCGCCTGCTCCAGTAACCTTTGTCGATAAATCTAAAGCGGACCTTGATAAAGAGAAAAAAATTCAAGAAACAGAAAGTAATGCTCAAATGATTGCCTCTGTTATGCGAGAAGAGGTTTCAAAAGGTACAGTGGAAATTGAAACACAAGAACAGACCATTACGATTCGGATTAAGGATCAAGGATCATTTGAGTCAGGTTCTGCTGAGTTAAATTATGATTTCATTCCTGTTATTGATTTGATCCGAGATGTTCTTGTTGGGATTCAAGGTACTATTTCGGTAGAAGGGCATACTGATAATGTTCCTATAGCAAGTAGTCGATTCCGTTCGAATTGGCAATTGTCATCAGCGCGAGCTATTTCTGTAGCTGAGGAACTTTTTTCTACCGGACAACTTGATCAAGGTCGATTTGCAGTAACGGGTTATGCTGACACACGTCCTTTGGTGCCCAATGATACGCCTGCACATCGTGCAACTAATCGACGTGTTGAAATTATTATTAAGCAAAATGATACATCTCGCCCGAAAATGCGTAACACAGTAGACGAGATACCGTCAGATGGTGTTATTGAATTTGATCGAAATATGGTTGATGAATTGAAGCCAAATGAAATATTTTAATTAACTGGCCTATCAGCATAAAAAAGGAGCTTCTGCTCCTTTTTTATGCTTTACAGTATGCCGTATTGATTTTTAATGCTGAGATTTAAGTGAATTTTTGCTATGGTTTGTGCAGACAAAATTGAGGAAGTAGATAAATGCGAGTAGCAGTTATTGGCGCATCAGGGCGCATGGGAAAAAATTTAATCACCGCGATCCATGATGCTAAAGACGTTTCTTTGGGTGCGGCAATTTTAAAACCTGGCAGTAGTTTGATTGGTGCTGATGCAGGTGAAATCGCTGGTGTTGGTAAATTGGGTGTCGCAGCCGTTGCGTCATTGGCGGATTGTGTGAATGATTTTGATGTTTTGATTGACTTCACTACGCCAAGTTTAACGTTAGAAAATGCAGATTTTTGTGCTAAGCATCAAAAAGCCATTGTTGTTGGTACAACTGGTTTAAACGATGCTGAAAAAGCGAAGTTAAACGATGCGGCTCAACAATCTGCAGTTGTTTTTGCTCCAAATATGAGCGTTGGTGTCAATTTAACCCTTAAGTTACTTGCTACCGCTGCGAAGATCTTGGGCGATGAATATGATGTAGAGATAGTTGAAGCTCATCACCGCCATAAAGTTGATTCTCCATCTGGTACAGCATTGCGAATGGGTGAAGTGGTTGCTGAGGCATTGGGTCGTGATTTAAAAGATTGTGCAGTTTATGGCCGAGAAGGTCAGACTGGTGCTCGTACTCAAAAAGAAATCGGCTTTGAAACTATCCGTGCTGGTGATGTAGTTGGTGAGCACAGCGTTTGGTTTGCTACCGAAGGTGAGCGTATTGAGATTGTTCACAAGGCTAGTAGCCGTATGACTTTCGCTAAAGGTGCAGTACGAGCAGCAAGCTGGTTGGAAGGTAAGTCAGCTGGTATGTATGATATGCAGGATGTACTGAATTTAAAATAATGCTTTGATGGTATTATATTAAATCAAAAATGGCCGCGGATTAGCGGCCATTTTTGTTTAGTTACGTTTGTTTTTAAACTAGCGCATCAGGTGAATTGATATCCAGTAAGGGGGCTGCATCTAAATTCTCTGCATCCATCATCATGGCGATGCGTTGCAATGATGAGAGTACTTGAGTCTGCTCCCAGCCTTCTAACGAGTTAAACTCATCGATGAATTTTTCATGCAAAAGCGGCGGCGTGGTTTTTAATATTTCTATGCCTAAGGGGGTTAAGCGAGCATTAACGATACGCTTGTCTTTTTGCCCTCTAACTCGTTCCACGTATTTCCTATCTTCTAGGCGGTTGAGTATGGTCGTTACTGTCGCTTGGCTTAGGGACACACTGTCAGAGATTTTTCGTACAGTCACATCGCCTAGCTCTTCAATAGAGCGAAGCACCATGATTTGAGGGATTGTTAGTCCACAGGCCTTTACAACGCGCTTCGATTGTAGATCTGTAGCACGGATAATGCGTCGTAGGTGGACAAGGACATCGTGTAAGTGTTGTGGTGAATCAGGCATAGCAATTAATTAATCCAAAAAATTTTACAGACAGTATAATTTTGTTTTGATCTGTAAAAGCTTAGTTTGAGAAATATTACAGCTCAAAGTATAGGTGTATTTTTCTGCTTTGCCAATATGCTTGATATGGTTCCTGTAAAAACGCATTTAGCTTAATGCCCTTTTAATTCATCAAATGCCGCGATAGCCGCTAGTCTTGCTGGTTTATAGTCAATAATTGGTTCTGGGTAATGGCATTGTTTTCTTTGTTCCGGTTTTGGATCATGAATGGACTTTGCATCCAGTTTGGTGAGTTCAGGCACAAAACGTCGAATGAAATCACCGTTCTTATCATAGGTTTGTGATTGCCTGGTTGGATTGAAAACGCGGAAATAGGGGGCTGCATCACATCCCGTAGATGCGCTCCATTGCCAGCCGCCATTGTTCGCTGCGAATTCACCGTCAATCAATTTGCTCATAAAATAAGCTTCACCTCTGCGCCAGTCTGCAAACATGAGCTTGGTAAAGAAGCTAGCAGCGACCATTCTTAAACGGTTATGCATCCAACCCGTTTGGTTAAGCTGACGCATAGCGGCATCAACAATTGGAAACCCCGTTCTACCTTCGCACCATGCTTGGAATTCTTCCTCATTTTGTCGCCAAATCAACGCGCTTGTTTCTGGTTTGAACGGACGGCTCTTACAAAGAAAAGGAAAATGTGACATCAGTTGACGGTAGAAGTCGCGCCACGCAAGTTCCTTTAACCAAATGCTGTCTTGCCAGCGTCTTTCTTCTTGGTTACAGGTGTAGAAAATCGCTTCTAGACATTGTCTTGGTCCTAATGCGCCCAATGCAAGATAAGGTGATAATGTGCTGGTGGCAGGTTCAATTGGGTAATCTCTGCCTTCTTGGTAATGTCGTTCTTTATGGTGGCAAAACTGCCAAAGTTTTTGTTTCGCTGTGTCGTGATCGGCTGGCCATAAATCGTCTCGAAATGGTTTTTCCCATGTCAGGTTCAAACAGGGTTCTGGCAACGCTTTAGCCTGTGGATCAGGCGTTGGTAGGGGGGTTATATCTTGCTGAGCAAGCATGGTGACCCATCGATTAAAGAATGGTGTGAAGACCTTGAATGGTGTGCCTTGCTGGCTAAGCACATCTTGGGAAACAATAATATCTGTCGCCTGAACGTGAGTACTAATTTGGTGTTGCTGTAATTGCTCGCATACCGCTTGATCTCGCTGTTGCTCGTGAATAGGTAGATCGCGGTTAAACCAAAGGTGTTTGATATTATTACTGAGACAAAACACTGTGATGGCATCAGGGAGCTGATCAAAGGTATCAGCCTCAAGAGTATGAAGTGGAATGCCAAGCGTTGCCAGGGTTTTGGCTAGGTTTTTGATTAGCCCAGCACGAAGCCCATTCTTAGCGTCTGATTCGTTATGCTGTTCCCATTGTTTTGGTGTGGGAGTAACAATAACAGCAATGCCTTCTCGAGCAAAATTCGCCTCTAAAGAGGCCAAATATAACGCTGGATTGTCCACACAGCGAAGGTCATTTCTCAACCAAACTAGGTGTGTAATTTTCATTATACTGCGTTACCTTAAACCGTATTACGGATGCCAAGAGGCGATGGATATGGAATGAAATAGCTTTGCTCGTTGATGTATTCACTGCCGTAATGTTTTAAGTAGTGATGCAATAAGGTGACAGGCGTGGCAAGATTAACTTCGCCACGGCGGTATTGTTCAACCACATCCAAAATATCTTTTCGAACAGACACATCCACTGCATGTTTTAAATAACCCACAAGATGCATGAGCACATTGCAGTGATTTTTACGCTCTGCTGGTTTTGAGAGTGTTGTCATTAAAATCTCAAAGTAAGCCGTTTTTAATTGGTTAAAGGGTCTTGGGTCATTACCTGAAAGCATACGTCCCAGTTTGCGATAAATCGGTTGAGAATGCGCCATGACCATATATTTATAACGGCTATGGAAAGCAATAAGGTCTTTCATTTGAGCGTCTTGGCCCATGCTGTGACGGAAATCATGATGGGTAAAAACGCGTAATAAAAAATTCTCTCGTAACGCAGGATCATTCAAACGACCGTCTTCTTCCACTGGCAATAATGGATAACGCTGTTGCAATGCTTTGGTAAAAAGGCCTGCGCTTCTTTGCATATGAGGGTGACCGTTTTCTTGATAAACCTTGATACGCTCCATGCCGCAGCTTGGGGACTTTTTCATCAAAATGTAGCCATCTAAATGCGATAGATTTTCTAGATATTTATTAGAGGCAGCCATGAATACCTCAGAAACATCCTCTTCAGAGTTTTTACTGAAGACCATTCTTGGTTCATCTGGATTGCCTTCAAGACGCAGTGTTGGGCGGGGCGTACCAAATCCAGCGGCCACTTCAGGGCAGAATTTTTGATACTCAAAATAATGGCTGAGTACTTTATCGCAATAGTCAGAATGGCTATGCCCACCGTTGTATCGAACATTTTCACCTAATAGACAGGCGCTAATTCCGACGGGAATTTTATGTGTGAGCTGATCTGGTGATGGTTGAGAATGTGGCATAGATGAGTCCTCCAATGGACAACGTCATTGTTCTATTTTGAATTTTTAATATGATTAATGAGAGATATTGCGCTGATTAATGCACCTTCTGCATCGCCTTGACATAACCAGTCACCGACCAGTCCTACATTGTGCTCAGGTGACCAAGCAAAGGGGTTATTGCCTTTATTTTCGGCAAAGCGACTGAGGAACCAACGATGTGGATCGCCATGTTTTAAAACCCTGTGTTCTGTTATTTCTGCAAAAGCTTGCAGCAAGGTTTGTGTAATCCAATCTTTTTCTGCATCAAGATGTTGTTTTGTCCAGTTAGGGGTCGTTTGAATCACCCAGCGATCGACTTTTTCGCTGTGGCGCATGGGCTTGTAATTGTCTTTTATCATGCGTTTTATTGGAGAGCCTTTAGGCTCAATCAATGCATTCAAGTCACATGGCTCTGTTTCTAACCACATCGCCCATTGAGACTCATAAGATGCACTCGCCTGATTAGCTCTCAGTAACAGTACAGCTAATTTTTCGTGTGAAGCCAGTATTGATGCGGCTTGTGGTGCTGGCGCCGCAATGATGATTTTTTTCGCAATTACAATAGGCTGATATTTATCATCTCTTAATAACCAGCTTGGCTGATCATCGCCTTGTTGTGTTATCTGATCCAAATGGTGGATACGAGTGCTAGTAATGAAGCTGGCATTTTGAACCCAGTGACGAGTTATAGCGCTCATTTTTGGCACACCGACAAAAGCTTGTGAACTGGCTTTACTAAGTTGTTTCCATGGTGCCGCTACATGTTCTTCGGTGAGCTGTTTGAATAGGGCGAGCGTGTCAGGGTGCTTGGCGACGATATAAGGTGTACCAAGATCACAACTGATGTCGCCTTCTACCCTTTTGCTGCTAGCTCGACCACCACTGCCGCGGCTTTTGTCTATTACGCAAACGGATTGGCCTGACTGGGAGAGCAAATGCGCACACAAGCTGCCAGCCAGACCAGCACCAACAATGGCGATGTCAAAGGTTGGAGTGTGAATTTGACCGGTAGTTAATGAGTTCATTTTATTTTTCCCAGTGTTTATGTTGCTTTTCTTATACAATATAGAAAACCGTATAAGAAAAGCAACTATCTTATACAAAAAAATATTTGTATAGTTTTTGTGGTGTACTCTTTGGTGGTTATAGAAGTTTAGGTCACAATAGATTTATTGCCTTAGATGAATAATGATTTGTTGGAAAAATGTATGAGTCAGTCAAATCAAGATGCGCAAACAAAAAAACAAGAGTCTTTAGATGAATTAGTGCAATTAGGCAGCTCTGAATATTTTCCTATTCGTGAGTTATCCCTAAGAACTGGAGTGAACTCAGTCACATTGCGAGCTTGGGAGCGCCGCTACGGCTTGTTAAAGCCAAAGCGTACTGGCAAAGGTCATCGATTGTATGATCAAGGCGATGTACAACGTGTAGAAGCTATATTGCGCTGGATTCAGCAGGGCGTCGCTGTTAGTAAGGTGCGAGCTTTGCTGGAGAAAGGTGCGACGCTCGATGGCGTTGTTCCATCAAATGAATGGTTGGAATGGCAAGAGTCCTTGGTAAAAGCGGCAAGGGCTTTTCAAGAAGATAAAATTGAGCAGATGTATCAGCAAATTTTTTCTCAGTACCCTGCTGAAATCGCTATACGAGACTGGTTGTTACCAAGCTTTGAGTTGCTGGGAAAAGGTGCAGCCTTGGTATTTTGTGAGTCGGTCGTGCTGTCGTGTTTAATCGCTCGAGTGAGCAATTTCAAAACGCAGCAGAAGAGTGCGACTAAAGTTTTGATTACCGGATTAGCTTCCCAGCGCAGCTTTTGGTGCTTCATGGCAGCAGCCATTTTATTGGATAAAGGTTTGTCTTGTTGTGTTGTTCCAAATGCACAGCATAGTAACGATTGGTCTAGCTTGATTGAAGGTATTAAAGCCCATTCTGTATTGGTTTTTTGTGAAAATGAATTAGTTAATAAAGCTGAGGAGTTGATTGATCAGATGCAGCAATGGCAAATGCCAGTTGCAGTGATTGGTGCGAGTTTTTGGTTGGCTGCTCATAATGCTGATGTAACGGATCTTGGAGAGGTTAAAGTCTACTCTGAGGCATTGGGTGGTGTGATTGACTTCATTGATAGGCTTGAAAAGTAAAAAACTATCAAATTCATATTTATAATATATTTTTGTTATATATCGACCTGTCTTACTCTTCTTTTAATCAAACAAAAGAAAGAAGGGGATTCAACATGGCTAAAACAATGACTTTTGCAGTTATGCACTTTTCGATAGCGTTTTCTGTAGCGTATCTCATTACGGGGAGTTTGTTAGTAGGTGGTTTGGTTGCTATTGTTGAGCCAGCGATTAATACCGTAGCATTTTATTTCCATGAGATTATTTGGAATAAAGTTCAGCAAGCTGACGTTGCGTCTGAATTGAGTAAGACAATTCAAGCTGCTGGTGAGAATTACGCGTTAAGATCGATGTGATTTCAATCATTATAAGTTTTAAGTCTATAAAAAAAGAAATCCCACTTGCTAAGAAAGCTAGTGGGATCCGGTGTCAGTATTAAAGCTAGATTAGTAACACTTAAATTATTTAAGTGTTACTTCATAGGATTTATCAAGAAGTACAATACAACAGCAACTGCGATTGGCGCGGTGAACTTCATCGAAAAATTCCATAGTTTAAATACAGTGTCAGACAAGTTTAGCTCATCTTGTGAGAACTTATTCTTAACAACCCAGCCTGCAAACAGTGCAATCAAAATTCCGCCTAATGGCAGCATGATGTTTGCTGTAATGTAGTCTAAGAAATCGAAAGTATTTTTGCCGAAGAAGGTTACATCAGACATGAAGCTGAATGAACCTAGACATGCAATGCCTAATCCCCAGACCACGATGCCTAAGCCAATAGACGCTGTGATACGCTTTAATTTGAAGCGCTCTACCAAGAAGGCAACAGTAGGTTCTAGCAAGGAAATCGCAGAGGTCCATGCAGCTACGCCGACTAAGATAAAGAACAAAACACCAAACAACTGACCGAAAGGCATTTGACCAAAGGCAACTGGCAAAGAAATAAACATTAAGCCAGGGCCTGCTGCAGGATCCATACCGTTAGAGAAGATGATTGGGAAGATAGCTAAGCCAGCAACCAAAGCGACCAGTGTATCTAGTGCACCTATAGCCAATACAGTCTTGCCTATGGACGCATCTTTGGTCATGTAAGAGCCATAAGCCATGATGGTGCCCATACCCAAAGATAGGGTAAAGAACGAATGGCCTAATGCAATCAAAGCTGCGTTCCAGGTTAACTTGCTGAAGTCAAACTCGAACATGAAATTCCAACCTTGCGCAAAGCCACCAGTGGTCATCGCATAGCCAAGTAGGATGATTAGCAGTACAAACAAGGCAGGCATCATAATACGAGTCGCAGTTTCAATGCCTTTGTTGATGCCAGCAGCGACAACAAAAACAGACATGATACTAAACAAAGTATGCCAAGCTAAAAGTGTAGTTGGTTCTGCAAGAAGGGCGCCGAAGGCTGCACCAGCATCATCAGAAGAGATACCATTCATTTCACCTGTTAGCATGACTTTAATGTAATAAAGTACCCAGCCACCAACAACAGAATAAAATGAAAAGATAAGAACGCCAGATAGCATTCCCATCAAACCGATCAATCCCCAAGATTTTGAGCTTTCTGATTCTTCAGCTGCATCACTTAAAGCATCTATAGGGTTTTTGCGTGCACGACGCCCAATAAAGACTTCAGCCATCATTATTGGAATACCAACAAGCAAGATACAAACCAAGTAAACAAGAACAAATGCCCCACCACCGTTTTCACCAGTGATGTAAGGGAACTTCCAGATGTTGCCTAAGCCTACAGCGGAACCAGTTGCCGCTAAAATGAATATCCATCGACTCGCCCACGAGCCTTGGATAGATGTTTTATTTGTCATAATTATCTCTAAATAATTGAAAGCGAAATATATAAACAGCGATCGGAGCTGGTTTTTTTACCCATACCAATGCTTCCCACTTCACCAGCATGAATGAATGCTGATAAGCAAAACTCCGAATAGGGGCGGGATTTTCCGAATTTCGATGCGGATATGCAACTAAAAATGTTCTTTTATGATGTTTTTCGCTATTTAGCGTGTGCTTTTCATCCTAGAGCCTGTCTAGCTTTAGAGGAAATGTTACGGCTGTAATGGTTAGTTCTCTAAATAAAAGTCTGGACTTGATATTGCTTTCAGGTAGAATGATTAGACATCAAATCAATATGATTTTAAAAATCAGTTAAGTAACATTAACTTCATATAAATCAGTCAATATAGTTGTTTATCGATATCTGATTTATAAAACTAACTGGTTAATAATGCTTTGTTTTCTAATGGATATGATTATGAATTCAGAAAAAATTGTCTTTACTAAACCTAGTGCGATAGATGGTATGGCTGTCAATCAGTTGGTGGCATCTTGTCCGCCATTAGATACTAATTCGGTATATTGTAATTTGCTGCAAGCTAGCCATTTTAATGAAACGTCTGTTGCGGCTAGCCTCGAAGGCGGCGAAATGGTGGGTTTTGTTTCTGGTTATATTATTCCCAACCAAATAGACACTCTGTTTGTTTGGCAAGTTGCGGTTAGCGAGAAAGCCCGTGGCCAAGGCTTAGCGAGAAAAATGGTTTCATCATTGCTTGAACGATCCAGCTGTTCAGGTGTGCGTTACATAGAAACCAGCATTACTGCATTAAATGAAGGCTCTTGGGCTTTGTTTCGTCGTCTTGCTGAGCAGTTAGAGGCTCCTTTAGAAGAATCTGTGATGTTTGACAAACAAGATCACTTTAAAGGAAAGCACGATACTGAGCATCTAGTTAGGATTGGCCCCTTCTCCGATAATTTTAAAAGCCATTAAATTCAAAAACATATGAATTTACCAGATTAATAAATTTGAACGTACGCGAGCTTAGAAACGCGATGAGTTAGAAGGCTATGCTTTCACTCTCAGTTTTTCCTTTCTCTTCTCGTACAGAAATTACTTTTTATGAACTTAAAGGATGATATCAATATGAAAATTTTTGACGAAATCGAATCAGAAGTACAATCTTACGCACGCTCTTTTCCACGTGTTTTTCACCGTGCACAAGGCGCGTATTTATTTGATCAAGAAGGTAACAAATATTTAGATTTCTTGGCGGGTGCAGGTACGTTGAACTATGGTCATAACAACCCAGTTTTTAAAGAAAAGCTAGTGGAATATATCTTAGATGATGGCATTACACATGGCCTAGATATGCACACGAAAGCCAAAGGTGAATTCCTTGAAGTCTTTAAAAAGCACATTCTTGAGCCCCGTGGCCTTGAATACATGGTGCAGTTTACCGGGCCGACTGGTACGAATGCGGTTGAAGCCGCACTTAAGCTAGCCCGTAACGTTACAGGTCGTGAAAATATCATTAGTTTTACCAACGGCTTCCATGGTTGTAGCTTGGGTGCTTTGTCTGTAACGGGTAATTCACATCACCGTGGTGCTGCGGGTACTAGCCTTGGTGCTGGTGTTTCTACCGTCCCGTTTGATGGTTATTTGGGCGAAGGTATTGAAACAACGGAATACCTGGACAAAGTATTGTCTGATTCTAGTAGTGGTGTTGATACACCAGCTGCCGTAATTGTTGAGACGGTTCAGGGTGAGGGTGGCATTAATGCCGCGAGTTTTGGCTGGTTGCAGAATTTAGAAGCCGTTTGTAAGAAACATGGTGTTCTATTGATCGTTGATGATATTCAAGCTGGTTGTGGTCGTACTGGTACTTTCTTTAGCTTTGAAGATGCTGGAATCAAACCTGATATTGTTACCATGTCAAAATCTTTAAGTGGTTACGGTTTGCCATTTGCTGTCGTTCTAATGCGTCCTGAATTGGATGAGTGGAAACCAGGAGAGCATAACGGTACGTTCCGAGGCAATAACTTGGCCTTCGTGACGGCAAAAGCAGCGATTGAAACCTACTGGAAGGATGATGCGTTTGAAAAAGAAATTAAGCGCAAAGGTCAGTACATTCATGAACGTACTCAAGAGATAGTCAATGAATTTGGTGAAGGAAATTTCACCCTTCAAGGTCGAGGCATGATGCGTGGCATCAACTGTGTTAGTGGTGAATTGGCTGGCAAGATTACCAAGAAATGTTTCCAGAATGGTTTGATGATCGAAACCTCTGGTGCCGATGATCAAGTGGTGAAATTCCTATGTCCATTGATTATTAGTGACGAAGATCTAAAACAAGGTATTGATATTCTGGAGCGCGCCATTCGTGATGTATGCGCCAAAGAAGACGATATGCCAGAAGCAAAAAGCTACTTTGATGAGAACTACGACATCGCTGTCTAGTTCCTCTTCTATAGAAGTCGCCTTTTAATTTTAAAGGCGGCTTTTATCACCTACTTGAGTGAAGAAAATAGTAAGTCAAAAACCTCAAGTTTCTTCCGGTAACTCTTTACCGGCATTTAAGCGATCCTCGGATCATAAGGAGAAAAGAATGTTTGCACGCGATTTAGCAGAATGTGAAAAAACCGAACGTCGTGTTGTGTCACCAGATGGTAATTGGGAGAGCACACGTCTTTTATTAAAAGAAGACAATATGGGTTTTTCTTTCCACATCACCACTATTTATGAAGGCAAGGATTTTGATATGCATTATCAAAATCACCTTGAATCTGTGTACTGCATTTCTGGTGAAGGCGAAGTAGAAAGCCGTGAAACCGGTCAAAAGCATCATATTAAACCGGGTGTTGTATATGTGCTTGATAAACATGATGCCCATACCTTGCGCGCATTCAAAGAATTGAAACTGGCTTGTGTTTTTAATCCGCCAATTACGGGTAAAGAAGTTCACAACTCAGAAGGTGCTTACGAAATTCTAGAGTAGGCCTAAAAAGCTATTTATCAGATCATATCGTTAATGGTAAGGAGATAATAAGGAGTCGCGATCATGTCATCGGTTCTAGCATCTGAATATTTATATGATGACTTTACTAATCAGAAAGTTGCTAAGCAGAAAGTGTCTAACCAGAAACTTTTCAGTTCAAGATTTTCTGATAAAAATAGTGTGGATTCACTAAGTACTGATGGAATTAAGCAAGATCAATATCCATCCAGAATCTATTCTGAACCTATGTATATCAAGCGCCAAGATCCTATTATCTACTCTAATTATCGACAAAAAGCGCCTCTTGACGAGGCGCTTTTAGATCAATACGAAAAGAAAGGTTTTTTGTTTCTGGATGGTGTTTTTAGTGACGAAGAAGTCCTTAATATGCAGAAACATATGCAGTATTTACGTGATGATGACGAGATCAAGCAACGCGAAGAAAGCGTTACAGAATCCAGTAGTGGAGATATTCGCTCAGTATTTGATGTACATAAACTAGATGCTTTTATTCAAGGTGTGGCTGAAGATCCAAGATTAGTTCGAATCGCAGAGTATCTTTTAGGTGATGAAGTTTATCTTCATCAGACGCGATTGAACTACAAGCCGGGTTTTCGCGGTAAGGAGTTTTATTGGCATTCAGATTTTGAAACATGGCATGTGGAAGATGGTATGCCACGTATGAGAGCCTTGAGTATGTCAATTACATTGACCCCTAACGATTACCACAACGGCCCCTTACTGTTGATTCCCGGCTCACATCTTACTTATATATCCTGTGTCGGAGAAACACCGGAAAACAACTATCTTTCTTCTCTTAAAACGCAAAATATAGGCGTTCCAGATGATGCTTCATTGCAGTCATTGATTGAAAAAAATGGCATCGAAGCCGCAGTTGGACAACCGGGCAGAATTATTTTGTTTGATTGCAATGTGTTGCATGGTTCAAACGGCAATATTACATCATCGCCTCGTTCGAATTTATTTTTTGTCTACAACGCTTTGTCGAATCGTGTAGCTTCGCCATTTGGTAACACGACTCCAAGGCCTGAATACATCGCGGCTAGGAAGTCGATTAAAGCGCTTTAAAAAAGCGATTAATGCTTAAATTTTCCGCAACCTTATGACAATATAGCGGCAGTTTTGGATTTCGGCATAAGTTGGCTTTTAGCCCCTTAACATATTGGAAAAATGATGGGACAACATACAGTTGAAAAAATTGGCGGTACGTCCATGAGTGACTACCGTTCAGTTCGAGATAATATAATTTTCAAACCCACTTTAGTGAACAACATGTACCAACGTGTTTTTGTTGTTTCTGCTTATGCTGGTATGACCGATAAGCTGTTAGAGCACAAGAAAACGGGTGATGCTGGTGTATTTGCTTTATTCGCTCAAGAGCGTAAGCAAAACAATTGGTTCCCAGCATTACAAGATGTTCGCGCGGCTATGTTGGAAATTAACCATAGCTTGTTCGAAGCGGGTGAATTGCGTCATAAAGCAGATGCATTTTTAAATAGCCGTTTGCAAGAAGCACAAGAGTGTCTTGAAGACTTACACCGCCTTTGTCAGCACGGTCATTTTTCGATTAGCGAGCATCTTGCTACTGTACGAGAAATGTTGGCTAGTCTTGGTGAAGCGCACAGTGCTTGGAATACCGCGCACTTGTTACAACGCGATGGTGTGAATGCTGTGTTCGTTGATTTGACAGGGTGGAATAGCCCAAGCCACATGTCGCTTGATGAGCGTATATTAGATGCATTTAAAGATGTTGATCTGAGCAAAGAGCTTCCGATCGCGACTGGTTATGCTCACAGCGAAACCGGTCTGATGTCTACTTTTGATCGTGGCTATAGTGAAATGACGTTCAGTCGAATTGCGGTTCTGACGCAAGCTCATGAAGCTGTGATTCATAAAGAATTCCATTTAAGCAGTGCCGATCCTCGTTTAGTAGGTGAAAGTAAAGCGGTACCAATTGGTCGAACCAACTACGATGTAGCCGATCAGCTTGCTAATCTTGGTATGGAAGCGATCCATCCCAAAGCGGCAAAAGGTTTGCGTCAAAGTGGTATTTCATTGCGAGTGAAAAACACTTTTGAGCCAGAACATACAGGTACGCTTATCACCGGTGACTACGTAAGTGATGCGCCATGTGTAGAGATCATTGCGGGTTGCCGAGGTGTATTTGCCGTAGAACTATTCGATCAAGACATGGCTGGTGATATAGACAAATTTGATGTGGATATTCTTAAAGTATTAAGACAGTTCCACGCTCATATTATTGCTAAAGATATTAATGCCAATACGATTACGCATTATTTGGCGATCAACCTGAAAACCTTGAAACGTGTCATGAGAGTGCTGCATGAGCGTTTTGCGGATGCTGAAATAACGCAGCGTAAAGTAGCGATTGTTTCTGCCATTGGTAGTGATATGAAAACCACAGGCATGTTGGCGAAGGCGGTAAAAGCCATTGCAGAGCAAGAGGTCAACGTATTGGCTATGCACCAATCTATGCGCCAGGTAGATATGCAGTTTGTTGTTGATGAAGAAGATTACGAAAAAGCAATCTGCAGCCTTCATAAAGAATTGGTTGAGGTTCATAACCATGGTCGAGCGATCTGCTTAGCTTCTTAATTAAGCAGTATGGTTATTTAAAGCCCCAAGTATCTATGACGATATGAACTGACCCCATAAAGTTGGACTCTATTCTAAGCGGCTTTCAAGGCCTGATTTCGATACGCTATCGGACTCAGGCCTTTTAGTTTCTGCTTAATTCGATCGTTGTTGTAATACTCGATGTATTCTCTGATTGCTTCAATCAGTTCATCTGCATTTCTAAACTTTTCATTGTGGTACATCTCTGTCTTTAAAATACCGAAGAAGTTCTCAGCGACAGCATTGTCTAAGCAGTTTCCTTTTCTAGACATACTTTGAGATAGCCCTTGAGCCCTAATCTGTGCCTGATACGCTTGGTTCTGATATTGCCAACCTTGATCTGAGTGGATAATCGGCCTCTCGTTCTTACTCAGCTTGCTAATCGCGCTCTTCAACATGTCTGTGACCAATGGTAACGCGACTGACTTCCTCACTTCATAACTCACTACTTCCTGATTGAATAAGTCGATCACTGGCGAGAGATAAACTTTCTGGTTGTCGACTTTAAACTCGGTCMCGTCTGTCACCCACTTTTGGTTGGGCTTCTCTGCATGGAACTKTCTTTC
>NZ_PTXN01000021.1 GCF_012726345.1 Marinomonas sp. UCMA 3892
GTTAACAATGCCACCCTCAAACACAGCCTAGGTCTGACTGAGTATCGGGCTTTGCGCTATTTTGCACGCTTACCCACCTAAACTGCCGAAGCAGGTTCACTTGCGTTGTGTACTGTTAACTTCCTATCGCTTCCTTCAGACCCTGCCGTTGGCCAGCAACGCCCTTGCGATTCGGATTCTCTTCCCCCCAGTCGGGGTGAGACAGGTTTCTTACAACCTGACGGGTTTGCCAGCTTCGCTGGGCAAACAAAAAAAGCCTCAGAAAATGCATTTCTGAGGCTTCTTTTCTAGCTATAAAGCGTATTACTTATAAAAAAAGTACTTACAAGTAGTATGAAGCCAATGGCGGGAAGCCGTTAAATTCTACTGCGCTGTACGTTGTTGTATAGGCACCAGTAGATAACCAGTACATGCGATCACCAATAGCCAAATTCAGTGGTAGGCCATACTTGTAGTTTTCATACATAATATCGGCGCTGTCACAGGTTGGACCAGCGATAATAACTTCTTCTAGCTCGCCACCTTTTTCAACATGAATCGGGTATTTGATGGATTCATCTAGCGTTTCAATAAGGCCAGAGAATTTACCAACGTCAGTGAACACCCAGCGATTTAATGCGGTGTGTGATTTGCGAGAAATCAAAACCACTTCGCTTACTAGAACACCTGCGTTAGAGATCAAAGAACGGCCTGGCTCTAGAATAATGCGAGGTAAATCTGTTCCAAAGTCTTCTTCTAAGAAACGGGTAATTTCTTCTGCGTAGGTTGCAAGATCATTAGTACGAGCAATATAGTTTGCAGGGAACCCACCGCCCATATTGATCATCTCTAATACGATACCGTCTTCTTCTTTAAGGCGTTCAAAAATTACTTTAACACTAGCGATCGCAGCATCCCATGCACCGATATCTCGTTGCTGAGATCCAACGTGGAAAGAAATGCCGTAAGGAATCAATCCAAGTTCTTTTGCAAGTACCAATAAGTCCATTGCCATGTCTGGACGGCAGCCAAATTTACGAGAAAGTGGCCAGTCAGCTGTTACTGTGCCTTCAGTCAAGATGCGAACATAAACGCGAGAACCTGGAGCGGCCTTTGCGATGTTACGCAAGTCTGCTTCAGAATCTGTTGCAAACATACGTACACCTTTTTCATAAAAGTAACGCACGTCCTTTGCTTTCTTGATGGTGTTGCCGTAGCTCACTTGATCGGGAGAAATGCCGCCGATTGCAAACAGCTTGTCCAACTCGTAGCGTGACGCTACATCAAAGTTTGAGCCACGGTCGCGAAGTAGAGTTAAAATTTCTGGAGCTGGATTTGCTTTTATAGCATAAAAAATATCAGCAACAGGAAAGCCTTTGGTTAACTCTGTATAAGCTTCATCAATAATGTCAGTATCGATAACAACAAAAGGGGTGTCTTTGGTTTCAGCAAACGCTTTAAAACGGGCAAAACGCTCAGGTGTGTAGAAAGAATTGACGTCGATAGTCATGGGCTAAAGGCTCCTTAATTATGCAAAACATAAACCGATTAAATAAGTAAACGCCTTTACCTTCTCCCGTCCTACTTATGGCTGTTACTTATCCGGCGGCAAGGCCTTAAGCGACTAGCGCAGCAGTTGAAGCGGTGCGGATTATGTTCAGCAATGACGCGGGCGAAATTTAAGACGCAAGCCGTCTTGGGTCAAGTATTTTTTCATATTTTAGACTAAAAAAAAGAGACTGCAAAAGTCTCCTTTTTATTTAGGGATTTCTAGGTCTATTTTTGAGTGATGCGAGTCTGGATGTAATGTAACCCACTGCCAGCAATTAAAGCCGCCACGAAGTAAAAACCTTCGCTTGGGTTATTTACTAATGCCGTTAATCCAGGCCCAGGGCAATAGCCACTAATTCCCCAACCAATGCCAAAAAGCGATGCACCTATGACGAGTTTTGCGTCGATATTGCGCAGCGTAGGAACCTGCCATTTACTGGCCAGCAACGGTGTTAAGCGTTTTCCTTTAATAACATAGCCAATCATTCCAACTGCAATGGCGCTTGCCATTACAATGATTAAAGAAGGGTTCCAATCACCGAAAATATCTAAAAAGCCAATAACGACAGCCGGATTGGTCATTTCGGAAAACGCCAACCCTAAGCCAAATAATAAGCCAGCAGCGAGTGTAATAATTGCGTACATAGATTTTCTCCTAATTAAGCGCAGCAACTGTGATAATAGCCGCAGTCATGAAGACCAAAGTGGCTACTATTGAGCGAGGGGAAAGTCGCGATATACCACAAACGCCGTGACCACTCGTGCATCCACTCCCGAGTCGTGTCCCATAACCAACCAGTAGACCGGATACAATCAAAAGAAGAGGGCTTCTTGTTTCCGGAAAAGCAACAGTTTGTTCTGTTAGAATTCCATAAGCGCTACCACCTATTATTAGTCCTGCTATGAATAGAAATGGCAAATAACGTTCTTTGCTAAAAAGTAACTGAGATAATATCCCACTAATGCCGATCACTTTTCCGACACTGAGAAGGTAGATTGTGGTTGTGAGACCTATTAATAGGCCTCCTACGAGAGGGTTAAACATTGTATCCATAATTAGATTCCTTTAGTTTATATAAGATTATTCTAATTTACATTAATAAGAAAAGTCTAATGTAATATTGTAAATAAAACTTTATTTACCTAGATAAAAATAAGTTATATGGAATGCTTGGTGGGCTGCCTGTTGCACAGTCTTTACCTATTAGCTTGCAGATATTAAAAAGCACCCGCTGTATTCTTATAAACCTAAGGAGTCTCATATGAGCAAATTGTGGCTAGGTGCTTGTGTTGACGAAGCCAATTATGTATTTCTGTTGCCAAACAGACCTATTTTGCCGACACCAGTCGATATTGTTTTTTTAAAGAAGCCTGATGTTTCTATCTTAATTGAGTTAAATGGTAATCACTGGCGTAAAATTTTCACTATCATGGCAAAACTAACAGTCCCTAGTTATGATTCATGGAAAGTCTTTCGCGATAAAGAGCTGTTTACTAAAGTAGGTATTGCGTTTTCTTTAGATCAGCTTCATGACTATAAAGGCGTTGTTTTTATTGTCGGAAATACATTTAGAAACGAGCGGCCTGTAGTGAGTTCTGCGCAAGAGATCGGCGAAGTGCACACTTCTTTTGTTTACCTACCGTATGTTTGGTGTCCATATCTAGATTATAGGCAATTTCCTAATATTCTAATTGAAGCTCTGCGTGAGTATATTTTGGAGAAAAAATGCTAAAAGCTTTAAAAAGTCTTTTCAGTCTTCCTGTAGAGCAGGGAGAGCAAATATCTTATCAGAAAGCTGTAGCGGCTTTACTGATGGAGGTTATGCTGGCTGATAATGAAATAAATGAGCAAGAAGAAGGCCAAGTGAAGCGCTTCCTGCGTGAGGTAAGTGAGTTGGGAGATGACATAGATACTCTCTATGAAGAGGCTCGCTCTGGCGTAGATCAAGCCAACGATCTTTATCAGTTCACTAAAGTAATTAATGAAACCGCGACTCTAGAGCAGAAGATGTTACTTCTAAAAGCACTATGGCGTGTTGCGCTTGCTGATGGTGATATTGACTCTTATGAAGATCATCGTATCCGTACAATTAGTGAATTGTTGTTTATGCCGCACTCTGAGTTTATTCAAGCAAAACTATTTGTATTGGATGAAATGAAATGGGATAAATGAAAGGCAAAAAAAACGCGGCAATGGCCGCGTTTTTGTTTTAGTCTTATTCTACTTTATTAACGAAAAGATAGAATTAAGCTGCGAAGTTTGCTGCTGCAAATTCCCAGTTAGCTAATGCCCAGAAGCCTTTTAGGTAATCAGGACGAACATTGCGGTAGTCGATATAGTAAGCGTGTTCCCAAAGATCCACAGTAATGATAGCCGTTTGACCATTGGTCATTGGGGTAGCTGCGTTGCTTGTATTCACGATTTCTAGAGAGCCGTCAGCGTTTTTAACCAACCAAGTCCAGCTAGAACCGAAGTTGTTAACTGCTTTATCATCAAATGCTGCTTGGAATTCTGCGAAAGAACCCCATTTTGCGTTGATTGCATCCGCTAGAGCGCCAGTAGGCTCGCCACCGCCATTAGGGCTTAGGCTGTTCCAGAAGAAAGTGTGGTTCCAGATTTGTGCTGCGTTATTGAAAACTGGGCCAGCTGGAGCAGATACAATGATCTCTTCAAGTGATTTATTTTCGTATTCAGAACCAGGAACTAAGCCATTTAATTTAACAACATAAGTGTTGTGATGCTTACCATAATGGTACTCAAGCGTCTCAACAGACATGTGAGGCTCTAGTGCGTCTTTAGCATAAGGAAGAGCGGGTAATTCAAAAGCCATTTCTATTCTCCTTGCTTTTATTT
Source organism: Marinomonas sp. UCMA 3892 (assembly GCF_012726345.1). Taxonomy (GTDB): domain Bacteria; phylum Pseudomonadota; class Gammaproteobacteria; order Pseudomonadales; family Marinomonadaceae; genus Marinomonas. The sequence goes on from NZ_PTXN01000021.1 coordinate 4,385, forward strand.
AACGAAAAATGCTTGTTATCAAGCAGTTAATGGTGCTTATATAGTAGCATTGAAGAACTTAAGATAACATTCTTTAGGACTGTTCAATAACTAATTTCCATAATTTCTATTAATAGTGACTATATAAGATTTTCCATGCGTAGAGACGATGATGTTGAGATCCCAAGCCTGACTCTGGATCAAGATGAAGTCAGCGATAGAAGGCCATCCAGTGCAACAGTACAAAAAGGCCATACCACTCCCACTCCAGCAAAACCAGCCCATGCGCCTACTATTGTTCATAAAAAGCCTAGCCTGGCGGGTATTTATATTTTATTGATACTCATTTTAATGGCTTCGGCCGGTGCTGGGTATTGGTTATGGCAACAAAATATGCAGCTGCGTAATGAACTGTATGGTGCAAAAAGTGAGATTCAAAATTTGGATCATCAGCTTCTCGCGGCTGATGTTTCGGCTAATAAGCAAGGTCAAACCTTAGAAGAGACGTTGAAGAATCACGAGAGTGAGATTCGTAAGCTCTGGGGGGTTGCTTACGATACTAATAGAAAGTCGATAGCTACTAATGATGCAGCGATTGATGAACTTCAGAAAAAACTTTCATCATTACGAGATACTGTATCGACTCAATCTAAACGCATTGCGGTACAAGCTGAAGCCTTTAATGAGGTCGAGGCTGGTTATAACAAACTTGTTCCCTCTGTTGCTTCTATAGATGAAGCTGTGAAAGCAATTGCAACGAAACAAGATGATCAAGCAAAACGATTACAGTCATCCGAGAAGCAGATTCTTGCTCAAGCAGGACAAAATGAAGCTCAAGCCTTGAGTTTGGATCAGATTTCGCAGGACTTATCAGCTTTGCAGAAAAAAGTAGCTGTTATAGAAAAACGCACATCAGATACAAGTTCTACAGATGTGGCGAAAATTCAAGACACATTGGCTAAGCATCAAGATGCGATTAACTCGAGTGATGCATTTAGGACTCAGGTCAATGGTGAAATTATCCGTTTACGTAAGCAGATTAATCAGCTCATGCTAGAGCAACAACTAAGCTCTCAGTAATTTACTTCTAAAAACAGAAAAGGCCGATTTTATCGGCCTTTTCTGTTTTTAGTACTGTTACTTATCCTTTTAAGGTTTTCTCTTCGCGATCGCTATAAAGGTTTTACTTATAAAGCTTTTTTAATATGCATATTCTACTAAAGTCTAGATGAGGTGCTTTTTATAACCTAAAGGCATGTTATAGTTCAAAAAATGCTGAAGCCTGACAACAGAGATGGGAAATTATGACAGAGGCAAGACTTACTCACCTAAAACAGCTAGAAGCCGAAAGTATTCATATTATACGTGAGGTAGCTGCTGAATTTGATAACCCAGTAATGCTTTATTCAATTGGTAAAGATTCTGCAGTGATGCTGCATCTTGCCATGAAAGCGTTTTATCCTGGTAAGCCACCGTTTCCACTAATGCATGTGGATACTGGTTGGAAGTTTAAAGAAATGATCACTTTCCGTGATGAAATGGTTTCCAAGCTTGGTTTGGAATTAATAGTTCACCAAAACCAAGAAGGTGTTGAGCAGGGTATTGGGCCGTTTACGCATGGTAGCTCAAAGCATACTGATGTGATGAAAACCCAAGGTCTTAAGCAGGCTTTAGATAAATATGGCTTTGATGCTGCATTTGGTGGAGCACGCCGCGATGAAGAGAAGTCTCGTGCCAAGGAACGGGTTTATTCTTTCCGTGATAAACAGCATCGTTGGGACCCAAAAAACCAGCGCCCAGAATTATGGAATATTTATAATGGTAAAGTTAATAAAGGTGAGAGCATCCGTGTGTTCCCTCTATCTAACTGGACTGAGCTAGATATTTGGCAATACATATATTTAGAAAGCATTCCAATTGTTCCTTTGTATTTTTCAGAAAAACGTCCTGTTGTTGAACGTGATGGTACTTTGATCATGGTTGATGATGAACGCATGCCTTTAAACGGTGAAGTGCCTGAGATGAAGTCCGTTCGTTTCCGTACGCTAGGCTGTTACCCATTAACAGGGGCGGTTGAATCCGAAGCGGCAACTTTGCCTGAGATTATTCAGGAAATGTTGTTGACTAAAAGTTCAGAGCGTCAAGGGCGAATGATTGACCACGATTCATCTGGGTCAATGGAAGAGAAGAAAAAACAAGGCTATTTCTAAGTTTGGAGTAAAGAAAGAATGTCTCACCAATCAGAATTGATCAGCCAAGACATACTTGGTTATTTGAAACAACATGAAGAAAAAGACTTATTGCGTCTTCTTACTTGCGGCAATGTTGATGATGGAAAAAGTACACTCATCGGCCGCTTACTTCATGACTCAAAATTGATCTACGAAGATCATTTAGATGCGGTAAAACGTGACAGTAAAAAATCTGGCACACAAGGCGAAGAAGTCGATTTGGCTTTATTGGTTGATGGCCTTCAAGCTGAGCGTGAGCAGGGCATCACTATCGATGTGGCTTATCGTTATTTCTCAACGGAAAAACGTAAGTTTATTATTGCCGATACGCCGGGGCATGAGCAGTATACTCGCAACATGGCGACAGGTGCGTCCACTTGTGACCTTGCCATTATTCTGATCGACGCTCGCTATGGCGTGCAAACTCAAACACGTCGTCATAGCTACATTGCTTCATTGTTAGGCATTAAGCACGTTGTTGTTGCGATTAATAAAATGGACTTGGTTGAATTCTCTGAAGATAAATTTAACCAGATCAAAAATGATTATTTAGCATTTGTCGACCAACTTGGTGATCGTAAGCCTGAAGATATTTATTTTGTTCCAATGTCTGCATTACGTGGCGATAACGTAGTAAATGCTTCTGAAAGCACACCTTGGTACCAAGGTGGACCATTGATGTCCATTTTGGAAACAGTGCAAATTAATCGTGATGTTAAACGTGACGCTTTTCGCTTTCCAGTGCAGTATGTTAACCGTCCTAACTTAGACTTCCGTGGTTTCTCAGGAACTATTGCAGCTGGTGTGGTTAAGCCAGGTGATAAAGTTGTGGCTTTGCCTTCTGGTAAAACCTCTACCGTTGAAAGAATTGTAACCTTTGATGGCGATCTTGAAACGGCTAAGGCTGGTCAGGCAGTCACTATTACTCTAGAAGACGAAATAGATATTAGCCGTGGTGATATGTTGTCCCATGTTGGACAAGAACCACTTATTGCAACAACTCTAAGATCGTCCATTGTTTGGATGGCTGATCAGCCGCTGGTGCCAGGTAAGTTGTATGACTTTAAGCTTGGTACCCAAACAGTTCCAGGTAAAGTGCATCATTTTAACCATCGTGTTGATGTTAATACGCTTGAAGTGAGTGAAATTGATGCATTGGAGTTGAATGGTATCGGTGATGCGGTAATTCAGTTTGATGCGCCAGTTGCATTTGATGAATACACGGATAGTCGATTTACTGGTGCTTTGATCATCATTGACCGTCTAACCAACGTAACAGTAGGTGCTGGCATGGTTGAAGAAGCCGTGGCGGAGCTTGATCAAGATACTGTTGTTAGTGCAGAAGATCGTGCAGCACGACTTGGACAAAAGCCAGCTGTTATTGCATTAGCAAATAGCGTATTGGCACAAAGTGACGCGCTTGAACGTTTATTATTGCGCCAAGGTGTTGTGGCATTGGTTAAGGCTAATGCGACGGCGCAAGAAGCAGTATTGGTTCGTCAAACTGGTGTAGTTTTTTTAGTGGCTGATGCTTCGATAGCTGATTCTCAAATTACTGAATCTTCATTGGATGAAGTGGTAGATTTGATTGCTGAAAGCGTCCAGTTATAACTCAATAAAAAACAAAAAAACCAGCTCCGTGAGCTGGTTTTTTTGTTTTTAGCTCAAACTTGTTTCACGCAGTTGCTTCTGTATCTATTCGCTTGACTTCTTTGTGCTGATCTTCGTTGCTACCTAATTTCCAGTAGCTAGAAATATAGAAATTTTCTTTTTCAATCTTTAGGTCATTTTTAAAAAATGAGCGCAATGTTTTCATGCAGCTAAATTCACAAGCTACCCAAACAGATAAACTACCTTCAAGCCAAGATAATGACTGAACTTGATCCAACAGTAGGCTGGGATTTTCTCCTGGGTGAGGATTAATAACCCATTTTAGTTCAATGCCAGAAGGGTGCTTTAAAGGCTGAATGTCTTCTTTTGAAATTACTTCGAGTATTGCATAGCCTTTGGCATCTTGAGGAAGCTTTGCTAAATTCACACTAATTGCAGGCAGTGCGGTCATATCTCCTACTAGAATTTGCCAATCAGTAGACTTTTCAATAAGTTTCTTTGGGCCGGGTCCTCCAACTAAAATAATATCATTAGGTTGAGTCTGCTTTGCCCATGAAGATGCTGGGCCACTATCTTCATGTAGTACGAAGTCAATGTCTATTTCATCGGCACGTTGGTTGCGAATAGTATAAGTTCTTACTAATGGTTTTTGATCGCCTCTTGGAAAAATAAGCTTCACATAGCCACTTTCTTGGTCCTCCGGGATGGTCTGTATATTCTCGCCGCCTAGTGTTACTCGTAGCATATTTGTTGTTACATGTGATTTTCTAATAACCGTTAGCTCACGCGGAAGTGGTCTACTCATTTTTAGCTCCCTAATTTTGATTGTCGCAAGGCGGAGATTGATCAAGATTGTTTACCATTATTTCCGAAATGCGAGTGAATTCTTCTATCTGTTGTTCTGTTAAGTTTTGTGTCATGTTTTCGGCGGCGGTTCGGTCTAACATCATAATTTTGTTAAGCAAATCTGCGCCATTCATAGTGAGACTTAATAACTGACTGCGATGATTGTCGGGACTGCGAATTTTTTCAACGTAGCCTGATTCAACTAATTCCTTCAACACTCGAGTAATTTGTGATTTATCTAGTGAAAGTCTATCTGCGATATCCTTTGCACTACATTTTTCAATCTTATTAATGCACTTTAGTGAGCGTATGTGACTAACGGGGATTGAAATACCTGACTTAAAAGCGGCTTCACGCAGTTGCTGTCGATAGTGATGCATCAACTTATGAAGTGACTCGCCAATATTTTCTTTCATCTAGCCTTCTTTCTGGTTATGTTTTTATATGAGAACGATTATCAATATAATACTCTTAGTTGACATTGTCAACTAAGAGTATTGGTGAGTGTATTTGTGACATTTCATAGAATGAGTTACCAAGCGGCAGTTAATGGTTTTTCTTATTGAGGTGAATCATTACAATGCGATGATTGAAATTAAATATATCGAAACATAATGAATAAGCACGATGTGCATAAAGCAGTTACCGCAGCGTTGTTAGGTCGCTATGAAACAGCCAAATGGGCTGCTAAGCAGGCTCACGAGGCCGCTACAAATGAAGAAAGTGTGGCGGAAAATAAATACGACACTTTTGGTTTAGAAGCTTCTTATTTGGCTCATGGGCAATCGCAGCGAGTGTTGGATTGTGAAAAAGACTGGTTGCTTTTTGAGAAGAAGCAGCCCGCTTTAATCAAGGAAGAGGGTGTAATTGATTTGTGGTGTCTAGTTACATTAACAGAGCTTGAATCTTCATGTGGCACTGAAAAATATTTTTTCATTTCTCCTTGTGCTGGTGGACTCACCATCGAAATAATTGAAAAGAAGGTTTGTCTTGTAACGCCATTTAGTCCAGTTGGTAAAAAGTTACTTGGTAAAGTTGTCGGTGATGAGGTTGAATTACTCCAGAATGGTAAGCAAATGGCTTATGAAATAACCACTATTGAATAAAGCTAGCATTGTGAAGGACAAATTTGGCTCAAGCTCTAGAGAGTCAGACTCTGTTCGCATATAATGCTTTGCCTTAAAATATTCTGTTCTTCTATTTGATATATAAAATTCAGTTTACATTACTGACCGAATAGAAAACGTTCTAAGAAAAAATCACTCTCTTACTGAGAAAGTAATAGGAAAGAAATTATGCGCAGCCATTATTGCGGCGAGTTAAATGCTTCTAACATTTCACAAGAAATTACCCTTTGCGGTTGGGTTCATCGTCGTCGTGACCACGGCGGAGTTATTTTCTTAGACGTTCGTGACCGCGAAGGTATTACTCAGGTTGTTTTCGATCCAGATCGTGCCGAAAGTTTTGCTCTTGCTGACAGCGTTCGTAATGAATTTGTTGTTAAGCTTAAAGGTTTAGTGCGTGCTCGTCCTGAAGGCACAGTAAACCCAAATATGAATACCGGTGAAATCGAAGTATTAGGGACGGAACTTGAAATACTAAATGCTGCAAAAACGCCACCATTTCAGCTAGATGAGCACCAATCAGTAGGCGAAGATGTACGATTAAAAAATCGTTTCATCGATTTACGTCGCCCTGAAATTCAACAAAAAATGCGTTTCCGTTCAAAAGTAACATCTGTATTACGCCGCTACTTAGATGGTAATGGTTTTCTAGATATCGAGACACCTATTCTAACTCGTGCAACGCCAGAGGGTGCCCGTGACTATTTGGTACCAAGCCGAACGCAGCAAGGTAGTTTCTTTGCATTGCCTCAGTCTCCACAGTTGTTTAAGCAATTGTTAATGGTGTCTGGTTTTGATCGTTATTACCAAATCGCAAAATGTTTTCGTGATGAAGATTTGCGTGCGGATCGCCAACCAGAGTTTACTCAAGTGGACATCGAAACATCGTTCATGAGTGAACAAGAAATCATGGCAATGACGGAAGAAATGATCGTTGGCTTGTTTAAAGAGCTAATGGATATTGATTTGGGAACTTTCCCTCGCATGCCTTATTCTGAAGCAATGGAAACTTATGGCAGCGATAAGCCGGATCTTCGCATTCCGCTTACAATAGTAACTGTTTCTGATTTGATGGCTGGCGTTGATTTCAAAGTCTTCTCTGGCCCAGCGACGGATCCTAAAGGTCGTGTTGCCGCTCTTAAAGTGCCTGGCGGTAACGCCTTAACTCGTAAGCAAATTGACGATTACACTAAATTTGTTTCGATTTACGGTGCGAAAGGCTTGGCTTACATCAAGGTTAATGACAAATCTAACCTTGAAGAAGGTTTGCAATCTCCGATTGTTAAGTTCCTTCCAGTTGAAGTTCGTGCAGCTTTGCTTGAGCGCTTGGAAGCTGAAGATGGTGATTTGATTTTCTTCGGTGCGGACTCGGCTAAAATAGTAAATGAGGCACTTGGTGCATTGCGTTGCAAGCTAGGTGATGATTTGAACCTATATACTTGTAAGTGGGCACCTTTGTGGGTTGTTGATTTCCCAATGTTTGAAGAAACAAGTGATGGCGGAATTACAGCGATTCACCATCCATTTACAGCGCCGTCTTGTTCTCCAGAAGAACTAAAAGCAAGTCCATTGACTGCGCTTTCGCAAGCCTATGACATGGTTCTAAACGGTACTGAGCTTGGCGGTGGTTCTATTCGTATTCACCAGTCATCAATGCAAGAAACAGTATTTGAACTACTTAATATCACTAAAGAAGAGCAAGAAGAGAAGTTTGGTTTCTTATTGGATGCGCTTAAGTTTGGCGCGCCACCACATGGTGGTTTAGCCTTTGGTCTAGATCGTCTTGTGATGCTAATGACTGGTTCTAGTTCTATACGTGATGTTATTGCTTTCCCTAAAACGCAAAGTGCTACTTGTCTATTGACTCAAGCGCCAGGCGAAGTAAGCGAGAAGCAATTAAAAGAATTGAATATCCGCATTAGAAAACCTGTTGTTGAATCATAGAAATGACTCTTAAACTTATTCTAAAACAGTAAGTTATGTTAAGGGATTGAAAGAAAAACGTAAAAGGCCGCTTATTAGCGGCCTTTTTTATGTTTTGCCATTGCATACTTTGTAAAGGGCTGTTGAAATATACAGTAATTATAAAAGGCATAGAAAAGTCATGGCCACGACTAGAATTTTAGCAATTGACCCCGGTTCCCGAATAACAGGCTTTGGGATTGTTGATGTTACAAATGGAAAATCTATTTACGTAAGTAGCGGTTGTATTCGATTACCGGATGAGGCGCTATCAGTTAGGCTTAAATATATTTTTCAAAATGTTTCAGGGTTATTAGAAGAATATAAACCAAATGAATTTGCTATCGAGGAAGTGTTTCTGGCCAAGAATGCTAATTCGGCGTTAAAGCTAGGTCAGGCAAGAGGGGCGGCTATTGTTGCTGCGTCTCTTCAAGAACTTGAGGTGCATGAATATGCTGCTCGAAGAGTTAAACAGTCGGTTGTCGGGAATGGCAATGCAGATAAAACGCAAGTTCAAATGATGGTTCAGCTTTTGTTAAATTTGACCTCGAAGCCTCAGGCTGATGCAGCTGATGCTTTAGCAATTGCTTTGTGTCATGCTAATACTCGAACTTCTGGCGGGCTGGAGTACGGTGTCGGAAAACGAGCAGGGCGCACTTCTAAGCGGTGGACAGAACAAGACATAAGGAAAACTTTGTGATCGGACGAATTGTCGGCACTTTGATAGAGAAAACCCCTCCAGAGCTGATGGTTGATGTTAATGGTATTGGCTATGAAGTTAGTGCTTCTATGACCACTATTTATGATTTACCTCAAATCGGAGGGCAGGTGACATTATTTACTCACCTATTGGTTAAAGAGGATTCGCATACTCTTTATGGCTTTATCGATAAAAATGAGCGCGCTTTATTTCGGGTTTTAATTAAAGTAAATGGTATTGGTCCAAAAATGGCGTTGGCAATTTTGTCGAGCATGTCATCTGAAGAACTGATTACCAATGTTCAGGAGTCTGATGTGACGGCATTAACGCGCATTCCTGGAGTAGGCAAGAAAACGGCTGAGCGACTCATTATTGAGTTAAGAGATAAGCTTGGTCAGGCGGCAAAAACTGATTTGTTTTCAGCTCCTGCGGTGTTGCGTCAGGTGCAAGCTGACCCTAGACAGGAAGCAGAAGCGGCTCTCATATCTCTTGGATATAAACCACAAGAAGCAGCGAAAGCTATTGCGGGTGTTCCAGTGGATGCCGCTAATAGTGAAGATGTAATTAAAGCTGCTTTAAAAGGGATGTTAAGGAAATAAATCATGATTGAACAAGATCGTATTATTTCTGCTGAACTTAAAGGTAATGATCGTCAAGTAGATCGGGCAATACGTCCGCAGGTGCTTGCTGAATATATTGGTCAGCCCGTTGTTCGAGAGCAGATGGAAATTTTTATCCAGGCTGCAAGGCAACGTGGAGAGCCATTAGATCATACGTTAATATTTGGGCCTCCAGGTCTAGGAAAAACTACTCTTGCTAATATCATTGGCAATGAGATGGGAGCTGAGGTAAGAACAACTTCTGGTCCAGTTCTTGAAAGAGCTGGTGATTTAGCCGCGCTACTAACAAACTTAAATGAAGGTGACATTCTATTTATTGATGAAATACATAGATTAAGCCCAGCAATTGAAGAAGTGCTTTATCCTGCTATGGAAGATTATCAGCTGGATATAATGATTGGCGAAGGTCCAGCTGCTAGATCAATTAAAATTGAACTCCCGCCATTTACACTTGTCGGAGCAACTACACGAGCAGGTCTACTGACATCTCCACTGCGAGATCGTTTTGGTATTGTTCAGCGGTTAGAGTTTTATGATGTTGAATCATTGACAACTATTGTGGCTCGCTCGGCTGGAAAAATGGGTGTGGAGCTTGATCAGTCTGGTTGCTTCGAAGTCGCCAGAAGGTCAAGGGGGACACCAAGAATAGCAAACCGCTTGCTGCGTCGTGTCAGAGATGTTGCTCAGGTGAGTGGCGAGGTGCTCGTAGGGCAAAAAGTTGCTCAAAGGGCGCTAGATATGTTAAGTGTAGACAGTCAGGGCTTTGATCACTTAGACAGACGTATGTTATTGACTATGATAGAAAAGTTTGACGGGAGACCAGTTGGTCTAGATAGCGTCTCTGCCGCATTAGGTGAAGACAAAGATACTATTGAAGACGTCATTGAGCCGTTTTTAATTCAGCAAGGCTTTATCATCAGGACGCCAAGAGGTCGTCAGGTTACGAAGCGTGCTTATGAACATTTTAATTACCAACTACCTTCAGATTTTAAATAGAGGTTCATAATGTCAATTTGGGGACTTATCGCCAGTGCTAGTTTTGTTGTTCAGCTTGTGATGCTGATACTGCTAGCTGCTTCCATTTTTTCATGGATTGTAATATTTCAAAGAATTCGTGTTTTGAAAGAAGCAAAAAAAGTGCGTACTGCATTTGAGGAAAGTTTTTGGTCGGGCATCGATCTTAGTCAGCTTTATCGCAAGCTCACACAAGAAGGTCGTAAAGTGGAAGGTATGGAGAATATCTTTACCTCAGGTATTAAAGAATTCACTCGATTAAGACAGAGTCATAATGTTGATCCAGAAGCCATTATGGATGGTGTTCAAAGAGCAATGCGAGTAGCACTTTACCGGGAAGAAGAAAAGCTAGATCAACATCTACCATTCTTGGCAACAGTGGGTTCAACGAGTCCTTACATTGGTTTGTTTGGTACTGTTTGGGGCATTATGCATTCCTTTATCGGTCTTGCAGAAGTTCAACAAGCAACGTTGGCAACAGTTGCACCGGGTATCGCTGAGGCTTTAATTGCGACAGCTATAGGTTTAGCTGCAGCCATTCCTGCTGTAATTGCTTACAACCGGTTTTCATCTACAGCTGAATCTTTAGGTTCTAGTTATGAAAACTTTGCAGATGAATTTACTAGCATTCTACATCGCAAGGTGCATGTTAGAGAGGGAGGCGCTGTATAGTGGCTCGCTCAAGAAGAAGAAACAAACGTCGCCCGATGGCTGAAATCAATGTGGTTCCCTATATTGATGTCATGCTCGTACTTTTGGTGATTTTTATGATTACTGCACCAATGTTGACTCAAGGGGTTGATGTTGAACTGCCAAACGCAAATGCAGCGCCAATTCAAGATACAGAAAATGATGTTATGATTGCCTCTGTTGACTCTAAAGGTAAGTATTATTTAGATGTTGGCGGTAAGCAAGAATCAATCGCTTTATCTCAAATACAAGATAGAGTAAGAAAAGTATTAAGCCAAAACCCAAAGATGTCTGTATTAGTAAGAGGGGATAAAAACGTTCCTTATGGCGATGTCATTGGTCTTATGGTTACACTGCAAAGTGCAGGGGTTCCAAATGTAGGTTTAGTGACTGAGCCGGATAAAAATTAATGAAGTGGTTACGTAGTGATAGTTATAGTATCCCAACCGTGCTGGCTATAGGTTTACACGTTGCTATTGTTGTGGCAGGTTTTGTTGCTATTGATTTTAGTGATAATGAAATCCCAAAACCTAAGCGACCACCTATTGTTAATGCTACTGTTGTTGATGTCTCTCAAACAATCATAGGTAAAAGAGAGTCTGATGAAAAAGCAGCAAAACAACAGGCCGCAGCATTAGCAGAAAAAAAGAAAAAAGAAGCTGAGCAGGCACGCAAAAAAGAAACGCAACGTAAGGCATTAGAGGAAAAGCAAAAACAGCTTGCTCAAGCTAAACAGGCAAAAGAAAAAGCAGAGGCTGAAAAGCAAGAAGCTGAAAGAATGAAAAAAGCAGCCGAACAAAAGCGTATTGCTCAAGAGGCGGAAAGTAAGCGTTTGGCTCAGGAGCAGGCCGATAAAAAACGTTTAGCTGAAAAAGAAGCCAGTGAGAAGAAAAAACAAGAGCTTGCTCGTAAGGCTGAAGCTGATCGGTTAGCTGAAGAAGAACGAAAGCGTCAAGAAGAAGCCGCTAAATTGGCGGAGAAAAAGAAAGCTGAAGAGGCCGCTGCCAAAGCTGCCGCAGAAGAGGCTATGCAGCGAGCTGCTGATGAAGCTCAAATGGTTCAGTCTATCAGTGGGCTAATAAATGATAGGGTTACTGCAGCTTGGATTCGCCCTCCAAGCGCTCGAAATAATATGAAGGCTCAATTGCGTATTTATTTTTTGCCAAATGGTGAGGTTATGAATGCTCAAATTACGAAAAGTAGTGGAGATGCTTTATTCGATCAAAGAGCAGTTGATGCTGTTTACAAAGTAAGAAAGATAGAAGAGTTATCGAAAGTAGACTCGTATGTTTTTGAACGTAATTTTCGTCAGGTAGATTTAATTTTTAACCCGCAAGATTTGAGAAACTAATGATGTTTAAAAAATGCTTGAGTGTTTTATTCACTTGCTTAATATTTATAAGCTCAGCTAGAGCCCAATTAGTTATTGAAATAACAAGTGGTGCAGATCAATTATTACCTATTGCTGTTGTGCCTTTTGGCTATGAGGGTGTGGATGCATTGCCTGAGGATATTGCTCAAATTGTCGAGGCTGACTTAGCCCGTAGCGGTTTATTTCAGCCAATTCCTCGCTCTAATATGTTAAGTATGCCATCAAAAGAAGCGGATGTTTTTTATAGGGATTGGCGACTTTTGAAAAGTGATTATGTTGTTATTGGCGCAATAAAAAAACTACCTAATAATCAATATCGGATTGGTTTTGAGTTATTGAATGTTTTAAGTCAGAAGCCAGTGCAAAAACATAGCTCTATTGATGTTAGTGCCAGAAACTTTCGTGATGCTGCTCATTATATTAGTGATAAAGTTTACGAATTATTGACAGGTACAAGAGGCGCATTTAGTACTAGAATATTATATGTTACTGCAGAAGGAGATAAAAAGGCTCCACTGTTTAAATTGCAAGTTGCAGATGCTGATGGGCATCGCCCTCAGGTTGTTGTCGAATCTAAAGAGCCAATATTATCTCCGTCATGGAGTATGGATGGTAGAAAAATTGCTTATGTAATGTTTAGAAATCGACGCCCAAATATTTTCATTCAAGAATTAGCAACTGGGAAGCGTCAACAGATTGCGCAATTTAGAGGGTTAAACGGTGCACCAGCTTGGTCACCTGATGGAAAAAAATTAGCACTGGTTCTTTCTAAAGATAATAATCCTGAAATTTATACTTTAGACATCGCCACACAGAAACTTGAGCGTATGACAAACCATTATGCTATAGATACCGAACCAAGCTGGGAGCCAGATGGTAAGGGAATTGTATTCACATCTGATCGAGGCGGAAATCCGCAGATATATCGATTAGATGTAAATAGTAAGCGTGTAGAGAGGGTTACTTTTGAAGGTGACCTAAATACCAGAGCGAGAATGACGCCAGATGGTCGTTATCTTGTAACGGTTCAAAAGAATGATGGTAATTATCATATTGCGCTTCAAGATATGAAAACTGGCCGAGTTCAAATTCTCACAGAGACTTACTTAGATGAATCGCCAAGCATTGCGCCAAATGGTAGCATGGTGATGTATGCCACAACCTATCAAGGAAAGGGTATCTTAGCCGTAGTATCCGTTGATGGGCTTGTAAAATATAGGTTACCATCAGCTGACGGAGATGTACGTGAACCATCTTGGTCCCCGTATTTCAAATAAAGACATTGAGGAGTGAATAATGAGTGTAACAAAACTAGGTAAGTTTGCTGTAATTGGTTTGTCTGCAGCTTGGATTGCAGGTTGTAGCACAACAGCAACAGATACTGATTCTTCAACTGTTGCTGAAGATGCCAATTCTACTGAGCAAACAAATGGAGCTGCTGAAAACACTGATCAAGCATTCGGTGCTGGTCAAGGTGATGCAATGACAAGTGTTATTGTTGAAGAAGAAGTTACCACGAATGATAATGGTATGGATTCTTTAGCTGGTGTTCAAACCGTATTCTATTTTGATTTTGATAAATCAATTGTGCGTCCAGAATCTCGTGAAGCTCTAGCAAAGCACGCTGAATACTTAGTATCACACCCAGATGCACGTATAGTATTAGAAGGTCATGCTGATGAGCGTGGTACTCGCGAATACAACATGGCTCTAGGTGAGCGTCGTGCTAAAGCAATTAGTCGTTATTTGACAATCCAAGGTGTTGCTGCTTCACAAATTGAAACAGTTAGCTTTGGTGAAGAAGTTCCTGTTGCCTTCGGTCATGACAGTAACGCTTGGCAGTTAAACCGTCGAGTTGAAGTTCGTTACGAATAATGAACCCTAAAGTCGTAAGAATTCGCTCTTTCGCAATGGCGCTGTGTTTCACAGCGCCATTTGCGCTAGCTGAAGCTCAAATGGCAAGTGGCGGGCTTTCCCCCAATGCCGCTGCAGACCTACTCTTTCAATTGGAAACACTGCAACAGGAGGTTCAAAGCCTTCGTGGACAGTTGGAAAATCAAGGTCATGAATTAAAGCTAATGAAAGAGAACCAAAGAGATCGCTATATTGATCTTGATAAACGTATATCTTTACTTATGTCTGCATCTGCGAGCGAGCCAAAGTATTCTTCTGCTCCAGCGCCAAGAGTAGAGCAATCGGTTACTCAAACGTCGGTAGAAAAAGTAAATAATTCAACTAATACGTTAGTGGCTTCGCCTTTAGCGCCGATTAGTTTGCAGCCACCAACTGCGCAAGCTCAACAAGCTTATAATGATGCTTATAATTTAATTCGTCAGAGAAACTTTGATGAAGCGGAAACCGCATTTTCAAAGTTTGTTAAAGACTATCCTGACAACTCTTTAACAGGGAATGGTTATTATTGGTTGGGAGAAGTTAAATTGGTTCAAGGTAAGTCTAAGGAAGCAATAGAGGCATTTTCTACTGTTATTCAAAACTTTCCAGGACATAGCAAAGAACAAGATTCATTATATAAGTTAGGTACGGTTAGCGATCAGCTTGGTGACACAGCAAAAGCTAAGTCCTATTTACAAGATGTAATTAGACGTTTTCCCGATAGTAAAGCTGCTAAACTAGCTGCAGGGTATTTGAGTAAAATTAAATAACTTGCATTTCTCAGCGGGCTCTGTAATATACGCAACCCGTTGGGTCGTTAGCTCAGTTGGTAGAGCAGTTGACTTTTAATCAATTGGTCACTGGTTCGAATCCAGTACGACCCACCAACTTCTTTTTATTCCTTTTTGTGATTTTTGGGTCGTTAGCTCAGTTGGTAGAGCAGTTGACTTTTAATCAATTGGTCACTGGTTCGAATCCAGTACGACCCACCAAAAACACTCATTCCGCTCCCAGTTTCTTAAGGGGTAATGATATGTCCGAACTTTTTGATAAAGCAGCACTTCGCAATACAGTTCAAAAATATTTGTCTGAAGCAGAAAAAAGTCTTGAAATAAAATCTGTCGACGACGATCAAATTCGCGACGAGATCAAGTCTTTACTTAAGCAAAAAAATGCCGTGTTAGTTGCTCATTACTATACTGAAGATGCGATTCAAGAGCTCGCAGAAGAGACTGGCGGAATAATAGCAGACTCATTAGAGATGGCACGTTTTGGTGCAAATCATGATGCTAAGACTCTTGTGGTTGCCGGCGTTAAATTTATGGGTGAGACCGCAAAAATACTGAGCCCAGAAAAAACTATTTTAATGCCTACACTTGAAGCAACATGTTCACTGGATATTGGTTGCCCGATCGGCGAGTTTTCAGCTTTTTGCGACCAACATCCAGATAGAAAAGTGGTTGTATATGCAAACACTTCAGCTGCAGTTAAAGCGAGAGCGGATTGGGTCGTAACCTCTAGCATAGCTTTAGATGTTGTAAATCATCTTGTAGAGCAGGGCGAAAAAATTATTTGGGCACCCGACCAGCATCTAGGTGGTTATATCCAGCGTGAAACTCGCGCAGATATGATTCTTTGGGATGGCGCCTGTATTGTTCATGAAGAGTTCAAAGCAAAAGGTATTTTGGATCTAAAAGCGATATATCCAGATGCTGCAGTACTTGTTCATCCAGAATCTCCAGAAGCGGTTGTTGAGGTAGCTGATGTTGTAGGCTCTACATCTCAGTTGCTAAATGCGTCAAAGAATATGCCAAATGATACCTTCATTGTCGCCACAGACAGGGGTATTTTTTACAAAATGAAGCAAGCATCACCAAATAAACGTTTCGTAGAGGCCCCTACGGCTGGCTCTGGCGCAAATTGTCGTAGTTGTGCGCATTGTCCTTGGATGGCATTAAATAGCTTGGAAATGCTTCGTAACTCGCTCAGAGATAGCTCAGGTGAAATTCATGTGCCTGAAGAAACCAGAATTAAAGCTTTGATTCCGCTACAGCGAATGCTTGATTTTCAGGTAAAGTAGTTGATTTTAGTTTAGGGGTGGCTAATTATTTAGCGTCCCTAAATATTTCATTTCTAAATCTGAAAATGCCAACTGAAGGCGATCGCATTCAAGGCTTTTTTTATTATATGTGGCTCTAAGAGTTTGATAATCCTTGCTTGATACCATCTCAGATAATTTCTTTTTTAGCTCAGTAGTTGTATGAACTAGCTGTCTATTTTTTTCCCTTTGCTCTAAAAGAGGTTTTGGCTGACTTCTAGAGCCATGAACACCAGTTAATCCAAGCGTCTCTATTTTTTGCTTTAATTCATTATTAGTATTTTCAGCAGACTCTAATTCTTGCGCCAATAGAGTGACGCAGGTTTCTGATTCTTGGAGTAAGCGTTCTAGCATTTTTGCATCTTTATCTTGTTCTATAAGACTAACTGATGACATGTTTTCAAGTGCAGTGTTTAAGCCATCACGCAATGAGCCAAGGGTTTCTTTTTTATTGGCACTTAAAGCTTGTAAATTACCAATTGCTGTTTCATTACTTTTGCTTAACTGCTTTTCTAATTCAGCAAGTTTTGCATCTTTCACGCTAATATCTTGTCTTAGTGAAGCAATGGATAAATTTGAAGTTTCAAGTTCTGCTTCTAATTGCAGTATTAGTGTTTGCGATTCTTTAGACATGCGCTCCATTTTGGTTATGGCAACTTTTTGGGCCTCTATGGCTGCATGTGTATTCTTGTTTTTATAGGCTTTATCTATTTCACTTTTAAGTTGCTCAATTACCATTTTTTGCCGATCAGAGAGGCTGCTTAAGCTAGAAATTTGTTTAAAGGAAGCATCGCGTATCGCTTTTTCTTGTTTTTGAGCGGTTGGGATCTGCAAATTGAATTCGGCGCTACTTCCTGTATGTTCCGATTGTTTTTGTTCTAATTTTTTAATTTTTTTCTGTATATCATCAATTTCAATCTGTAGGCGCCGCTGTTCTGCTTTTTTTATTTCTAGTTGCTTTAAGCGTCTTGTTGCCCGATCAATATTTTTGCGTAAATCTTCATTTAACAAAGTTTGGTTTTTTGAAAGTGACTCTTTAGTGATTAGTATCTCGGTTGCTTGAAAAAATTCGTCTTCCATCTCCTTTAGATTTTGATGTAATTCTTTAGGGTTGGTTGTTTGTAATTTAGGTGCTGACAATGCATACAATAAGCTTGATAAGAAACGATTTAATATGGGCGTTGGTTTTTCACTAACTTGATTTAACAAAATAGCTCTTTCAGCTTTAAGTACCGTCCCCCAAATTTTCAACCTGTTTATTTCATGCGGATCTAGCTTACCGGGTACGATAGACTGTGCTGCAAAATTAATCTGCAAATCTAAGTAATGAGCCAATCCCTTATAGGCACCGGAGTCATCTATTCCATCAGTAGGGTCTAAAGTCTCCTTGGAGGAGGCGTCAGTCTGTTTTTCTAATTTCTTTTTGGCAAGTGAGTGAGACAGCCATAAAAAAACACCATTGGCCAATAGTAGGAAGGTACTTAACTCAAGCAGCGCCCAAATCAACCACTTTGACATAAAAAACTCCTAGACCCTAAAGTAATAAATATGATATCCATTATCATTAAACTATAGCAAATCATTATTTTAGCTTGCTGTTTTTCTTATGTTAGCGGAATTAAATATTTTATGAGTAAAGAATTTATAACATTCATGCGTAATCGTGTATCACAGCCAGTACTTAACTCACCAGCGCCATCCGAAAGTGAATGGGAATTTATTCTGAGTGCTGCCAGTCGCGCTGCGGATCATGGGAATCTTAAACCGTGGCGTTTCTGTATTTTTGAGGGGGAGGGGCGCGCAAAGCTTGGCCAGATTTATTGGCATCATGCTTTATCTGAAGTTGAACTGATGCCTAGGAGTAAGGAGGATGCTTTTGTTAAAAAAGCATATCGAGCTCCAGCCGTTTTGCTAATCTATGCGCGAATTCAGGATCACCCAAAAGTCCCTCCAATAGAGCAGATTATGGCTGCTTCTGCGGCCGCTCAACAAGTTTTATTAGGATTAAATGCACTTGGTTATGGCGGTATATGGCGCAGTGGTCCAGCTTGTTTCACTCAAAAAACAAAAGACCTTTTATCACTAGAAAAAAATGATCAAATAATTGGGCTAATTTATGCTGGAACGCCAAAAGAAGAATCAACCTTTATCCCAGAGGTAGAGCTTGGTGCTCATTTAAAATGGGTAAGAGATTAATTTTTAAGACGATTTTGATAAAAACTAGTTGCAATTCTTTTTCCTCATAACTAGAATACGCGCACAAATTACGCACTGCGTATATAAGGTTTTGGTGAGCTGTCCGAGTGGCCGAAGGAGCACGCCTGGAAAGCGTGTATGTCGAAAGGCATCAAGAGTTCGAATCTCTTGCTCACCGCCATTTTTTAAAAAAAGACATCCTAGGATGTCTTTTTTTTCGTCTTTAATTTATTGAATTCGTTGTGTTTATTCCCATGTAGCGTCTTGTTCAGACAATTTGAAGTGTATGTCACGACCATCAGAGCACATTTGCACAACTGCTGATGGCGAGCCATCGTCATTTAATGTTACTAAGCTTATTCCCGCCCCATTAAGAAGGCGTTCACCATGCGCAGCGGTTTCTGGTTTATGAGGAATGACTTTCATACTTCGACGCCGAGTAAACCAGTTTAGTGGTGATCGTGGAGAATATAGCCAGCGATTTAGGCGATCAAATATATCTAATAACTTTCTAGGGAATTCATTTTTGATTCCGCTACTGGTTATTTGCCACAAATCTGATCCTTGTTTATTCCCACGCAGCTGAATGTCGTAAACAAAAGAGTAGTGAACATCACCAGACAGTATGACAAAGTTTTGTGGTGTTCGTTTGTGTCTAAACATATTCATTAGGGCATAAGCTGAGCCTGAGTGAGCCATCCAGTTTTCTGCGTCAACCATTAAGGGTTGGCCAAACCAAGTAAATACTCTTTGGATGGTTTCAATCAATTTAACCCCAAAAATTGGTGCTGGAGAGACCAATATTACCGCTTCTAGACCTTTTAATTGATGCTGTAGATCAGTTAAAGACTCCCAGTCCATTAATCCAGATGGTTTTTCTAATGACCTTTCAGAGCGCCATCTGTTAGTGCGTGTATCAAGTACGACAAGTGGGGGATTAGTTTGCCAAGTATAATTCCACTTAGAAAACTGCAGGAGTTTATGGATCAACTCGTCATGTGTCTTATTGCCCGGGTTATTAAGTACCTCTTGTACTTGATCAATTAGTTCAGCAGTAAAATTTTCTGGTGCATTGCCTAAGCCTTGACATAACAAATACCCAATCAAGGCATTGCCAATAATGCGTGTAGAGAAAGGGTGATCATAGGCGGTCTGTTCCCAAGCAGCAGTTAGGTTCCAATCATCTGTGATGTCATGGTCGTCAAAGATCATTGCCACGGGTAGATGCGCAAGTGCACGACGAACCTTAGACAAGCCTTTAACAAAGTCTTGCAATATAAGCGTTTGTTTCGAAAAATCTTTCTTTTGTTCATCAGATAAACCGGTTGGCTCCGACCAACCATTATCATCTAATAATAAATCCCAACCCTTAGGTGACCAAACTAGAGCGTACATAGAAAGTATTTCAGCCAAAGAAATTAAATGATTTTGAGCTGTATCTGTCGTGAAAACAGGCTTTCGTACACCGCCAAAAATCTGCTCAATCATACTACGGTTTACTTTGTTCTCAGGTAAAAGCGTTTCTCTTGCATAGTAATAAGAAGGCTCTATATGTAACTGATGGGCACTTTCAACTTCAATACAAGGTAGCTTTTCATCTTGCATGCCAAGATGGGGTATCAGTTGATGAATAGCCCATAACATTGGAGCCGCTACATCATCCGCATAAATTTGATCTCCGCTCATCATTAAAATACTGGGCCAATCTTTTGGATCTGTATTCTGCAACAACTCATCAACCCTTAATAATCCGTCTTTACTGGAATGATGGGGCTTACGACAAGATCCGTGCAGCATTTTATGAATATTTGGTTGCAAAATAAAAAATGGCAGTGACTGCTCGGGATAAACAAGATCCTCTGCCCATTGAGTCCAGTCAAGGCCATTAAGATGTAGGTCATAATGAATAGGATTGTTAATTGGTAAAGGGGTTTCTAGTTTAATATCGAGTAGCTGTATGAAGAGTTTTTCACCCGCCTTCAGTTGGGTATGACATTCAGCTATCTGAGTGTCTTTTAGTACAAACAGCGTTGTTTCGTTTTGAGTTAATATTAAGTTAACCGCAACAGGTTCTGTCGTCATCAACCAGAACGTAAGTCGATCCGTTGTCATTCTTCGTAATAACGGGCCAGCTAATACCTGCATAATTTCCTCATATAACTTGTTGAATACTGCATATATCAGTATTCAACAAGTTATTGATTCAGGATGCAACCAAATGATCGACAATCGATTTGCCTTCTTTTGTAGTTGATGTAACTGTCATTTTTGCAGTTAATATTAATTGATCGTTGTCCGAGTGATGCACTGCCTGAAGAAAATTAAGCTTCAGCTTCGATACTCGCTCTATTGTTGTGTGGATATAAAATGAGTCCCCACCTTGCAAAGATCGCTTATAGTCTAATTCTGCCTTGATCAAAACAAGATAGATGCCTTGCTTGGTGATCTCAGCAAAGTCTAGACCTCTCGATTTGATGAACTGATGTCTAGCATGCTCTAAATAGTTCTGATAAACAGCATTGTTAACAATTCCTTGTATATCGCACTCGTAGTCACGAACCTCAAAATAAATGCGATCTTTGTGTTCTAATTTGTCCTTCATAGTATTGCCTTAAATATCGGGATTTACTCATGGTGGGCAATTCGATTTTTGCCAGACCGTTTTGCGTATAATAAATAATGTTGCGATCGCTCAACTAGCTCACTAGGGCTCTCATCACCGAATAAAGTAGCCACGCCTATGGATACCGTCACTTGGCGTAACAGGACTTTGGTATTTTTGTAGCGTATTTTTTGAATTGAAACTTCATTGCGAATAGATTCTGCTAGTTGTGAGGCAGCACTCAACTCTGTTTCACTCAGCAACATAGCAAATCGACCACCTTTAATGCGCGCAATAAAACCATTTTCAGGCAATAATTCAAGTAAAAGTTTTGCTATATATCGAATGAGTGAAGTGCCAGCTTTGTTACCATATTCTTGATTGATTTCAGCAAGGTTATCTATATCTATTAATAATAGGGTTAAATCATCCTCAGCATAAGGCACTAAGGAGAATAATGACCTTTCAAAACCTTTCTCATTGGCTAGTAAAGTCATAGTATCGAGTTCAGTATTTTTCTTAACATCTAATAATTCTGAACGAAGATTTGCTAACTCTTCTTGAGCAGAAAGTAGTGAGCTGCTGAATTTTTCAATTGCTTGATTAGCTTTGAAAGCACCGCGTTCTAATAAAAGAGCAAGCCGTTCTATTTGAGCTGGCTCATTAGCATTTTTTAGTGCAGCTTTTGCATTACGTAATGTGCCGTTAAAGAGTTCAAGCTCACTAGCAATACTGCTAGTGTTTGTTTCTAAATTAGTGGTAAGGCTTTTTAATACTGAACCTTGACGGTGAGCATGCTGAAACTCTTCAGGAAGTAAGAACTCATTAAATAGCTCTTGAGAAACGAACGCTGGTAGTCCACCAAATCGGCGTAAAGCTCGATCTACAACCTGATTAAATTTAGGATTTCTATTAGATGCGTATTTATACCAGATCCCATAATTATATGGAGTTGGCGGGATATCTAGCTTAACCATTAGTGGTATCGCTGATCGCATTAGCTGATTAGCCTGCTTAATGTTGTGCTGGAACATTGAAACCTCTGTTGCCATGACTTAACTCCAAGACGTCCCATTTCATTGAAGATAGCTTATGTTTATAAAAGAGCACGGAAGCTCGGTAACATTACGGCTTCGATCTTATACGACTTTGTCATGTTTTCGCATTCTTGAAAACACAAAAAATATAGTAATTCTAAATAAAGATAATAGCTATTAGCCACCGGTAAATTTACTAGAAAACCCTTCTTTTTCAAGTAGTTCTTTTATCTTCTGTCGGTTATCACCTTGTATTTCAACTTGCCCATCTTTCACTGAGCCACCAGTACCACATTGTGTCTTTAGTTTTTTGCCCAGAATCTTCAATGCTTCTTCAGTAAGTGGAAGGCCTGTAACAACAGTGACCCCTTTACCTTTACGGCCCTTTGTCTCTAAGGCTATTAGAACTTTACCACTGCCAATAATGTTATCATTTTTGCATTGACACTCAGAAATAGGGTATTCGCAGCTTGAGCAAAGCCGCCCTTGGTCTGTTGAGTAGACTAAATTTCGGTTCTTCATGGATTTTGACAACCTTTACTATCCGTTGAAACGCAGCATTTTATCATTTCAATAAAAGCTAATCAGATAAAAATTGTATTATTCAGCATTTCGTTAAAATCTGCACTAAGCTGATGATAATACCAGTTAAAAAATGCGTGTTAATATGAAAAAATTACTGAAAATTCGACAAGCCACTGAGGCTGACCTTAGATGTATTTTGCTCTTTGAGTTTCGTAATAGAGGCTGGTTTTCTCAATTTTTACCAAGCCAAGTGCTAAGACAGCAAACGGAAATGTATTTTAAGCGATTACTTAGGAGTAATTTGAAACATCTGCAATATCTAGTGTACTTACCAAATGATATTCTTATTGGTCGTTTTAATGGACAAATATTAGGCACTAAGTCAGTTGAAGTGTCTTTTCGGATAGCTAAAAATTTCACTAATCAAGGGATTGCAAGGCATGTGTTGAAACACATACTTATTATTTGGGCAAGTAATGGTATAACTGAAGTGTACGCACAAGTAGCGGATCATAATAAAGCCTCAATAAAAGTCCTTCTTTCATGCGGCTTTGAAATTAATGAAATCCAAAAAAATGCGATAAATTTAGATCCAGAGATCCATGACTGCTTGGTGTTTCGCTGGTCAATTGCAGAAGATTTACCCTACAAAGTCACTCAGTTCGATAATATTCCAGTTTGTTAAGTATATTAATTATCTTGTCGCTTAAATCTGCTTTTAACGTAATCGGCTGATTTGTAATAGGGTGATTGAATTCAAGGCGTGAAGCGTGAAGCATCAATCTAAAGTCCTCAGACCAAAGCTCTTTTGCAACTTTGTTAATATGGCGACAGCCATAACAAGAATCCCCCACTAGCGGATTCAGATGATGTTTAAAATGTCGACGAATTTGATGTTTTCGACCTTGTTTAGGGGTGACTTCAAGCCAGCTTAAACGCATGCTGTCATATCGACTCACGGGAACGGGAAGTTGATATTGAATTAGTCGAGTAAAGCCAGTCTCAGCCTCTCTTTCAGTACCTTCGATTTTAAAACGTGATCTACCTTTCTGCTCATTAAGCTTAGCAAGAGGATAATTAATCACACCTGATTCATTACAATATCCACGTACTAAGCAGTGATAAGTTTTCTGAGTCTTAGATTCAGCAAACTGAGTGGAAAGGCGTCTTGCTACTTCTGGACTAAACGCCATCACTAATACACCGGATGTGCCTCGATCAAGGCGATGAACAGGAAACACCCATTTCCCTGTTTGATCTCTCAGCCTTTGAACAACGGCATCTTCTTCGTCTTTGGCTAAATTGGTGCGATGAACGAGCAAGCCCGCAGGTTTATTGACGGCAACCAAGTGTTCATCTTGAAATAAAATATCTAATGTCATTCAGGCTTATCTATGAAAGTGGTTATTTTATCCATAGCCATATCGACTAAGGTTTGCATAGCTTCATCACTAGCCCAAGCAATATGAGGAGTTAGCAAAAAATTTGGCTGTTTGGTAAGAGCTTGGAGTAGATGGTCTAGCGGCATAGGTTCTTGTGTCGAAACATCAAAAGCCGCACCAGTGATGGTATTGTTTTCGAAAGCTCGTAACAGCGCATGCTCATCAACAATGCCGCCACGGCTGATATTTAGTAATAGACAGCTTTTTTTCATTAATGAAAACTCAGCATCGCTGATTAGATTGTTTGTTTCTGGTGTTAATGGGCAATTGATGCTGATCACATCTGCGAGCTTTAAGGCTTCTTCGAAGTTGATGTAACCAGGTCTAGCATTTGTAGCCCCTTTGCGATCAGCAAAGATCACTTTCATTCCGAAGGCGAGTGCAATGGCTGCAACTTTTTTACCTAAGGTTCCACCGCCGACGATAGCCATGGTTGAACCAGACAAATCTTTAATAGGATAATCTAGGAAACAAAAATATTCAGAAGTAGCCCATCTACCAGAGTTTACCGCATCTAAATAGGACACTAAGTTTCTTCTAAGCGCAAGCAGCATTGCAAACGTATGTTCAGGCACACTGATTGTTGAGTAGTCCGCTACATTTTGAACGGCGATGTTTTTGTCCTTACAAGCTTTTAGGTCTACATTATTGGTGCCAGTTGCCATAACTTGTATGAGTTTTAGATCTAACGCGCTGTTAATTGCAGCAGCATTAACAACGACTTTATTGGTAAGCACAATAGTTGCTTTCTTGATACGCTCTGCTACTTGCTCAAGTGCTGTATTTTCATAAACAACAACCTCACTAATTTGGGTCGGCAGTTGTATTTTTATGTACTCAGGGAATGAGCCTCTGTCTAGAAAAACCGCTTTCATCGAACTTTCCTTATTTCTTCTACTTGATGTTGTCTATTAGTGGTTGTAAATATGGCACTATATTTTGAAGTACTATTGGTTGACCTGCTTTATTAGGATGCAAACCATCGTTTTGCATTAGATCTTTGTTTAACGCTACATTTTCAAGCATAAAGGGTAGGTAGGCGATGTTGTACTTACTGGCAATATCTTTGTACAAATTGAAAAACATTTGCGTATAGCGTTTTCCATAATTTTGCGGAATCTGATTGCCTATTAGTAATACAACAGCGCCACTACTTTGAGCTTGCTCAACCATTTTCTCCAAATTTTGTGTGGTCTGATCTAAAGGGTAACCACGTAATGCATCATTGGCGCCAAGCTCTAAAACCACCAAATCTGGTTTATGAATGGCTAAAAGATCGCCAAAACGTGACAAACCACCTTGTGTTGTTTCGCCACTAACGCTGGCATTAATAACCTGAAGTTTGGGATGTGATTGAGAAAGTTGATTTTCTAGTAAACTAACCCAGCCATCTTGTTGTCGTAAGTTATATGCCGCACTGAGGCTATCGCCCATAACAAGTAAAGTGGAAGCCGAAGCGAATGAACTAATGAAAAGCAGTGTGATTATTGTACACATCTGCCTTAATTGTTTTTTGAAAAACATATAAAACCTTTTTAGAGTGAATCACCATGGCTAGAAACACCGCGATTAAAGTGTCTAATTTAACCCATACAGTGACATCGAATACAGGGAATTTAACCATATTGAAAGGAATCAATATGGAAATCAAGGAAAGTGAGTCCGTTGCTATTGTCGGTTCATCTGGCTCAGGCAAGTCCACTTTATTAGGTTTGCTGGCCGGATTAGATGTGAATACATCTGGCGATATTTTTCTTTATGAACAAAAGTTTTCTAGCCAAACCGAAGAACAAAGAGCACTCGTTCGTGGCCAATATGTTGGTTTTGTCTTTCAATCGTTTCATCTTTTGCCTAGCCTGCAAGCCATTGAAAATGTCATGTTACCTGCAGAACTAAAGGGTGATAAAGAAGCACGCAAGAAAGCTGAAGTATTACTTGAGAAAGTCGGCTTGTCGCACCGATTAACCCATTATCCAAATCAACTGTCAGGCGGTGAACAACAGCGCGTCGCCATTGCTCGAGCGTTTGCTTCCAACCCTAAAATTCTGTTCGCCGATGAGCCTACAGGCAACCTTGATGAAGAGAACGGTAAACTTATTATCAAGTTGTTGTTTGACCTTAACCAATCCCAAGGCACAACATTAGTGATGGTGACTCATGATAATGAACTTGCCAAAATGTGTGACCGTCAATTGGTCATGTCTGCAGGTCAGCTAACGGAAAAATCCTTATGAGATTTGCCTTTCGTTTAATGTTTCGAGATATTCGTAGTGGTGACTTGCTCACACTTTTATTGGCTTTGGTTATTTCAGTGAGCACAGTCACATCGATTGGTTTGTTCATTGATCGCTTACAACTATCCTTCGAACAAGAGTCTGCAAACCTTCTAGCGGCCGATCGTCTAATCCGCTCTGATGACATTATTCCAGCAGAATGGGAAACAAAGGCGAAAGAACTGTCTTTGCAAACCGCGCAAAGAACGTCTTTCACTACCATGATGTTCGCTGGTGATTCACTTCAGCTTTCTCAATTAAGTGCAGTTAGCGATGATTATCCATTGAAAGGCGCTTACCTTGTCGACGACATTTTATTTGGCACAGGTAAAAATTTGACTGAAACGCCAAAGCGGGGGGAGGTTTGGGTATCGTCACGTTTAGCTAGTCTGCTTAAAATTAGCCTTGGTGATCAAGTTGAAGTGGGAGACGCCTCACTTAAAGTTACGAAATACCTAGTGCGAGATCCCGGTTCCAGCACTTCCGCGTTTGCTATTTCTCCACGTGCCGTGATGAATATAGCGGATCTTGCGGCAACCAATGTAATTATCCCAGGTAGCCGAGTACGTTATTCTCTCTTGCTTGCTGGAAAGAAAGCTTCGCTTGAAGAATATGAAACTTGGATAACACCACAATTAAATGAAGGCCAACGTTGGCAAACACCAACTCAGCGTGGGGAACGTATTGGTGACACTATCGGACGGGCAGAGTCCTTTTTGTTATTAGCAGGTACTTTAGCGGTAGTTATGTCTGGCGTCGCTATGGCGCTTGCTTCGGCTCGATTTGTAAAACGTCACTTGATGCAAGTCGCTATTTTAAAAACACTAGGCGCAACGCCAAAATTATTAGGACGATTATTCTTCCTACAGCTTTTTACTTTATTTCTTATCGGTGCCGTGATTGGCTTGAGCGTCGGCTGGGGCATGCAGGAAATAATCGCCTCTTTGCTGTCTGGGTTAATGTCGACAACATTACCAGAGCCCTCTATTAGTCGTTTATGGCTAGGGGCAGCGACTGGGCTGATATCCATGGTGGCTTTTTGCCTCCCGCTGATGTCTCACCTTATCAAGATTTCGCCATTATCTGTGTTGCAGCCTAATGCAAAAGTTGAACTTAATACCTTTACCATTTACGTAATCGGATTCATCGGTATGTTTGGATTAATGTGCATGTATACCAATGGCTTCTTGCTGCCAAGCATTATGACTGCTGCCATTTTGGGGATTGCACTGTTTGTTGCAGCCATTGGTTGGTTGGCTTTTAAACTTGGCCGTTCGTTGACCTCAGGAGCCACTAGCGGTTGGCAAATAGGTCTTGCTTCCTTATATAGAAGGTTAATACCAAACCTATTTCAACTTTTGGTATTCACGTTAATCATCATGCTTTCTTTGATTCTGATTGGAGTTAAATCCAGTTTAATAGCTGACTGGCAACAACAACTACCAGAAGATGCCCCAAATCATTATTTATTCAATGTACAAGCGAACCAAATTGATCCGATTAATGATCAAACGACTCAATTGAGTCTCAAAAAATCTGATTGGTATCCTATGGTACGTGGTCGTGTCACCGCAGTGAATGATCAAACCGTACAATCCCTTTATCCTGACGAAAAGGGCGAGCCTGAGCTTTATGAACGAGAGCTAAACTTAACTTGGTCAGACACACTTGGAAAGGGCAACGAACTTGTCGAAGGGGATTTCTCAGCAGAAGGCTTGTCTATTGAGCAACGCGTTGCTAAGGAAGCAAACCTAAAAATAGGAGATAAGCTGACTATCAATATTGGTGGCAATATTGTCACCTTGCCTATTACTTCCGTTCGTACTGTTGACTGGGGATCAATGCAGCCCAACTTCTACCTAATTTTGCCAAAGAATGTGTTAGAAGATTATCCTGCCAACTTTGTAAGTAGCTTGTTTGTAAGTGATAAAGAGGCGCAATCTTTTTATCGATTGATGGCGAAATTCCCTACGGTTTCCATTTTGAATGTGGGCGATATTTTAAAGCAAATACAGACAATAATAGGGCAGTTATCTCAAGCTATTCAGCTGGTGCTGTTTTGTATTCTTAGTGCTGGCGCTTTAGTGTTATTGGCCAGCGTTCGCTCGACACTAGAAGAACGTCTAGAGGAAGGCGCTTTGTTGCGAGTGCTAGGCGCTAGAGGTGCATTAGTCAGACAGGCGTTGTTGGTGGAATTTGGCGCTCTTGGATTCTTTGCCGGACTCATTGCCGCCATAGGCGCAGAAACCTGCTTATTTGGTTTGCAGGTTTTTGTGTTCAACGCCGAAGCGAGTTTTCACCCATTATTATGGCTGTTGGGACCCTCGATTGGTGTGTTCGTCATATCAACGATTGGTATATTTGCTAGTAGGACTGTGTTAAAAGTGCCGCCCATGCTTTTACTACGTGGGTTATAATTAAAAACGTTCCATAAGCGCTTTGGGATTACGTACTTTTAACAATACTAGGCTGTTTAGATGTTTGTAGAAAAAACCGGCTATATTGTGACCCGCCATACGCGTGATGTTAGCGGCCACATTGAAATGAGCCTTTTTATAAAGACACCGGAAGGAACGGTAAAAGTCCTTCCGGACAGGCAGCTTAGCGTATTTTTCACCGATGCACCGCTCGATAGTCTTCCAGCTGATATAACGGGCGTGCAATGTTCCGAATCTGCATTGAAGTCATTCAATAACGAGCCAGTTGTGTTAGTTCAAAGCACTAGCCTAATGCTCCACCAGCAAATGATTAATTTGGTAAAGCGTAATGGCTTCTCTGTTTTTGAAGAAGATATTAAGGCTCACAATCGTTATTTGATGGAACGCAATATTAGAGGTGCAGTGCGTTTTATTGGTGTCCCCGACTCAAGTAATCAAACTTTTCGCCAAGCTAGGGTTATTGCTGGTGATTGGCAACCAGATTGGAATGTTTGGTCACTGGATATCGAAACCTCTGTTTCAACAAACACCTTGCTTTCCATAGGCATTACATCACGAGATCAACGAGTCGCTTTCGTAGTAACCGACCAAGAGGCCAGTTCTCCAATTATTCGTCGTTTTAGTGATGAAAAAAGCTTATTACTGGCGTTTATTCGTTATGTAAAAAAGTATTCACCAGATATTTTTATTGGTTGGAATCTAATTGGCTTTGATTTGCAATTTATTGATCAGCGCTGTCAGATTCTAGGGATTCGTCCAGCATTTGGTGTCAATGGTGAGAACTGGAATATTCGCTCATCCGATAATCAGGGCAAATACTTTGCCAGCATTCCCGGACGCGTTGCTTTAGACGGCATCACTTTATTGAAAGTGGGTGGTTATCATTTTGAATCCTACAGTCTAAACAACGTCAGTAACGAAATTCTTGATGATGGCAAGCTCCTGCATGGGAGCGAACGTTGGCAAGAAATAGAAAGGTTGCACAAAGAAGATCTAGATGCATTTGTTGCCTACAATCTGCAAGATTGCGACCTTGTTATGCGTATTTTTGAAAAACTAAAGCTTATAGAGTTACAACAAACCCGAGTTGATTTAACAGGCATTCCTTTTGAGCAAACAGGTGGCTCAGTCGCAGCCTTTGAAAATTTATATTTACCGCGACTCCATTCGGCAGGTTGGGTTGCACCTGCATGGAGGGATGATGTCTTTGTCGCAAGCCCTGGTGGTTTCGTTATGTCATCCATACCTGGGCTATATAAGAATGTATTGGTATTCGATTTTAAAAGTTTGTATCCAAGTATTATTCGCACCTTTCATGTTGATCCTTTGGCGCGCATAGCAGCGCAGCATTCAGCAGCACTATGCCATAACAAATTATCTACTACGCAGCTGGTTCCTGGTTTTCTGGGCGCTCGTTTTGATCGCCAACAAGCCATTTTGCCCTCATTAGTTGGTGAGCTTGCTCAGGCAAGGGAGGAAGCCAAAAGAGTTGGCAATGGCATTTTAAGCTATGCTATTAAAATCATTATGAATTCATTTTATGGCGTATTGGGATCAAACGTTTGTCGTTTTTACCATGCGGAATTGGCTAGTTCTATCACCATGCGTGGCCATGAACTGTTAGGTAGAACTCAAGTCTGGATGGAAGAGCGTGGTGCTCGAGTGATATATGGCGACACAGATTCTCTCTTTGTCACATTAAACAGCGAGCAAGAAGACCCTCAAAAACAAGGTGAGCGATTGCGCGATGATATTAATGCCTGTTTATCAAACTGGTGTAAGGAGTACGCGCAGCTTGACTCCCATTTAGAGCTTGAGTTTGAAAGAGTTTACGAACGATTTTTCATGCCCACAATACGCGGGCAAGAAGAAGGCAGTAAAAAGCGCTATGCAGGAAAATCAAACGGAAAACTTGTTTTTAAAGGCTTGGAGGCCGCTCGAACTGATTGGACGCCTTTGGCAAGACAATTTCAAAGAACTTTGTTTGAGAAAGTGTTTAGTGATGAAAACCCAATAACTTACATTCAAGAGACCATTGCAAAACTTAGAGCGGGTGATTATGACGAGCAATTGGTTTACAGCAAGCAGTTGAGTCGACCGTTGTCTTCTTACACAAAAAATAAGCCGCCGCATGTAAGAGCGGCAGCCATGATCGATCAAAAAAGAGCAGAGCAGGGGCTTCCCTTAGAATACAACAAAGGTAGAAAGCGTGTTTATTACCTTTATCAGCGCTCTGGCGTGGTGCCTTATGAAAGCTCTGGGGATTTGATTGATTTGGATTACGAGCATTATATCGAGAAGCAGATAGAACCTATTGCCGATAGCATATTGCCATTTTTCAAAACCAATATGGCAAGTTTGCTCTCGCAGCAAATCTCTTTGCTTTAGTTTTTATTAAGCGATTAGATACGGATTCCGAATGCTGTTGCTGTGTTGTCTAGTGTTATTTGCGCCAGCTCTTCCAAAGAAATCCCTTTTAATCTAGCAACTTCTTGTGCAACCCATGGCAAATATTTAGGATGATTTCTCTTTGGTCGCGGACGAATATTGCGAGGTAGTAAATAAGGCGCGTCAGTTTCAATAAGTAGTTTATCCAAAGGAATATGAGGAACAGAAGTTTGCAAATCTGCGCCTCGGCGTTCATCACAAACCCAACCTGTGATACCAATAAACAATCCCAGTTCTAAATATTTTTCTAACTCAACTCGACTTCCTGTAAAACAATGAATCACAGATTTTTGCGCTAGCTTTGGATACTTTTTAAGTATCTCTATCATCTCTTTATGTGCATCTCTTTCATGTAGATACAGTGGAAGTTCGTGTTCAATTGCCAATTCTATTTGCTCATTAAATGCATAAAACTGCTCGACTTGTGTTGAGTAGTTGCGGTTGAAATCGAGTCCTGTTTCACCAATAGCGACAGGTTTTGCGTAGTTAATAAGAGCAGAAAACTGCGATTTACTTTCGTTATTCCAAGTTTTTGCTTGATGAGGGTGGCAGCCTATTGTGTTCCATATCGAAGAGTATTTCTGGCTTAACACTTGGATCTGTTTGCTTTCCGCTAAATCGGATGCGATACAGATCATACCTTTAACACCAACCTCTTGCATGTCGATCATTGTTTGATCTAAATCATCTAGAAAATAGCTGTGATTAATATTTACTCCGATGTCTATCATAAACTTCCCATTTCACGAGCTTCTTTTAAGCTTTTTATATAAAGATCTTTGAGTGATTGCTTTGATATATTTTTGGTTGCAAGCATATCAAAGGGGATTTTCTCCCATCGACCGGCTTCATACGCAACGACTATTTTTAAAATTCCACCTAAATTACCTTTGTACTCTAGTAATGCGGATTTTATGTTTTCGTCAAGTGGTAAATATTTCAGAAGTATTGGCAGTTCTTCGCCGAAAAAGCTTGGCAGGTAAGAAAAAAGCCCTACTAAAAAAGCACCATCTAACTTTGGGAGCAGTGCACCAGAGAGGTTTTGACAAAAACAAGCTCGAGAAACTGCCATAGAGAATAAACAATTAGGCTTACCTGGTACACTTCCTAACATGACAAGTCCAACCCATTTAATCAGGTCTCTGACGCCAATTATCTCAATTGCTCGTTGAGCATTAGATACATTAAATTGGCTACGATACATCACTGAATGTGTGAGTTTAATAATTCGATAAGTGAGTGTAGGGTCTCGCTCAATACATTCAGCTAATACTCGTGGAGATGACTCTCGGTTGTTAAGCGCAACTAATAAATCAATCAAAATAGCTTGATACGCTAAGACTCGTTTACCTTTAACTGATGTTATTTTATTGATGAAATTACCACTAAATTGGCCTTCAGGAATACTTTCTAAAAGCTTCGTAAATTGTTCCGACTTTTCTACTTTATTAACCCAAAGCTTTTTTGACGATAAGGCTGGATGTTTAAATCTTGTAAGAGCATCATCGACAGATAGATGATCTAAGGTGAGCATTACGTAAGAAAAAACACTCAGCAATGCAACAGTAAATGCTTCAGGGTTAGGATTTATAATGCCCAGCTGGTAGCCTTGAAGACGAAACTCAGTTAATGTCTCAATATGTTTTTCAGTCAAATCATTGGCACATAAGAAAATTACCATATGAATGTTTGTTTGTAATGGTAGGGCCGAGAGTTCATTTAGGCTAGTCTGAAAAAATATAGTTTTTTGCTGTGTTATTTCGTTAAGATTAACATCAACGAACAAAGAGCTTAGAAAAGAAGCATCTTGCCCTTGAGTTACATTGCTTGGATGTAGTATGTAATATGCGGTTGTTTCTGATAGTCGATTTACAACAGCTTTACGGCAAAAAAGTATATCGGCATCCTTCATTAAGAATCCTTGCAAGAAGAGTTAACACAAAAAAATACTGTAAGATTTATCCTTATAGAATATCATGGTTATAATGGATTAATGCCTTAATTTAAAAATGTTTGGAGTAATATATGGCAAGCATGCTAGACGCTGTAGACCAAAGAACCAAGTTAGTGGGTGAAAACCGCTTGGAACTTTTAATGTTCCGCCTTGGTGGAATGCAAATGTTTGCAATAAACGTTTTTAAAGTTCAAGAAGTGGTCATGCTACCCAAGTTGAACTTAATGCCGCATAGGCACCCATCAGTCGCTGGTGTGACACACTTTCGTGGAAGAACAGTGCCAGTTATCGACTTATCTGAATCAATTGGTATGAGACCAATCGATCGCACCCAGCCATGTAATTTAATTGTGACTGAATATAACAATACCGTACAAGGATTTATGGTTGGTGAAGTCGATCGTATTATCAATATGAACTGGAATGAAATTTTACCTCCACCAGATGGAACTGGCCGTCAACATTACCTAACAGCGATTACTCGAGTTAATGACCGTATTGTTGAAATCATCGATGTTGAGAAAGTTTTAG
Source organism: Marinomonas sp. UCMA 3892 (assembly GCF_012726345.1). GTDB lineage: Bacteria > Pseudomonadota > Gammaproteobacteria > Pseudomonadales > Marinomonadaceae > Marinomonas. The sequence goes on from NZ_PTXN01000021.1 coordinate 37,971, forward strand.
CCGAAATATCACCTTATGATACTAGTGTTAGCGATCACGTTATAGATAAAGATCTGTTGACCCTAGCTAAAGGCTTAGAAGTGCTAGTTGTTGACGATTCATCTGTTGGTTTAGCACAATGTCGCTCCACATTAGATTTCATGGGCATTACTGTTCATGAAGCTACTGATGGCAAACGAGGGCTTGAAAAACTAAAGAAATGGGCTGACGCAGGTGAAATTGTTCCAGAAAAATTATTAATGATGATCACAGATGCGGAAATGCCGGAGATGGACGGTTATCGTTTAACGCGTGAAGTACGTGAAGACCCGAGACTTAAAGATCTATATATCGTCTTACATACGTCTCTTAGTGGTAGTTTTAACAAAGCCATGGTGCAAAAAGTTGGCTGTGATGATTTCTTGTCGAAATTCCAACCAGACAAGCTGGCGTCTTTGATTCAAGAGAGAATTCGTGGCGTTGTTAATCAAGAGTAATATAGAAAAGCTACTGATTAATAATGTTCTAATAAAGTATAAAAAGCAGGCTAATGTCTGCTTTTTTGTTGTCTTTCTCCATGGCTAGGAAGGGTGTTTTATCTTATGCCAAGTATTGAAATGTTTTTTTTATTGCTCTTTATTGGGGCGGCAACAGGCTCAATCACTTCCATTATTAAAATAGCGCCGGCACTGATTGCCATTCCTGCCTTATACTTTTTTTTGCCTGTATTTAATTTGTCTTTCGAACATCTCATGCTTCCTGCAATTGCTACTTGTATCACTGCGTTTATCCCAGCGCATCTTTATGCTTGGATAATTTCTATGAAAAAGGGAGAGGTTGATTCGCAGCAGTTGCTCAACTTCGCTCCAGGTATTGCGATGGGCGGCGTAATAGGCGCACAATTACTGTCTCTTAGTAGCCTGTTCGTTTTCAAAATTGCTTTCTCGTTAATCGCCCTCATCGCTGTTGCAAACGTTGTCTTTCGATCTAGATCAGAGACACTGCATATAGCGCCGGTAGGGAAAACATGGAATTTACCCATTGGCTTAATCATTGGTGTATTGTCACTTGTCGCTGGCAATTGTGGTCATACGTTAGGGCACTTATTATGTCGTTTTAAGAAAGTTGAGGCTAAACTAGAACAAGGTACATCAAATGGTTTTGTTGTTTTTGCTTCCATAGCAGCAATGATCGGCTTTATTTATCCCGCACAAACCTTCGATCATATAGGGTTTACTGGTTTTGCTGGTGCAGTACAATTACCTTCAATGATTATTTTGTCGTGTAGTCATTTATTTTTTTATTGGTTGTGTCATAACCGAGGCAATACACTAGACAAAAGCGTCTTATCCATCAGTGTTATTGTATTTGTGGCTTTTTCTGTCCTTCGTCTATGGATCTCATGACGTATTTTTCTGTGTTGAATGTTAATTTGTGTTACTTGGCTCAATAATAGAATTACCACGAACCTTCTATTTAGATACGAAACTACACAATATCAAGCCATAATTAGCTTGGTATTTTCATTATTGCCCCCAATTTATTGGCTTATAATAGATAAAGAACTCCAACTCAAAAGGTATAGCATGAAAAACACGAGCGACTATGGCGTATTGATGATGAACTTGGGGACACCAGATGCTCCACAGACACCTGAAGTTCGCCGTTATCTTAGAGAGTTTCTTTCTGATTCTCGTGTTGTAGATTTAAATCCTTTAATTTGGAAGCCTATCCTCAACCTAATTATTCTTACTATACGCCCACCAAAAGTAGCAAAGATCTACCAACAAGTTTGGATGGATGAAGGTTCACCTCTTCTAGTGTTAAGTGAAAGATTAAAGGAAAAGGTAAAAGAGGCTCTATCAGAAAAAAAAGATCAAACGGTTCCTGTTGAACTGGCAATGACTTATGGCAATCCAAGTGTTGAGGTAGCCGCAAATAAATTAAGAGAGCAGGGTGTCAAAAATATAATTGTTATCCCTATGTACCCACAGTTCTCGGCTACGACCACTGCAGCGGCTTATGATAGATTAATGAAATCGCTAAAGAGCTGTCCTCATTGGCCATCACTACAACTGCTTCATGATTATGCTGATCATCCCATGTATATCAAGGCGCTATCTAATTCGGTACGTGCTCAATGGGACAAGCAGGGTGAGAGACGTCATCTTGTTTTATCTTACCATGGCATTCCAAAACGTTACGTTACGAATGGAGATCCTTATGCGCGTCGCTGCGAAACTACAAGTCGATTAGTTGCTGAGGAGTTAGAATTAGGTGATCACGAGTGGACACATGTTTATCAATCTAGGTTCGGGCGTGAAGAATGGTTGAAGCCTTATGCTGATGCTACGCTGAAAGCTTTACCTTCGATGGGAGTGAAAAAAATTAACATTATTAGTCCCGCATTTTCAATTGACTGCATCGAGACATTAGAAGAAGTTACTCTGGAGCTAGGTGATGAGTTTAAAAATAATGGTGGTTTAGCATTTGACTACATTCCTGCGTTAAACGATACACCTGATCAAGTAGCCTTATATGTTAATTTGATTGAACAAAATTCTAAGCAGTGGACGTAAAATGACGTTAAACATTTCACAGATTAAAGCAATTGCCTTTGATGCAGACGATACACTCTGGAGAAATGAGGATATTTTCATTCATGCCCAAGATGAATTTATTAATTTACTATTGCCATTTCATGATGAAAGCTACATTCGCTCTCATCTCGGTGAGGTGCAGATTAATAACTTAGAACATTTTGGTTATGGTATAAAAGGCTTCACTTTATCTATGATCGAAACTGCTATTGAGCTAACCGAAGGTCGCATCACTGGCAACGAAATACATGAAATTATACAGCTTGCTAAATGTATGCTGGCTTCACCAGTGGAGCTGTTACCGAATGTAGAAAACGTGCTTTCTCAACTAAAAGGACGGTTTCGCTTATTGGTTATCACTAAAGGTGATCTACTTGATCAAGAAAGCAAACTAGCAAGATCCGGTATTGCTGATTATTTTGATGCCATTGAAATAGTAAGTGACAAAACATCTGCAGTTTACCAGCAAATACTTCAACGTCATAAGCTTTCTACCGATCATTTTTTAATGGTTGGGAACTCGTTGAAATCCGACATTTTGCCTGTTTTAGATCTTGGCGCCCAAGCACTTCATGTTCCTTATCACACCACTTGGGACCATGAAAAAGTTACAGACGAGACACTATTGCATTACCCGCAATTGGGAACTCTTAGTGATATAGCTCAAGTTACTGATTGGTTAAACCTTTCAACTCCTATGAACAAAAAGGCAGTATGATGAAATATATAAAAGCAATTGTTTGCTCACTCATTCTTGTTTCTACATTAGCTCAAGCCGAAGAAAGTACACTTGATAAGGCAAAAGAAGGGGCTCAAAAGTTATGGGAGAAAACCAAAACAACAACGTCAGAAATAGCAGATACCACCGCAGAAAAAGCATCTGAATTTGGTGAGAAGGCATCAGAGTTTGGCAGTAAAGCATCTAAAAATGCTAAAGAAACTGGCACAGTTGTCTGGGATAAAATGAAAGAGGCGGGGGCAGCAACCGCTGAGGGCGCAAGAAAAGGTGCTTCAAAAATCCGCAGCCTAGCAGGCCAAGAAGATTGTGAAAAAAACAGTACGTCTTGTAGTAAAAATAAAGAGTAACCAGTGCAGGAAAAAGACAACAACTCTCCAGCAACATCCTCTAGTAACTGGGAACAAGAGTTCCTAGATCAGAGCGATGATGCTCATATTAAATCTGCTAAAATTCGCTATCGTTGTCCAAAGTGCGAAAGTTTATTGGTTTTAAAAGAAGGCGCCAATGGCGCATTCTGGGGCTGTGAATCTTATCCTGTCTGTAACTACACAGCAAATAATGAAAACGGTAAGCCAGTCAGAGCTAAGCGCTATCTTTGTCCTGCTTGCCAGTCTCCACTAAGAAGAAAAGCTTTTAAGGATAATGCTTTTTGGGGCTGCTCAAATTATCCTGAATGCAAAGTTACTGTAGAAGATGATAATGGCGTTCCTTCAAGTACCAAAAAATATCCTTGCCGCGCCTGCGGACACTATCTCGTCAGAAAGAAAAGTAAAAATGGGTACTTTTGGGGTTGTATAACCTATCCTGTGTGCACCAATACTCTAAATGATGATAAAGGCTTACCGGTATTGAAAAAGAAACGCTGATAGTTTTAAGAACATTATCCACTCAATGTTGTTTAGCAATATCCGTCAAGGCACCTTCGATATTATCAAACTGAAATTCAAAGCCTTGTTTTTCTAACTTTTGAGGAACAACCTTCGCACCTTCGGTTAGTAACGAAGCCATTTCTCCAAAAACAAGGTCAAGCGGCCACCTGGGTGTCGGTAAAATAGCAGGGCGCTTTAATGACGCAGCGTATGATTTGGCAAAATGTTGTTGCTCAATCAATTGCGGAGCTACTAAGTTATAAATCCCTGTGTAGGACTCATCGAACATAGCATTAGTAATGGCTTTCATCACATCAGCTATGTGCACCCACGAAAACCACTGTTTGCCGCCAGCGATAGGACCTCCTAAACCGCACAAAAATGGTAGACGCATTTTCTTTAGTGCTCCACCATTCCCCAGCACAACTCCTAATCGAAATATCACCACCCTTGTATCATCATTCGAAAATGCTTTTGCAGAGTTCTCCCAAGCAGCGCAGAGATCATGAGAAAACCCTGGTTTTGGTGGTGTGTTTTCATAAAAAACTTCATTTCTCGCTACGCCATAATAACCAACCGCTGACATTGAAATCACCGTCTTAGGTGGATGTTTCATAGCTGCCTTAACCTTATTTGTTAGAGTTATTCTGCTATCAAATAGAATTTCTTTGCGCTTTTTAGTCCATGGCTGACTGGCAATGTTTTCACCGGCAAGATTGATAAACACATCTATTTTCTCATCTAATTCTGCTAACGATGCCAATGTTAATTGTTTAACACTGGCCTCTAGTCGTTTATCCACCTTTCTCACAAAGGCATAGATTTGATGATTGTCTTTTAATAATTCGGCAAGCAAAGATTGACCAATAAAGCCTGTCGCTCCAGATAATAGAATCTTCATTTCATCGTGCTCCATGTGTTGCGATAATGAATGTATTACGCATAAAAAATGAAATAGGATCAATAACTTCCTAAATCTAACTCATAATCTACTTTTTGCCTGATTTGATCAGAAGATTTTAAGGTTTTTTGCTCTGCACCTTCTTTTTCTGACATAGGATGGCTAAAATGGGGAATCGAGAAACATTAGGTATCAAAATGCTACGCAAAGAATACGATCACATCATTCTTCTTGCACATGGAAGCCCTGATCCCCTTTGGAAACTGCCCTTCGAATCGCTCTATCATCAAGTGGCACAAACATATGGTGAAGGCAACGTAAGTTTAGCCTACATGGAACTTACGTCTCCATCCTTGGAAGATGTTGTAGGCATGCTAGGCGCAGAGACTCGTAACGTTGCTGTGTTGCCACTTTTTTTAGCAGTCGGACGTCATTTAAGACATGATGTACCTACGCAAATAGCTACATTGCAAAAAGACGATCTACACATAGAGTTGCTGCCTCCAATTGGAGATGATGCGCTAGTAAAACAGGCCATGCAAACTGTCGTCGCTAATCATTTAGGTAAGGTTTAAACATGCCATTAGTTTTCGTTAATTCATGGAGCTCGATGAATGCTATTTAGACACTTACCTGATGAAATATTTCAGGCATTAAGCGGCTCTAATAGAGCATTGATTGAAGCGGTATTGAATGATCTTGCTGATGTTTTTTATGATCACGCAGAAGATCCAATAAAAGACAAATCTACCATCATTGAATCGATAGAAGACACACTGCATAAGTTAGATACGCTTGCTTGGCATGATGACCAAAAAGAATCATTTGATTCGCCGAAAACCATTCATGATTATGCTTTAAGAATCTATCATCGCTTAGTGAATACTGGTTGGTTAGTAGAGGAGCAGGAGCTGTATCGAGTCAGCGTATTGATGACTCCGCAAATCTCCATGTTACTTCGTTCCCTAGTCGAAATTAGCCGACACGGTAAGCGCAACTACGGTGCAACCGTATTAAGTATTCTTAGTAACTTAGAGTCTGTTGCCAAGCACCCCGTAGAACGTGGCGTAACATTACGTCAATCAGCAGAAGCTTCCAGAGATTTCTCTGCACATTTGAACCAGATATTACTTGGTATACGCAGCTTACAGCGAGAGTTGTTTGCAAGCCGAGATCCTAAAGCCATTGTAGCGGGCTTCTTTGATTTATTTGTCGAAGGCATATTGATTGCCGATTACAAAACCATCAAAACCAGTAACAACCCATTTCGCTTTAGAAGACAAATTCTTGAATTAACACAGGAGTTTTTAGCGAATCCCGAAACCATGGGGCAAGTTGCTCAGTGTTATGTTGATCAGCAACTGATTACTATGGCTGAAGCACAAGCCATGGTAGAAAAAGATTGCCGTGACATCATTCAAACCTTTAGCAACATTGAACAACGCTTAGAACGTATTGATGAATACCGGTATCGTTTAGAAAAACGTGCGGCCGACACGGCTCGCTACATGGACAGTTCTAGACCGGGTATGGCGAATAAAGTAGCTGGCATCATTACTGATGTAGCAAAATACGACAAGTTACCAATCTTAAAAGAAGTTATTGGTTCACGTTTTATTGGCATGGCTTCAGCAGCACAACCAACAAAACGCCGTGAGCCGCCACCACCTCGTGTCATGACACCTTCAGAAGTGTCAGCTGACGCAATCAGATTGCGTGATCAGCAGCGCCGCTTCCATGAAGCTCGACAAGTTACTATTCCAAAAATGCAGAGTTATTTAGATAAACAGATCGCTTCTGGCGATAGTAAGCATATTTTGGATTTCACTATTGAATCGGTAGAAGACTTTGTATGCTTTGACCATTTACGTTATGTCGGCTCTCTTGGCGTGAGTGCTAAAAAAATAGAAGATTTATTTGAAGTACAGTTTACTAATCAGTATTTAGATGTGCATAACTTCGTTGAATGTCGTGAATTTACTGTCGTGCGTAGGAGCAAAGCGTAATGCTTAGAGAATTAAAAAAAGTCGTTGAAGAGTCCGGCAAAGACGCTCAAGAATTCCAACAGACAGCAAACTTTGTAATTGCAAATCAATTTGCCAGCGCCTACAAACATGGTCAACGGAAACATTATCTGCTTTTAGAGTCTTATCAGGACTACTTCGATAATTTATTCGACGCGTTAGGTATGAAGCTTTACATCAACGAGAATGAACGTCTTGCCGGTGTTTTACCCATCCAGAAAGAAGCGTTTGTTCGTTTGAAAACTGACGAAACGCTATTTTTATTGGTTCTTCGCCAAATCTATGAAGAAAAAATTGAGAATTTTGAAGTTGATAATGGCTTTGTCGCAACCAATACTCACACCATTTTAGACAGATTTGTTCAGTTGGTTAAACGTGAAATTCCAAATGAAACACGCTTCAAAGACATTTTAGCTTTGTTCAGCCGTCATGGAATTGTTATTCGTGGCAAATCTTATGAGGAAGACAGCAAGAATCAAATGATCAACATTACTCCGGTGGTCAGATTAATCGTAACCGAGGCGTATCTAAGGCAATTAGAGGCATTCAATGGCACCGATCCAGACGAAGATGAAGTTGCCGATTCAGATGCTGAAACAGAAACAACGCAAGAAACCAATCAAGACTAGGGCCAAAATATGAAAAAGTTAAATCGAATCGTATTAGTAAATTGGTACCTACTTGGTGCAGAAGAAATCAATATTCGTGGTAATACCGCCATTATAGGGCCAACGGGCTCTGGTAAATCGTCTCTGCTTGATGCTATTCAAACCGTATTGACAGGGGCAAGTAAGCGTCACCTTAATTACAACGCTAGCGCAAACGATGGCAAAGCCAGTGGTCGAAGTATTCGTTCTTACATATTGGGGATGATCGACTCAGGCCAAGCCAATGCAAAAGCTTTTGGAACACAACCAAGACAAGACGCAACAAGTTACCTCGCATTAATTTTCGAAGACAGCATCACAGGCAAAGAATCGACTGTAGGCTTGGCGTTAAGCGCATCATTAGCTTCTCCAGAAGAGGATGTTCTTGGGCGTTTTGTACTTTCCAATTTTGGCGCTAGAAAATCAGATTTTATCGATGCGATGGAAGGTAAGAGCTACAAGGCCAAACCTTGGATTGAAGTTCGTGAAACGATGAAAAAAATCTGCCTAGACCCTTATATCAAATCAGGCAGTGCGTCAGCGACCCAATATATCAATCGCTATCTTGAAGAGCTAAGTCCTAGTCCAGATCATTTGATCACACTAGATAGTTTCCTTAAAAACTTCAAAAACGCTTTGAAGTTTGTACCTATTGCCTCTCCAACTCGCTTTGTACAAGACTTCGTCTTAGCAGAAGCGCCATTGCAAGTTGGCGCTTACCAAAAGTCACTGAATGAATATCGTCACTTAGAAGCCAAAACCCTTGAAGTCTCTAAGCGCATTGATGATTTAAAACTTATTCAGCAAGATTGTGAGAAAAAGCATCAGCAAGAGCAAAGTGCGATTAATTATCAGTGGATTGCAACTGAGGCACGTTTTGATGAGCTGGGTAGTAAACAAGATGATATCCAAGATCAATATGAGCTTCAAAAAGAACGTGAAGAAGAGATCGAAGAAGAATTAGCAACTCAAGGTAGCCTATTAAAGCAACTGCAAGGGCAGCTACTGCGTTTCGAGCAACAGTATGAGCACTCTGATGTTGGTTTAAAGCTTCAGCAATTAGAGCAAAATAAGAAATTGCTCACTCTGCAAGGTCAACAAGATCAAAAAGCTATACTGCAAGTTCGTCAATTAACCTTATTATTATCGGCACTTAACTCTTTTGAAGATTTGCTCTCGAAAGAAACCAACGCCTTAGTGAAAGAATTTGCAGCATTTAATGGCTTGATCACAGAAGAAGGACGCGTAGAAGGCAACCTTAAACCATTAACTCAGAAGCTTATTGCTCTTAATGAGATTTTAGACAGAGAGAAATCTCAGGTTTTTGGCCAGCGATCAGAGCTAAACCGTACGATCCTGAATTTAAAAGATGAATGTAAGCAACTAGAATCGGACGTTTCTTCTTTAAAAGGTGGCGTCAGCCCACTTTCCCAAAATACAAAACGTCTAATTGCGTTATTAAAAGACGCTAATATTACTGCTACACCATTAAGCCATTTGGCCGAAGTAACCGACAGAAAGTGGCAAGATGCTATTGAAGGTTATCTTGGTGCGCAGCGCGAAGCATTAATTGTTGAGCCTGAAGACGCAGAAGAATCTATTCGTATATTCCGTGCTCATCGACGCCAATTAATGGGCTGTCGAGTTATCGATACCACACAGACTCGACTTTGGTTGAACCGTGGCGACAATCATTCTGCATTGCGTTTTATTCGCTGTAATAATGATCATGCTCAAGCTTATCTAAATCGTCGTTTGGGTGGCATCAAGCCAGTAGATACAGAACGAGAGTTGCTGCGCGAAGACAGTGCAATGACAGCGGATGGTATGTTAAAACTTGCCGGAACGATTTCGACTATTCGCTTTGTGCCGCACATGATGGTCGGTATTAATACCGAGGGTATGCGTGAATCCCGTGAAAAACAACTTGCAAGCCTAAGTGGCGAACTGATGAATTTCCTTAAGGCAGATCAGCGCCTTGAACAGGCTGATTCCTTACTAGGTCGTGTTATGGCCAACAACCAATTTGATGCTGAAAGCATTGGTAACGCCAGCCACACTGTTACCCGCTTAACTCAAGAGTTAGAGTCGGTTGAAGCTGAAATTTCGCAACTGCAAAAACATGACGATACTGAGCTACAAGAACGCATCGAGGAGCTTAAATCGCGCATTGCAAATGTCGAATTGGATCAGAAAAAATTAGATCGTGAACGTCAACAAATTGCAGAACAGTTTGGCGCATTGAATACGCAAAAAAGTCAGCTAAGCTCTGCTTTGTCAGCACTTGATGAAGAGCGTAACCGCCTAACATCGAATCCAAAATACGATGCAGAATTTGCTAGTGAACGTTACGCTTTATTAGAAGGCAGTATGGTAAATGGTGCGGCTATCTATAAAGAGGCTATTAGTCGAGCCGACAAAGCTAGCGAAAAAGCCCGCAGCTTTGATCAAAAGGTTCGTAAGGAAGTAGCGGATCATTATGGCAAATATCATCATGCGAATTTAGACAACGATGTTCAATTGGATTACTTAGAATCAAAGTTTGAAGAGTTTGAACACTATGTTTCTTATCAAATCGATATTTTGAGCGAAACAGAGTTAGCGAAATACGCCAAGCGTGCGGAATTGGCTCGTAAAGAGGCAGAAGAAACGTTCAGATCAGACTATGTGTCTAAATTGAAAGATTCCCTTGATCAAGTGGCGCACATTATTCGTGAGCTGAACCACAGCTTGAAGCGCCGCCCATTTAACCAGGAAATCTATCAATTCCGCTATTATCCAAATGGCGATATGAAAGACATCTTGGATCTTGTTGAGCGTTTTAGTGCGCAAGATCAAGCCAATGTGGGTGGATTGTTCGACCCGCATTTGAGTAATGATCCTGATCATATTCGCGCAATCGCATCTATTCAGGAACTTATATCTGATGATGAAAAACAACAAGACCTTGCAGACTACCGTAAGTTCTATAACTTCGAAGTAGACATTTTAGACGCAGAAGGTAATAAGAAAACTACGCTAAGCCAACGAATTCAAACAGGTTCTGGTGGTGAGCATCAAATTCCGTTCTATTTGGCGATTGCTGCCGCTTTGTCTACTACGTATCGCTTACATGAAACCATGGAAGGTGAGATCGTTGGTGGTTTCTCATTAGCTATGTTCGATGAAGCTTTCAATAAAATAGATATGGTGAAGACGTCTACGTGTATGGGGTTCATGAAAGATATCGGCTTGCAGGTTATCGCAGCAGCGCCAGACGATAAGCGTGCTGTGATGGCGGCAAATATGGATACGATTATTAGCGTGTGGCGTGAAGGTGGAGCAGTATCTATTGACGTAGCTTACCCGAAAGAAAAAGGCCAAATATTACTAAATGGACAATCAGATAACTTAGCAACTCCAGCTTGATAGAGAATGGCATGATCATACAAAATCAGATAGATCAACGTATCAATGAAAAATTGGATGTACATCATATGACGCTCGAAAATGAGAGTTATATGCATAATGTACCTGCAGGAAGCGAGTCACATTTTAAGTTGGTTCTAGTAAGTGATGCTTTCGAAGGTAAGAGGCTGGTTCAGCGTCATCAGCTTGTTTATGGAGTACTGCAAGACGAAATGACAAAGATTCACGCTCTCGCTATGCATCTATACACAATTAAAGAGTGGAGTGAGCGCAACGCGCTTGCTCCTTCATCGCCAAAATGCCACGGAGGCGAGCAGGGCAAATAACCCTAACTCGATCTGCTAATGAGTATTTCAATCACTGTTAATGATGCCAAAGATATAGCAACAATCACTATTATTGGAAGTTTTGATTTCTCTTTATTTAATGAATTTAGAGCGGGCTACTCAGATCTTACTAAACCTTATAAAACCTACGTGGTTGATATGAGCATGGTCGAATATTTAGATAGCGCTGCTCTTGGTATGCTGCTAAGTATGCGTAATGCCATTGACGCAGACTCCAACATTCAGTTAACAGGTGCAAATGCCTTTATTAAAAACATTCTCATGATCTCTCGTTTTGATAAACGCTTTGATATTCAGTAAAGGCCAAAATGATGAAATTATTATGCGTAGACAGCGAGCCAGTTTATCGCGAAATTATTTCTTTATGCGCAGAGAAAGAAGGTGTTGAAGTCAAGAGTGTAGCTAGTTATGAAGAGGCTATTCTTACATTTGAAAGCTACGCTCCCGATATAGTTACTCTTGATGTGATTGTAAAGGGCGGTAGTGGCTATGATTTAGTCCAAAAACTTAAAGCCTTGTCAGGTAACCGCTTTGTACCAATGATTTTTCTCGCATCTCATACAGCTGATTCAGTAATGGATAAGTGTTTTAAAGCTGGTGCAGATGACTTCATTCCCAAGCCATTTAATGAGGTACTTTTCAATATTCGACTCAAAACGCACATGCGTCATGTTGAGCTAATGAAGGAAATGTACCGAAAAAACAAAGCGCTGACTTACTATCAAAAGATGATAGAGCGAGAACATGAAATGGCCCATCATGTACTTGATCATATTCAAACTCGAAGTGAAAAAAACTCTGAACAAGTCGCCATAACTAGGTTATCTGCAGCCAGCTTTAATGGTGATTTAGCCTTAGTAAAAACTCGCTCAGATGCTGCACGTCTCGTTTTTGTAGGAGATTTTACAGGACATGGCTTGCCGGCTTCTATTGGCGCTTTACCTGTCATGCAAACATTTTTTGATGCAGTTGATGATCTGGTCTGCGTAAATGAATTAGCAGTTCGAATTAATCGAATACTGTTCAGTATCTTACCCGATTATATGTTTTGCGCTGGTTATCTCATTCTTATGACGCAAGAAGGTGAAATCACTTATTGGGGAGGAGGAATGCCTAACGCTTTTATTAGACGCTCTAATGGTTTAGTAGACTACTTACACTCAAATCATATGCCGCTTGGTATTCTTTCTGCCAGTGAATTCGAGGCAGACTTACAAAATAATAAGTTAAACGCAGGAGATACCTTAGTTATTGTATCTGATGGGGTTTTAGAGCTTAAAAATTGCAGCGAAGAAATGCTTGGAGATAAAAAGGTCAAGAACCTTATATCGAACGCCTATGCTGAAAAAAGCCTAATTACTGCGCAACAAATCATAGAGCAGCAACTTGCTGAATATTTAGGTGAGTCAGAGCAACTAGATGATATTACTCTCGTTGCTCTTAGGAGTCCTTGCTTATAATGGCAATATTACAAACAAGTCACTTCTATTAAGACTTTTTACTACCTTTCTTCTTGTTCTTATTACTTTTTACTTTAGGTTGAACCTTTGGAAATGGTCGCTTTTCAGGTTCCGTACGCAAAACTAAAAACAAGTCTGTAACTACTTCTGGGATCTGTGCAATACATGAATTAGTTAGTTTTTCGCTTTCACGAATTTGAACAACTTCTTCATCATCAAATAAATCAGACGCAACCATAATTGGTAATAACAATTCGGCAACGACTTCTTCTTTCTCAGGCTCAAACCAATGACTCTCAGTCATGAACACACCTTCCATAAAACCAGTAGCCCATTCCTGCAATTCACTTAGTTCTTCTGGTGACGAGGCCATTTCAAGTTCGCAAGGCACCATGAATCCTTCTTCCGACTCTAACTCTTTTTGAATGTCGATAAAAAGCCGCGAGAGGTACTGAAGTATTTGCTTCTCTTGTTTTTCATTTTCAAATTGCGGTGTGTCTTCAAAAATAACAGGCAGCCACTTGTCTTCGGCTGTCAGAACAGGACAAATAGACAGTGCCGTTAAGAAGCCATGAGCCATAACAAAGTTCTGACATTCCTCATGAACTTGATCCGACTCCAAAAAATTTTCTAACGTCTCTAACTCAAGGTCATCAAGAGGTTGGTGTGCCATGTAAATGTTTCCCTAATACAAATTAAGTGACTGATTCTAGCGAAAAGAAGACGAAAAATCGATGCAGAAAGTGTTGTGTTAAGGGATAATTCGCAAATGAATCTAAAGAAGCACACACTTTCACGTCTAGGCTATTCAGAATATCGCCCTTTGCAAGAACAGGCGATCGAGGCTTTGTGCGCAGGACGTGACGTTCTACTCGCAGCACCAACTGGTGGCGGAAAATCTTTGGTATACCAAGCGGCTGGACTTATACGAAATGGCGTTGCTGTGATTGTTAGTCCTTTACTATCTCTTATGTCACAGCAAGTAGAAGAATTAAACAAAAAAGGCATACGAGCCAAATTTCTTAACTCTACTTTGAATCCGGGCGAACAAGATGATCTCATTTGGGCATTACGACATCAGCATATTGACTTACTTTACTTATCACCAGAAAAACTTGTTCAGTCTTCGGTCATAGGTTTTTTGCACAGTTTTGATATTTCGTTATTTGCCATTGATGAAGCCCATTGTATTTCCCAATGGGGAAATTTTTTCAGACCGGAATACAGCCAACTTGGGCAACTAAAACACTCATTTCCTGACGTTCCTATCATTGCTCTTACTGGTACAGTTGATCAAAAAACTATGGTGACGATTCAGGAGTCACTGCAACTTCATGATTGTCTGGTGTTACGTAATAGCTTTGATCGCACCAATATTAAAATTCAGATAGCACAAAAAAGAAAAGCCAAACAACAGATTTTGTACTTTCTGCATCATGAGGTGCCAGGGGAAACAGGCATTATTTATTGCCGCTCACGAAAAAAAACCGAGGAGCTAGCTAGTTGGTTAAATGAACTTGGATTGCCAAGTTTAAGTTATCACGCAGCAATGTTAGATGAAGATAAGCAACGAAATCACAAGATATTTGCTGAGCAGCAGGGCACCATAATGGTGGCAACCACTGCTTATGGTATGGGGATTGATATTGCTCATGTACGATTTGTTGTTCACTTAGACTTACCAAGCAGTCCTGAGTCTTATTTTCAAGAAGTTGGGCGAGCGGGACGTGATGGAAAACCTGCGAAGTCTTTGTTGCTATATGGTTTGCAAGACATGCTTCAAGCACAGCAGATGGCCGCAATGCAGCCGTTAGCAGCAGAAAGAGAAATACAACATTTAAGCAGTTTGTTTCGTATTTTAGAAGGGCGTGGCTGTAGAAGGCAAAATTTGCTAGCGCATTTTGATGAGAGTATTCCTGCTTGCCAGCATTGTGATCGATGTCTTTCCAACAAGTCTGAACAGAATATGACGATTGCCAGTCAGAAGCTTTTATCTCTTATTTATCACACAAAAGGACTTCAACCTTTTTCGCTACTTATCCAAATTCTACTTGGGAAGAAAAGCAAAGTTGTTTCGTCCATTGGGGCAGAGTCGTTACCATTATTTGGTAAAGGCAAAGAATTAAGTGAAGTGCAATGGAAATCAGTTATAAGACATTTAATTGCCTACGATTACATTACACTTGGAGCTCATGGTGTTTTTGCCGTACATATCAACGAGAAATCACGGAGTGTACTTCAAGGAAAAACACAAATAATCATCCCTAGTGAACATTACTACCCAACCCTTCAAGAAGATCACCTTATAATAGACAGCATAAATTGGCATAAAATCTTGGCTTGGAAGTATAACTACGGCAAAATTAACTTAAGTGATACCCAACTTAGGTTAATTTGTTTGCATAAGCCAAACTCGATTGCTTCATTGAGTCGCTTAACAGGTTTACCAAAAGAAAAAGTGGCTGATTTTGCTGAATCGCTCATTAGAATCATTCATGAGGTAGATTTAAAAGAGAACGTTGCATTATGCCCTTAACCTCTCGACAGTCGAGCGTAAACTACGATGAAGATGTGCTGAGCATCATTATTGAAAAAGCCGATCATTGCTTTGATAAAGCAGATGCGTTTTTTGGCAATAAATTTAAACGCTCGTCATGTAATTTGAAGCAAAGAGGTAGGGCGGCAGGCACCGCTCACCTACAAAAAAATGAACTGCGATTCAACCACTTCATGTATCAACAAAACCCAGTTGAGTTTTTAGACACTGTAGTTCCGCATGAAGTTGCTCACATTATTGTATTTCAAATCTACGGTAATACGGTGAAACCTCATGGTAAAGAGTGGCAAGCTGTTATGCTTAAGGTATACGGTATCAGGCCCAATAGAACACATACCTTTGATGTTCCTCCGCAAAAACAAACCTATGAATACCACTGCTCCTGCCAAAAACATCAATTCACTAAACAGCGTCACACCAGAGCTCAGCGGGGTGTTGAATACATCTGTAAAGGTTGTCGCTCAACGTTACAATTTATAAGCAAAAATAACTGATAATCTATAAAAACAGTGAAAAAGTGATTTTTTATACACTCTTGCCTTATATTATCCATTTTTGATGCGATAGCTTCATGCTTATAGTAATATAGGCGAGTTTTGTTTACAGCGTATATATGATGGATTTATCTACTCGACCTAAAGAAAAGTTAGAGCTAAACAAGCTCCAAAAACGCCTTCGCAGATTAACAGGCCAAGCTATAGCTGACTTCAATATGATTGAAGATGGTGACAAAGTGATGGTGTGTTTATCTGGAGGCAAAGACTCTTACACTATGCTTGAAATTTTGCGGAACCTTCAGGCTAGCGCACCTATAAATTTCAGTATTGTTGCTGTAAATTTAGATCAGAAGCAACCTGGTTTCCCTGAGCATATCTTACCTGCTTATCTGGAAGAACTTGGTGTGGATTTTCATATTTTAGAACGCGATACTTACAGCATCGTAAAGGAAATTGTGCCAGAGGGAAAAACCACTTGTGGTTTATGTTCTCGCTTGCGCCGCGGTTCTCTATACGGTTTTGCAGAGGAAATTGGAGCGACTAAAATTGCACTTGGCCATCACAGAGATGACATTCTTGAAACTTTATTCTTGAATATGTTTTTTGGTGGTAAATTAAAGTCTATGCCACCAAAATTGTTAAGTGATGATGGTAAGCATATCGTTATCCGTCCTCTTGCTTACTGCAAAGAAGAAGATATCGAAGCCTTCTCTGTGATGAAGGAATATCCTATTATCCCTTGTAACCTTTGTGGCTCTCAGGAGAATTTACAAAGACAAGTCGTAAAAGACATGTTGCAAAAGTGGGAAAAAGAATTTCCAGGTAGAACCGAAAGTATGTTCTCTGCTATTCAAAATGTCGTACCATCGCATTTAGCAGATACAAAATTATTCGACTTTAAAGGGTTAAAACAGTCGCCTGCGGCCTTTGACCGATTAAATATTATTTCATTATAGGATAATAGAAATGAACCTAACGCATAAAGCTCTATTGTTAACCGCCGGTATTTTAGGGTCTTCTATCGTCAATGCATCATCCGCTGGAGTTAGTCTAACGAATGACACAGTAAAAGGTGATATTAACTTAAATATGGGGGCGTTCGGCGTTAATGGCGGCGTAACTCATAATGATGACAAAAACACTTCTACTGCACATATAGGCGTCACTGTTGAAGACTCAGATACTAGTGGACCGCTTCAAGCAGGTATTGGTATTAGACTATATGCTATCGATGCAGATTTAGACAAGAAGGACGACTTATCTGTTGCGCTCGCTTTAGGTGGTTGGTACCGATACACCTTACCAGAAGCGAATCGAGTAAGCATTTATGGCTCTGTATATTACTCACCACAAGTACTATCTATTTCCAACTTAGATCATATGTACACTTATGAATTTCGCGCAGAATACATGACTATGCGCAATGCACGAGCGTTTGTTCGCTATGGCAAAACAGTGACTGTGTATGAAGATGATTCTCGTAAAGAAATTGACAAAGGTCTTTCTATTGGTGCAACAGTAGACTTTTAATAGCGATAAACTGCTTATTGAAAAACAAAAAAGGTGGCTAAGCCACCTTTTTTGTTAACTCAAATATTACTCACCGTCATAAGCACAAAGGCTGAAAACAGGTATATCACTATCTCTTAGTTTTTGACTTCCACCTAGATCTGGCAAATCTATAATAGCTGCCACTTCCTTGATGCTCGCGCCTTGGCTGGTCAATAGTTCGATTGCAGCAAGTAGGGTGCCGCCCGTAGCGATCAAATCATCAAACAATAATACCTCATCACCCGCTTTCACTGCACCTTCTTGGATCTCTAATTCAGCTTCGCCGTATTCCAAAGCATACTTTTGCGAAATAGTTTTTCCTGGAAGCTTGCCTTTTTTACGTACTAAAATCAGCGGCTTTTGAAGTTCATAGGCTAAAACGGCAGCAATTAAAAAACCTCGAGCGTCAATGCAGGCTATATGAGTGATATCGGTTGCAATATAACGATGCACATAGGCATCAACAACCATTCTCATGCCTTTAGGGTCGCTAAAAATGGGGGTAATGTCTCGAAAACTTATGCCTTGTTTTGGCCAATCTTCTATTGTTTGTATTAGTGATTTAACGTAAAAATCGTCGTACAGCATGCCTGTTGGGCCTCATCATATCAATCAAATGTGGGCAATTTTACCACAATCACTAGCAACCCCAACGAGTTTTTGCATTTCTGGGAAATCAATTATCTCTATTTCTTTACCATCAACATGTATTAATTCGTTCTTTTGGAAGCGAGTAATGACACGGCTAACCGTTTCAACTGCTAAGCCAAGGTAGTTGCCGATTTCACCGCGCGACATAGATAAGCGGAAAGAGCTCGCAGAGTAACCGCGTTTTTTAAATCGATTGGATAAATTCAGAAGGAAAGAAGCCACTTTCTCATCAGCATTCTTTTTCCCTAACAACACCATCATCTGTTGGTCGTCGGATATTTTACGGCTCATCACTTTAAATATCTGATGTTTCAAAGAAGGTATATGAGAAGACAATTCTTCAAGATGACTAAATGGAATCTCACACACTGTTGTTGTTTCCAGCGCCTTTGCAGAAACAGGGTAGACGCTTGAATCTATTCCGCTTAAACCAACTAATTCACTAGGGCAGTAAAAGCCTGTAATTTGCTCTTCGCCGACGGACGTAATATTAAATGTTTTTAAAGTGCCAGAACGTACAGCATAAACTGAATCAAACGCTTCACCTTGGCGAAACAAAAATTCGCCCTTTTTTAGTGGTTTCTTACGCTCAATTATTTGATCTAATTTATTAATATCTTCATCAGCTAATGCTATTGGAAGGCAAAGAGCACTTAAGCTACAGTTTTGGCATTGCGAAGTAAGCGTACTGTTGAATCGTGACTGTGTGTGTGTCAATGACATGTGAATCTCCCTGATCTCGATCTATATAACTTTTGAGTATTTTATGGTGCCGTTTAGGTATTTATCAAAAACCATACAAATACAGCGAATTAATAATCTACCACGCTCTGTAACTTTAATAGTGGTCTGCATTCCACTACGATCAATATCTAACATACCATCTTTAGTCATGGGAGTTAGATTTTCCATCTCTTCAGAAAAGTACTCGAAGAAGCGAATATTATATTTTTGCTCAATAGTAGCAGTATTCAACTCAAATTGTGAAATTAGCGTCATTATAACTTGATGTCGAATTCTGTCATCTAGATCACTAATATAACCTTTTGCTATCGCTAATTGACCTCTCTCAATACTACTCCTATAAATTGATAAGTCAGTATGGTTCTGGATATAAACGCCATTTAAATCACTAATAGCAGATACCCCAAATGCTACTAAATCTGTGCCAGCATGTGTTGTATAGCCCTGAAAATTACGCTGTAGCTTGCCTTGTTTTTGGGCTATTGCCAAGCTATCCGTGGGTTTTGCAAAATGATCCATGCCGATATAGTCATAACCAGCAGCAATCAAATACTCAATACTCATCTTCAACAAATTTAGTTTCATGCTTGATATAGGCAAGCTATCACCTGAAATCCGTCTCTGAGCACGAAATCGATCAGGTAAATGAGCGTAATTAAAAAGTGAAATTCGCTCTGGTGATAACGCAATCACTTGCGCCAAAGTCTCCCTAAAACCTTCTATAGATTGATAAGGTAAGCCATAAATCAGGTCAAAGTTAATTGACTTGATACCTAATTCCCGAGCATCTGTTACTAGATCAGTAACCATTTGGACGGGTTGAACACGGTGGATGGCTTCTTGTACCTTGATATCAAAGTCCTGTACGCCAATACTAATTCGGTTAATTCCTTTTTTAGTTAACAACTCCAGCTTAGATCGACTTATTTCTCTAGGGTCTATTTCAATGCTGTAATCTTGCGTTCCGTCATTAATTAAATTGAAGTGTTGTTGAATGTTTTCAAACAATACTTCAATTAATTCTTCGGTTAAAAAAGTAGGGGTGCCACCACCAAAATGTAACTGCGTAACTTCTCTTGAGTGATCAAGCATGAGGCTGCGTAATCTCATTTCTTCGCCCAGTAGCTCTACGTATTCAGCACCTTTATCGTACTGCTTAGTCACAATCTTATTACAGGCGCAGTAGTAACAAAGGTGAGCGCAAAACGGAATATGAAAATACAAGCTAAGAGGGGCTTCGGAAGGCGTTAACATCTTATCAATAAGCGCAATTTTACTAATGCTTGAGTCAAATTGCGGTGCCGTTGGGTAAGATGTATAACGAGGCCCAGATAGGTCGTACTTAGCGATAAGTGAAGAATCCCAAATCATGATGTGTTCCTATTAAAATTTCTAATAGGAGTTTACACTTTAGTGGAAAGCCATTTGCTGACCCAGATCAAGGATTTCCATACTGCAAATAAAAGCTTTCTCTGTGTTGTTAGTAATAATACATCTAGCAAGGTTCTAACCATCGATCTAATCTGGTCTAATAGCGTTTTTTGAAAATTATGACCATGAACTCTCTACCTTTATATCTCGCCCACGGTGCTGGTGCAGGTCACAATCACACTTTTTTAAAGCAACTTTGTGACGCAATATCTGAGCAAAGGCAGCAAGCTGCGATACCAGTAACTTTTTCATATATGCAAGAGCAAGAGCGTTTAGGAAAGAAAAGGCCACCACCTAGATTTAACACCCTTGTTCCTGAATTTGCTGAGCATATTGTGGATGAGAATAGCTGTATTGTTGCTGGGAAATCCATGGGAGGCCGAGTGGCTACACAGCTAACGGATCTACCTATGGTGAAAGCTGTAGTATGTTTCGGCTTTCCTTTCTATCCAGCCGGAAAGCCCGAAAAAAATAGATTATCGTTTCTTGCTGAACTCAAAGCACCATGTTTGATTATTCAAGGCACAAGAGATCAATTAGGTTCGTACGATTGGGTTAGCAAGCAGATGTTGCCTGACAATGTGAATATTCTTTGGATAGAAGGTGCGGACCATGACTTTAAAACGCTAAAAAAATACAATAAAAGCATAGAAGACACTGTTTTAGAAATAGCTATTCACACGAAAAACTGGCTAGAAAACAATATCGAAACCGAAGCTTAACCTATTGAGAGAACTATTATGGAACACCAAGCGCTGCTTGATGCAACAGATTTACTTTGCCCTGAACCTGTAATGATGCTTCATGTAGAGATGCGAAAACTGGCTGCGAAGGAAGTGCTAAAAGTCATTGCGACAGATCCGTCAACGACAAGAGATATTCCAAAGTTCTGTCAATTTCTTGGACACAAGCTTATCCAACAAGATCAAGAAGGAGATATTTATTACTATTGGATCGAAAAGAAAGAAGGTTAGTTCTAAGAAAAAGAGCCCAAATCACATAATTCGGGCTCTTTTTTACCTTAAAATAATAAACTAAGAATGAATTAGGCCACTTTCAGCTTTTTGGATTGCTCTTTTTGCCCAAGAATCGCACTTTGGTATGTCTGCGCAAAACTAGAAAATGAAACATCGATATCTAGTCTAAGCTGACGAGCAACATCATTAGATGAAATCAAACCACGTATCATCTTTGTATCTTCATCAATAACAAGTAAGTGCTGCAGCTTATTATTACGCTGGCTAAATAAAAGTGACTCGATATCTGAATGTTTTAGGGAGGTATAAGATAGAGCAAGTAATACTTCTTTTGCTCTCATCAAATCTGCAACCATCAATTCTGAACGTTGAAAACCATTTGCTACCTGTTTAATGAAGACATCTTCAGACAAGTCTTCAAGACTAATAACGCCAACAAAGCGATTATCGGCATCGACTACGATTTTCATGCGTACATGTTCTTTTCTCATCAACTGAACCAGCTCATCCGCACGAGTATTTGATTCAATTACCCGTGGGCCAGCCGTTTGAAAATCAGTAAAGACTGATAATGCAGAAGAATAAAGGTTTATATTTTCTGTGGTTGTAGGCCAAGTTAATTCGTTAACGTCTTTTGTAGATACATAAGTTAGTGTTTTCATGATTAATCCCCAGTGTAAAAAATAAAATAGCTAAAGTGTGGGTGTGTTAAATCAGTGAAAACGGTGGAGCTCTTGGGTTGATGCTATCACTAACTTTAGCAATAACAGGAAAGCGGTAATTTAGAAAAGACGTCTGGGTTAAAGTGGAGACATGAGTCCGAAACGGAGTTAATACAATACAGCCGCTATCCGCTCCATTATCTTGATCTGGGACAACGACTTCATCGCACCTTTGTTCTATAGTGGGTTCTAGCCAGCGAAATTGATTTACTTCTTGAGCATTGGCGCGCTGAGATATCGTCAATAAAGACGATATAATCACGGCAATGATCATTAGTAATTGAATTTTCATGGCAAACCCTAGTCCTTGTTCTGTCTAGTAAATATAGGCTTGCTCCTGCCTAAATCCCAGCCTTTTTTACAAAATGCCGCATTTTTTCACGATCAAACACTTTGACTAACAATTGTGGTGTAAATAAGGGGGGCATAATTACAGATATATAAAAATAGTTGGCGATGGCATTAATAACACCACCACCCTAACAAATGCGACAAAAGCATTACCAGCTATGGGTTAATGCTTTTTATTAACTTTGCACTTTTATGCTGGCAGCATAATGGTTGCTTCACCTGTCACAACTACTTTACCGTCACACTCACACACTGTTTTTAGTGTCGCACGACGACGACGCTCATTGATATCAGTAACGGTTACTGTCGTAACCACTTCTTGACCAACAAAAACCGGAGAGCGGAACTTTAGCGTTTGCTCTAAATAAATACAGCCAGGTCCTGGCAATTGAGTACCTATCGCTGCTGAGATAAAGCCAGCTGTCAGCATGCCATGGGCAATTGGCTGACCGAAAGAAGTCGTTGCTGCATATTCAGCATCTAAATGAACAGGGTTTGTATCACCTGTTACATCAGCAAAAGCTTGTACATCTGCCTGTGTAACCACTTTGCGATATTCAACACTTTGATCAATTGAAAGTTGCTCTAATGTATAGCCTGTAGTCATTACCAATCCTTATTTTGTCATTTTCGGTTATGGTACACTCTCGCCGGACTATTCTTAAGAGGTATCTATGGTTAAGTTGGTAATTTTTGATTGGGACGGTACCTTATTCGACTCCATCGACAATATATGTCATAGCATGTTGCAGGCTGGCCACTTGGCAAGCGCACCAAGAAGAGCAAAAGACGATATAAAAAATATTATTGGTTTATCTCTTGACAAAGCTGTAGACACGGTTTGGCCAGAGTTATCTTTAAATGAAAAAAATACAATTATCGAGCACTATAAGGCTATCTATGTGGCATCGGATCAAACGCCACCACTGGCTTATCCCGGCGTTATAGATGTCTTGAATAAGCTACAAGCTGCAGATATGAAAATGGCGGTAGCCACGGGTAAAAGTCGTCGAGGGCTTGAAAGAGTAATGTCTCTAACTAATACAAGAGATTACTTTGTTGCATCCCGCTGTGCCGATGAAGTCATATCTAAACCACACCCGTTAATGCTGGAGCAAATACTAGCTGAGCTAAATATTTCGCCAGAGCACGCCATTATGATTGGTGATACAGAATACGACCTAAATATGGCAACCAATGCGGGAATGAAAAGCATTGGAGTTACTTATGGCGCACATCAAGAAGAACGACTAAGAGCTTGCCAACCGCACGCACTAATAAATGATTTCTATCAATTATCAAACATTTTAGGGTTATAGAAAATGAGCTGGACAGAAGATGAAGACCGTAAACAGTCGCTTAACGAAACGTCAAGTGAGCATGTACATACTGAGAAAAAGACCGAAATAGAGACTACAGATCCAAATAAGGAGATTTGGTCCTTACTAGAAAAAACACTTAGTGAAAACCTTATTGAAAAGCGTCGCGCTAGACGCTGGAGAATCTTCTTTCGTTTTACCACACTCGCGATTTTCCTAGCGGTAGTTGGTGGATGGTTTGCAAAATCTAACTTTCAAGATGTCAGTTTAGAAGGAGACATAGTTGCCATGATTCCAATGCGTGGCGTTATTGGTGCCGATAACGAGATTGAATCATCTGAGTTTGTTGGTTTACTTGATGCTGCTTACCAAAACTCACGCTTAAAGGGTGTGGTCATTGAAATGAATAGCCCAGGTGGAAGCCCGGTTCATTCTGGTATTATTTACGACGCCATTCGCGCCAAAGAGCAAAACTATCCTGACATTCCAGTTCTCGTAGTTGTTGAAGACATGGCCGCTTCCGGGGGTTACTACATTGCGTCCGCAGCAAATGAAATCTACGCCGATAAAGCCAGTTTAGTTGGCTCAATTGGTGTTATTTCCTCCGGCTTTGACGCAAGTAACTTGCTTGAAAAAATTGGTGTGGAACGACGCACTTTTACAGCGGGGCGCAACAAGGCTTTTCTTGACCCATTCGCCCCAATGACCGAAGAAGCCAAAGTGAAATGGCAAGCTGTGTTAGATGAAACTCATCAACAGTTCATCAATGCAGTAAAAGAAGGTCGTGGGGATAGGCTTGTTATTACGGATGATGTCTTCTCAGGTATGCTATTTACTGGTTCACAAGCCATCAAGATTGGTTTGATCGATGGTTTGGCAAGCGTAACTGATATATTGGACGCACGTTTCCCCGATGCAGAGCCTGTTGTCTATGAGCCGAAACAAGATTCATGGAAAGAGCTAGCTAAAGAGTTTGGTGTTGAAATGGCGACAAGAGTTATAAACACTACCAGCATCCAATAAATATCAGCTTGATAACATTAAAGATCAGCCAGTACCACTAAGCTCCTGCGGGAGCTTTTTTATTGTCTAAAATATACCAAAGCAAAAAAATGAAAGCTGCCAGTAACTCACCATCTTGTTTTACAATAAAGATAAATTTGATAAACTAAATACTTAATTTATTAAATTTTATTCTTAAACGATCAGTAGGATGATATATGGCTCGCAAAGCAAACATAGCAAGAGAAGAAATTCACCAAGCCTGCTGGGAGTTGATAGAAAAGAACAGCTTCCCAAATATTCCTCGTTTAACCGAATACTTTCTACAAAAGGACGGACGTCGCTGCTCAAACACTACCTTCCTGAATGCAATTACTGACTGGGAAGAAGCCTACAAAGAACAGCAACAACACGAATTAAGCGAACTCAATGATGTATTGCTTCCTGTTTTTAAGCGCTTTTCAAGAGAAGTGACTCAAAACCTCGGAAAATTACTTGATGAAAAATCGTCCGAAATTGAGCAACACCAAAAACTCAAGCAAGAAGCAACACGAAGTGGTTATATGTCTTTATCTTCAGCATTAATCGAATTACAAACAGCATATGATTCATTAATGTCAGAGCACAAAAAAGTAGGTGATGAAGCAGAAACCTTTAAACAAAAATTTGCATTTAGTGAGCAAAGATACCAAGAAGTGATTGCTCAAAACTCTGTATTAACCAGCCAGATCAAACAAGAAGAAAAAGATAACGCCGAACTCAGAATTAACCTTGCCCAAAAAGAAGTAGATCTTGCCAAACAAGACAATCAAATTGCTAAGCTAACTGAAGAAAACGCGAAACTGGCAGCAACACTAGAAGAAAACCAACAAAATAAAATAAAAGATGACGCGAAAAAGTGGCAAGAAATGACAAAAAAACTCGATGCGTTAACCAGCTCAGTGAAAACCATGCAACGCAAAGATAGAGGCACGAAACAATAACCGTTATAATGAGTCACTCGCCATATCCGCGCATTCATAATTAAGAAGAGAAGATGAGCTACAAACAATCAGCCGTTCGTGATTTATCCACCATCAAAGACTTCATTCGTTGGACATTTAGTCGCTTTAAACAGGCAGACTTGTTTTACGGTCATGGTACAGACAATCCATGGGATGAAGCTGTTCATCTTGTTATGGGCGCATTAAAACTTCCACTCGACTTTGATCGTGATATGTTAAATTGCGCTCTGACCTACAATGAAAAGAAACACATTCTTAAGCTAGTTCAAACTCGTATCACTAAACGCGAACCATTGCCTTACCTTCTAGGTGAAGCTTGGTTTATGGGACTACCATTTAAAGTCACCAAAGACACATTGATTCCTCGCTCTCCAATCATCTCTTTGTTGGAAAGTGAATTTACACCTTGGCTTAAAAACTATCCGTTGAATATTTTAGACATGTGCACTGGCTCTGGTTGTTTGGGTATTGCGGCAGCTTTAGTATTCGAAGATGCTGAAGTTGATATTTCAGATATTAGCGAAGCAGCCTTAGATGTTGCCAATGAAAATATTGTCCGTCATCAAGTCGAAGACCGAGTTCATGCCATTCACTCTGATATGTTTAAAGGTTTGAGTGGCAAGCAATATGACCTAATTATTTGTAATCCACCTTATGTTGATGCAGATGATTTTCACAATGCACCAGCTGAGTTTCATAATGAGCCAGAATTAGCCTTAACTTCTGGCGAAGATGGCCTTAATTTTACCCACGAATTTTTAGCCCAAGTCGCGCATTATCTGCAAGATGACGGTATATTAGTCTACGAAGTAGGAAACACCGAAACAGCCTTACAAGCCGCTTATCCTAATATTCCCTTTATGTGGGTTGAATTAGAGCAGGGTGGCAATGGTGTCTTTATCCTAACTAAAGAACAACTTAGCGAACTATTACAAGAGCAGAAATAACCTATGTCTGGTAATACATTTGGAACACTTTTTAAAGTCACCACCTTTGGTGAAAGTCATGGTCTTGCGCTTGGCGCCATTGTTGATGGTTGTCCACCAGGAATTGAGCTTTGCGAAGCTGATTTACAACGTGATTTAGATCTACGTAAACCCGGCACATCGAAACACACAACACAGCGTCGTGAAGCCGATGAAGTGAAAATCATGTCTGGTGTTTTTGAAGGCAAAACCACTGGGACACCGATTGGTTTAATAATCGAAAACACCGATCAGCGCTCAAAAGATTATGGCAACATCGCAGATACTTTCCGTCCTGCTCATGCTGATTATACCTATGATCAAAAATATGGCTTCCGCGATTATCGTGGTGGCGGTCGTTCATCCGCTCGTGAAACAGCAATGCGCGTGGCTGCTGGTGCCATTGCCAAGAAATACTTGAAGCAACAATTTGGTATCGAAATCCAAGGTTTCTTGTCACAACTTGGTCCAATCAAATTGGAAGTCAAAGATTTAAGCCAAGTCTACGACAACAGCTTCTTTAGCCCAGATCCCGATGCTATTCCGGAACTTGAGGAATATATGACTGCACTTCGTCGCGAAGGCGATTCAGTCGGTGCAAAAATCACCGTTATCGCTAAAAATGTGATGCCTGGTTTAGGGGCGCCTGTATTTGATCGCCTAGATGCAGACATTGCCAAAGCAATAATGAGCATTAACGCGGTTAAAGGCGTAGAAATTGGTGATGGTTTTGATGTTGTTGAACAAAAGGGCAGCCAGCACCGTGACGAAATGACGCCAGAAGGTTTTTTAAGCAATCATGCTGGCGGCGTATTAGGTGGCATTTCATCTGGACAAGATATTGTTGTCCATATGGCTCTAAAACCAACATCCAGTATTACTATCCCTGGTAAAAGTATCGACCGTGCTGGTAATCCAATAGAAGTTATCACCAAAGGCCGCCATGATCCTTGTGTAGGTATACGTGCAACGCCAATCGCAGAAGCTATGTTGGCTATTACCATTATGGATCATTTGCTAAGACATAGAGCGCAAAATGCCGATGTAGTTTGCCCAACGCCCATTATTAAAGGGCAAGCGTAGGTTTATAATAGTCTAAATACCAAGCCGCTATAACAACATAGCGGCTTTTTTATTTTTACTTTTTAAGTATTGAGGCAAAAAATGACTATCAAACAAGGCTCTACCGTTATTCGAGTTTGTGTTGGATCAACTAATCCCGTCAAAGTAAATGCTGCACGACAGGCTTTTTTACAGGTATTTCCTAATCACACCATTCACTGTGAAGAAATGCATGCTCCGTCTGATGTTGCTGATCAACCTATGACAGAAGCAGAAACACGCCTTGGTGCACAAAACCGTGTTAGGTATTGTTCAGAACATAGTGCGAGCAATGACATGGACTTCTTTGTTGCTTTGGAAGGTGGCGTCGATGAATTCGAGGAGGGCGCCGCGACCTTTGCTTATGTTGCCATTTTAAATAGTGATGGTGAACTAATGACAGGCCGTTCAGCTAATTTACCTCTACCCAATAAGGTTTATCAGCGCTTACAAGCCAATGAAGAACTAGGGCTAGTGATGGATGAGTTATTTAATACCGATAACATTCGACAAAAAGGCGGCGCCATTGGCTTGTTTACCAATCACGCTGCTACAAGAGAAAGCGTATATACCCAAGCATTAGTGCTTGCGTTAGCACCAGTACTTCATCCTGAACATTATTAATGTAAATAATTTAAGCAATATATAAGTTGAAACAATGAAATATCAATGGATCCTATTTGACGCTGATGAAACTCTTTTTCATTTTGATAATTTCGCAGGTCTAAAACACATGTTTTCTCAGCATGGCGTAACTTTTGAACAACCAGAATATGATGAGTACCAAGCCGTAAATAAGCCGCTTTGGGTAGAATATCAAAATGGAAAAATTAGCGCAGAACAATTACAAACACATCGCTTCAAACTTTGGAGCGATAGATTAGCCATCAGCCCAAAAGAGCTAAATAAACAGTTTTTAGACTCTATGGCGGAAATATGTAAAACATTACCAGGCGCTATAGAGCTTGTAACGCATCTGCATGAAAACAAAGTAAACATGGGCATCATTACCAATGGATTTGCACAGCTACAACATATTCGTCTAGAAAGAACTGGCTTTCTGCCATATTTCTCACCGGTTGTTATTTCCGAGCTCGTTGGTGTTGCTAAGCCACATCCTAAAATCTTCGAACATGCTTTAGAGCAAATGGGGTCGCCAAATAAAGCGGACGTGCTAATGGTTGGTGATACGTTGGAATCAGACATTCTTGGTGGCAAAAATTTTGGCTTTGCTACATGTTGGCTTAATCACCACAACAAAACACATCCGCAAGACATTACGCCAACGCATCAAATTAAATCATTGCCAGAATTACTGGCTTGGTTGAAAACTCAATAAAATAAGAAACTATGAGATTTGGAAAGCTCTATGTACGCTCACTATTTCCGATAAATGTTATTATCGGAAATAGTGTAAATACAGGATTCATACGTATAACGACTATTTTTCAGCTGATGATTACTAATGCTTGGAACCCATCATCACTGGCTCTATCATCCACAAACCAAACTCATCCTTCTATTGAAATGCTAAACAATCATCTCTGCGAATGTTTATTCTGAGTAAATTTAGTAAGTCTTGGTCTGACACATAACCGTTTATTTAATCTTTCTTTAGGCTTTACCTCATGATTGTTCGCCCAAATCCAAATTGGATAGTTATACTTACGACCCTTAAGGGTTCGATTGCCAAACGCATCGCTTTACGTGTTTTATTAATCACCGTTTTTGCCTCACTAATTGTTCTGTTAGAAAAAACATATCCTGCGTCTTTTGAGAATGTAAGCTCCATTCCGTTTACTCTTTTAGGTTTGTCGTTGTCTATTTTTATGAGTTTCAGAAATAGCTCATGTTATGACAGATGGTGGGAAGGCAGAAAAATGTGGGGGAAAATCATCATTGAAGTACGCGCTTTTTGCCGCGAAAGCATTGTGATATCAGATGCACAAACTCGTGAGGAAATCTTAAAAATGCTTTGTGCCTTTGCACATGCTCTAAACTCAAAATTAAAAGGCAATAATGTGAGTATTTCCCTAAGTAAATGGATAGCTGATGATAAGTTCACTTTTATCGATAATCCAGCGGATACAATTTTGAGTAATATTGGTGAAAAATGCTCAAAACTAGCCTCTGATGGGATCATTAGTGAATGGCGTTACTTAGAGCTTGAAAGGCGGTTAATAGGATTATCTGAAGCTCAGGCTAACTGCGAAAGAATCAAAAATACCCCGCTTCCATTCCCATATACACTTCTATTACATAGAACGACATTTATTTTTTGCCTGTTATTACCATTTGCAATGGCTGAGCCGCTAGGTTGGCTAGCACCTATATTTACAACAATAGTCAGCTATACATTCTTTGGGTTAGATGCAATTGGCAATGAATTAGAAGATCCATTTGGCAACGATGTCAATGATTTGCCAACCGATTCAATGGTTCGAATCATTGAACGCGATGTTCATAGGGCTCTTGGAAGTATTGATCTACCGCCTCAGATGAAACCTGTTGATCATGTTTTAAGCTAGAAGCTATATTGAATGACGCCTAATGGGCTAGGTAAAAAAACACATTTAGCTAGTTATTTGAGATTCGACAAAAAAGGGTGTGCATGAATTGCCATGCACACCCTCTTCTTTTCCTCGAAATCTAATGCTATTTAGGTTAAGCAATAATGCAGCGATTTCGCCCTTGTCCTTTTGCTTCATACAGAGCTTGGTCAGCCAATGATAAGGTTTTCTCTACGCTAATACCGTCAGATATTACCCAAGCTGCTATACCGATTGAAACGGTAATATTACCAACTACATCAAATGTTTCTTCTGAAATCGCGATTCGTAATCGTTCAGCGACTAAGAAAGCATCCTCTAAAGAAGTTTGCTTCAATAACAATACAAATTCTTCACCGCCAGTTCTGGCGACCATGTCACCATCTCGACAAAACCGGTTCAATATTTGCGTTTGCTGTTTAAGAACATCATCGCCCACACTATGACCATAGTTATCATTGACACGCTTAAAATAATCAATATCTAAGGCCAAGACACTAAATGGCACTTCCAGCAAAGCTAACTGTTTAAGTTTAAACTCAAACGCCCTGCGGTTACTTGCACCGGTTAAAGGGTCAGTTTCGGCATCACGTTTAAGATCGCCAATCTGGTTTTGCATAAGTTTAACGCCACTTAACATGGCTTTTTTTAGACCTAAACTTTCTACATACCAAGATTCGATTCTTTCTATATCTTCATTTACTGTCGGACTATCAAGCGATCTTGCCTTGTCTGCAAGCTGCTGAAGTGGCTTAGAAATAGCTCGAGCAAACAACCAAATAAATAGAAAAACGGCTAAAGCCAAAGGTAAGGTACGTAAAACTACTTTTTCCATAATACCAGTTAGCGGCACTAAGGTAGACTCCACAGGGCTTTGGGTAATGATAATCCATCCAGTACTGGGGATGGTGGAGTATCCGGCCAACATTTGGATCCCTCTACTATTATTTAATAGCAAGCCACCTTCTTTTGTCGCTATTATTTCATCAATGCCATCATTACCTTCAATGAGAGAGCCAATGCGTCCTTTTTCTGGGTGATAAAGAATTTGTTTGTCTTGATCTATCACATAGATATAAGAACCATTTTTATAATAATGTTCGCCCAATATTTCACTCAAAATATTTGGGCTTTTTAAGTAGATAGAACCACCAAGAAAGCCGAGGTAGTTACCCTGAAAATCAAACACAGGAGCAGAAAGAAAAACAATCAAATTCTTTAGAGTAGAAAGATATGGACTACTAATAAGTAGCGTTTTTTCCTCAATAGCTTCTAAACTACCGGCAGAGGTAAGCCGTCTTCCGACTAAATCCAGAGTTTCTGGTGAAGCAGCTTGAGTCAAACCATTTGCATCACTAATGACCACAGAATTAAAACTATCCGTTTGAAATTTAAGGCGATTAGCCTCTTCTTTTAGGTGGGAGCCATCATGCATTTTGTTAAACAATGAGTTAGCTGTATAAGTTAGCTGTTGCAGAGAAGATTTCAGAAACACTTCTGTCGTATCAGACAGCTTACTGGCATAAGCCCTATTCACTTCTATTGTCTGCAGAATCAATTGCTCTTTCTGCACCTCGTAGTTCGAATAAAAGCTGTTAATGAAGGTTAAGGTGGTAGCGGTTAAGGCCAAAAATAAAATAAGCCGATTGAGCTTTAAGAATTTACTTTTTAATACTGTCACAACTGTAGATCCATTACATTGATTTATAAAGGCGGTTTTATAGTAGGTTTTAGCATAAAACAAGAGGCACATTTTTGCCCCCTTGATTTATATTCTTTACAACTTATTAAACGATATTGACTTCTGGCACATTGATAGCTTTACGACGATTTAACCAAACCATGACAAGTGCAAGAAAAGACAACACTGCTGCGGCAGTTGGAATCCACTCAAAACTAAAGCCTATACTAATTACCAATCCACCTAGAGCTGCTCCTAAAGCATTTCCTAAGTTAAATGCGCCAATATTTATAGACGAAGCTAAACCTGGTGCTTGATCTGCGATTTTCATTACTTGCATTTGTAATGGAGGGCCACTACCAAATATTACAACGCCCCATAATAAAATAGTTAAACTGGCACCAATTAGCGTCGTTGAGGTAAAGCGAAACAGTAATAAAACCAATACCTGTAGGCCTAGAAAGGCAAACAAAGCCAGATCTGGTGACTTATCAGTTACTTTGCCACTGATGTAATTTCCTAGCGTAAAACCAATGCCGACAAGCATTAGCATGGTTGCAATAGCGTTATCCGAGGCTTGAGCCAAAGTCTGCATGATCGGCGCAATGTAAGTATAAAGCGTAAACATTGAACCTGCACACATCACCGTAGTCGCAAAAGCTCGCAGCGCAGCAGGCTGCATGATAGCTTTAAGCTCTGTTTTCACATCCGGCTTTTCAGCCCGTGGCATAACGGGCAAACTGCGGCTGATACCGATAAAAGCGACAATACCTAATATCGCAGTTACTGCAAATGAAATACGCCAATCAAAATTTTGCCCCAACCAAGTAGTAATAGGAACACCAACAATATTCGCAATAGTTAAGCCTAAAAAGATCGACGCTACCGCAGAACCTTTTTTATGGAAAGGTGCCAAATTCATGGCAACAACGGCACCAATACCAAAAAAAGCGCCATGAGAAAGACTGGTGATGATTCTCGAAACTAAGAAAGTCTCGTAATTAACAGATACCGCTGAGAGTAAATTGCCAACGACGAAAACCACCATTAACGCAAGCAAAGAGGTTTTGTGACTATAACGTGTTAAAAACAAAGTAATTAATGGCGCACCTATCATTACACCGACGGCATAGGCGCTAATCAATAAACCCGCAGCCGGAATGGATGCATTCACGCCATCTGCAATAACTGGCAACAACCCCATAGGCATGAACTCGGTTGTCCCTATTCCGAAAGTACCTAGGGCAATAGCAAAAATACCCCATTGATAAGCAAGCATAAAAGCTCCGATATTTGATTCTAGATTAATGAACAATAGTGACTATTTAAGACTGAAAATAAAATAAGCCAAGAGCTTGCGCCCTTGGCTTATTGATCAACGCAAATATTTTACAACACTTGCCGAGTTATTGCTTATTGAAAGATGTCTTTACTTATTCTTACTGTGCTTTTTAGTCTGTTTCTGGTGGGTTGGCCACCAAAACCAATTGACAACAAACATGATTAGTAACACACCTAACACATTAATGAGTACGCTCATTTACCCTCCTCAGTATCTATACTATTAAGATTTGAACGGGAAATACGGAAAAATCTAAGTCGATTAGCATTGGTCACAACTGTTACAGACGATAGGGCCATTGCGGCACCAGCAATAACTGGGCTCAATAACCACCCTGTAAACGGAAATAGAATCCCCGCAGCGATAGGAATACCTAAACTGTTATAGGCAAATGCGCCCCATAAGTTCTGCTTAATATTCCTTAACGTAGCACTGCTTATTTGAATAACATCTGCAACGCCGTTTAAGTCATTATGTATCAAAGTAATATCAGCGCTCTCCATGGCAACGTCAGTTCCGGCTCCCATCGCAAAGCCTACATCGGACTGAGCTAGAGCTGGCGCATCGTTAATGCCATCACCAATCATTCCAACCACTTCACCTTGTGCCTGAAGCTTCTTAACCCAGTTCAGTTTATCGTCTGGCATCAATTGCGCATGATAATCGTCAATGCCAACCATATTTGCAACTGAAGCGGCCGTTTCTGGATTATCGCCAGTCAGCATGACAACTTTTAGGCCTTGTTCCTTGAAGTTCGAAATAGCCGATTTGACGCCTTTCTTAATGGGATCTTCAATATAAAAAACAGCCATTAACGCAACTTCATCCGAGAGATAGACGCGGGTTGCTGCATTATGCAGATCATCAGAAGCGAGCAAATCTATAGAGATGCCCTTTTCTTTCATCAGGCGCTCGTTACCAAGATAATAAGCCTTCCCTTCAATACTGCCTCTCACACCTAAACCAACCAGTGACTCAAACTCATCGAGAGCAACACTTTCTTTTTCTGTTGCATCCGTCTGACAATGCTCCAATAAAGCATTAGCCAAAGGATGGTTAGCTCGTGCCTCTAGGGCTGAAACGATTTGTGCCACCAAACCTTTATGAGCTTGCTCACTTAATATTTCATTAACGACTTTCGGTTTACCTTCTGTAATCGTGCCAGTCTTATCCAGCACGACCACGGTCAATTCACTCGCTCTTTGTAAGGCTTCACCGTTTCGAATAAGGCCACCATATTCTGCCGCTTTACCAATCCCTATCATGGTAGAAATAGGTGTTGCTAGCCCCAAGGCACACGGACAAGCAATTATCAGTACCGAGATGGTTGTTACCAACATATATGAGAAGACGGATTCATTGTCCACACCAAATATAGAAAGGTTAAACCACACAAGTGCCGTCAAAATAGCGATAATGACCACGCTTGGTACAAAAATAGAAGACACTTTGTCGGCTAGCACACTAATCGGTGGCTTTGAGTTCTGCGCCTTACCGACCATGGTTATAATCTGCGCGAGTAAGGTATCGGAACCAATACGAGTTGCTTTGAACAACAAACTGCCTTGGCCGTTTATTGTGCCAGCCGATAGCAAACTTCCCACGCTTTTTTCTATTGGTGCAGGTTCGCCTGTCAGCATAGATTCATTTACTGTTGAAAGACCTTCTAAGACTTCTCCATCAACAGGAATTTTGTCACCTGACCGAACCCGCAAAATGTCATTCACCTTAATATCTGCCACACTAACGCGAGATTCCGTGTCGCCATCCACTCGCGTTGCCATTTTAGGTCGCAAATCCAAAAGTCGATGCAAGGCTTGGCTCGTTTTACGACGAGCTCTCAATTCTAATGCTTGTCCAATATTAATTAAGCCTATAATCATCACGGCAGCTTCAAAATATAAGTGGCGGGCGTTATCTGGCAGCCAACTTATTGGAGCCAGCACAACTAACATTGAATACAGCCAAGCACTACCAGTACCCAAGGCTATTAATAAATCCATATTAGCCTGATGATTAGTAAAGGCTTTCCAGGCACCTCGAAAATAATGTTTACCAGCGCTTACCATAATCAACAATGAAGCAATACCAACCACAAACCAGACAACTCTGTCAGTGAGTGTGCTCACCATCATACTTCCGCCAAATAGGCCATATAGCATCAAGGGAACCCCGAGCCCTAAACCTAGCGCAGACGATTTACATTTATAGCGATATTCTGCTAATTCTCTCTCGCCTCGCTCCTCTTCACTTTTTTCTGCATCAAGGATAAGACTAGCTTGGTAGCCCGAATTCTCCACCGCTTTGATTAATGCCTCTGAAGAGCCTCTGGTGACAACTTGTGCGGTATGATTGGCGAAGTTAACGTCTGCAGAAACAACATCGGCAGAATTTGCCAAAGCCTTTTGTACCGTATTAACGCAACCGGCACAGGTCATTCCAGCAATAGAAAGCTGATAGCTAACTGAAGTGTCTGATTTATCTAGATTGTCCAGTTCTTTGTCTACTGGATTTTTTTTCTCATCAGATGCTTGCTTATTATTTAATTGATCATGCTCACTATTATCAAATAAGCCTGATGTTTGATATCCAGCTTCCTGGATACTCGCTTCAATTGCGGCTAATTCTAAATCAGACGTGACTACTAGTTTATGTTCTTTCGGCATGCCTTCGATAATAGCTTCAGGACTTTTTTCCAGAATGAGTTTGCGAACTTTCGACACGCAGCCTTGGCAAGACATACCAGTAACATTCAATGTTAGCATTGTCATTTGATCGGTTGATTTTGATTCTGTATGCGCCATTTCTACCCTCCTCTTATATCGCTATCGGTAGGCCTACCTGGCCTCTTCCCAGCCCTCAATCAAACAACAAATTGAATGACCGTCAGGAGCACCATTTGGCATGTTTTCCCAAGCGGCTAACGCGTCTTCCATTTTGACTAAATGTGCCTGCAGTTGAGCTATTTTTAGTTTGGTTTCAGGAACTTTTTTTTCTAATAAATCACGAACCATAGGGCAAGGTGAATCACCACTATCGGATTGATGAAAAATCTCTTCGATTTGCTTTAAGCTGAATCCTAAATCACTGGCTTGGCGAATGAAATTTAATCGCTGCAATGCCACCTTATCGTATAACTGATAACCATTTTTGGGATCTCGCTCAGCACAGATTAGCCCAAGCCTTGTGTAATGACGGACTGTTTCAGCCGTCACATTGGTTTTTTTGGCTAGCTCACTTACCCGCATAGAAACTCCTTTGAAATATCTGAACTATAACCATAGTGTAAAACCTGCATGTAGCACATAGGTCAAGCTTTTCTACAATAATGACGGTATAAGAAATTTGAAACAATCGAGTAGGGTGAGGCGTTGCCGCCTCATCCCTCTCACAGAACCGTACGTACGGACCTCGTATACGGCTCATGCAAACTTCCATTCAGTATAAACACTGAACACATACCCCGTTCTCACTTCTTCAAGATTCACCAAACCTTGCTCATCGAACCATTTGTTTGGCATCGCGTGGCTGGCTAATGGACTCGCTGCATTTCTCCAACTGGTCATCGAGATGTACTTAAACGGCGGCTTGTAGCCCAGTTGCTTGAGCCTTCGATGCAGCCGTTTAGGTTTCTTCCATAATTTTAGTTGAGCACTGCGAAGCCGTCTCCTTAACCATTGGGCGATTTTCTTGAATTCACCACTCGCATTGGCAATCCTGAAGTACTGTCTGAACCCTCTTAATAGCGGATTCAGCTGTTTGATCACATCACTCAACGGTTTACCGCCGTTTCGTTTCGTCATCTGCTTAAGCCGTTGTTTGAACAAGTCCAGTTTCTTGGTTTGGATTCGGGTATATCGACTTCCGATCTCCACGCCTAAAAACTTCACTCCCTCACGACTGTGC
>NZ_PTXN01000031.1 GCF_012726345.1 Marinomonas sp. UCMA 3892
TGGTTAAGGAGACGGCTTCGCAGTGCTCAACTAAAATTATGGAAGAAACCTAAACGGCTGCATCGAAGGCTCAAGCAACTGGGCTACAAGCCGCCGTTTAAGTACATCTCGATGACCAGTTGGAGAAATGCAGCGAGTCCATTAGCCAGCCACGCGATGCCAAACAAATGGTTCGATGAGCAAGGTTTGGTGAATCTTGAAGAAGTGAGAACGGGGTATGTGTTCAGTGTTTATACTGAATGGAAGTTTGCATGAGCCGTATACGAGGTCCGTACGTACGGTTCTGTGAGAGGGATGAGGCGGCAACGCCTCACCCTACTCGATATGGTGTTTGGATAGGTTTAGAAATTGAGTCTTAGTGATGCAAACATGGCGTTTAGGTCGTTGCCATTGGTTTCTGCGGTGTCGTAGTTAGCAGCCACGGAAAAATTTGGCGTAACATAGTATCTAAGGGCAGCGGCAAAGCTGGTATCGGTTTGTGAGTAAACATCGTCGTGTTTAATTTTACCTTCTAACTCAACACGGTTTGATAAAGTGGTTCGTACTCCCAAAGAGATTCTAAAACCTGTTTCGTCATTACGGCCATAATCTGCTTTTATATATTGCAGTATGCCGAATACATTGGATTGACCTCCAACTGGCGCATAGACACCTGCCCCAATAGCTAATACATCGAGCTCGCCGTATTCTGTGCTTTCAAGCGCAACAAAAGGACCTGCTGATGTTTGAAAGGCGCCAGACAGCGATGAGTAGTCATCGGATGATGAAGATGAGTCTGGGTCAATTTTGCCAAATCCGTAATCTATATAATCAAATGGACCTGCTTGAGCACCTGCTGATAAAGCACATGCAGTGGCTGTTAAGCTCGATAATATTATGTTTTTCATGTTCATATCCTTTGTTTTGATTTATGGGAAATCTGTCACATAAGGCGTTGGAACGATTATTTCCCCCTTTAGTCTGCGGCGAGTGTAGAGATTAGTTTAGTGGAACAGGGCGGTTTTTTTGTCAATCTGACGTATTTTACGGTAACTTTACGGTATTTGAAGGTATTGGTTTTTAGATGTGGGTGAAGGAAGTTGTCTATGAAAGATGTTTTGAGAAAGATCTGTTCTCCAGTATTGGGAATATTTGAGTCTGGTGAGGGGGATTTTGACTATAAATCATCCCATCGAACGATATTGATCGTGTTGGGCTTACTTTGTTTTTTGATTGGGTCTGTTTCTTTGGTGATGACGCTGATGACAGGTGAAGCGGCCGGTATTATACCTATCATGGTGTTTTTTCTAATGGGCTTAGTATGCGAAATTGTAGGCTTGTTAGGTAGTGATCGTGCAGTGGCAAGAATTTGGAAGCGTAGTTAATTGAGCTCTTGATAAACGAAAAGCGGTCTAGTGACCGCTTTTTTATTTATATCAGATCACTTATTTGCGATCTTTGCCGTGATGACGAGGCATGTCATCACAATCTTCCATGCGCTCTTTTTGTAGCTCGATGAATTTAGTTTTTTGTTCTGGAGTTAAGATACTGAGCATTTTGTGCTGTTTGCTTAGCATGTCAACTTGGCGCTTAACGTGTTTGTCTGACATTTCTTGTGCTAGTTCGGTGGCTTTGGCTGGATCAAATTTATCAGCCATCAGTAGGCTATTTACTTTATCAAAATGAGCCATGCGAGCTTTTTCGCCTTGCTCTTTTTTGTCAGTGAAGCGTTCTTTCATTTCTTCTTTGTTAGCTTGGCGAAGCGTTTTAAATTGCTCTTTCTGGCTGTCTGTTAGATTCAATTCTTTCATCATGCCGCGGTCTAGGCCTGGACGACATTCTTCCTGTGGGCCTTTGTGATCTTTCCCGCCAAACGCAAATGCGCTAGTGCTCAATACTAGTGGTAAAACAACAGAAGCTAGAATAAGTTTTTTTGCCATTTTCATATTTTCTTCCTTATATACTTTAGGGGGTCATATTATTGATAAGTACTGCGTTCAGAACGCATGGGAGTAGAATAGAGGCTGTAAGGTAAAGTGGCGTATTAGCTAGGTAAAGTATCGTAAAGGCTGCACCACGCTTAGTATTTCGACGTAAAATGTTACCCAAGAGCAAAGGTTTTATTTGCTAGTTATCAATTATATTCAAATCGTTTTAGGAACTGTTGATGCCACATATTTTAATAATCGATGATGATGTTGAATTGAGTGATTTGCTCAAAGAAGTTTTATCTTTTGAAAATTGTGCTGTTTCTGCGGCTTATGATGGTGAAGCGGGTTTAGCTGCAATGGACGACAGTGTGGATTTGATATTACTTGATGTCATGATGCCTAAGCTAAACGGTTTTGAAACCCTTAAACAGTTACGTGAAAAATGGGATGTGCCTGTTTTGATGTTAACAGCGAAGGGAGAGGAGATTGATCGTGTGGTTGGTCTTGAACTCGGTGCGGATGATTATTTGCCGAAGCCTTTTAGTGAGCGGGAGTTGTTGGCAAGAATTCGTGCTATTTTACGCAGGACTCAGGCAGGCAAAGGTCAACAACAAAATGATGTTGTGACATACCGAGACATCAAACTTTATCCCGGTCGCCTTGAAGCCTATTGCAATGGTGATTTGTTGGATTTGACCAGTACTGAGTTTGCGCTTTTGCATTATTTTTTACTTCATCCTGGCAAGGTTTTAACCAAAGAAGACTTAAGTTTGGATGTATTAGGTAAACGTTTGGCGGCTTTTGATCGAGCGATTGATATGCATGTCTCGAATTTACGTAAAAAACTGCCAGACTGGCCGAATGGTAAGCCTCGTATCAAAACCTTGCGTGGGCGCGGTTATTTGCTGGTAGAGGGCGACTGATGCGTTTACCAAAGATCACTAGTTTGTATGGTCGTATTTTCGCTATTTTTTGGTTTACCATGTTTCTGGTGGTTTTGGCTGTGTTGGCTTTGCCGCATTTTGATCCTCGTAAACCACGGGATATTCCGCCTCCTCATTATGATCGGATGCTGCAAATACGTGATCAAGTTGAGCGGAACTTTGCTTCAGCTCCAGATTTGGCAAAGGTTTTACATGATCTAGATGGTTGGTCTCGCCGTGGACCAGACGATAATAAACTGCGCCTTTTTATTACTGACCTTGATGGTAATGTGATTACTACTGATCGCCGCCCTGATTTTAGTTATAAGGCGTTACGTAATTTTGTGACTTCTATTGATAACCCTCAGGACCCCCAGCAAAAATTGTATGGCAAGACGATGATTTCTGGTCCTCTTCCAATTCGGTTGGCAAAGAAAGATTATTTTCTTTATGTCGGAACTCGCTGGAGTGAGCCACCGCATTTTTTATTACAACTCTTTGATCATCCTTTTCGTTTGTTGTTAGCAGTCATGTTGGTTAGTACACCTTTATTATTGTGGTTGGCATGGGCATTGAGTCAGCCTGCTCGTCGTCTTGAAAGAGCGGCGCAGCGCGTGGCGCAAGGCGTATTTGAAATTGATCCTGGGCTTGAAAAAGGTACCTCAGAGTTTCGCCAAGCAGGTGCCAGTTTTAATCAGATGGTAACGGCCGTAAACTTGATGATTACTCGGCAACAGCGTTTGCTATCGGACATTTCTCATGAGCTACGCTCACCTTTGACTCGCCTAAGAATGGCGCAAGCTTTGGCAAAACGGAAGCTAGGCGATAGTACGGATTTAACGCGCATTGATACGGAAGCTCAGCGTCTTGAGCAAATGATAGGCAAGTTGCTTGAATTGTCTAGCGTGCAAGTGGATAGTCATTTGAATCGAGAAGTACAACCACTATCGAGTCTTTTTGATGCTTTGTTAGCTGACAGTCAGTTTGAAGCTGAACACATGGGTAAGACTTTGCTTTTGTCGGCTGTCCCTAATCGAATGATTAACTGTCATCCTCAATTGTTAATGAGTGCGTTAGAAAATATTGTCCGTAATGCCATTCATTATGGTAAAAAACAGATTCAGGTTTCATTGGAAGCCCATTCAGATACGTTATCTATCCGAGTGGAAGATGATGGTGATGGTGTGCCTGAGGATGAGTTTGATTCTATTTTTAGGCCTTTTTATCGGGTTTCAACTGCACGTGATCGCCACAGTGGTGGTGCAGGGTTGGGTTTAGCTATCGCCGAAAATGCGGTTCGTCAACATAATGGTATGATTAGAGCTGCTCGAAGTGCACTGGGTGGATTGCTGGTGGAAGTGACTTTGCCGCTGCAAGAAGAACGATAGTGCTTCTTAATCTTTTTTTTAGGGAAGTATTATCTTTGTTTTTACGAAAGGATTAGTAGACAAAGCGATGAATTCAGCTCATATTAGAACCTCATCGTTCTTATTATGCATTCGGTTAATCGCTTTCCCTAAAAGTACTGAGTAATGCAGAGAGTATTTCTCTCTCGCACCTTGCCTTTTTTATACTTTATTTGAATAAGAAATTTGCTAATAAGCGCTTGGTCTATTTGTTTAGACTCGTTTTTAAAAACAAAAAAAGAGAGAAGCCTTGTCGTTTTTCTCTAAAACCATAGGTAATACATGATAAATACAGCCAAAGAATTTGTACTACAGCGAATTTGCATCTTTGCAAGCCAGACATTCGACCCTAACTCCGACTCGCAAGTGGTTGGATTATTAAAAAGTAAATTCAATATCCGTTTACCGCAGCGACGTTCTATTAATGAGTCTTTATCTTCTTCCGTTAGCGATCATGAAATTATTTCTTTGATTCTAAAGTATCGTTCAATGACCGAATCTTAAGTTCAAACCGTTAAGTCTTCTTTATTTTTTGACACACAAAAAGATTGCGTTACCAGATAGCTTGTCCCAAGGTATGATTTTGTCGTGTTCATGTTCAAATACATGAACGTCAAAATATGGCATTAATAGCGCTTGTAGTTCATTAAAGCTTAATGCCACCATAGGATGTTCGTCTGTCCAAAGCTGAGTTTGTTGTGCGCTTGTTTTTTCAATGCTCAGCTTAAGTGTTTGTTTTTCTCCCTCACCAGAGTAATACCAAGAAGAACCAAACGAAAATTCGCTGTTATCGTGCATCACGCTATGTTTGGCTGATAGCGTATTATCTATATGGTTTTTATCAACTGAATTGAAGCAAAAAACACCGCCAATATTAAGAGCTTTATGTACGCTTTGAATGCAACTTGTTAGGTTTTTAATATCTCCACTGTAATGGACTGAGTATAAAAAACATGTGATTAAGTCATAAGGTTCAGCTGCATCAAATGCACACATATTACCTAATTCGAAGTGAGCGTTAGGGCAACGCTGTTTGGCAATATCTAGCATTGGTTGATTGATATCCAAGCCACTTGATTGATAGCCTTCTTGGCTAAGGTAGCTGATATGTGGACCAGTACCGCAAGCCAAATCTAAATGCTTTTTTCCGCTATTGCCGAAAATCTGATGAAGTCTATGCACGCTGTTGCTTTGGGCTTGATAATTAATATCGGCACACATTAGATCATAATAGCCGGATAAGTCCGTATAGAGCGCGTTGTCAGACATGTTTTCTTCACTTGGAGGGGATAAAATTTGATGGCGAATAATATAGTAGATCGCACTTTTTGCGAAGCAAAAAAAACAGGAACAAAGGGCGACTTTGTTCCTGTTTTTTATTGGAGTTTCGTTATCTTAATTAGACAAAGATAAAGAATTTAGCGATAAATAAGGCCGCTAAAAGGTATACCGCAATGCCTACTTGCTTGCCTTGACCTGATAATAGCTTGATCACAGCGTAGCTGATGAAGGACAAAGCAATACCGTCTGCGATTGAGTAGGTTAGTGGCATGGTGAAAGCTGCAATAAGGACTGGTGCCGCTTCGGTAATATCATCCCAATCTACATGCGCTAGGCTGCTTGTCATTAATACTGCGACGTACATTAACGCGCCAGCCGTTGCATAAGCAGGGATAGATCCAGCCAATGGTGCAAAGAACAGGCTTAGTAAAAATAATAACGCAACCACTACGGCTGTTAAGCCAGTGCGTCCGCCAGCGGCAACGCCTGAAGCGCTTTCGATATAACTTGTTGTAGAAGATGTGCCTAGTGCAGCACCAACCACAGTGGCGCTAGAGTCGGCTAACAAGGCTTTTTTAAGACGCGGCAGTTTGCCTTCTTTATCTAATAAACCACCACGTTGTCCAACACCAATTAACGTGCCTGATGTATCAAATAAATCGACAAAGAAAAATGCGAAAATAACGCTTAGCATACTGATTTGGAAAGCACCTTCTATGTCCATTGCTAAGAAAGTAGGAGCAACGGAAGGAGGCATAGAAACTAATCCGCCGAATTCATTTTGACCAAATAGAATCGACAAAATC
Organism: Marinomonas sp. UCMA 3892; assembly: GCF_012726345.1. GTDB lineage: Bacteria > Pseudomonadota > Gammaproteobacteria > Pseudomonadales > Marinomonadaceae > Marinomonas. The sequence continues at coordinate 6,327 of NZ_PTXN01000031.1, forward strand.
GTCACAAAAAGTATGCCGATCATTACTGCGCCTGTGATATTCAAATACGCCAAAGCACAGATAACAAAAAAGCCAAGTAAGCCATAGATCGCAGATGGTGAAGATAGGTCGCCTAAGGACACCATTGTCGCTGGGTTTTTCACAATAATGCCTGAGTTTTGCAACGCAATCATGGCTAAGAAAAGACCGATACCTGCCGCAATGCCGAGTTTTAATGAAGCTGGAATGGCATTAATGACCCATTCACGAATTCGAAAAATACTGATGAAAATGAAAAGAATACCGGATAAGAAAACAGCGCCAAGTGCTTGCTCCCATGTGTAGCCCATGCCTAAGACTACACCGTAGGTAAAGAAGGCGTTTAATCCCATGCCTGGTGCTAGAGCGATTGGGTAGTTTGCATACAGACCCATAATCAAGCAACCAATTGCTGCTGCAAGACAGGTTGCTACAAATACAGCACCTTGATCCATGCCTGCTTGAGCAAGAATAGAAGGGTTAACGAAAATGATATAAGCCATCGTCAAGAAGGTGGTAATACCTCCGATAACTTCATTACGTACCGTGGTGTTGTGCGCTTTAAGTTGGAAATAACGTTCGAGCATGAGGGGGACCTTTTGCTAGTAGACGACGGCGATTATTTTATTGAGAGTTTACTTATGCAGATTTACTCTCAATAAAATATGCCGAGACAAGTTTAGTAACTGATCATTTGGTCAGTAAATAATTTCGGCGGCAAGTATAAAAAATTCGAGATGGTTTGGGGAGATAAATTGTAAGAAATAATCGATGGAATGGAGTTAAACAGTAAAAACTCACTAGTTGTGTGAGTTTTTACTGTTTATCCTGTGTTTTCTGACCGTTAAAAGATAGTTAACGGGTATTTATAATTTAGATATTTGATAACCGCTGGCTTTAAGTTTTGCGAGTAAACTGTCCGGCCCCGCAAGATGCATTGTTCCAACCATGATGAATTCGACTTCATCGTTCTTTAGCATATTTTCGATTTGCGCTATCCAAAGGTTGTTTCGATCGACTAAAAGCGATTGATATACTTCAGGGTAGTCTTGTTTAAAATCTGTTAGCTCAATATCGGCCATGGTTTCCATATCGCCTTTTCTCCAGCTTTCCCTTAGGTCATTCATGGTCTTTGGCATGTCTTTGATATCTGACAAGGTATAATTAATCACATCATTACTGTCTTGATCATTGAGATTGCTGAGCATTTCTACTTGGGCTTCGGGCTCTTCAAGCCAGCCTTTAGGCTTTTGATCTTGTTGGGCTTTTTGTGCATAAAACTGATCGACACCTTCACTGGTAAAGCCTAGATGTTTCAGTTCAATCATACTTAGGGAAATCGCCAGCGCGCTGGGCTTTAGGTTTTGAATAGCTGTAAAGGGTATTTGTCTTGCGTTTAAGTAAATTTTGAGTGATTGATAGGTTTCCGCTGAGATCACTTGATCTATAGTCGTGCCATCAGAATAAGACAGCTCGGCTTGCATTTGTCGTTTGAATGCTGGGTTACTTAAGGTTTCCATGTTGGTTTCAAAAATAACTTTATCGGCAGCTTGGTAGGCTTTCTCGTAGGCTTTTGGTAAAGGGTAATCTTGTGCAGTGAGTAAGTGAATGGTACCACCAATATAGAGCGTATTGCTGCCAGACGTTACTTTCCAGACGGAAGCGGCTTGGGTTTGAAATGTAGCAGCCGCAAGTAAGGTTAAGCCAAACTTTTTGAGAAGATTCATGAGATACCTAAATGGTTTTGTTGATCTATTATGACTTTCAGTTTACCTATCTCAATGATGAGCGGAAGAGGTTGGTGAAAGTTGTACTGCTTTTTTCTCATTTTTTGCTACGGAATAAGTAGGTTTTATCCTGCTAATACTCTCATAAAGAATGGCAAGCATAATGAGTAAAAGTGGTATTATCCTCGTTCTTATTTAATTCGAGTGTGTGGATTTTCGATGGGAAAAGAGTTTGTCTCTATAGGGTTAACGAACCCTAAAAGCACTTCAAATGTCGGTTCTGTAATGAGGGCTGCTGGGTGTTATCAAGTGGATCAAGTTTTATATTCTGGCAGTCGTTATGATCGTGCAGCTAAGATGTCGACAGACACCAAAAAAGCAACCTCATCCATTCCTTTGATCAATATAGAAAGCCTTGGTGTAGACAATTTGATTGAGGCAGTAGACACCGATACCAAGATTGTGTGCGTCGATTTGATACAAGGTGCGACACCATTACCAGCCTTTAATCATCCTGAAAAAGCCTTATATATTTTTGGGCCAGAAGACGGCACGATAGGCCAAAAAATTGTCGATCGAGCCGATTTTGTTGTTTTTGTTTCTACGGTTGGTTGTATGAATCTTGCCGCATCTGTAAATGTGCTGCTTTATGATCGCTTGGCAAAATCTGCTCGAGCCTTTGCTGGGGACGAACTGATTCGACAAAGTAAAGACGTCAATAATAATGTCAAAGTTCGATCTAACACTTGAAGGTAAGGCTCTAGAGTGTAAGGGGGTGTTGCTTTCTTATCTATTACTTTGCATATAGTTAGCAGAATTTTGACTGTGATAAGTCTGTATCAATGCAAAAATGTCTCTTAAACCTAATGGCTATATTAGGAAGGGGGCAGGTGTTCTGTTTTTGAGTGCCATCTTGCTTTCCATTACTTCCTTTTTAGCCATCATGGAACCTGTTTGATGAGATAGAAGGAACGGATACAAATGGAGCCTATAAAACGAGTCGTGCTTGCTGCATTAGCTTGTTCTGTCCCAGTTATTTATGCTGCTGATACTCCCTTTACTCCTTTAGAACCCTTGAGTGCTGAATTGGAGTTGGGAGTTATTGCAATTACTGGTAATACAGAGAGTACAGCGGTAAAAGCGAAAGCGACTATTAAACAGGACTTTGAAGCATGGAAAGCGAAGTATCAGATAGATACTCTTTACAAAAGAGGCAAAAATGAGGGCGAAACTGACACAAGAACAACGGCACAAAAATTATTTTTATCCGCACAGAGTGACTATAAATTAAGTAGTGAAAATACTTCTGTATTTATTTATGGCTCCTATACTGATGATCGTTTTAGTGGTTATGAATATCAGAATACAGTGTCTGTTGGTTACTCTGCGCGTTTGTTTGCTAGTGATAGCTCTTTTTTAGACTACAGTGTTGGCCCTGGTTATTCTTTTACTAAGACGGATAAGGGGGATGAAGATGAAACGGCAATAGTGCATGTCGAATTGCAATATGAGTACAAAATTAGTCCTAATGCCACGTTTCAGCAAGCACTTAGCACCGAAGCTGCATTGCAGAGTGATAAAAATACTCGTTCGAAATCAGAAACTTCCGTCAGTGTAAAACTGCGGGATGACCTTAGTATGAAAGCCGCTTATAGTCTCACTCATAATAGCCAAGTGTTGGATGATAAAAAGAACACAGATGGCACAACAAGTATCATTTTTGCTTATACATTTTGAGATGTTTTCGTTATGCGCTATCAGGGTATAAAAGTCACTTTGGTGACGGGTTTTTTAGGAGCGGGTAAAACAACCCTGATTCGTCACTTACTTGCGCAATCACCTCTTAATGAGCGATGGGCAGTATTGGTTAATGAGTTTGGTGATATTGGGCTTGACGGTGCTTTTTATGCGGATTTAGGTGTAGCTATCAGTGAAGTTCCTGGTGGCTGTGTTTGCTGTACGACGTCCGCCGCCTTTCAACAAGGATTGAACCAATTAATTCGCCAATATAATCCCGATCGCATTTTTATTGAGCCATCAGGCCTTGGTCATCCAAAACAGATTATGCAAAAGCTACGCAGTGCTTCTTATCAAGATGTGTTGTTTTTGACTGGGGCATTTTGTGTATTAGATGCACGTAATCTAAAAGACGAGCGTTACACAAAGCATGATATTTTCAATGATCAAATAGAGTCTGCTGACGGCATTGTACTGAGTCATGTTGATCGTTATCAACAGGAAGATATTGATAGAGTAGAAGCTCGATTTGGCGCGCTTGCTCTAAAGGCATCAGCTCCCGTTCTTTACATGTCTGATCCTATGGCCTTAAGTGCGGATTCGTTGGATATCGGATTAATGAATTCATTAAGTATTTCTATTACTCCAGAAAGTGATTTGAATCACTCTTTCCACCACCACCACCACCACCACCACCACCAGCACCAGCACCAGCATCATGAAGGTGTTCGTCATATAGAAATACCGATTCAAAACGAGCGCTGGAGCTATCATAAGCAACAAGGTGCTATGCAGGTGGTCGGTTGGCGTTGGCCTGATTTTGATTGTTTTGATAAAGAAAATATGACGTCAATTATTCAAGATATGTCTAAGCCTAATGGTGTTTACCGTATAAAAGGCGTGTTTGTTATCAACTCAAGTGAAGCTCTTTTTGTGAATGTCGCGCGAGGCGAAGTTGTAATAACAATATCACCTTGGCAGGGGGGGAGTCGCTTAGAAATAATCGGCGGAATCGAAGGTGATTGGTTGGAAATTTGCCAAGATTATTGTGCTAAGTTGCTTTAATTAAGGCTTCGCTGATTATATTTGCTAGCTTTGTATTTACTTCAATTTTATAGATTCTCTTTGTTTAACTGACAAAATCCAATGCTTGGTCTATTTTGTCATTAACTTTGGCACCTTTTGTTATTGAGAGAAAGCCTCCGATAGAGGAACCTTTCTAGCATAAGAGGTTCCTATTGGAACAGATGGAATAAAAACAATAAGAGGTCATAGGCTATGCCTGAATATAAAGCGCCACTGCGCGACATCAAATTCGTCACTGAAGAAGTTCTCGATTTTCATGGACACTACGCTAAGTTGCCAGGTGCCGAAGAAGCAACGCCCGATATGGTGGCGGCGATTCTGGAGGAAGGTGCCAAGTTTGCTGAGCGTGTTCTTTCACCTCTAAACCGTGTTGGTGATCAACAAGGTTGTCAATTTAAAGATGGTGTAGTCACAACACCCGAAGGCTTTAAAGAAGCCTATCAACAATATGTTGAAGGTGGCTGGCCATCGTTGTCTCACCCTGAAGAAGTGGGTGGACAGGGTTTACCAGACTCTCTTGGTATGATGGTGACGGAAATGATCGCCACTTCAAACTGGTCTTGGGGCATGTACCCAGGCTTAAGCCACGGTGCCATGAACACCATTGAATTGCATGGCACTGATGAGCAAAAACAAACCTATCTAACAAAACTTGTGTCTGGTGAATGGACCGGTACCATGTGTCTGACTGAGCCTCATTGTGGTACTGACCTTGGTATGTTGAAAACCAAGGCCGAGCCACAAGCTGACGGCAGTTACGCCATTACAGGAACTAAGATTTTTATTTCTGCTGGTGAGCATGATATGGCTGACAACATTGTCCATATCGTATTGGCTCGTCTACCTGATGCGCCTGCTGGTACAAAAGGTATTTCATTGTTTATTGTGCCAAAGCATAACGTCGATGGCTCTGGTGAAATAGCAGATCGCAACCAAGTGTCTTGTGGTTCTATCGAACATAAAATGGGTATTCATGGTAACGCGACCTGTGTAATGAACTTCGATGGCGCGAAAGGTTTTCTTATTGGTGAACCAAACCGCGGCTTGAACTGCATGTTTACCTTCATGAATACTGCGCGTCTTGGTACGGCTTTACAAGGCTTAGCGCATGCAGAGTGGGCGTTGCAGAACTCTGTTGCTTACGCGAAAGACCGTCTGCAAATGCGTTCTTTATCTGGTCCAAAAGCGCCAGAAAAAGCAGCAGACCCAATTATTGTTCACCCAGATGTACGTCGTATGTTGCTAACGCAAAAAGCCTTTGCCGAAGGCGGTCGTGCTTTGATTCATTATTGCTCTATGTTGGTAGACATAATGAAAAAAGGTACTGCTGACGAAAAAGCAGAAGCTGACGAGCTGATGTCCTTACTTACTCCAATTGCTAAAGCGTTTCTAACTGAAACTGGTTTTGAATCCGCTAACCATGGTTTGCAAGTGTTTGGTGGCCATGGCTTTATCGCTGAATGGGGCATGGAGCAAAACGTACGTGATTGCCGTATTTCTATGTTGTACGAAGGTACAACAGGTATTCAGGCGTTGGATCTATTGGGTCGAAAAGTACTAATGACTCAAGGTGCAACACTCCGTCGTTTTACAAAAATTATTCATAAATTCTGCAAAGAGCATAAAGGCGATAAGCGCTTAAAATCTTATATCACTGCACTGGATAAACTGAACGGTGAGTGGGGCGATGTGACAATGAAAATTGGCATGAAAGCTATGCGCAACAAAGATGAAGTCGGTGCTGCATCAGTAGATTATCTCATGTTCTCTGGTTATGTGGTGTTGGCTTATTTCTGGGCTCGCATGGCTGTGACGGCACAAACAAAACTAGATGAAGGCACTGATGAAGTTGGTTTTTATACGGCCAAATTGCAAACCGCAACTTTCTACTATGAGCGATTGTTACCACGTACTCGTAGCCATATAGAAGCTATGTTGTCAGGTGCTGATAATTTATTGGCGATGGATGAAGATAATTTCTTATTCCTAAATGCATAATTAACACAACGAATAAGCACCTGTGTAACATTGTCACACAGGCAATAAATTTTTTGCTAGGTTAAAGAGGTTTATATTATGAGTGAAGCAAGAACCGTTTTTGAATCCATGTTAAATCGTTTCGATGCGGATGAAGCAGATGACATGGAAGCTGTGTTTCAATTTGACTTAGATGATGCGGACAGTTATTACTTAAGTATCACGGATGGAAAATGTGATATGGGGGAAGGGGAGCATGATGATCCAACCGTGACTCTTAGTATGGACTTAAATACTTTAAAAGATGTTATGAGCGGTGAGTTAGATGGCATGGCTGCTTTTATGCAGGGAAAAATCCGTGCCGATGGAGATATTATGTTGGCGACTAAGTTGACTCAAATTTTCCCTCAATGAGGGATCTTTTGGCAATTTTATAGCTCTAAAGCTCAACTACCTTTGTGTGGTTGGGCTTTTGTACTGAGATCTTACATGATCGTCAAAACGTTGTTAAAAAGAGACTGGAAATGCTTATTTATCACTTATAAATACTGCTTTTTTGTCTGTTTTTGCCTCGTTATGGCTTCGCTTGTGACATCATGAAAGAGTCTCATATTCTCCTAAATAAAAAAAACAAATGGAGCTTATTATGACAATGGATACTTCTTTTCTTAGCAATGCAAATACTAGAAAAGCGCCGGGCAGCTATTTACCCGCATCGCTAAACCCACATGCTTATCAGTCATTAAATGATGTCTTAGCGTTAGCTACGAGAAAATTTGCCGATCGACCAGCTTTTACCAGTGTTGGCCGTACTTTGACTTATCGTGAATTAGGTGAAAAGTCTGATGCATTTGCAGCGTACCTTCAGCATGAAACGGATTTAATGCCTGGCGATCGAATCGCTGTTCAATTACCTAATATTATTCAATATCCTGTGGTGCTGTTTGGCGCGATGAAAGCAGGCTTAATTATTGTTAACACTAACCCACTGTACACGCCAAAAGAGCTTGAGCATCAGTTTAATGATGCTGGCGTAAAAGCTTTGGTGGTGTTTGCCAATATGGCACATAACGTCGAAAAAATATTAGCAAAAACCTCAATAAAACACGTCATCATTACAGAAATTGCTGATTTTCATCCTCCTTTAAAACGCTTGCTAGTTAACTCTGTTGTTAAATATGTGAAGAAAATGGTACCTGAGTATCATATTTCTGGTGCTTTAACGCTTAATGATGCGTTGTCGAAAGGCAAGGGTAAACCAGTCGAGAAAGTTGAATGCAATCCGGAGAACATTGCGGTATTGCAATACACTGGTGGAACAACGGGTGTTGCGAAAGGGGCTATGCTGACTCATGCTAACTTGATTGCCAATATGTATCAGTTAAGCTCTAGATTGAGTTCCATCATTGCTGATACGAACGAGGTCTATATTGCTCCACTTCCACTTTATCATATCTATGCTTTCCTAATTCATGGCCTGACACTTTTAGAGCGTGGTGCTCATAGTGTTTTGATTCCTAATCCTCGAGATTTACCAGGCTTTGTTAAAGAGCTTAAAAAATGGCCATTTACTGGCTTTGTTGGTTTGAATACTTTGTTTGTCGGGTTGTGCAATAAAGCGGAATTCAAAGCACTCGATTTTTCCACTCTTAAGTTAACCTGCTCTGGTGGTATGCCTCTAACTCATGCTGCTGCGGATGAGTGGGAGAGAATCACTGGCTGCAAAATAGTAGAAGGTTATGGTTTAACTGAAACATCACCAGTTGTGTCTTTTAACCCTATTGGTAAGGAGCGTATTGGTACGATCGGCCTGCCAGTTGCTGAAACGGACATTAAGATCCAAGGGCGTGATGGAGAAAGCTTGCCACAAGGGGAATCGGGTATGTTGTGCGTACGTGGACCTCAGGTGATGAAAGGCTATTGGAATCGTGAAGAAGCGACTCGAGAAGCTATGACAGAAGATGGTTTTTTAATCACGGGTGATATTGCTATGCAGCATCCTGATGGTTATTTACAAATTGTCGATCGTGCGAAAGATATGATCATCGTATCTGGCTTCAATGTATACCCAACTGAAGTGGAAGATTGTCTTTCCTCTCATCCTTCGATTCTGGAATCTGCGGCAATTGGTGTGCCAGATGATAAAACAGGTGAATCTGTAAAAGCTTTTGTTGTTTTAAGAGCGAATGTTGAAACACTTGATGAAAAGGCTTTACGCATATACTGCAAAGAAAACCTTGCTGCTTACAAGGTTCCTAAATTTGTTGAAATTCGCAAAGAACTACCAAAGACCAACGTGGGTAAGGTTTTGCGTCGTGCCTTACGCGAACAAGAGCAAGCTTAACGCTTATGTTTAACGCCTTTTGAAGTTATCGGGAGAGCAATAATGGCACAGGCTAAACGTAAGTTAATGCATCGACGTTGTATAGAGTCCTATGGTTTTTTGCGCGAAGACGGTCTATGGGATATTGAAGCAAGTATGCAGGACCTTAAATCCTATAATGTAAAGCGTGAATTTGATGGTAGTTTGGTGCCGGAAGGCAGTCCTTTCCATGATATTCGCGCTTGCTTGACGTTAGACGACACCTTTTTAATCAAAGAGGTGTCGGTCACTATGGATGCTTACCCTTTTCCTAATTGCGGAGGTGCTGCGCCTAGTTTTTCGATTCTAAAAGGTACTCGAATTAAACCCGGTTGGAGTCGTTGGCTAAAAGAAACCTTTAGCGGTAAGGTCGGTTGTACTCATGTACTAGAGCTTTTTCCTGTGATCGCCACAACGGCGTTTCAAACTATGTGGGGGCCGCTTGGAGAGAAATACCCTGAGCACGTTTCATCCTCTGTGACTAAGTTAATTAATAGTTGTCATGGTTGGTCTGAAGACGGTCCAATGGTTCGTAAATTGGTTGATGAGCAGGTACTTAAGTTACCATCAGAGGAGAGTCAGTAATGAGTGATTTTGTTACTGAAAGCATTGAGTCTGGTGTGCAGATTTTGTGCTTAGATCGAGTTGAAAAGAAAAACGCGATTACATTGGATATGTATCAGGCGTTAACGGACGCATTACGTCGAGCTGAGTTAAATCCTGAAATAAAAGTTACCTTAATACATGGCGCGGGAAATGATTTTACTTCAGGAAATGATATTAATGAATTTGTTCAGATTGCCCAAACGCCAGAAAAGATGGAAGCCATCATGGCTTTCTTGCAAGTCTTAACTAACTATAAAAAACCACTAATAGCGGGTGTTGAAGGCCGAGCTGTTGGTGTTGGCGCAACCATGTTACTGCATTGTGACTTGGTTTTGGCTTCACGCACTGCGCGTTTACAGTTTCCATTTGTCCAACTGGGCTTGGTACCAGAAGCGGCATCGAGCCATTTATTACCCCAGTTAGTAGGTCATCAAAAAGCCTTTGAGATACTTGTGTTAGGGGACGTTGTTGATGCGACGCAAGCTTACGAGTTGGGGTTAATTAATCATTTATGTGAAGAGGGAGAAGCCTATAAATTGGCATTGTTCTATGCTGAAAAAACAGCAACCCTACCTGTTGAAGCTGTAGCACTAAGTAAGGATCTATTGAAATATCGAGCGCAGGATGATGTTCAAATGGCGTTGATGCGTGAAGGTCGCATCTTTAAAGATCGCCTGCGCTCAACGGAAGCTCACCAAGCCTTTACTGCTTTTTTGTCGCGTAATAAGTAATACTTCCTAGTAAAGTCCTTTATATATCAACATTAAGCCTCATTTATAAGTGGGGCTTTTTTATTATTAATGTCCCGTCCTGAAATAGGTTTACACCTAGGAGACCTATTATGGGGACACCAAGTAATACCAAACGCAAGCGTACTCAACGCGACTACACAATGGGCTTTAAATTACAGATAGTGATGGCCGTTGAAAAAGGCGACATGACTTATAAGCAAGCTCAAAAGATCTATGGAATCCAAGGCCGATCAACGGTGCTGACTTGGCTTCGAAAACACGGCAAAATGGATTGGTCTACCAAAGTGAGGCTACCCATGTCTAAATCCCCGAAAGTAAAAGAGACACCGGCTCAAACAATCAAAAGACTTGAACGAGAGTTGGAAGATGAACGATTAAGGAATCGCTTACTCAATACGGTGGTTGATATTCTAGATACTGAACATGGGATGAATCTTAGAAAAAAGTATATAGCCAAGGAGCGAGACGCCTTCAAACTGAAGAAAAAAT
>NZ_PTXN01000030.1 GCF_012726345.1 Marinomonas sp. UCMA 3892
GAACAACAAAACAACATAAAGCGAATTGACGTGTTAGACGTTTCGCAAGACTTCAATTTTTTTGATCATCTCGAATCAGTTAAAAACTGATCCGGACAATCTTCTGAAGCCTCCAGCGAGCGCCCACACAAATTATCTGATTATCTATTTTAAAGAGCGGGCTGACTTGAATACTTAACCAGATCTTAATCTAGTTAGTTGAACTTGGTCTTCGTTGCTCTGAAGCCTTGTCCGTGTCAGCGAGGGCGTATATTAAGGATCTACAGATTTTGTGCAACCCTTTTTTAAATTAATTTTAAAATTAATTAAAAAGGCATTACACCTCAACAATACGAAGTTCTTTTGGCATAGAGAAAGACACGTTCTCTTCTCTGCCTTTTAGTTCTTGAGGTGCACTTCCACCCTCTTTAACAAGGCGGTCAATTACCTCATTAACAAGCACTTCAGGCGCAGAGGCTCCAGCAGTTACGCCAATACTACGAATACCTTTCAACCAATCGCACTGAATCTCATTGGCATTGTCGATCAAATAGGCTTTCGCCCCCATTCTTTCAGCCAGCTCACGAAGACGGTTTGAATTGGAGCTATTCACTGAACCAACAACCAGTACTAATTCAGATTCTTCTGCTAGTGTCTTCACAGCATCTTGACGATTCTGTGTGGCGTAACAAATATCATCTTTCTTAGGGCCGCGAATCAACGGAAAGTGTTTTCGAAGCGCATCAATAACAACAGAAGTATCATCCATAGATAATGTTGTTTGAGTAACAAAGGCAAGGCGCTCAGGATTCTTTACTTCCAGCTTTTCTACATCGGCAGGGCTCTCTACTAAATAGATAGCGCCACCTTGACGATCATCGTATTGCCCCATGGTCCCTTCTACTTCAGGATGACCATCATGACCAATCAAAACACATTCCATCCCGTCACGAGAGTATCGCAACACTTCTAAATGCACTTTGGTCACTAATGGACAAGTTGCATCAAATACTTTTAACCCCCTATTCGTTGCTTCATCACGCACCGCTTTGGACACGCCATGAGCGCTAAATATAACGATGTTGTCATCAGGTACTTGGTCCAGCTCATCAACAAAAACAGCACCACGTGCTTTTAAAGATTCAACAACAAATTTATTGTGTACAACTTCATGACGAACGTAGATTGGCGCTTCAAACAAATCCAAGCAACGATTAACAATATCTATCGCTCGGTCAACACCGGCACAAAAACCACGTGGATTGGCAAGTTGAATCGCGAAACTCATACTGCAGCCTCTTCAATCGCAACAATATTCACTCTAAATGTTAAAGTGTGCCCAGCTAGAGGGTGATTAAAATCGACCACTACTTCTTTTTCACCAATTTCAGCAATAACACCCGGCAATTCGTTTTTACTCATATCCGCAAACGACACTACCATGCCTTCTTCCAAATCCATGAAAAATTGCGAGCGAGGTATACGCTGAATGTTACTTTGATTGTGCGCACCAAACGCCTTTTCTGGCGGCATCGCAAAAGAAGCCTCTTGCCCAGCCGTCATACCCAATAAAGCAGACTCAAAATCAGGTAATAAACTACCGTCACCAAAGACAAAGCTCGCTGGAGACTGAGAAAAGTTAGAATCAACAATTTGACCATCTTCAAGAGATAGCTCAAAGTGCAAAGTGACTCGGCTTGTTGCCGTAATTACGCTCATTCTTTTGTACCTTCTTGCTTTTTAGTCACAAAACTTTCAAGCAGCATTAAAATGACACCAATAGTAATAGCACTGTCAGCAAGGTTGAACGCGGGAAAATACCAGGATTGCTGCCAATGAAATTGTAAAAAGTCTACAACATGACCATAAACCAAACGATCATAAAGATTACCAATCGCGCCACCCAACACAAAAGTCAGTGCCAATGATTCCAATCGGTTGGTTTCTGCGATCTTAACAAGACGCCAACTAATACCAACAACCACAGCCAATGCGATCAAAGAGAAAAACCAGCGCTGCCAGCCACCAGCTTGCGCAAGGAAGCTAAATGCAGCACCAGTGTTGTACCTCAATGTCAGGTCAAAGAATGGAAAAACGGCAATCTCTTGTCCATAAAATAGGTTGGACACAACCGCTTGTTTTGTTACCCAATCTAAAACAAAAAGAATAAGAGCTAGTGCCCACCAGCGCTGGACTCGTTTCCACACAATCAAAGCAGTCATTAGGCGTAAAGGCGCTGTTCACCTTCCCCATCTGGCAAGTTAGAGATACAACGATCACACAACTCTGGATGCGCGTCTCGCTTACCTACTTCTTCACGGTGATGCCAGCAGCGTACACACTTGGTGTATTTGCTCAGTTCAACATGAACTTTCAAGCCATCTAAGTCGGTGGCAACGGCATCTTCACCTGCTTGTGATAAAGGTAGAACCTGAACGTCGGAAGCAATCAATACAAAACGCAACTCCTCACCTAGGCGATTCAATGTTGTTTGCAAAGCATCATCACAATAAAGTGTGATATCAGCACTTAAGCTGGCCTTCATCTTGCCTTCACTACGCGCCGCTTCTAATACTTTATTTGTCGCTACTTTTGCTTCAAGCACTTGTTTCCAGAATTCACGCCCCATTGCTTCGTCGCCCGTCAGCTCTTCAAGACCTTCATACCAAGTCTCTAGGAACACAGATTCACCACGCTCACCAGGAAGGGTTTGCCAAATTTCATCAGCAGTGAAACTCAAGATCGGTGCAATCCAACGAGAGAAGGCTTCGATCACATGATAAAGCGCCGTTTGCGCTGAGCGACGTGCCAAGCTGTCTTTTTGCGTCGTGTATTGACGATCTTTAATAACATCCAAATAGAAACCACCTAAATCCACAGAACAGAAATTCTGGATCTTTTGGTTTACCGTATGGAATTGGTATTCGTTGTAAGCTGTATTCAATTCTTTTTGCAATAACGCAGCACGATCTACAATCCAACGATCCAATGCAATCATGTCTTTAGAAGGCACCATATCAGTAGCAGGGTTGAAGCCATTCAAGTTTGCCATCATAAAGCGCGCCGTATTACGGATACGACGATAAGAGTCTGCCACTCGCTTAAGAATTTCATCAGACACAGTCATTTCCGTGGTGTAATCAGTCGCCGCTACCCATAAACGGATAATGTCAGCCCCCAAAGTATCCATAACTTTCTGTGGAGACAATACGTTCCCCAAAGACTTGGACATCTTGCGGCCGTCACCATCAACGGTAAAACCGTGAGTTAACACTTGCTTATATGGAGGCACACCACGAATTGCGATAGATGTCTTTAATGAAGACTGAAACCAACCACGATGCTGATCCGAACCTTCTAGGTACAAATCAGCAGGGAAACTCAATTCATCACGCTGATCAATAACAGAATAATGGGTCACACCTGAGTCAAACCATACATCTAGCGTATCAGTTACCTTGCTGTATTTTTCAGCATCAGCACCCAACAACTCTTCCGCTTCCATTTCAAACCAAGCATCGATGCCTTCAGCTTCGATACGCTTAGCAACTTCCTCGATTAAACGCGGCGTTTCAGGATGAAGCTCTTGAGTCTCTTTGTTGATAAATAACGCAATCGGTACACCCCAAGTACGCTGACGAGACACACACCAATCAGGGCTGTTATTCAACATCCCTTCCATACGGTTTTGCCCCCAGCTTGGCACCCACTTCACACCTTCAACAGCATGCTTAGCAGAATCCAGCAAACCTTCTTTGGTCATACTGATAAACCACTGAGGCGTCGCACGGAAGATGAGTGGCGTTTTAGTACGCCAGCAATGCGGATAACTGTGGAAGATCTTGGATTCAAACACTAAAGCACTGTTGCGGTTTAGCGCTTCAAGAATAGCATCATCCACTTTATAGACATGCAATCCAGCAAACTCGCCTGCAGCATCAGAGTAAACACCATTGTCTTGAACAAGGTTGATAGTACCAATGCCATTTTCACGACCGACGTTAAAGTCATCTACGCCGTGGTCAGGTGCAGTATGCACACAGCCGGTACCCGCTTCAGTCGTAACATGCTCGCCCAAGATGACAGGGATATCGCGCTGCAAGAATGGGTGATTCAGCACTGTGCCCGCCAGTTCAGCACCAACGGTACGACCAACAATACGGAAATCTGTTACGCCGTAGCGAGACATAACACTTGCAACCATATCTTCAGCCAAGATTAGACGCTCTTTGCCCAAGCCCATATCGACTTCAACTAAGGCATAATTAAACTCTGGATGAATAGAAACCGCTTGGCTTGCAGGAAGAGTCCAAGGCGTTGTCGTCCAAATCACAACCGACACTTTGCCTTCACCTTCAACAGCAGAGAATTTAGCAAGCAAAGCTGCTTCATCCTGAGGGGCATAACGTACATCTAAAGATAAAGAGGTTTTATCCTGGTATTCCACTTCGGCTTCTGCCAACGCAGAACCACCAACAACACTCCAATAAACAGGCTTAAAGCCTTTTACCAAATGGCCGTTTTCTGCAATTTTGCCTAAAGCGCGAACAATGTTGGCTTCTGTTTGGAAGTTCATTGTCAGATAAGGATTTTCCCAATCCCCCATCACGCCAAGACGGATAAAGTCTTTTTTCTGTTCCTCAATTTGCGTATAAGCGTATTCACGACATTTCGCGCGAAACTCTTTATAAGAAACTTTCGTTCCCGCTTTACCAATCAATTGCTCAACTTTGTGCTCTATTGGCAAGCCGTGACAATCCCAACCAGGAATATAAGGAGCATCAAAGCCACTAACGGTTTTAGATTTAACAATAATATCTTTGAGGATTTTGTTAACCGCGTGGCCAATGTGAATACTGCCATTTGCGTACGGAGGGCCATCATGAAGAATAAAAGATTTGCGGCCTTTACTTACATCACGTACTTTCTGGTATAAGTCCATATCCTGCCAACGCTTAAGCATTGCAGGCTCACGTTTTGCCAAATCTCCACGCATTGGGAAGTCAGTATCTGGCAAATTCAGTGTCGGTTTATAATCACTCATGGTTTATCGATTCATCCTCAAAGATCATCTTTTCACTGATTAGCAAAAAAGCGCAGCGCTTCTTCTTTATCACATTGAATTTGTTTTTCCAGCGCATCTAAGCTGGCCATTTTTCGCTCTGCCCTAATAAAGTGACAGAAAGTCACCTGCACATACTTATCGTACAGATCACCACTAAAATCTAACAAGTGCACTTCCAGTATCGGCGTCTTGCCTTGGACGGTAGGACGCACACCAATATTCGCCACACCGTTATGGGAGACGCTATCAACCATAAAGGTCACAGCATACACACCAGACAACGCAGACTTAATACCTTTAAGATGCACGTTAGCCGTAGGGAAACCCAGCTTTCGACCAAGTTGTTGTCCATGTACCACACGACCACTCAAACTAACCGAGTGCCCCATATTCATCTGTGCGGCAGCGATATCACCGCGCTCTAGAGCATCCCTAACCAGAGTACTACTCACTCGCTCATTCAAAGCGTTTAACACTGACGGTGTATTTTCAACATCAAAGCCATGCTGACCACCAAACTCTTGCAGATAGTAAAAGTCACCTTGTCGATCACAACCAAAGCGAAAATCATCACCCACCACCAAATGCTTTACTGACAAACCATCTAGCAAAATCTGCTGACAGAATGCCTGAGCATCTAACTGTTGAAGTTTAGGATTGAACGGCATGCAAAGAACATAATCGATACCCTGCCCTTCCAATAATTTCACCTTGTCACGCAGACGACCAATTCGACCAGGCGCCGTATCAGGAGCAAAAAACTCGCGCGGCTGAGGCTCAAAAATCATTATAGCAGCAGGCGAATTGTATTGTTTCGCCAAGGCTTTGACGCGCGCTAGGATAGCACCGTGCCCCAAATGAACACCGTCAAAATTCCCTATCGTCAGCACGCATTCTTTATGCTTTGAACGGATATTATGAATACCGCGAATTAACTCCATAGAACCCCGTACAAAACAATTAAATCCAGCGTCGAAAAAATATCATGGATTATATAGCAGTTAACCAGATGAAGGTAGGCCAGAACTTGAACAAGCTGTGCAAACCAATAATCAAAGCAAAAAAACACTTTAATACACCTAATGCTTTAAAATGGAAGGACGTAAACCTGCAGCTATCGCAACAAGAACGTAGACCAGCACACCGCAAACGACAACTATCAAGGTACAACCTACTCGATACAAGTCATCCATCTGCGTCCATTGCCAACCTTGAAGAAGAAACAAATACAAACATATACCAAGCGCAAAGGTAGCACTCAACAATATACGTAGCAAACGCCCCCATTGAGCAGAAAATACATGATATTGTTTTTTGTACAATCCGCGCCATAATAAGAAAGCATTCAAACCAGCAGACAGACTTGTCGCCAACGCTAACCCCACATGCCCCAGTGGCCACACCAAAATCAAATTCAGCACCATATTTGAAATCATCGCGATAATACCAATACGCACAGGCGTTCTAGTATCTTGCCTAGCGTAATATCCTGGGGCCAACACTTTAATAAGCATCATAAACACTAAACCTAACGAATAAGCTTGCAGACTCTGAGCAGCCATATGAACATCATTCACTGTTAACTCACCTCGATAAAAAATCGTCGCAATCAAAGGTTCAGCTAACATAAACAAAGCAAGAGAAGACGGAATCGCAATCAGCAACAGTATTCGCAGTGCCCAATCGAGCGTTTCAGAAAACTTTGACGCTTCGCCACCAGAAAAACTTCGCGACAAAGAAGGCAAGATAACAGTACTGATCGCGATAGCAAAAATACCCAGTGGTAACTCATACAAACGATCGGACAAATACAACCAAGTGATACTGCCGGTCTGCAGAAAAGAAGCAAGCACAGTATCAAGCAGCAAATTAATCTGCCCGACAGACACACCAAATAAAGCCGGCCCCATTAAAAGCAGAATTCTCTTCACCCCTGGATGACGAAAACCCAGCACAGGCATCGGTAGCAATTTCAACCTAGCTAAAAACGGCATTTGAAACATCAGCTGAATCAAACCCGCAAAAAACACCCCCCAAGCAACGGCCGTCTCAGCCTGCGCAGCTGTACGAGCAAAACAAACAGTTGCAACAATAAGAGAGATGTTTAAAAAAATCGGGGTAATTGCAGGAACAGCATATTCACCGTGAGCATTTAAAATACCACCCGCCAGCGCTGTTAACGAAATAAACAATAGATAGGGAAACGTAATAACTAACAGCTCGGAAGCCAATTTAGCCTGACTGTCATCTGCAGTAAAACCAGGGGCAAATACATACACCACCCAAGGAGCACAAACCATAAAAAGCACAGTAATAAGTAACAAGACCAAAGCCAGCGACCCTGATACAGCAGAGATAAGCGCCCGAACCTCATCCTTACCTTCTTTTACTCTGTAATCACTTAATACAGGGACAAAAGCCTGAGCAAACGCCCCTTCGGCAAATAATCGACGAAAAAAGTTAGGAATTTTAAAAGCAACATAAAACGCATCCGCACTGCCGCTTGCCCCCAATACATACGCCAAAGCAGCGTCTCTCACCAAGCCAAGAACACGCGAAAGAAATGTGCAAATAGAAACCAAGACACCAGAACGTAACAAAGACAAAGACTTAGGCTCTTTATCGAGGAGAGATTTTTTTTCAGACATAAAAATTTACGACGTATACAATAGATAGATCGACAAAGAATAACACCAGGCACTACCAGAGCGCAGCCAAATATATAAGCTCATTTGACTAATTTTTGTATAATAGGGTTGTGGCAACGCTAAAAACTGGTAAAATCCGCCGCGAGATTTCAAAGTTAAAACTTGACATTAATTTCATGACACAGCAGAGTGCTGGGTCATTACTTATTCCAATTTAAAGGAGCCAGACCGTGGCAAATTCCGCCGGTTCAAAAAAACGCGCGCGCCAAGCAGTAAAAAGCCGCGCTCACAATGGTAGCCTTCGTTCAATGGTTCGCACATACTTGAAAAAAGTAGATGCAGCTATCGAAGCAGGCAATCAAGCTGACGCACAAGCAGCTTACGTTCTAGCAACTTCTAAGCTAGACAAAGCCGCTGACAAAGGCCTATATCACAAAAACAAAGCAGCTCGCCATAAGAGCCGCTTGAGTGCTAAAATCAAAGCACTGGCCTAATACCTATAAAAAAACCGGCAAATGCCGGTTTTTTTATGTCTTTTATTTATACGCTTAAAAATATACCTCGACTTTCCGTCCAAACAGCATCAGCCAAACAAAACCACCAGCCAAACCACTGCCGCCAAGACCAAAGCCAACATCACTGCCGCCGAACCTAAATCTTTCGCACGACCAGACAACTCATGATGCTCACTACTAATTCGATCAACCACCGCCTCAACACTTGAGTTCAGCGTTTCAACAATCAACACCAAGCCCACTGAAAAAATCAACACAGCGCGCTCAAGACCGTTATCACCAAGCCAGATAGCAAAAGGCAAAGAAATCAAAAATAAAACAGCCTCTTGACGAAAAGCTGCTTCATACTTCCATTGAGCTCGCAAACCTTGATAGGAATATTTCGAAGCACTTAATACGCGATCTAAACCTACTTTACCTGGCTTTGCCATGACACTACCACCTCTTTAAATAATCACTAAATCATCACGATGAATTAATTCTGGCTCACCCTTGTAACCCAAAATCGCTCCGATATTCGACGAAGGCTGACCAAGCAGCTTCAACGTTTCAGCCACGCTGTAGTTCACCAAGCCGCGAGCAACCAGACCACCTTGCAAATCGACACAAACAACCATGTCTCCGCGCGAAAAAGTCCCCTGCGCATCTTTCACACCGACAGCCAAAAGACTCGTACCTTCTTTTCGCAACGCTTTTACGGCACCATCATCTAAAATTAAAGCACCACGACTCTTCAAATGCCCAGCCAACCATTGCTTACGCGCTGCCACCCTTCCGTGTTCCGGCTGCAACCAAGTTCCCATCATTTCACCTGACGCAACACGAACAATTACATTTTCTTCGCGACCTGAAGCTATCAAGGTATCCGCACCAGAGCGGGCCGCCAAAAGCGCAGCTCGCACCTTGGTTAACATCCCACCACTACCTAGCACACCAGCTCCACCACTTGCCATCGACTCAAGACGATTGTCAGATGCTGATATATGAGAGATTAAAGTTGCATCCTGATGATCACGTGGATTTTTATCGAACAGCCCTTGCTGATCAGTAAGGATGATTAACAAATCCGCCTCAACAAGATTGGCAACCAAAGCCCCCAGTGTATCATTGTCACCAAACCGTATTTCATCGGTTACAACTGTGTCATTTTCGTTAATTATAGGTACAACACCAAAACCAAGTAGAGTCCTCAACGAAGATCGAGCATTTAAATAGCGCCGACGGTTCGACAAATCATCATGGGTAAGCAAAATTTGTGCAGTACACAAACCATGCTTCTCAAAGTGAGACTCATAAACCCCAACCAATTCCATCTGCCCAACTGCTGCCGCGGCTTGCAGTTCATTTACTTGAGTGGGGCGAGAAGAAAAACCAAGACGCTTCATACCAGCAGCAATCGAACCAGAAGACACTAACACCACTTCCTTTCCTTGCGCTCGCAACTCAGCAATTTGAGCAACCCAAAGACCAATTCGGGCAACATCCAACCCCTGACCATCGTTTGTCAGTAACGCACTGCCGATTTTAACAACGACACGCTGCGCCTTAGCTATTTTTTCTCGCATTTCCATGATACTACTTATTCTCACCAATCAGATTAGCTAACGTATTCCACTTCAACATCGTAGTCATCCTCATCAAAATCGTCATCATCAAGCAACAATCCTGCTTTACGACGTTTTTCACGTAATGACATAATACGATTGCGACCTTCTTCATCAATCAAGGCGCGCACTGCTTTTTCTTTCTCACGAGCTTCTGGACTTTCTAGTAACAACTCACGTTTTTCATCGAGTGCCGTCATCAAATCCAAACACAAAACTTCTGTGCCTTCACCAGATATCGCAGAAATGCGGTAAGCCTTGCCTTCCCATCCAAGTGCATCAATAACACTCTGGCAACGCTCTTCCAGTTCATCTTCTGGCACCATGTCTGTTTTATTCAAAACCAACCAACGTTCACGCTCTGCCAAAGCAGGGCTAAACTGATGCAATTCATTCACCGCAATAACGGCAGCTTCTGCTGGAGTAATTTCATCCCAAGGAGCTAAATCAACGATGTGCAACAAAATACGGTTACGCACCAAGTGCTTCAAGAAACGAATACCAAGACCAGCACCTTCAGATGCACCCTCGATAATGCCAGGAATATCGGCGATAACGAAGCTCTGGTGTTTCTTCACTTTTACCACACCAAGGTTCGGCACTAAGGTTGTAAAAGGATAATCAGCCACTTTTGGCTTAGCAGAAGAAACCGCACGAATAAAAGTCGATTTCCCTGCATTAGGAAGACCAAGCAATCCCACATCAGCCAAGACCTTCATCTCTAGCTTCAGCGTACGCTCTTCACCTACCGTACCTTTCGTAGTCTGTCGTGGTGCACGGTTAGTACTTGATTTAAATCGAGTATTCCCCAAACCATGGTGGCCGCCTTGAGCTACTTTTAGCTTTTGACCGTCACGAACAAGATCACCAAGCGTCTCGCCGGTATCTTCATCAATGACAGTCGTACCAACAGGCACTTTAATTTCTAGGTCAGCACCTTTCGAGCCAGTCATATCTCGACCCTGACCACCTTCACCACTTTCAGCGATGTACTTTTTCGTAAAACGAAAGTCAATCAAGGTATTTAGCGCTTCATCAGCAACCAACACAACACTGCCGCCATTACCACCATCACCGCCATCAGGGCCACCTTTAGCGACAAATTTTTCACGCCAAAAACTCAACGCCCCATTTCCACCTTTACCTGCTCTTACATAGATACTGGCTTCATCAACAAATTTCACAATAACACCTCTTCGGTGGATTATCAGAATCAACAAACTCTGATTATAGAATTCTTCCAAAAAAAAAGCCCCGCGTCGCGGAGCTTTTTTTAAGTTTTTAGTAAGCGATTAAGCAGCTACGACAGAAACTGTACGACGCTTCAACTTACCTTTCACTTCAAACTTCACTTGGCCTTCAACAACAGCGAACAAAGTGTGATCTTTACCAATTTGAACACCAACACCAGGGTGGAACTGAGTACCACGCTGACGAACAAGGATGTTACCTGGGATCACAACTTGACCACCAAAACGTTTGACACCTAATCGTTTCGACTCGGAATCGCGACCGTTACGAGTACTACCACCCGCCTTTTTATGAGCCATGACTTACTCCTTAAATTTGAATAGTTAGCGCTTAGTTAATACCAGTTATTTTCACTTCCGTGAACCACTGACGATGACCCATACGCTTCATAGAGTGCTTACGACGACGGAATTTCAAAATTTTCACTTTGTCTCCGCGACCATGAGCAACAACTTCAGCTGTTACTTTAGCGCCTTCTACAACTGGTGCACCAACTTTAACGTCGTCGCCATTGCATACAAGAAGAACGTCGTCGAATTGAATCGCGCCACCTTCTTCAACAGCTAATTTCTCAACCTTAAGGGTTTGGCCTTCTTCTACACGGTATTGCTTACCGCCAGTTTTGATCACTGCAAACATGTTCTTCTCCAATGAGATTTACCCGGCTACTGAAATTAAATTTGACCTACTTCTAGTGGCAATAAGTTCCTGACCGTATCGGACAAAAATCACTAACCATATGATAGGGAGCAAAATGTGGGTAAATCGGACGCGAGATTGTACAAAATCACACCACCTAATACAAGTGAAAAGCAATGTCTTTATACATTTTTCGTATTTTGGGTTGACCCTGACACAAGCCTTACCTAGCATGAGGCACACTTGCTGATCAGCTTGGGACTATTTAGCTTCGGAAATTGCATGCAACCTATACAAATACACGATGTTGTGGCCAATGAATTTGGCCAAGTGAATGACTATATTGTGTCACAACTTAGTAGTGACATCCCTCTAATCGAGCAAATCGGCTACTACATCATAAGCAATGGTGGAAAGCGACTGCGACCTCTATTGGTGTTATTAGCAGCCAAAGCGAGTGCTGAACTAGATAAACAAAAACTAGATCAAGCCATTCAAATGGCAACCATCATAGAGTTCATTCATACATCAACACTATTACATGATGATGTTGTTGATGAATCAGATATGCGCCGCGGGAAAAAGACCGCCAATGAAGAGTGGGGCAATGCCCCGAGCGTTCTTGTTGGCGATTTCCTTTATTCTCGCGCCTTCCAAATTATGGTGGATGTTGGCAGCATGCAATGCATGAGCGTTCTTGCTAAAACAACTAATATCATTGCTGAAGGCGAAGTTCAGCAACTCATTAACTGCGGCGACCCAGATACAACGGAAGAAAGCTATTTAAAAGTCATCCAATACAAAACAGCAAAATTGTTTGAAGGTGCAGCCCTTTGTGGCGCCGTTATTGCGGGTGCAAGCAAAGAACATCAAGAAGCCTTAAGACAGTTTGGCATGTATGTAGGAACGGCTTTTCAGTTAATTGATGATGTGATGGACTACACCAGTACCGCTGAGGAAATGGGTAAAAGTGTTGGCGACGACCTTGCAGAAGGCAAACCTACCTTACCGCTTATTTTCACTATGAAACATGGCCCTAAAGACGCTGTGGAGCGAGTAAGACAAGCCATATTAACCGGTGGCCTTGACCAGTTAAAGTCAATTATAAATGACGTGCAAAACTGCGGAGCCATTGAGTACACACAGCAAAAAGCACAAGAGCAAGCAGACTTGGCAATAGAATCTATTGCACCATTGCCAGAGTCTGACTATAAAAAAGCACTTGTTGCACTCGCCAACGCATCAGTAAAGCGTCGCAACTAGTCAAAGGCAAAAACATCACATAAAAAACCAAACATTGTATTTTAACTATGTTTGGTTTTTTATTGACTTTTCCACGCTACTTTTTCAACACATTCATTACTGCCTGAGCAGCCATAGTTGAATTTTGCAGCATGAAACAATGCCCACCATCGACCTCAATCACCTTAATATTCGGGTTCAGTTTAGCAGCTAGGCGATAGGCCTCTTTGAAATAGCCAAAGGTATCTTTACCTTGAATAATGCAAGTAGGCACAGAAATATTAGCAATCGCAGTCCAGAGTCGCTTGGGATAGCTAGAGAAAATCGCAGCCTCCATCCAAGATGGACAACCTAATCTATAGCACCCCTCTTCATCGCGCTTAATAGATGAAGCTATATAATCCTCTAAGCAAGCAGACTCCCATCCCTTGAACGTTCCCCGCTCAAAAAAGCTACTTTTCACTTGAGCAAGATTTTCCCATTGAGTGCGCCGACGACGAGCCTTTTTTACCAAAGGAACCTGACTCTTCAAACCTGTTAACTTAACAGCACGCATCATCCAAATTAAACGTGGAGGAAAAAGCGCAGGATCCAATAGAACCAAACGATCGAAAAGAGCTGGCGTTTGCGCACTCATTAGCGCCGTCATGCAGCCTCCAAAGCTGTGTCCGACGCCAATTAATTCTGTTTTCGGTAGTACCAATTGTTGCGCATGCAACGACTCAGAAAAACGAGAGGCCGTAATATTCCAACCAACAAACCGCTTTCCAGTCGTTGACTCACCATGACCTGCCGCATCCTGCATAATCAAATTGTAGCCTTCAAGCTTTTCTAAAAAGCACATGTAAGTCTTAACTGAAAAGCCGTTACCATGAAGAAAATGAATTGTTGATTGATTCTCTTTAACTTGCCCCAAGTATCCCTGAATATGACCGTCGCCAAATTGATGCCGCCAAGCAGCCAAATTTCTACTTCTTTTTAAATTCATAAGGGCACTCAAAACAACCAATACATGACTAGAAGAAATATATTAACAGAAAAAAATAATACAGAACGGTATTAGCAAATCACTTAAAAACCTACTTTTGCAGCTTTCATAGAGATTAAATTCTTGTGACAACGTAAAAATGATCACTTTTCATGCAGGTAATTTGGTTTTTTTCCGTTCAAACATTCATATTAGAGTTCCAAACCGATATAATCAGCTGGATTTTCTACTGCAAACTGGACCACAACAATCCACCGGACTATTTTGAGTCATCGGCTGGATGTGGATATAGGACTATAATGACTACAGCTTCATCTTTTGAAAAAGACGAACTATTAAAATGCGGCCACGGTGAAATGTTTGGTGCAGGCAATGCCCAGCTTCCTGTCGGCAATATGCTAATGATGGATCGCATTACTCACATCTCGACTGAGGGCGGGGTATATGGCAAAGGCGAAATTATTGCTGAGCTAGATATTAATCCTGACTTATGGTTTTTCGAGTGTCACTTTCCTGGCGACCCAGTTATGCCTGGCTGCCTTGGCTTAGATGCGATGTGGCAGCTAGTAGGATTTTTTCTAGGTTGGAAAGGAAACAAAGGCCGCGGTCGCGCACTCGGTTCTGGCGAAGTTAAATTCACTGGACAAATCCTTCCAACAGCGAAAAAAGTTACCTTCCACATTAACCTTAAGCGTGTAATAGAACGTAAGTTAGTGATGGGGATTGCAGACGGAAGCGTTAAAGTTGATGGTCGTGAAATTTACACAGCAAAAGACTTGCGTGTTGGCTTATTCACTTCAACTGATAACTTCTAAAGATTAAGAATGAAAGAGGCACATTTATGCGTCGTGTAGTAGTAACAGGTCTTGGCATTGTCAGCTGCCTAGGCAATGACAAAGAGAGCGTTCTAAACTCCTTGCGCGAGGGCCAATCTGGTATTCGTTTCGCTGAAGATTACAAAGAGCATGGCTTTCGTAGCCACGTTTGTGGTCGTATTGATTTAGATGCAGAAAGTATTGATCGTAAGATCCGCCGCTTCATGGGCGATGCTGCAACTTACGCCTACGTCTCTATGCAACAAGCTATTTTAGATTCAGGTTTAACAGAAGACCAAGTATCCAATATTCGCACGGGGCTAGTTGCAGGATCTGGTGGCGCATCAGCTAAAAATCTTGTTGATTCAGCAGATACACTTCGCGAGAAAGGCGTCAAACGTGTTGGACCATACCGAGTAACCCAAACTATGGGTAGCACGGTTTCTGCTTGTTTAGCGACGCCCTTTAAAATCAAAGGGGTTAACTACTCCATCACGTCTGCATGCTCAACCAGTGCACACTGTATCGGCAATGCCATGGAACTAATCCAACTTGGCAAACAAGATATCGTATTTGCAGGTGGCGGTGAAGAAGAAAGCTGGACTCAAACTTGTATGTTTGATGCTATGGGCGCTCTATCTTCTAAATACAACGACACACCTGAAAAAGCTTCTCGTGCTTACGATGCAAACCGCGATGGTTTCGTTATTGCTGGCGGCGGCGGTATGCTAGTTATCGAAGAGCTAGAACACGCTAAAGCTCGTGGTGCAAAAATCTACGCTGAACTAGTAGGTTACGGTGCAACATCTGATGGCTACGACATGGTAGCTCCTTCTGGTGAAGGCGCAGTGCGCTGCATGCAGATGGCTATGAGCACAATTGATGGCGACATTGATTACATCAATACTCATGGCACAAGTACTCCTGCTGGCGATATGAAAGAACTGCAAGCTGTAAATGAGACTTTCGGTGATAACATCCCATTGATTAGCTCTACTAAATCTCTTTCAGGTCACTCATTAGGTGCCGCGGGTGTTCATGAAGCAATCTACTGCTTGCTAATGATGGAGAATAACTTCATCGCTGCCTCTGCAAACATTGATGAGCTTGATCCAGCCGCAGGAAACATTCCAGTGGTTACAACTCGCAAAGACAATGTAGATCTAAATATGATCATGTCTAACAGCTTTGGATTTGGTGGCACTAACGCCAGCTTGGTATTCAAAAAATACACAGCGTAAATAATCTTTATGTCTCGTCCTAAAATACGTTGACGATTTTTGTTAAGCCAGTATGGATTCCATACTGGCTTTTTCATGCACTTCTTCTGGTGTTTTCATATTTAGACTTAAGTGAGGTCGATACCTATTATAAATATCAATAGACTCACTAATATGCCTTTCTAACTCTTTAAAAGTTCTGCATCTTCCAATCAAAAATTCTTGCTTCAATATGCCATTCACCCTTTCTGCTAACGCATTTTGGTAGCAGTCATAGCCATCTGTCATCGACGGTCGTATTTTATTACGTTGTAATTCTTTTTGATAAAGAGCCGAACAATACTGCGACCCTCTATCTGAATGATGCGTTAGTGGCTTTGTCGTTTTACGAGACTGAACCGCTTTCTTTAAGGCTTTAACGACATTGTCTGCTTTCATATCATGACTGAGTTTATACCCCATGATTTTTCGATTAAAAGCGTCTGTCACAAGCGAGAGATAATGCACACCTTCATCACTTTCTACATAGGTAATATCGCTCACAAACACTTCTTCTGACCTTGTCGGTTGATGACCTGCTAAGAGATTCGGGTACTTCTTCATCCAGTGTTTACTGTCCGTTGTCTTGGTATAGCTACGTTTTGGCTTAACCAAGAGACCTTCTTCTCTTAAATAACGAAACAAGCCATCTCGACCGAGCTTTATATCCCGCTCTTTCAGTTTATCTTTCAGCAGAAAATATAACTTTCTTGTACCAAGTCTAGGCATGAAACGACGTATATCCATCACCAAGTCTTTAACA
>NZ_PTXN01000001.1 GCF_012726345.1 Marinomonas sp. UCMA 3892
TTATCAAAAAGAATTACAACGTAATAAAATACGACCGTCGATGACAGATGGCTATGACTGCTACCAAAATGCGTTAGCAGAAAGGGTGAATGGCATATTGAAGCAAGAATTTTTGATTGGAAGATGCAGAACTTTTAAAGAGTTAGAAAGGCATATTAGTGAGTCTATTGATATTTATAATAGGTATCGACCTCACTTAAGTCTAAATATGAAAACACCAGAAGAAGTGCATGAAAAAGCCAGTATGGAATCCATACTGGCTTAACAAAAATCGTCAACGTATTTTAGGACGAGACAGGGGGCTTAAATTACCATGAAGTCGTTTTATTTGAACGAATTTTAATACAAGCACAGAGTCCAGGGTGTGTATTGCTTAAAACTAACTCACCATTATGCAAAGAGACTATAGCTCGGATCAGAGTCAGTCCTAATCCGTGTCCGAATACGTCCTTTTTGGAAGAAAGCCTTTTGAATCTCTGAGTGACAAATTGCAGACTCTCTTCTGGGATGCCTTTACCTTGATCTGAGACTCTTATAAAGGTATTTCCCAATGATGAATCTATTTTTAGAGTGATAGTTTCACTTTCTGGTGCGTATTTAATAGCGTTATCTAATAGGTTTGCAATAGCCTGAAAAATAAGGATTTTATCAGCACAAAAAACATGTTTTTTTTGTGCTTCGAGCTTTATGTTAATTCCATAGTTTTCTGCTAATGGCTGATAATACTCATAAACTTCATGCAATATGTCATAAGCATTAATGTGGTCTTTTTGGTGGCTAACTTGCCCTGTTTCGACTTCAGAAAGTCGCATGATAGAGCGAAAAAGTATTTGTATCTGCTCGGTTTCTTTAATTGCTTGCTCTAGTTCGTTGAGCTCTTTTCCTCCTACGCGTTCTAATAAGTTGATCAACCTATGCTGCAGGCGAGTGAGTGGGGTTCTTAGTTCATGTGCAACATGGCTAGTAATGTCTCGAACTTCTCCCATTAGCCTCTGAGTGCGTTCAAGTACAATATTAATCTCTTGACTCAGTTGATCGAATTCATCTTTATTGTCGTTTGACTTAATTCTAACGTCGTGTTTGCCACTGGCATATTGCTCTAGAGTGTCAATGATGTGATTAACGCGGTAGAGATTGTGTCGACTAAAGCGTAGGCTAATGACTAAAATCATGAGTTGTATTGCCAGCAGCCCAGCACCAGTCATAAGAGAGATTATTTGAGTTTGTTGGTTCATTGGTTTTACGTTGTATGCGTTAAAATACATACCGCCATCATTTAAAGGTACTAATAGTCCCAATAACTCGACATTATTATCTTTTAACGAAACAAAGTTTGGCGAATTTATATTGTGTTTTTGTAAGTATTGGATTTGACTATCTGATACGTTCTGCTTATTTCCTAATAAAACTTTTCCATAAGCGTCAAAAATAAAGGTGAAGTGATCTTTTCTGCTTTCTTTATAGTTTTCATTTTTTAATTGTATTGATAAATCATTGCTGCTGTTAAATTTATTATTTAATTTTTGATTATCTATATTTTCAAAAATCATATTTTTAACATGACTTTTCATGATGTTGTCTAAAATGTAGTCACAAATAAAAATAGAAGCAGAAGATATCAATAAGCAAATAAAGGCAATGATAGTAGCTTGCCTAAAGCTGCTACTATGGGACAACGATTTAATAAACACAGAATCATCCTAAAGCATAACCAACTGAACGAATAGTTCGAATGATTGGATTTTTAGATCCACCATCTAGCTTATGTCTTAATTTGGAAAGGTGAACATCTAGGATGTTAGTTTGTGGGTCGAAGTGATATCCCCATGCTTTTTCTAACAACATGCTGCGAGTAACGGTTTGTCCTGGATGTTCGGCAAGTACATAGAGTAATTTGAATTCTTTGTTGGTTAAGTCAATCTTTTGTCCTGAACGAGTTACTTCGTGTAATTCAAGATTTATCATCATATCTTTGATTTTTATAAGATTGCTTGAAGCTACTTTTTTGGTACGGAAGTACAATCGTTCTAGGCGTAAAAGTAGCTCGGTAAAATCAAATGGTTTGCCTAGGTAGTCATCAGCACCTGCTCTGAGACCTTCTATTCGATCCGATATTTGATCGTTCGCCGACAGAATAAGTATAGGTGGGTGAGGAGTATCTCCTAGTAAACCGAGCAACTGGATACCGTCTAGTTTAGGAAGGACACGATCCAATAAAATGACATCAAAAACTTCTTTTTTTATCAAGCTTAATGCGTCTTCACCATTATCTACTAGCTTGCATATATGACCCGATACATGCAGCTTGCTGCTAATCCAATGGCTAACGGAAGCATCATCTTCTACAACGAGAATTCGCATATCTTCTTATCTCTATAGAATAAAAGTGGTAATGAGTGTTCAAAAGAGCATCAACATACTAGCATCAGTTGATAATGGTTATCAATATCGTATGGTTTGTTTTTTTGCTTTCCTTCTTTCTTACAATCTTGGTTGTTTTTTCTGTAAAGATTGTCCATCCTAGCAATTGATTGGTAAAGAGCTAGCTTTTATTTATTAAGCATTCTTAATACATTAATGGTTGAGTTATTAGATAGAATGAATGTTAATAATTGGTCTTGATATTTAATTTATTAATATTTGATAGATTAAATGTTAATAAATAATGTTTTCTGGAATTGAATGCATGTTTGTAAAAAATAAAATTTTCATGTATCAAGTTATTTCTTTTCTTAGCTTGATTATGGCCTTCGTGGGAATTATGGTTCCTGGTATTCCAGCTACTGAGTTTATATTGCTTTGCGCTTGGTCGTCATCAAAGGGCTCCCCTAGGATTCATCGATTCTTAAATAATAATAGATTTACAGGGCCTACTTTATATAATTGGAATAACGGTAAGGTGATTTCTAGAAGTAATAAAGTGATATCGTCAATAAGCATGTTTTTATGCGCTTGTTTGCTAGTATATAGCGGAGTTAGTTCATACGTTTTGTTTTTTGCTTTATTAGGAATGCTTGTTGGTTTTTTATGGATGTGGTCTAGGCCAACAGAAGTTAAAAATAAAATAAAGAAATGTTAGCTTTTCTTAATATAAATGAAGTGGCTATTTGGTAAGTTAGTTTTTATGATTGTTTAAGATGGATTTTGAATGAGGTCACATATGAAAACTATAGATAAAGAGCAAGAAATAGTAACTTTTTCAAAGCGTTTAAAATATTCCACACGCACTAATCACGATAGTGTTGATTCACTGGTGATGCAGTCTGAGCCATTTGCAAACGAAGAAAATTACAGAAAATTTTTGCGTTTACAGCATATTTTTCACCTGTCGGTTGCTCCCTTATATCAGCATGATGATCTGCAGGCATTGTTTCCTGGATTAGCTGAATTACCTAGGTTGTCTGCTGTTGAATCGGATTTGAATGACTTGGGCTTAAAGGCGGATGTTGATGCATCTTTGTTAGCTACGCCAACAGATCTGTACCAAGCCATTGGCTGGCTTTATTGTAGTGAAGGGTCGAATATTGGTGCAGCATTTTTGTATAAAGAAACACAGAAATTGAGCTTTGATGCAGACCATGGCGCTAGGCATTTAGCAGCACATCCTGAAGGACGAGCGCCGCATTGGCGTAAGTTTGTTGCTCAGTTAGATGCTTTGTCGCTAACGGAAGAGCAAGAAGCTCTGGCTATAAAAGGAGCGATGGACGCTTTTGCTTTTTATAAAAAAACACTGGCGAGCTTGAATTCCTAAGTGTTTCTCCGAGGCCAGATGAATATTATTTTTCATCTGGCTTTTTTGCTTTGGTATAGGATTTTGATAATTCGCGAATGGTCTCCATTTGTTTACCAAACTGACGACAAGGAGTGCAAATTGCAGTGTGCATTGCCAAGTTTATTTTTTCTTTGGCGGATAATGTTCGATCGAGTTTCTCCGAGAGCATTTGGGTCGCTTGTTTGCATTTTATCATTTACGACTTCTCCTTTTGAAACCAGTGATCTTCTAAACATTCCCGTAAACGTAGACGAGCACGATATAAAGTGACATTTAGGCT
Organism: Marinomonas sp. UCMA 3892; assembly: GCF_012726345.1. Lineage (GTDB taxonomy): Bacteria > Pseudomonadota > Gammaproteobacteria > Pseudomonadales > Marinomonadaceae > Marinomonas. The sequence continues at coordinate 4,053 of NZ_PTXN01000001.1, forward strand.
ACTTACCGACACATCTTCGTTATGACAAATCTCAGGTGTATCCATTTCGAGAAATTCGCGCATCATAAATAATCGACCATATTTAGCTGGTAAAGCATCCAAACAAGCATCGAAAATACGCCAGAAGTGCTCGTTTTCAACACCATGCTCTGGCTGATCCCATTTTTTAGGGCGCTCGTCTTTTTGCCAATGGCCATTTTCCTCGAACAAGTGCTCGATTAATGCTTCACCGCTTAAATTGGGCCCCTCTTCGAGCTGACTGGCTGCCGTATGGCGTTTTTCCTTACGCAACAAATCTATGATCTTGTTTTTCAATATGGAAAATACCCAAGTCTTAAACGCCGCTTGTCGCGCAAAACGATCAATATTTTGATACGCAGAGAACATGGCTTCTTGTACTGCGGCTTCGGCTAATTGATTGTCTCGTACTTGAAGCTTGGCGAACTTCAGCATCTGCGTACGTAACTCTTCAATAAAAACAGCATCCTGAAAGACGTTAACTGCTGCTGAAGAGTCCATCTCAACAGAGAGGTTCGCATTGCTCATTTAAGCCTCGGGTTGTTTGTCTATTGTTAGACGAGGTTAGTTGGGACTTTATTACCACTCAACCGTGATGTTTATTTGTCTATTTGCTCGTGGCTGCTTCTGCCAAATACTCATCTTTCAGTTTGACGTAGTTAAGCCCGGCATACTGAAAATATTCGATTTCTTTGTCGTTGAGTGGACGGATTTGTTTCACAGGAGAACCCATGTACATAAAGCCTGTTTCTAAACGCTTGCCAGGTGGCACCAAAGAGCCTGCGCCTATGATGACTTCGTCTTCAATTACCGCGCCATCAAGGATTGTGGTGCCCATGCCGACTAATACTCGGTTGCCAATGGTGCAGCCGTGTAGCATGGCCATGTGTCCAACTGTCACGTCGTCACCAATGTTCAAAGGGTAGCCTTCTGGCTTGTAAGTGCTGGCGTGAGTAATGTGTAGGCAGGAATTATCTTGGACGCTAGTGCGCGCTCCAATACGAATGCTGTGCATATCGCCACGAATAGCCACTAATGGCCACACAGAGCTGTCTTCACCTATGGTAACGTCGCCAATAATAACGGCACTGTCATCGACCCAAACACGATCGCCTAATTGTGGTGTTTTACCACGGAAAGATTTCATCACCATAAATCCTCACTTAAAGGGGGTTTTGTTAAAACAAATGAAGGAACTATTAACACAATAGGCTTTTATGCATTGAAAAAGTGTTAAGACAACCTATCTTAGTAAGCATAGTATTGACCAATGCATTACAGCGTTCAATTAATATAAAAGGATATCACGATATGTCACAGTCTGTATGGGACGCGACCAGCTTACCGAATTTTAATGATATCGATGTTGCGAACATCGAAGCGGATCTAGAAAAACTACTCAAGTATAACCAAGAAGCGATTGATGCCTGTGTGAGTGAAAATACCAATCCAACATGGGAAAGCCTTGTTTTACCTTTGGATCAGTTGCATGACGATTTGAATAACTTTTGGTCTCCAATTAGTCATTTGAACTCTGTAAAAAACACCCCAGATTTACGTACGGCCTACAATGCTTGCTTACCAAAATTAACGCAGTTTTATACAGATCTTGGGCAAAACAAAGCCTTGTATCAAGCCTATAAAAACTTGGCGGAAAGTGAAGCTGCAAAAGATCTTAACCAAGCGCAAAGCGAAGCGCTTACACAAACCATCCGTGACTTTGAGTTATCTGGCGTTGGTTTGGAAGGCGAGGCGAAAAAGCGCTATGGTGAGATCAGTCAGCGTTTATCTGAATTAAGTAGCCAGTTTGGTGAAAATGTGTTGGATGCTACTCAGGCTTGGAGCAAGCTTGTTACCGATGAAAATGAGTTGTCAGGTCTACCCGAATCTGCTCTGGCACAAGCGAAGCAAATGGCCGAAGCCAAAGAAAAAGACGGTTGGTTGTTCACCCTAGACTTCCCATCTTACATGCCAGTAATGAGTTATGCTGACAACGCGGCTTTACGCGAAGAAATGTATCGTGCTTTTGCTACTCGCGCTTCTGATCAAGGTGGTGATATCAAATTTAACAACGCACCTCTGATCGACGAAATTTTAGCATTGCGACATGAAATGGCACAGATTTTAGGCTTTGATAATTATGCTGAATTGTCGGTTGCTACTAAGATGGCGGACAACGGTCAGCAAGTTATCGACTTCCTAGAAGACTTGGCGGCTAAGTCAAAAAGCTCGGCAGAACAAGATCTTGCACAGTTAACTGCGTTCGCAAAAGATGAAAATGGCGTGGAAAAATTAAACGCGTGGGACATGACCTATTACGCTGAAAAACTGCGTCAGCATAAATACAGTATTTCCCAAGAAGAACTGCGTCCTTACTTCCCAATGAATAAGGTTTTGTCAGGATTGTTTCACGTGGCACAAACCTTATTTGGCGTCGATATTCGTGAAGAAAAAGAATTTGATAGCTATAACAAGAGCTTGCAACTGTTCACTATCAGCAAAGACGGCGAAGACGTTTCTCGCTTCTATCTAGATCCTTATGCTCGCGAAGCAAAACGCGGTGGCGCATGGATGGATTCTTGCCGTACTCGTCGTCGTTTGAGCGATAACCGCTTGCAGCTGCCGATTGCTTACCTTGTGTGTAATTTCACTCCGCCAATTGGCGACAAGCCAGCCTTGTTGACTCACGATGAAGTCACTACCTTATTTCACGAATTTGGTCATGGTTTACATCACATGTTGACGCAAGTGGATGTTTCATCCGTATCCGGTATTAACGGTGTGGCATGGGATGCCGTCGAGTTGCCAAGTCAATTTATGGAAAATTGGTGTTACGAGCCAGAAGCGCTTGCCCACATTGCAGGTCATTACGAAACGGGCGAACCATTGCCTCAAGATTTGTTAGACAAGATGCTGGCAGCGAAGAACTTCCAATCTGGTATGCAGATGATGCGCCAGCTGGAGTTTTCTTTGTTCGACTTCCGTTTGCACATGGAATACCAAAAAGGCATTTCTGTTCAATCAGTTATCAACGACGTACGCAGCAAAGTAGCAGTAACGACGCCACCTGAATTTAACCGTTTCCAAACTAGCTTCTCGCATATTTTTGCAGGTGGTTACGCGGCGGGTTACTACAGTTATAAATGGGCGGAAGTCTTGTCGGCTGATGCATTCTCGAAATTTGAAGAGGACGGCATCTTCAATAAAGATACCGGCGCACGCTTCCGTGATACCATATTAGCCAATGGTGGTTCTCGTCCAGCTGCGGAGTTGTTCGCTGAATTCCGTGGTCGTGAACCAAGTACAGATGCCTTGTTAAGACACAGCGGTATCGCAGCTTAAGTTTTTATTCTGCAAGGAAGCAGCGTCTTATCTGATGATTAGACGCTGCTTTTTTATAACGTCGTTCAGGGCGTTACTTTATTAAAGGTAGCTAGGGTTATGACAGTAAAACGTTTTATCGCAGGGGCGGTGTGCCCTCGTTGTAGTGAGATGGATAAGATTCGTGCATGGCGTGATGATGACGCTGAAAAGCAATATCGTGAGTGCATTTCCTGTGGTTACACGGATGAGCAGTCTACGACGGTTCAAGCGCAACCAACTGAAATTCCAACGCGAGTGAATACGCCTCACAGCAGCGCTCCTCAAGCGGAAGAAATGGTGATTAATTTTATCCCGAATCCGGGTTCGACCAAGCACTAGATTATTACAAGTTAGAGGGATCTTTATTGTGAAAATGATAGTGGAAGTGATTGGAAAGGTTGAGCAAGGTTATAGCAATCCATATGAGTGTCTAGATGAGGATGGGAATTCTTTTATTGTTAAAGGCTTGCCTCGCTCGAGTCAAATTAATGAGTGGATATGTGCTAATTTAGCATCGGCATTTGGTCTTCCTATTGCAGAATACGAGCTGGTTGAAATACCTGAAGAACTCTATTTTGAATTAGATTTTGATACTCAGTTTGACCTAGGATGCGGCCCTATTTTTGGTTCGAAGAAGATCCAGTTGGCGCAGTGGTTTGAGCCTAAAACGATGCAGCATATCGTCACTGAAGAGGAAAAGTTAAAGATTTTTCTTTTTGATTATTGGGTGAAAAACGCTGATAGAAATAGTGATAATACGAACCTTTTGGTTAGTGATAGGCGTATCCGAGTTATAGATCACAATAATGCTTTTGATAAAAAATACACTAGAGATGATGTTTTTGGTCATCTTTTTTATGATCAGATTGACAGAAAATTGCTCAGCGATTTGGTTTTTAGAGCTGAGTTAAGTGGATAGATTGAAGATATTTTACTTAATTTAAATAACATTATTGGCTCTCTGCCAGAAGAATGGCAGTATAGTGATTCACCTATAAATACACTTAAAGCAGATGTTGATCTTGTTGCCATAGAGAACACTTTAAGCCGTTATACTGACGATGATTTTTGGTTTTTTGTATGAAAAAATATGCTTGCAAATACGTTGTTCTACGCTTTGCTCCCTATAGTGAAACTGGTGAGTTTGCTAATGTGGGCGTACTTCTTTATTCAAAAAACCATAACTCCTTCGTATTCAAGTTAGATACTACTGATATTGGTGCTAGGGTCTCAAAATTTTTTCATATTGATGATAGGCAAGTGTTCAAATTTGCAATGACATCTTATCAAAAAGAGTTGGCTTTTGTTCAAGAACAAGTCGTTCATCATCACATGACTGCAGAAGAGGCATTTGATTTTTTGGTTAAACCTCGTGCAACTTTGTTGCGTTTCAGTGAAGTTCGAACTGTTATAACGGACTCAATTGACGGAACACTTAATAGTGTATTTGCTCGTATGGTCAGTCATAGCTCAGCCTCTCAGGTCAAAAGTAGGCTAAAACTAGCTGGTATCTTAAGATCTCAACTTGATTCGCTTTGTCTTGAATACCCTTTTAAACGGCATAAGTTTTCAAAAAGCGTCTTTGAAGTAACCTATGACTTTACTCAGTTAAGTGAGCAAGGTGAGCCATTGAAGTTGATACAGCCTATTGAAATAAACGACAAACTTACTGCAAAAGAAATTTTTGAGGTAGTAGGTAACAATGAAGTTCGTTTAAATCGTATGGCTAGCTTAGACTTACTTCCTAAGAAGGTTCTTCTTCCGTTTTCTTTGAGTGAAAATAGGACTAAAGAAGCAGATGAGGCTTGGTCTATTGTTAAAAGCGAGTTGATAAATATTGGTGAATTAGTCGACATTCATAATAAATCTGCTATTGAGAAATTTGCAAAGCATTGATTAGATGTAGTCGAACATAAAAAAGCGGATCTACTTTATAGTAAGTCCGCTTTTTTGTATCCGTGAGAAAGCACTTAGTTATTAACCAACCAAAGGATATCTAACGGTTGAATAAGGCTTAACGATGGCAAATCAATGAATTCCTTGTTTAACAAGTTCATTGCAGTGTCTTGTCCGATCAGTTCGCTTAGTGATTTCCCAAGTGGTAGATGTTCGAGCGGTACTAGGTGTTCGCTCATGTTGGCGATGACTAATAGTGTTTTGTCGTCCATTTGTCGCCTAAAGGCGAATAGGTGTTCGCTGCCTAGGGAAACCAATTCAAATTCTTGCGCAGCGAAAAGTGGATTAGCTTTGCGGATCTGAATCATCTCTCGGATCATTTGAGCGATTTTACCCTGTGGTGCGCTAGTATCCTCTGCAAGGGTGAAGTCTTGCTTGGTGAGCTTCTTACGGTGCACCCAGCGGCTATCGTCTACTTTTGTCGGGTCGTTTAGGTAATCATCATTATTAAGCACGCCAAGATCGTCACCTTGATACAGCAATGGAATGCCCGGCATAGCGAAGTTGATACCGTTGAGCACTCGTATGCGTCTGATAGCATGATCAAGCAACAATGGATCGTTTGCAGCGATGGCATTTTCCACGCCCGCAAGAGACGCCAAGGTACCACAAACACGGCAATCGCCATTCACTGGGTTCTCTTGAAACGGCACACCTGCAGCAAAAGAGCCTTCGAATTGGCCAGTATAGAATTGATTCAAGAAGCGACGATGACCAATACCATCAATGCCAAGACGATCAGAAATGGCGTCATCCCATAACCAACCAATATCGTCATGACAGCGGATATAGTTGATCCAAGTCGTATGCTCTGGAATCGCGAAGCTGCGCTCAAGAGATTGGTACAACAAGTTGGTTTGGCGTGTCGCTAAACTTTCCCATAACAAGGCCATCATTAGTGGGTTGTAAGACAGTGTGCACTCATCGGCGCCAATGTATTTATTGACTTCATCAGGGTGAACAATTGCTTCGGATTTAAAGACGACTTGTGGTGCTGCGATGTCCAAGCAGGCTTTGAAAGCTTTGATCAGGTTGTGAGCCTTAGGTAAGTTCTCACACACTGTTCCTTTTTCTTTCCAGACAAAGGCTAAGGCGTCGAGTCGTAAGACATCACAACCGTTTAGAATGAGATGTAACATTTCTTCGACGACAGCGACAAACACCGCCGGATTGGAATAGTTTAAATCCCATTGGAACGAGTTAAAGGTGGTCCAAACATGGCGGTCTAATTCGGGCAAATAAGTGAAACTGCCGCGACGAATTTGAGGAAATATTTCGCGTACGGTTTGGTTGTATTCCATGGCGTCTTGCTCGCCCATGAAGTAGTAATAGCCTTGGAACTCTTGGTCACCTGATTTTGCTGCTTTGGCCCAACGATGTTCGTCTGATGTGTGATTAAACACAAAATCCAACACCATGCGTATGCCTTTTTTATGCAGTGCGGAAGCAAGATCTTTTAGGTCTTTGTTGGTGCCCAAATTAGGTGACACGGTACGGTAATCCGAAATCGCATAACCGCCGTCACTGTTGCCTTCTGGCGCTAAATAAAGCGGCATTAGATGAACATAGTTAATTCCTAAGGATTCAAAATAAGGGATCTTATCGATTAGAGAGCTGAGGTCGTCAGCTAATAAATCCACATATACGGCAATGCCGACATTTTGATTGGATTTGAACCAGAACTCTGATTTGTCTTTGATTTGGGCAGGGCGTTTTTTCTTATGAAAATCGATAAAGGATTGTAGCAACACCTTGAGATGATAATGAAGATCGAAGCACTGTCCATAAAGCGGGAAAAGCTGTTCGAAGAGTGGTGCAAAACCGTTCTCTAATCGCTTAACAAAGATCGCTTTTTGTTGAGAAGTCAGTTGGCTAAAATCTAATTCGGCTAACAAACGCTGTTGTGTTTTTTGTGCTTCAAAAGCGAAATTCATGACCATATTTTTGCCTTGTAAGACGTGCTCGTGAAAAACGACGAGTTCGGATTATTGTTACCTAGGCTGGAACCTTAGGCTAAAAGTTTGGTTGGAGAGTTCGCTTTAACAACAAGATCAGCGCGCTTCGTTTTCCATGGAGAAAACGTAGCCTAAGGGGTATGGCGGGTCAATATGGCGGCTTTCTAAATACTGACTTAATTTCCGATAAGCTCGCCCCTCGGAAATTAATCGTTAGGTTCGTTGTCAGCGTAACCGCTACCAATGGCATTAAAAGGCATATCAAGATTGAGTTCTGGGACCTGTAAGCCAATCCAGGTTGGGAAGGTGTTGCTGTTTGGACCAGGGAATACCGTGTATTCGTTTGCCCAAGGATAACGTTTCACTGCTTCGTTGATTTTTGGAATCAATGCTTCCGCTTTTGGGCCAATAATTGAAAGAATTTTTTCTGGTTTTGCGCCAAACCAATAGCGATCTGGTGTTGTGGTTTTATATTCAGATAAGGCTGAAAGTCCTCTATCTACTCTCCAACCAACAACTTCATGAACAGTATAATCGGACGCGTTCTTCTCTTTGGTTGCCACCCAAGTATGGACTGCAAACCAACCGCGCCAGCTGAAAGCATCGGCGGCATAAAATTCTATAACAGCGTTTTTTTCTTCTTCTGGAGATGGGGCTATGCCTGCGGGTTCTCGGCTTGCAGTGCGCCAGCTATCGTTAGAAGAGCAAGCGCTTAACAAAAGGGTAATGAAGAAGGGGCCTAGATATTTCACCATGCTTTGTCCTTATGCTGTTGTTGAGTTGTATCCCTATAACATACGCAAGTTTTGGTGTGTTTGGTTCATCATTTTTTGTCTATTGAGTGAGTTTTCATGCTTTTGCTAAGTTCAAATAATAGACAAAAAAAACGCCAGAAGACTGACGTTTTAGGTTTGTTGTTTCAACGAAACAGCAAATTAGTTCATTTCAGTAATAAAGTCTTCTGCTGAACGACGTACTTTTTTCAGGCCTTTTAACCAGTCGCCTTCATCTGCGCGGTAGCCTAAAGGAAGTAGAATCACAGAGCGAAGTCCGCGTTCAGTTAGACCTAGAATTTCGTCTACTTTTGCAGGGTCAAAACCTTCCATTGGTGTGCTGTCTACGCCTTCTTCGGCGGCCGCGATTAGTGCTGTTCCAAGACCTATGTAAGCTTGACGAGCAGCGTGTTGGTAATTCACTTCGGCATCACGAGGAGGGTAAGCGCCTAAAATCATTTGACGGTAGTTTTCCCAGCCTTCGTTTTTAAAGCCACGTTCGTCGTTTACTAAATCGAACATCTTGTTGATGCGTTCTTCTGTGTAGTTATCCCACGCGGCAAAAACTAATAGATGAGAACCATCAGTAATTTGCGCTTGGTTCCAAGCGTGAGGCACGATGGCTTCACGTAATGCTTTGTTTTTTACTACGATGACTTCATATGGCTGAAGCCCGCTAGATGTTGCTGTAAGACGAATCGCTTCTAGAATTCGGTCTACTTTTTCTTGCTCAACGGCTTTGCTTGAGTCCATTTTTTTAGTGGCATAGCGCCAGTTCAATTTATCTAACAAATTCGACATTTCAATTCCTTAGTAAGGTTTTTATATGTAAGCAATATGGGTCTAATGTCAGTTAAGTACAAGTGTTGTTTTAAGTAGAAAATGAGGAAGTTGAATGATCGGTTAAATGTCGAACTTGGTTGATATCGTGCAATAATTTCTCGAATAACGCCCTAAAATGGTTCATTTTTTTATCTAGATGCAGTAAGGTGCGATTCCGAAAACTTCAATGGACCCCTTTATAATGACGTTAGATCATAAACCATCATTACTACAGCGTTATTTGCGCGGTAGCTTAGTACTACAAATTGCTATCGGTATTATCTGTGGTGTCGTATTGGCATACATTTCACCTAACACCGCTCTATCGGCTAGTTTGCTTGGTGATTTTTTTGTTAAAGCGCTAAAAGCTATTGCTCCGATTTTGGTGTTTTTATTGGTAATGGCATCTATTGCTAATCATAAGCAGGCTCAACAAAGTCATATTCGTCCGGTACTTGTCCTTTATTTTTTTGGCACCTTTGTTGCGGCATTAACGGCGGTGGTATTTAGTTTTGTCTTTCCTACCCAGTTAAACCTAGTCTCACCAGATTTGAGCCAGAGCGCGCCTCAAGGCATTGGCGAAGTCTTGCATACATTAGTATTTAAAATGGTTGATAACCCCGTCAATGCCCTTGTTCAGGGAAATTATGTAGGCATATTGACTTGGGCTATTGGCTTTGGATTGGGGTTGCGTCATGCCTCCGAAGCTACAAAAGCATTGCTGCAGCATTTGGCGACCAGTGTGACAAGTATTGTGTCGGTAATTATTCGCTTGGCGCCGTTTGGTATCTTTGGTTTGGTTGCCAGCACCATAGCTGCGACAGGTTTTGATGCCCTGTTTGGCTATTCACACCTGTTAGCTGTGTTGATTGGTGCTATGTTGTTTATTGCTTTTGTTACCAATCCATTATTGGTGTTCTGGAAGATTCGTCGTAACCCCTATCCATTGGTCTTTAAATGTTTAAAAGAGAGTGGCGTGACGGCATTTTTTACGCGTAGCTCTGCAGCTAACATTCCGGTCAACTTAGATCTGTGTAAGCGTTTAGACTTGGATGAAGATACCTATTCTGTGTCTATTCCATTAGGCGCGACCATTAATATGGCTGGCGCTGCGATTACCATTACGGTTTTAACTTTAGCGGCTGTACATACCTTGGGTATTTCATTGGATTTTGGTACAGCGTTATTGCTTAGTGTGATAGCGGCTGTGTCTGCATGTGGCGCATCGGGCGTGGCTGGAGGTTCATTATTATTGATCCCATTGGCGTGTAGCTTATTTAATATTCCCAATGAGATTGCGATGCAGGTTGTTGCTGTCGGTTTCATTATCGGCGTATTGCAGGACTCCGCTGAGACTGCGCTGAATAGTTCGACGGATGTACTGTTTACCGCAGCTGCTTGTCTTTCGAATGACAAGAACTAGTCAGCTAAAGATAAGTATAAAGCAGTAATAGAAAGGGAGGCGGTTTGCCTCCCTTTCTTATTTCTATGATTTTCTTGTCAATTAGCTGTTTGTTTTAAAGCTTAAACTGGGTAACCAATTTATCAAGTTGAACCGACAGTTTTTGCAAGTTAGTACTTGATGCTGTCAGTTCATCAGCTATCTCAGAAGTTTCTGTTGTTAGCAGGTTAATCTCTTCGACGTTTTTGCTCATGTCATTTACCACAAGCGATTGTTCTTCTGTGGCGGTAGCAACCTGTATGTTCATATCGCTAATCTGACCAATATGCTTGGTGATTTGTTCAAGCGAGCTGTTTGCTTCGTTTGCTTGATCAACTACTGTAGTGCTTTGGTCTTGTCCTGATTGAATGGTCGCGACAGTTTTTGCTGATTGCTCTTGTAGCTTATCGATCATTTTTTGAATTTCATCGGTGGAAGCGGCAGAGCGGCTTGCAAGGTTACGAACTTCATCGGCAACTACTGCAAATCCTCGACCTTGTTCGCCTGCACGAGCTGCTTCAATGGCTGCGTTTAAGGCTAACAAGTTAGTTTGTTCAGAGATACTACGAATAGTGTCTAGGATGCTACCAATCGAATCTGTCTGCGTTGCTAATGAACCGATATCTGAACTGATGTGCTGTATTTCTGTAGATAACGTTGTCACGCCTTGGCGGGCACGTGCAACCAAACCTGCACCTTGATGAGCTTGTTTGTCGGCTTCTTGGGCAGCTCTTGCTGCTTGAGATGCATTTTCTGCGATATTTTCTACTGTAGCCCCCATTTCATGAATTGCCGTGGCAATCTGAGTAGTACGATCGCGCTCATTTAGACAATTTGTGTGTGTAGCCTTTGCTTTTGCTGCGACATCATTTGCGGTGTGAGCAAGCTGACGTGAGTTCTCGGCTACATTTTCGATGGCGGTACGTACTTTGGTAATAAACTGGTTAAAGTGCTGAGCAATGTCGCTCAGTTCATCTTTGCCATCTAGTTTCATTACGGTGCCAAGATCAAGTTTGTCACTGGCACTTGAAATGTGTTGCTGAAGGTAAGAAACACGGCTATTAAGACGGCGTAATATGAGCCAAGCTAAGATAATGGAAGCCGATAATGCTATGATGATTAAGGTAATCATGTTGTTGCGACTGTTTTCGTAATTGACTTGGCTTTGAGCATAGCCTTGCTGACCTTGTTCAAGTAAGTCATCAAGTATTTTATTGACGGCTTTACGCATTACACCATAGCTGTCCGCGTATTTTGTTTTGTATATTTCTTGAGCTGTGGTTAGGTCATTGTTTTCTATTGCCGTTAGCATTGGTGCTAGCTCATCACTTTTGACTTTAGTAAATATATCTATGACCTTTTGTACTTCTGCGCGCATTTTTGGGTTAACTTGAGAGTCCAGGGCTTGTTTGAGAGCCATATCCATCTCAGGAATATCCTCTGCGCGGGTTTCTTTTACGCGAGTGAGTGCGCCTCGTTTATCCTGCATGGCTGGGATTTCTTGCAGCAAAATAATATCGATACCAACACGCATGCGTGGAATACGTGAAGCAACTTCCGCAAGGGATCTCATTGGTGCGCTGGTGTTTTGGGCAAGCTGTTTTGTTTGCTCTTGCACGCTAGAAAGGCCGCGTAACCCCGCCCAACTGACAAGCAAGAGTACAAGGCAGGGTAGTGCGATCACGGATATAAATTGTGTTTTTAGAGACATTTTGTTGAAGATCACGATGTATTACCTGCTGATTATTTTTTGAATGTGAAATTACTGTGAAACTTTAAATCTTCTGTCGTTTTACAGGATAGGATGTGCTTCGTTAATTGTACAAGAAAGTATCTTTAATAAATGTTTTTACTCTCTGTTATTAGTTTGTCTTATGTTATATCCAATAAATGACACTTTTTAAGTGATAAAAGGATATTTCGTTGAATAGTCAAAGGAGTTTGAATTGAGCAGTACATTTCGGTCTCTATCCAATCCGAATTATCGGCTTTGGTTTGGTGGTGCGGCGATTTCGAATATTGGTGCTTGGTTGCAACGTACTGCTCAGGACTGGATCGTCATTGCTGAGTTGTCGGATAAAAATGCTTCGGCGGTTGGTTTGGTGGTCTTTTTACAATTTGCCCCGCAAATTCTTTTATTGCCGCTTACTGGTTGGACGGCAGACCGTATGGATCGACGTAAGTTACTCTTTATTACTCAATCCTTAATGGCGCTATTGGCTTTAGTGCTGGGCGTGTTGGTTCTGAGTGGACAAGTGGTGTTGTGGCAAGTTTGTGTTTGTGCGTTTGCTTTGGGTTGTGTTGCTGCATTTGATGCGCCTGCGCGCCACGCCTTTGTGTCTGATATTGTCAGTGAAAAAGAATTATCAAACGCGGTGGGGTTAAACTCGGTGGCGTTTAACTCGGCTCGTTTGGTTGGGCCTGCGATTGCTGGGATATTGATCGCGTTGATCGGTAGCGGTTGGGTATTTATGATCAATGTGTTGTCTTTTATTCCGTTATTAATTGCCCTGCATAAATTTAAAACACGCCTGCCAGCGGTTGTTGCTGATAACAGCAAAGCAGCGCCTGATATGGCGAAATTTTTTGATGGTTTTCGTTATATTTGGCAGCATCGAGAAATGGCTGTCATATTGGTAATGTCTTTCTTGATTTGTAGCTTAGGGATGAATTTCTCTGTGTATCTATCGGCGATGACGGTGCATGTATTTCAAGGCCACGCGGATCAATATGGTTTCTTAATTTCAATGATGGCAATTGGTTCTATTTCTGGTGCCATGGTGACAGCGAGCCGTCGCTCTTCGCCGTCATTTCGCTTTATGATTTATGTGGCAGCCATGTTCGCAGTTAGCTGCTTTTTGGTTGCTATTAGTACGTCGTTTTGGGCGTTTGCTGCGTTGCTTATTTTCCTTGGGCTCAGTTTGCAGTTGTTTACCACTTCTACTGCGTCTTATATGCAGGTTACAACGGAAAAACGTTATCGTGGCCGAGTAATGGCTGTGGTCTTAGCTACTGCATTGGGAAGTACCGCATTAGGTGCGCCTTTAGTTGGATGGATTGCAGACGTATTTGGTGCCCGATGGGCGATTGGCATGGGCAGTATTTCGGGTATTATCGCGGCCTCGTTAGGTTTTTGGTTTTTGCGTCGACAGGCTCAAACAGAGTTGAAAAACAAAATGCTTTAGTTCAGCGTGAATAACTTAAATAAATTGCAGTCGTCTATAGTGATTATTTAGTGTACTTTTTATGGATAGCATCGCATGAAGTGATTCACCCTTTTGCATAATTCTAAAAATATTGATGGAGAAAGCCATGTCACAGCATCTTGTACTGAGTTTTATCGGAGACGACCGCCCAGGTCTTGTTGAAAGGTTATCCGATACTATCGCTCGCCATCATGGTAATTGGTTGGAAAGCCGTATGGCGCATCTAGCCGATAAATTTGCCGGAATTTTGACTGTAACTGTTCCGTTGGAACATCAAGAAGCTCTAGTTAACGCATTACGTAATTTCGAACAACTTGGTCTGCATGTCACGGTAGAAATGGCAAAACAGAGCATGATGGAAGGATCAACTTTGTCGTTGTCTGTTGTTGGCAATGATCGTCCCGGCATTGTCAAAGAAGTATCTCAAGTGTTGCATTCCTTGATGGTTAACGTCAAAGAACTCACTACCACTTGCGAACCTGCGCCGATGAGTTCCGATATGCTGTTTAAAACCGACATGGTGTTGGCTGTGCCGAAAGATCTACCTTTATCAGAATTGGAAGCTGCACTAGAAAAAATTAGTAGTGATTTAATGGTGGAACTATCCGTTAATCAGTTTGCCTAGTAGCTTAATTTATATACATTTTCGTTGGTCTAGAGCGGTTTTTCGTTAAACCGCTTGATCATAAAGTCGATTAACAAGCGTAACCGAAAGGGCATGTTATCTCTGTCACGATAGAGCATTTGGCAACCGCGAGGTTGGTTGCTCCACTCAGGTAAAACTTGTTGAAGCTCTCCCGAATCGATCAATGGCTGCGCATGATAATCAGGCATAAAACCGATACCTAAGCCATCTTGTATGGCGCGCGTAAGTAAGCTGATGTCGTCTACTTTTAGGCGAATATTATGGTTTGGTTTATGGGTTTGCATCTCTCCAGAGATCGTGTGTTGCAGCTTCCAGGTGGACATGGGCGAGCACAAAACAGTAGGAAAACCTTCCAAATCACAAGGCGTTTTTAGGCTAGACATGTCTAAACGGACAGAACCACAAATAACAAAGCGAATGTTCGTTAAGTGCCTGCCAATCCAATGATCTGCATTATGGTCACCGACACGAAACGCGATGTCGATGGCTTCTTCTTCAATATCAATGTTTTGATTGGAAAGTCGCAAATCCAAATGGATGTCAGGGTATTCGATCAAAAAAGCATTAAAATGCTGAGCTAAAACTTGCACGCCAAAATTCACCGGCGCAGAAATTCTAATCGTGCCTTTGGCTTGAGTTTTGTCCTGCAGAAGACAGACTGCCACGTCATTTAATTCTTCAAATAGGGGTAAACTTCTTTCGTAATATCTTTGTCCTGTATGAGTTAGTTGGACTCTGTGGGCGTCACGGTTTAGCAATCGTATCGCCAAGTCCTCTTCTAATTTAGCGACTCGTCGACTCAATGTAGAAAGAGGAATCTCCAATGCCGTCGAAGCTTGTTTAAAACTGCCGTATTGGGCAACAGCACAAAAACAACGCATATCATCTAGTGAATAGTTAAATTTCATATTTGGGATCTATTGTCTCAATTTTGTCTATTTATTCCGTATTTAAAATCTATACACTGCGCCTTATATTTTCAAGTTTTCTTTTAATGGAGAAAGATATGAACCGTTCGGCGAGTACTAATGCCGTATTACTATTGTTGCTATGCACGTTTTTCTGGGGAGCGTGTTTTCCTGTGGGTAAGCATGCGTTGGGAGAAGTGCACGCGCTGACTTTGGTCATTTGGCGTTTTGCCATTGCTGCTGTTTGTTTGTTTATTTATGCCAAGTGGAAAAACATGCCAATGCCTAGCTTAACGGCAAAACAATGGGCGTGGGCTATTAGCGTTTCTATCATTGGTGTTGGTGGATTAAACCTGGGTTTGTTTACTGGTTTGGCGCAAACAGATGCCAGCAATGGCGCCTTGATCATGGCGCTTAGTCCATTGGCCACCTCTTTGATTGGCTCTTTGTTGCAACGTAAACTGCCAGCTCGCGGCGCGGTTTTTAGTTTGGTGGTTTGTTTATCCGGTGTGTTGCTGGTGTTAACCAATGGCGAGCTAAAACGCTTGTTGGGTTTTGAGTTTAACCACGGCGATCAAATGATCTTTCTGGGTATGTTGTGCTGGAGCCTTTATACCTATTTAACACAAGGCGTGAGCCGCTGGATGCCGATGATTCCTTATACTTTGGTAGGTATGCTCTCGGGGCTAGGAGTGATCTCTTTAGTCACGACGTTTAGTGCTGAGGTTCATCCCTTGCAAGAAAGTTTGGTGATCAGTGGTTATGTGTTGGGTGACTTATTATTCATCGGTGTGTTTGGTACAGTTGGTGGTTACTTGTTGTGGATTTCAGGTGTGAAGCAGCTTGGTGCCGCGAATGCTTCTTTGTTCTTCAATTTTGTGCCTGTTTTTGCGGCGTTGACGGCATTTGCGTACGGTCAAACCGTGACAAGCTTGCAACTGTTAGGCGTGGCGATTGTGATTGCCGGTTTGTTGCTGCCAAGAATCGTAAAATGGCAGCAACAGCGTTTTAATCGACAAGAAGCTGCGTCGACTAATTAAACGTCTAATCAGAAAGTAAAAAATAGAAATTAGAGCGCTTCAATGTTTTCTAAACACCATTCAGCCCTTTCTAAGACGGCTCGCTTTTGCGCGTCGTCTTGTTTATCCCAGTTACCATAAATCATGCCGATGCGATGATTCTTCGCAAGACGTTCTCGATGCTTTACCATAAAGTGCCAATATAGACTGTTTAGCGGGCAAGACTCCGCGCTGGTTTTCTCTTTTACCTTGTAATGGCAATCACCGCAGTAATCGCTCATTTTCTGCATATAGCTGCCGCTCGCCGCATAGGGTTTGGAGGCAATCCAGCCACCATCAGCAAATTGACTCATGCCTCGGGTATTGGGCAATTCCACCCATTCCAACGCATCCACGTAAATGCCTAAATACCATTTGTCGACTTGCTGCGGCTGGATTTCGGTTAACAAACAAAAGTTGCCTGTCACCATCAGACGTTGAATATGATGAGCATAAGCATAATCAAGAGATTGCCCAATGGCGCTAGCGATGCACTTCATTTTGGTTTGTCCATTCCAGAAATATCTGGGTAAAGCTCGTTCGGCGTTTAGGGCATTTTGTTGTTGATAATCCGGCATATTGATCCAATACATGCCGCGTACATATTCACGCCAGCCAAGTATCTGCCGCACGAAACCTTCGATTTGGGCGATGTCGATATTATCATTTTCTTGATAAGCCGAAACAGCGGCTTTTATCACATGCTTTGGGCTGATCAATTTGGCGTTGAGTGCAAAAGACAAACGTGAATGGTACAAGCTCCAGCTGTGTGGTGTTTGGTTTGTCATCGCATCTTGGAAACGGCCAAAATTTGGCAGCAAATGCTCGCAGAAAAAGGTGAGTAAATTCAGCGCATCTCGGCTGGTGACAGGCCAAAGTAAACTGGATTCTGCTTTGCCAAGGGAAGGAATATTGTGACGTTGGATGCGTTCAAGCAAATGCGTCACATCATGCTGAAAACACAAAGGTGTTGGTATATCTGCTAGATCTTGCGCTTTGAGCTTATTACGATTAGCTAGATCGTAGTTCCATTGACCACCTTCAGGTTCTCTTTCATCAGCCATCAATATATTAAACCGCTGGCGCATTTTACGGTAAAAATGCTCCATACGAACGGTACTTTTGGCCTGAAAAAAGTTCGGGATTTCGTTAAAGGGTAGTAAGAAGTGCTCGCTATCGACCATGCTAAATTTCGGCTTTGAGTCACTAACGATCAACTGATGATATTGCTGTAAAATGCGGTATTCATCTGGACGTTGTAGTTCTACATGGTCAATATTATGTAGCTTGGTGAGGCTTAAAATTACTTCTTCTAGGCTCTGATTGTGAGTGTCATCCAAAGTGAGGTAACACACGTCATGGCCGTTTTCTTTTAAGGCACTAGCAAAGCGTTCCATCGCGAGGAAAAACGCACAGAGCTTTTGAATGTGATGTGTGACATAAGTGGCTTCTGGGTGCAGTTCTGCGATCAGATACAGAACACCTTGATCTTGTGCTTTAAACCAAGAGTGAGCGGCGTTTAATTGATCGCCAAGGACGACACGAAGTGTGTGATAAGTTTTGGTAATCGTCATTAGTCATTTCTTCTGCGTTGTTTTATTTACGGTTATTACGTATGTGATTGCTGTTTGGTTTAGCGCTTTGCAGATCCTTCGCCATAGAAACCTTAGTCGATATTATGGTGCGCGTAACATTAAGCGTGAAATGTATCGATTTGTAATCAAACGATGCTCTTAAAATTGTTGTACATAAAACAACAATTAAAACAATGATAGTTGTTTGTATTTGTGTGTGATAAAAAATGATCTATGTCAATAAAACGGATTTTTTCTTCTGATTTTCTTTGTTTTTTTGTTAATGACTATATAGTGCAACTTACTAATATAAGCCAGAATAATGACACTATTTTGGCGAGGTTATAACTTAAAAATAAGCAAAATAGTTGAGAGAAAATGAGAAAAAACTTGCCTGTTACAAACACAGAAAGAACTTTTTCGGAAGGTGTGAAACTCATTTCCGTGACGGATATGAAAGGAAAAATAGTAGATTGTAATAGTGCTTTTGTTGAAATTAGTGGTTTCCGTAAAGACGAATTGGTTGGTCAACCTCATAACCTTGTTCGACATCCAGATATGCCTCCAGCAGCGTTTGCCGTAATGTGGGCCCAGCTGAGTGTAGGTTTGCCATGGATGGGCTTGGTAAAGAATCGTTGTAAAAATGGAGACTTTTATTGGGTAGACGCTTACGTCATGCCCATTACTGAAAATGGTAAAACGATAGGTTATGAATCCGTACGTACGTGCCCCAATCGAATAGATGTAAAACGAGCAGAATCGCTATATCGACGTATAAATGAAAATAAGTCGAGCCTCACTTCTGGAACAGTGTTCAATCTAGAAAATGTCACGCTGCTTTTGGCGGGAATACTTATTGGTCTGACGTTGTTATTTTGCTCATTCGAATACGCAGTATTTTTATTTGCCGTTCTTATGTCCATTTATGTTGTGATATTAAAATGGCAGCAAGGAACATTCTTAAATTATTTACAGCATAAGCTTGGTAACGCTGCATTTAAACATCCCCTTGCAACGGCGACTTATACAAGTCAAACCTCTTATATAGGCGATATTTCCGTAGGAATTAAAAGCTTACATTCTCGCTTAGGAACGATTTTAACTCTCATCGAAAACGGTGCTGCAGATGTAGAAAAAGAAATGAATGCATCCCATAAATCTATTTCAAGCACCAAAGTAAAAATACTTAATCAGCAGTCAGAAACGGACTTAATTGCAACATCAATGACAGAAATGTCTGCAACCATCCAGGAAGTTTCGCAGAACATTACTGAAACCGCAGATTTTGTGGGCAAAGTATCTGAGATCACCAAAAATGCAGCTTTCGCAGGTAATGAAGCTAAGTTATCAATCGAGAAGTTAAATGCAACAGTAGTGAGCATTGGAGAATCGGTAAACCGTGTATCCTCTCTGGCGGAAAAAATCTCGGTCTCGACCAATATGATCGATCAAATTGCCGAACAGACGAATTTGTTAGCACTAAATGCAACCATTGAAGCCGCAAGGGCGGGTGAACACGGTCGTGGTTTTGCCGTGGTTGCCGATGAGGTTCGTCACTTAGCATCAAAAACACAGACATTAACTCAAGAAATAGACAAAGCCATTGAAGGCTTATTGAATGGCGTAAAAGCCACCTCAAAGGTAGCCGAAGAGGGCGTTCTTCTCTCTCGCGAAAGCTTAAACAGAGTTGAATTTGAAGATAAGTTGGTGAAAGAAGTAAACCTTGTTGTCGGTGAAATTGCAGATCGCTCATTGCAAATGGCTGCAGTAACTCAGCAGCAGAGTATCGTGATTGAAGAAACAACTTATCAAGTATATAACATCGCAAAAATCGGACATGAAAATACACAAGAAATGGAAGTGACTGAAGCGTCTATTTCACGTTCTACCGAATCTACTAAAGCATTATACGAATTGGTTAAAAGGTTCAAATAACACATTATGGCTATCAACAAGGAAAGTTCTTTGTATAAAGCTCTGTTTGAAGCTGCGGCCGACGGGATCATTATTATTAATGCTCGAGGAATTATTCAATCTTTTTCACCTTCAGCAGAGAGGTTATTCGGCTATTCAGAGATTGAGGTGTTTGGCAAGAATGTTTCGATTTTGATGCCGAAAAGTGAAGGAGATAAACACGATGGCTATTTACGCCATTACTTAGATACTGGTAGCGCCTCTATTATTGGTAAAGGTCGAGAAGTGACTGCAATGAGAAAGAGTGGCCAACTTTTTCAAATGCATTTATCTATAGGACGTGCTGAGACAGCAGAAGGTGAGCCTTTTTTTGTGGGTATTTGCCATGACTTATCTATGTATCAAAACGTGGTGGAGCAATTGGAACGAGTCGATATTCGATATCGGAATGTCTTTGATTCAGAAGGCCTTTTTATTGTTCGTGTTACCCTAGATGGTGCCATTATTTTATCTAATAAATCCTTCACGCAACAATTTCGCGACGCTACTATTACAGCTGATGACTTTATAGATAGTGTGGCTGGGTCTTCGGCTAAAGACGCTAAACTATTGTTCTCGTTGTCTGAAAGTGGCTTTAAAAATGAAATAAAAATGTCCCTGATGATGAAAGGTATATCGTCCCATATAGAAGTAGAATGGCGCTTTAAATTAGTAAAAGACAATATCGGTTGCCATATCCAAGGGGTGGGAATTGATGTGTCTGAAAAAGTCGTAGCCGCCAATGAAGCTTTTTTCCTAAGAAACTTCGACCCTATTACTAAGCTCCCGCAACTAGACTATGTGAAACAGTTATTTGACGGCAATCAGGCTGAAAATACTCTGTTCTGTTTTATGACATTTGAACTGACGGACTTTGATCGAATTCGTAAGCTTAATGGTGAAGTGCTAGCCAATAAAATGCTGGAAGAGCTTGCTCGCTCACTAGAAACCAACATTGGCTACCTACATTGCGCTCGTCTTCAAGCTAGTCGCTTTCTGATGGTTTTTGATATTGATGTCGCTGGTAATATTGAACAACAGACAAAAGACAAAGCCATTGCGTTACAAGCAGAACTGCAACGTACTATTGGTGAAATTAGTTCCGAAATTCGTATAGGCAGTGCTTATCACAACAGGGCAAAAAGCACTTTTAACGAAACTGTTGAATATGCATTGATGGCGATAGAGTACTCTCGTCAAAATATGCTCTTTGTATCCTGTTATAACGATTCAATTCATCAAGCAGCAGATCGTAAGAAAGGCCTACAAAAAGCGCTCATTGAAGCGATTAGAAATGCCGAAATAGATGTGTATTTCCAGCCGAAAATTGAGCTTAAACGAAATCGCGTTTTTGGATATGAAGCGTTAATGCGTTGGTTTAGTAGCGACTACGGTTTCGTTTCACCATGGGAAGTGATCGAAACTGCGCAAGAGTTGAATCTACCGCTCGAATTAGATAAATGTCTGATGGATAAAACCATGTCGATTGTTAAAGCCAATCCATCGATATTTAATACCGATACACCAGTGGCGATTAATATCTCTGCGAAAAGCTTTGGTGTGAAGCGAGTCATCGATGCTTTGATTGATAACATAAACTCTCAGAACATTGACCCTAGATCTATTGAGGTCGAGGTGACAGAAGATGCCTTGTTGACTATTGGTGATCAGGTGAAATCAAACGCCAATGCACTCAGAGCGGCGGGTGTGAAAATTTGCTTGGATGACTTTGGTACGGGCTATTCTGCTTTGAGTTATTTAGGGAAGTTACCATTAGATAACTTAAAAATCGACCGCAGTTTTGTGATCGAATCGAAAGAAAAAAGTGGACGATTAATGTTGGAAGCGATTGTATCCATTGCAAAGTCATTCCATTTAACGGTCACGGCTGAAGGTATTGAAACGTCAGAACAGCAAGCATTTCTAGCAAAGATTGGTTGTGAATACGCTCAGGGCTTTTATTACTCAAAAGCCATTCCGGTTCAGGACATTCCACAATGGATAGCGTCTTATCAATAAACGTAATTCATTTGGGTCAGTGCTTCATGAGGATTTCCTCGGTTTCGATTGTCTGGATTTTCCCCGACTCTTCGAACGAACATGGGTTGCTAAAATACGGTGTTTTTCTTGTTGTACATTTGGCTGTTCGCGATATCCCCAAAGACGATCACGAGCAGCTTTTGCCGCCTCTTTCAGGCAGACAATGGGCGCAGGATAGTTTTCACCAATTTTGAATTGATATAAAGCCTCTTCCATTGGTGACATTTCCCAAGGGGAGTGTATTAGTGGAGCGGGTACTTCGGCCAATTCAGGTACCCAACGGCGAATAAACTCGCCATCTGGATCTTGGTCTTGCGCTTGCTTTACGGGGTTATAAATTCGAATGGCATTTGAACCAATGACACCAGCTTGCATTTGAAATTGTGGGTAGTGAATTCCGGGTTCAAAGTCGAGAAATAGCCTTGCTAGATGGTGCACGCCTAAACGCCAATCGATATTTAAGTGATGACATAGAAAGCTGACGAGCATGGCTCGCATACGAAAATTTATGTAACCCGTTTTATGTAAGGCTCGCATACAAGCATCAACGATAGGGTAGCCAGTGTGGCCTTGTTGCCAAGCGAGTAAATCTGCCTCGACTTGATTATCTTGCCGATAAGGAAAGTGCTCGTAAGCACGATTAACATGCTGAAATTCCATGCGGCATTCGCTTTCGAATTTTTGCATAAAATGGCAATGCCAATGTAATCGAGAGCTGAGTGCGATGAGGGTGCGTTTCCAGCCAACGGTTTTCCAGCGTGACAGCAGATCTTGGTAAACTTCTCTCATGCTGATATTTCCCCACGTTAAATAGGGCGAAAGCCGAGTGCAGGCCGATCGACTACTAAGAGGACTGGAAATAGATCGATAATAGTCTTTGCCGCGCCCTTCATAGAAGCTGTCTAAGGTTTTCCACGCCAATGTTGGACCGCCTGTTTGAATGCCTTTTTGCGGTGTTTGCCATGGGGCTGGAATCGTAAGCGTTGGCGTGTTTATCTCATACCAAGTTATCGCTTCAAGTTCGATGTTTGCCAAGGGCGCGCGCATGACTTTTTGCCAATCTTCATCCCAGTTTTTTCTGTTATCGAGTGGCCGTATCACCGCGCCAGTTGGAAATTCTTGCCAAGATATATTTCGTTGCTGACTCCAGGATTTAACCTCTATATCACGCTGAAAGGTGAGCCCAATGCCAATTTCTTCACTACTGAATAATGCATCAAACTGCGTAGTTACATAGAGCGCTTCAAGAGCCGGCAAGGCTTCTTGCCAAACAATATGTATGTGACCGCCATATTCGGCCAGCTGGCGGTTCATATCTTCTAAAGACTGCCAGACAAAGCGCCAGTGACGCTCACTATAATGTGGATCGACAATCAGGCTAGGCTCAAATATATATAACAGAATAATTGGTCTTTTTTGCTCTATCGCCGTGGCAAGTGGCAGATGATCGCTCAAGCGCAAGTCTCTTTTCAGCCAAACGACGACCGGTTTTACTGGCGTGTCGACAGTCATCTGATAGTCGTTCATTGGGCTGGATAAATCGGCCAGTCGGCAGCGTCGACCGAGTCCAATTGGGTATCAAATATTTGGCCTTGCCATTTATGAATAAAATGCAGGTTAGGGTCGTATTGTTCGGTTTGCTTTTGTAAATTGAAGTGACGACCGCCTCTTGGGTCAGCGCCAACGCCAGCTATGTATTGCCAATTACCCCAATTCGAACCGACGCTATAATCGATCAGTTGTTCTTCAAAGTATGCCGCGCCATAGCGCCAATCGATGCCTAATTCATAGATCAAACAGCTGGCGACAATTTGGCGACCTCGGTTGCTCATAAACCCCGTTTCATTGAGTTGTTTCATGCAGGCGTTCACTAATGGATAGGGTGTATTGCCTTGGCTCCACTTCCGAAAACGCTCGGCGTAATAACTGCCTTGAGTTTGTTTACCTGATAAACCTCCCGGCAAGAAAAGTTGTTTGCCGTAACAGGTTGCGTACCAATGAAAATACTCGCGCCACAACAGTTCGAAATAAATCCAATACGTCGATTCATTTGCACCATGATCGCGCTCGTAAACATCAATACTGGCTTTGATTTGCCTGACTGACAAACTACCTTGTGCTAACCAAGGAGAGAACTTGGTTGAGTTTTCCCAACCGTCTAATTCATTACGCGTTTCTTTATAATGACTTGGTAGATTGGTCGAGAAGTAATCACTTAGTTGATCAACCGCAGCGCGTTCTCCACCTGTAAACATGCTATTGTCTTCTATTTGCTTAAGCTGCCATGGGCGAATACATTGGATATCGAAAGTCGGTGCAGGTGGCAGTTTTTGTAAGGCTGGCAAGGGGGGGAAAACGTCTAGGTTCTCGACTAAGCGACGGAATTTTGAAAAAGAATCCGGTAACTGCGCTATATCAAATGGCAGCTGGGATGGTGTAAATAAACTCAAACCATGGTCTAGGTGAATACGCACGTCAGAGTATCTGCTTTCGATGCGATTAAGAGTTTGCTGTTCGTCCCAACCTCCATGATGATTGCGATAAAGGTGTGAGATTGGTATTTCGTTAAGAAGCAAATTTAAGCTGGTGGCCGCATCCATGGAACTTACGAACAAAGTTTGACCCAACGCTTGTAATTGTAGAGCCAAGTCTTGAAGGCCTTGGTTTAAAAGTCGACGACGATTTGCTGACATGCCTTGAGTTGCATAACGGCTGGGGTGATTGTTATGAGGTTCATCGCAATAAAGGCAGATAAGATAATCCACCTCCTGTACTGCTCTCCATAGCATGTTCTGATCTGCACAACGTAAATCATCCCCGAACCAAACCAATCCTAGTTTCATATAAGTACTCCTATTCCATCTTTATCATTTGAAGTCTAGTACGTTTTATTCAGGAATTTAGATTGGTTTCAGTCAAGTTCGTTAAACAGGTCCGAAAAGTTAAAGTGATCTAGCAAGGCTGTTACCTTTTGGGGAGAGTATTTTAACTTGCCTGAATACGCATAAAGGACGAGATCTTCCGGTGTCTTTTCAAGCTCGATAGCAACCAGTGTGCCTTGGTGTATTTCTTTTTGGCACGATGGTTCGGCTAAGATCGCCATGCCTAATCCCGCTATAGCGGCTTCTTTTGCCATATTGGCGCTGTTGGCCCGATACTGTGATGTGACATGTACTTTAGTCGAATGTCGGCTGTCTTTGAATATCCATGGCGAACCTTGTAATGCACTGAGGGTCGTGATGCAAGGTAAGGAAGGTAAATTCTGAAATGACAAATGACTATGATGCCGCTCAACAAACTCAGGTGAGGCGACAATGACACTGGGCCAACGAATCAGTTCTTTTGCCACCCAGTCGGAATCCATTAACTCTCCGCGGCCAAACTGCATCACCAAATCGAAACCATCGAGTAAGCCTTGATGTGGAACTAGACCTGTTTCACAGCTTAACTTGAGCTTAGGGTAAAGCGCACAGAAATTAGCAATTTGCTGGGCGATAAAGGGTAAATCCGGCATTAATATACGTAAATGGCCAGAGACCTTGTCACTCTGATCGCTAATGGCTTCGAGCTGATCATCAAGAGAGCGAAGCAGCGGCAAGCTTTGCTCATACAGTGTTTGCCCTGCCTCAGTGGGCGACATTCGTCGAGTGGTGCGTTCTAATAAACGCACGTTTAGTGTCTCTTCAAGCTGGATGATATGGCGGCTGACGGTAGAAGAAGGCTGTCCTAGCTTCTCTGATGCCAGTTTAAAACTGCGCTCCTCAAATACTGTATGAAAGCTAAGTAGCCAAGAGAGTTCTATTTTTTCAATCATAATTATTGCTCTAAATGGGATAGTTAATCCAATAGTCCCATATTTATCATTTTAAGATGCTGGTAGATACTGCAGATTCATTTTTATTATGGAGTGCTCAGTATGTCGAAACGGATTGCCATCGTAGGTGCGGGAGTGGCTGGTTTAGCCTTTGCTACGTTGGCGGCAAAGCAAGGTAATCAAGTCGATATATTTGAACGTCGCTCCCAAGTGGGCAGCGACCTAGGGGCAGGTGTGACACTTTGGCCAAATGCCATTTTTGTTTTAACTCAAATGGGACTACTGAAGGCGATTCAAAAGGCATCTGGAGAGCCTATGACTATGACCCGCTATGATCTAACTACCGGTGTGCAAGGTGATCTGTCGCTTCGTGGCCTGAACCAATCTGCGGGTTTTAACACACTCACCATATTGCGACGTGATCTAATGGCAATATTGTTTGCCGGTGCTGATCAAGCGGGTGTGCAAATTCATTTTGGTGAAGCGATTAATCTAGACAAGTTGTCTGAATTGGAGAATCAATACGACTGGGTGATTGGCGCTGATGGAAGGATGAATTCTACACTACGCAGGAAAATCAGTCCTGTCAGTCAGCCTGTTTATCAAGGATTTGTGAATGTCATTGGTATATCGCATTCAAGCCCGACAAGACCATTTAATAACCAGTCAATTCAAGATTATTGGGGGGATGGGGAACGTTTTGGCATAGTGCCGATTGATGCATCGACATGCTTTTGGGCAGCAGGTTGGGCGGAAGTTGAGAAACAGCCAAATAGGATGTTCACGCTTTCAGAGCTAGGCGAGCGTTTCAGAGAATGGCCAAGCGAGGTGCTCGCTGTGTTACAGCAGGCAGAGCAAAGCAGCTTGCATACCGTTTATGTTCATGACCTTGATCCAATGACATCGTGGTATCGAGGTAAATGCATGGTGATCGGCGATGCGGCTCATGCGGCATTGCCTACATCTGGGCAAGGTGCCTGCCAAGCTTTAGAAGATGCTTGGTGGCTAGCCAAACTTATGCAAGAGGAAGCCACCACAGACCGTCTGTTTGCTCGCTTTCAACAGCAACGTTTGGAGAAAACAGTTGCCATACAAATGACGGGAAGACATATTGCCCAAGCCATTTTTCATACCCCCGCCAACCAACGTCCTGCTCAAGGCAGTGTAACAGAAGCGTCACTTGATGCGATGGCTGCATTCTGGATGACAGGCTTGGTTAATTTAGAACCGGTAACCAAGAGCAAGATGAGTCAGGATCAACAAGGCGGCGATTAACATTACTAAGAAGGTCATCACCATGCCGCTTTGTCGATAAATGAGCGGCTCTTTGGGCTGACTTACACCGTAGGCGTGGGACAAGCGACCAAGACACAGCAAAATGCCCATTATGTTTACTAACAATGTAGAGCCCCCCGTACTTTCGTACATCCAAACCAGCAATAAAGCATAGGGAACGTTTTCCGCGAAGTTGCCATGTACGCGAATCGCTCTGGTCAACATGGACTGATCGCCATCACCAATGCCAACTTTGTACTTCATGCGCAATTTGATCACACGAAAACTCAAGAAAATGTAGAGAAAAACCAGTAACGCCGCGTAAATGGGAGTGATCATTGAGAATCCTTACCTTAACTGAAGGTCTGTTATTGTTGTGCACTCAGTGTTGAGAAAATCCTTAATTTTGTCTATGACTTTTTAAGGAAAAACATCTTTCCGATTAAGCCTAGTGATTAAATAGGATTTTTTTATTCGAGAACAAAAAACCATAGTGAAAATAGGGTTATAATAGGTCAAATTTTCCGTTTACGTTAGAAGGTAGTGATAAATATGAGTCTTCCTAATTGTCCAAAATGCGATTCCGCTTACGTGTATGAAGATCAAGCTATGTTGATTTGCCCAGAGTGCGCGCACGAATGGAACCCCAATGAAGTGGTTGTAGACGAAGATGCGCTTATTATCAAAGACATGGGTGGCAACTTATTGCAAGAAGGCGATAAAGTTACTTTGGCGAAAGATCTAAAAGTAAAAGGTTCTTCTCAAGTGCTAAAAATTGGCACCAAAGCGACTATTAAGCGCCTTGTAGATGGCGACCACGACATCGATTGCAAATTGGATGGCGGCGGGGAAATGATGCTGAAATCTCAGTTTGTGAAAAAATCGAACATTTAAACGACGAACAATCTGTTCGACGATCTAGATAATATATAGATAAGACAAAAATGCCTTCTCAGTCAGAAGGCATTTTTTTTGTGTTTTTACACGTTTTTAGATTCTTTTTGTCTTCGCAATACATGGCTGGTTTTTATTTGCTTAGCGGTTTATGCTGCCTGCCCTTGGTTGATGTTTAGTCAATCATGACTCTTTTTAAAAGGTGATGGATACTATGTTTAGCCAACTTAAAATTTCTCAGCGTTTAGGGTTAGGGTTTGCTTTTATCTTTGCTCTACTGCTGCTGATTTCAGTGGTGGGCATGCAACGTGTTAACGTAATTGATAACACCTTGACGAGTGTGCGTGATGGCGCCACGTTAAAGCAGCGTTATGCCATTAACTTTCGTGGCAGCGTTCATGATAGAGCCATTGCGGTGCGTGATGTGGTGTTGGCATCGGATCCAGTGCGTTTAAATCAAGAGCTTGCATCAATTAAAAATTTAGATGTGTTTTATCAGCAATCGGCGAAATCCATGAGTCAACTCATGTTGTCTGATGCTTCCACAGCAGAGCGAACCTTGTTAAAAGCGATTCAAGACATCGAAGTAACCACACAGAAGTCGACGGCAGCACTGTTGGATTTGGCTCAACAAGGCAACACAAGTATTGCGACTCAGCTTTTAATGCAAGAAGTTTCTCCTGGTTATACTGAATGGCTAAAACGCATTAACGCTTTTATTGATCATCAAGAAGAAGTCATTAATAAAGATATTGGTATCGTAATGAAGGTTGCCAGCACCTTTGTTAATTTAATGCTTGTAGTGACTCTTATTGCGGCGGTTTTTAGTGTTTTTGTGGCGATTACTTTGATTCGCAGTATACAGGCGCGAATTGGCGGAGAACCTGAAGACGTTGCCGCGTTGGTACAGCGAATTGCCGATGGCAACCTGAATGTCACAATAGAAACACACTATCCGAATAGTATGATTGGCAGTGTACGGGCCATGGTCTCACGCTTGCAGCAAATCATCCTAGATGTGCGTAGTGCGGCTGATGAACTCAGCATTGCATCGTCTGAACTGAATAGTACCGCAAGCGAAAACAACCGTCGTCTTCGTCAGCAATCTGCCGATACTACGCTGATGGCTGCTGCGATTAACGAAATGTCTGCCTCTGTTTCTGAGGTCGCCGGACATGCTGGGCACGCTGCCGAAGCCACACAAAAAGTAGATCGAGAAGTTGAAAGTGGTAATACAAAAGTTAATGCTACTGCAGAAGCCATCGTGCATTTGTCAGAAACGTTAGAGTTAGCGTCAAAAACGGTTGAGAAAGTATCTGTTGATAGCGGCAATATTGAAAAAATTACCGACGTTATCAGTGCCATCGCAGAACAGACGAATTTATTGGCGTTGAACGCAGCCATTGAAGCGGCGCGAGCCGGTGAACATGGTCGAGGCTTTGCGGTTGTGGCGGATGAAGTGCGTTCGTTGGCGACACGGACACAGCAGTCGACCAGCGAAATCAGCAACATGATTGTTCGTTTACAAGAAGGATCCAGCAAAGCCGCTGAGATCATGAACACCAGCCGTGAGCGAGCACAAAAAACCGTTGAACAGACTCAAGAAGCTCGTGCTGCCTTGGCGAGCATTCGGACTGAGGTCATGGCAATCAATGATATGAACACACAAATTGCTCAAACGTCCGCGGAGCAAGAGCGTGTGGCGGAAGACATGAACCTCAATATTACTCGCGTTCACGAAGCCACCATGGAAAGTGCTGCTGGTTCTGAACAAGTGGCTCAATCGAGTGAACGCCTTGCGCAATTATCGAAGAAACTGACCACAAAAGTCAGCTTTTTTAAAATGTAATAACATTAGCGAAATATAACTGAAGGGCCTTTGAACTGTTAAGGCCCTTTTTTTTAAGTGTACAAAGACTTTAATCTGACGTTGCAAAGAACACGACTATTTGTATTTATTTAAGATCTTCGCTTTAAAGACATAACTACCAAATGGTACCAATGACGCAACAAATCCTATCAAGGCGTGTTTTGACGACACCCCATATCGAGACACACTTAACATCAAAAGAATGTTAAACAAAATAAACAACCCACCATGAATCGGGCCAATAACGCTCACATACTCTGGCATGTCCATCAGGCGTTTTAATGGCACAGCAATGAAGAGCAGCAATAGAAGCGATGTGCCTTCTAAAATGGAGATAAAACGTAACATTTTCATACTATGTCTCTTTTGTTGAAGTGTGTTGAAAGAATGTATTCAGCCCTAATAAGACCCCAGAATAGCATTTTAATTTCATCATAAGGTCGGTTATTTAAGGTGTGGAATAATGCTGGCAGAGTCATTAAGTGTGAGAATCTATACAGTATGTTTTTTTCTATCCAAGCCTTAGTGCCATCACTGCTTTTTCGACACCTTTGTCATTTATTCTGTGTATCACTTCAAAATCATGCTTTAAATACAGATCGATATTGTGTTGTTCGCATTGCAGATAAAGGTCTGGAATACCTAGGTTTTTAGCATGATTGAGCGTGTGTTGAAGAATTAGGCAGGAATAACCTTGCCCACGTTTATCAGCTGGAACGAAAACACCACCGAGCCAATGCTTGTAATTGGGAAAATCAGGATGTTCATGGAACTTCAGTTCTGCCACCGCAAGCAGCTCGTCATGGTCATGCAAGACAAAAGAGATGGGGGGCGCGGCTCTACTTTTCGCCATCACCGTGACTTTTATTGCAATATCCTCTAGCGATCTGTTGGGCGTTAAACGTCCCCACTCATTGAAATACCACTGAGCAATGGTGGGAATGAAGTGTTTCTGGTCGGCGAGAAGTGAGACTTTCATCATTGTCCTTAAAAGAATAATGGTATTGAATGATATAAAGAGTATTACCATCAATCGTATAGATTAAATAATGTTCTGTACCTATTCATCTTTATTTAGCCCAATCATTTATGGATTGCCGTAAATCAAAAACAAAAAACCGACTCTCAGTGTTACCTGATGTCGGTTTTAGTCTTTATAGTGTTCGTTTTAAATTAGATGTTATTTTTTGGTTTTACAAGTTGAAAAACCAAACGGTAGATAAGCTGGGCAGATGCTAAATACGCCTGTGGCAAGCAGCACAATGCCGATTACCCCCCACCATGAATTGAAATATACACCGATTGCTATGACGACGGCGCCCATTGTGATTCTGACCACTCTATCTGTTGTACCTACGTTATAAATCATCGTCTTCTCCTGTTTTTGTTGCCTTAAGTCGTGCGACGAAAAGCGGTATTGCTTATGCACTAGAGTGCAATCGGGAAGATTGGCGTTTTTTAAACGAGGTTTGCGGAGCGTGTTTGCCAATATCACCTTTCTTAGTGTTGCATCGACCATACGCCCTGTTGATGGTTTAAGCTAAGGCTTTAAAATTTGTTTGATTGTTTTTTGATCTGTGTGCTGATTTAGCAACAAATTCCATTATTGATATAAAACGGTCATTTCTTATTTTCAGCCCATTTAAGTAAGGCGTCTAAAGCAGGGCAAAGCTCCTGTCCCCAATCCGTTAAACTGTATTCTACTTTGGGCGGTACTTGATGATAGATAGTACGCTTTATTACCCCGTCTACTTCCATCTGACGAAGCTGTTGGATGAGCATTTTTTGTGTGATTGCTGGAATGGCTTTCTCTAATTCAGAGAAGCGTTTTACTTGTCCGCCAAAGAGATGGAAGAGGATTAGCAACTTCCATTTTCCTTCTAGAATCTTTAGTACTTGCTCTACGCCATCGGCTGCAGAGGCTGGCGTCCATTTTTTTGTCATTTTTTTTATGGCCTTAGCCCTTATGAGATCAAAAACTTACTTCAGAGTAAGTACCCTACTTTTTTGTCGGTTCTTGTTTTCCAGATAGCTTAACGCCATTCTTTTCAGACAGCAATTTGGCGAGTTCTAAGAAAATGATTTTAAGTAGAGGTGTTTTATGATGACTATTGATCTTCCAAGACCAATCGCAAATTATTTTAAAGCAGATAAAGGGGATAGTGAGGCAATTGTTGCCTGTTTTTCCGATGAGGCAGTGGTAAAAGATGAAGGGCAGACTCATACGGGGCTGGACGCAATTAAACAGTGGAAAGCGAATGCATCGACGAAATATACCTATACGGTTGAACCGCAGTCATTAAGCGAAAGCGCAGAGCAAACGATAGTCACGGGTTTAGTGACAGGGAACTTTCCTGGGAGCCCTGTGAATCTTCAATACGCTTTCACGCTGGATGGCGACAAAATCACGGCACTGGAGATCTCCTTATGAGTTTTGATCTTGAATTAAATGGGCGCATAGCTTTGGTTACTGGCGGAACTAAGGGCTTGGGAGCGGCGGTCGTTGAGTCGTTTCATGGCGCGGGAGTGCATGTGATTGCCGTGGCTCGTTCAGTGCCCAACGATGCGCCAGAAGGCATTTCATATATAGAAGGGGATCTGCTGACGGCAGCGGGTTGTAGCGCACTAGTAAGCACCGTATTAGAGAAGTTTGGTGGTGTTGATATTGTTGTCAATGTGCTGGGCGGTTCAAGCGCTCCTAGTGGCGGTTTTGCGGCGCTTGATGAGCAAGAGTGGGAAAACGCATTGAGTCAAAATTTACTGTCTGCGGTACGCATTGATAGGGGGTTATTGTCATCAATGATAACAAAAGGCTTAGGTGTTATTGTCCATGTTACATCGATACAGAACAAACTTCCTTTGCCAGAGTCGACCACAGCCTATGCCGCAGCGAAAGCGGCGTTATCCACTTACAGTAAAAGCTTATCGAAAGAAGTGGCGCCAAAAGGCATTCGTGTTGTGCGTGTTTCCCCCGGTTGGATAGAAACGGAAGCATCGGTTCGACTTGCTGAACGGCTTGCTGACCATGCTGGTACGGATTATGAAGGAGGTAAAAAGATTATTATGGATTCGCTTGGTGGCATTCCTTTAGGACGTCCAGCTCAGCCTTCTGAAGTGGCTGACTTAATTACTTTCCTAGTGTCGGCGAGAGCGTCCTCTATCACAGGTACGGAATACATTATTGATGGTGGTACCGTACCTACGGCCTAATTTAGTTAAGGCGAAACAAAAAACGCCCCTTTTGATCGATAGGGCGTTTTGTTTTCGGTCTTTTAACCGACTATTATGAATTAGTTGATGTGGTTGAGTGTTTTTTTGTCTTTCTGTTGCTAGTAAAGATAATCTTCCCAAGTTTGCTCAGCCCAATATAATATCATTCCTCAATCTGTTCCCTTGTCTGTGTTCTGCCAGCTTCCATTTCGGCAATAGCAGCGTTTAAACGAGAAGCATTTTTCGGACTCGCCATTAAATAGGCTGTTTCTTTATAGGTCTGGAAATCTTCTAAGCTTATCAGCACAGCCGGCTTCCTGCCCTGACGAGTAATGAGGACAGGCTTATGATCGTCATTTACTTTATCAAACGTGCTAGCAAGATTTGCCTTAAAAGCTGAGTAACTTAACGTATCCATATTTTACTCCTGCAAGTCAGTGTTTAATTTTTTTCTGTAAGCAGAGATTTTAGCCTGTCTTAGTGGCCGTGAAGCACGAGTAACACTTAGCCATACTTAAAATGAAGAGAGTATTAAACAAGCTCTAATTTGAGCTTTTTACCTAACGCTTTCGCGGCATTATCCAAGGTATGCAGCGTGACAGATGTGTTGTTTGGATCAAGTAGTCTATCCAATCCAGAGCGACTTGTTTTCATCAGCTGCGCCATTTTTGTCTTAGACAAATGTTCGTGTTCGATTTTCTGTTGAATCTGCCATGCTACCACTCGTTTTATAGCCACAGCGTTGGTTTCAGCTAAGATTCCTTCCTCTTCAAGGAAGTCATCAAAGGAAGAACCAATGTGTTTGTTAGTCATTTTCAGCCTCACGTTTTCGTTTTTTAGCCAAATCTAATTCAGACTTAGGTGTCTTTTGGGCTTTTTTCATAAAGCCATTCAGTAAAATTAATTCGTTGCTTTTAAAGAAAAATAACACCCTCGCAATACGGCCACCTTCTAAGTTAGTGCGTACTTCCCACAGCCCATCTCCCATAGAGCGACATATGGGCATACCGACAGGCCAACCGTATGCTGCTGTTTTGATATCCTGTCCTATGGCACTTCTATCCTCTTTTGTAAGAGACAATAACCATTCCCTGACAGGTTCACCTCTCGACGCAGTTCGGAAAAAGTGAACAGACACTTTCTTGTGTTTTATGTTTTTCACAAGTTCATTTGTACCATAAATGGTACAAATCTGTACAGATATTTTTAACTTTGTGGCTTAGACTGGCGAAACTCAGCTTGGAGCTTAAAACTTACCAGCAGAATTTTGAGACAAAAACCGCCATCTCGCTAAGCCAGATGGCGGTTTGTGTGGTCGGTTCGGATGTTGCTGAAGACAGGCTCTCCCCGTTGCCTAGTTACGAATCAAGTAATCAAATGCACCAAGAGCAGCGGTTGCGCCAGATCCCATGGAGATGATGATTTGCTTGTATGGTGTTGTGGTCACATCACCAGCGGCAAATACACCTGGGATAGAGGTTTCGCCATGAGCATTAACGATGATCTCACCACGGTTGCTCAGTTCCAATGTATCCTTCAAGAACTCACTGTTTGGCACCAAACCAATCTGTACGAAGATGCCCGCTACGTCGACAAGGTGAGATTCGTCGGTTAATCGGTCTGTGTATTTTAGGCCGATTACTCGTTGTCCATCTCCCATTACTTCTGTGGTCATCGCGTTTTTGATGATAGTCACATTCGGCAAAGAGTTGGCTTTTTTCACCAATACATCGTCGGCACGTAAGGTGTCACTAAATTCCAGTACGGTCACGTGCTCTGTGATGCCTGCAAGGTCGATTGCCGCTTCAATACCTGAGTTACCACCACCGATAACGGCTGTTTTTTTGCCTTTGAACAATGGACCATCACAGTGTGGGCAGTAAGCTACGCCCTTGTTACGGTATTCTTGTTCACCTGGCACATTCATTTCTCTCCAACGAGCGCCCGTTGCTAATACCACAGATTTACTTTGTAGAATGGCACCGTTTTCCAATTCCACTTCGATAAATTCTTTCTTTTCGAGGCGAACGGCTTTTTGCAATTTCATTAGATCAACATCGTAATCTAGTACGTGTTGTTCAAGACCTGCGACCAATTTTGGGCCGTCTGTGGCTTTGACCGAAATGAAGTTTTCAATGGCCATGGTATCACTGACTTGACCACCAAAGCGTTCTGCTACAACGCCTGTGCGGATGCCTTTACGAGCGGCGTAAATAGCGGCGGCTGCGCCAGCTGGACCACCACCAACAACGAGCATGTCGTAAGGGGCTTTTTCAGCCAATGCGGCGGCTTGTTTGTCAGCGGCGCCAGTGTCTACTTTGTTAACGATTTCCGCTAATGTCATGCGACCTTGGCCGAATAATTCGCCATTTAGGTACACAGAAGGTACGGCCATGATGTTGCGCTCGTTCACTTCGTCTTGGAACATGGAGCCATCTATCATGGTCGCGGTGATGTTAGGGTTTAGTACCGCCATCAAGTTGACGGCTTGCACCACGTCTGGACAGTTGTGGCATGAGAGGGAAATGTACACCTCAAAATTCAATTTTGTGTCCAGAGACTTAATTTGCTCTAGGGTTTCTTGCGCGGCTTTTGATGGGTGGCCGCCTGCTTGTAATAGTGCTAGCACAAGCGAAGTAAATTCGTGACCCATTGGAATGCCAGCAAAGCTCACTCGTGGTGTTTCTCCCTTTGGCGCAATAGCCATCAAAGGTGCACGACCAGTCGAGTTTTCATTGACTGTTAATGTAATTTTGTCGCTTTTTAGCTCGGTGATCTCGCGAGCCAATTCAAGTAATTCGTTTGATTTTGCAGAACTGTTTGTGGACACAGTAATTTCAATCGGATTAACGATATTTTGCAGGTATGTGCCCAACTGCTGTTTTAAGTTTGCTTCTAACATGATGATGAAACCTGTATTTGATTGAGTGATTTACTGTGCTGAGAGTAAAAAGGGGTCAGGTGTGACCCCTTTATTGTTCTTTGTTCGACAGTTTAGATTTTGCCAACTAGGTCTAGAGAAGGCGTCAATGTTGCTTCACCTTCTTTCCATTTAGCTGGGCATACTTCACCTGGGTGAGCGGCAACGTATTGCGCTGCTTTTACTTTGCGAAGTAGGTCTTGAGCATCACGACCAATACCTTCTGCAGTGATTTCCATCGCTTGGATAGTACCTTGTGGGTCGATCAAGAAAGTCGCGCGGTCTGCAAGACCTTGGCCTTCACGCATCACACCGAAGTTGTTAGTGATGTTGCCTGTTTGGTCGCCAACCATGTAGTACTGGATTTTGCCGATTGTTTCAGAGCTTGCGTGCCATGCTTTGTGAGTGAAGTGAGTGTCTGTAGAAACAGAGAATACTTCTACGCCGCGAGATTGTAGTTCAGCATAGTTGTCAGCAACATCGCCAAGTTCTGTTGGGCAAACGAAAGTGAAGTCAGCTGGGTAGAAGAAGAATACAGCCCATTTGCCTAGCACGTCTTTTTCAGAAATCTCTACGAATTCGCCGTTTTTGAAAGCTGTTGCGTTGAATGGTTTGATTTGAGTGTTGATCATTGTGTTTCTCCTAATATGTGTTTGAGTGCGTTACCAACAGGACTCATATTAGGGAAAACGGAAATATAGTTAAAATTGTTAATAACTAAACAATCAATTGTTAAAAGCTATTTAGAGATTAAGTCTTTGTCACTATCTGGAAATTGCTGTCGAATCGACACAATTTGGGTTTGAAGGTTTTTAATGATGGGGACGAGATTGGGGTCAAAATGGCTGCCTGAGTTTTCTTCAATGTAAGCAAGCGACTTTTCTAGCGTCCACGGTTCTTTATAAGGGCGTTTAGACATTAGAGCGTCTAGCACGTCGGCGATAGCAACAATACGACCTTCTAATGGTATTTCTTCGCCTTTTAGACCTTTAGGGTAGCCACTACCATCCCATTTTTCGTGATGAGTGAGTGCGATGCTTCTGGCAAGCTTTAGCATAGGGTCGTCTTCCTCGGAAAAGATTTCACCGCCATATACCGTGTGAAGTTTCATTTTTTCCCATTCTTCTGGTGTCAGCTTTCCGGGTTTTAAAAGAATGGCATCGGATATGCCGATTTTGCCAACATCATGCATGGGGGCTGCTTGAAAGATTTGATTAACCCATTCGTCGTTGCCGCCATATTCTTGGGCAATCATACGAGCATAGTGACTCATGCGAATAACATGGGCGCCAGTTTCATTGTCTTTAAACTCTACTGCACGACCAAGATGATGAATGATGCGAAGTTGGCTGGCTTGCAGCGCTTTGGTGCGTTCGTCGACTTTTTTCTGTAATTGTCTATTTTGATCGTATAGCGCAAGGTGGGTACGAACTCTGGCTCGAACAATTGGTGGACTAATAGGTTTGAGAATGTAATCCACAGCGCCAATAGAGAGTCCTTTCTCTTCATCTTTGATATCGTGTTTGGCCGTCACAAAAATGACTGGAATATTCGCTGTTGTTGGATTGTTTTTTAATTGATGACAGACATCGTAGCCATCCATTTCTGGCATCATCACGTCTAGCAATATGATGTCTGGACGTGGCGCTAAAGACGCAATAGACAAAGCTTTCATGCCATTTAATGCTACTTTTATGGTGTATTCATCTGACAGAGAGGCAACCAAAACATCGATATTTTCTGGCGTATCGTCAACGATT
Source organism: Marinomonas sp. UCMA 3892 (assembly GCF_012726345.1). Lineage (GTDB taxonomy): Bacteria > Pseudomonadota > Gammaproteobacteria > Pseudomonadales > Marinomonadaceae > Marinomonas. The sequence continues at coordinate 41,509 of NZ_PTXN01000001.1, forward strand.
AAGATAGTCGGCTTATTTAACAGCTTTCCAGTTTTCGATTGTTCAATCGTCGTTTCTATCATTGTGTCTACTGCTCAAAGTTTTCAAGATTAATACTAAGACTTTTGAAGTGCTTCGCCGCCTGCTCAAAGTCATAAAGTTTTAGGGCCGAGATGACTTTCACCATACTTTTATTAGCATTTTTATCGGTGATATTTGGAAGCAATTTTTGCGCGAGAGAAAGTGCTTCAACAACATTTTTATCGATATAAGTAGCTAATATTTCTATGTTATTTCTAAATTCATTTAGCTCCATCGGCGATGTAGTTAGGACATCTTTTGCTGAATTTACATTATTGACCGCATGCCACGCTCTAAGGTCGTTCAAGATGATATTCAAATCATGTTCCACGGATATCAGTATAGGCGCTATATTGATATTTTTTTCTTCGAAAGCTTTTTCTAGTCTGGCTGCTGATGCTGCTAGTTCAATCATGCCTAGTGTCGCTGCAGTTCCCTTTAATGTATGCGCCAGTCTATTTGCTAATACGAAATTGTTGGCTTTTATAGCTGTGTTACATTCATCGATGAAGGTCGTTTGCGTTTCCAAAAAGCGTTTTAATAATCGGCTGTAAAGTGGTTTTGTAAGTGTTCTCAACAAGCCTAATTCAGTATCAATATGGATGCTGTCTGGTAGCTCAATTCTATTTGTATTATCTTGCAAGGCTGTGGTTAAAGTGGTGTTGCTATTGTCTTGCATGGCTGTAGTTAAAGTGCTGGTGCTATTGTTTACGCTGGTTTTGACCCAAGTACGCAACGTATTAAACATGGTTTCAAAATGAATGGGTTTGGCGATGTGATCATTCATGCCAGATGCTTTTGCATATTTGATGTCTTCCGGCATGACATTGGCGGTCATGGCGATAATAGGAATATCTTTATATTGCGTCATGGTTCGTATTTTTTTGGTCGCAGTATAACCGTCCATTATCGGCATTTGGCAGTCCATTAAAATACAATCAAAGTCATCAGATCCTAGTAAGCTTATTGCCTCTTGACCATTTGTCGCAGAGGTAAAAAGAATGCCACTGCGCGATAGTAATTCCTCGGCCAATTCTCGATTGATTTCGTTGTCTTCAACCAATAAAACTTTTGCTCCTGCGAGCTCATAAGAGAATGAAATGTCATTGCCATTGCTCCTATGATCAATGAGAGAAACCGATTCAGGGCCACATAGCTGTATGATCTGATCGAACAAGCTTGATGTGGTGACGGGCTTGGTCAAATAGGCTGAAATAGGCAGACCATAGCCGGCTTTTCGAGCGTCATCTTGTCGATGAGCGGTTACCATGATAATGGTTAGAGGAGTATCGTCGCGGGTTTCAGCAAGGATGGCTTTACATGTGTCTATGCCATCAAGTTCAGGCATTTTCCAATCAATTAGCATCAGCGGGTAAGGCTGCGAGGTTGCTTTTAATGAAGCTATATATTGAATGGCTTCATGACCACTGCTGCAGGTATGGCAACTGAGCCCGAGAGCTTCTACGCTGGCTTTTAGTACCTCTCTTGCGCTGTTATTGTCATCAACGACCATGACTTGGCTCAAATTGGTATGATTGTTTAAGGCGTATGGAGAAGGCACATTGCCGGCGGATTGAAGGTTTATCGTAAAGTGAAAGGTACTTCCTTTATTTTCTTCACTTTCTACCCAAATATCCCCACCCATTAGCTGAATAAGTCGTTTAGATATAGCGAGCCCAAGACCTGTGCCACCGAAGCGTCGTGTGGTTGATGTATCCGCTTGAGAAAAAGATTGGAAGAGGTTGTTTTGCTTGTCTTTACTGATGCCTATTCCAGTGTCTTGAACCGAGAAGTGGATAATATTGTCATCCTGATTGTTTTTTGAATGCGCGGCGCGGATGATAATTTCACCTTGTTGAGTGAACTTAACTGCATTATTGCCGAGATTAAGCAAGATCTGTCGTAGTCTAGTGGGATCTCCAACGACTTGCTGAGGCACTTCAGCATCAATATCTATAATGAGCTCTAAGCCTTTTTCTTCTATTTTTAGCTCCAGTACGTGCGCTACTTTGTGGATCAAGCTAGGTAGCATGAAAGGCACGTTCTCAATGTCCATTTTGCGCGCTTCAATTTTTGAAAAGTCCAAAATGTCATTAATAATATTGAGAAGCGATTCGGCAGAATGACTGACTTTTTCGATATAACCACGTTGTTTATCATTTAACGGTGTTTGCAGTGCTAAAGACGACATACCAATAATGGAGTTCATTGGTGTGCGGATTTCATGACTCATGTTGGCAAGGAATTCGCTTTTTGCTTGGTTGGCGTTTTCCGCCGCTTCTTTTGCCGTTTGAAGTTCTGTTGTTTGCAAGGCGATATCGTGCTCTAGCTTTTCCTTATATTGTGCGAGTGACTGCTGTGACATGACTCTTTCTGTCACATCTCGCCAGGAGATAATAGTGGCGGGATGGTTATTAAAAGCAATCGATAGAATAGTCATATCAGCGTAGATCGGCTCGCCATCATAGCGCTGGAAAACCCATTCAGTTCTAGTGTTTCCACATAAGGTAACTTGTTCAAAGTGACTATTTAAACTTGATGATGAAAGCATTCCAGTGGTTTGTTTTTCTGGAGAAATATCACACATTTCTAGGCCTAATAAGGCTTCTTTTGCTGGGTAGTGAAGTGTGTTTATAGCGGCATTATTGCATTCCACTATTTTTTGATTCATCAGAATCCATACAGGGTCTGGTGTGATCTCAAACATGGAACGGAAGCGTTCTTCACTCTCTATAAAACCAGAAAGTTGGCGAGTGACCTTACGAGAAATAGCCCAGGCTAATAGCAATAATATGGTGATAGATATGCCACTAATCCAAAGGATACGAGTTTTAACTGCCGTTAATTGATTTTCGATTTTTTGTTCTAAATTTTTTGAATTAAGTTGAACGAACTCACCAATTTGATCCATTAATCTCGGTAAGGGTAAAAATGTTATTTCTAATAAGTTGATGAGATCAATTTTTTCTTCCTCAAGAGAAATGTGTTCTATGCGTTCTTCAAAAAGACCGCTTTTACCCAATTTTATGACCTGCTTCGTATTATCAAAAAAGTATCCTTCACCAAAAAGTGTATTACCTAAAGCATTTCTTTCTTGTTGTAATTTTTTGGCCGTTTCTGGATGGATTTTTGCTGACTCTGCAATGACGTAATCGAGGCGGTCTAGGGAAGACTTGATTTGATTATCTTTGAGGTCTGTAATCACACTCAATGAATTTGAGGCAATCATGACATTGAGCGCCACTTCAAGGGTACTGATGTCCTCCATCGCGGTATTTAATGCTGACTCAAGTCGTGACAAACGTAACTTCAAATACTCTCTCGCAAGAGCATCTCTTTTGTCATAGGAAGAGGTATTGTATTGGTAGATGAGGAAGTTTTCTTGTAAACGATTTTTACCTGTTATGGCGTAAGTTAAACTTTTTAATTGGTTCAGATGATTTAAGGCTTTGTCTTTATAGTTGAGTTGTTCTTCTTCCGAATAATGATGAGATCGGCGCTTGTACCAGTCAGTAATTAGCTTTGTTGTGTCTAATATTGTTTGTCCGCGGTTTGCTAATTGCGAACTGATGATCTGCGTCTGGATGTCGTCAGATTCTGATTCAAGCGTAGCAATAGCTTGATAATAAAGGTTGATATTATATTTGTTATTTGCTGTGGGATCTGAGCCTTCGAACAATGCCTGGCGAAGTTGACTGCGGTAAGCTGGGACTATTTCTCTCAACTCTGCGGACGCATTTAATAGTTCTGTTTGCTGTGTTTTTAGGCCTAATCTTTGTTTTGTGAGTTCTTGTACAGTAATAGTTAGTATCGTTGCGCCGATAATTGAGGATATTAAGGCGACAAAGGCTAAGAGCCACACTAAAGGAGAGATGGATAAGTGATGCCTGTCTAATGTCATCATAATGTGAATCTACTAAGTTTCTCGTTTAATAACTGGTTACTGCATATCAGCGTAAGAGAATTCTTGTAATGCGCCATTGATAATAAGCTGTACCCAAATATGTCGTTTTTTGATGTTTAAAACATACAGTTCGTTTTGTTCCTGAGAGTCATAATTATCCTTCGCGAGTTTTTTTAAGCTGTCTTCAATTTCTTTGCTTGTAGGAACGTCTTTTAATGGCAAAAGAGCTTGTCCAACAATGAGAGCATTGATGTAACCTTCCAGTTGCATTGTCGTTGGAGGAGCTAGGTCGCCAAAGCGTGCCATGTCTTCTTTCAGTTGTTTGATGATTGGTGATTTCGAGTTATTTAGCGAAGGGGTTGTTTGAGTTATTAGCATTTTTGCCTTAGTGTCGCTAATTTGCGCTTGTAAGGCCTCAAGCCCAGTAAATGAAAAGGCAGCAAACAGTGGTGAGATGTCAAAGACCTCAAGCTGCTTAATAAAGTTGGTGCTTGTGTCATAAGTACTGATCATAATAATGACTTTTGGTATCGGAAAAACACCCAATACATCGGCAACAGAATGGCTTATTTCGCTACTATTTCGCTGATGTCGAATCTGTAATATTGATGCGGGATCTTTTAGTCCAGCGCCCGTTAAAGCTTCTATTGTGCTGGCTAATCCTGCATCACCGTAGCTGTCCTTCTGTGCAAAAATCGCAATCTCATTCGGCTTTATACCTAAATTATTTACCAGAATGTTGATTAAAAAATGGGCTTCTTCGGTGTAGCTTGCCCTAGTATTAAAAATGAAGGGTGACGACCTTTCGGCGCGAATAGATTGTGCTCCAGTGAAAGGCGATATAAGCGGTATCTTGTGTTTTGATAAAATACTAAGAGAGGCAAGGTTTGTTGGTGTTCCAACGCTGCCCAATATGGCTTTTATCCCATAATCATTGATCAGAGTAGAGACTTGGGAAGGTGTTCGACTTGGCTCATAGCCGTCGTCTAAGGGAACTAATAAAAGTTGATAGTTGAGTTTCTTGCTGTCATTGATACGTTTAAAGCCTAACTCAATGCCGCGAACCACCTGAGTTCCCGTAAAGGCATTTGGACCTGTCAACGGGCCAGTAAAACCAAAACGTAACTCGGATGAATAGGCTTTTTCACCCAATAAAAAAAGCGACAGAGTTAGGCAAATAAGAACTCTTAATATCATAAACAGATTTAATCCCGCCGATACGATAAGCAAAGTAATGAATCATCAGTCTAAGACAAAAATGTAGGAATGAAATGAGAGTTTGGTAAGTAAATGTCAAAGCTGGTTATCCAGCTTTGACATGATATGAAAATATCAACGCCACTGCGCAAGTCGAGCCATTTGGAGATGGCGTTCTTGCTCGGCTTGATCGACAGTGATGGGAGTAAATTGGATTATATCGCCCGGTTTTTGTTGAGCAAGAATGCCGCCACCAACGTGGGTTACGCAACCCATTTTTGGGTAGCCACCGATGGTTTGTCTGTCTTGTAATAGGACAATAGGTTGGCCATCTTTAGGGACTTGAATTGCGCCATAAGCAATACCTTCCGAAATAATGCCCTTTAGGTTACTGTGTACTTCTTTACCTTCTAATCGATAACCCATGCGATCGGAGTTTGACGATACCTTGTAATCGCTAGAGAAGAAATTGGCTCGTTCCAAAGTTGAAAAAGATTGATATTGATAACCTAAAATGACCGGAATGTCTCGATTACCATAATTTGGGATTGCTAAGCGAGGCACTGATCTTTTTTCATGGAGAGAGGTTGCTTGATAAGCTAACAAATCGCCTTTTTGCAGTTTGTCACCTTTGCCGGTGAGTCCACCGATTTTCTCACGCACTACCGTGGCAACACTGCCTAATGTCGGTTCGCAAATGAAACCGCCTTTAACCGCGAGATAAACACGTAAGCCCCAAACTGGCTGGTGGAAGGCTAATACATCGCCTTTTTTAATGGCATAGGTTTGCCAAGGAGTAATGCTTTTATCATTCAGAGTTGCCGCAAGATCTGCACCTGTGATCGCAATACTGGTATTGGCTTGCGCTTCCAAGGTGAACATACCAAAGGTGATTTCGATCTGTGCACTATTACTGTGGTTATCAAGTAGGGCATTGGCCCAACGAAAGGCGACTTCATCCATTGGGCCGCCAGTGGTTAGACCAATAGATTGATGACCATGACGTCCTAAATCTTGAATCAGTGCCAATAAACCGGGCTTGATTACTTTAAAAGCCATCGAGTTGACCTCCTTGCACTAAAAACTCATCCCGAGAAATAGGCTCGAATCGCACCGAATCTCCCATTGCTATTAGTGCGAGATTCTTGCTGTCCCAATCAATCAAATTGACTGGTGTGCGACCAATAATTTGCCAGCCACCGGGAGTGACGCTGGGATAAACCGCAGTTTGATTTTCTGCTAACGCCACGCTGCCTATCGGCACTTTTAAACGCGGTGTGGTTTTTCTTGGAACGTGTAGTTCATCGGGTGTATTACCCAAGAAAGCGAACCCAGGGGTAAAACCAATGGCGTAGGCGCGATAGGTTGTTTCGCTGTGGCGTTGAATCACTTCGTCAATGCTCAACTTGCAATGTCTGGCAACGTCTTCGATATCCGGTCCGACTTCCTTACCGTAATACACCGGGATCACCACTTCGCGCTGATCTTTGACCGAAAAGTCATTAGGGTCAATGGCTTTTATTGTCTGACGAATCGTTTTAAAAATAGCAAAGCGGTCATAATGGTCATCATCAAATACCACCAGAAGCGTGGTGTAAGATGGCACCAAATCAACAATACCCGTCAGTTTCACCAAGTGTTGCGTGACTTGAGCAATGTAATTGGAGGTCGCTTCGCTAATCACCTGACTAAAGGTTAATAAGCAGGCCTGATTACTGACCATTTCTATGTTAGGGAACTCTTCACGGCTCATAATTTATTTCGCGCTTTTCTTATTTGGTGGATTCAGATTTAGTCGATCAACCAGAGTCCTAATGCGTGTGACCGCGTCTACTGCATGAGCACCATCACCATGAACGCAAATAGTATCGGCATGGATCGCTAGCTGTTGACCTGAGGTCGTCGTTAATGTGCCTGTTTCACATAATTGCTCGACTTGTTTTTCGATCAAATCAAAACTGGCGTGAACCGCATTTGGCTCTTTGCGTGGCGTCAGGCGACCTTCGTCTGTGTATAAACGATCAGAAAAGGCTTCAAACCAAACGCGAATGCCATATTTTTTTGCCATTTTTTGGATTTCAGGCGCTTCTGGTACCGCCATCACCATCAATGGCATGGTCGCGTCTAGTTCGCTTATCGCTTGCATTACTGTTTCTAGCACAGAGAAATCCGCCATCATGGTATTGTACAAAGCACCATGTGGTTTGACGTAATCTACTTGGGTGTTTTGGCTTTCACAGATGCCTTTTAGAGCGCCGATTTGGTATTGAATTAGCGCTTTCAATTCAGCTGGCGCAATGTCCATGTTACGACGACCAAAACCGACTAAGTCTGGATAAGCTGGATGTGCGCCTATGGTTACATTGTGTTGTTTTGCCAAGGCAACAGTTTTTGCCATGGTGAGTGGATCAGAAGCATGGAAGCCGCAGGCGATGTTTGCCTGATCGACAAATGGCATGATTTGATCGTCTAACCCCATTTTCCAGGCGCCGAAAGCTTCGCCCATATCGCAATTTAATTTCATCATTGTTTCCTTCCCTTTTTAGTTCTGAGACATGGTCATTGGTAAATAGGTATACAAGATTTTTTAAAATGGCCGACTGTGATTATTCTCCCTTTGACGCAATGCTTCAAGCGGGGTAATTTTCTACGTCAAATTAAGGTGTTATCAAGCTGGTAATTTGTTCAATAAATATCCAAATATATAGTAGCGAGTAAATATATGACTCAATCAACTACATCGACTTTTGCATGGCAGAATCGCGAACTGGTCACCCACTGGAAGAGCGCTTTAGATATTATTGAAACTAAAGGGCAAGCTGTTTTTACTGAACTTTTTGACTATGTTGAGCCTCAACAAGGTCCATTGAATGGGGCCATTATTTCGATTAAAGACCTATTTCAGGTTCAAGGCTATAAGACGCAAGCAGGGTCTGTTTTTCTTGATGGTAGCCTCGCTCAAGAAGATGCCGAGGCTGTGGTTGCCTTAAGAAAGGCTGGGGCGAGTTTGTTGGGTCACACTAATATGACTGAGTTGGCGTACTCAGGGCTAGGACTGAATCCCCATTATGGAACACCGGACAACCCGATAAATGCGGGGCGTATTACTGGCGGGTCGACCAGTGGTGGTGCTGCGTCAGTTGCCTTGGGTGTCGCTGATGCCACACTCGGTACAGACACGGGAGGCTCATTACGTATTCCGGCGGCATTTTGTGGCTTGACCGGCTTTAAGCCATCACAACAAACGGTTTCTAGAAAAGGCTGTTTGCCATTATCAAACTCGCTTGATTCAGTTGGCCCTATTGCCAAGACTGTAGAAGAGTGTGAGTTGCTGTGGCAGATATTGTCTGGAACAACGACTTCATCTGAGGCAGCAAAAAGCTCAGACGCTGATGAATTACGCATTGTCGTACCAACTAACTTTGGTATGAATGATTTGGATCCCTTGGTAGAAGAAGGTTTTGTTGCGAAGCTGGCTCAGCTAGAAGCCGCTGGCATCACCATTGAGCATCGTTTTATTGAGGCTCTGGAGTCCTACAAGAACTTACCAGTTTGGCAATTTTCTGCTTTTGAATGTCATACTTTTTATGGCAAAAATTATGATCCAGATAACGCCGAGATTGATCCACGAGTCGCGTCGCGTATCGCCCGAGCAAAAACCATTAATGAAGAGGTGTTTCAGCAGACTCAAGCCGCTCGCCAAGCCTTTATTCAGCAAATGGCAAACGAAGAAGCTAATACGCTGATTTTATTGCCGACGGTGGCGGTTGCTGCTCCTAAATTCTCGGATTTGGAACAGGATGCCGACTATGACCGACTTAACTTATTGTGTTTGCGTAACACGTCGCTAGCCAATGTGTTAAACGGTTGCAGCATATCGTTGCCCTTTTCATTTAAACAAGAGCCGATGGGGCTGATGTTAACCGCAGCTAATGGTCAGGATCAGGCATTACTTAGTTTGGCGAAAAAATGGCAAGCCATTCTTAGTCGGTAGTTATTGAGCTTGCTTCTTGCTGTATTCCTATGTAGCGATTACAGCGAGATCTGTGGCTACTTAAGTAAAGAGGCCTCTCTTTCGAAAGCTATTAAGCGTTACTCCTTATTTAGCCACTTTAATTAAGTAGAAATTGCGTAAGAAAGTATAAAGCGGACAGTGTTTCGGCAATCTTTTCGTTAAGTCATATCTGAGTAATAGGAGTGCCACACAGCTTGCGGTATGCTGTGAACAATTTTATAGGATCATTGTAAACATGAACAAATTGATTACGTTATTGCTTAAAGGGTTAGTGGCAGTTTTACCAATTGGTTTGACTGTGTATTTGATCTATTGGTTGTTGGCGACAGGTGAAGCTATTGCCCAGCCGTTGTTATTATTGCTGATTCCAGATGTTCTCTATTTTCCAGGATTAGGCTTAATTGCCAGTTTGGCGATGTTGGTCTTGACTGGCTTTTTAGTGAATTTATATGGCTTTCGTTATTTGGTGAAGTTGAGCCATAATATTTTTGAGCGTATTCCGTTAGTGAAGTCCATTTATGGTGCCATTAAAGACATGATGATGGTGTTTAATTTAGCGGAAAAAAAGGAAATGAAGAGCGTTGTGTCAATCGAATGGAATGGTGCTCAAGTGATAGGTTTTATTACCGGTGAACAGACCGGCCAGCAGTTGTTTGGCGAACAAGACCTTGTCGGTGTTTATGTTCCCCTGAGCTATCAAATTGGTGGCATGACACTTTATATTTCCCGTGATCGTTTGACGGAATTGGACATTGGTGTAGAAGAAGCAATGCGCCTTGCTTTGACGGCTGGGGTGCAGAGTCGACCTAAGTCTTAACTTTTTAATATGTGTTTTTTGCTAGAAATCATTGGGGCTTGAGTCAAAATTCTTTATCATGCACTTCTTTTTTTCAGTAACTCTTTGAAGTGATATTGGTGAGTATGCAAGAAGCGGCGCAAACGCAAAAAACAGTCATTGTTGTTGGTGCTGGCCCTGCGGGCTTGATGGCAGCGGAAGGTATTTGTGCCTTAGGTCATCAGGTTCATGTGTACGATGCCAAACCCAGCGCATGCCGTAAGTTTTTATTGGCAGGTGTGGGTGGTATGAATATTACCCATTCCGAAGCCTATCCAGAGTTTATCCAACGTTATTATGATAAAGCAGAGTGGCTGAATACGTCGATCAGTCAATTTGATGCCGATGCATTGTGTGAATGGATTCATAATTTAGGTATCGAGACATTTGTCGGCACGTCTGGCCGAGTTTTCCCCAAAGACATGAAAGCTGCGCCTTTATTGCGCAACTGGCTAAAGCGTTTACGTGAAGCGGGCGTACAATTTCATATGCGCCACAAAATGGTTGGCTTGTCGGCCAATAAAGTGATGTTTGATCATGTAGGAGAAAGTGTCACGGCGCAGGCTGATGCGATTGTATTGGCTATGGGTGGTGCAAGCTGGCCGAAGCTAGGTTCGGATGGTGCGTGGCTGCCGATATTGGCTGAAAAAGGCATTGATGTGGCGCCTTTGCAAAGCGCTAACTGTGGTTTTTATAGCGAATGGAGTGAGCACCTAAAAAACAAGTTTGCCGGTACTCCTCTTAAAGATGTGGCGTTTTCTTTTACCCTAAAAGACGGACAAGTGGTGACGAAAAAGGGTGAATGCATTGTCACACAAGATGGGATGGAGGGCAGTTTGATTTATGCTTTTTCTAAATACTTGCGAGATGGCATTAATGCGTCCGGTCAGTCGTCTTTGTTGATGGATTTTCTGCCTCTGCAAAGCGAAGCGCAAGTCATCAAAAAACTGCGCAACACCAAGCCAAAAGAATCCTTTAGTAAATACTTAAAACGTACGCTGAGTATCACTGGCGTGAAAGCTGTTTTGTTGCATGAATCCTTTCCTAAAGAAGCCTTTCAGACGCCAGAAAGTTTAGCTCGATGTTTAAAAGCTGTGCCTGTTAGCTTTTACAAAACTAAGCCGATAGAGGAAGTTATTTCGAGCGCTGGTGGAGTATGTGAAAGCAGTGTTGATGACAAGCTGATGCTAAAAGCTATGTCTGGTGTTTTTTGTGCTGGTGAAATGCTGGATTGGGAAGCGCCAACTGGCGGATATTTGTTAACGGCTTGCTTTGCGACAGGTCATTTGGTCGCACAGGGTGTTGGTGAATACCTAGCGTGAAATGATACGCTTGAATCTTAGCTTGTTCGCATGAACATTACGCATGAAAAAAACGCCCAATGTTGTCATTGAGCGTTTTTTATTTAACTTTCTATTTCACTGTCTACTTCGGCAATAGAAGACATCAGAAGACATCCATGTCCGAGAATGATTTGATTATCTTGCGGCTAATTAATTAGACGCTTGTTGGTTTGGCATACCGAAATTGTACTGCACACCAACAGAGGTTACGTTATCTAAATGGCTGTCTTCAATATCTTTCACCAAGCGGAAATCTGCTCGAAGATCCACATCGCTGTTAATTGCATATTTCACACCGCCACCAGCGTTAACTAGTAGGTTGTTTGAGTCACCATCAACATCTGTTACACCAACACCCGCTGCTACGTATGGTGTTAGGTTCACTGTGGTGAACTCAGGAAGGCTGTATAGGCCATCTACTCGATATTGGTCTAGGTCGTTATTGCGACCATGCTTACTGGCATTGGAATGTAGATAAACTGCCTCTAGAGCCAATGGACTGTTTGTTTGGTAACCTACACCGATAGAGTAAGACGTATCATTGCCAGCTTGTCTATCGCTATCTGTGTTGTAGTAACCAATGCTTGGCGTGACAGTAAGGCCTTGTTTTGGTGTTTCAGCATATGCCATTGTAGCGAGAGATGAAGCAATTAGGACACCGCTAAAAAGAGTGCGTTTTTTAAATGATGTAGACATATTAATTTCTCCTAATGAACATAATGTTTTGTTGTTCGCTATCTAGGTTACGCGTTTTTTTTGCAGTGAAAAGCCCTCTCAAAATGCGTAAAAAATGGGACGTGAACCTCTGCTGCCCAATCATGACGCAAGCTTTACTGAAGTGGTGAGATTCAAGCAATTTGCTGATCAAAAAATGCTCTAAATGGTGTAGGAAATGCGCTGCTTATTACAGTAAGTTTTCACTTAAAAATGGCAAAAAGTAATTGTGACGAGACTAAGTACAATAAGGTCACAAAGTGCCAAATACTTAAACAAACGTCAGAGTAAGATTGTTGAGTTGCACTTAAGTGTTGTTATTCAGATAGTGAAAATAAAAAAACGCTCAATATAAAATATCGAGCGTTTTTTAAAGCATTAGGCTATTCAAGCGAATAAAAAATCATCACAAATAGGAGCCTAGACGAGAGTCTTATTTATACTTCGCTGGTTGAGATAATAGCGACAACTCGGCGATTAGCTTCACGATGTGCTTCGGTATCATTTTCAACAAAAGGTCTTTCTTCACCGTAACCAATTGCCTCAACACGTGTTGCTGAGATCTCAAAGGTATTTGTTAACACTTCAGCGATGGCTTTAGCACGCTTTTCAGATAGCTTTTGGTTGTAGCTTGCGGCGCCCGAGTTATCTGTATGGCCTTCAATCATCACAGTGCTTCCAGGGTTTTCTTTAAGGAAGATGGCGATTTTTTCTATTTCTGGATAAAACTTCTGCTCAACGTTGGTTTTGTTAAGGCCAAATTGAATATTAATTTTTCCTGGTGGTTCAGCAACTATCTCAGGCTGTTGGGTCGTTTCTTCCGCCATAGGTGATGCTGTAATAGGTTCTTCTTGAACCTGCTCCGCTGGTTCTGAACTAATTACTTCAGGTTGTACCGCTTGTTGTGGTTGTGCAGCTGGTTCAGGCTCTGGTTCAACTTGAGTATAAGATGTTTGCTCGACTGGTGTGTAGTCATCATCGTTAGATGTTGAGTTTCTTGACGATCCTCCGAAGGTCATTTGAACACCAAGTGAGGTGACATTATCTAGGTGGTGATCTTCCACATCATTGACCAAACGAAAATCAGCACGTAAGGATACGGTGTCATTGAGTGCGTATTTTAAACCACCACCAGCGTTTACTTGAACATTGTCATGGCCAGATGCATTACTAAAGTCCGTAGTACCAACACCTGCAGCCAAATAAGGCGTAAGGTTAACATTGCTTATGGTTGGTAAGTGGTAGAGACCATCTAAACGGTACTGATCTACATCAACGTTGTTTCCTGCTTGTTTGCTATCAGCGTTTAGGTAAACAAACTCGACCGCCCATGGGTTGTTGAATTGGTAACCTAGACCTAAAGAGTAGGCCTTGTCATCCTTGATATCTCTATCACTATCCATGTTGTAGTAGCCAATGCTTGGCGTAATAGTAAATCCTTCCTGTTGTTGTGCAAGCGCTAATGTTGATACTGAAGACGCTGCAATAATACTGCTGAGAAGCGTGCGTTTTGCGATGTTAAAAGACATGTTTTATCTCCTGATAAATATCTATGTTGGTTGTTCTTTTCATCATCATAACGCGATTTTTTATGCTTAAGAAATGACATGAAAAATGCCTATATTGCTTATGTCATCTGATATTGCTCAATCATGACGCGGTGTTTACTTAACAGGCGTTATCAACACGCACAAAGTAGGAAATGGTTGGTTAAAAGCGTAGCAAAGGAGATATTCATTACACGAGATTTTCACTCTAGTATCTAATAAAAGAAGATAGGAATAGAAGAATTAAGCCAAGGTGGATATTTATAATCCACCTCTAAGATAAACCAAAGGTTTAATCGTGCATTAATGATTGATGAGCTCCGACTCCAGCCATTACGCCAGAAGCCGATGCTAAGGTGGCATTTTGCATTGGGTTGGATGCATCACCAGCAGCAAAAACGCCCTCCACAGAAGTCTGCTTAAATGGATCGGTTTTAATCACCAGACCTAGCGGACCTTCTTCAAATTCGCATCCAAGTTGTTCGGCAAATGGGCTTGCCATGTGAGTTTTTGGCCCTACAAATAGAGCCGCTAAACGAATCGTACGACCGTCTGCAAGATAGACCGATGATATTTCCGGTGCTCTTCCTAATACTTCTATGACAGGCGTGCTTTCAATGGTTACACCACGTTTTAGTAAAAAAGCACGTTGCTCTTCATCCGGTTCGTATAGGCCTTGAGTAAAGTAGGTTGTTGGCCCCCAATCCGGAATCATTCCAGCCTGATGGGTAGATAGCGGACTGGTTGCTATAACTCCAAGTGGCTGGTTACGTACTTCATAACCATGGCAGTAGGGGCAGTGAATCACTGTAGCCCCCCAGCGTTCTTTTAGACCAGGAATATTGGGCAATTCATCTCTTAATCCTGTGGCTAATATGAGTTTTTTACTGTGAAGGCTTGTATTGTCTTCAAGCATTACATGGAATGCTGAAGGTTTTTTTTCGACCGCCACGGCTTTGCCTTTGACGATGTCCGCTGTGGGATATTTTAGTAGCTGACGATAGGCTTCTTGTTGAATGGCGAAAGGTGATACGCCGTCTAGTCCGAAAAATCCATGAGATTCATCAGAGAAACGATTTCTCGGTTCTCCAGCATCAATTACAGTAACTTTTCTTTGTCCTCTTGCTAGCTGCATGGCGGCAGACAATCCAGCAAAGCTTCCACCAATTACGATAACGTCAAGTTGCATTGAGTTATTCCTCATTCCTGTTAAACATAGAGACATTAAATAACATCATAAGTTACATGAAATATTAAAGTCAACTCACGACACTTTTAATGTTTCATGATAATCTGAGTTAGAATATACATATTGTTATTCGCCATGAGATTCTTGATGAGAAAAGACAGCCGTTTATCCCGCATGTTGCATGTACTGATTCACATGAATCAGCTGGATGCGCCTGCCACTTCCGAAAAAATTGCCAGTATGCTCAATACCAACCCTGTTGTAGTGCGTAGAACCATGGCTGGTTTGCGAGACAAAGGTTATGTCTCATCTGTTAAAGGTCATGGCGGCGGTTGGTCATTGGCCATATCCTTGTCTGATATCACCTTGTTAGATATCCATAATGCTATTGGCGAAAGCTCAGTGTTTACCATTGGACTGTCTGATGAACATACGTCATGCCCGATTGAAATAGCCGTTAACCAAGCTATTAGTGATGTATTGATTGAAGCCGAAGCATTATTGCTAGAACGCTTTCGAGACGTAACATTAGATATGTTAGCCGTTGGCTTTGCGGATTATCCACTTAATCAGCAAGCCTCTAGCGGAGAGTAACAAAGTGGTTCGTTCACAGCGTTTGCTTACTTTAATTGGTTTATTGCGTAGCCATCGATATCCGGTGTCTGGGAAAACGTTGGCTGAAAAACTCAATGTAAGTTTGCGGACTTTGTATCGAGACATTGCCTCCTTGCAAGAGCAAGGTGCGAATATTGAAGGCGAAGCGGGCGTGGGCTACGTGCTCAAGCCGGGTTTTCTGCTGCCACCCTTGATGTTCACCGAAGAAGAAATCGAAGCCTTGGTGCTTGGAGCCCGTTGGGTTACACAACGGACGGATAACCAATTAAGTAATGGCGCGCAAAACGCCTTGAATAAAATTGCTTCGGTACTGCCCGCAGAATTAAAAGACATTTTAGATGATACCTCCTTGCTGATCGGTCCAGGCAAAGAGTCGGCCACAGATACGGTGGATATGGCCGAAGTTCGCCAAGCGATTCGAGATGAAAAGATTCTCTCCATTGAGTATCGAGATTTAAAAGGCAAGCAGTCTCAGCGTCGAATCTGGCCATTTGCCTTGGGTTATTTTGATGAGGTTCGGGTGTTAGTGGCTTGGTGTGAACTGCGCCAAGAAATTCGTAATTTTCGGACAGATAGAATCTTATCTTGTGAGTTAATCAATACGCGTTACGCAACGCCTCGTCATGTATTGCTTAAACTATGGCGTGAGACATTGGGCAACAAACCTTCCTAATTCATTTACTACTGACAAGATCTGACACTCCGCTTGTTTATTCTCACTTTATCGGGCCAAAGCTTGATGAGAAGTACTAAACTTTTAACGTGAAATATAAACAGCGAATAGGATTATCAGTATGGATCTTTCAAATTTCACCATCTTATATGTCGACAATGTACAACGCAGCGTGAATTTTTATCGCCCTTTATTTGAGCGCGAACCGGTAGAAGCTACCGAAAGCTTTGCTTTGTTTGTTTCGGAAACGGGCGCGAAGTTTGGTCTGTGGGTACGAGAAGATGTTTTGCCAACCGCTACGGATGTGCCCGCGGGCAGTATGGAAGTCGCGCTTTCTCTTGATAATTTAATTACTTTGCAAATTCACTATATCAAGTGGCGAGAGTTGGGCGTCGACATTATTCAAGAGCCAACAGTGATGGATTTCGGGACGACTTTTACAGCGCTTGATCCAGATGGTCATCGATTACGTGTGTACACCTACGAAAAAGCCGAGCAAGAGAAAGTCTAATGGCTGAGAAGTTACCTTCATAAATCAAATGATGAAGGTTTTCTTTTTTTAATCTAAAAGAAACTCAAATAGTCTTTTTTCTTGGATTATTGATTAAAATGAAATGATGGGTTAACTGGATGCATATTGATCAAGTTGAGCTGCAACCCTAAACTGATCACATCAAATAAAGCCAATTCAGTTTTTAGCGAATTGGCTAATTATTCTAGTTTTAGAGGTGAACAACTATGTTACCCACGTATTTTATTTCCCACGGTGGCGGCCCTTGGCCTTATATCCCAGACATGCGAGCCATGTTTTCTAATCTTGAAGCGTCTTTGGTTCGCATGACGGAAGAATTGCCTGAAAAACCAAAAGCGATTTTGATGATTTCAGGTCACTGGGAGCGCAAAACCTTTGGTGTTCAGTCTAACTCTGCACCGGGCATGGAATACGACTATTACGGTTTTCCGGCTCATACCTATGAAGTGAAATATCAAGCACCTGGTGCTCCAGACGTGGCCGCTCGCGTAGCTGAACTGATTAAAGGGGCCGGTTTTCCAGTAGATTTGGATGATAAAAAGGGCTTCGACCATGGTGCCTTTGCGCCAATGGCCGTGATGTACCCAGAAGAAGACATGCCGCTGATTCAGTTGTCCCTTAAATCGAACCTAGATCCAGAAGAACACCTAGCATTAGGGCGAGCATTGGCTCCATTGCGTGAAGAGGGTGTGCTGATTGTGGGGAGTGGTTTGAGTTTTCATAACCTTGGGTTAAGAGGCCCACAAGCCATCAAACCTTCTAATGCCTTTGATGCTTGGTTACAGGAAACCTTATTAGAAACGGCTCCGACAGAACGCAGTGCAAATTTGGTTGAGTGGGACAAAGCGCCGTATGCGCGAATTTGTCATCCAAGAGAAGATCATCTAATCCCTCTCATGGTGGCTCTTGGTGCCGCCGAAGATGGCAAAGCCACCTGTGTTTATCATGACGAAGGATTGTTTGGTGGTTGGACGGCCTCTAGTTTTCGTTTTGATTAAACGCTCTTAGGCTTTTTAGTCGCGTATTTTTTGGTGGCTCTGGATCGAAAGCCTGATCTAGCGCCAACCTGTTTGATTCGACCTTTCATCTCCAGCATGGCGATTTTGACTTTTTTGTTCGAAGCCGCCAGCCCCTTTAATTGCTCAATTTCTTTTAATGCCTCGGCAAATTGTTTCTGCTTCAGCAAGATGTCCACAATGGCCTGCATGTGACTGACTACTTCAGTGTGATCTTGTTCAAAGGTAGATAAGCTGACGGCAAATGCCTTTCGATTTTGTTCTAAGGATTCTGTGGGTTGCTCTAATGGATCTGTCTGTGTGAATGTGGCCATGAATACCTTACAAATAGTGAGTTGCGTCAGCCTTGTATTTTACTGAGAAATTCTAGCGAGTGCCTTTGTTATTCTTTGTTTGAGTCAAAAAGACTCGCTAGATGTTGATGGTGGCCGATATCATTGGCGTCTAAAATCGATCCGTAATAATTGTCGAGGAAGGCCAGAAACATTGGCGGAAAAAGTGTGAAGACAGCGTGGATCAAACACAATAATGTCGCCAGCGACGCCGGTTAAGGTGACCGCTTTTTGTTCAATATCATCCAGTGTACTGCCTTCTTTCATGAAGCGCTGGATGCGTTTATCAGCAGAGTCTTCCTTTAGCAGTGCCTGAAACCAAGGATCTTGTTGAATAAGAGGTTCTAACACCTGATCCATAGGTAAGAGTTTTACGTCTTTTGGGCTTTCAAAGAGTCCGCTATTAACAGATTTAAACGCGTCTATGAGCGCCTCGTTATGGCATGTTCCAAGTGTGTTTGCGAGGGAGGCTATACGGCGATGGGAGCCAGAAACGACGCTTGTTGCGCCCATTTCTGTTCTCACCTCATCGAGAAATACAAAGACAAACAGGCTCCAAGGATCGGCATCTCCGACAACCGTTGGTTCATCATTATGCCAAGATTTATGAGGCACATTCCAAGCCGATTCTGAGCCCGGAAAGCTCAATAAAGAATACCAAAGGTCGAGTGGTTGCCAAGATTGAGCGCCGAATACCTGATCAATAGCCGATTGAATTTCGCCTTCAATCTCATCTAATTTACCTGAGGCTTTGAGGTCTCGCATAATCGACCCCATTCCGTTTAGGCGCTTTGCACGAGCGTCTCCGATAGGATTGCTTGGGTTGGCAAACCATGTACTGGGTTCGTCGATATCAATGTTAAATTTGTGTTTTACTTCTTGCCAAAGAGAGCTTTGCACTTCGACAATTTTTTCCATATCGATGACATTGGAAAGCTTAAGAACACCCTTGTTCCGGAAGTCTTCTCGTTTAGATAATATCATCGAATTGATATCCCTTTCAGTGTTAGTGTCTTAGTGATTTTTATCTTAGACACATAATACCATTAGCCTTTGTTGAAAGAAGTCCTGTCATTAGAAAAAGCATGTTTCACAAAAGCATTAAACCGCTTCGCCTGTTTCAGCTTGAGAGACTATTTCCACTTCTGCCACAGAATCTTTAAACCAAGCTTGCATATCTGGGTGCGCTAGCATGGTTTTGCAGTAGGCGCTGGCGGCGTCTGACAGTGTGATTCCGTAGGTTGAAAAACGAAAGACAACAGGAGCAAAGAATACGTCAGCTAAGCTAAAAGTACCGAATAAGTAGTCGCCATTTTGGGCGTGTTTGCTGCGTAAATCGGACCAGAGGGCGTCTAGGTTAGCGACTTCCTTTTGCGCATTATTACTGAGCTCAACACGACGTTTCGCACGACAATTCATTGGCATTTCGTTACGAATACCAAATAATCCAGAGTGCATGTCGGCCACAATAGAACGTGCTATGGCACGGCTATTTTTGTCTTCGGGCCACCCTGTACCATCCAAATAGTTTTCATTGATGTATTCGCAAATGGCGAGAGAATCCCACACGCTCAGATCGTCATCCACTAAAACTGGCACTTTACCGGCGGGTGAATATTTGGCAAGTTCGCTATGAAACTCCTCACTAAACAGGCTGAGCTTTATTTCTTCAAATGGAATGTTAAAAGCTTTTAACGCCAACCAACCCCGTAACGACCAAGATGAGTAATTTTTATTTCCTATGATCAGTTTCATTATGCAAGGCTCCTTATTGGTGTCTGGTTCAATGTCTCTTTTTTTATAGCGCTCATTGTTGCAGTTTGTTTTTGTAATGACTAACGAATAGTTGAGCTGATTAATATTTTTTCTGAAAAGATAAGGTTAGTGATCTTTGAATAGTGAAAATCACCGTCATGATTTTGTAAGGCTGGGGGTTGAGTGAAAAGTACTTTGTTATGCTTGCCCATTCGAAGAATGAGGAGCTAAAAATGAGAGCCACTTTACTGATTATTGCCGTCAGCTTGGTATCGTTAACTGGTTGCGAGATAAACCGAGTAGGCGGAAAATTTGCTGGTATTGATATTGAAGCCAAAAGTGAAGGTGCGCATCAAGATGGCGGTAAAAACGGAGCATTTTGTCCGCCTGGTCAAGCTAAAAAAGGCAGTTGTTAGTTTTCTATTACGCCAGATAAGCATTTCAACTCATGCACTAATCAAATTTGAGTCTTTGCGAAAGGGCCTCCCAGATGCTGCTGGAGGCGCGACTGCGGTAGTTTTTTCCTAGACAAACAAGGTTGATTGGTTGGTTATCTGGATGTTGCCATTCGGTTAAGATTGGCACCAATTGTCGACTTTCGATTTCCGCTTTGATCAACAGAGGGTCGATCATAATAATGCCCAAACCAAGTCGTGCCATTTCCACTAAAGCGCGGCTGTCATCAGTACTTAGTTCAGTGTTTACAGGGATGCTTTTAATCTTGTTATCTGTTTGGCGAAAAGGCCAATGATCTAGGGTGATATTATTGTTTTTAAAGACAATACATTGATGTTCAGTAAGTTCATCTGGGTGTAGAGGAATGCCCTGCTTTTGGAGATAGTCTGGGCTTGCATACCAGCCCCAGCGCTTTTCTCCTATCTTTCTTGCGACTAAAGATGAATCTGGTAAATGGCCGATACGGATGGCAATGTCGATCTCTTGTTCTATCAAATCTACATACTCATCGCTCAGGCAAAGTTCCAATGAAATAGCTGGATAGGCGTTTCGCAGAGTGCTGATTAAGGGTAAGAGAAAATGCTGACCAATCAATGATGAACAGCTGATTTTGACTTTACCAGAAGGTTTAGTTTCATGTTCATCTATGACTCGTTGAGAATCTTCTAGTAATTTATTTAATGGGGCTGATGCGACTAATAAAGCGCGCCCTGCCTCGGTGAGACTCAGTTGACGTGTACTTCTTTGAATCAGGCGTTGGCCAATTTTATCTTCAAGTTGTTGGATCTTTTTACTCACCGAAGATCGCGGTAAACCATATTTTGTCGCCGCGGCTTGAAAGCTGCCCAGACGAGCCACGTTTTGGAACAAATACAAATGTGAAAGATGGTTATGCAGAGCGTCCATTGTGTTCACCGTACAGTCAAAAGCGAAAGAGTATAAGACAAAATAACACGAATAATTGTTTCTATAATAGAAACCAATTGTTTATTTTTTGGTATCTAATAAGAAACCATAGAGGGTAATAAGATGTTTGCATACTAAATCCTGTTCATCCTATCGGAGAGCACATCATTGGAGTAGATAACATGCAATCAAAAACCATCTTAATTACCGGCGCAACTTCTGGAATTGGTTTAGCCTTAGCAAAGAAGTGCGTAGCCTTGGGGAATCAAGTCATTATCACGGGACGAAATCAAACTAAGTTAGATCAGGTAGCATCGCAACTAGGGGTGAAAGCCTACTTGGCCGATAGTGCGGATTTGGCACAATTGGTATTACTAGGGGAAGCTTTGCAACAAGACGGTATTGTTTTGGATGGGGTAGTCCTTAATGCGGGGGTCTTTTATCCCAGTTCTTTTGTGGAAACCACAGCTGCAAATTTTGATGAAACGATAGGCATTAATACCAAGGGACCATTTTTTACCTTGCAGGCACTTTTGCCAAGCTTAGCGCAGCCTGCAAGTGTGGTGTTTATTTCTAGTATTGTTGTGACTAAAGGTTTTGCAGGCTGTTCAACGTATGCAGCCAGCAAAGCCGCATTTGAGGCGACAATCCGAGTGTTGAACATTGAATTAGCGGATCGTGGTATTCGCATAAACTCTATTCGCCCTGGTATTACGGCAACTGATATTCAGGCTAAAGCTGGAATGACGAAAGAGCAGGAAATGGCGTTATTTGAGAGTTTAAAGGCCACGCCAGTTGGTCGTGAATTAAACGCAGATGATCACCTTGGTGCTGCGTTATACCTTCTTGATGATGCGTCTCTTGCTTTGCGTAATGCCGTGATTGAAGTGGATGGTGGTTATACCCTGTAATAGAAAGTGGTTAATGTTATAAAAAACGAAAGCCATGATTAGCTTTCGTTTTTTATTTTGTTAGTCCATCCCATTGAAAAACATAGAATTTTATTGATGCCATCAAAGGCAATACTTAGAACAAGAGGATAAAAGCCTAACGATCTCATTTGCGTAGAGTAAACAAAGTGTAGGTGCTGTCTTCGCTGTATAAGGATGGTGAAACAACGGCTCCATTGATGATTGCTTCAATTTTTTACATAACTTTTCTTATTTATGACAGAGTAATTAGGAAAAGTTGTCTATGGTTAGAGGTCACCATGCATCTATGGAGAGAACCCGCATGAACAGAAAAGATGAGCGCATACAGCATTTAGTTAGTTTGCTCGAAAACTTAGAAAAAGTTTCGCTTCAGGATATTGCGCAAATACCACCGTCACAGCAGCATATATTGGCTGAAAAAATTGAAAGCTTACAGGATGAGTTAAAAGCCTTGATGTCGGACGATGAACCAATGACACATTAACTCGATTCTTCTATCTTTGTATCAAATACTTCTATCTAACTTTATCTACCTTCTCAAAAAAAGACCGGCCTAAGCCGGTCAAACGTTCAGAGAGTGTTGTGTGAGATTATTCCCAAGAACGAAGTAGGTCGTCGTAAGAAACCGTGACACCTTGTGGTTTCTCATTGGCCAATTTCGGTTTTGGTGCGCCAGGTTGAGCCAACCAGTAGGCTTCATCACGTGGCTTGTTCATTTTTGGTCCACAGATAGGTTGTACATTGGCGCGCTCTAAACGCTCCATGACTTTATCCTGCGCTGCGGCTAGACCATTAAGCGCTTCTTGTGGTGTTGCTTCTCCGCTTGCTGCTTGAGAAATATACTGCCACCAAAGCTGAGCGAGCTTAGGATAATCTGGTACGTTGATCCCAGTTGGCGACCACTCTTTACGCGCTGGCCCTTTGTAGAATTCAACCAAACCGCCCAATTTAGGCGCTGCAGCGGCCATTTCAGGTGAGTTGATATCGGATTCACGAATCGGTGTTAATCCCACTAATGTTTTCTTCAAAGAAACGGTTTTGGCCGTGGTGAACTGAGCGTACAACCAAGCTGCTAAGCGACGGTCTTCTGGTGTGGAGTTCATGAAAGTCCAAGCTCCAACGTCTTGATAACCTTTCTTCATACCTTCTTCCCAGTATGGCCCAACTGGAGAGGGAGCCATACGCCATTTTGGCGTGCCGTCTTCGTTGACAACAGGTAGGCCTTTGGCCGTCATGTCAGCGGTGAAAGCGGTGTACCAGAAGATTTGCTGAGCCACAGCACCTTGTGCTGGTACTGGGCCAGATTCAGAGAAGGTCATACCTTGCGCTTCTGGTGGTGCGTACTTACGTAACCAATCCACGTATTTGGTAGTGGCATAAACCGCAGCGGGTCCGTTGGTAGCACCACCACGGGACACACTTGAGCCAACCGGTGAACAGGCATCTTTGATACGAATCCCCCATTCATCCACAGGCAAACCATTCGGAATCCCTTTATCGCCCGCACCGGCCATAGAGAACCAAGCATCAGTGAAGCGCCAACCTAGAGAAGGGTCTTTTTTACCGTAATCCATGTGGCCATAAACACGCTCGCCGTCGATATTTTTCACCTTGTCTGTGAAGAACTCAGCGATGTCTTCATAAGCAGACCAGTTAACGGGAACGCCAAGGTCATAGCCATAGATGGATTTGAATTTCGCTTTTAGATCGGGGCGTGCAAACCAGTCAGCACGGAACCAATAAAGGTTGGCAAATTGCTGAGTGGGCAGTTGATAAAGTTTGCCATCTGGCCCTGTGGTGAAATCCAAACCAATAAAGTCAGCCAGATCTAAGGTTGGGGAGGTAAAATCTTTACCATCGCCTTGCATCATGTCAGAGATTGGCACCACTTTACCGTAACGGAAATGCGTACCGATCAAATCAGAGTCATTGACGTAAGCATCGTAAATATTACGGCCAGACTGCATTTGCGTTTGCAGTTTTTCGACCACATCGCCTTCTTGGATCAGGTCATGGTTGACTTTGATGCCAGTGATTTCGGTGAAGGCTTTTGCCAACACTTGAGACTCGTATTTGTGAGTCGTTAACGTCTCAGATGCCACGTTGATTTCCATACCACGGAATTTTTTCGCGGCTTCGGTGAACCAGTGCAACTCATCAAGCTGTTGTTGCTTGCTTAGAGTAGAAACGGTGAATTCAGTATCTACCCACTTTTCTGCTGCATCTGAATATGCGTCAGCCCATAACGTGGCTGAATGCATCATGACAGCAAAGGGTAAGGCGGCGAGTGCAATTTTTTTCTTATTGTAGTGCATGTTTTACCTCAACTAAGTTTGGTTTTTCTGTTTAAGTTTTTATATTTGGCTTCCTTGCCTTCTGTACCAGATGGTCCATCTGTGCTTACTGAGAGCGACGCTGACTAGCCCCAACGCATTAGGATAATCATCCAAAATGCACATAGGACGGTTGCCACCGCGATGTTCACATCCGTTAACGCAACGAATGCAAGGTGGATAAAAGCACTGCTAAGCAGGCCAATGAATAAGCGATCACCACGTGTAGTCGCCAGCGGCAAAAAGCCACGACGCTCTACACAAGGTGAGATCAGCTGCCATGTGGTCATACCAACTAAGATCACGGCAATACCGATAAAAAACAGGGCGGTAGGTAATGTCCAAGACATCCAAGCCATAATAATTCTCCTTACACTCGACCAAGGGCAAAGCCCTTCGCCACATGGTTACGAACGAAGTAAATGACCAACATCCCCGGTAGGATTGTCAGCACACCAGCTGCGGCGAGTAGCCCCCAATCCATCCCCGACGCAGAGACGGTTCGAGTCATGATGGCGGCGATGGGTTTGGCATCGACAGAGGTTAATGTCCGTGCCAACAGCAGCTCGACCCAAGAGAACATAAAGCAGAAGAAGGCCGTCACCCCGATCCCTGAACGAATCAATGGAATGAAGATGCGGACAAAAAATTTCGGGAACGAATAGCCATCGATATACGCCGTTTCGTCTATTTCTCGCGGTACGCCGCTCATAAAACCTTCCAAAATCCATACCGCCAATGGCACGTTGAACAGACAGTGCGCTAGCGCCACAGCAATATGTGTATCGAACAAACCCACTGACGAATACAGTTGGAAGAAAGGTAATAAGAACACGGCTGGCGGTGCCATGCGGTTAGATAGCAGCCAGAAGAACATGTGCTTATCGCCAATGAACTTATAGCGGCTAAAGGCATAAGCAGCAGGCAAGGCAACCACAAGGCTGATTACCATGTTCATGGAAACGTAGAAAATGGAGTTAACGTAACCCATATACCAGGTTGGGTCGCCAAAGATCTTGGCATAATTCGCTAAGGTGAAATTTTCAGGGAAGAAAGACAATCCGCTGAGAATTTCTGTATTGGTTTTGAATGACATGTTAACTAGCCAATAGATTGGTAGTAATAACAACACCACGTACAACACCAAGCCAAAGCGACCTCTAAGGTGAGCATTACGGGTTTTGCGTTCCGCTTTACTGTAGACCGGAGCCTGTTCTTTTTTTGCCGTGTTTTGGCGTGTCATTGTCGTATTTGATTGCGTCATGATCCGCTCCTACTTGTCTTTTTGCATGTTCATGATGGTGGTGTAGAACACCCAACACACGAGCAAGATGATTAAGAAATACACCAGCGAGAAAGCCGCCGCAGGACCAAGATCAAACTGACCGATGGCTTGCTGTACCAAGGACTGACTCAAGAAGGTGGTAGAGCTACCTGGGCCGCCACCGGTTAGTACAAACGGCTCGGTGTAAATCATGAAGGAATCCATAAAGCGCAATAACACACCAATAATCAGTACGTTAGTAAGCTTAGGTAGTTGGATATAGCGGAATACGGCCCAGCGTGATGCTTGGTCGATTCGCGCTGCTTGATAATAAACTTCAGGGATCGCCCGCAGACCGGAGTAGCACAGCAAGGCGACCAAAGGTGTCCAGTGCCACACGTCCATCAAGACCACGGTTAACCAAGCATCGGTAGGATCAGACGCGTAGTTGTAATCGACACCGATGCTGCTCATGAAGGCACCGAACAAACCGATGTCCGCACGGCCGAAGATTTGCCAAATGGTGCCTACCACGTTCCATGGAATCAGCAGGGGAATCGCCACCAAAATCAACGCCAAAGACGCGCCACGACCTTTGGTTGGCATCATCAAGGCCACGCAAATACCCAATGGCACTTCAATGATCAGAATGGTGAAGGAATAGATGAATTGGCGTAGCAAAGCTTCGTGCAAGCGGCTGTCTAGCATCACTTGCTTGAACCATTCTGTGCCAACAAAGTAGCGAGTATAAGGATCAAAAATATCCTGTACTGAATAGTTCACCACCGTCATCAGAGGAATGATGGCAGAGAAAGCTACGATGAGAAAAACAGGCAGAACAAGGAACCACGCCTTATTGTTTTCGACTTTAGTTTGCATGGCCAGTCTCCTTTTTTGGATCTTCTGAGTGGGCTTGATCACTTACATCAACCAGATACTCATCTACATAGACCTTAGTCCATTGCTCAGGGAAGCTTACGTAGATTTGCCCTGAAGGTACTTTCTGGTCTTCACTTAGGCGCGCTTTCATCACCTGCCCTTGGAATAAGAAAGATAGGATCTTGTATGTACCAAGGTCTTCCACATAATCCACATCGACTGAGAAAGCGTCGTCATTTTTGCCATCCCACACATGGACAAATTCAGGGCGAATCCCCAAGGTGACCTTGTTGGCACCCATGGCTTTTAAGCGCGTTAACATGGCGTCACTGACAGAAATTTCATGATCGCCAAACATCAGCGCTTCTTTTTCGCCTTGGCTTTTCAGTTCTGCTTCAAAAAAGTTCATACCTGGGCTACCGATAAAGTAGCCAACGAAGGTGTGGGCTGGGTTTTCGAATAACTCTCGTGGCGTGCCGAACTGGACGATTTGTCCGTTGTACATAACCGCGATTTTGTCGGCGAAAGTTGACGCTTCGAGCTGGTCGTGGGTCACATACACCATGGTGATGTTGAACTGCTCATGGATTTGCTTGAGCTTACGACGTAGTTTCCACTTCAACTGCGGGTCGATAACGGTGAGTGGTTCATCAAACAAAATCGCCGACACATCGTCACGAACTAAGCCGCGCCCCATGGATACTTTCTGTTTTTGATCCGCGGATAAACCCTTGGCTTTGCGCTTTAGTTGATCAGACAGCTCTAGAATTTCAGCAACTTCGTAAACTTTTGACTTCACCTTGTATTCCGGCACGCCAATATTGCGTAATGGAAAAGCCAAGTTATCGAACACTGTCATGGTGTCGTATACCACTGGGAACTGGAAAACCTGTGCGATATTGCGTTCTTCGGGTTTAAGCTCGTTCACACGTTTGCCATCGAACAAGACTTCCCCATGGGAAGGTTCCAGCAATCCTGAAATGATGTTCAGTAGGGTGGATTTTCCGCAGCCTGATGGACCGAGTAAGGCAAACGCGCCGCCTTGTTCCCATACGTGGGACATTTCGCGGATGGCGTAATCTTCTGGCTTGGTTGGGTTGTCAGTATAGGT
The DNA here is from genome assembly GCF_012726345.1 of Marinomonas sp. UCMA 3892. Taxonomy (GTDB): domain Bacteria; phylum Pseudomonadota; class Gammaproteobacteria; order Pseudomonadales; family Marinomonadaceae; genus Marinomonas. The sequence continues at coordinate 69,117 of NZ_PTXN01000001.1, forward strand.
ATGCGCTAAGGCATTTAGAGTAATAGAAGCCATGATTATTGATCCCTCATTCTTGCTGGGGAATGCACCATCTTGCCTTGGGCGTCAAAGGCATAAAGCTTGTGCGTTGGAAAGTAGACCTTAATTTCTTGATCTACTTGGTAGGCATGAACACCAGATAGATGCAGCACCAAATCAAAATGTGGATTGTGAACATGTAGAAAGGTTTCAGAGCCACTGATTTCCGCTAAGTCGACTCGTACTGGTAGTTCTAAGTCATCATCAGAATGGGGAACCAAGCCGATGTGCGAGGCGCGCACACCAAACTGATATTCACCGGGCGTTAAGCGACGTAAATCGCTGTTTAAACGAAAATGTACGGTGTCGTCAAAGGTGACTTCTTCTTCGCTGACGCGGCCGGGTACCACATTGATAGGTGGTTCAGAAAACATTTCCGCGGTGATGATGTCTTTGGGCTGATGGTAAACCTCAGCGGTTGGTCCCATTTGCAGTAAACGCCCTTCGTTCAATACAGCTGTATTGCCACCCAAAGCTAAGGCTTCGTTAGGTTCGGTGGTGGCGTAAATGGCGATACAATTACGAGCTTTGAACAAGGCGCGCAATTCTTGGCGTAGCTCTTCGCGTAATTTGTAATCGAGGTTAACCAGTGGTTCATCGAACAAGATGATTTGCGAGTCTTTCACCAAGGCTCGCGCCATGGCTGTACGTTGTTGTTGACCACCAGACAATTGCAATGGCAAACGATCAAGAAAGGGGTCGATACGCAGCATGGCGGCGGTTTCACGCACACGGCGGTCGACTTCCTTTTCATCCATCTTGGCCAAACGCAGTGGCGAGGCGATGTTTTCGTACACCGTGAGGTTGGGGTAGTTGATGAACTGTTGGTACACCATGGAAATGTTGCGTTCGCGAACAGGAACACCTGTTACGTCCACCCCATTCATGAGGATTTTGCCTTTGGTTGGTCGATCAAGACCGGCCATTAGGCGCATAAGCGTGGTTTTGCCGGACAGTGTGCGGCCAAGCAAAACGTTGAAAGAGCCGGGTTCGAGGGACAAATTAACATTGTCGATCCACGTCTCGCCTTCAACAACGCGCGATACATTCTGCAGCGTCAGAGACATTGTAAGTACCTTTTTGTTGTTATTGTTTTTAGTGCCAATTCTTTCTAGCTTCTGAGAAGCTCAAAAATGAATGCACAGTAATCTTGTCTGTATGCGCTAAGTACTTACAAAAGCCATGCCAAAATTATTTTTATGTTCTTTATTAATTCTAAAATTTTGAAAAATAAAGATTTTATCGGTTTCTGTTAGTGTTTTTTATGGTTTTCACTTTCGAAAAAGGACTGTTCACGAGTGTTCAAAGTGTTTACAGTCTTGTAATTACAATGAACATTTCATGCACACTCTAGGGCTTTTTCCAGTGTGTTGGAGTTGGAAATGCAAGACGAAGAAAAGCAAAAACAACAAAAAAATGAGGCTGCAGCAGAGTCTGGTTTGACGCAAACGCATAAGGAACGAATTCAGGCGTCTTGGTATCGTTGTGAGCAGTTTGGCTTGGATCACAGCAGCCGTCCGGATTTTGCCACCCTGCCAAAGGGCACCTTGAATGATTTAATCGATCAACATCGAAGCTTGCTCGAAACCACTGAAAATGAAGTGCTGCCGTACTATGAAAATATTCTTAGTAATTCGGCGTGCATGATCGTTTTAGCAGACAGACAAGGTCATGTCCTCAACACATGGGGACAGCCTCGTTTTGGCAGTGCATCGCAACATGGCTTAGTTGGTGGAAACCAGTGGACTGAAATGGGCGTTGGCACTAATGCCATTGGTACGGCGTTGATTACAGGAGAGGCTATTCAGGTTGGTCGAGATGAGCATTTTTTACGAGCCAATCGCTTTATGGTTGGCTCGGCTTCGCCTATCTACAACACGAAGAACGATTTGGTTGGCGTGTTGGACATTTCCTCAGACGCTTATCTTCCACAAGATCATACCTTTGGCATGGTTAAGCTCATGTCATTGAGTGTGGAGAATCGACTGATATTTTCCGCTTTTCAACAAGAGCATTTCATTCTCAGTTTTAATACCAATGTGGTCAGTTTGGACAGTCATTGGTCTGGTATTTTGGTGCTTGATGAAAACGGCACGATTGTGTCGGCGAATCGTCGTGCAGAAGTGGTATTGGCACAGGATTTAGCCTTACTCAATATCAATCAAATATTTGATATTGAAATGCGTGAAATTAAACATCATCCCTATAGTTTGCCGATGAAGTTGATCGCCATGGGACGGTATCAATTTTATGTCAAAGTGATTCCTCCTGTGCAGCAAATAATGCGTATTCCTGATTTTCGTCAGCGTGCAGATTATGTTGCTCCTCCACAAGCAGAAGCCATTGTTATGAATGAAAAAAGTCCTCCAGTTGAAAAGGTGAAAAGACAGGAAAACGTGCCAATATCAACCATTCCCGATAACGTTATTCCTCTGGCAGAATTACAGCATGGCGACGAGCGAGTGGCGCGATTAGTACGCCAAGCCCATAAGATAATGGAGAAAGACATTCCTATCTTGATTCATGGTGAAACGGGGGCGGGGAAGGAAATTTTTGTGCGCAGTTTGCACTACCATAGTTCTCGCTCAAAAGAGATGTTGGTGGCGGTAAATTGTGCGGCAATTCCAGCTGAGCTGGTGGAGTCTGAACTTTTTGGTTATGAAAAAGGCGCATTTACTGGGGCACAAAATCGTGGCTCTATAGGCCTGATTCGTCGTGCCCATCACGGTACGCTATTTCTTGATGAAATTGGTGAAATGCCAATGGCGGTACAGTCCCGTTTGTTACGTGTTTTGCAAGAACGAGTGGTGACGCCGCTGGGCTCAACCGAAGCCTTTCCAGTGGATATCAAACTGATTTCTGCTACCAATCGAACTTTAAAAGATGAAGTGAAAGAAGGGCGTTTTCGTCAAGACTTATACTACCGAATTTCAGGTTTGAACATCGAATTGCCCGCATTACGAGAACGAATAGACAAAGCAGAACTAATCAAATACCTACATGAACGTTTACGCAAAGAAGAGCCTGGTCCTGCTTTGTCGCAAGCTATGCTGGATTTACTGGTGACTCATCCATGGCCGGGAAATATGCGCCAACTCGCTCATGTATTAAAAGTCGGCATGGCAATGGCCGATGAGGAAGAGTTGGAAGAATGGCATTTACCTGATGATTTCTTTGATGATCTTGATGTCATTACACAAGCAGATGATTCAGTGGAAGGAGGCTCTCAGAGAGAACAGGAAGAGCCACTAGAACAGTTGATTCCGCGATTACTGAATGAATTCAAAGGTAATGTTTCGCAAACCGCGAAAACAGCCGGTGTTAGTCGAAATACGGTTTATAAATATTCGAGGCCTAAAGGAAATGATGTCTAAGCTGATAATGTCGTTCCTGTTTTAAGCTCTGTGGTTAAAACAGGAATCGGAATATTATCGAGCGACTTTTGCGACCGCTTCAATTTCAATTAACGTCTCTGGAGAGGCTAAAGAGGCGACGCCAATTCCCGTTAATGCTGGGCGTGAAGTGCCTAATGTGCTGGCGATAATAGGGACAATTGCTTCCATATGGTCGGCAACCTCACCGCGAACGTAGACACGTAACTGCAAAATATTCTCGACTGAAGAATTTGCTGCTTTTAAAACCGTAATTAAGTGTTTTGCTGCATTGGCAGTTTGCGTTTTCATATCGTGATTATTGGTTTGAAAATCAGTGTCCCAATCGACTTGGCCTGAAATAAAAACCAACCCTGTGTCAGTATCGACCGTGGCTTGTGACATGCCAGTAGCTGTACCGTCATACAAAGATGGTGGGTTAATGCGTTTAATGGACATAATGACCTCTACATAGTGTTTAAAGTGACGCTAGAGTAGAGTTGAGTGGGTCGTTTGACTATAAAGCCTAGCTTGTTACCGATACAAGTTAAGGTCTCTTTAATTAGTAAACTTTTTCTGAATGCTATCCAGTAACCAGCTAATTAATAGATCATTTTTGGCATTTGGGTGATGGGCGGCTACGACTTGATAACCCGGTGGGTATTTTTCTAATGGAAGCTCAAATAGTCCTTCATACGGTAGAAGTCTAGAAGGAATGAATCCCACCATATCTGGATATTTTAAGATCTCTTTAGCCATATGAAAGGATGGGGCGGATACGGTAACTTGACGTGGAAAGCCTTGTTGTTCGAACCAAGTATCAGCAGAACCTATAAAACTACCAATGCCTGGCGAAACGATGACAAAGTCGTGTTTAGTTAATTGCTCTAGTGATAGGTCATGAGTACGTTTAATGGCTGTATTCGCTGTCACACATAAGTACTTCTCTGTAAATAATGGAGTGGAAATCAACCCTTCGGGAACATAGGCGCTGGTGGTAAAAACAAGGTCTATTGTGCCTAGATGGATTTTTTTGGTTAGATTGGCGTGTTCGATATTGGTAATGATCACTTTGATTTTTGGTGCATATTGTCTAAGTTCTTTAATTAGGTCTGTTACTATCACTTCTTGTGTGTAGTCTGTTGCACAGATAACCAAAGTCCTTTCTATTTGCTGTGGAGAAAGTGTCTTTGCCGGAGGGATGCTATTTATTTGAATCAATATCTGTTGAATGTGCGACTCTATCTCTTTGGCATAGGGCGTTGGAATCATTCCGTGGCCTGTTCTAACAAAGAGCTGATCGCCAAGAATGATTCTTAATTTTTTAAGTTGGAGACTGATAGCCTGTTGAGAAACGCTTAGATGTTCAGCAGCGACTGAAATATTGCTGAACTGATAGAGCGCATTTAATGTTCTAAGGTGATTTATTTCAAGTTTATCTATCATGCGCGTCTCGTTGGCTATTAGCGGTCTAAATAAGTTAGTAGATAGTATTAATAGCCGTTAATTGGTGGTTTTCAATGATCTTTCCGTTTAAAACACTCTGGAGTGAATGGTATGTTGCGTCAATGTCTCTTAGGAATTGTCTGTGTTTTGTTATTGGCATCTTGTAGTAGTTATTCTGTTAAAAATAAACAGGTGCCACAGAGCACAATCAGTTTACCTTTGCTGCATGGCTGGCATGAAGGCAAAGAAGTACTTTATATAACGACGGATGTTTCTGATCAGGCTGTGGCAAAAGCAAAAAATGCCAATTATGCGCCTCGTTTGCGTGACTCTGTGCCTTATTATCCTAAACCACCACAAGTGAAGACCGTGTTAGAGCGTGTGTATGCATTTCCGAATCAAGAGCAAGCGTGGAGCGTATTTGCTTCCGTTCCTGAACCATTGGGCTATGAGAGTCAAAATACGCATTACTCACCGCTTTGGTTGATGTACGTCGTGGTGTGGAAAGACCCAAGTAAGGCAACAGAGCTGAGGTCTGAAGAAGCAATTCTGACAGCGGAAGATCAGGGTTTGGTCACCATTGAAAGAACCGATATCGTGCTCAATTGTCCGGTTATTCCTTTTGTAAAAAAGAAATAAAAATGCGGCGTATAACACACACAAAACTAATTTTGGTCGTTTGATTTTTGCTGAGCTTCAAATAGCTGAGATCGATTTTGAATAGAAGGGGTTGAGGCGTTTTTCTATTATTAAGAAGATTAAAAGCACTACTCATTTATGAGTAGTGCTTTTAATAAGCTTTTAATTAAAGCGCGTCTTCTACAGTATCTTGTAGTGCTTTAGCGCGGTCTTCAATTTGATTTTCTGCATTGGCAATTGGTGAATGGTTTAATGTCAAAACACCATTGCTGTAAGAAGAATATTTATTAGCATTGCTGATGTCGCCAATGTTCTGAATAACAACTTTCTTCAGATCATCTTGGATTGCTTCTTGAGAGAAACTGTCTGCACACATTTTGCTAAATGCAATAATCATTGGCTCAAAGTAAATTTGAGTCCAAGTTTGGTTGTATAGGTGAGAGTAGTTGTCAACAGAGATACTATCCCAGTCAATTTCAATCTCAAATTCAAATTTAGCTGCGTCAAACACTTTCTTTTTAAGTGCTTCAAGATTATTTTCTTGAAAATCTCTAGCCGCTTTTTTCTCTTTAAGTCCCATGATCAATCCTTATTTTTGAGTTGAAAAGTACAAATTTAAAAAATTGAAAAATTAGAATGCGTCATTTATTCCATTTTCAATCTTTGTTTGAAGATCAGCGGGTAGCTCTTCTTCAAAATTGAATCTAACCAAAATAGTAGTATTTGTTTTTCTAAAACGAATACCATCTCTTGCTTCATTTTTTATATAAAAATCAGTTATTTGGCTAAGGTACTCTTTGCTGAAGTCATCACTGGCAACTTCCATTAAAGTGTCGCCCAGAGCTTCAAGAATGGCTTTGATTTTGTCGAGGTTGGCAGGTTTCACTTCATCGACAGTGAAGTTGAAATCAAGCGAGTGTGTTTTTTGAAGGGTCGACTTAAGCAGTGCTAAACAGTCTTCAACAGTGTCTGCTTTAAATGCGGACACTTGTTTAATTGGCTCTTGACCTAGTAGGAAACGTTCATGTTTTGCAAAGTCATAAATGGCAATGTTTACAATGCTGTCCGTATCAATAAAAGATATTTCATGTTCTTTGTCTGTGAGTAAAACAATTTTAAGCTCTGAATCAAACTTAACAAAGAAGCCTGAGTAACGATTATTGTATCTATCAGCAATTGTTATATGAAATTCTGTGCCATAGTCAGATTTACTTTGTTGAAATCTTTCTAATAACTGTTTAGGAGAGGATAAAACGATATCGTTAATATAGTTCTTCATAACTATCCATGTATTTTGAAATGTATAAACACTATTTTTCAAATGCAGTTTTCGACACGAAAATTCTAAGTGTAATTTTAAATAACTTGGAAAGATTTTACATCCCAAAAGTTAATAAAACAACACCTGAAATATGCATAAAATTCTCATCTTCGGTCATTTTTTTGTATTGGTGAAGTATTTGTTTGCAGTTCTTTGGGCTTCAAGCAGAGCCGAGCAAAGTAGAGTTGAGTTGTTAGCTTCTCAATACGGCGGTACCTTGATGATCTAAAAGTCAGGGCTTAGCACAATCGAAAGAACCAATATCGTGCTCAATTATCCGGTTATTTCATACTCTCTTTTTGATTAGCGTCCGATAAAATAGCGCTCTATCTAGGGTGTTATTACCTTCCAACAGCCTCTCTTACTCTTGCTTGAAAACTCCTATCTCAGAATATTGTTCGTTTTTTTATGAATAATATTCATGATTATTAAAATAAATTCATTTTTGTTCATGATTGTGATTGCGTATAACTGTACTCACTTAGTAACTAGGCTGATCGCCGCCAATCGAAAACTGGCAAGTGAAAACAAGGAATAGATCCTTATTTCACTTCAGAAAATAGGATACCAGATCACCATGAACAACAGCTTTACTTTTACCATTAAGAGCATTTGCTTCGATGAAAGCTACCGCCCTTCAGATAATACTCGCATTACAACCAATTTCGCGAATTTGGCCAGAGGAGAGCGACGACAAGAGAATTTACGCGACGCATTAAGGATGATTAACAATCGTTTTAATGCATTGGCGCATTGGGATAACGCAAAGGGAGATCGTTATTCTGTTGAACTTGAAATCGTTTCGGTTGATGTGGATATCGAAGGGAATGGCCAGACCTTCCCAACCATTGAAATTTTGAAGACGAATATTCTTGATCACCACACTGATCAGCGTATTGAAGGGATTGTAGGAAACAATTTCTCTTCTTATGTCCGCGATTACGACTTCAGCGTCGTGTTGCCAAACCATAACAAAGGTCAAAAAGAATTTAGCATTCCTGATAATTTTGGCGACCTGCATGGAAAGCTCTTTAAAAGCTTTGTGAAGTCAGACAGCTTTAAAGAAAAATTTACCAAGCCGCCAGTGATCTGTCTGAGTGTTTCAGACAATAAAACCTATCAGCGAACAGGAAATCAGCATCCAGTACTGGGGGTTGAATATCAGCCAAATAGCACGTCTTTGACCGAGCAATATTTTCACAAGATGGGCTTACAGGTTCGATACTTTATGCCTGCCAACAGCGCCGCACCATTAGCGTTTTATTTTGTAGGCGACTTGCTTAACGATTACAGCAATCTTGAGCTGATTGGCACCATCAGTACGATGGAAACCTTCCAGAAAATCTACCGTCCAGAAATTTACAACGCCAACGCGGTTGCTGGAAAGAGTTATCAACCGAACTTGAACAACTCGGATCATTCTCTAACACAAATTGTTTATGACCGTGAAGAACGCAGTCAATTGGCGAGTGAACAAGGCAAATTTGCTGAGCAGCATTTTATAAAGCCATACCAAAGGGCTCTTGAGCAGTGGTCTGCTAATTACGCATAGACGCAAGCCCCAATGGTTATTTTCCAACATTACATTTAATAGACGGCATTCTTTATTATGAAAACAGTTATTGAAAAAACAGGTACTAATAACACGCTACTACCAACATCAACGGCAGGCAGCTTGCCTAAACCTACATGGCTTGCAGAGCCAGAAACACTTTGGTCTCCTTGGAAGCTGGAAGGAGATCAACTCATTGATGGTAAACAGGATGCACTGCGTATCTCGTTACAAGAGCAGCAGCAAGCGGGCATTGATATCGTCAGTGACGGCGAACAAACACGCCAACATTTCGTTACCACCTTTATTGAACACCTTAGTGGCGTGGATTTTGAGAACCGTCAGACGGTAAGAATTCGTGATCGCTATGATGCGAGCGTTCCTACTGTCGTTGGCCCGGTTAGCCGCATCAAGCCCGTTTTTGTTGAAGACGCTAAGTTTTTACGTCAACAAACCAATCAACCGATTAAGTGGGCGTTACCAGGACCAATGACCATGATTGATACGCTGTATGATGATCATTACAAAAGCCGCGAAAAGCTCGCGTGGGAATTTGCCAAAATTCTCAACCAAGAAGCCAAAGAGTTAGAAGCAGCGGGTGTGGATATCATCCAATTTGATGAGCCAGCATTTAATGTGTTTTTTGATGAGGTCAATGATTGGGGTATTGCGACGTTAGAAAGAGCCATTGAAGGCCTTAAATGCGAAACCGCAGTACATATTTGTTATGGCTACGGCATTAAAGCCAATACTGATTGGAAAAAGACGCTTGGCTCTGAATGGCGACAATATGAAGAAGCCTTTCCTAAGCTGCAAAAATCCAATATCGATATAATTTCACTGGAGTGTCATAACTCTCATGTGCCAATGGAATTGCTCGAACTTATTCGCGGCAAAAAAGTCATGGTCGGCGCAATCGACGTGGCGAACCATGCCATAGAGACACCAGAAGAAGTGGCCAATACTCTGCGCAAAGCCCTGCAGTTTGTCGATGCAGACAAGCTCTACCCTTGTACTAACTGTGGTATGGCTCCGCTGCCTCGTGCGGTAGCAAGAGGCAAGCTACATGCCTTAACGGCAGGTGCAGAGATCATTAGAAAAGAGCTCTCTTTGTAGTATTGATTTGTTTTAATCTATAAAAAAATCCCGCTTCGTGTTCATGCATCGAAACGGGATTTTTATGTGTTGCTTCAGATAGTAATAAATAGAATCTGGAGAATCTAAATATTCGACACAACTTTTAGCATATCAATAAAGGCGTCCACCGATTCCACCGCTGCCGACTCGTGCATGGTGTGGTAACCAATGGTTGGGATTTGAATGGTCGTGCCATCTACCAAGCCATTTGATGCGGCGATAATGCGGCCAAGCTCTGTACTACCAAGGGAGCTTGGTGGTAAGCCTTGCTCAGCACGTTTGGCGTTTTCGTTCTCCACGTAACGGTTTTTATACAGGTAACTGATGTTATTTTTTTCACACAATTCTTCGAGGAGTTTTGTGCTGTCTTTATTAAATGTGGCGTTGGCGTCCTTCTCTCGCAGTACCAGCAGTTGTTCATTGGCAGCATCAAGATTCGGGAAAGGGCTGGTATCCACTACGAATAAACGGTTGGTCGAGCCACCAAAGCGACGGAACCATTCAAGCAAATAGCGCCAGCTTTTTCCGGCTTCTTCTTGCGCGGTAAAAAAGGCGGTGCCTTTAAAGCCATGATCAAAAAGATGTACCAAAGCCGCGGCAGAAATAACGTTATCAAGCTGGCCTTCCAAGCGATTGTCGACCACATGTAATTGGTCTTTAAAGGCGATTGGTGTTCCGGCCACAACACCTTCTAATCCTTCGGTTTCGAAAATTAAGTTGTTACGGAATTCACAAACGTAAGAGCTTTTAATGGTTCCTTTGCCACGGTATACGCCAGACCAAGGCTCGTAGGCGTAGATCTCTTCATGGTTGAAACGTTCTGTGACCTTGGTCATCAACTCTTCAGAAACTGAGTTGTTCAATAAGTCAGTGCGGTTTGCCGAAACAAACGCTGCGTATTGGAATTCATTTGGGCCAGTACACACCAAACCATGACGATCTATATGAGCTGAAAACATGGTACTAAACGGATCGCTGCCTTGGGCAACCAACAAACCTTCGTACCAAGTGACTTTTGCCCCTCGCTCTTCCAGTTCGCGTTGTAAAACACGGAAAAATGAATGCTCTGCGCCAACCACACTGGGTGCGCGAATGAGCAGTTTGAGCAGATCGATAAAGTCATCACTAGGCATGCAAATAGGTTCCAATAAAAAGGGGGAAATCGGAATCTTGTTTATAAACGTTAATGTGTGATTTACATAACGTTTTTTTATTTATTTTGATGAAGTTATAGACTTTGGTGGGCAGCCATAAAAGCGATTAAAAGCCGCGCTGAAATTGGATGGGTGTTCGTAACCTACTGCATAGGCTGTTTGAGCTACCTGATAGCCTGATGTGAGTAATTCCCATGCCTTGTGCATTCTGGCTTCTAATAGCAATTTATAAGGGCTGGTATTGTAAATGGCATTAAACCCTTGTTTAAGTTTGCTTTCGCTAATTCCAATTTTTTGACAGATAAAAGCAATGCTCAAAGGTTGGCTCATATGTTGAATCATGAACAACCGAGCTTGCGCGATTTTATGTTCATCCTCAAGGCTAGTGCCTAGACTTTGGGGTTCGATCATAGTGTTTGTTTGAAGTCGCTCAAGCTGTTCGCTAAGTAAGTTGAGCACCAGAATATTTTTTTCTAAAGGTCGTTCAGTATGAGCAGATAACGCTAGATGTATCAGTCTATTTATATAGTGTTGGGTATTTTTAGACGTTTTTATATGTTGATGTTGGCGAGGTAAAGGAATTTTGTCTGCCTGAAACTCGAATGGGATTTGGTAGCGTTTAAAGACACTACCGTCTACTAATATTCTTAATTGGCTGGTGGTTTTATTCGCGGTGTATACGCGTTTTCCCGAGCTATTACCAAAGGTAGTAATAGTGGTGTAATTGGGTTCAAAAATGAAATCTTCAGTATTGTTCTGCTTTGGCTGATAACGAGAATACCCTTCTAAACCATAAGTAAGACTAAGCGTCGATGAGTCTTTTTCTATGGTGCTTTCTTCAATTAAATCTTGCGTTGGTGTGTAACGAGAATAAGCAATAGATAGTCCAGGTTCTATAACAAACCGGTCTATATAACATTCACCTAATTGAGAAGAAATAGCCTGTCTTTGCCAACCAGATTGAAGGTTTGTGACAGCTGTTAATGCATTTTTATTCACTAGAAAGGCCATGATTTTTCCCGCTCTTTATGCAATTTGAACGTATTGAATATGAATTTTAACGAAATGAATAAGTAATTAAATGATAATCAATCTCAATCAATATTATCATCTTTCTCTATAGCGTAAAGAATTAATTACGAGAAAGAGAGATTGAGATGAAACAAAAAACATTATCCAAAATTGAGTTAATGATCGGTGCTTTAGCGCTGCTTCCTGTATCTGTTCTTGCTCAAGAAGATACAGGACAAAAAAGTACGACGTTGTTACCTGAATTGATGGTGACAGCGGATAAAAAGCAGCAAACCTTATCGAAAGCAACACCGCATGCAACTGTCTACGATACCGAAGTATTGCAGCAAGATGGCGTAGATAGCTTAGCGAAACTGGAAGGTCGAGTTGCTGGTTTGAGCTTTCAACCATTTGGGCAGTCTGGTATTAACTCGCCTGTTATTAGAGGCTTGACGGCAAATTTTAATGCGCTGTCTAGTTCTACTTTGCTAATGGTTGATGGTGTACCCACGTTAACAGCTCAGGGGTTCGAAAATAATCTTGTTGATATCGATCGAGTTGAGGTGCTGCGTGGCCCACAATCAACCGTGTATGGTCGCAATGCTGAAGTTGGTGTGATTTCTATCTTTAGTAATGATCTCGTTGGGGAAGATAGGACAATATTGGGCGTTGAAGCTGGCAGTCGAGATAAACAAAGGGTGCAGCTTTCAACTAGCCAGACCTTGGTTGAAGATGAGGTCTATATCAGCTTATCAGGGGAGTTTCTTAAACAAGATGGTTTTATTGATAATGCCACGAAAGGAAGCAAGGCTGATGATAAAGAACGGCGGAACTTAAATGCAGGACTACGTTGGTTAATCTCTGACAAGACAGACGTGGTTGTTCGTTATCGCCGACAAGCCTATGACGATGGTGCGATGTTATGGGGGGCACCCAGTGGAAAACGGGCCACAGTAGCATCAGCAACCGACAGCTGGAATCATTCGGTGGGTCAAACGTTCTCGATTAATGCCAATCATGAATTGCCATCAGGAGTGCGTCTTAACTCGGTCACGGCGTATAACGATTATAGAGATAAAGTACAGCAAGATACGGATTTTCAACCAGCAGAACGTACTTATATTGGTCGAGATCATCATCTTCGGACTTTATCCCAAGAGTTTCGTTTAGAAGGAAATTTGGGTGAAGCAGACTGGTTATTTGGTGCTTATTTAGAACGCCAAGATCATGATTTGCGTACGCTGTCCAAAACTTTTTTTGGTTTGAGTGATTTACAAGCCCAGCAAACGGGTAATTCCTATGCGCTTTTCACAAATTGGACAATGCCGATCAGCTCGGATCTTTCAGTTATTGCGGGTATTCGAGCTTCGCGAGACGAGGTAAAGCTAAATCCTTCTATCGCACAAGAAAAGTCTGAAAGTTGGACTGATCTAACGCCTCAGTTAACTCTAAAATACGATATTAATTCTGACCATATGCTTTACGCCAGCTATGCAGAAGGGATTCGCTCTGGTGGTTTTAATACTGTTTCTCCGGCCGTTAATTATTCATCTTATGATCCAGAAAAAAACCAAAGTTTTGAGCTTGGGTTAAAGGGCGATCTATCAGATAAACCGCTACGTTACACCCTGTCTGCCTATCATATGGATATAAAAAATATGCAAGTTAGTCAGATGCCAACCGTAGGTTTGATTTATTTGACTAACGCAGCTGATGCTACTTCAGATGGTTTTGAAGCCTCTCTTGAGTATTACTTCAATGAAAGTTGGAGCACAGAGATTGGTGTGGCTTGGAGTAAAACACGCTTCGATCGTTTTATTGATGGTAACAATGACTATTCAGGTAATCGAAATCCTTTTGCTCCTGAAATGAATGGCCATTTATCGCTGCGTTATGAGGATGTAGGTGGTTGGTCTGTGGCAGCTAGTTTAGTTGGAAGCAGTGCAGTCTATCTTGATGCGGCGAACAAGTATCAACAAAAAGGTTATGAGCTTGTCCATGTCTCCGCGAGTTATCCACTGACGGATAAGGCCTCTTTGTCAGCGTATGTTAATAATCTGCAAGACCGTCAATATGATGCTGTTGGTTATCAAAACGGCTACGTGACAGTTTACAGCCCGCCAAGAGAATATGGCGTGAAATTTACTTTGGAGCTTTAACGGAGGTATGGATATGACTAAGTTGGATTGTCATGAGTTGGATTGTCATGAGTTGCAAAAGTTTTGGGATCTGGCCGGTTCTCAAGTGAAGATAAAAGCGCTTGAAGTTGCGTTATCTCGATCTTTGTTTGATCTATTGTTAGAGCCTTGCTCGATAGAAGAGATAGCTCATAAATTGGCGATGCCATCAACGAATATCAAGGGATGGATAGACCTCTTATGGAGTATGGGCTGCGTTGATACAGCTATTGATAATAAATATATAACGAGTGCTTTAGCAAAACGTTATATGACGAGTGTTTCAGCAATGGATTGTTCGCAAGCTTTGCAATTTCGCTTTCAAACGTTAAGACACTTTACTGAACAATTTGAAGCACTACTGTATGTGCCAAAGAATCGTAACGCTTTATCTTCAGAGATGGCGCCATTATGGGCAAAAGCAGCTAAAGCGCAGATTTTTCAAGAGCAGCGTGCGGTGACTGTACCAGCGCTCGATCGTATTCTTGATCGTGTGCTAAACGTGACTATTGCTGAAGAAACACCACTGCATTTTTTAGATTTAGGTGGCGGACCTGGGTTGGTTGCTCTGTCACTTGCACGACGCTTTCCAAACTCCACTGGCGTGTTATTTGATTTCCCTGAAACGGTAAAAGTCGCATACAAAAATATCATGGCGGAAGGGTTGGAGCATCGTATTGAAGTGCAGGCGGGGGATTTGAATAAACAATCACCAAATGGGCAATTTGATTTGATTTGGTGTTCTTCTGTATTGCATTTTTTAGACGATGCTAATGCAGCGATAAAACGGATCTCGGCGTTACTTAAACCGAATGGCATCTTATTGATTCTTCATGCCGAGCAAACCGCTGAAAAGAAACAGTGTGAAGGTGTTTTACCCTTTTATTTACCTATGGTTATGAAAGGCAACTATCTACCAAAGCAAGGTGAAATTGCTGCGTTGTTAGATCAAAACGGGTTAGACGTTCTGCAATCAGAGGAAATAACAGACTTCCCAATGTCGTCTGTGTGGCTTTATTGTGGGAGAAAAGTACAGTGATGAAATCCCCTTACTTTTATCTCCATTGGGTTATTGGATGGTGTAATTTCACTCTGACGGCTTCATCAATTTACCTCTATCTTGGTGTGCCATTGATGATGAGAGAATATGGTTGGAGTGGAACAGAAATTGGCTTGTTTCAAGTATCAGGTCTGCCAGTCATGCTTAAATTTTTAATGGCATCGCCGATTGATATTTTTCGTTTTCGGCAGTCGAACTATCTTAAGTGGAGTGTA
This sequence comes from Marinomonas sp. UCMA 3892, assembly GCF_012726345.1. Taxonomy (GTDB): domain Bacteria; phylum Pseudomonadota; class Gammaproteobacteria; order Pseudomonadales; family Marinomonadaceae; genus Marinomonas. The sequence goes on from NZ_PTXN01000001.1 coordinate 84,257, forward strand.
TTGCTTGGTGGCGGCTTCATTGGTTGTCTGACGATGTTATCTCTAGCGGATATTGAAATAACAACTTTTAAGACACTGTTTGTTATTGCCGTGTGTACCACCTTGATAACGTCTTGGCTGGATGTGCCTATTAATGCGTTTGCTATTCAGCGATTCCCAGAAAATGAACGACCTAAAACAGGCGCTATACGTTCGGCTGTGACGGCATTAGCTTCGGTTGTTGGTGGGGGAGCCATGCTATTGGTGTACTCACGTTTTGGTTGGGCATGGCCATTTTATATCTTCGGCTTAATGGCTTTGCTTTGTGGTGTTCTGTTGTATATAGCCCATGTTCGTTATCCGCTGATAGAAAGTGAAAGTTTTAATTCAGAAAATCCCTCAACAGTTACATCACGAGGGTCGCTTTTTGTCATGTGGAAAGGTTATTTTCAACGACCCGATATGGTGATGTGGAACATTATCCTTGTGCTCTACTTTCCTTTTATTGGTGCTGCTTGGCTGTATCTTAAACCCGTTATGTTAGATCTTGGACTGAGCATAGATAGCATTGCATGGATTGCTAGTTGCAGTGGTGTGTTCGCAGCGATATCTGGTTTTTGTTATAGCCTGTGTATTGCTCGTATATCACCTTATCGAGCCTTATTCGCCTTTTCTGTGATGAATGTGATTGCATTGTTAGGAATGTGTCTTGCTGTCGCTATGGAGTGGTCGGATTGGCGTCTTATATGTGCTGTGTTTGTTGTGGCAATTGCGCTTGGCCTTTCATCTGGCGTGTTGTTTGGCTTGATTATGATTCACAGTCGTCCGCATTTGTCTGCCAGCGATTATGGCTTACAGACCAGCTTATTTTCTTTGTCTCGTATTTTGGTGCCTATTTCTGCTGGCATAATTCTCGATCGCACGGGGTATGTTGGCATGTTTACCTGGCTTGTAGCTGGGGCATTGGTAGCTTGCTGCCTGTCATTTTATTGGATGTTTAAAAAGGAAAAATCATGATAAACGATAAAAATAGTCAATTAGACTCATTGATGCTTAATGAACCAACAAGGCAAGAGTTAATGAAAGTTGCCCCTAAAAAATGGAAGATGATGTTACTCGTTTGGGTATCTATCTACCCACTATTGAATATTTTTTTCCCCTTACTAACTCCTTATATTAGCGACTTTTCTTTACCAATCAGACTCTTGATCATGACGATTGTTATAGTACCAATTATGAGCTTTATTTTGGGGAGTTTACAAAAACGCTTCTTTTTCTGGTTGCGTAAATAGAGTAAAGGCTTGGTTATGAACGAAATTAGCAGACGTACATAATGTATTAGTCCAAATAGGATTGTTTTTTTCTTTATGCGGAAAAAATAATGTCGTGTTCGTGTAAAACATCCGCTACTCTTTAATAAAAATTGAATTGAGATACTTAAGGAAGAAGTAAATGTTATTTGGTAACAATAAATTATTGACCCGAATTACTGAATTGGAAAAAGAACTTGTTTCCTTTCAAGAGACTCAAGCCGATCTTAGACAGGAAATGCTGTATTTCGCTATGACATCAGACGGAAAAATAGTCGATGCAAACTCGCTTTTCATAAAGTCCTGTGGTTTCGAAAAAGCTGAATTAACAGGTAAAAATATTCAAGATTTCATTCTTGGCAAGTCTTTAGACAAAGATCATTGTCAAAAAATGTTGGCTGCTATTAGTGGGAAGAAGCACTGGCATGGCGCTTTACAGCTAGAGACCAAAAAAGGTCATGAAGCATGGTATCGTTCGATTATCCAGCCAAGAAAACAAGCAGAAGATGGGCGCGTGATATTAGAAGTCTACTCTGCTGAGCTTACGCGAACGATTTCTCAATCTAAAGAAGTTGAAGACATGTTAGCTGCATTGAACCGCTCGTCTGCAGTGATCGAATTTAGTCTAGATGGCATCATCTTAAATGCTAACGACAACTTCCTTAATAGTATGAGCTATTCAAAAAGCCAAATTATTGGTAAACATCACAAAATGTTTTGTGATTCGAAAGAAGTTGAGTCTTCAAAATATCAGGATTTCTGGAAACAGTTGCGATCCGGTGTATTTGTTTCCGATCGGTTTAAGCGATTTGATAGCAAAGGTAATGTGGTGTGGCTAGAAGCTTCTTATAACCCTGTTCATGATGACAGCGGAAAATTGTACAAAGTCATCAAGCTAGCAACGGTGATCACCGAGCAAATGGAGAGGGAGTTTGCGATTTCTGAGACTTCCAAAATTGCCTATGATATTTCAAAGAAAACAGATGAAAATACGTTGAAAGGGATGAGTGTTTTAGAATCTACTATTCAGACCATGGATGAACTTTCAGTGCAAATGAGCAGTGCTAGCAAAGGAATAATTGAACTCAATACTCAGTCATTAAAAGTGGCTGCTTTGGTAGAAAGTATCCGCGGTATTGCAGATCAGACCAACTTGCTTGCTCTGAACGCTGCAATAGAAGCGGCGCGAGCAGGCGAGCAAGGCCGAGGCTTCGCTGTGGTGGCTGATGAAGTTAGACAACTTGCTTCTAGAACAAGCTCGGCCACCGAAGAAATTATCAAGGTTGTAGGTGAGAATAAACACCTGACAGAAAAAGCCGTATCTCTTATTGAAGAAAGCATGGATAAAGCTCATAAGGCATTAGACCTTTCTACCGAAGCGGGTAATGTGATGAATGATATTCAGATCGGTGCAAGACAAGTCGTTGATGCGGTGGGCCAATTTAACAACAAACTATAGTTGTTCTCGAAACAAAGACTCGACATTCAAATTCCCTTAAGAGTTATGCTCTTAGGGGAATTTTGCGTTAATCAGACTGCTTAAGTTACTAAAACAACGCCATCTGGTCGCCTTCTTTTGGCGGAACCGAAAAGTGGCGACAATCCAAATAGCTCAAGCGATGGTTATCCAGCCCATGTTTGCGTCGTGCGATATGAAATCGTTGATTAATTAAATCCGCGAAAATACCTTCTCCCGTCATGCGTTTGCCAAATTGGCTGTTGTAGAGTTTGCCACCGCGCATATCCATAAGGCGCTGCAAAACGTGTTCTGCTCTATCTGGGTAATGCTGGTGGAGCCAGTCCGAAAACAAAGGCGCAACCTCATGAGGCAAACGCAACATGATGTAATTGACGGATTGTGCGCCAACTTCCGCGCAAGCAGCGACGATTTCTTCAAGCTCGTTATCGTTGATAAAAGGAATCACCGGCGCGACAAGAACCGAAACCGGAATGCCTGCTTCTCGTAAGGTTTTAATCACCTGTAAACGTGTTTTTCCAGACGCTGTTCTGGGTTCCAAAATACGCTTTAAATCGTTATTGAGCGTCGTCACACTGATCGCTACATGAATCAGTTTTTTCTCTGCCATTTGCGTGAGCAAATCAATGTCTCTGAGTATCAAAGTGCTTTTGGTTATTAGCGAGATTGGCTGATGATGCGCCAAGGCGATTTCCAATAATTGACGAGTGATCTTGAGCTGCTTTTCAATGGGTTGATAAGCATCTGTATTGATGCCTAATGCAATGGGTTCACAGCGGTAATTAGGATGCGCCAGTTCTTCTTCAAATAAAAACGGAGCGTTCGTTTTAGCAACCAGCTTGGTTTCAAAATCCAACCCTGGCGATAAATCCAAATAGGCATGAGTGGGTCGAGCAAAGCAATACACACAGCCATGCTCGCAGCCTTTATAAGGATTCACCGACAGGCGAAAAGGAATATCAGGAGACGAATTGCGACTAATAATGCTTTTGGCGCGTTCATGACGAACCTCAGTCTTAGGCGAAGAGGTTTCCAATAAGGCAATAGCTTCGTCGTTTTCATCTACTTCAACCAGCGTAATAGCAAAGCGCCCCGCCATATTATTGGCTGTGCCGCGCCCCTTGATAGGATTATTTAAAGGAGATTTTTCGCCGTTTTGATCGCTGTTATTGGTAAAAGAAGCCGACATAAAAATACCCAAAATACTGTATATATAAACAGTATTTTGGGTGCTGGAATGCAATAAATCAAGCTTGTTATTGTGGTTTTTTAAATAGTCTAACAGCATGTGTTGAGATCTGTTTATTCACAGGTACACTCGATTGAATGATCGATGAGTTTCTAGGAGAGCTGCGTGTTGTTTCAAAACAATCATTTACCAAATAGTGTTGTGGCTTACGCACAAGATTATGAACATGGTAAATTTGAGCCTTATCATGCTCATAACTGCGCACAGCTGATTCACACGTTAAGTGGTGTGATACGTGTGGAGACTCGTTTGGGTAGTTGGGTTATTCCTCCAAATCGAGGAATGTGGATTCCAGCTGGAGTGGAACACAGTCTTTCTATGACCGGTTTGGTAAAAGTCAGAACCTTGTTTATTGATCCTCTTGCGCGGGCCGATTTGCCCCATGATTGCTCTGTCATTGATGTCTCTATGTTGTTAAAGGCACTGATTATTGAAGCGTTAGAACTTCCTGATGATATTGTTTCAGGGGGACGTGATGAGCGAATTGTTGAGCTGATTTTAGACGAATTACGGCGTTTATCGAACGTGTCTTTTTATGTTCCGTCGCCAAGTTCCGATGCTTTGGTTTCTTTGTGTGAGCACATAAGTCAGCGTATTGCTCATGATTGGACAAATGCCGATGGTGCTCATATTTTAGGGATCAGTGAGCGTTCTGTTACTCGAAAGTTCCAGCAAGAAATGTCGCTAACATTCGCTGAATGGTTGCGGCGGAAGCGCTTATTATTGGCTTTGGAGTATCTTGCTAGCGGCAAAAGCGTCTTAGATACTGCGATTCTGATTGGATACGATAGTCCTAGTGCTTTTAGTGCGATGTTTAAAAGTCGAGTCGGCGTATCACCGACTGACTATTTACTGCAATCTCAATAGACGTAATGAAAATTACCGCCTTGCTAAGCTTCTTTGTATAAAGGATGGCAAGCGTTGATTAAGGCTTGTAGCGAGGCTTTAGTTGAGTCTTCGTCAATGGCTACGCCAAAGCTTGGAGTAGCTTGATCGGATTCAATTTGAACATAGCTCACCGCTTTGCTTTTCGTTTGTTGTCCTAAGGTGTGTTCATGAAAGTCGCTGATGTTTATCTGCCAGTTAAAACGCTTTCTTAACGCATCAAGCATGGCTGATAACAATCCTTTGCCTTCGCCAACCAGTTGCCATGTTTTTTCCTGATAGCGTAATGTAGCGCGAATCTCCTGTAATCCGTTTGAGCTATGGCTGCGATAATCCATTAATTTCATTTGGCCTTTGTCATCTGGGTTCAGCCTGTAGGATTCTCTGAATAAACGCCAAACATCGGCTAGAGGCATTTCGTGACCAGTTTGATCCGTATGATTTTTGACTCTCTTGCTAAAGTCTATTTGTAATTTACGTGGTAAAAACAGCCCGTGATTTTCCTGTAATAACCAAGCGGCCCCACTTTTTCCCGATTGGCTATTTACTCGAATGACTTCTTCATAAGTACAGCCAATATCTTTCGGGTCTAATGGTAAATAAGGAATTTGCCAAACAGTCGATGAGGTTAATTTTTGTGCGGCAAAGCCTTTTTTGATCGCATCTTGGTGTGAACCTGAAAACGCCGTAAAAGCCAATGCGCCAGCATAAGGATGCCGAGGATGAACGGGAAGTTCATTGCATTCTTCGACCAACTCTACCGTGCGGCGCATGTCAGAAAAATCCAAGTTAGGATAAACGCCTTGGCTATAAAGATTCATTGCCAAGGTAACGAGATCGACATTGCCGGTACGTTCCCCATTACCAAATAGGCAGCCTTCCACTCTCTGCGCGCCAGCGAGTATTGCCATTTCCGCTGTGGCAACGCCAGTCCCTCTGTCATTGTGAGGATGAACACTGATGGTTATGTTCTCTAAGGAAGAAAAAGACGTTATAAAATGCTCAATCTGATCAGCAAATACATTGGGGGTGTTCACTTCCACTGTCGTTGGTAAATTCAAAATCATCGGACGTTCTAGACTCGGTTGCCATGTTTTTGCCGCTGCTTCACATACTTCTAAGGCAAAGTCAGGTTCGGTAAAACAAAAGGTTTCTGGCGAATATTGAAGCGTCCATTCTGTCTCTGGATATTGTTCACATAATTGGCGAATGTGTTTAACGCCTTGTACGGCTAATTCAAGGGTTGCTGGTTTGTCTTGGCAAAAAACAATTTCCCGAAATACCGGCGCAGTGGCGTTGTAAATATGCACTATGGCTTTTTTAGCGCCAACGAGAGACTGTATGGTGCGTTCAATTAAATCCACACGAGATTGTGTCATCACCTGAATCGTCACATCATCAGGAATATGCTTACCTTCTATAAGCAAGCGAACAAAATCAAAGTCCGTTTGTGACGCCGCAGGAAAAGCGACTTCAATTTCTTTAAAACCACACTCAATTAAATGCTTAAAGAAAGCCATTTTCTTCACGTGATCCATAGGGTTTGCAAGCGCTTGATTGCCGTCGCGTAAGTCAGTTGAGCACCAACGAGGCGGAGCTTTCAACTGCTTTGACGGCCAAGTGCGGGCTGGAAAATCGATAATTTTAGCTGGCTGATATTTTATTGAGGGTTGGGTTAGCATGATGTTTTCTCTTTAGCATTAAAAATTGAATCCTTATGCTAAAGAGAAGTTTTTTGGCTGTCTGAGCTGCACATGACAACTATCGTCGCTAAATGGACAGAGCCATCTACAAAAAAGCAATCCACAAAAAGCAGCTTACAAAGAGACGTTACGCTTTTGTCGCATCAAAAAGACGAAGGCGATACCACCGACTAGGCCGGTAAGTATGCCGATTGGCATGTCTTCAGGAGGCATGATGATTCTGGAAGCGATGTCGGCTGCTACTAGAAACAAGGCACCGACTAAGGCCGATAAAGGTAAGACTTTGCGATAATCGCCACCCACTAATAGACGTACAATGTGTGGCACCATCAGTCCGACAAAGCCAATCACTCCAGAAAAAGCCACCGCCGCGCCAGTAAGTAGGGCGCAGACCACAATGACGATCAGGCGGAAGCGTTCTACTGGAACACCCAAGGTGCTGGCGCTTTCATCGCCTAGTGTCATGGCATTCAAATAACGGGCGTTGTAAATCAGATAGCCGGAGCCAAGTACCAGTGCCACCAAAGGAAACCATAGTTGTCCCCATTGAGCCAGACCCAAACCACCAAGCATCCAGAATATCACCGTATGAGAAGAGCGGTGATCTCCTGTGAAAATGAAAAGGTTGCCTAAAGCTGTCAGCACAAAAGCCACGGCGACCCCCGCCAGAATCAAGCGTCCAGCACTGTGTGCTGAGGAAAAGTTTGCCACTGCCAATACTAAAACCATGGCTAATAAGGCACCAAGAAAGGCAAATACGGGAACGGTTACCACGCCTAAAATCATGCCGGTGTGAAGCAAGGCGATGATCGCTCCTAGCGCGGCACCAGAGGACACACCGAGTAAATGAGGGTCGGCCAAAGGATTGCGAGTGACGGATTGCAGCGCCGCGCCCACAATGGCTAAAGCGGCACCCACCATGGCGGCGAGCAAAGTACGTGGTAAACGCACGGCCCAGATAATGTTCTCGCGCCCCATCGACCAGCTTGGAGTGGTGTTGGTGATTGATAATTTGTGGCCTATCACACTCCACACGGTGGATTGTCCAATAGACACAGAGCCAACACCAATCGCCACGCCCATTAACAACAGTAGCGAGATACTTAGCATAATTAATAGCGCTGGTAAGGGAACTCGTCCCATGATGGTTAGCTTTTTGTGGGCAGGCTTCATAACGTCGTTCTAAAAGCCTCGGCTAAGCGCTTTATGGCTTTAATATTACGTGGCCCTGGTGTGGCTTCCACATACTCTAAGACCACGAAATGATTGTTTTTCACCGCTGGGATATTTTCGAAAGCGGGATTACTGCGTAAGAAATTAATTTTTTGTTCAGCTGTCACATCGCCATAGTTGACGATAATAATCACCTCTGGTGCTCGATCAATAACGGCTTCCCAACCAATTTGAGTCCAGCTTTTCTGCACATCATCGACGATGTTTTTACCGCCAGCAGCTTCGATCAGCGCTGTTGGCATGCCGAAGCGACCGGAGGTGAAGGGTTGTTCTTCACCGGAATCGTAAACAAAGACTTTTGGAGCGGTTTTTAATGGCGCTAGATTAGCTTGGAAATTAGCGAGATCTTCTTGATAGCCTTTTACCAAGCGTTGGGCTTGTTCTTCTTTGCCAAAAATTCGGCCTAAGTTGAGCAAGTCTACGTACAGGTCATCCATGGAAACTTTCGGTTTGTCCATGATGTGAATGCAGCTTTCGGTTAACTCGTAAACCTTGATGCCGAGTGGTGCCAAGGTATCAGGGGTAACGCCGCCACCGACGCGCATGCCGTAGTTCCAGCCTGCAAAGTAAAAGTCCGCATCTGCACCTAAAAGCACTTCTTTGCTAGGATATTTTGGTGACAATTCTTTTAATTCGCCGATGCCATTGCGCAGCGTTGGATCAAGGGTTTTCCAGCCTGAAACACCAGTAAATCCAGCCATGTGATCCTGCAAGCCAAGTGCTAACATCATTTCGGTTAAGTTCACATCGTTTGAGACAGCGGCTTTTGGTGCGTGATCGAAGGTCACTTGGCGATCGCAGCTTTGTACCGTCACAGGATAGCCAGATGCGCTGGCCAATCCTGTGTGTAAAATGCCAAATAATGCGCCGCTGATAAGTAATGAAGTTCGCTTGATGGTTGTTTTGACGTTCGCTGTCATGTGTTTATCCTGTTAATCATTCCGTTAATCATTAATAAAAAAAGAAAATCTGGGTCTTTGCGTGATTGGATGCTCATCAATGATGGTTTCCACATCAAATACTTGTTTTATGCGTTGTTTGGTAAACACATGGCTAGGTGGCGCGCAGGCTTGCATTTCACCTTCCAGCATTACTAAAACTCGGTCGGCATACGCTGAAGCAAGTGCTAAATCATGTAAGGACACGATCAGCGTACAAGGCAATTTTGATAATAAGGCAAGTACATCGAGCTGGTGGCGAATGTCTAGATGATTGGTTGGCTCGTCTAGAATCAATATGTCGGGGCGTTGTGCCAAGGCTCTGGCTATCATAACCCGCTGGCGTTCACCGCCGGACAAAGAATCAAAAGATCGTTCTGCTAAATGCGCCACATCAAGCAAAGCCAATGTGCTTTCAATAATGTGGGTGTCTTCTTCGGAGCGTCCCCAGACTAGAGACTTTGGTGTCAGACCTATTTCCACCATTTCGAAAACGCTTAGACCAAATTCGCCGCCAGTGTCTTGTAAAACCGTCGCGATACGTTGTGCACATTGGCGAGGTGACAACGACCATAGATCTTTACCATCAAGCAAGACAGTGCCGTTGCTCGGTTTATTGGTGCGATAAAGACAGCGTAATAGACTGGTTTTTCCTGAACCATTTGGTCCGACAATCGCAAGAAACTCACCTGGCTGGATATTCACCGTGATTGGTTTGAGTAACGCCTTGTCCCTATAAGGAGACCAAGCGACGTCCTTCAGCTGCATGCCAGCGGGCAGGCAGCCAGAAAAAAACGCGTAAGAAGCATCGTCTTTTTGTTTGTCATTTGGAGAGGTTGAAGGTGTTGCACTAATCAAGGCTAGTCAGGTTCCGTTGAATGTTTGTTACATAATAACATTTTATATTATAAATACAGTAAATCCTTCTTGTTGCGGAGGATAAATAGCATCAAAAAGTTGCTTGTATTAGAAAGCACAGACTATACGGAAGGGCGTTTAGCTCAACAAGGTTTGTTGGCTGGTGAATTTTCATCTTCACATGTGTGAATTGAATACAGTGAAACAAGAGGGTTTGCTCAAATAACTAAGAGGCTATTTTAGCTTCTTGAGCAAACCTCTAAATTGATCATAAGTGAGTCCCAGTGACTGTGCGGCGAGTCGCTGGTTGTGTTTATTTTCATTAAGAGCTTGCTGAATTAAGTGTTGTTGCAGCTGCAAGGTCTGCTCTTTCAAGCTCAAAGAGGAATTAAGGGAAAAGCCAGACGGTTTTGAATCTATTGTATTTGCCTGTGCCTGTGCGGCTTGTTTATTGATGAGGCTGTCGCTTGCTTCTTCATTTGCATGAGTAAAAGGATTAATTACGATTTTCTCAACGGGATCGGCTTGAAAGCCCCATCGATAAACGGAGCGCTCTACAACGTTTTTAAGTTCTCGGATGTTGCCTGGCCAATCATAATTTTTTAATGACGTTAGGGCTTTAGGGCTAAATCCTTGAAAATATTCCCAGCCAAGTTCCGTGCTGAGTTTCATCGCAAAAAAATTGGCCAATTCTTCGATGTCTTCTTTTCTATCTCGTAATGGAGGAACTTGAATGACATCAAAGGTAAGGCGGTCAAGTAGGTCTGCACGAAATTCGCCTTGCTTGCTAAGAGAAGGTAAATTTGCGTTAGTTGCCGCGACAATTCGAACGTTAACTCGTTGAGTTTTAGCACTGCCGAGGCGTTCGAACTCGCCATATTCAATAAGCCGAAGTAGCTTTTCCTGTACCCTAAGAGACATGGTGCCTAGTTCGTCAAGAAACAAGGTGCCGCCGTCTGCACGCTCAAATCTGCCTTGGTAAGTCTTGGTTGCGCCAGTAAAAGCCCCTGCTTCATGACCAAACAATTCACTTTCCATCAAGCTGTCACTAATGGCTGCGCAGTTGATGCTAATAAAAGGCTGATCCCAACGAGGGGATAAATAATGCAATCGCTCTGCGATGAGCTCTTTGCCGCTGCCTCGTTCACCACAGATTAAAATAGGCCGATTAATTTCCGCCAGAATCGAGGCATGATCAAGCGTGTCGGCCAGAGCTTGAGAGCTGCCAATAACTCGTTGGTTATTATTCATAAGCTTAATCTATACCTTTTACTTTGTTGGTAAAAATAACCATATATTGTGGTTAAAAATACTAATAAATGGTTATAAAAACCAATATAAATTTGTTTTTATAACTCTTTAAAAGTAATAATTCCATATTAATCATTGGGTTACAGGTTTTGGCACGATTGCTGTAATAGAGTGAGAAGATGTTTATTAGTGGTAAATCAAATAGGAGATAACGCCATGGGTATTTTTTCAAGAATGACGGACATTATTAATAGCAACTTAACTTCGTTGCTGGATAAAGCCGAAGACCCCAAAAAAATGATTCGCATGATGATTCAAGAGATGGAAGAAACATTAGTTGAAGTACGTTCTAGCTCTGCTCGCGTGATTGCCGATCGTAAAACCACAGGACGCCGTTTGGAGCGTATGCGCAGTGAAGCAGCTGAGTGGGAAAGCAAAGCTATGCTGGCAATTAATAAAGGGCGAGAAGACCTCGCTCGAGCCGCTCTTGCAGAAAAACAGCAAATAGAAAAAGAAATAGTAGCCATTGATAAAGAATTGTCTGCTTTGGATGAACATCTTGAGCATTTAAATGAAGAAGTAGGACAGTTACAAATCAAATTGAATGATGCCAAAGCTAAGCAAAAAGCCATGTTGTTGCGTCAATCCAGCGTAGAAAGCCGTATGCGTGTGAAGCGTCAGAATCATAAAGAAGCATTAGACGATGCTTTTGAAAAATTTGAACGTTTTGAGCGCCGTGTTGATAGCTTAGAAGGTCAACTTGAGTCTATGGATATTGGTATGCAGCCAAAAGCCGATTTGAAGTCACAAATTGATGCCTTGGCAGAAGATGATGATATCAATGATGAGTTGGCGCGCTTGAAAGATAAAATGACTAAGGCCAACTAAGCTAATTTGTACTGATAATATTTTATAAAAAAGGAATTTCGCTATGAGTATGGCTGTCTTTTTGTTTGTTCCTACCATCATTTTTATGACGGTGGTGGCACCTATTTGGCTGATATTGCATTACCGAAGTAAGAACCGTGCAGTAAAGGGATTAGATGAGGGTGATAAGCGGGAGTTAGAGTCTTTATTAATGCAGGCTGATAAATTGACCGATCGCGTACAAGCATTAGAAAAAATTTTAGATGTGGAAAGTCCTGATTGGCGTAGAAGAGATAATGATGAATATCGATGATCTTCGAGTAATTGAACAGAAGAAGATGAGTCAGTTCAGAGGAATAAAATGATGAAAGATAAAATAAAAGAAAGTATCAAAGCCAAAAAGTCTCATGGATGGGATTTGAATTTATACCGTAATAAGAAAAAAGGTTATTTGGGGGGAGTATGTGCTGGCTTAGCAGACCATTTTGATGTTGATACATGGGTAGTGCGGCTTTTCACCTTTGGTGGCTTTTTATTTCTTGGTAGCTTTGTGGTTATTGCTTATATCGCGCTTTGGTGGTTTTTGGATGTTCGCCCAAAAGGAGAAGATGGGTACGAATACGAATATGATGAGCGTCAGCAAAGTTATCGACCAAAGAAAATGTTCAAGTATGCGGATAGTGCGAACTCAAGATTACGTCGCGCTAAAGAAAAATTGGATGATGCGGCGAGACGAGTTACTGAGATGGAACGTCATGTCACATCCAAAAAATTTGATCTAGACCGTGAATTCTCAAAAATTAGGGACTAATCTTTAATCTATGCAAGTAAGGAGGCTGGTAAATGAAGATGAAAACTTCTTTTTTCCTCTTATTATTGGGAAACACCTGCCTATATTTGGATGCCGTATTCGCCTTTGTTTTGGCTGTGACAATGGATTGCCTACTGGTTTTGTTATTGAATATTCCCATTGCTGTTATTTTATACAGCTTGGGACGCTTATTATCAAAACGGTTTTATATTTAAAATAAAAGACCTTGGGAGGTTTGATGAGGGTCAAATGTGCTTATCTTTCATCCCTCGTTGGGCATCTTGCTTTGGGGTCAATATTGCTAGTTTGTACTCCCTACCTATATGCAGGTGATTATATTTGGGTATTGCCTGCATGGATGCCTGCACCTATCGTGCCTGTAGATAATCCAATGAGCGAGGAAAAAGTCAGGTTAGGTCAGCGGCTTTTTTACGATGCCAATTTGTCTGGTCCAGGTTACATGTCCTGTTCGACCTGTCATATGCCTGAACATTCATTTTCAGAGCCAAGACCCGTTTCTGTCGGTGTCACAGGGCAGTTTCATAGTCGTAATGCCATGTCGATTGTCAATGTGGCTTATATGAAAACACTGACTTGGGCGAATCCTGACGAGGTACGTTTAGAAGACCAAGCAAATGTGCCTATTTTCGGTACTCATCCCATTGAAATGGACACCAAAGGGCAAGAAGAGAAAGTAATTTTGTTTCTACAACGGGACCCTATTTATCCAAATTTATTTCATAAAGCCTTTCCTGATCAAGACAACCCTATTAGCTTTGACACGATTACCAAAGCGCTGGCTTCTTTTGAACGTACTTTAATTAGTTATCAGTCACCTTATGACGATTACAAATACAATCATAATGACAGTGCCATCAGTGAGGATGCTAAGCTTGGTGAGGCATTATTTTTTAGTGCGAAGTTGGGCTGTTCTAGCTGCCATGCTGGTGTGCATTTTTCCGATGCGACGCAAACACCAGCCTTCCATAACACAGGGCTTTATAACTTAGATGGTAAAGGTGCTTACCCAGAAGGCAACCAAGGATTGTTTGAACATACAGGGAAAGAGGCAGACAAAGGACGATTTAGAACACCAACGCTGCGCAATATCGCTCAAACAGCGCCTTATATGCATGATGGCTCTATCGCGACCTTAGAAGAGGTGATAGAGCATTATGCGGCTGGTGGACGTGCAGCACAGCAAGGTAAAGCGTCTCCATTAAGGTCTGATAAGTTACATCCGTTTGTATTAACCGACGATGAAAAGCGTCAACTTATGGCGTTTTTAACGAGTCTTACGGACAGCAAATTCATAGACAATCCGCACTTTACGACCCCATTTAGATAGCATGAAATACACAAAAACCGTCGTAATCAATGATTAAGACGGTTTTTTGGGCTTTTAAGAAGCGCTTTATTAAACCGTGAAGCGTTTCACTTGTCCGGCGAGTTCATCCGAATTGCTTAAGGTTTGATGCACTGAATGGCTGATACGCTTGGATATTTCCATCACATCTTTCGACATATCGGCAAGGTTTGAAAGGTTTTGGTTTATTTCGTCTGTTACCTTGCTTTGCTCTTCTGTTGCACTGGCGGTTTGAGCGGTAAAGTCATAGATTCGTCCGGCGGATGTTTTTACAACCGCAATGGATTCCATTGTTTTACGCGAAAGAGAGACGCTGGTGCCAGCCATATCTACGCTTCGAGTAATCGAGCTTACCGCATTACTCACGCCAGACTGCAAGTCATTAATCATCTGTTGAATATCTTCGGTAGAGGCTTGAGTTTTGCTGGCCAGTTCTCGTACTTCATCGGCGACTACAGCAAATCCTCGGCCTTGCTCACCCGCCCTAGCAGCTTCTATCGCCGCATTTAACGCGAGTAAATTGGTTTGCTCAGAAATGCCAAGGATGACATCCAGTACAGAAGCAATTTTATCGGATCGTTCAGAAAGTTGATTGATGACTCCTGCAGCACCTTGGATTTGCTCTGCAAGGTTATCAAGCTGGGAAATGGCATTGTCTAATTGTCTTACTCCATCATCTGCTGAACGATTTAATGCTTCAACCTCGGCAACGGTATCCGCTGCATTTTGCGCCACTTCTCGAGTGGCTCCGCCCATTTCTTCTACCGCTGTCACCACAAAATCCAATGATTGGTTTTGGCGTTCGCTAAGCTCTGCGGATTGGGTAGCGGACTCGCCTAAATTAAACATTTCTTGGCGTATGTGTTCACACCCGTTACGAACTTGTCCAATCAGGCTGCCAAGGCGAGCAACAAAACTGTCTAACTCTCGACTCAGGTCGCCTGTTTCATCGGTTTTAGTACTGTTAATTCGTCGCGTTAAATCTCCATCACCAGAGCTGATTTGCTGAACACCAAAAGTAACTTGTTTGATGGCTTTAGAGATGTTTCGCGGCGCGAACCATGCAAGCACCATACTTAAGAAGAGGGCGAATATAGCAAAGACACCAACTGTCATTTTAAAAATACTGGTGAATTCATTGATAGATTTATTCTCCTCTGCAGAGTACTTACTAATCAGCTCTTCCGAGCGATCATACAAGGATCGTAACTTAAGAAAATCGTTTTGGTTTTCACCAATAAAATCAATCATGGCGGAATCGGGTTTTTCCTTCACAGTCTGCATAATACGCTGGTTGCCATCAGACCAGTTTTTGTAAAGCGTATCGAAGTCGACTAAAAATCGTGATACTTCGTCTATATCAGCAGTGAGTTGTTTGAATTCCCTCATTCTATCCAAAGCCTGCTTGGCATTTAGTAATGCCGCGTCTTCTAAGGCTTTAGCGTTGTTCGTGTTTTTCTCGAATACCAAGGTAGCCAGAGCAAGTCGGGATTGATACAAGTCTCTGTCGGCATTTTGAATTAAGGAAGTTCCTGAGGCGTATTTGCCTATGCTGTTTTGTAGATAACTGACTAGAGTTTCAGTTGAAATGATAACCATTAGAAAAACTAATGCTAAACCGCCAAATATTAAGGTATATCGACCTCTTATTGTCTTTAATATCTTCATGAATCTTGTCCCTGCGTCTGAAGTCTATAAAGTCTTGCTATACCGCTATCCTAGGTTAAAACAACATCCATAGGACAATAGCCCACATTTAAAAATGGCACTGGATAGGGAAGTTCGCAAGCTGTACCTATGCTGTTTTATTAACAAATTGTAACTTTTTGCAACAAACTCTCTGTTAGCGAAAGCTGAGCAGGTCAAGATGAGTAAAAATCAAAAGGAGTAAATCGATATGTCAGAATACTATGCCACGGTCGAGTGGAAGCGCGGTACGCAATTATTTTCAGATAAAAAATACAGTCGTGCACATGAATGGCAGTTCGAAGGCGGCGTGGTTGTGCCTGCTTCGTCTTCACCGCATATTGTCCCTTTACCTATGTCTGTGGCGGAAAATGTTGATCCGGAAAAAGCCTTTGTCGCTTCGCTATCCAGTTGCCATATGTTGTTTTTCTTGGACTTTGCTTCACGTAAAAAGTTAATTGTCGATCAATATACAGACAAGGCCATTGGCACCTTAGCTCTGGGGGCGAACGGTAAACAAATGATGACCGAAGTAATATTGCGTCCAACGGTGACATTTGTTGGAGATAGACCTAGCTCAGAGGAAATCAAAGCACTCCATCATCAGTCCCATGAGGCGTGCTTTATTGCCAACTCAGTATTGACCAACGTCCGTGTCGACGAGGCTTTCTGTGTTTGATCAGTAACAGAAGCGACTCATTGATTGAGTCGCTTTTTAATTACTTATCAAGCTTGAGTAATGGGGATAAACCAATCCAAAGCTTCGATGTCTTTAATCCAGCGTTGGATATTTGGATATTCAGACAACTGATAAGAACCGCCTTCTTCGGCCACATGGGTATAGGGGAAGAGACAAATATCCGCTAGTGTCATGGTGTTTCCCGCCAAAAAGGCCTGTTTCGCTAATGCCTCATCCATGAGTTTTAACGCGGCGCAACCTTGTTCAATACGATCTGGCAGCATTTGCTTTTTCAACTCTGTCATGGCGTTATGAGTTAGCCAAAAACGTGGCGAGGCAATGTTGGGTTCGTGGCTGTATTGTTCCCAAAACAACCATTTATAGACTTTGGCCCTAAGAATGGCATCAGTCGGTAACAAGGCAGATTTGTGTTGTTCTGCAAGATAGAGAAGCACAGCATTACTTTCGCTCAAGCATTGTCCACCATCTAATTCCAACACCGGAATTTTACCATTTGGGTTCATCGCCAAGAAAGACTCGGTGTGCGTTTCGCCCTTGGTGATGTCATATTGTTTCAACGTCACTTTTAAACCTAAACAAGCGCATAACAAACGGATTTTATAACCGTTTCCTGAGGGCAAGAAATCGTGCAGAATCATGAGTGTCTCCTTCTTAGTTGATGTTTTGATCATCTGACAAACAGCTCACGGAAAAAAGCGAATTAAATTGACGGCTGGCTTAACGCATTTTGATGAATCCCTAAAAGAGAAAATAGTATTGGATACGGAACTATTAAAAACCCTTGTGGCGATTGTTGATCATGGCAGTTTTCAACGCGCCGCTATGCAAACCTTTCGTACTCCCTCAGCCATCAGCATGCAAATGAAGCGGCTGGAAGAGCAAGTCGGCACAGACTTGTTTTGTAAGCAAGGTCGAGATCAAGTGCTTACCGAAGACGGCCAGCAGCTTGTGCATTATGCGAGACAAATTTTGCAATTGCAGGAAAGCGCCCTGCAATCCATCAAAGGACCACAGCAGGGTGTTTTGCTTAATTTAGGCTGCCCTAATGATTACGTGGCGAATTTATTGGTCGTCATTATGTCTGTCATGGAAAGCATGCTGCCCAATATCCGCTTTCGAATTCGCACTGGCACATCCTCTGAACTAAGAGAATTGATGGACAAAGGCGAAGTGGATTTAGCCCTAGTTACGCGAACACCAGACAGCGACGAAGGCTTAACCTTGTTCCAAGACAAAGGCGTTTGGGTGGCGAAAAAAGGCTTTGATTGGACGACACTGAACCCTTTATCACTGGCCTTATATGAGTCTAGCTGTAAGTTTCATTCCAGCGCCGTTGATGGTTTGCAGAAAAAAGGCACGGATTATCAACTCTATTGCGTGACCGCCAATCTCACTCTGATTGAAAGCCTGTTGATGGCCGAAAAAGCCATTTCCGCCATCGCCAGCATCAGCGTGAATGACTCACTGGAAATCATCGCAAGTGATTTATTACCTAGCCTTCCTGCGGTAGAAATCGCTTTTTCTCGCTCCGCCTCCGCACCCGATTGGTTAACCGTTTCATGGATTGAAGAAGTGATTGAGCGAGTGATTAGAGAAACGGAAAGGGTAGGTTAAGGGTTGGCATAGTGTTTTTAATTTTTGTATAGATACAAAGGCTTATATTGTTGATGAAGATTTTTTAAAAAAGATATATTTTCACATAAAAGGAATACATTTTGAGTTGGAAAATAAAGCAATTGAAAGATGACGTTTGCCTGCTGTTTGATGAAGAGCAAACCAAAAAACTGAGTCCCTCATTAGATTCAATATTCGAGAACCAAGATTTTTCTCGTTTTCATTATGGTGAAATTCAGCGGCTTATTGAAGAGCATATGAAAGATAAAAAATCGGCTAAAGATTATATGAGATTGGTAATAACAAATGATGTTGATGTATTAAATGCTGAGCATGAGTTCAAAACAGGTTGTCGCGCGCATATTTTTGCACTTCTAAAAAACCTTCATAGCATTACTGATTTCTTAGCACATGTTTTATATTTTTCGTTTGGCTTAGATCGATTAAAAACAACAGAGATAGCCCCTAAAAAGTTAAACCTTTATACCGTAAAAGATAAAATGAAAAAGCATTTTAATACTCCTAGGCTACTAGGTTTAATTGAACGGCTTACGTCTAATTCTGATTATGAATATCTTCGAGATATTGTAAATCATAGCAAGCATAGGTCTAACATCATGTCTCAACTTACATACGATTCACTCAAGCAAGGGAAAGATATCTATCTGCTTTCAATATTTGCTTTTTCTATTGATGGGAAAAGCTATAACGCTAGAGACGTCAGTGATTTTCTCAATAGTGAGTACGATAGACAAAGTGAGCTTGTCATTGAAATAGGAAATGAGATTAATAAAACTGTTACAAACATGTTGGCTAATCATCCTCAGTAATTGTATAAAACCGCTCAACATTTTTTGTCACTTCACCCCAATGAGAGGTTTTTACTCTGGCTTGGTGCCTTTCAAACGCCGCTTTGTCGGTGAATTCTTCGTACACATCAAAGCGTTGTGGGTTGTCTGAATCTTGGGTCACGGTAAAGGTGATGCAGCCCGCTTCTTGATGCGTTAGGGCGATATGGTTTTGCAGCTCAGTTAACACCGCATTTAGGTCTTCTTTTGGCACTTCAATATGGCCGCTTAAAGTTATTTTTGCCATGGTCGTTCGTCCTATCGTTTCTGTGTCAGTGGAAGTGACCAATTAAATTTCACGGCGCTGACGGCGAGTAATATCAATATCACACCCAATATTTGCGTTAGGCTGATGTGGGTCGAAAAGGCAAAGTGGTCAACAAACAAAGCGGTGATCGGATAGATAAACGACAGTAGTGCAATCAAGCTGGTGGGTAACTTTTGAAAGCTGTCATACATGATGATGTACATAAATCCGGTTAGCACGGCACCGAGAATCAATAAATCGATCCACTGACTGGTTTGCGTTGGTAAGTTGTCAAAATCGGCAAAAGGCAAAAGCATAAAGACACCAACGATCACCTGTACCAAGGCCACAAAGGTGGAGGGCACTTGGCTGACTTTTTTAGTGACAAGCGTGGTCACGGTATAAAGTAACGCAGCGCCCAAGGCGAGTAGTAAGCCAAATAATGCAGAAGAACCGTCGCTGCTTGTGTCGCCAGAGAAGAGTGCGCTTATCTCGCTCAGGTCTAATTCCACGATTAAAAACAACCCGACAAAGGCCAGCGCCAACCAAAATAACAAACTGCCAGACAGCTTTTCTTTAGTGAGTAACGCGCCCGTTAGGACTAAAAATAACGGCTGCATATGGTAAGCCACAGTGGCGATAGAAAAGGGGATGTAATTGAATGAGGCAAATAGAAATATCCAGTTTCCTACTAAAGTAATGCCGCCCAAAATAATCATCAGCAAGACGTTGCGCTGGAAGTATTCGCGACGAAGTAATCCCGCATAGTAGGCGTAACTTCCCAGCACCAGCGCACCTATCACACAGCGAAACAGCACCACATTCCAAAAGGCTTGGCCTGAACTAATGACAAAATAGCCGATAGTGCCAGACAGCATCATAGCCAAGATAAGTTCGATACTACCGATAGTATTGCTGGAACGATTCATGTGGGATTCCTCAAATAGTCCTCTTAGTAAAGTGTTCAGCTGAATACCTTTTTTCGAGGAAGTGTTCTATGGTGAATAGAATAGATCCGAAAGCCTAACTTTGGCAGATATAAAAATAGGTAAAAACCATAAAACACTGTCTATATCGGAGGTAAAAGTGCGAAATAACCTAAGAAAAGAAGAGTATGCCTTAGACGGTATCGATACTAAGCTTATCGAGCTGCTTTATGGAAATGCCAGAACCCCTGTTACCGAGCTAGCGCGTGCTGTTGGCATGACCGCTCCCAGTGTCAATGAACGGCTTAAACGTTTGGAAGAAAGTGGCGTGATAGCGGGTTATCGAGTGGAAGTGAACCCTAAGGTGCTGGGTTATAGCTTGATGGCGATTGTGCGTATGCGTCAGCTGCCGGGCAAATTAAAAGCGTTAGAGGCGTTAATCAGTTCGATACCGGAATTTGTTGAATGCGATAAAGTCACCGGTGAAGATTGCTATGTCGCGCGTTTATATTTGAAAGACATCAGTGAGCTAGATCCTATTCTTGATCGAGTTTCTGAGCTAGCTGATACCAATACTTCGATTGTGAAATCGACGCCAGTGACACGACGTTTGTTGGTTTAAAGCGTGTTTATCTCAATCTGTGTCAATCACTCGTCTCTGTTCCAATAAGTCCATTACCCTGATGTCGAGTGTTAAGAGTCACGTCTACTTGTAGGCCTGGATGATTGTCTTGAAGTTCTAGCTTCCCTTGATGAAAGTGTGCGATGGCTTTGATTAATGGGAAGCCTAGTCCATATCCGGGGCTTGTGCGGCTTGATTCTAGGCGAAATAAACGTTGCAAGGCTTTGTCTTTAAATTCATCAGGTATGCCTGGGCCGTTGTCTTTGACAATGAAGCCTGAGGTGGTGGTAATTAGTTCAATAGCGCCACCAGAACCTGTGTATTTGCAGGCATTTTCTAGGGTATTAAACATGGCGCGGAAAATAAGCGTTTTATCACCCTTAATGTGGGGCTGAGCAGTGGCAATAAATGACAGAGTTTGCTGCTTATCTTGAGTCAACGGTTGTATTAGGTCGATAACATCTTCTGCGATTTGATTAATATTCACAGTGTCAAAGTGGGAGTCGGTTTGCTTATGTTCTAGCCTGCTTAACTCTAGCATGGCGCTAAACGTCGTTAGAATATGATCCAGCTCTTCTAGCATTTCTTGTAACTGGGATTCGTTAATAGGTGCTTCATCTAAGGTGTTTAGATGGCTTTCGAGGCGTAGGCGCAGTCTGCCAAGTGGTGTACGAAGATCGTGGGCGATGGCATCAGTTACGCCTGAGACAGCATGGAAAGAATCTTCCAGTTGATTGAGCATTCTGTTTATGTAGTTAGCAAGTAGGTCGAATTCATCTTTGCGATGGCTAACGGTGACCCGTGCACCTAGGTCACCGGATTGTATGACCTTGGCGGTGTCGTTGATGTTTTTGATGCGGCTGAGGAGTTGTGTCGATAAGTAGCGTCCAGATAGCAGACCCAACCCAAGGGTTAGTAGCAAAGCCAATATGCCGGCCCGAAGAAATTGCGTTTGCAAGAAATATAAGTTTTCATCATCAAACGCGACCAATAAGCGTCCATGGGTGAGTGTTGTAATACAGCCTATGTAAAAGCGCAGATCGTTAGCACTGTCGACAAAAAAGGTCGTTTGCGCAGGGCAAGTTGCGAGGCTGGTTGGTAAGCGCGAGAGGTTGCCGTAGGTCTCATGCGCATTTTCATAGGCAAGCACTAGGTTGTTAACTTGCTTGGCCTGACTGGTAAATTGAAGCAGGTATTCATCTTCGTTCATTTGTTGGTTGAACAGGCGTTGTTGCTGCGTAATAAGCTGAATTTGCTGCTGATAGCTGCGGCTTATCTCCCCTACGCTGAGTTGATAGAGCACAAAAAAAGCCACCGCCATTAAGGTGATTAATAGGGTCGTGTAAAGCAGAGTAAAACGCCAAGCAAAGCTAGCTCGTCGCTTTTTCAACCAATCGATAACCAACGCCGCGTATTGTTTCAAGGATCGGGGGAAGGTCATCGGTTTCTACCTTTTTTCGTAAGCGTGCCACGTGAACATCAATGACATTGGTCTGTGGGTCGAAGTCATAATCCCATACAGCCTCAAACAATAAGGTGCGGGTAACGACTTGTTTAGGGTGTTCCATTAAATAACGTAGGATTTGGAACTCTTTTGGCTGCAGGCTGATTTCTCTTCCTGCCCGCCAAACCTGTCTCGTAAGTAGATCCATTTTCAAGTCTGACACTTGTAACAAGGTACTTTGTTGCACAGCTGCCATGGGTTGTCTTCTGATGAGTATTTCAACGCGAGCTAGAAGCTCGGCAAAGGCGAAGGGTTTGACAAGGTAATCGTCTCCGCCTTCGCGTAGCCCTTTGACTCGCTCATCAACAGAATCTAATGCGCTGAGTATTAAAACGGGTAAGGTTTTTTGGGCGCTACGCAATGTATTGAGAACTGTCATACCATCTAATTTTGGAAGCATGCGATCCAGGATAATCAGCTGATAATCCCCTTCTAATGCTTGGAACAGAGCATCTTGTCCATCACTGGCGACGTCCACTTGATAGCCCTGTTCTGTGAGGCCTTTTTTAATAAAACCTTGTGTGACGATATCGTCTTCAACTACCAAAATTCGCACTATTTGTTCCTATCATTGTGAGCCTGCCATTTTTGTTGCTATTGCGGCGGCTGTTCTTATGTTAAGCAAGTTTGTTCAATGCTGGAATAGAGGGATGGCTCATTTTCAGAAAAGCGACGCATTTAGCGTCGCAGTGAGGGAATCACTTCACCTGATTTGGCGTCCATTAATATTTTTGTCGAACCAGATGGCCCTAGCAATTCGACTTCATAGAATGTTAATCCACGTTTGTGTTCTAGCTCGATGGATTCAATATAAGAACCTTCTTGTGGATTAGAAAGCGCTATTGCATTTTTAATGGAAACGCCTTGTTGTAGTGCTTCCAGTGCGGCTTGATCATTGTCATCTAATTTATTAAAGCCCATGAAACGTAGGGATTTAGAGTGTCTATCTATTTCCTCACCGCTGTACAGTGCATATTTTGCTTTGTATCTTACTCCTTCTTTTAGGTCGATCCCTTTGATTTCATACACCAGAATGTTGTCTTCGTCATCCAGTTCGATTTCCATCACAGTAGAAGGGAAATCAGCTTGGAACTTTTCTAGGAGGCTATCCAAAGAAACTTTGCTAGATTTTAGTGCCTGTAGCATAAGTTGATCTTCTTGATAGTCATCGCTGTCTTTTGCGTGCACCGTGCTGCTCATCAAGATAGCGCTTGTGCATAAGGCAACAAATGTACTTATCGAAAAAAAGGTAGTGAAAATAACGCTAAGCTTTGTTTTAAGAGTCATGATTATTAACCTATATAGTGTGGTTGCTTGAATGAGTATGACGACACTATAGCTAGGTGTTATTAACGACAAGATGGCCGCAACATTAAACTTTGTTCATCTTGAGTGAAGGCTTTTTATCTAGCGATATACGGTTACCTGCAAAACAGTGTAGAATTTCTAATTATTATCGCTATAACTATTCGCGCAACTATCAATGAGAACTTATGACTTCTGACAATTCTATATTCCCCGACAACCCATTATTACTCGACAATCAGTTGTGTTTTGCCTTGTATTCGACTTCTCTTGCAATGACGCAGTTCTACAAAGAACCACTTTCTGCCATCGGTCTGACATATCCGCAATATACGGTAATGTTGATTTTGTGGGAACAAGACGGAGTAAGTTTGAAGTACATCAGCGATGCGCTTGGGCAAAAATCTGGCGCGCTAACGCCGGTTATCAAACGTATGGAAGTTGATGGTTTAGTGCAGCGTTTACGTGGTGTGGATGATGATCGAAGTTTAAGTATTGCCTTGACTGAAAAAGGTAAAAAGTTGCGCGAACAAGGTTTAGAAGTGAATCGCTGTGTTGCTGAGGCCTGCGGAATCGATATGGATGAAGTTGTGGCTTTACGTGAGCAGCTAGTAGCCCTTAGAAAAAAACTTGTAAAATAGTGCTTGCGCAATAATAGTTATTGCAATAACATAAATCCATCAGCTCAGGTAACTGAGCTTTTATTTAATTATATAGTTATCGCGATAATTATTATTTGGATAACATAATGCAACGATGACATTTTAGGAGCAATATTATGCAAGCAATTTATAGCGCAACAGCAACATCCACTGGTGGCCGTGATGGTCGCTCTGTTTCATCTGATAACAAATTGGATCTTGCTCTAAGCACGCCAAAAGAATTGGGCGGCGCTGGCGGTGAAGGTACTAACCCAGAGCAGCTTTTCGCAGCAGGTTATTCTGCTTGTTTCATTGGTGCATTGAAGTTGGCTGCATCTCAACAGAAAGTAAAAGTGCCTAATGACGTTAACGTCACAGCAACTATTGGCATCGGCGCAAACACCAAAGGTGAAGGTTTTACCATCAGCGCAGATTTAGAAGTGAATGTTCCAGGCGTAGAAAAAGACGTTGTTGAGAAATTAGTAGAAGCTGCTCACAAGGTTTGCCCATATTCAAACGCAACACGTGGCAACATTGATGTGAACTTCACTATCAAGTAATGGTTTTCCATTAAATCGTTAGTCTCAAGAATCCCTTTTGCATGAATTTGCAGAAGGGATTTTTTTGTTGCGTTTTAATCATAGTCTTAACCGACTACACTGGTGATTGATACACTACATTTTCTGATTTAAATAGAGGTGAAAAAGCATGACACATCGAAAGCTCGAACAGCATGAGATAGAGCAAGCCCTTAACCAGTTAAACACAGAAGCGTCACAAGACTGGGCGATAGAAGGCGAAAAGCTCAGTAAAACCTTTAAATTCAAAGACTTTCAGCATGCTTTTGGTTTTATGAGCATGTGTGCTCTCTACGCTGAAAAGCAAGACCATCATCCAGAATGGTTTAATGTTTACAACAAAGTCAGCATTCAACTGACGTCCCACGATGTATCTGGCATTTCGGATAAAGACTTTGATCTTGCGAAGAAGATGGAAGCCTTTGCATTGTCTGCGTAACAGATAATTCGCGACAACACGCAGGCTTCTGGTTTCGAATATGCGCTAATTAGTTAGAATAGCCGCCAGTAGTTGACTGGAAGTCGGCACTAATCCCACTTTAATCTCGAAAGGTTTGAACACCTTATTAATGATTTCTGCGGTGTAGTTGCCTTTGTCGTTTTCGATTTCGGATAAGGTTTTACGAGAGACGCCACACAGCTTGGTATAAGCGTCTTGTCTAATGCCCAGAACGCCAACGCGTAATTCTCGCAGTGCGGCGCCTTGTGTCATTTCATCCAACAATAAACTTTTGATGATCTGATTAATCGCGATTAGCTGCTCTTCTTTTGTCATCGGCTCTAAGCTTTTTGACGCACGCTGACGAGTGCTACTTGGTGATTCTGGCGCGTCAGCCTCAATAATAATAGGGCTTTCAGCAAGGTTTTTAATAGAGTCATCAATAGTACTTTCTATCGCTTTTTTGGTTTTGCTTTTCCTCGGCGTTTGGGGATCTGTGGTAGACAATTTCACAACTTCAGTAGATACGATCACTTCAGGCTGAGAATCTTTTTTTTCTTTAGAATGTTTCTTGGTTTCTAGTTTGTCCTGCTTCTTCTTTTTTTGCTCATTTTTCTTTGATTTGGCTTTATGCTTCTTCAATGGTTGAGCGCTGTCTAACTGTCCTTTCATCTTCATTTTGTCGTCTCCGTAGGCCTTATAAAAAAGCGAGGTTGAATACCGCGAATGAAATGAGAGTACAGAGCTAATATGACAGATAAGTAACAATAACGCCGAAAACGATTTTATTTTCTGAGTGTGACTATTTGATTGTCTTGATATAACGTCCTCCATCCTGTTCTAGGACGCTTTACTCGCATTTTCTTTGCATAGTGATTTCTTTTTAAAGCATTTTGAAGAGGAATTACATCATGAGAGGATTTGCGAGTTTCATTCTATTGGTGGCCTGCTGGGCGTCGAATGTGCTTGCTCAGTCAGTGGGCTTTGATCAAGTGCTCCTGTATGCAGATAGTGACAGGCCTTTGAAGGCAAGCGTGTGGTATCCGTCTCAAACTCAGATTCCACAAGAGCGCATCGCTGAGAATGCGGTTTTTGTCGGTACGGATGTGGTGCGTTTGGGGACGCCTTCACAAGGGGAGTTCCCTGTGGTGATTCTTTCCCATGGTTACGGTGGCAATTGGCGTAATGAAAATTGGCTGGTAACGCGACTCGTGCAAGATGGCTATATTGTGGCCGCATTGGATCACCCAGGAACTACCACGTTTGATCACAATCCTCTGGCAGCATCACAATGGTGGCGACGTGCGACGGATGTGTCTCGCTTGCTAGATTGGCTGCTCGAACAATCCTATTTAGTGAAACATATTGACGACGCTAATATCACGGCGATAGGGCATTCATTAGGCGGGTGGACGGTGATGTTGCTAGCTGGTGCTGAATTTGATCGCAACCAGTTAAAGCAAGAATGTGAGATTTATAACAATCCACGCACCTGTGGTTTGATGACGGAATTGGGTATGGATCAGCCGCAAATAGGTGAGCCAGCCAATGGTCTAAAAGACGCTCGTATTAAGCGGGTGGTGACGTTGGATCTGGGCTTGGCAAGAAGTTTCTCTCGCCAGAGTTTACAAGCGCTTACCACACCGACCTTAATTCTTGCAGCGGGTGTCGATATTGGTGACTTGCCGCAAGAAAAAGAATCTGGCTTTCTCGCCCAGTTTATTCCGAAGCAAAATCGAGACTACATTGTCTATCCTGATGCCGCGCACTTTAGTTTTATGCAGCTGTGTAAACCCAATGCTATTGCTATGCTAGAAGAGGAAGTGCCGGGCGATGGCATTATTTGTCGAGATGGTGATTGGCGCTCTAGAGAAAAGCTTCATCAAGCCATGTATCTGGATATTATTCACTTTCTCCAAGCCTCTTAACTCTTCATATTGGCGCGACGAAAGGCACTTGGCGTTTGTTGCATTACCCTTGAAAACTCTCGATGGAAGTTAGATTTCGTCTGAAAGCCAGAGTCCAAATAAATTTGGGTGATGGCTTTGTCGGTTGTGAGTAAAAGCGTTTTTGCTCGCTCAATGCGATATTCATTCACCACTTGTGAGATGTTTCGACCATAAGTTTGATTGATGGCGGCAGATATCTGTCGTGCTGGAATGCAGGCTTTGCGCGCAAGCCTATCAAGTGTGAGATCAGGGTCGAGAAACGCTTCTTTGGTGCTAAGAAGCACTTCTATTTTGTGCACTATGTCTTTCACTTCATCGTCTGTTAATGGGGGATGAGGCTTGTCTTTTGATTCTTCTACAGGCGTTGTTTTTTCATTTTGATCGGATGATTCATTAACGCTGGGTGCAATGCTTAGGCTCATCATAATGACGGCAATTGACAGTACTGGCAGTAATACCGCGTGACCAATAGCGAGGATAATCAGCGCATGCTCGCCAGCAAAAAAAGTAAAATCGACCGCCAAAGCGCCATCAATCATGGCGGACATTAATAGCATGGCACCCGCAATACGTTCGGCTTTTAGAGCATTATCGATATCGGATAAGCGTACTTGTTCAGGAAGATCCGACGCTTTAAAAGAGGCTCGAATCAGTGCAACGCCATAACCTATATAAAGCAGTGTTAAAACAGGGTCCAAAGGCGGTCGCCAGAATGGATAAGTAAAAGACGCCAAGGTGACAAAAACAGGCGGTAAGAAATGCCAGATTTTTAGTTTATAGCGTTGGTGAGCACTCGAAAAACAGTACCAAGCAGTGACGGGAATACAAGACGCCAAGATAGGTTGCAGCAACCGAAATAGTGGGTAATCAAAGGTCCAGCGTAGACCAACCACTGTCGTCGTTAGCGCACACAAAGCAATAAAGACAAAGGCTGATTGCGTAGTTTCTTCTCGGCGAATGAACAACAAAATTGCCAAGATAGAAAGTAATAGGGCAACCACAAAAGGTAATGGAATAGCGATCATCTTGGCTCCGCCTTATTTATTGTGAAATAGCTCAGATCTGAACTCCGTTGTATATGTATCACTTTTATCAACATCATGCCCGCCGTTATTTTTTAGAAAGCCATTCTGTCCTAAAAAGCCATCAAGGACGTCCTAGAACCTGATCTAGGACGTAAATCTTTTCTTCGCCACGTACTTTTAAGCCTTCAATGTCCCTAGGGATTAGTCAAAGGAGAAAAGTATGAATTGGTATTTTGATGCGTGGAAACGTTATGCGCAATTTTCGGGACGAGCACCGCTAGAAGCATTTTGGATGTTCTTTTTGGTGAATTGTTTGATCTCGGTAGTGTTTGTCGTGTTGGAAAGCTTTTTTCAAGCAATATGGAAGATAGAAGCGCTTTATAGCGTGTTAGTTTTCTTGCCCATGCTTTCTTTAACTGTACGCAGGTTACATGACACTAACCGCTCCGCTTGGTGGTTGCTGGTGGTTTTGCTTCCCGCAGTAGGCATGGTGGTTTTGCTGGTGTTATTAGCTTTACCAAGTGAGCCAGACAGCGATTTTTCT
This sequence comes from Marinomonas sp. UCMA 3892, assembly GCF_012726345.1. GTDB lineage: Bacteria > Pseudomonadota > Gammaproteobacteria > Pseudomonadales > Marinomonadaceae > Marinomonas. Next base: position 112,812 of record NZ_PTXN01000001.1, read on the forward strand.
AATTATCCACAAAACAACGCGATGCTATAAACAGGAGCTAAACATGAAAGATGTTAATAACTTACCCCACTTATCCACCATGTTATGCTCAATTTTACTACTTTTGTCGGTTTCTGCGTGCAGCAGTGAAGCAAAAAACACGAATGAAAGTAACTTGGCATTTTCAGATAATATAAAAGCTGTGGTCTACATCGAATCGCCGAAAGTTGGGACTTTATTGCAGCTGCGAGGTATCGCAGGAAAAGGTGTGCTTATCGCCAAAAAAGACAATCGACAAGAAGGGCAAACAACTTGTGTTTCTTCACCGATTCGACTCGCAGCAGGTGACTTCGGTGGTGACAGTATTGGTATTCAATCCGTTGAACCTATTCGACTGCTTATTTACTCCAACAAGGTCGCAGAAAAATTGATCGCCGGTGATGAAGTTGTCAGTGAGCATTATGTTATTACCGAACAGAGTGATGCTCAACTTGGTGACATCAAAATTGAATCTGGCCTAACACCTAGTTATGGATTTGTACTCAATCCTGGCGAATGGTCTTGGTCGTCGGTATTTGGTTTGGATCATGATGAAGTGGATTGCGAACTCTTGAATAATTCGCTAAACCGTCCAACTTGAGACTTTTTTCATTTCGTCTAAAAGTATTTTTTTAGCCTGCTCGAAGCCATCTGGTGAGGTGTTGTTTTTGTGGTACACAAGGTAAATGGGATAAGTGAATTCTGCTGCGCCTTTTATTCTGTGTAAAAGCCCTTCTTTTAGATACTGGTCGACCACTCGGGTACGGAAGTAACCATTTCCTCCTTTCGCTAATAAGTATTTTAAAGCCATAGGACCAAGAGAAAACTGCATCGCTGCTTGGCGGTTAAAGGGCACGCAGCGATCAAATTGCAGAGTAAACTCTTCTCCCCACTCGATGAATAAATCAGGTGTTGTTTGCAAATTGGCTGCGACATGAATGAGCTTCTCTTCCGCTATCTGCTCAACGACTAAACTTGGTAAATAGCGCGGACTGTGGACAATGATCGCGTCGATTTCTTGCTTTTGTAGAGATTGATACAGCATGTCTGTTGTCGTAACTTGGCTGTTAATAAGTAAATGAGGCATGTCGTTATTCATCGCTAGCTGCCAGTCGATTAATATCGGATTCCAGAGACTGATTTCACCACCAATTCTCAAGGTTTGCTGAGCTTGAAAATCTGAAATGCCGCAAAGCTGTTTTGCCTGCTCCCATGCTTCCAACATATTTTTTGCAGGTTTTACAAAGGCTTCGCCATTTTTGGTTAGCTTAGCTCCAGCTCTATTACGAATAAATAAACGGCAATTTAACGATGATTCTAGTGCTTGTACTCGGGCAGTAACCGTGGTTTGAGTAATATGTAGGCGTTCTGCGGCACGGGCAAAAGTGCCAGCGTGAATAATTTCGAGAAAGGTTTTAGCTTGTTCAATATCCATGTTTTAATTTTAAATGCAATTATATTGCACTTAAACCTCATTTAAATTCGTTATACATGAGGCTATTTTAATCATTAAAATGGCGCCTTTACTAGGTAAACACGACTGTTTGCTTTTATTGTCTGAAATCGCAATTTATTCTCATAAGGCGTTATTGCTCCCATGTTCCTTTCGTTATGTCGTAACACAGCCCGATTTATTGGTATTGAAACTAATAAAACCTCTCACTTTGAACGCTTTTTATCAGGAATAACGGCTTGCGTTGCTTTAGTCAGTGTTTTTTATTGTTCGAGTCTGTTTTTGTCTCTTCCTGATTCGTTGTTGGTAGTGTCTTCCATTGGAGCCAGCGCGGTCTTATTGTTTGCGGTTCCACATGGGGCTTTATCGCAACCGTGGCCTTTTGTTATCGGACACCTAATATCAGCGCTGATTGGCATCTTTTTTTATCAGGAGTTTGGAGCGTCTTTTTTGACTGGAGCGGCCGCCGTTGGCACGTCGATAGTTGTTATGCATTACCTTCGTTGCTTGCACCCACCAGGGGGATCGACGGCATTATCTTGTGTGATTGGTGGCAGCAGTATACATGCGATGGGGTATGAATTTTTACTGTATCCGTTATTGATTAATTTATTGGCGATGTTGGCGCTCGCAGTCATTCTCAATAATTGCTTTTCTTGGCGACGTTATCCTGCTGCTTTAAATACATCATTGCATCAAGAAATCAATGAACAACACTTGCTTGAAATGGATGATCTTTATCATGTGCTAGAACAGGAGGACATTTTTATCGACGTCAGTGCAGAAGAGCTTATGCATATTTATAACGCAGCAAGAGTGCACGCAAAAGAGCGACATAAAAGACTTGTATCTACATTGCCGAAGTAGGATCTTAGTGTGAAGACGCTATTTAATGAAAAAGGAATTACATGTTTTCGCATATTTATTACGGTGTTAGTGACTTTGAGCGAGCTTATGCTTTTTACAGCAAGCTAATGACTTGTTTAATCATCAAAGAGCGCTTTTATGATCGAGATAAGCCTTGGGCAGGTTGGAACAGTCCTAGTTCAAACGGCCGGCCGTTATTCATTATCGGAAAACCTTTTAATGGTAAAGTCCATGATCAAGGCAATGGACAAATGATTGCTTTCAATGCAAAAGACAGAGCCACCGTCACGGCAGCATACAACTTAGCTATTCGAAACGGCGCCACATGTGAAGGTCAGCCCGGATTACGCAGTGAATACCATGAAAGTTACTTTGGTGCTTATTTTAGAGACTTAGACGGTAACAAGGTTTGTGTCGTGTGTCATGGGGTTGAATGACATAAGGAGATGACTTGTAAGTTTAAAAATGTAAATAAAATCAATTGGTTAAGTTTTATTTATTTCTGGGTGAAATAACAAGAATTTAAATCGTTTTCTCTTTAGATCTTATTTCTCTTCACTGTTTTGCGCCTAAGATCGGTTGCAACTTCTATACATTGTCGCTATATTCCCGAAACTTGAGAGTCCAAGGAATAGCCAAGTTATCTTGTGCGGTAGGTGCTTTCACTAATGTCATATTTTGGCAGGCGTGTGAGCACTTGGAAATCAACATACCCTGCCTTGGTTATTAATTGCAGAGGTAAGTATTATGATTCGTAAATTGTGTGCCGAAGATATTAATGAAGTCGTATCCATTTGGTATTCGGCCTCAGTGAAAGCTCATGATTTTATTGCTGAAGAATTTTGGCACTCGCAAAAAGAGCCGATGCGTGATGTTTATATACCCAATAGTGAAACTTGGGTTTATTACCTAGAAGACCGCATTTCAGGCTTTATTTCTTATTATCAAGGCTTCATCCCAGCTCTGTTTGTTTCCCCAAGTGATCAATCTAAAGGTATTGGTACTGAATTGCTCACTACACTGAAACAACATTATAACCAACTCAGTCTGACAGTTTATGCGGAAAATACTCAGGCTCATTCATTCTATATTCGACAAGGTTTTATCGAGCTAGAACGAAATTTGTGTGAGCATACTGGGCATGAAGAGATCTTAATGTCTTGGGCTTTATAAACATATAAAAGTATTTCTAAAGGATTCAAAGTATACGATGTGTGTATTTTGAATCCTTTTTGTCTTAATTTCGTGAGCAATAGGATGAGCTAGTTTATCTGAGGCGAAGTAAGGAACAAGTTGACGTATCTACCATGAAAAAAGTAAATGTAATAGGAACAACCGGAAGCGGGAAATCAACATTTTCACAGCGCTTAGCTACAAAGATAAATGCACCTTATATCCAAATGGACCAAATTTTTTGGAAGAAAAATTGGCAAGAGTCTCAAGATTCTGAGTTTTTTCAAAGAATTGAAGAGGTTTTATCTGAAAGCACATGGGTTTTAGACGGTAATTATAGTAGAACGAATGTTATAAAATGGCGAGATGCAGATACTATCATATGGATAGATTACTCATTTTGCAGAACGTTCTTTCAACTATTTAAACGTACTATCAAAAGGATAATCTCAGGAGAAGAGCTATGGCCAGAAACAGGAAATAGAGAATCCTTTGCCAAATCCTTTCTATCGAAGAAATCGATTTTTATTTGGTTTTTTAAAAATTATAGTCAAAACAAAAAAGGCTACTCAAAGTTAATGTATTCTTCAAAAATTAAGCACATTAATGTCATTCGTTTATGTAGTCCAAAAGAAGCAGACTTATTTTTGAAGAACATAGAAGCGTAGAGTACTATTTTTGTATTTTATGAGTTAGTTGTTGCTGCTACTACATCAATTTAACTTTATCGCTAGTCAGATTTGACTACTCCAATCAAAAGCCAGCTTATTTCCCCTTTTATTGAAGAGAAACAAACGGGCTTTCTTGTAATTAAGTTAAGAAGTCGAAAATTAAAGCATGGCCCCGATGAATCGTTTCAGTTCATCAGTCTGAGGGTTGGGCAAGATTGTTTTTGGATCGCCTTGCTCCCAGACTTTGCCTTGGCGCATGAAGACAACTCGGCTGCCTACATCGCGGGCGAAGTTCATTTCATGGGGCACCAGCACTAAGGTGATGCCTTCTTTCGCCAGTTGCTAGAGTACTTTTAAGACTTCGCCATCGTCATGTGTGGGAACAGGTTGAAGTTTTGGAAAATCATACTGACACTAAGCGCAAGACGACGAACCTGAATGTCTTCTGTGGTGACTTCTTAAGCGATAACATATTTATTTTAAAAGGGAATTGATTTGAAAAAGACAATAGCTGTGATGATTTGCCTTCTACTTTTTGGCTGCTCTCATGTTCCATTAGGCAGCATGCTTAAGCTGAGTGCCTTTGATGAAAATAGTTTTTTAAGCTTAAATCCACATGAATTGAGAAGTCGAATTCAGATCGATAAACCGGTTGAAATAGACATATCCAAAACATCGTTATCATTGAATTTAGAAACATCGAATGGATGGCTAGTTTTTGATTATCCATTGAAGGTTCTCTCTATTAAAAATATTCATAAGGATGACAATAAGTGGTTTACATCGGCGACGGAATTTACGGAATATGAGTTTGCTCTATCAGATGAGGCTGTTCATAACTTTCAAGCTTTGCAAGAAAGAATGCAGTTGGAAAAGCCTAAAAGCTACCGTTTGAATATTGATACTGAACTTGAAAAATTACCGGATGATCAAGACGAGATTACGCTATCTATCTTTGTAAGGCTGTCTGCAGAGAGTGATTACATTACCTTGTTTGATAGAGAATCTTTTGATGTTGACGAGCATAACTAAAGCAAGTGAAAGGCAAGTCATTAATTCTGAGTCAGAGCTGGATGCCCTGTTTACCTAAATTAAAGGACAAGCTGCGTAGTTAATAGATTCGTATTAGACATATCAACAGTCACTCAACAGTATTTGGAAAATATTTACCAATACATTATGCCCGGTGGAAGACATCTAGATGGATATTAGATTTGACCCTATTGCTATCGATACACACTTTTTCAATATGTAGCATGAGATGTTTATTAGTTTTAGGTTAAAAAATGAGAATTTTTATAAAGATATGAATATATTAAAGGAATAGAAGATGGCTGATGCAAGTATTGCGTTCGATGATGCAATTAAACATATAATGAAAAATTCAGAACAGTATCTTTACCAATTTAATTTCTCAGCATGCGAGCTTTGGTTATGCAATGAATTATGTAAAATTTTGAATTTCGAAGCTGGCACTGGTGTATCTAGTGAAAAGAATGAGTTTATTTATAACGAAGATAAGAAAAGAGACTTGTCTATTTATCATTGGGATAAAAATGGCACTGAGAAGTTGCTTGAGCATATAGAAGTGAAAGTAGTTTATCCTAAATATTTGTTAAGCCATAAAGTAAATTGGCTTGACTCATTAGTGAATAAACTTGACAGATCGCAGCTAAATTTCAATGAATATATTGGTTACCATGGCTGGGTATTTTTTGTTTGGACATCAGATAGAACATATTCAAAAAAATACCCCAATCCAACCGATTTTTTTAATAGAGATACTCAAGAGATTAAAACTAAATTGCCTCATTGTTATAATTCAAAAACAGACTTCCAATGTGTTGATATCATTGATGGAAGCTTTTTATGGAGAGGTGTTACTAAACGTATTGTTGTTAAGGGCATGCAATTTACTAAGGCAGCAAAACAGATTTCTGTTTGAATACTAATCTGATTTTCTATTACAAATTTTAACTACCCAAGTGAAAAAGCCAGCCAGTCTCTCTTACATTAAGAGAAACAAACTGGCTTTTTTGTAATTACGTTAAGAAGCCGAAAACTAAAGCACTGCCCCCATAAATTGTTTCAGTTCATCTGTCTGTGGGTTGGACAAGATGGTTTTTGGATCCCCTTGTTCCCAAACTTTGCCTTGGTGCATGAAGACCACTCGGCTGCCAACATCGCGGGCAAAGTTCATTTCATGGGTCACTAGCACCAAGGTGATGCCTTCTTTTGCCAGTTGTTCGAGCACTTTTAATACTTCGCCAACCAGTTCAGGGTCGAGGGCTGAGGTGATTTCGTCGCACAGCAAGACTTTTGGCGACATCGCTAAAGCGCGGGCGATGGCGACACGTTGTTGCTGACCGCCAGACAGTTTTTCAGGGAAGCTGTCGAATTTCTCTGCTAATCCTACTTTTTCTAGCATGGCGCGAGCCGTCGTTTCGGCCTCGGCTTTGCTTTTCTTCAAGACGATAGTCGGTGCAAGCATGACGTTTTCGCCAACTGTCATGTGCGGGAACAGGTTGAAGTTTTGGAAAATCATACCGACGCTAAGCGCAAGACGACGAACCTGAATGTCTTCTGTAGTGACTTCTTTACCGTCAACGGTAATGCCGCCTTCTTGGTATTGCTCTAAGCCATTAATGCAGCGCAATAGAGTACTTTTACCAGAACCACTTTTACCGATGATAGACACCACTTCGCCCGCTTTGATATCTAGATCAATGCCTTTCAGCACGTGATGATCGCCATAGTATTTATGGACTTGATGTAAGTTAACGAGAGACATTGAATTTTTTCTCCAGATGCTTGCTGTACAAAGACAATGGATAACAGAGTACAAAATAGATAAGAGCGACTAGGGTGAATATTTTGAAGGGTTCAAAGGTGGCATTGTTTAACATGGTGCCGACTTTAGTCAGTTCGACAAAACCAATCACCGATGCCAACGCGGTACCTTTAATTACCTGAACAGAAAAGCCGACCGTTGGTGCCGTCGCGACACGAATCGCTTGTGGCAAGATAATAAAACGTAAGGTTTGTAAGAAGCTCAAGCCCAAACAACGGCTTGCTTCCCATTGGCCTTTTGGTAATGTGTCGATACAGCCACGCCAGATTTCCACCAAGAAAGCGCTGGTGAAAAACGTCAGTGATAAAATCGCTGCGCTCCAAGCGGATATTTCATAGCCAAGCATTGATAAGCCAAAGAAGCACAAGAACATTTGCATAAGCAATGGTGTGCCTTGAAACAGCTCCACGTAGATTTTTACGATGCGTTGCATGACTGGATTACGTGTCAAACGCATGGCGGTTAATGTCAGAGCAACCGTAGTGCCACCAATAAACGCCGCGAGTGATAATAAAATCGTCCATTGTGTCGCAAACATTAAGTTGCGCAGAATGTCGTAGTTAGAAAATTCGATCATTGAGTTTCCCTCATTTTGCTTTTTGGAATGCCTTTTAATTAGACGTTCGATAAGCAAATAGGCGTTTTCCTAATGCGTTGAAAGCAAATCTCAGCAGAATAGACAAACCGAGGTACATCAAGGCGGTAACCAAGTAGCTTTCAAAAGCACGGAAGTTACGTGATTGCACAAGGTTGGCTGCATAGGTTAAATCTTGCACCGAGATCTGAGAGATCACCGCAGAACCCAGCATGACGATAATGCATTGGCTGGTAAGTGCTGGGTATATCTTTTCAAATGCCGGAATAAATATTACGCGCGTCAGTGTTTGACGAAAGTTTAATCCCAACACTTTTGCTGCTTCTATTTGACCCTTTGAAATACTGGCAAGACCGGCACGAATGATTTCTGTGCTGTACGCGCCAAGGTTAATAGTCAGTGCGATCATGCTGGCTTCCCATGGCGACAACATCATGCCAATCGCAGGTAGACCAAAGAAGATAAAAAACAGTTGAACAATAAACGGCGTGTTACGAATAAGTTCCACGTACACACTGACGACTCTTTGACTTGCTCGGTTGCCGTATTGGCGTACGGTCGCGCAGACCGTACCCAAGACCACCCCCAAGATCGTTGTCAGTACAGTGAGTTCAACAGTGGTTTTTAAACCACTGAGAAACACGTCGCTGTATTGCAATAGATCAGAGAAATACAACATAACGAAAGCCTTATGCGCCGAAGCCTTTAGGTAGTGGTGCTTTTAACCATTTCATCGAAATCTCGTTTAGTTCGCCAGACGCCAAGGCACTTTTGATTAACTCGTTCACTTTAGCTTGTAGTGCAACTTCACCTTTTGCCATGCCGATGTAACAAGGAGAGTCTTTCAACATGAACTTATTTTCTGGTGCGCGTTGCGGCTGACGCTTTGCGATCTCAGCGGCAACCAAGTTACCGGTAGCGATCAAGTTCACTTGGCCAGATAGGTAAGCGGTTAGTGTTGTGTTGTTGTCTTCAAAGCGGCGTACGTTGACGGATTTAGGCGCGTTCTTTTCAAGTTCTAAATCTTCTACCGAACCGCGTGTGACACCTACGGTTTTGTCTGCTAGCTCGCCAATTTTTGTCACAGCTACGTCTTTAGAGCCGAATACGCCTAGGAAGAAAGGGGCATAAGGTGTCGAAAAGTCGATAGCTTTTTCACGTTCTGGGTTTTTACCTAAGCTAGAAATAACCAAGTCTACTTTTTGAGTTTGTAGGTAAGGAATGCGATTGGCACTGGTCACTGGGATAATTTCGATTTTCACGCCCATTTCTTTAGCGATGTAATTTGCCATGTCTACATCGATACCTTGAGGTTTTAAATCAGTACCAACAGAGCCAAATGGAGGGAAGTCTTGAGGAACGGCAATGCGAATAAGGTTACGGTCTTTTATATCCTGCAACACGTCTGCGCTTGCGCTTAATGCGCTAAAGCCTGCTGCAATGATTAATATTTTGCCTAGTAGTTTGGTCAATCTTTTCATGGTTGGGGGTCCTATTTCGTTTTGTGAATGCCTGAAACACAATTTGCAACACCCATGCCAACATGAAACAAAAGTTTCTCTCCTTTTGATTTATGTAACAAATCACTGCAAATAAGACTTAAAACTCCCAGTTACTCTGTACAGTAACGAAAATATTGTGTGATGAAATGGGGAATTCTGCACTTGTTTTGTGCGCCAATATGGGGCGATTATGATTTTTTGGTGCGCTTTTGTTTGTCTGGTTCGATCTGTTTTTCTGATGAAAGCGTACTACGAGGCATCAAAGCGATAATCTAAGTTGGCAGTTCAACGATAATCAATTACCGTAGAGCAAAATATCCCCGAATTGAGGTTAACACGTGGCTACAAAGCAGGATGTGCTATCCCTGATCGAGCAGACTTATCCAACCCTGTCTCCTTCAGCGCGATCCATAGCGAACTATTTACAACAAAATCCCTTGGCGATTGTAAGTCAAACATCAGCTGAGATTGCCGAAAACACCAACACGTCAAAAGCGACGGTGAGTCGTTTCTTTCGTCAGCTTGGTTATGATTCGCAACAAGGTGCCAAACAAGCGCAATTAGCATTACGTGAAAGCGGCGTACCGATTTTCATCCAAGGCTCGTCTTTGGATCAAACCGCGCAAGAGCTAAAAAATCTGTCTCTTACTTTTGAAGGCTTGCGACCAGAAAACCTAAACGACATCAGTGAACGATTAGCCAAAGCCAGTCGAGTGACCTTGATTGGTTTTCGTAATGCTTATCCACTGGCGTTGCATTTCCGCCAGCAGCTGCAACAAGTGCGTCATTCTGTGCGCTTATTACCACAACCAGGGCAAACTCTAGGTGAAGATCTTCACGATATTCTTGACGATGAAGTGATTGTCTTGCTCGGCTTTAGACGCCGTACCCGCCAGTTCAAAAAAATCGTGGAAGCACTAGAAGGTCGAACCACCGTCTTGATTACCGACCCAACTGGGCAAGTCTACAACCAGCAAGTGTCTCATGTGTTGGTGTGTCATCTTGGTAATGAAAGTCCTTTCGACAGCTATGCCGCGCCAATGAGTTTGATTTCCATGCTGTGCAATCGCGTGTTTGGCTTTTTGGGCGATGCCGCTAGTCGTCAGACGCAGGCGATTTCGGCCTTGTATGAAGATTTGGATGAGTTAGAACCTTAACGGTTACGACTACTGTGCGCGACAATGCTTTGTTAAATACACCCACACTGTTTGCGACAGGTCGGCAGAAAAAAGAGATTTATTTTTCGTTTCAGTTGACAGAGTTGTGAAACGATTGTTTCATATGTGCTAATCAAGCGGAGGACATATGAAACATTTCATGGTGCAAAATCCATTTATTAGTCTTAAGGCATTCAATCAAAGCGAAACCTCTTGGCAGCAGAATTCATCTGCCGATTCTGCTTTGCCATTAAGCGGTTTGCGTCTGGCGGTGAAAGATTTGTTTCATATGGCAGGGCTGCCAACTTCCGCAGGTAATCCAACTTGGCTTGCTACTCACCCTATCCCAACAAAAACGGCTTCCAGCGTTAGCGCTTTGCTGAGTGAAGGGGCTATTTTTTGCGGTAAAACCATTACTGACGAGTTGGCTTACAGTCTTAATGGACAAAACATTCATTACGGAACACCCTCAAATCCGGTGACACCAGATCGTCTCCCAGGCGGGTCGTCATCGGGTTCGGCGGTGGCTGTGTCATCAGGTCTTGCTGACATAGGCTTAGGCACAGACACGGGCGGTTCGATTCGAGTGCCTGCTAGTTACAGTGGTTTGTTTGGATTACGCCCGACATATGGTGTCATTCCGTCCGATAACATGGTTGCACTTGCTCCCTCTTTCGATACGGTGGGTTGGCTCACGAAAGACTTAACTACGTTAGAAAAAACAGCTAGCGTTTTGCTTAAAAGCAAAACACCTAAAAGATTTAATAACATCTTGATAGCTAAGAATTTAATCGATCAAGTTGAGCACGTGAAAGAAATTAATGCTCAGCTGCAAAGTTGGCGTGATCAAGGTCGTCTTGTCAAAGAGTCCTCCATCGTTATCGATACCAAAGCCTGGAAAACCAGTGAAACCTTTCGAACATTGCAGGGCGCAGAAATCTGGCACGAACATGGCAAATGGATTAAGAGTCTAGAAAACCTCGAGGGCGTTGATGCCTCGGCGGTATTTGCGCCAGACATTCAATCTCGTTTTGATTGGTCGAAAAGCATTTCGGCAGCCGATGTGGCGACCGCGCAGCAACAAAGACAGCGATTCGTTGATTGGCTAGAACAGGAAATCGAAGGGGCTGTGTTAATCATCCCGACTACTCCCGGTTTAGCGCCTTTGTTTGATGCGGCGGAAGATGAATTAGCGGCTTATCGCAACCAGTTAATGGACATCACTGCCATTGCTGGATTGGCTGGATTGCCGCAATTGCATTTACCGGTTTGTACCTTAGATGGCGCGCCATGTGGCTTGTCCTTAGTGGGTGCTAAAGGGACAGATTTAGCGCTGATAGAATTCGCAAAACACTTAATGGAGTCGGCGTCATGAGTACTTTGAATCCCAATAATGACTCACACACGAATAACATAAAAAATAACGATATTGCGTTTACTGCGCCCCATTTTAAAGCCACCGAAGCAGGGCAAAAAATCCTTGCGCAAGGTGGTACAGCGATAGAGGCCATGGTGGCGGCTGCGGCGGCGATTGCCGTGGTGTATCCCCATATGAATGGCTTGGGCGGAGATGGTTTTTGGTTGATTAGTGAGCCGGGTAAAAAGCCAATTGGCATTGATGCTTCTGGAAAATCAGCCGCATTGGCCACATTGGATTTTTATTGCGGGCACGACAGCATTCCAGCGCGAGGCGGCAAAGCGGCTTTGACTATGGCGGGTGCTGTGGCTGGCTGGCAAGAAGCCTTGGCCGTCAGCCAAACGTGGCAAGCCGTCTCCAACGCACAAAACATGCCCTTAACTTGCTTGTTGGAAGACGCTATTGAGTTAGCGAAAAACGGCAGTGAGGTAACAAAAACCTACCTTGATGCGAGCAACAAAACCTTCGCCGATTTGGTCAGTGTTCAAGGTTTTGCTTCGACATTTTTAAAGCAGGGCAGCCTGTATGAACAGGGTGATAACTTGACCTTGCCAGTACTGGCACAAACGCTGGAACAACTTGCTGAAAAGGGTTTAAACGATTTTTATCAGGGCGATATTGCCGAGCGCTTAGCGAAAGATTTGGCGACGGCAGGGTCTCCGATTCGTTTAACAGACTTTCATTCTTATCAGGCAAAACGAGTAGAACCTTTGCAGGTCAAAACCAGCGTCGGCTCTCTTTATAATCTGCCTGCGCCGACACAAGGCATCGCATCTTTATTGATTTTGGCCTTGTATGACAAGTTGTATACGCAAGGGAAAAGTGCCACAGACATGGCGCATTTGTTGATTGAATGTACCAAACAAGCCTTTATCGCTCGTAACCAATTTGTGACTGACGAATCTCGTCTAGCAATGGATTTATCGTCTTTATTGGATGACGAACAGCTAGAAAAAATGTGCCACGAAATCGCCTTAGAGCGAGCGCAAGCTTGGCCACATCAAGCCAAACATGGCGACACCATTTGGATGGGCGCGTGTGACAGCGAAGGGCGCATGGTCAGCTACATTCAAAGTTTGTACTGGGAATTCGGCAGTGGTGTGGTCAGTCCTTCGACTGGCATTGTGTGGAACAACCGCGGCTCGTCGTTTTCTCTTGAGAAAGGTTCTTTGCAAGAGCTGGGGCCGAATTTAAAACCCTTTCATACCTTGAATCCTGCGTTCGCTGAGTTGAACGATGGTCGTCGTATGAGTTACGGCACCATGGGTGGCGAAGGTCAGCCACAGACTCAAGCAGCCTTGTTTAGTCGTTATGTTTATCATCAAATGCCATTGGCGCAAGCCATCAGCGAAGGCCGTTGGTTGCTGGGGCGTACTTGGGGCGACGTTAGCCATAATTTGAAAATCGAAAGGGATTTTGCCGATATGGTCGCAGAAGAACTGGTTAATCGCGGTCATGACTTGGTGGTCGTTGATTCGTGTAATGAATTAATGGGTCATGCCGGTGCAGTGGTGCTTCATAACGAAGGTCACACCGAAGCCGCGACAGATCCACGCAGTGATGGCTTGGCCATCGACAGTCATTTTATTCGTAACAATCTCATTTAGGAGCAAACAGAAACATGTCATTCATAATGGAAAACTATTCCATGATTCTCGCCATGATGGCAACTGGTGTAGTAGGTGGAATCTTAGCCGGTTTGTTAGGCGTTGGCGGCGGTATTGTTATCGTGCCTGTGTTGTATTTCTTGTACCAAGGTATGGGCGTTAGTGCGGATTCTGCCATGTTAGTTGCCACAGCGACCTCATTGGCAACCATTATTCCTACTTCAATCAGTTCGATCCGCTCCCATAAGGCCAAAGGTAATGTGGATTTCGATTTGCTGAAGCGTTGGGGCTTTTTCATCTTCGCTGGTGTAATGGTGGGGAGTTTTGTCGTAACGCGTGTGGATGGTCAATGGTTGTCCTTGCTGTTTGGCGTTATTGCTACTTTATCTGCGCTAAATATGTTGCTGGGTAAAAAAGACAGCGTGTTCAAATCCTTGCCTGGTAATGCTGGCCAAAGTGTTATGGCCACTTGCATTGGCTTTTTCAGCTCTATGGTGGGCATTGGTGGCGGTACGCTGACGGTGCCGACTCTGACGTTTTGTAACTACCCAGCCCATCGCGCAGTCGGTACGGCCGCAGCGGTTGGCTTGATCATTTCATTACCAGCCGCATTAACCATGCTGATTTTTGGTCAAAGTCCTGTTGATGCACCTTATGGCACAGTGGGCTTAGTTAACTTAATTGGCGTTATTTGCATCATTCCATTGACGGTTTTGTTTGCACCTGTTGGCGCGGGATTAGCTCATCGTTTAGATGCTTCTAAGTTGAAGAAAGTCTTCGCTGTTGTGTTGATATTCACTGGCATCAAGATGCTTTATCAGGTTTTAGGTTAGGAGATTATTATGCAGCCACTTTCATTGCCGCCAAGACTTCTTATGGGCCCAGGTCCAATTAACTGCTATCCACGCGTGTTGTCAGCGATGTCGACTCAGTTAGTGGGGCAATACGACCCAAGCATGACCAGCTACATGAATGAAGTCATGGAATTGTATCGCCGTGTTTTTAATACTCAGAACCAGCAAACTTTTTTGATCGATGGCACGTCTCGTGCGGGTATCGAAGCCGCTTTGGTGTCTTGTTTGGAACCGGGCGACAAAGTATTGATTCCTATTTTTGGTCGTTTCGGTCACTTGTTGGCTGAAATTGCTGAACGCGCCGATGCGGAAGTTCACACCATCGAAGTGCCTTGGGGGGAAGTGTTTGATCCTCAGCAAATCGAAGACGCCATTAAGAAAGTGCAGCCTAAATTATTGGCGATTGTTCAGGGCGACACTTCAACCACCATGTTCCAACCTTTGGAAGAGTTAGGTGATATTTGTCGCGCTCACGATGTGTTGTTCTACACCGATGCCACGGCGTCAATTGGTGGCAACCCGTTGGAAGTAGACGCATGGAAAATCGATGCGGTGTCTGTTGGTTTGCAAAAATGTTTGGGTGGCCCATCAGGTAGTGCGCCGATTACTTTGAGTGATCGTTTTGTGTCTTGCGTGCGCAAGCGTGCCCATGTGGAAGCAGGGATTCGTGATGCTCATCATCAAGGGTCATCTGGCATGCGTATTCGCTCTAACTATTTTGATCTACCTATGATTATGGATTACTGGGGAGAAGAGCGTCTGAATCACCATACGGAAGCCGCCACCATGTTGTTTGGCTCCCGTGAGTGTGCGATCCAGTTGCTTACCGAAGGTCAGGATGCGGTGATTAAACGCCATCAATTGGCTGGTAACGCTATGTTACAAGGTGTGATTGCGATGGGCTTGCAGCCGTTCGGAAATCTTAAACACAAGATGAGCAACGTGGTTGGCGTTAATATTCCAGAGCAAGTAAATGGTGAGCAAGTTCGCCATGATTTACTGAACATCTTTAATATCGAAATCGGCACCAGCTTTGGTCCATTAAAAGGCAAGGTGTGGCGTATTGGCACCATGGGCTACAACGCTCGCCAAGATGCGGTATTGCATACTTTGCAGTCACTGGAAACCGTACTTCGTCGCGCTGGTTTTGCGTTACCTGCTGGTGCAGCGGTAGACGCAGCAATGGCTGTCTACAATGGAGATAAATAATGATTGATTGCAACAATCTCGCTCAGCTGGTCATGGACCGCTGTGACGAACTTGGCAAAATCAGTCAAAGCGACGATTGCCTAGATCGTCGCTATCTCACCAAGGAACACAAACAAGCCAATGGACTGGTGGGCGGCTGGATGCAAGAAGCAGGTATGCACACTTGGCAGGACGCCGCCGGTAACCTTTGGGGACGCTGGGAAGCCGCTGATCCACAAGCGCCTCGCTTTATCATGGGCAGTCATTTGGATACCGTGCCAAACGGCGGTCAATACGATGGCATGCTGGGTGTTATCACGCCGGTGACCTTGATCGGTGCTATGCAAAAAGCGGGAATCCGTTTGCCATTTCATCTTGATGTGGTGGGATTCGGGGATGAGGAAGGCACGCGTTTTAGTTCTACTTTGTTGGGAAGTCGTGCCTTGACGGGTCAATGGCCTGAGAGTTGGGCGGATTTAACGGACAGTGATGGCATTAGTTTGTCTCAAGCCCTTAAAGACTTTGGTTCGGACTTTGCGAACATTCCCAATGCGACCATATCGACGGACAACTTGCTTGGTTACCTTGAGTTGCATATTGAACAAGGGCCAGTATTAGAAAGTTTGGATTTGCCCGTCGGTGTCGTGAGCGCCATCGCAGGAGCGAAACGCTTCGAGTTTAATGTTACTGGTATGGCGGGACACGCAGGCACGGTTCCAATGAATCTGCGACAGGATGCTCTTTGTGCCAGCAGTGAAATGATTTTGGCAATAGAGAAAGTCGCACAGCAGCATGGCATTGTGGCTACAGTAGGCCGTATTCAGAATCGCCCTAATGGTGTGAACGTGATTTCGGGTAACACGGGATTTTCTCTTGATATTCGTAGCGAATTTGATGACAAACGCGATGTGGCTCTGGATGAAATTTTGCAGCAATTAGACGCCATTGCGGCTCGCCGGAATGTCCGTATTGAACGCAAAGCCACTCATGCAGCCAATGCGGTTCATTGCGACGAAAAACTGCAAAGTAAACTGCGCAACGCCATTGAAGCGCAAAGTATGGCTGTTCATACCTTGTTCTCAGGAGCGGGTCATGATGCCATGGCGATTGCGGATATTTGCCCTGTGGCAATGCTGTTTATGCGTTGCGATAAAGGCATTAGTCATCATCCAGCGGAAGCCATTGATACGCCAGATGTGGCGGTGACCTTGGCGGTGTTGAACCACACATTACAGAATTTGGCCTAACGTTTTTTGTGGCTACTCTGCATAACGCCTCGCTCCTTCTGTACTTTATCCAGAATCACGCCTCGCTCCTTCTGTGCTTTACCCAGTATCACGCCTCGCTCCCCGAGCAGGCTCGAAGAATCGCTCTGGCGTGATTCTGGGTTCAGTGAGTAGACGTTTAAGAATTGAATAAACCGAAGCAAACTCGTAGGTCAGATGAGACGAGGAACGAGGCGTGATCTGACGGTTGAAGAGGCATGAGATGATTGAAAATGGCACATGACGCCTCGCTCCTTTTGTTCTTCAACCAGAATCACGCCTCGCTCCCCGAGCAGGCTCGAAGAATCGCTCTGGCGTGATTCTGGGTTCAGTGAGTAAGCGGTTGAAGAATCGCTCTGGCGTAATTCTGGGTTAAGTGAGTAGTTTTGCATTCGATGCATACACGACGAAAAGCTTCCATGCGTTTAATTGGCGCTGACGTGTCGAGGAACGAGACAATACGCAAGCCAATTGAATTGCATGGAGGCTAATGATTTACGATAAATAGAGGAATACTTGATGAAATTCACGCGCATTTTTAACGACGATCAGGGTAAAAGCCATTTTGGCGAGATAAATCTGGATGTTCGAGATGGCGGTGCCATTGGTTTTTTGTCTGAGCGTTTTCCAGCGGGTGAGATGATTTTCCGTGAAACCCCAAGTGATTACGATTTTAAATGGCATCCAGCGCCACAGCGTCAGTTTCTCTTCATCATCAAGGGGCGTTGTGAGTTTAAGGTGTCTTCAGGTGAAACTCGTCAATTCGGTGCAGGGGATGTGGTCTTGCTTGAAGATACACAAGGCGAAGGCCATTGCAGCAAAGCGTTATTTAATGAAGTTAGGCACTCGATTTTTGTCACTGTGCCAGACGATGTGGTGTTTTAAATACAGGTGAAAAAAGCAAAGGGCGCAATGCCCTTTGCTTATAAGTGAGAGAATAAATAGGTTTGCGATTCTTTTAGTCGCTGATGTATCCCATTGATATGTTTTTCCATCTCTATTTGTAGTTGGGCTAATTTCTCAATGTCACTGGGACTGGTTTGCATCATGGTCTGTGCCAATGCATCCAATTGCTCGAACTCGCCAGCCATGTTGATGAAGCTGGACGTATGTCTAAAATCGAATTCGTTATCTGTGCCATTGAAGTACCAATCTGCAGCGGCCGTTTCGCGCACGTTTATCATGGTGTTCTTACCTTTTATGACATTGATCAGGCAGCTTGTCTGCCAGTTGTTCAGTTCCAGCAATGATGCTGAAACGTGAGAATATGCCATGGATTTATAGCTCGCTTCCATGAGGCTTTGTGTGCTTTCGGCGGTTTTATTGAACGAGTGATTGAGGTTTTCACAGGTTTGGCTAACGCGTAATGTATTTTCATGTAGCTTTTCGATCTGCTGGCTAACTTTGATCGTACGGTTATCGATACGATTTACCAAGGCGGAAATCTGTTCGCTGGAATCTTTGGCTTTGGTGGCCAAGGTTCTGACTTCATCGGCTACCACGGCAAAGCCTCGGCCATGCTCTCCCGCCCTTGCGGCTTCGATAGCGGCGTTAAGTGCTAATAAGTTAGTTTGTTCAGAGATGCTTTGGATGGTGTTGGTAAAGCCTTTGATTTCATTGGCAATATCTTTGAGTCCATTAACATCTTCTAGGCTGAGTTGCGTTTGGCCAGCAATCTCATTGAGTGACGTTGAGAGTTGGTTAATGTCCGCTTTGTTTTTCTCAATCTCTGCATTGCTGCCTTCTGCTGCACTCATGGGCTCGAATAATAGTTCTAACACCTGATTTATGGCAGCAAAGGATTCTTGGTTGATATTTCTTTGTGGCAGGAAAAAACGGTTATCGAGCTGAGTAGCTGGTGCTTCTGATATGTTTCTGAGTGATTCAATGGTCGCGGTCAGTTCAGACATATCTGTTTCAAGAGCCTGTTTTTCAGCGGTTACTTGAGTTAATTCATTTTCTAAGGCTTGGAAGCGCTTTTTGTTTAACCACATAGACAGTCCTTACTAGGAGCGGTGAGAATGAATAGTTTATTCAGCAAAAAAATACCAACTGTAAAAAACAACGCCGTTTAGGGCGGCGTTGGTTGATCAAAATGGTGATTTATTTATTTTGAGTCAGGCTCAAATAAGCCACGTTTCATGAAAAACTTCACCCATATCGCGCCAATCACACACAATACCAGCAATATACCACCGGTGATGCTATACACCATTTCGGTCATTTCTGGTGACGGTGAGTTGTTCAAGGCAACATATAGCATGGCCGCAATACCTAAAATTTGTGGTAATGGGTAGAAAGGTGTGCGGTATGGGCGAGGGTGATCAGGCATACGCTTACGCAGTACGATGACATTGATATGGGCGACGATGTAAGCCAAAAGCCAGCTGGTGGTCGCCGCAATAACAAGCGTTATAAGTGAGTCAATACCCAAACTAAAGTATGGAATGGTTGTTAAGCCAGTGATCATTAGGATGCCAACCCAAGGTGCATCAAAGCGGTTTTTCGCTTTGAGTTGTGGGAAAGCTTGGCCTTGTTCAGCCATGCCTTGCAACATTCTAGGAACAGCAGCAAGTACCGTGTTCATGGTGCAACATGTTGCAGCTAAGCCCATGGCAGTTGCAATGATCAATCCACTTTTACCAAATACGGCATTGGCGTAGTCCAAGAAAGGCAGAGGCGAGCCGACAAGCTCATCCACGTTGAGATACAGGCTTGCTCCATACACAAAAGCAGTAAATATGAAGAAAATCATAAACAATGATAAGTGCATAGAACGCGGAATATTTTGATGAGGATTTTTTACCTCTTTAATCATAGGGCAAATGAATTCTACCCCAACCATGGTCCACAAGGCTAAACCCACTAAACCGATAAAGCTGCCATCTAATACACCAGCAAATCCCCAGTCTACGGTCGCTCCCGCAAGAACAGGATGAGGCTCGCTGGTGCCAGAAATAGCAACAACACCCGTAAGAATAAGGGCACTAACCAAGATAAACGCAAGAACGTTTTGTATGCGCGCAAATACGTCTGTACCTATTAGGTTGGTTGCAGTGAAAAGCAACAAGATAAGCAATGGACCGACTTTTTCTGGTAGAAGGCCAGGTAGTAGCTGACTCAGCATGGCATCGACCAGAAACATTTCGACTGGTATCGCTAAAACTGCAACGACGACGTAGCCTGCAAATACTGACACAATGGCTGGAAAGTGTCCTATTGCCTTTTGCGTATAGGTTGCCAGTGTTCCTTTTTCTGGGAACATTAGTGACAACTCAGCAAAGCTCATGGCATTGAATTGCGCCAATATTAAGGCGGTTATCATGGCAAAGATAAAACCCATGCCGCCGATCCCGATACCTTGCAATGCTGAAATCATAGAACCTTGCACAATAACTAAGCCAATACAAATAGCCATCATAGTTGGCAAGCCTAATTTTTGAATTTTTGTCGCTGATTTGTCAGCTGTCATTATTGTTCCTACATTTGTGATATCGCTCATGGCTTTGTTCCTCGTTTGAGTAAAACGTTATTACGATTTCAGCTCTTTTATAATTTCATAGTCGTGTAAACCGGTATGGCTTGGGATCTATGAGGGGTTCCACTCCAGACACAAGGTCAGCTGCCAGTTGCCCTGCCGCTGGCCCAGTGCCAAATCCATGCCCTGAAAAGCCAGTCGCTATCGTCAATCCGGGGATATCTTCGATATGGTCAATAACAGGGTTTGAATCGGGTGTTACATCAATCACGCCAGCCCAAGCCTCTTCTATTTGTGCTTGGTTAAAGATTGGCCAAGCGTTGCGTAGGTTGGTGAGGGCTTCGTGATTCAGGTCTGGATTAGCAGCAGGGTCCATGGTGCGGATCTTCTCAAACGGTGAACGGCTGTTTGCCGTCCAACGCCGCGCTAGTCCAAGATCTTTGAAAAACTCGCGTCCAAACGAGGTGCGTAAAAAGCTACGTTGGGCGCGAAGTTGGCTAAGGTAGCGCCAGCCAATAAGCAAATGATCTAGAGTGATGTGGGCATCCAAAGCACCTCGTTGGGTGATAATGAAGCCGCCATCTTTATGTTTTCTAAAGGAAAAATCTGGCCCACCGACGGAAATATCGGTTGGGCCATCCATTGGTTTGGTTCTTAGTACGGAGCAAACCAAAGGCAGTGTCGGTAAAGAAATACCGTGATTGCCTAAAAAGCGACGAGACCATGCACCGCCAGCCAGCAAGACTTGTGAGCAGCGTATTTCTCCCTTTTCTGTGACCACGCCACTGATCTTACCTGCGGTGGTTGAAAGGGTTCGAACAGCACAGTTTTGTACTAGGATGGCGCCTTTTTCAATAGCGGCTTTCGCCATCGCGGGAACAGCAATGGAGGGCTCGGCACGACCGTCGGAAGGTGTGTAAATGCCACCTTCCCACTTGCCTTGTCCACCAGGAACATGCTGATCTATTTCCTGCGAGCTGAGCATTTTTGAGTCCAGTGAAAGGGAATCGACGGATTTTAACCAGCCTTCATGCATGGCCATTTGTTCTTCTGTTTTTGCTAAGAACATAATGCCAGACTGCTTGTAACCAACAGATTGGCCAATACGTTCTGGCATTTCCGCCCAAAGCTTATCCGCCGCTAATGCCAAAGGAACGTCTTCAAAATGACGGCTGGTTTTGCGTATCCAGCCTAAGTTGCGTGACGATTGCTCTCCAGCAATATGGCCTTTTTCAATCAAGACCACGGGAATATTACGCTCAGCTAACGTTAATGCGGCCGTTACACCAATTACGCCACCGCCGATAATAACCACGGTTGTGGACTCCGGTAACTGGTCGGTTGTATGCACTGCATCAAGTGTTTTTGTCATGGCTCGTATCCTAAATTAGGCGCAATATGCCGTTATTTGGCGGTATTAATGATTTCAACTTCTGCATTGGAGGCACCACGGAAAGCAGTTACTTCCAACTCCATTTTGTAGATAGTTGAACCAAGTGGTGGACAGGTCACCGTAGTGGCAGGGTCGATGCCACGGAACTTTTCACCAATTAACGTCATGACGGCTTCTGTGTCTGCTGGTTTTTGGATAAACACTCGTGACATGACTACATCTGCGAGGCTTGAACCAACCGCTTTAAGCGCTGCTTCAACGTTGCTGAATACTTGGTGAGTTTGTTCTAGTACATCGTCTGGAATTTCTTTTGTTTCAGGGTTTCGGCCAGCCGTGTTGGATACAAATATCCAATTATCGACGCTTACTAAGCGCGAGTAGCTGCTTATTTCTTCTAGTTTTGAACCTGTTTTTACTTTTACTATCTTGGTCATGGCTGTCTTCTTAAAATCTAATATTTGGAATGAAAGGAGGTGTGGTTATCGCAAAACTGGTGTTTCCCAAAGGTTTAACTTCACGCCAATGTTTTGTGCGATTGCGTTGCGATACACCTTGGTGGCCCAAGCGACGTCTTCTACTGGCATGCCACCGACTGACATAATGATGATTTCGTCATCATTTTTGCGGCCAGGAGCTTCACCCGCGGTGATTTTTCCGATGTCTTCTAGATCATCTAACGTGATTTTGCCTTCCGCGATCATGTCCATGAAGCGCACGCCTGGTAGAGGAATGTAGTTGTGAGCTGGCTTTGGTACTTCTTCGTACCATGCTTGGTAAAGGCCAGTGTTATCGAGTACTTTACGAACATCGTCTTGTTCCATGCCATCGTCTAGGCTGCAATAAGCTGGCATAACAAGGAAGGTTCCTGGTTTTACCCATTCGCGTTTTACAATTGGGTAAGTAGACGGGTCACCGGTTACGCCAGAGTTGCAGTAGGTCACTATGTCTGAACCACGAACGACTTCTTCTAAGGTGTCGACAATCTGAACATTGTTGATTTGTGGGAAGGTCTCATTGACCCATTCAATAAAGACATCAAGACTTTTTTGTCCGCGGCCTTTCACTTTAATCGTATCGATTTCAGGGCAAACTGCCATAAATGCTGCAACCGCTGTTTTACCCATCACTCCTGGCCCAAGTAGACCGATGACTTTAGAATTTTTGCGAGCAAGGTAGCGAGCACCAACGCCTGGAACTGCACCGGTACGGTACGCTGAAAGTAGGTTAGCTGACATGTAGGCCAATGGTGCGCCAGTGTCTGTATCACTTAAGATGAACATCAGGATTGAACGTGGTAAGCCTTTTTCGCGGTTCGCAATGTTCGATCCATACCATTTCACACCAGATGTTTGGAAGTCTCCACCAAGGTAAGCAGGCATCGCCATTAAGCGGCGGTCTGCGGTCGGTTTTGGCATAGTTGGAAACGGTGATTCGTCAGGGAAAGTGATCATGGCGCCGTGGGAATCGCTGTTTGGCCCAGCCATTCGGTAGTCACCTTTGTACAACAGAGTAAACATCTCGTCCATGGTGTCTACGCACTGGGGCATATCCATAACACCTGCTTTAATCATGTCTTGTTCAGAGAGATAGATAAAATCGATATTCGTGTTTTCAGAAGTTGTAGACATAACATCACCTTAAAAAATTTGGAGAGAAATCGTGTATTTCCGTGCTTGGCTCACGTTGTGGTTGCGCTGATGCAGAGCTTTTCAAGCAGCGGATGAATTTGATCCTAGAAGCTTAGATTTTTTCCGTATTGAATTTTTGCGACATGATGAAATAGATATTTTGCGCCCCGGAATTGGCATCTGCTTTGCAAAACTAAAAGATCGTTTTGATCATTTTGGTAAACAGGTGCGGATCATGTTGAAAGATTCTGTGTACGATCGAGTTTCAGGAATTCACTCCAAACAGCCTTGGTTTGTATTGGGTGCGGCACAGGATTTTTTGCTATATCACTCTGATATTCCTAGTATTTCTCACTTTTACAGTTTTGAAACAGATGTTTTAACAGAGCAGGTACTGGCTATTCCTGATGGCTGTGTGGATATTTTGTTTGATTGTGATGAACTTCGCCCAAGTGCCAAAGTGTGTGGAACAACGTTGGCTGCTAGCAACGCAGAATTTATTCCAAACCATAGATATTTTGGTGTGAGGTTTGCGCCAGGCGTGATTCCCGACTTTTTGGACGTGTCAGCCAATGAGCTTATTGAGCATCAGTTAAACTTTTTAGAGGTGGCGCCTAAGTTTTGTCACTTCTTCGAGCTTATTGTGCGTAGTAATGTATTTGCTGATCAGGTCGCGTTATTTGAAAAATTCTATTCTAATCAATCAACTAGACAGCCTTCGAAATTAACTTTACAGGCAATGGATGAGATTTTTATCCATAAAGGGAACATTCAAATACAAGATATAGCAGAGACAACTGGCTACACAACAAGAACCATCCAACGCCAATTCCGTGCAGATATGGGTATGTCGCCAAAAGCATTTAGCCGAATTATTCGTTGTCAGTCTGCCGTTTACGATATTAATCACAGTAAGGGAGTTACCTTTTCCGATCTGGCTTGTGATCTTGGTTTCAGTGACCAAGCACACTTTTTAAGAGAATTTAAAAAGCTAGTTAGCGTCACGCCATTAGACTACTTACAACGTGTTAAACAAGAAGCGTATGTTGGACGCTTGCGCTATTATTGAGCTTTGGTAAGACATTTATTGCTGTATCGCACAAGCGCTGTGCAATCCCTTCTCGCAATCGTCATTTTATTCTGATCTTTTTTATCGCGCTCTCACTTTTCTCACTTGTGTTTGATGGGTGACTTCTATCATTTTATCTATGGTTAATGATTATGAGGATGATAATTGTTATTATAACGCCTTATTTAAAAGAACAGTGGAAGGAAGCACCTTAAGATGCAGGTAAACCAAGTAAGAAAATGGGCATTTCTGCTGATAGCGTTTTTGCTGATTTTAGCGCCTGTAAATCAGGTGATGGCGTCAGAGAAAAAAACGATTATTCATGCGATGGGGAGTTCTGAGGTTCCCCAAAAAGTCTTACGTGTGGTGACCTTGTTTCAAGGAGCAACTGATTCTGTGGTGGCGTTAGGTGTGACGCCTGTTGGTGTGGTGGATTCTTGGGCGCAACAGCCAACTTATGAATATTTACGAGATGCTTTAAAGGGCGTCGCTCATGTGGGGTTGGAAACTCAACCGAATCTTGAGGCAATTGTGGCGTTAAAGCCAGATTTAATAATTGGCACCAAGTCTCGTCATGAAAAGATCTATCGTCAGTTATCGCAAATTGCTCCCACTGTGATGGCTGAGGATGTGTACGACTTTAAAACCACTTTAGATTTAACCGCCGAGGCTCTGAATAAACAAGAAAAAGGTAAGCAGGTTTGGGACGGTTTTCAACAGCGCATTACTAACTTCCATAATGTCATTAAAAAGCGAGAAGCGAACTGGCCACTAACCGCAGCGATTCTGAATATTCGTGCTGATCATTTACGCCTATATTTGAATCAAAGTTTTCCAGGTGTAGTGCTAAAGGAGATAGGTTTTAAATTCCCTTTGCCGAATGAAAATGGTTGGGGCGTGAAGCTGAAAACTAAAGAAGCCTTGCCGAGCGTGAATGCGGATGTGTTCTTTGTAATTTTACACTCTAATGATGCTGCCGTTAGACAAAACTACGATGTATGGCGTGCGCATCCGCTATGGAAAATGCTGACGGCTCCTAAAAATAAACAAGTGTATGAGGTAGATAATGTAGCTTGGTTGTTGTCTGGTGGAATTCTGGGGGCTAATAAAATTTTAGATCAGCTGTACCAAATCTACCAATAACCTAAGACTAATCGCTAGAGCATTTATGCACTTACACAGCAGCCACACTTTTAAATGGAGCTTTCTTGCTCTGTCTATTTTATGCCTGATGCTCTCCTTGTTGGGGAGCATTGCCTATGGACAATATGTCATTTCAGCTAAATCAGTTTGGACGGCGTTTTGGGCGTTTGATCCTCAATCGATAGATCACGTTATTATCCGTACCACGCGTTTATCCCGCGCTCTTGTTGCTTGTTTAGTAGGCTCAGCGTTGGCGGTTTCCGGTGTTTTGATGCAAGCGTTAACGCGTAATCCGCTGGCTTCACCGTCTATTTTTGGTGTCAACGCAGGTGCTGTGTTCTCCATCGTTTTGTTCTCGACCTTCTTTTCAGTTACTTCCTTGAATACTTTTTTATGGCTGGCTTTTTTGGGTGCGAGCGTGGCTGGGGCGTTAGTGTATGGACTCGGTAGTTTAGGCAAAGACGGACTATCTCCGGTTCGTATTGTGCTGTCTGGTGCTGCGATCTCGGCGCTGTTTATGGCTTTTACTCAAGGCATATTGGTTATTGGTCAAGAAGGTCTAGACAGTGTTTTGTTTTGGGTGGCTGGTTCTGTATCCGGTCGTGATTTGTCTATGGTGATGCCATTAGTGCCAGCTTTTGTTGCTGGTATTGTGTTGGCGATACTGGCGGCACCGCAGATCAATATTTTGTTGTCCGGTGACGATATAGCTAAAGGATTGGGGCAGAACACGGTGCTGATTAAAGTGGTGCTGAGCCTGCTGATTATTGGTTTGGCGGGTGGTTCGGTCGCGCTTGGCGGTAGCATTGGTTTTATCGGTTTGATGGTGCCGCATATGGTGCGTTCAGTGGTGGGTTATGATCATAAATGGCTAATTCCGTTAAGTGCTTTGTGGGGCGCTATTTTGTTGTTGTGTGCGGATGTGATCAGTCGTTTTGTAATCATGCCAGAAGAGGTGCCAATTGGTGTGACGACCGCGATTTTAGGCGCGCCTTTCTTTATTTATTTGGCGCGAAAAGGGGGCAAACGTGAGTAAGTCTTTTAGCATTCGTCACCGTTTGTTTTCATTTTCGACACCTGTTCGTTCTTTGTGGTCGATACTTGCTCTCCTCGTTTTTTTTCTTTCGATTATTTTGCTTTCCCTGTGTTTAGGTGAAGAGTTCATAGCTTTGCCGCAATTGTTTCAGGTACTGCTTGGAAAGGGTGGTCAGGCTGCGCAGTTTGTCGTGGAAACTTTGCGTATGCCTCGTGTACTGATGGCGGCCATGGTGGGCGCAGCGCTGGCTTCGTCTGGATTGGTGCTGCAATCCATGATACGCAATCCGCTGGCGTCACCAGACATTATTGGCATTACTGGCGGAGCCTCTGCCGCCGCGGTGTGTTTTCTGTCTTTTTTTGCGACTGCAATGGGGGTTATCTGGTTACCTGTTTTTGCCATCGCGGGTGCTTTGCTGGCGGCTTTGTTAATTTACGCGCTCGCTTGGAATAGTGGCGTGACGCCGATGCGATTGGTATTGGTTGGTATTGGTATTTCCTCGGCGATGGGCGCGGTGACGACCTTTGTTATTGCAGCCAGTCCGCTTTCTACCAGCATTACCGCGTATATCTGGCTAACGGGCAGTGTGTATGGCGCGAGTTGGATTGAGGTGAAAGCTTTGTTGCCGTGGTTGTTGATTTCATGGCCCTTGGCGTTTTATTTAGCGCGCCGAGTGAATACCCAAGAATTGGGTGATCAGTTAGCAACTGGGCTAGGAATTCCTGTGCAGCGCTTGCGTTTAATTCTGTTGTTTTTGAGTGTGATTATGGCTGCACCTGCTATTGCTTATGCTGGTGCGGTGGGCTTTGTGGGTTTGATCGCACCACACATTGCCAGGCGTCTTGTTGTGCGGAGTTTTGCGCTTTTATTGCCTACCTCAGCCTTGGTGGGGGCTTGTTTGGTCATGCTGGCGGATTTATGTGGTCGTTTGTTGTTTCAGCCTTTGGACATTCCCGCTGGTGTGTTTGTGTCTGCTATTGGCGCGCCATTCTTTATTTATTTACTCTATCGACAGCGTTTCTGAGTCGGTTAGCTATATTGGGATTTTTTAATCATGAGTTTGTCTGAACATTCTTTAGTGGACGATAATTTATTCGCTCAAAGCCCATTAGAAAGTGTGGCGCTGTCTTTAGGTTATGAGAAAAAAACTATTATTAAGTCTTTGGATTTAGCTATTCAGTCGAACCAAATTACGGTGCTGGTAGGCGGCAATGGTTGTGGTAAATCTACCTTGTTGAAGTCGTTTGCCCGATTGTTGAAACCTTCGACTGGTCAGATTCTCCTGAATGGTGCAGATATTCATTCCTTGTCTGGAAAGGACGTGGCTCGCAAGCTGGCTATTCTTCCCCAAGGCCCTGTTGCGCCAGAAGGCTTGACGGTTGAGCTGTTGGTTCGTCAAGGCCGTTATCCTCATCAAAATTGGCTACAAAGCTGGACCGAAGACGACGAACGATTAGTGCGTAAAGCTTTACACGACACCAATATGACCGAGTTTGCAGATCGTTCCATTGATGCTTTGTCTGGTGGTCAGAGACAGCGTGCGTGGATTGCTATGGCGCTGGCACAGAATACCGATATTTTGTTATTGGATGAACCAACAACCTATTTGGATTTAACCCATCAGATAGAGATTCTTGATCTGCTGTTTGAGCTGAATGCGACCCAGAATACGACCATCTTAATGGTATTGCATGATCTGAACCTTGCTGCTCGTTACGCCCATAACATGATTGCTATTAAAGACGGTGCGGTTTTTTGCCAAGGCGCACCAGAGACGATTTTAGATCATGATATGGTGAAAGCTGTGTTTGATATGGAATGCCATATCAGTGCCGATCCACTGTTTGGTACGCCAATGTGTATTCCTTATGGGAAAGGACGCAAGGTCGACTCTCAGGCAGCTAAGCATGTTTAAACAAGCTCCTAAGCAAGCATTGCTTCCAGAAGAGTGGGACGTTTTGGCCGCATTCGGGCTTAAGGCTTACCAAGCGGATGAGCCACTGGCCATCGATTCTAGCAAGTTATTGGATGATGCTTTGTGCTTGGAAACATTACGCAATATCATGCCAGAACTCGGTGCGCCGAACCTGAAAGTCACGGCGTCATTAGTGATAAAGCGTGTGGCGTTTCTTACGTTGGCACCTGTCTTATACGCCATGTCTGGGTTTAATAAAGGCCTTGATGCTTCAATAGAAAACAGTGTCTTTGAATATCCGTTAGATAACAGAATTTGGCAGTCCAAGATGCCATTAAAAAATACATCGGTATCAGTGTTAGAACGTTCGGATAAAGAAGATCGAGCGGTATGGCGGCATGAGATCTTGAGCAAGGTATTTTCGGGGCATTTAACCTTATTGGTCGAGCAATTTTACCGCCTAACAAAAGTGTCTAGACGTATTCTTTGGGAAAATGTCGCAGTGCGGGTTTTTAGCATCTATGAACAACGTATTTTAGTGAGTGTGATAGAAGAGAAAAGAGCGACAGCGGAAGCAGATTATGCGTATCTGCTGGATAAAAGTACGACTGCATTGTTTGGCTTAAATGAAAACCCGCTGACGGTGTTTTATCAAGACAAGCAGTTAACGGCACTATCGGAAAACCCTGTTCGTGTTAGACGTACCTGTTGTTTTTACTACCAAGCTACTGAGCCGCCAGTGTATTGCGGTTCTTGTCCTTTGCCTTTGAAGAAAAAGAGAACAACCCTACCTTAATCCTCCCCTTGAAGATAAGGGGAGGAGGCTGTTCTCGTTCTTAGGAGGTTAAAAATCCAAACCATAAGCCAATGTCAGGGTACGACCGCGGCCTTTGAAATAGAAGCTATCATCCGCATAAGCTGCTTGTGAATAGTAAGTGAAATAATCTTCGTTCAATAGATTAGCCACTGCGACACTCATTTTACCAACGGGCAGTTTATAACCGAAAGATGCATCGACAAGGGTATAGCCGTCAAAGTTTAAATCCTCGTCATCAAAGCTTCGGCTGAACGCATGGCTGACTTGTATTAGGGAAGACAGTCTTTCATCCCAACGCGCGTTCCATGATGTCACTAAGCGATTTGGTGGAATATCGGCACCGGTTAATTTGGTGTCGACTTGTCCATCACCATCCGTGTCTGATTTGCCTTGAATGAAAGAGTAGCTGGCTTGTAGCCTATGTTCTTTGTTGAGTTGAAAACCTAACGAAGCTTCGGCACCTTGAATCTCTTTTTTCTCACGTTTGACCACATAGAGTCCATTCTGGTTTTCAATGCGGCTGCCCAAATCGGAGTTTGATTCGTAGTAGCTTAATTCGACATCGTATGGATGACGGTTTACACGCAAGCCGACTTCATAGTTATCCGTCAAAATAGGAGAGAGATCAATGAGTGTGTCAACGTCTTGATTCGCGGTGGATACGCCTCTTAGTATGCGTCCAACGTCAGGCATACCAAAGCCTTGTGAGTAGTTGGCAAATACACTGACAGTAGGGGTGATCTTAAACACCGCGCCAGCATTGTAAACCGTATCACTAAAGCTTGGAGAGCCGCCATTCACTGAAACCGATGTGTTTTTATTGGTTGCCACTGTCTGGTAAGTGTCCACATCTAATTTTGCATGTTCATTACGGGCACCTGCTTGTAGAACTAAGCGGTCAGTGGGTTTATATTCAAATTGCAAGAATGGTGCGTAATTTGTGTATTCCGTTTCTGGGACATAAGTACGGTTGGTCAATATTAGCGTCTGACTGGTGGTGTCTTGCAGCAAATCTAAGCCTGCCGTGACACTTAAATCGCTATCTAACAGGTCATCTTTGGTTAAGCTGAATTTGGCCCCGATTTTTTCAGATTGGTTTTGGCTTTGGTCGTAGAGCGTACCGATGGGGGCTAAGCTTACGTCCTGAAAGCTATTTGAGTTTGACGCGCCATAACGGCCTTCGAAGTCCTGGTGGAAGACTTGTGCTTTAAGCTCCATGCCATCAAGATCACTGTCCGTATAAGAAAGGCTGGTGGTTTGCACATCGTTGAAAGGTGCTACTCCATTTGGTGGGGTGCCTTTGATAGAACTGGTTGCGATACCATTGTCTCTGTCGCCATCAACGCCAGTAAAGTTCATCCGGCTTTTTAAACGATACTTGTTGAGTTCAAGCTCCAGTCTTTTGTCGTCAGTTAGCCAGTAACCCAGTTTAACAAAGGCGTCGTGGCTTTTAGAATCCATGATGTCACCACGAACCGTTGCCGCCCCGACATAGTCATCATTGGCATCAAGGTAAACGCCTTGTACTTCGTGGGTTAAGCCTACAAGGTAGTCAAAATCCTCTTTTGCCCCTTCTACTTGATAGCCGATTTTATAACCTAACGTGTCGCTGTTAACCTTATCTGTCGGTGTGGTTAGCTGTATATCGACATGTTGTTTCACCTCGTTTGAACGATTGGATTTGGTGATGAAGTTAATAATGCCGCCTGTTGCTCCTAAGCCATGAATTGCGCTTGCCCCATGAATGACTTCAATACGATCAACCATAGCAAGGTCAATGGTATGAGCGGATCGGCTACCTTCTCGAATAGGGTTAGATTGCGGTACGCCGTCGACCATGTATAAAACAGAACGGCCACGGAAGGTTTGGCTGCTGTTATTTAATTTTTGTGTATTGGGCGAGTAGGCCGGGAGAAGATTAGAAAGCGCTTGGGAGCTATCGGTTGAAATAGACAGTTGCTCTTCAATTTGCTTCCGATTGATCACCGTGATGACCTGAGGGCTGTCTTCTTTTTTGGTATTAGAGCGGCTGGTTTGGATAATCAATGTATTTAGATTAATAGTTTGATTGTCCTCTGTAAGGCCTTGGTGACTCTTTGTTAAGCTGTAAGTGCCGTCTTGATTAGCAATCACCACCAAACCTTTGTTAGAGAGTAACTGCTCAATGAGTTCTATCGGACTGCCGTTACCTGAAATGCCCTCGCTTTTCAGGTTTTGTGTTAAGGCTGGATTAAACGATAGAGCGATATTGTGACGAGCAGAAAATTCAGTAAGTACGCTCCCAAGGTCACCAGCTTCAATGCGTAATGACTCGCGGATCGTTTGCTTTGTGGCATCTTGCGCAACAACAAATGGGCTAAGACTCGCCGCGATGATTAACCCACTACAGGTCAATGTTGTACCGATAGTCTTCTGAAATTGCGTTTTTAGACCAATTTTTTTACGGGTAGTCACAGCCACCTCCTTCTTTACAATGATGGTGCTTATTAGTGGTTTACCCTGTAGGCCACTTGAAAAGAAAAAAAGTGTCAGTTGAAATAAGAATTATTTCGTTTTTTAGGCGGATTCTATGGTGACCCAATAATGTCCAAGATGACTGTTTATTTGGATCGGATAGGTGTGCGATAACATATTGAGAATCATGTTGAGATCTTGGACAGGATACGCTCCTGAGATAGCCATATTGGCAATCGCAGGAGAAACCCGTAATAAGCCGTTATGGTAACGGGAAACCTCTTGAGCAAACTGACTTAATGGCATCTTGTGCACAGCAAGCATTTTGTTTAACCAAGAGGTCGTATTGGATTCGAGTGCTTTACGAGACAAAAATGCCTGACGTGATAATTCGATTTGGTAACCGGCGCTAATAGCATGGTCTGGCGTAGCTTGTGCTAGTTTAGGTGATGCTTTGACAAGGCCTTCAATCACGCCCAAGCGTGTTAAATCACGATACTGACGCACGGTGAAGTTGGCCTCTAAAGGCGATAAAACCGCGTCCCGTGTTGTTACGACAAAAGGGGTCGGTAAGTGAGCATTGGCGGTGGCCGTATTAACTTGGATTTCGCCTTCTCTTAACGACAACAAACGAGCTTGGTGATCAAACGAAATATCAAATGCCGTTGCAGTATTCAGCTTAACTTGGGTTCCATCTGGTAGCGTAACTTGCTTTTGCTGGCCCTTCGCAGTGCGATAATCGGCGCTCCACTGCTGACTGTCGACCGCTTTATAACTTCCCCATATTAAGGGGCCAGAGGCTAACAGAAGCGCCAGTTTGCCAATATGCAAACGGCGTGTTGCATCGTCTGGTCGGTTCAGTACCGCGTAAGCTACTTCCTTCGGTAGTGTGTCGACTTTATTGATAAAATGTTGTGCACGCTGCCATGCGCACTGGTTGTCTTTGCTTGATTGTAACCATTGCTGCAGCTGTTCTTGCTCGCTATTTGTGAGCGGTTTTTCTTGTTGTCTGATGAGCCAATCCGCGGCTTCGTGTAGACTTTTTTTCGAGAGCTTATTCAAACACATCGTCTCCCATTAAGATGAGGCATTTTACATAAGCTTGTTTCATGTATCGCTTCACGGTGGCAAGAGAAAGCTGCATTTCATCGGCTATTTGCTGATATTTTTTGCCTTCTATTTGCGACAGCAAAAAGACTTGTTTTACCTGTTCGGGAAGGGCATTAAGCAGCCTGTCTACTTCTTCTAACGTTTGTAAAATAATGAATTCATGTTCAGGTGAAATAACGAAGGGCTCAGGCTGTGTGGCTAAAAGTTCCAGATACGCCTGCTCTAAGGATCTACGTCTGTAGAAATGGCACACAAGGCCTTTGGCGATGGTGGCTAAATAGGCTTTGGGTTCTTTAATGGTGGCCGCATTCTGCTTTGCGTGAACGCGCAAGAAAGTATCCTGAGTCAAATCAGCGGCATCGAATTGGCTGTCTAATCGTTTTCGAATCCATGTGTACAGCCAATTATGATGATTGGCATATAAAGAGTGCATTACGTCATGTTGCACACTGTGGCTCGCATTGTGCGGCATGAAACCGAACCTTATAAAAAAGTATAAATGATAATTACTATCATTAAAAAGCTTTGTGCTTGCCTTGTCAAGATAGGGTTGTTGTGACGGTGATTTTTGCTTTGCAAAGAGAAAGAAAAGCGCCAAGATAAGACTGACTGGCGCTTCTATTTTTGAGTTAGTCCAACGCCAGATCATTTTGGCGGATGATTTTTAATCCAATGATCGGCGATATCCTCACGGCGAGCAATCCAGACGTTGTCGTGGGATTGTACGTAGTCTAAGAATTTCTTCAGGGCCATAAAGCGGCTT
The DNA here is from genome assembly GCF_012726345.1 of Marinomonas sp. UCMA 3892. Lineage (GTDB taxonomy): Bacteria > Pseudomonadota > Gammaproteobacteria > Pseudomonadales > Marinomonadaceae > Marinomonas. The sequence continues at coordinate 146,236 of NZ_PTXN01000001.1, forward strand.
GGCTTGCCAAGGGTTCGGCAATGCATGCCGATGGACATCATCTTCGGTGCAGTCGCCCCTTCCTCATATAAACAGTCAAAGTTGTCTTTTAGATACTGGAAAAACTCTTCACCGTGATTGAAACCGTATGGAGAAGAAAACTTCATGTCATTGCAATCGAGTGTATAAGGCACGATCAAATGCGGTTTGCTATCACCATCAGGTGTATCGACTTTTACCCAATAAGGGAGGTCATCACCGTAATTATCTGAGTCGTATTTGAGCTGGGTTTGTTCTGCGACCAAGGCGCGAGTATTTGGCGAATCTCGCCCTGTATACCAGCCAACAGGTTTAACACCAGTGACTTCTTCGATTAAAGCAAGCGCTTGTTGCATGTGCTCGCGTTCTTGCTCGATTGGCATTTCTTGATAATGAATCCATTTTAAACCATGGCAAACAATTTCGTGTTTGCCTTCCACAAAAGCTTTGGCCACTTCTGGATTACGTTGTAATGCAGTCGCAATGGCAAAAACAGTGAGTGGCAAACCGCGTCGCTCAAACTCATTTAAAATACGCCACACACCAGTGCGAGAGCCATATTCGTATAGAGACTCCATGCTCATGTGGCGGTCTTTGAAGGGCTGCGCGCCGAAGATTTCCGATAGAAATGTCTCGGCGTGTTCATCGCCATGAAGAACGCAATTTTCACCACCTTCTTCGAAGTTTAAAACAAACTGGACTGCAATTCTGGCATTGTTTGGCCATTTTACGTTTGGCAGCCCTTGGCGACCATAACCCGCGTAATCGCGTTCTAAGTAGTGTTTCATAGTCTGTGTTCCATTATTTTTTTATGTAGTTTGGGAGCAGTTATAAACTCCAGTGGGCATAGCGCCCAGTAAAAGCTTTGCTAACACGCTGTCCGTATTGACCTTTTTTAGAGGTTTGTAGCCCTAACTGATGCAATGATTCTGCCAGTTTTACCGCGGCGACAACGCCATCAATAATAGGAACAGGTAATTCGGCAGATAGCTTTTCCACCAAACTCGACATGCCAGCACAGCCCAAGACGATGGCTTCCGCGCCGTCTTCCTCTATCGCGGCTAGGCATTCTGTTTTAAGTAACTGATATGCTGCGGGATCGATATTTTCTAAGGCTAAAACGGGAATGTCGGTGGCTCTTACACCGCTGCATTTATGTTGATGACCGTATTTTTGAAGTAAGTGTTCACTTGCTGGTAAGGTTCTGGATAACGTGGTGACGACGCCAAAGCGGTGGGCAATTAAACTTGCCATTTGAAATCCCGCCTCGGCAATGCCTATCACAGGTGCATCCGCTAATTCACGGGCGGCGTCTAAAGCCGGATCGCCAAAGCAGGCGATAATATGAGCATCAACACCTTGTTGCTTGCCTTGTTCTATTAGGTCGAGAAGGGCTGCACTGGCAATGACTTCATCAAAAGCGCACTCTATGCTTTTCGGTCCGTGTTCTGGTGTGCAGGCGATAATTTGCGTGCTGTCTAGCGCAACAGATTGTGCGCTCAGTGCCATGGCATTAGTCATGTCCGCGCTGGTGTTTGGGTTAATGAGCTGAATTCGCATGGTGCTCCTAGCGGCCAAAAAGTCGTTGAAAATCGATATTTTCTTCGGGTTTGCTTTCGAGAATAAGTGACGATTTAATATGTTTTAAGTGGTGACTCATCCAAGTTTTAGCTTCATCTTTTCTACCCTGGTCAAGAATATCGAGTAGCTGTGAATGATCACCACATTCGCAACCCACGCTGCCGCGAGTACCGTAAGCGGCTAGAATCAAGGAAGACCGATAGCACAGCTGTTCAACAAAGCTAGCCAGCACCTGATTACCAGAAAGCTTTGCTAATTCGTAATGGAAGCGAGCTGTTAGTTGTATAGAGTCTGCCAGTTGGTTGGCCTCTTCTGCGCGTTTTTCTTCAGTGACCATGATTCGAAAACGTTCAGAATGTTCTGTATTCCAATGATCAAGTAAGGCTGGAATGAGTTGCGGCTCAATCAATATGCGGCTGTCTAGCACTTCCGAAGCTTCGGCTTCATTAGGTCGGTTTACTTGCGCGCCTTTGTTTTTTTCAATGATCACAAAGTGTTCTAAGGCGAGCCGCTGTAATACTTTGCGTATGCCTGTTCGGCTTACACCAAACGCTTCTGATAAACGATCTTCTGGTAAACGCGCCCCTGGCGGTAATTGATGTTCGACAATGGCGTTTAGCATTTGTCGGTAAATGTTCTCGTCATTCGACATGAGTGCTTCTCTATGGATTGTATACGATGTCTTATTAAATATAGTTCTTAAGACAATATAGCATGCTAGTTTGTTTCGTACATCTTAAACAAAAAATGAATTAATTGTGCACAATATTGGTGTGGTTTTCGTTTTTTTGACTTGCAATGGTGCAGTAAATATTGGTTTTTTGGGGTCATACTCCTATTTTTACTTAAGTTCTTTAGGTTCTGTTTTTTGGCACAAAAATTGTATTTATCATTGTATACAATTAAAAAGGAACGCAATCATGAAACAAGAATTTGAGCAAAGTCCTAAATTAGCGAATAGGGATCTGCTGCCAGAGAAAGATCAGAAATGGGGTTGGTATAGCATCTTCGCTTTTTGGATGTCAGACGTTCATAGTGTGGGTGGATATGTGTTTGCTGCCAGCTTGTTTGCACTGGGTCTAAATGGTATTCAAGTGTTTATTAGCTTGTTATTGGGCATTTCTATTGTGTTGGTGTTTGCCAACTTGATGGGTAAACCGGGACAAAAAGCAGGCGTGCCGTTTCCTGTGGTGGCACGAATGTCTTTTGGTGTGTTCGGTGCCAATATTCCAGCCATCATTCGTGGCTTGATCGCGGTCGTTTGGTACGGTATTCAAACCTTTCTGGCGTCTAGCTCCTTCATTATTCTGTTGTTGTATTTTTTTCCTGGTATGGCATCTCTTGCAGATCAATCTTTCATCGGTCTTTCATATCTTGGCTGGATTGGTTTCACGGCAATGTGGGTTGTACAGGGAATCGTCTTCATGTTTGGCATGGACATGATTCGTAAGGTAATCGATTGGTCAGGCCCTGCTATCTATGTCGCTATGTTTGCATTGTGTATTTATATGGTGGATCGAGCGGGTTGGGAAAATATCAGCTTTAATTTGAGCTCAAATAACCTGACAGGCATGGATGTGATTGTGCAGATGTTTATTGCAATCGCGCTAGTAGCGGGTTATTTCGCTGGCCCAACGCTGAACTTTAGTGATTTTTCACGTTATTGCGGCAGTTATAAAAAATTAAAACTGGGTAACCTATTGGGCTTGCCACTTAATTTTGTCTTGTTTTCTTTGTTTAGTGTGGTGATTGTGTCGGCTTCTATCCCCGTATTTGGTGAGATGATTACCGACCCTGTGGAAACGGTGAAACGTCTCGATTCTGGATTTATTACGGTACTTGGTGCGTTAACTTTTATTTTTGCTACCGTGGGGATTAATATCGTCGCGAACTTTGTGGCGCCAGCGTTTGATTTCTCCAACGTATCACCACAGAAAATCAGCTTTAAAGCGGGTGGTTTTATTGCTGCGTTTGGTTCTGTTTTGCTAACGCCTTGGAATTTATTCAATAATCCAGAAGTAATTCACTACACAGTGGACGTTTTGGGCGCGATGATTGGGCCTTTGTACGGGATTATTATTGTCGATTATTTCTTTATCAAAAAAGGCCATATTGATATTCCTGCTTTGTATACAGAATCGCCAAAAGGCTGTTATTGGTATGAAAACGGAGTGAATAAGAAAAGTGTATATGCCTTGCTGATTGCGGGTGCAGTATCTATTCTAGCGACCTTCGTCTTCAGTGCCTTGGCAAACTACGCCATCTTTATTGGTGGTATCGTGGCGGCATTGTCTTATCGTTACATGATGGAGCCAGAGCGTCTTGCTTTGCAAAGTATGAGTCTTGCTAAGCCGTAATCAGTTTACGGATAACATCTAGAAAACCAAAAGCCTCGCTTCGAGAAAAGCGGGACTTTTGGTTTTTTTAATTAGCGCATCTTTCAATAGCTGAGGCGGCTTGTTTTAAGTGTTCTACGAGTACGACAAGACTGGTGGGCTCAAACTCACTGGCCGTGCCAAGGAAGGCAACACTGCCAATAATTTCGTTGTTTTCTAGGTTGAATATCGGTGCAGCGATACCGGTTAAGCTAAGGTTGTTGAGTTCATTGTGGGTTACGCAAAAGCCGTTTCTACGAATTCTTTTTGTTTCGGTGTTAAATTGATCCCATGTCATGTCATAGTCTTCATTTTGAGCAATGTGCTCATCATAGATTTTTTTAAGGCGAAATGCTTTTTGATTTGCTACTAAGACTTTAGATTGTGCTCCTTTAAAGATGGGAAGAGCGCGGCCACGACCAAAGGCTAAAGTATACTCTTTATTGTCAGATTCGATATGTGTATTGATAATATGACCATCGCAAAACATGCTCATATACACGGTAAGCTCCGTGCTTTTAGAGAGTTGAGCCATGATTTCATGACCCTGTGAAATGATTGGATTGTATTGCCTCATCATCCAGTCAAGCTCAATGATTTTAGGGCCTAATGTGTAATTCTTGTCAAAACGAGTTAGTAAGCCTGCGTCACACAATTCTCTTACATAACGGTAAGCCGTTGCTCGGGAAAGCGACAGCTTTTTAGCAATATCATCTACGTTGATCACTAGAGAGTCTGGTCCAAAAATGTTCAGGACATTAAGCATTTTATTGAGACTGGTCACTTTAACCTCTTATTTAAAAGTTATTCCATATTAAGTGTTGGTGTATCAGTCATACGGATTTTAGGTATTGTACACATGTTTTAATGGGGTAAATGAGAGTTTTTGGATTTTGACAACGTCTTATCTTAAAGACCAATTTGTCGGTGTTTTTTTGGGGATGATCTAGTGTTGAGGTGAAAGCCTGTATTTAAGATGTAGCAGCGTGTTTTTCGATATCAAGATAGTAATGTAGTCAAAGTTATTGGACGGAAAGTTAAACTAAGAAAAAAGGCTAGATGAGTCTATTTTTAGCTGAGATCGAACCAAACATATAATAAAACGACGACCTGAAAAGGGGAACAGGCCGTCGTTGTCGAACTCGCTATGTTAATGCGTTAGAAAGGCATAATCGCGATAATTTGCATATACGTGTTTGTATTGGTATTTCCTTGCTTACTATCGTATTTAGGTGTGTAAAAACCTACCAATGGAGACACAATAAGATGTTCGTTGACTACCCATTCCGCCCAAATATCTAACTCTTGAGCATCATTTTTCTTGCCTTCAGCTGTTTTATTTTTTGAAATATCAAAATAAGCAGCACCTACGCTTAGCATCTCAGTGGGGGTTGCTTTGATGCTAATAGACTGAATGTCTGAGGCAATAGTGCTTCCAGATGTCCCGGCGTAGTTTGCAGCGACCTCACCTTGGAACCAGGTTCCATAACCACGGCTGAAGCCATAGAACAATGGATCATAGCCCTCGTCATATCGAGTAAAGCGATAATTCACACTTGGAGACCATGTTGTGTCAGCAAATGTCCAACCTGCTTCGGCATACCATGCGTTGGCATCTTTAGAGTTGTCACCTTGTGTTTGTTTCACATACTCAGAGGATAGGAATAAGTTCTCGACTCCTGCATTACCTTGGAAGCGCACACTCATGGTTTTTTGACCATCACGCTTCTCTAAGCCAAAGAAGTTGGCTTCTTTCGCATCGACGCTTAGACCTTGGTTATATAAAAAACCAACAACACCGTATTGGTTGTTGTTCTCAATATTGATTCCTGCCATTTCTGTACTGGCTTGTCCTGCATTATCAGATTGCAACCAATAAACATCAGAGCGCCATCCCTCATCTCCACCTACTCGAAGAATCGCAGTATTACTAAATGCTTTACGTGGAGCGAACCAAAGTCCGCCGCCGCGATTGAGGGTTATTCCAGCGGCACCTGGAACAGAGTCTAAGCCGCTACCAAGGTTTAAAGCATCGCCATTGATAATAAAGCCATCTCCGACACGGAATGATTGGCGACCAACGGATAATTCAAACTGACCAGTTCGATAGCCTATGAATAGCTCTTCAAGTTTGGTTTTTCTTTCATCCCCAGTGGTGGCACCACCTGCATCGCCATCACCCCATGTACCACTAGAAAGCGCACTTACTGATCCAAACAGTTCGCCATCATTGAGCGTTTTATCACCTGTTAGGCCGTATTTTATATAGCCTTCTTGCCAAGAAGGTGAGCTCTTGCTGTTGCCATAAGTTTCCTGACTTTTAAAGGCGCCAATGGCTGCTTCACCAGTGAAGGTTACGTGTGAATCTTCATTGTCAGTAATTGAGTAAGCTTGAGCGGCGCTAGTGACGCCAGCTAATGCCGCACAAACACACATGTTTAAAGTATTTCTTTTGAGCAATATTTTCATGGGGGGTCCTTTTGTTCTTCGCTGATTATTATAAGAAACGCAGTGCTTTACGTAAGAAAATAGATAGAAATGAGGAATGATTCAATAAAAATTATCACCATGTGATATTTTTTATGTTTTTTTTTACAATTTTTGCTTCCTTACAAAGCTCAGGATGAGAAAGCAGAATGCGTTTGGGTTGCTTCTTTCTAGAGGGGGGCTAAGTAAAAAGCCCCGCATTTTTCAATGCAGGGCTTCGGTTTGTTAGCAATTTATTCAGAGGAGTTAAGGTGAAGTAGCGAGATCCGCTTCAGCCGCAGCCAGCATGTCAAATTCTTCTTCTGGCGTTTTCGCCACAAGGCGATTTTTGCTGTACAAGAAGTAATAAGCCGCACCAATTACGAACAAGACAAGTGTGTAGTTAAACGCGCGTGGATCGTATGCATAGACACCAGTTAGCGCCAATAAAGACAAAGCCAAAGCCACAGACGAAGTGAAGATACCGCCTGGTGTTTTATATGGACGATGTAAGTCTGGTTGCTTGATGCGAAGCAATATGTGGCTAAGTGCCATCAAAGCATAAGACACAGTCGCGCCAACTACCGCCATTGCCAACATCAGATCGCCTTCACCAGTCAAAGAAGCAAGGAAGCCCAAAATACCAGGTACAATCAGAGCTCTAGAAGGTACTTTGCGTTTATCAGTAACAGACAAGCTTTGTGGCAGGTAACCAGCGCGGGACAAGGCAAATACCAGACGGCTGTAACCGTAGATAATTGAGAAGAAGGATGCAATTAAGCCAGCAAGACCCAATACGTTTACTGTGGTTGCTAAAGATCCGTGACCTGCGAAGTTTAAGGCATCGACCAAAGGAACGGCACTCTTACCCATAGCGTCTGCACCAGCCGCACCGGCCAATAAGAATACAACCAACACCGCCGTGAAAAGTAAGAAAATCATTGCGCCGATAATGCCTTTAGGCACATCTTTCGCTGGATCTTTCGCTTCTTCTGCCGCTAAAGGCACACCTTCAACGGCTAAGAACAACCACATACCAAATGGTAGAGCTGCCCAAACGCCATACCAACCCATTGGCATAAATTCAGACGCGCCAGCGGCATCGGTTACAGCCACATCAAATAAACGACTAGTATCGAAGTCCCCAATCAAAGCAACAGCCGTTGCCAAAATAGCAATCACGGCCAAGCCACTGATAACCATCATGACCTTAAGCGCTTCACCCGCTCCCGCTAAGTGAATGCCGATAAAGACAATATAAAAGGCGGCATAAACCCAAGGCCCGTTAAAGCCTAATAGCGCTTCTACAGCAGAGCCGATGAAAATCACAATGGCCGCAGGCGCCAATGCGTATTCAATTAACACCGCTAGCCCAGTTAAAAAACCACCAGTAGGTCCCATCGCTTGACGAGCAAAACTATAACCACCGCCTGCAGCAGGAATAGCCGCCGACATTTCCGCTAAAGATAAAACCAGCGTCAGGTACATGATTGCCATTAAACCTGCGGCAATGGCAAAACCGCCCCAGCCAGCTTCAGCGATACCAAAGTTCCAGCCTGCGAAGTCGCCAGAGATAACGTAAGATACGCCCAAACCCGCGAGCAGAATCCAGCCAGCGGAGCCTCTTTTTAGCTGGCGTTTCGCCAGATATTCTTTATTGATTTGATCAGACATTTTAGTTTCCTTTTGTTCCAGTTGTGCTCTATACGTTGAGTTTTAAACCGTCATTTTTTGCCCAGTGGGCTTATAGTTTTCTTGTGTTTTTTCTTGAACGTCTTCGTGCGTTTTGTTTTTTCTTATCTTTTTTCGTATTAGGAGATGAGGAAGTTTTTTGACTCCTTTGAAGTGTCTACGATTAAGTCATCGTCTGATCTGTCTTTGAGCTTTACGCCAGACAGCTTCAGGGTTCGTGCTTCTTTTAATAGATAAAAGGCTTTACGTGCGGCTTCTTGGTAAACCAAGCCCGCTGGGCGAACGTTGGAAATGCAGTTACGGTAGGCATCTGTTAGGCCGACTTTGCCGCCCCAAGTCAGGTACAAACCTAAGCTATCGGGCGAGCTCAACCCAGGGCGCTCACCGATCAATACCAAGACGCATTTGGCATTTAGGCGCTCACAAACATCATCACCAATTGCCACGCGGCCTTGCTTTACAAAACAAACAGGCGCGAGGTTCCAGCCGTTTATATGGCTAGAAAGTGCTTGTAAAAACGGTAAGGTATTTTGTTCAACCGCCAGAGAGGACAAACCATCCACCACGACAATGGCAAGGTCATAGTCTTGCGAAGTAGAAACTCTGTGCTCGTCTAGTTTATTGGCAGATTCGTCATCCAATCTGCGACCGTAATCTGGACGCTGCAAATAGGTTGCGCGGTCCGTCGCGCGACTGTGCAACAGTAGGGGGGCACAGTGCTTTGTCCAATCTTTCGCCCAGTCTTGTTCTATCATAGCCTTCGACAAAGCATCGGTGTCGAGTTGCGTGTGTACCGCATCAATAGCCTGAGCATGGGCAAGCTGAAAGGCCAATAAATGTTTGGTTGGTACACTGACACCAGAACGTCCCAAACCAACGCGCGCGTCGGTAAAGGCATTGAGCTTGCTCCATGCGTTCTCTGTTACTGGCTCTGCATGAGGGTGTGTTGGGAAAGACTTGTCTGAATGAGTGGTGTCTTGGCTCATGACTTGCCTCCAATCATCTTATGCAGTGATTTATGAAATGCATCTGGTAGCTGGTGGTTGAGGGTAAATTGCTCGTTATTTTTGAAGATTTCCATTTTAGCTAACCAAAGGTCAAACTCCGGCGCAGGTTTTAACCCCAACACTCGGCGAGCGTACAAGGCGTCATGAAACGAGGTGGTCTGGTAGTTCAGCATGATGTCGTCGGAACCGGGGATGCCCATAACAAAAGTACAACCCGCGACACCTAAAAGTGTCAGTAAGTTATCCATGTCATTTTGATCGGCTTCCGCGTGGTTGGTGTAACACACGTCGCAACCCATAGGTAAGCCAAGTAACTTGCCGCAGAAGTGATCTTCCAAACCCGCGCGGGTGATTTCTTTGCCATCGTATAAATATTCTGGACCGATAAACCCAACCACGGTGTTAACCAGCAATGGATTAAACTTACGTGCCACCGCATAGGCCCGTGCTTCGCAAGTTTGCTGATCTAAACCATGATTAGCATTGGCGGATAAAGCGCTGCCTTGGCCTGTCTCAAAGTACATGACGTTATTACCAACCGTGCCACGATTCAGCGACAAGGCTGCTGCTTGGGCTTCGGCCAGTGTGGCGAGGTTAAAACCAAAGCTGTCGTTGGTTGCTTGGGTGCCGCCTATGGATTGAAAGACCAAATCCACTGGCGCGCCTTGTTCAATGCATTCGATGGTGTTGGTCACGTGAGTGAGCACACAGGATTGAGTCGGGATTTCATAATGCTGGATGACTTCGTCCATCATCTTGATCAAGCGTGTGGCTTGCTGCACGTTGTCCGTGGCAGGGTTAATACCAATCACAGCGTCGCCATTGGCGTAGAGCAAACCGTCCAACATGCTGGCGGCGATGCCAGTTAAATCGTCCGTTGGATGGTTAGGTTGTAATCGCGTCGATAAATGTCCTGGTAAGCCAATAGTGTTACGAAACGCGGTTTTTACATGGCACTTTTTCGCAACTAAGATCAAATCCTGATTACGCATAATCTTACTGACCGCTGCCGCCATTTCCGGTGTGACACCGGGACGAATCTGAATAAGCACCTCGCTGGAGGCAAGGTCGCTTAACAACCAATCACGAAAGCCACCTACGGTAAGGTGTGAAATCAAAGAAAAAGCGCTTTTGTCATGATCGTCTAATATTAGTCGGGTAATTTCATCTTCTTCATAGGGAACGAGGGCTTGCTCAAGAAAAAGGCACAGTGGTACATCGGCAAGCGTCATCTGCGCGATGGCGCGTTCTTCGGCGCTTTGGGCCGCAACACCGGCTAAGCGATCCCCCGAACGTGCGGGTGTTGCTTTCGCCATTAAATCGGCAAGATCGACAAAGCCGAAGGTGCGTTCGCCTACTGTGTTCTTAAACTGAAAAGTCGAATTTGGCTTGCTCATAATTATCTCACGCGCTTTACTGACATGGTGTTGGTTCAAAAAAGCAAACAAGAAAAGGGTGTAAATCTTGCATAGTTTGAACATATATAACGTTAGTTAACATTACGGAAATCCATAAACCGACGTTATCGAATAATGGCAAAAATATTAATGTCTATATATTTCAATTAGTTAGATTTTTATTAAATAAACATTTAATAAAAATCGATATATAGCGGGATGAAGATATGTCGTTAAACCTCAAAAGCGCACCAAAAGAGGGCTTTCCCCCTCACATATCGAAAGTTAGATTGTCGGAAGCTCACGATGCCGATTTGCATGCGAGTAATTTGACCAACTGGCAGCAAGAGTACGACCAAATCAGCCGTGGAAGTTTTTACGGCCGTATTGTCGAGTTGCCTTTTGATGGTTTGCAGGTGTTTTGTGAACACACCAGCCAAGCCTTGCAGCAAAAATGCGTCGTTTGGCCGGACTCTGTTTGGCTGGGGATTCCTCTTGTTGATCAAGAAGAGAGTCGCATCAACGGCTTAACCATCAATCCCAATAATATTATGTGCCGTCCAGGTGATTGTGATTTTCAGCTATCCACACCGCAGGATTATGATTTATATGGATTAGTGGTGGATCGATCAAAGGTGATCAAAATGGCGGCGATTCACGGGGTGGATCTAAATTGGAAAGAACTCACCGAATGTGGCCGTCTTGGCGTACCCGATAAAACCTTAGAGGAAGCGCGCTTTGTGCTGGCACGTTTGTTGTCTTTGCAAAACAACACAACACCGCCACGCTTGCAGCAAGACATCGTTATGATGGCATTGCTTGAAGTGCTCAAAGTAGAAACCCCACAGCCAGCCAAAACACAAAGCTATTATCACCGTAAAAAAGTGGTCGATTGTGCCCGTCAGTTTTTGGATTATCATCTTGATGAACCCTTTACCGTGACGCAATTGTGTGAAATAACCAACGTCAGCCGTCGCACTTTACAGTACAGTTTTGAAAGCATCCTCGGCGTCAGCCCGATTCAATACCTACGCATCAGCCGACTAAACGGCGTTCGCCGTTCCCTCGTCCAAGCCAAAGATGGTCAAGCCGTCAGCGACATCGCCGCCCAATGGGGATTTTGGCACCTCAGCCAATTTGCTAAAGACTACAAACAACTCTTTGGTGAACAGCCCTCAAAAACACTCACGGGGTTGAGTGGTTGATAGTCATGTAGACAGATGACAAAAGAAATGATTTTTCATCTGACCCTAATACTTTACTAATACTTAAAGAAAAGAAAACCGACGGATTTGATCTTACTCTGACACGTTGTCTTCCTAGTGGTTGTGTTGCGGTGACAAAATTAGATAGCAAAATGCGTGCACAGATGAGTGCAGGAATGACTGGTCAGCTGCAATTTATCAGTGCGAATGGGCAAGAAATTGGCATTCCATTGTCTTGGATGGGGTTTACGCAGGCGATGAAAGCATTAGATAAAAAAGGCTAGACGTTTAGCGTCAGTTTCTTTCTTTTTTGCGTTGTCTACACATTAATAATGAGTAGACAACGTTTTTTTGTTTAGTGATCGGTGCCATTATTCGTCGCGGAGTCTTAATTGCTCAATCATCCGGTTGCTTATTCCCATCTTCTCGAAGCATCTCAATAATTGTGTGTCTCAGCCAATTGTGCCCGGCATCACTCTCCCGTCGTGAGTGCCAGACCATGCTGAACTTAAAAGGATCAATGGGGTACGGTGGCGTAAAAAGCTGCAGCGGTGAGTCTTCTAGAAACAGATCGAAGCTGCGCCGAGCAGCCGTTAAGATTAAATCCGTGTTTGCCACCATGCGGCTGGCTACTCCCCAGTGGGGCAGGGTCATGGCGATCCGACGGCTGACGCCTTCTCGATGCAATGCATTCTCTATCTCATTGCTTTCGTTGGTTTGCATGGCGACCAAGATATGCGGTCGCGAGAGCCACTGAGTTTTCTCAAGACTGCCTGTTTTGGGTAGCGTATTTTTATCAGCAGCACAAATGAAGTGCTCGATAAATAGTGTATGGGTATGTAGCTCATCAGACAAAGGCGAATTAAAAACGCCAAAAGCCATGTCGATCTCTCCATCATAGACACCCGTCAGCATCAAGGTGCGGCTACCTTGAATCACTTGTAGATCAATCCCTGGGGCGCGTGATCTGAGTATCTGAATCAGGCCTGGGAGTACTACACGAGATCCATAGTCCGACATGGCAAGCCTAAATACTCGTTTTGCCTGGGTAGATTCAAATGTGGGCTGTTCAATCAGCGCGCCGAGCTGATGCAGCGCTTCTGTTAATGCTGGTAATAATTCATTGGCGCGTGAGGTGAGCTCCAGCTTGCCTGTTCGTCGCACCAACAATGGGTCGTTAAAGATAGCTCGCAGATTGGCGAGTGCATGGCTGATGGCCGGCTGGCTTTTATGTAAGCGCTGTGCCGCACGAGATACATGCTTTTCCACCAATAGTGCGTGCAGAGTGACCAGTAGGTTGAGATCGATGCGTCTTAAATTATTCATGGCAAGAATATAGATAAATAAAAAATAGAATTTCAATTCATGATATGAATTGTACATGATGAAAGACCTTTTACAATGTCTCGGGAGTCTTGTTATGAATTCATCTTTCACTTTAGTGATGCTTGCGGCTGTGGCGGTTATCGCGGGTGCCTTAGTGCCTTTTCAAGCCGGCAGCAATGCTGAATTGGGCCGAGCGCTAGGCCACCCTCTTTGGGCGACTTTGGTCTCTCTGATAGTAAGCATACTTGTCGTCATCCCCATCGTGCTTGCCATGCAGGCACCTCTTCCCGCCTTGGGTGTCATTAAGCATCTACCAGCTTGGGCCTGGCTGGGGGGTGTGGCAGGAGCTATTTATATTTCGTCTGCGTTGATCCTTGTGCCACGCGTTGGAGCGACCAGCTTCATTGTATGTGTCATTGCAGGGCAACTGATCACTTCACTGTTGCTAGACTACCACGGCTGGATGAATCTGCCCGAGAGGGAAATCAGTATTGGACGGATGGTTGGTGTCACACTGGTGTTGGTCGGGATGGTGACTGTTCAGTGGTTTTCGCCGGCCGTTGCACCGCCTCACCAGAACGCTACACAGGTAGCAACTAAAAACTCTGGAGTTGTTAAGTCTAAGGGGTGACGCTGTCGAATAATCACAGAGACGAGAGCCCTTTGTGTCAATCTAAACCGGGTGCCGATCGCGATTTCTCAACAGCGATCAAGCTCTGACAGTGTTGTACCGGACAAGCCGCTGAATGCGGCGTAACACGGAATCAACTTATTGACTAGCGAGGCACCCACACAAACTTATCAAGAGTGGCTGGTAACGCGTGACGTTTCTAGTCTCCATAAATGCCTGACTTTTCATCGCCCAGAAAATTATTTTTAAAAAATATCGTTTATATGAAACCTTTTTTTAAAATATGAGTATCTCTGTATGAGCCACCAAATTGGGTGACACCAGGTTTACTAATAAAACTCATATAGGATGATTATGATGAAAAAGACGATTATTGCTGCCACGACTGCTTTCGCTGTTTCTGCTTGTTCAACTGGCTTTTACGGAACATCGGACCAAGATAGCCCTATCTCTGGGTACGCACTTGCTAATAATGGAACGACTTTGGTCACAATGGGGTCTATCGCGTCTCCCGCTAAAATGGATACTTTTACGCTAAGCAATAAGCTGGATGCCGTGGCTTATCGCCCCGTCACTGGCGAGCTGTTGGGGTATTCCAACGGCGCGGTTTATGCTGTGAATACTAAGACTGGTAAGCTAACTGATCTGGGTGCTACCTTCACAAATGGCGCCATGATTTCCAAGGATGCATCAGCCACCGCGATGGATTTTAATAACGCCATCGATGCGGTTCGCATGGTAGGTTCTGACGGTACAAACTTGGTGTATTTCCCTGTCGGTTTTGGTGACCAAGATAAGCGTGCTAATTCAGTATTAAAATTCACCTCCACCTTTTATGTAAAAGGCGACAGCAACGAAGGTATGACACCTGAAATTTTTGCCAACGCTTACACTAACGCCATTGCCGGAGCTAAAGCGTCGAGCACTTTCCAGTTTGCGTTAGACAGTAAAACAGATTCATTGGTCAGCCTTGCGAATAATACAGGCGAATTAAAAACCGTCGCTAAGATCACCATCAATGGCAAAGCCGTTGACGTATCTTCAATGGGTGGCTTCGATATTATTTCTGCCGAAGAAGGTTCTGACGATGCTTACGCCATATTGCAGCTCGAAGGTGCATCAAAAGCCGGCCTTTACTCTATAGACCTGACGACAGGCACGGCAACTTTAATGGCCGGCCTACCAATGGGTGGCTTTAGTGGTTTTGCTGTCTCTGGCGGCAAATAATGATAGAGGGTGTTTTTACATTCATCGTAATTTAATGGTAGGTAGGATCAAGATGAAAAATCCCCGTATTCTTCATCTTGATCTTAATTCGTCGACAACTATTTGGCGAACAACCCTCGCAAACTTTAGAATGATGAGGTGAGTAATTAATAAGGTTTGCTTCCCATGTCTCGTTTTTCAATGGCCTTATGGCTGTATTTTTTGGTTATCCCCGTTCAGGCACAGTCAGTTGAGCAAGATATGAGTCATGGGGATTTCGGCCCTTTTATGCGTTCGTTAAATAATACGAGCTATGGTTATCAAGTTATTCAGGACATTACCGAGGGCGCGCCAACCAAACTAATCGAGAAATTCGAGGTGCGTCCAGGAGACTGCTACTGGAATAAAGGCTGGAACGATTGCAAGCAAGATCGCGAACGCAGTGAGTTATCCGAGCAAAAGAAAACAACTCCGGCTGGCAGTGAAGCTTGGTACGGTTGGTCGATGTATTTTCCTGATGATTATCCCAATGTTTTTCCTACCAAGGTTGCTCTTGGTCAATTTCATCAAGCTAACTCTCATCCGATCTGGATGTTTCAAAATGGCCGTGGTGGGTATCATCTAGACGATCATATCTCCGGCACTAAGAAAAACTACGAGCTGATTAAAGAGTCTGATCTGCGAGGTCGATGGCATAAAATCGAAGTATATGCTCGCTGGGAAAAAGACGATTCTGGTGTATTCCAAGTTTGGGTAAACGGCGAACAAAAAGTCGACTACCAAGGCCCGACGATGGACGCAGATATTGTGTATTTTAAATACGGCGTGTATCGATCTTTTTTATCGAGATATAAACAAGCCAAGCAGTTAAACGCAGTACCGCCGCAAATTGTCTATTACAGTAATGTGAAGCGTGGTAAAAATAGAGCATCGCTTCAGCCTTAGATTATTGCCATTGGGAGATAAAATGAGCGTTCAAATTCGTCCAGCTGTGATTGAGGATTTACCCGCGTTAACCGATCTTTATAATCACTACATAGTGAATACGGCGACTACTTTTGATATAGAGCCTTACACATTAGAAGGTCGAGCGGTTTGGTTTTCGCAGTTTGCTCCAACTGGTCGGTATCGTTTACTGGTGGCGGAACAAGACGGTGAAATTCTCGGCTATGCCTGCAGTGGACAATTCAAACCAAAACGCGCCTATGAAACCTCTGTAGAAGTCAGTATTTACCTAAAGCCAAACACCAAAGGTCGAGGATTGGGAACCGCCTTGTACCTTGAACTGTTTGAGCAACTGGAAACTGAAGACGTGCACCGCGCCTATGCTGGCATCACCTTACCCAACGAAGCTTCCCGTATTATCCATGAAAAATTCGGCTTTGAATCTGTTGGTGTTTACCTAGAAGTTGGCCGAAAATTTGGACAATACTGGGATGTTGAATGGTTTGAAAAAGAGATTCATCGTTCCAGCATATAGGTATAGCTGGCACTATTTATGTATTTTTACATCCATTTACCATTCTTAGCTGTTCTATTAACTTTAGTGTAGTCGGCGTCTTTTCTCTGCCATCTAAAGTGATTATACCTATAGGTGGCAAATCAATTTCTAACTCTATTGGAATAATAGACATTAGCCCTTGTTGCTCGAAATGCTGTGCAACTTGATGAGCCATAAAGCCTATGGCTGAGCCTGTTTGTAATGACATCAGTATATTTAAAAATGATGCTGACTCTATGATGTTTTCTGGTGGATGTAAGTTATGTTTGTAAAATATTTGGTTCAGTTTTGTTCTAGATGCTGCCCAAGATGGCGGAACAATCCAAGCTTGTTGTGATAGCAGTAGCCAATCAATAATTTTTCCTTTCAGGATTTCATGATTCGGTGAGCAAATGAGACACATGGATTCGTTATAGAGTACTTCTGTATCTAAATCTGGGGCTGCATAACCAGGCTCTAACCTTCCTACAATGAGATCTAGCTCCCCAGACCTTAATCGGGGTAATAAGCGCCTTAGGTCACCTTCTTCTATTAGAACTGTTGTTTTGGTCGCATTTTTTTTAAGGTTGTTAACGGCTTGCGTTAATAGGGTAGGTGTTGCTGCAACCATAGCACCTACTTGTACTCTACCAGCTGAACCTTCCGTAACCGCTGCTATCTCAATTTTAGCTCTGTCATAATCTGCTAGTACTGAACGCGCAAATTTAATAACGGTTACGCCGTATGGGGTAGGTTCAGTTCCTCTACTCGAACGTTCAAATAGCTGTAAGTCGAATGTTTTTTCTATTTCTGCGAGCATTTTTGATACGGCAGGCTGAGTCACAGATAGAAACTCTGCGGTTCTTCCTAGGTGTCGAAATTCATCTAATGCTACTAATAATTGTAAGTGTCTTAGCCTCAGATTAGAGCGTAAGACGCGATCAATGCCTATCATGAAATGTTTTACTCTTTTTTATTTTCTTATCTACTTCATAACATAATGGAATGAGAGGAGTCTATTGTTTCATTTTACATTCATATAGATGCTCAACATACTTGCTCACATAACTACAACAAATTTAGTGTGAGTGAATAAAATATGTCATCCTCATCGTCCCCTCTAATTAAATTGCATAGCAATGATAATGTATGCATCGTTCGTGAGTCAGTATCAATAGGGCAGCAAGTTCCAGAGTTTAATCTTCGTATTCGAGCTCAAGTTTCGGGTGGTCATAAAATCGCTGCAAGGCTTATTGAGGCTGGTGAGCCGATTATCAAATACGATACACGCATTGGTGTGGCATTACGTCGAATTGAAGCTGGAGATCATGTTCATACGCACAATCTTGAATTAGTTGATTATGAAAGAGATCCTAGCTTTTGTCAGGATGTTGTCCCTGTCGATTATGTGGACGTTTCAGCAAGAGCGACTTTTAATGGTATTGTGCGCTCCAATGGAAAAGTAGCAACGCGTAATTATATTGGTATTCTTTCAACGGTTAATTGTTCTTCTACTGTTATTCGACAAATTGCAGATCATTTTACTCCAGAACGACTTTCCGCTTTCCCTAATGTTGATGGCATTGTTGCTTTTCCTCATACCAGTGGATGTGGCATGTCTTCTCCTAGTTATCATTTTGATGTCCTCCGTAGAACTTTGTCCGGATATGCACGTCATCCAAATTTAGCTGGTGTGCTTATTGTTGGGCTTGGATGTGAACGGAATGAGATGTCCTCTTTAATTGCTTCTCAGCAACTCGAAGAAAACTCTCATTTACAGACCTTGGTTATGCAGGCTGTGGGTGGAACTAGAGCAACGATTGCAGCTGGTATTGCTGCAATTGAAAGTATGTTGCCAGAAGCCAATAAGGTGGTGCGAGAACCAGTGAGTGTAGAGCACTTAAAGATAGGTTTGCAATGTGGCGGCTCTGACGGGTTTTCAGCAATTACTGCTAATCCTGCATTAGGTATGGCCATGGATATTTTGGTTAGACATGGCGGTACAGCCATTTTATCTGAGACTCCAGAAATTCATGGTGTCGAATATATGCTGACTCGACGTGCTATTAGTCAGGAAGTCGGTCAGAAGCTATTAGATCGTCTTTCTTGGTGGGATGAATATACCCGCGGTCACAATGGGCAGTTTAATGGTGTGGTTGGGCAGGGCAATCAAGCTGGCGGCTTGGCAAATATCTTTGAAAAATCGTTGGGATCCGCCATGAAAGGCGGTACGACACCTCTTCAAGCGGTTTATGAATATGCAGAACCTATTGAACAAAATGGTTTTGTTTTTATGGATACTCCTGGATATGACCCAGTTTCAGCAACCGGACAAATAGCTGGCGGAGCGAATTTGATCTGCTTTACGACAGGGCGGGGGTCTATGTTCGGTTCAAAGCCTGCTCCTACGATTAAATTAGCATCTAATTCAAATATGTATAACCGCTTACAAGAAGATATGGATATTAACTGTGGGTTAATACTGGATGGAAAAATGAGCCTTGAGGAAATGGGGCAACATATTTTCGAACATATTATTAAAGTGGCATCCGGAGAAAGTACCTCTAGCGAACGCTTAGGCTTAGGTGATAACGAGTTTATTCCTTGGCACATCGGTATTGTTAGTTAATTCCATTTTCTATATTGCAGAGGAATCAATTGCATGAGTCAACATACAATTACGAATCAAAACTATATCGCGGGAGTTTGGACAACGGCTCAGTCAGAGCAAACGTTTGAGGTTTTGAATCCTGCTAATCAAGGAGTGATTGCTCATGTTCCAGATAGCGATGCTAGTGATGCTTTGGCTGCCGTTGATGCAGCGCATCAGGCTTTTTTAACATGGCGGTTAGTGCCTGCAAGAAAGCGAGCTCAGTATCTAAAGGCTTGGCATGCTTTGATTTTAGCTAATTTGGATACGTTAGCTGGGCTCATTTCGTTAGAGCAAGGTAAGCCATTAGCCGAGGCCAAGGGTGAGATTAGCTATGCAGCAAGTTATGTTGAATGGTTTGCCGAACAAGCTCCTCGAATTGAGGGAGATTTAATCGAATCTCCTGTAGTTGGTCGAAAAATGATGGCGATTAAAGAGCCTGTTGGTGTCACAGCAGTCATAACGCCATGGAACTTCCCTGCTGCCATGATTACTCGAAAAATCGCACCAGCTTTGGCTGCTGGTTGTACTGTCGTCGCTAAACCAGCAGAAGACACTCCGCTTACATCGCTTGCCTTGGTTAAGCTGGCCGAGGTCGCTGGAATACCTAGTGGTGTGATTAATATAGTGTGTTCATCTCGTAATAATACACCAGCGATGGTGAACAACTGGTTGCAAGATAGTCGAGTTCGTAAAATCAGTTTTACTGGTTCAACACCAGTTGGTAAGCATTTGGCTCAAGCCTCAGCGGCAACGTTGAAAAAACTTTCTTTAGAACTTGGAGGTAATGCTCCTTTTATTGTCTTCGAAGATGCAGATTTAGACGCTGCAGTGTCTGGCTTAATGGCAGCGAAATTTCGTAACGGTGGTCAAACCTGTGTGTGCCCTAATCGAGTTTATGTGCAAGCAAAGGTTTATGACGAATTTGCTGCAAAATTAGTGGAGAAAGTTCGTGCTCTAAAAGTTGGCCCTGCCAGCGAATTAGATAGTGAAATTGGCCCAATGATAAATGAGAGAGCAGTAGACAAGATACTGTCTCATATCGACGATGCTGTACAGAAAGGTGCAAGGGTATTAGTTGGTGGAAATAGGGTTCGAATATCTGATGGCCCTAATTATATTGCTCCCACAGTGCTAGGGAATGTGAGTAAAAATGCCGTTCTTTGTCAGGAAGAGACGTTTGGTCCAGTTGCTCCATTATTTTGTTTTGATAATGAACAAGAAGTCATAGAACAAGCCAATGATACTCCTTTTGGCTTAGCTGCTTATTTTTACTCTGAAAATGTTAGCCGTATTTGGCGACTTGCCAGTGCATTAGAAACAGGGATTGTAGGTATTAACGAAGGAGCTATTGCGGCAGATTCAGCCCCATTTGGAGGTGTTAAAGAATCTGGTTATGGTCGAGAAGGCTCTAAATATGGATTAGATGATTACCTGCATATTAAATATTTATGCCAAGGAAATCTTTCTTAAGAGGTTGTTATGAAAATAAAAAAAACTAACGAATTTAAACAAGCTTTATCCAGAGGAGAACAGCAGGTTGGGTTCTGGCTTTCAATGGGAAGCTCATACAGTGCTGAAATGTGTGCTTCTGTTGGGTTTCAGTGGCTTTTGATTGACGGAGAGCATGCACCTAATAACTTGCAATCGATGCTTTTACAATTACAAGCTATTGCTCCTTATTCTTCTCATCCAGTCGTGCGTCTAGCTGATGATAATCCTACTTTTATTAAGCAAATATTGGATGTTGGTGCACAGACTTTACTTATACCTATGGTGCAAAGTGCTGAGCAAGCAGAGGCGATTGTTAAGTCGACTCGTTATCCTCCTTTTGGAACGAGGGGGGTTGGTGCCGCCGCAGCAAGAGCGTCTTTATGGAATGGTATAACGGATTATGTTCATAACGCCAATCAAGATATTTGTGTATTGGTTCAGGTTGAGTCTGTTACTGCCCTTGAAAATTTAGAATCAATTTGTGCCGTTGAAGGTGTTGATGGTGTTTTTATTGGGCCTGCGGATTTAGCAGCGTCTATGGGGCATGTTGGCAATCCCAGTCATCCTGAGGTCAAGCAGGCGATTGAAGAAAGTATTCGAAAAATAATAGCGAGTGGAAAATCAGCAGGTACGTTAACCAGTGATTCTGCACAGGCAAAACGGTACATGGAATTAGGCGTAGGATTCGTTGCTGTTGGGTTAGATGTATCACTCATGATGCAAGCGATCAGGAAGCGTGCAGAGGAATTTGAATTTGGTAAGTCTGCAGTGCAGTCAGACCAATCTGTCTACTAAATGACTAGTAGCAAATTATGAAATGGAAAAATTAATAATGTGTGTTTAGGCACATTAATGCAAAGACCAACAAACAAAATAAAAGGCATTAAGCATGAAAAAGCATATAAAGTTACTTTCGCTCTCTCTTACTCTCGCTGGGGCTGTCCTAGCTCAGAGTTCATACGCAGCTTATCCTGAAAAAACCATTACTATGTTGATTCCTTATGGAGCTGGTGGCGGTACCGATGTTTTGGCTAGGGCCCTACAGCCTGCATTGGAAGAGTCGCTAGGTCAAACCGTTATCGTGAAAAATGTCCCTGGCGGCGGTGGTATTCTAGGTTTTACTCAGCTAGTACATGCTAAGCCTGATGGTTATACCGTGACAATTCCTAATAATGTAATTTTTGCTACAGAGGGCATGGGGAATGCTACTTACAAGTACAAAGATTTTGATTATTTAGGCAATATCTTAACGGAAGATTATATTGTAGCCGTTCGTGCTGATGGCCCATGGAATAGTTGGAATGACTTATTAAAAGATATGGAAGAGCATCCAAATAAAATTAAATTTGGTTTCTCAGGTTATGGCGGATCAACTCATGTTGCTAGTCAGATACTAGCGAATGTTGCAGGTTATCAAGCTAAACAAATCCCTCATGATGGTTCTTCTAAGGCAGTAGTTGCTGCAATGGGAGGGCATATTGATGCATTAATGTTGAACCTAGGTGATCTATCTTCTGGTATTAAATCTGGAAAATTGAAACCATTACTTTCTTTGGGTAGCAAGCGTCTCAGCGAGTACCCAGATGTTCCTACGTTACAAGAAACTGGTATAGATTTAAATTTGACCAATTGGCGAGGCATTGCAGCACCTGCTGGAGTGAGTGATGAAGTAAAAGTGGCTTGGAATAAAGCCCTAGAGCATGCAGTCAAGGATGAAAAATTTCAGCAGCTGATTGCTACTCAGGGAGGTCAAGTTGATTTTCAAAAATCAGGTGAAAATTTAGACAAATGGATGTCACTGTTAGCTGAGTCTTTTATTAATACGGCTCATAACTTGAAAAAATAAGTATAAAAGGTCAGGTGGATGTTAGACACCTGACCATATTTTAACTATTTAGGTGACAATATGTTTCACTTGAAAGAACAACATGTTTTTTATCTTTTTCTCATGGCTGGCGCCGGTTTTTTCTTAAAACTATCTTGGGATATTCCTTCAGGAATAGGTGTAGAAAATGATCCAGGGGCAGCTTTTCTTCCTATTGTTATTTGTGTCTTGATCTTATTTCTTGTTTCTTATTTGTTTGTTATAGAATTTAGAGAAAAAAGTGAAAAGCTATTTTTTAGTCGTGCTGAGTTTTTTGCATTAGCTGGAACTTTATTATTGATCTTTGTTTATATATTTATCTTATCTTTAATAGGTTTTTTTGCTTCGACAATAATTTTCTTATTTCTATTTCAGCGGCTTAATAGTTACCTTTTAAACAGTGGAGGCTTGAGTTATAAATCTTATTTGGTGTCAGCTCTGTTTTCTTTTATAGCGACGCTTTCAATTTATTTTGTCTTCTCGGTTCTTTTTAAAATGAGTTTGCCGTAGTTAAAGGTGGATTATTATGTTTATGCAATTTGTTCATTCGTTTGACGCTTTTTTAGAACCAACCATCTTTCTTGCTATTGCTGCTGGTACTGTTTTAGGGCTGATTTTTGGTTCTTTACCCGGCCTGACAGCTACTATGGGGATTGCTCTTTTATTGCCATTGACATTTAGTATGCCGCCTATCAGTGGTATGGGGATGTTGTTTGGTATGTATTGTGGTGCTATATCTGGAGGGTCGATACCTGCTGCTTTGTTAAATATACCTGGTACTCCCTCTTCTGTTGCAACCACACTGGATGCTTATCCAATGTCGAAAAGAGGAGAGCCAGGAAGAGCTTTAGGTCTATGTGTTGTCGCTTCTTTTATTGGCGGAATAATTAGTGTTTTAGTTTTTGCATTATTGTCACCTATTATTGCCAAAGCTGCTCTTGAATTTAGTGCCGTAGAGTATTTTTCATTAGGTATTTTTGGTTTAACTATTATCGCATCAGTTTCAGGGCAATCAATTGTGAAGGGATTGGTTGCAGGCCTTATTGGTGTATTGATTTCCTTGATTGGGATTGATTCATTGAGTGGCATAGTTAGGCTCACTGCAGATATTCCTGATTTAATTGGCGGTGTAGACTTCATGCCTGCACTAATAGGCTTGTTTGCGTTGTCCCAAATTATTGGCGATATTGTTTCGAGTCGAAATGCTAAGGGCGCAGAAATAAAAATTAAAGTGGATAATGCTTATCCTCGCTTTAAGGAAACTTTTGGTCTGTGGCGAGTTTGGTCTGTTAGTTCTGTAATTGGTTCTTTGGTCGGTGCTGTTCCTGGGGCCGGAGGAAGTATTGCTTCTTTTTTAGCTTACGATGTTGCTAAAAGACAATCAAAGACACCGGAAAAATTTCAAACAGGCCATAATGAAGGAATTGTTGCGTGTGAATCTGCTAATAATGGTATGACCGGCGGTGCATTAATTCCAATGATGACATTAGGTATTCCTGGGGATGCTTCTGCCGCAGTGTTAATGGGCGGACTTCTTATACATGGATTACAGCCTGGGCCATTATTGTTTCAGGATCATGCTGATATCGCTTATGGAATTATTATTGCGTTTCTAATTGCAAATATTTTTATGTTTTGCTTTCAAGCAGTTGGAATAAAACTGTTTGTGAAAGTTCTACAAATTCCTCGATCTTTCCTTATGCCGTTTATATTGGTTATGTGTATCGTAGGAGCTTATGGAATCAGTGGTTCTCTAACATCTGCTTGGATTTTATTGTTCTTTGGGATATTTGGTTACTTTTTGAATCGTTATGGGTTTAGTTCTGCACCTGTTGTCTTAGGTATGATATTGGGCTATATGGTTGAATCTAATTTTAGACGAAGCATGGCAATGTACGATAGTGATTGGACTATATTTTTTAGTCATCCTATTAGTCTTGGTTTTATTCTTCTATCTGTAGTTTCTATACTGCTTCCTTTTTATTACAGATATAAAAGTGCTAAAAAATAAACTATGTCTTTCATATAAAGATCATTAATTTTATCCCTGATGTCTAAAAAAAGAGAAGGAGTTAACTTAGGTTAATTCCTTCTCTTTTTTTTTGCAGTAGTCTTGGTCGTATTCCATGTATGTTGATTATTAAGGAAGTGAAATATGCCGTTATCATCCAGTCTACAAAATTATCTATCTGACCTAGGTTTGGTTGTACCAGAGCAGCCAAATATTAAGTTTGTTCAAGCCCTGCAGGCTGAGCATGTGGCTCGTTATAGTTTCAATAGCTTGGCAGTGGTGTTGGGTGAAGATATTTCTTTGGATCTTGATGCGATCAGCCAGAAAATAGTGACTCGTAGTTTGGGCGGTTATTGCTTTGAACATAACAAGCTAACGTTTGAGCTATTAAAAGCCTTGGGTTATGACGTGCAGCTTAAGTTGGCAAGAGTACTGAATAACAATTTTGAGCGCGAAGCGGGCAGAACGCATCGTGTGACCTTGTTAACGCTAGAAGGAGTGAGCTATTTAGTTGACACCGGTTTTGGTGGTAACGGGCCGATTGCACCATTGCGGTTAGATATAAACACACAGCAAGTAGCTGGTTTAGACCGTTATCGAATGCTCGCTAAAGGTAAGGGTGAATATGATTTACAGGTAGTGAAGGGCGATGACTATTTTACCCTTTATCGTTTTGATAATGCGACTTACAGCGATGCAGATTGTGCGCTGGGGCATTTTTATTCTCATAAAAACTCCAATGCGGTGTTTCTTAAGAACCTAATGGTGACCTTGAAGAAGCAAGACCAGACGATCGCTTTGGTGAATGCAGAGCTGACTATTAGAGACAGCCAAGGTGAGCAGAAGCTGTTGATTGAAAGCCCTGAGTCCCTTGGGAATATTTTGAGCTCTGAGTTTGATATCAATCTTGAACCTTCGGTAGTTGAACATCTTTTTATCCGCTTTGTAGCGCCTGTTTTGGCCGAAAATAAAGTTGGGATAACGTCATGAGTTCATTTTTTACATTGTTACTTTGGGCTTGGTTGATGGCGTCTTCTTTTATCGTATCGGGTCATATGGTGGAATACGCCAGTCCGGTTGCGACGTCGGCGTTTCGTTTTTTATTGGCGATGTTAATTATGTTGCCAGCGCTATTGTTTAATTGGCAGCGGGCTAGGTTGAATAAAACCGAGCAGTTTAAGGCTTTGTTCGCTTCTCGTCAGCGGCTTTTTCATTATGTGGTGATAAGCGGCGCATTAGTGGGATTTTTTATTGGTTTGTTTGTGGCGTTGCAGTCGACAACGCCGTTGAATACCTCTGTTTTGTATACGCTTGTTCCCTTAATTGGTGTGATGATAGCGAGAGTTTGGCTCAAGGAAGTCGCGCCTTTATGGCGAGTCATTGGGTTTGTTCTTGGCTCAATTGGCGCGATGACTGTGTTGTTTTCTACACAAGGTTTTTCTGTACAAGACAACGACGGATTTCAGTGGCATTCCGGCGATTATATTTTTGTTGGGGCATGTTTCTTATTGGCTTTGCATGTAGTGTCGGTACAAAAATGGGGGCGTTCGTTAGGGGCATTATCCGGTGCTTTCATGATTATGTTGTTTGGAACGCTTTGGCTACTGCCTATCGCGTTGATTTGGGGAGAGCTTGATCAGGTGCAATGGTTGTCGCAAGGTTTCTGGATAAATGTGTTGTATCTGACGGTGTTTACTACCTTATTTACCTTTGTGTTACAGCAGCGTTTGGTCATGACGGTTGGGGCAAGTCGCTTGCTTGCGATATCTTATACAATACCAGTTTGGGTTGCGTTATTTACCGCGTTGACTCAATCACGTTTATTAAGCTTGGTCGATTGGCCTTTTGCTTCTGGCATTGTATTTTTAGGCGTCGCACTGTTTCTTATTGATGGCAATTTAAGCAAGGTAAAGCTCGCTCATGGATCGAACTCAACTTCAAAATAGCTTCGAAGCGTATTTTAACGAATTAGGCTACGATATTGATTGGCAAAGATTGACGGTACCAATGGATGTCCATGTGATTTGCAAAGGCGATTACCTGTTTCAGCAAGGTGATTTTGCGAATCGTTTGTATTTTTTACATTCTGGATTGGTGCGCTATGTGAGTGTTTCCGATGAGGGGAAAGAGTTCACACAAACTTTTGCGAAGAGCCCGAGAATCATTGGTTCAACCAAGGCAATGGTAACCGAGACTCGAGTTTTGTTCGGTATCCAAGCCTTGGAAGACAGTATGGTGTCTTCTTATACTTGGCAAGCTTTTTACGCCCAAATGCGCCACGATATAGGCTTTTTAGAGTGTTACGCTAAATTCCTTGAGCGTATCTTTATCGTCAAAGAGGAGCGTGAAAATGCCTTTGTAAAACATTCCGCTGAACGACGCTATTTGGATTTTTGTGCTGCTTATCCTGAGTTAAAAGATTCTATTCCACAGCAGCAAATTGCGTCTTATATCGGTATCACGCCAGTCGCTTTGAGTCGTATTCGGCAGAAGCTAAAACTGAGTCGTGGGTGATTGTCTCGCTTTTAGTCATTGTTTAAATCATCAATCGTTTTATTTCTCTACTTTCATAATTTAATCATTTGATTAACTGAGTGCATTATTATGCACTGGGCTTATTTATTTATGTTCTGATTAACTCTTGATAAAAACGTCAATATATCAATGCCTTGACGTTTTCATAAAATAAAATTGTGGCTTTTTTTCGATTTGGGCACACTCCATGCAATTCTCCTTGTAGCTGACTGGCAAAGTGGTGTCTCTCTACTTTGCCTTACGTTTCATAAAAAAAATAAGGGGAAACAAGATGACATTAGTGAATAAAACCATTGTGGTTACCGGTGTGTCTTCAGGTATCGGTGCTGATGTTGCTCGATTAGCTCGCTTTCATGGTGCGCGTGTTATCGGAGTAGATCGCAATGAACCAAGTATGACGCTGGATGGCTTTGTACAAATAGATTTAGGTAATCCTACGGCGATTGATGCGGCGCTCGCTGCTTTGCCTGAAAAAATTGATGCCTTGTGTAATATCGCTGGTGTGCCAGGCACTGCAGATGCCGAGTTGGTTGGTCGCGTGAATTATTTGGGGTTGCGCCATTTAAGTGAAGCTTTGATTCCTAGATTCAATCAAGGGGCCAGTATTGTCAATGTGGCTTCTGTGTTAGGTATCGAGTGGCCAGAGCGTCTTGAACAGCATAAAGCATTGGCTGGTACCTCTTATTTTGAAGAAGGTGCTGCTTGGCTGAAAAAGAACCCAGTTCCACAAGAAACCTGTTATCAGTATTTCAAAGAAGCTCTTATTGTTTGGTCAACGCAGCAAGCTTTTACTTGGTTCCGTGATCATGGCGTACGTATGAATTGCGTGGCTCCAGGTCCTGTTTTTACGCCAATTTTAGGCGATTTTGTATCTATGCTTGGTGAAGAGCGAGTTCAAAAAGACGCCGAGCGTATGTTACGTCCTGCTTATTCGGATGAAGTGGCAGAAGTGATCGCTTTTCTTTGCTCCGATGCTTCCCGTTGGGTATGTGGCGTGAATATACCTGTTGATGGTGGATTGGCTTCGACTTATCTTTAAATATTCAGAATATGGTAGATCGACGGAAGCTGATAAGCCTGTGATTGTGCTGTATCACAGGCTTATCTGATTTTTAAATGACCACTTTTTTGTTTTACTTATTCTTCTTTAGACGATAAGCCAATTGTGGTCTGCTTAGACCAACTCGTCTTGCCGCTTCAGATAAATTGCCTTGGGCGTTTTCTACGGCTTCTCGTAATAAGCTTTGCTCAAGCTCTTCAATATCAAGATGATCTTTTCCACCGACAAATTGAGTGATGTGTTCCAAGAGCGATTCTGTCGCTTCTTTTTTGCTATCGGCATGGCTTAAGGTGCCTTGGTGATTCACTGAGTAGATAATTTCTTCTGGAATAAACTCGTTTCTAAACAAATGTGGAAGATCAATCGGTTCACCTTCTTCTGATGCAATCACGCCGCGCTCCATTAGATTTTGTAACTCGCGAATATTCCCCGGAAAACCATAATTTAATAACGCTCGTCGCGCTGTTTGCGTCATGCCAGATGGCGCTTTTTGATGCAGTTGGCAAAAGTGATGGTAGAAGTGATTAATGAGCAATGGGATGTCAGCTTTTCGCTCCCTTAGCGGAGGTAGATGTATTGGGAAGACGTTTAAACGAAAGAACAAATCTTCCCGGAATTCGCCTTTTTCAATGGCTTTACGTAGGTCTACATTGGTTGCAGCGACGACTCTTACATTGATTTTAATAGCTGAAATACCGCCGACTCGTTCTACTTCTTTTTCTTGTAAAACACGTAATAATTTACTCTGTCCTGCTAGGCTTAGTGTGCCAATTTCATCTAAGAATAGTGTACCGCCATTGGCTCTTTCAAAGCGACCGGGACGGCTACTCGTTGCTCCTGTATAGGCGCCTTTTTCGACGCCAAACAGTTCAGTTTCTATGAGATTTTCAGGAATCGCAGCACAGTTAAATGCGACAAAAGGACCAGTTTGGCGACTGAATTTATGCAGCATACTGGCAAAAAGCTCCTTGCCTACTCCAGATTCGCCAGTGAATAGCACTGTAGCATTGGTTGGTGCGACCTTTTGTAATGAATGATTAGCAGCGGTAAAAGCGGCGGAAACTCCAATCATTTTTGGCTGATCGTCTAACAGTTCTGGTTCCATTAGGTCGAGTTTAGGGGAAGGTTTAGTAACCAGTTCAGCATTTTGAGAAGTGACGTTAAGGAAGCGAATATCGTCTTCGATATTATCCCAAAGTTCGGCAGATTTACCGATGACCCGACAGACCGAATGCCCCATAGATTGACATTCTATTTCCCTGAAAATGACCAGAGATCCTACTAAGCCAGAGACATAACCGATGGCGTAACCTAATTCCATCCAGCATGCGGGTGAGCTACCAATGCCGTAAGCGGTAATGTGTTCTTCATCTTCACTGCTGTGATGCCAAAGAAATTCACCATCATATGCACCTTTTTCGGTGTCAAATTCAAAGTGAATAGTTTCCACTTTGACGACACCTTCTAGCCCATGAAGATGAGTGCCAGCAGTGAAAATGGAGGCTGGATCTGAGTCTGGCCAGCGCTTTTGAATGAGCTCTGCGTCTCTTAGGCCAGATAAATAACCTGTTCGAGTAAGAATGTCGCGCGATTTTTCGAGACCAAGGGAATCAATCATCTCGCGACGCAATAGACCAAACGACGAGCTGTGGATTAGTAACATGCGTTGATCGTCTAACCAAATGCGACCATCACCGGGCGAAAAAAACAGACATTCTGTCAGCTCCTCTACGGTGGGTGCATGTTGGCCATCTAGTTCACGGGAGCTGCCTTTGAGTAGGATTTTTTGATTGCTTTTAGCTAAGTCTGCTAAAGAAATGCGATGAGAGTTCGTCATTATTATTTTTCCTCTTTCATCTAGTTGATGAAATGGTTAACTGCTTTTTCCTAGTTTTGATTGTATTTAACGATATCGTCAAGTTGTTGTTGGATATTTATACAATGCAATATCGGATTATCGATATTGATAAAATTACAAACCTTTATTTATCAATATGTTGCGTTTTATATTTTGATGGAATTTGCTGAAGTATTATTTCGGCATAGCTATTGCTGTAGTGTACGAATGGTATGAATAACCAAAATACTGAACTTCCACTTGGCTTGATTTGTCTTAGTAGAAATTCAGTGGCTAATAAAAATAAATAGGAGAATGCATATGACGGTATCTGTACTTGAATCTAAAAAATGGTCTGGTAAGTTTTTTACGGGTGACTGGGTTGCTGCTTCAAACAAGCAAGACGTTATGGAGCCAGCGACAGGTAAGGTTTTGAGTGACGTTGGTATTGCTACAGCAGATGAAGTTTATTTGGCTTGTCAGCGAGCCAATGAAGCGCAAAAAGAATGGTTAAAAGTCCCACCAAGAGACAAGGCTACATTGTTTCATAAAGCCGCCGCTTTCATGCAAGAAAACTTTGACGAACTGGCTTTGTATATTGCCCGTGAAACCGGCGGTATTATTCCTAAAGGCCAGCACGAAGTAAAAGAAGCCATTCTAATTCTGCAATTAGCTGCCAATATGACGTTGGAGCCAAATGGTCTAACCTTGCCTTCTGTCCCCGAAAAAATGTCTTACGCGACACGTAAGGCTATTGGTGTTGTGGGTGTTATTTCTCCCTTTAACTTTCCGATGATTCTCTCTATTCGGTCTATTGCTCCAGCCTTGGCGACAGGTAATGCGGTAGTCACCAAACCAGATCCACAAACGCCTGTCACTGGCGGTTTTATTCTTGCTCTTGCCTTGGAAGCTGCAGGTTTGCCAAAAGGCGTATTTCAAGTCTTACCGGGTGCTGTTGAAGCTGGTGAAGCGCTTTGTGCTGCGCCAGAGATCGGTATGGTAGCGTTCACTGGATCTACTGCTGCAGGCCGAAAAGTGGGTGAAGCCTGTGGTCGTAATTTGAAAAAAGTGTCTCTTGAGTTAGGTGGCAAAAGCTCCTTGATCATTTTGGAAGATGCCGATTTAGATGTGGCTGCCAGTAATATTGCTTGGGGTGCGTATTTCCACCAAGGACAAATTTGCATGGCGTCTGGTCGTATCTTGGTTCAAGAAAGCATCGCAGATGTGCTAACGGCTAAAATCGTCGAAAAAGCCAAGCATTTACCCGTTGGTGATCCAGCTTCAGGAAAAGTCGCTTTAGGGCCGCTGATTAATCAGCGGCAGTTAGAGAAAGTGCATGCTATTGTTCAGGACACCATCGCGGCGGGCGCTAAGCTAGAAGCGGGCGGAACGCACGAAGGGCCTTTTTATGCGCCAACCGTATTGAGCAATGTGAAGCCGGGAATGCGCTCTTTTGATGAAGAAATCTTTGGTCCAGTGGTTAATATTGTGACCTTTAAACACGATGACGAAGCTGTGGCTATGGCCAATAATACGCAATATGGTTTAGCTGGAGCGGTGATTTCGAACGACCTTTCTCGTGCACAAAATATCGGCGCTCAGTTGCATGTGGGCTTGCTGCATATCAATGATCAAACTGTGAATGATGAATGTATTAACCCATTTGGTGGTTGCGGCGCATCAGGCAATGGCAGCGCGGTGTGTGGCCCTGCAGATTGGGATCTTTATACTCATTGGCAATGGGTGACCGTTAAGCAAGCGGCAACGCCTTATCCTTTTTAAGGTGTTTTTTTAGCTAGATAAATCTTAGAAATGAAAAAGCTCCATGCTGATGGTATAGAGCTTTTTGTTATTCGCGGTCTCATGGTTATCGGTTATTGTGTTTTTAGCTTGTCTATAACCGTTAACTTTAACTCTTCAATGAATGTCTGAATAATGGTGGATTGTCGTTCGCGATGCAGTGTTATCCCTATGGTGCATTCTGGATTGGGGAGTGGAATAGAAATTTGTTTTAGGCGAGGGTTGAGTTTGTTTATATTCCAGTCGTCATAGAACAACAGCGCGATGGCGTCACTGTGGATAACCAGCTCTTCTGAAGAGGCAAAGGTCAACATTTCCAGTGCTTGGATGGGCGGTTTGTTGTCTATGCTATGGAACAGACTTTCGAAATAATCCCTAATAGGCGTGCCGTGACGCGCTACAATCCAGCGTTCATTAACCAGATCATTGAGTGTCTTTGCTTCGTTGTGAATCGGATGATCAGCACGAGCAATCAAAGCGTATTGGGCTTTTAATAAGGGCAGTTCAATTAACTCTGGATGAAGCGGACCTTTTCTCATTAGGCCTAAAAAGCAATCGATCTCACCTTGTCGTAGGGCGTTGGCTAACATGTGGTAGGGACCTTGCATGGCTTGTAGACGAATCCCTGAGTGTTGTTTAAATATAGAAGCAAACGCAATGGGAACAATATCTTGGCAGGAAAACGACAGCATACCTACGGACAGTCTACCGGTTAGCTCGTTTGGCAGTGATTGAAGACTGTGATGTAGCGATTGAGCCACAGGTGAAATTCTTAGGAATAACGAAGCCAGTTGCTTAGCTGCAGTTTGTGGAATCAAACCACGGCGCGCTCTTAAGAAGAGTGGCTGCTGCACCATATTTTCGATTTCTTTTAATGTTTTACTGACTGCTGGTTGTGTCATGCCAAGTGTTTGCGCGGCAACAGAGGCACTGCCAACTTTTACGACAGCTTCAATGATCAATAGATGTCGCCATTCTACGTAGGTTTTTAATTTTAGTAAGGTAGTAACGTTACTTTGCAATTGGCGCTCTGTATCGGAAATCGCTTGTAAAATGCTATTACAAGATGAGATCACCACTTCTCCTGCTGACGTTGGTTCTGCTCCACTCCAGCCACGGGTAAAAATATCCACCTGCAATGCTTGTTCGGCTTGTGACAGTGCACGCGAGACACTGGATTGACTTAGGTTTAACGACGAGCTTGCTTCTTTTTCGGTACCTTTCTTCATTATTTCCCTGATAACACGGCATTGTTTGAGTGTCAGTGGAAAATTTGAATTAGGGTTGCTCATCCTTGGTTTCCTTTTAAAAAGTCATTTCGTGAAGTCGTGGTGAGTAAAAGTTCGTTATTTATAATTTATGATATAACCAAAATTTAAGCCATGTTTTTGATTGTGCATATGTAAGGTTGGTTTTTTCTGTGTACCTTTAATTGAATAAGTTCTACTTAGTTAATTCCTCTTTAGTGAGGATAAGAAGCGAGCAAAGGTAAGACGCGAATGAATAATAACAATAAGCCTTACAGTGATATTCCTGGCACGACCGTATTTGACGGCGATATGGCCAGAATAGGCTTTCACCTCAATCAATTTTGTATGTCCTTAATGCAAGAGTCTAATCGAACGGCGTTTAAGCAAAATGAACGTGCTTATCTAGATAAGTGGCCTATGACGGAAGCGCAAAAAAAAGCCGTGATTGCTCGCGATTTTAGTCAACTCATTGCCCTTGGTGGCAACATTTATTACCTAGTCAAAATCAGTTCGAGCGATGGACTAAGCGTGGCTGCGGCCGTTTCCACTATGACCAATTTATCCGTTGATGAATACATCGATATGATGCGCCGTGGTGGCCGTTCGCCAGAAGGGAATCGTTATGTTGTAAGTAACACATCTGAGGAGAAGCAATAATGGCCAAAATCACCTGTGGATTAGGTACCTCTCATATTCCGTTGCTGGGACATATTATTGATAAGGGCGATAGTGGCGATGAGAAGTGGGCGCCAATATTTGATGGTTATCAGTTCACTAAAAAGTGGATTCGCGAGCAAAAACCAGATGTGGTCGTCTTGGTCTACAACGATCACGCGACAGCGTTTGATATGAAGGTAATCCCAACTTTTGCGATTGGCTGTGGGGAAGAATATCACCCAGCAGACGAAGGTTATGGTGCACGTCCTGTTCCAACGGTAAAAGGCGCGCCGAAACTAGCGTGGCATATTACCGAATCCTTGATAAAGCAAGGCTTTGACATGACGATTGTCAATGAAATGGACGTGGATCATGGTCTTACCGTGCCTTTGTCTATGGTGTTTGGAGAAGTGGAAGAATGGCCTTGCCAAGTTATTCCCTTGGCCGTCAATACCGTGGTTTATCCTGCGCCAACGGGTGATCGTTGCCTAGCTTTGGGCAAAGCGATTCGAGCTGCAGTAGAGCAATTTCCAGAAGACCTAAATGTTCAGGTTTGGGGAACAGGTGGCATGAGTCATCAATTGCTGGGTGAGCGTGCTGGCTTGATTAACCAAGAGTGGGACCTCGCTTTTCTGGATGATTTAAAGAGTGACTATGAGAAGCTAGGGGCGATTTCTCAAGTTGAATATATTCGAGAATCCGGAACAGAAGGGAGTGAAATGGTGATGTGGTTAATCATGCGTGGTGCGCTGAATCATGAGGTTAACGAAATTCATCGTCATTACCATGTGCCTGTTTCTAATACGGCGCTGGGTCATCTGATATACGAAAATGTTGATAAAAAGGGAGAATAAATCACAATGAATGTGCGTATAACTAGACCCAAATTAGTTTGTTTAGCTGGTTTGCTATGTGATCAACGAATGTGGCAGAAGGTCGCAGCTCAATTAGAGAATGATGCCGACATTGAAATTATTAGCTTTGCAGGGTTTGATGATCTGACCGACATGGCTCGGTCTGTGTTATCCAGTATTGAAGGTGACTTTGCCTTGGCGGGTCACTCTATGGGAGGACGAGTAGCACTGGAAATATATCGTCTTGCACCGCAGCGGGTAACGCGTCTAGCGCTTTTAAATACAGGTGTTCATCCCAAGTCGGACAAAGAAATTCCGGGGCGTATGCGCTTGATTGAAGCCGCGAAAACGAGTGGCACTTCAATTTTAGTAACGCAATGGCTAATCCCCATGATGTCCCCTAAAGGATTAAACAACGCAAATTTGATGGCCGATTTGACAAAAATGGTCGAGTCTTACTCGGTTGAAGATTTTGAAAAGCAGATTCATGCATTGATAAATCGCCCTGATGCCGAAGTGCTTCTTTCACAGATATCGGTGCCAACTTTACTACTTTCCGGCTCGCAAGATACTTGGAGTCCAGTAGCTCAGCATCAGGCTATTCAACAACATATTATTGGCAGTGAGCTTGTTGTGATCGACGACGCTGGGCACATGGCTCCGGCGGAAGATCCAGAAAATGTCGCAGCGGCACTGCACTCATGGTTAAAGAAAAAGTAGGGGATTATGAGCAATCAAACGATCGAAAATATGCTGATTGAGTGGCAGTGCCAAAAGCTGGTAACTCGTTCCATTAATTTGCTAGATCAAGGGCGCTGGCAAGAATTGGCAAATTGCTATACCGAAGATGGCGAACTGTACCGCCCAAGTGCACCTACCGTAAAAATTGAAGGTCGCGACTCGATTCTTGAGTCTTTTACCTCGCGTCCAGCGAAGGAAACCTGCCATGCACTAACGAACATAGATGCCAATATTATTAATGAAGGTCTTGTCGTCGTAACATCGAGAGTGGTGCTTTTTGCTGCGAATAAAAAAGCCGAAGGTATTGAAAGCATGGTGCAAGCGAATGCAGATATTTTTATTGGTCGTTTCATAGATGAAATTAAAAGTGTCAATGGTGAGTGGTTAATAGCCAAAAGACAGGGTTCGATTGAACTGCACTACAAAGGAACTTCAGACAAAACAGGGTAGCTGTTAAAGAGTAACTGTCAAATAGCAAAAGGAGTCGCGAGGGAAAGAGTTGTCTCAAGGCTTGGTAAATGATTAAGAGTAGAGTTTCTATTTAAAAAGGACGGTCCGTTGATTCGGTCAGTCTCATAACAAAAATAACAAAGCCTTCAAGTAAGGCATTAAAGCAACATTGGGAGAACAGAGATGAAATTAAATAAATTCATTATTGCTACTTCAGCGGCCATTGCATTATCCACTCAAGTTTTTGCCGAGGAATTGAAGTTCGCCAGCTTCACTCCGCCGTTTCACACTATTAATGCATCGGTGATTGAAAAGTTAAATGCTGATCTGTCGGCGGCCACAAATGGTTCTCTTACTGTTCGCGGATATCATGGCGGCGAGCTGGGCGCTGGGCCTGCCGAGCAATATGTGCGTGTTTTGCAAGGTGCAGCGGATATGTCTTGGGGCTTACCAGGTTACACCTCGTCACAGTTTGGTAAAACAATGATAGCTGAATTACCTGGTGCGATTCCTGAAGATATGCCAGGTTACGAAGCACTATGGCGTGCGTATGATAAGCATTTGAGTAGTGAGTTTCCGGGGACTAAACCATTAGCATTGTGGACCTCTGAGCCTAATATTTTCATCATGCGTAATAAAGTGATTCGCACACCAGCAGATTTGGCGGGGCTTAAAATTCGTGTTGCTGGTGCAACTGCCGCAAAAGTCGCAAGCGCCTTAGGTGCAACCCCTGTGCAAATGCCAGCTAGTCAGATCTATAATGCCATGCAAACCGGCCTTATTGATGGTGTTATTACCGGAGCATCAACACTAAAAGACTTCAAACTTGACGAAGTGGCTGATTCTCTCACTCTGGGCGCGCCATTAGGTCGTCTTGTCTTTTATACGGTACTTAACCGCAGAGTTTATGATGGATTAAGTGCGAGTGAAAAGGCTGCCGTTGACGCAGCAAGTGGTGCTGGGCTGTCTAAAAGTGCGGAAGATGCTTGGCTAAAAACGGCTACTGAAGCGCTTGAAGTGGCTCGGGCCGATAGTGCAAATACCATAACTAACCTAACCGATGATGAAAGAGCGGCGTTTACCAAAGCTGTTTCTGGTGTGGTTCAGTCTTATGTAAAAAGCGTAAATGGCGCAGCGACACTTGCGGCAATGGAAGGCAAGTAATCCATGCTTGCTATCATTCGTAAACTGGCGGATGGGATTATTTCCCTATCCGCCGCCTTGGGCGCCTTAGGTTTAATCTTTGAGGTGATCATTATTCTCGCGGATGTCATTGGTCGTGCGATGGGATCACCACTTTATGGATCGCAGGACATAGTTACTATGACCATGGTTATTCTACTCTTTGGCGCAATGGCACTGTGTGACCGTCAGGGTGGCCATATCGCGGTTGATCTTTTCGAACGCAGCTATCCGGCGGTGCTTAATCGATTAATCGATATATTTTCCGCATTACTGGGCACTGTCATCTTTGTGGGCATAGCTTATGCGGTAAATGAAAGCGCTAAGATTTCAACTATGTTGAACCTTTCGACCAATCTTTTACTTATACCCAAGGCGTGGTTCCAAAATGGGCTTTCTGTCTTTGCTCTGATCACAGCGGCTGGAATGGCATTACGTGCTGTTGAATTAACCTTGTCAGGTCGTGACATTCGTAAAGTAGACACGGACAAAGGAGACGCTGCATGAGCGCATCAATGATTGGTTTTGTTGGCATCTTGATCATGTTCGGTCTGTTGGTGCTGCGTATTCCTGTGGCTTTTGCCATGTTTTCCGTGGGATTTGTGGGTATTACAATACTTGATAGCAGCCGATCCGCATTAAGTTTACTGGCATCAGAAACCTTCACTTTAGCCTCATCGCCGGAATTGGTTGTTATCCCACTGTTCATTCTGATGGGGAATGTCGCCTCCATAACCGGAATGAGTCAGAAACTCTACGATGCCGCTTATGCCATCATAGGCCAGTTACGTGGCGGATTGGCTTCGGCTACGGTGATTGGTTGTGGCGGCTTTGCGGCGCTGTCTGGTTCGTCAGTTGCATCTGCATTGACCATGGGGAAGGTTGCGTTAGGACAGATGGATCGTTTCAAATATAACAAAAGACTATCTACCGGCGTGGTTGCCGCTGGTGGCACACTGGGGATACTCATTCCACCGTCGACTGGATTCGTTATTTACGCGATTCTCACCGAGCAAAGTATCGGGCGATTGTTTTTAGCCGGTGTTCTGCCTGGCATTATGTTGCTGCTATTGTTCATTTTAGTGATTACAGTTATTTGTTGGTTTCGTCCAGAATTCGGGCCTGCTGGGCCTGCGACAAGCTGGAGTCATAAAGGCAAAGCCTTGTTAGGTGCTGGGCCGATTGTAGCTGTGATACTTCTGACGATTGGTGGCATTTATGGTGGATTATTTTCACCTGTTGAGGCCGCTGCCGTTGGCGCAGGAGTTGTGATCTTAGTCGGATTTGTAACGCGGTCCTTATCATTAAAAGCCCTTTGGCATGCGTCTAGGGACGCGGTTGTTACCACGGCGACAGTGATGTTAATTTTGATTGCAGCTCACCTGATCAACCCATTTATGGCGCTTAGTCATATTCCTTCGGCGGTAGGGGAATTGTTATCTGGATTGGGATTGGGAGTAACGGGAACGCTTATTCTTATCCTTGCAATCTATCTTGTGCTGGGCTGCTTTCTGGAAGGCTTCGCCATGCTGGTTCTGACCTTGCCGATTTTCTTTCCTATCATTATGTCACTTGGGATAGATCCGATTTGGTTTGGTGTGCTGACGGTTCTGACTCTTGAAATGGGCTTAATTTCTCCTCCTGTTGGCATTAATGTTTTCATCGTAAAATCAGTTGCGCCAAACGTGGAGTTAGGTGACATCTTTCGAGGAGTTCTGCCTTTCTGGTTGATGATGATCTTGGCGGTGGCTTTGTTGATTATCTTCCCGCAGATTGTACTGTTACTTCCTAATACCATGTTTGGTTGATTTAAGTGCTTTGTAGTCGAAAGGGTAATTAGTCTAGATGATAAAAGCCCCATGTTGATTTCCAATAGCTGGAAAAACAACA
This sequence comes from Marinomonas sp. UCMA 3892, assembly GCF_012726345.1. Taxonomy (GTDB): domain Bacteria; phylum Pseudomonadota; class Gammaproteobacteria; order Pseudomonadales; family Marinomonadaceae; genus Marinomonas. Next base: position 184,895 of record NZ_PTXN01000001.1, read on the forward strand.
TGGGGCTTTTCGGTTTTTATAATCCGTTAAATGTTTGCGTGAATAGTTGGAGTGAAGTGACAGTGAATTAAACTAGTTGTTCCGCTTTTTGTTTTTCTGCTTTTTGTTTCTCTAGTACCTCTTCAATCGCGCTTTTGAATACTTCTGCTGGCTGTCCGCCTGAGATAGCGTAGGCGTTGTTGATGATGATAGTAGGAACAGAAGTGATGCCATTTTGTTGCCAAATTTGTTCTTGCTGGCGGACTTCATCGGCAAAGTGGTTATTTTCCAAAATGCCTTTAGCTGCGGCTGGGTCAAGATTAACGCTGGCAGCAAGATTGGCGAGCGTTTGGTAATCGCTTATATCTTGATTATGCGTGAAGTGAGCTTTAAATAGTGCCATTTTTAGCTCAGCTTGTTTGCCTTCTAACTGCGCCCAATGCAACAAACGATGGGCATCGAACGAATTTCGCATACGGCTTTCTGGTGTGAAGTTGAAATCGAAATCGACTTCTTTGCCGCGAGCTTGAATCATGACTCTGTTTTGGTCTGATTGCTCTTTGTTGATGCCGTACTTTTCTGTGATGTGCTCGTTTAGGTTTTGGCCTTCCGCTGGCATTTTCGGATTAAGCTCGAAAGGCTGAAATGATAATTGCGTATCAACTTTGTCGCTCAGTTGTTCTAGGGCTTTGTTGAGGTTACTTAAACCGACCACGCACCAAGGGCACATAACATCGGAAATGAATTGAATGTCTAAAGAGTCTTTCATGATGTTTTCCATCTTTCATGTTAAAAATTATATTAGAAAAGTAGATTGGGGCGTGGCAAAGGATTAAAAGAGCATTTCTTGAGCAGTGAATATGGTTGCTCATAATTTACATAATACTGAAAGATTTTCGCATAGTAACAAATAGCGTTGTGCCTTTTGCCAAAATAAAAACCCCTTGAATATTCCTTAATTAGTGAATGGAAAGTTGGTATAAAATGGGCTTTTATTTTATTGATTGAGCGCTCTATTAATTAAGGTGGTTCTTAGAGTGTTTTTTGAGGGAGTCTATGCTGTTAGAAACGCAAAGCGTGATTTTTCAAGTGGCTGCGCCTGTGCTGTTGATGATTGCGATGGGCGCACTTTTGCGTCGTATTCAGCTAATAAACGATGATTTCATTCTGGTTAGTTCGCGATTTGTTTTTAAAGTTTCTATGCCTGCTATGTTCTTCTTTGGCATGTTGGGAAATAGTTTAAATGGACTTATTAGTGTCAATTTAGCGGCCTATTTTATTACCTCCATTGTTCTAACTTTTCTGCTGTCGTGGTTATTAGCTGTGAAGCTCGATGTTCCTGAACGGCAGCGTGGCGTTTTTGTTCAAATTGCTTTTCGTGGTAATTGTGGGATTTTTAGTGTCGCGTTAGTGGTTAATATGTTCGGCCAGGATGGGGTTGCGCTGGGTGGCGTGATGTCAGGCTTGAGTGTTTTATTGTTTAATATTCTTGCGGAAGTCATTTTAACCCGTTACAGCCACGGTAAATTGCATTTGGTTCCCGTTTGCTAAAGAACCCGCTAATACTGGGTATTGTACTTGGTGTGGTCGCGAATTTTATTGGTTTAAAACTCCCAGCTTTTGTTGTGAAAACCGGTTCTTTAATTGGCGGATTGTCTTTGCCGTTGGCATTGATTTGTATTGGTGGCTCGCTAGTTACCAGCGGTTTCACCTTGCCTAAACACTTTCCTATGGCGATTTTAAGTAAAGTCGCATTAAGCCCTATTTTATTTACATCGTTGGGTTATGTGCTTGGTTTTAGCCAAAAAGAATTGTTGTTTTTGTTTATCTTTCTAGCTGCTCCGACGGCGGCATCAGCTTATGTTACTGCAGTGGCAAAAGGTGATGATGGGAAATCAACGGCAAATGCCATTGCCGCAACGACGTTGGTTTCTTCTGTCGTGATTGTGGTGTGTATTCCAGTGATTATTTGGGTGACAGGCAGTTAAACGTTACATGAAAGCAAAAAGCCACTGCCCATATCGATATGAGTAGCGGCTTTTTTGATTGTTAAAATGAAAAGTTTGAAGGTTAAATAACGCCCAATTCAACTAATCGTTCGTGTAAATAGGTTTTGGCCGTATGGCGTTCCGACAAGACCACTTCAGGTTTTGGATGAAGGAACAAAGGCAAAGAAATACGTGATTTGGTTTTGTCTGCGCCTTCTGGGTTAATTACGCGATGAGAAGTCGACGGAAAATAGCCGCCAGATGCTTCCTGTAGCATGTCGCCAATGTTTACTATCAAAGTACCGAAATCACAAGGCACGTCCATCCAAGAGCCATCTTTCGCTTTAACCTGTAAACCAGGCTCATTAGCGGAAGGTAGTATCGTCAATAGATTAATGTCTTCGTGTGCGCCAGCACGAATCGCTCCCAACTCTTCGTCACCTTTAAGTGGCGGGTAGTGTAAGACGCGCAGCAATGTCTGATCGCTGTCTTCTACCATGCTGGAAAGGGATTGTGAATAATGCAGAGCTACTTCAGCTGGCGAGTGCTTTTCAACCCATGCTAGTAGTTCGGATGCAAGTGTGTTTGCTTCTGTATAATATTGTTCTAAAAGCGCTTTTTTATCTTCTGGGCATTGCCCCCATGGATAATAGTGAAAGTACTCTTTAATGTCTTTTTTAGTGTGCCCTTTGGCGGTTTCTGAAACATCAGGTGGGAAAAAACCGTCTTGTGTGCCGACATTGTAGCGATAGTCGTATTTAGACTCGCTATCAAAGAAGGTTTGCCATTCTTTATAAATAGCAGACACTAAATCTTTTTGAATAGGGTGGTTTTTAAGAACGCCAAATCCTGTCTCGCGAAGGGATTTTACAAAGTCTTCGGCAGCGGTTGGGCTGGTGTAATCGATCGCTTGTAGTTGCATGATAGTTTCCTGTATTACCAATTATTTTATTGAAACACGGCTTTCGTTGAGTCGAAAAGCAGTTGGTTTGTTTGGGCAATATGGAAAGTCTAAGAAGACCAGCCGCTATGGAAAAAGTAGCGTAAATCGACGGTTTCTGCTTGGTAGTGCTGAATCCATGCAGCCAAACTCATCGCATGTAGACGATCAAACATCTCAGCATAAGCTAATTGTATTTGGACGTTTTGTGATGATAGTAAGGACATAACATGCCTCCAAAGCACGAAAAGGTGTTCTTAATCCTATATTAAGGATTAAGAGTGCTAGTTTACTGCTTGAAATGTGAGTTTTGAAGGGATTCGGTAATAATTTGTAGTTTGGGGGTAGGCAAACGCTCTGTTTGTCCTATACTGCAGGAGTCGGCTGTTTTTATTTGCCGTCTTCTTTTGATCTTCTCTACGTATATATCACGTCTTAATTGGCGAGTTTTGTCTTAAGTTCAGGTACTTCTTAGGTTTTAGTAACTAGCGCTATCCTTGCGCTGTCATCAATTAAAGAGGGCTCATGACTATGAATGCATTTTTCGATTCGTTTAAAAATCACTTTTTAATTTCTATGCCACACCTAGACGACCCACATTTTGAACATACCGTTATTTATCTTTGTGAACACACCAAAGCGGGCGCCATGGGGATTATTATCAATCGCCCCTCAAATGTTGATTTTACAGAATTGGCGGATCACCTTGGAATTCAAATTCACAGCCCACGTTTAAGCTCTGAGCCAATTTATACTGGCGGGCCTGTGGAAGCAGAGCGAGGCTTTATTTTGCACACAACGGATAAAGTCTGGAGCAATACTTTACGTGTGACTGATGAGGTCTCATTGTCGGCTTCGTTGGAGGCGTTGGAAGATATTGCTCAAGGTAATGGGCCTGATGCCTTTCGTATAACATTGGGTTGTGCTGGCTGGGATGCTGGACAGCTTGAAGCTGAAATCGCAAATAATGATTGGCTGGTATGTGAGGCGGATTTAGACGTATTATTCCATACACCAAGTGATATGCAATTTACCGCCGCGACGCGTGTATTGGGAATTGATATGACAAGACTTTCACCGGATATAGGACATGGTTAATGACAGGGTCAATCTCTACAGGAACATCGTTAGATGATAACCAGAAGCCCAATACTGTTCGCTCAGTATTGGGCTTTGACTTTGGTACCACACGTATTGGCGTTGCTATTGGTCAGAGCATTACTGGCACCGCTCAGCCGCTTGACCCATTAAAAGCCAAAGAAGGCATTCCTAATTGGGATGAAATCACGCGTATCGTTGAAGAATGGAAGCCAGATGCCTTTGTAGTTGGCTTGCCACTTGATATGGATGGTTCAGAAAATGAGATGTGTCAACGTGCACGTAAATTTGCCAAACGATTGCATGGACGTTTTAACCTTCCTTACCATATGATGGACGAACGATTGTCTTCTTATGAAGCCAAGGGGCAGGTTATTGCTCGTGGAGGCAATCGTAACTTTAAAGAAAATTCGGTAGATGGGCTGGCCGCTCAAATGATTTTAGAGACTTGGTTTGCAGAGTCTTACTAAGGAACTGCTTGTTGAACGGTGTTTTATTATGAATTTAAGAGCAAGGTTTGAAAGACAATGAAGTTAGATTTAGAGCATTCTCTGGCGTCGATGAAAACGCAATTGGCAGCGTATTGTGAAAAGAACAACATCGAGGATGCCATTGTCGTGGGGATTCATACGGGTGGTGTTTGGGTTGCTGAGCGCTTGATGGAAGCTGTGCCAACGATAGAACCTTTGGCGACGCTAGACATCACTTTTTATCGTGATGATTTTACTAAAGCTGGCTTGAACCCCAAGGTAAATCAAACTTTATTACCAGCGATTGAAGATCGCCATGTGATTTTAGTGGATGATGTATTGATGTCTGGCCGTACGATTCGAGCGGCAATGAATGAAATATTTGATTTCGGTCGACCTGCCAGTATTACCTTGGCAATCCTTTATGATTTAGGTCAGCACGAGCTACCGATAGCAGCAGATATTGTCGGTGAGCACTTAACGCTTAATCCTGATCAAAGAGTTAAGTTGGTTGGGCCGAATCCGCTAAGTGTTTCTGTTATTGATACCTATTAATATGCATAACAAAGCTTTATTTTTTGTCGAACACGTACGACAATTAACGTATGGATAAGATTGACGATACCGCGGTTAGAAGAATGAAATCTCACCAAAATAATATGGTGGGACAACCGTTTAGTGTCATTAATGCCCGGCTGCAGTTTTTCTGTACCGGGCATTTTCCTATCTGAATATCCTATTTTAAATAGAGAAAGACGATACCATCGTCTTTGCAGTTTGAGGAAAGCAAACCATGATGCGATCCGAGCCTCGGGCATTACAGTTAAATGAACACGGGCAGCTTAAGCACTTTTTAACGCTGGATGGATTGGACAAAACTATTTTGACGGAGATTCTTGATCGAGCGGATTCTTTCCTATCAATGGGGGAACAGTCGGTTAAGAAGGTACCTCTGTTACGCGGTAAAACCGTGGTGAATTTGTTTTTTGAAAATTCAACTCGAACTCGTACGACGTTCGAATTGGCCGCAAAGCGTTTGTCGGCAGATGTCATTAACCTCAACATTGAAACATCAGCGACCTCGAAAGGGGAATCCTTACTGGATACCTTAAAAAACTTGGAAGCGATGCAAAGCGATATGTTTATCGTCCGTCATTCTGACAGTGGCGCCGCTCACTTTATTGCCGAACACTGTACGCCTAACGTCGCTATTATCAATGCTGGTGATGGACGTCACGCTCACCCAACTCAAGCTATGTTAGACATGCTGACGATTCGTCGTCACAAAGGCAGCTTCGATGGCCTTAAAATCGCTATTGTTGGCGATATTCTTCATTCTCGTGTGGCACGCTCACAGCTTCAAGCACTGACAACATTAGGCGTTAGTGATGTTCGCTTAGTTGGCCCGAAAACTTTAGTGCCGAGCTTCTTTGAGGAAATGGGCGCGACCATTTGCCACGATTTAGAGGCTGGTTTGAAAGATGTTGATGTCGTTGTCATGTTGCGTTTGCAAAAAGAACGCATGAAAGGCGCTTTGCTGCCGAGTGAAAGTGAATTCTACCGCTTGTATGGTTTGACGGAAGAAACCCTTGCTTGGGCGAAGCCTGATGCCATAGTGATGCACCCTGGCCCAATTAACCGTGGTGTGGAAATATCCTCAGAAGTTGCAGATGGCAAGCATTCCGTTATTTTGAACCAAGTGACAAATGGTATCGCAGTACGAATGGCTGTCATGTCTATGGCAATGAGCGGTCAGTTGCAAAGTGATGAAACGCCAGCTGCGAAGGATGAAAAATAACATGAAATTACGTATTCAAAATGGTCGTTTAATCGACCCGAGTCAAGACATTGATGCTGTAACGGATCTGTTTGTTGATAATCAAAAAATCGTTGCGATTGGTGAAGCACCAGAAGGCTTTGAAGACGCTGAAGTGGTAGATGCATCTGGTCAATGGATATTGCCAGGCTTGGTGGATCTTGCGGTTTCTCTTCGTGAGCCAGGTCTGACGCAGAAAGGTAACATTGCCACCGAAGGTCGTGCTGCGGTGTCTGGTGGTGTAACCACTTTGGTTTGTCCTCCTGATACACGCCCGATTGTTGATACGGCTGCCGTAGCTGCGCTTATTCAAGATAAAGCCGACGATGCAGGTATGGCTAATGTATTTCCTCTAGGCGCATTGACGCAAGGCTTAGAAGGCGCTCAGCTTAGTAACATGGTTGCCTTAACCGATGCTGGCTGCATCGCCTTATCGAATCACCGTCACCCAATGGCGAGCACCAAGGTGCTGTCTCGCGCGCTTGAATATGCTGCGACACATGATTTGTTGGTGGTCTTTCATCCAGATGAGTCTAGTCTTTCCGAAGGTGGTTGTGCCCACGAAGGTTTGATGTCGACCATGCATGGTTTGGCAGGTATTCCTGAAGAAGCAGAAACCATTGCTCTGATGCGTGATTTGTTGCTGGTTGAAAAAACAGGTGTACGCGCGCATTTTGCTCGTTTGTCTTGTGCTAAGTCGGTAGAAATGATCGCCGACGCAAAAGCATCAGGGTTAGACGTTACGGCAGATGTAGCGGTTCATAACTTATTGTTGAATGATCAGGTTCTAAGTCGTTTCAATGGGCATTTTCATGTGTTGCCACCATTGCGCAGTGATGAAGATCGTTTGACCTTAATCGAAGGTATTAAAGCAGGGGTTATTTCTGCTATTTGCTCAGATCATCAGCCTCACGAAAAAATGGCGAAAATTGCGCCATTTGCGGCAACAGAGCCGGGTATGGCGAACGTCGAGATATTATTACCTTTGGCTATGCAGCTGATGGATGAAGGCGATTTAGATTTTTCGACCGTGTTGACGTGTCTAACTTCTGGCCCAGCTGCTTGCTTTGGTTTAGAAGCAGGCTCTTTGTCAGTGGGGAGTTTTGCTGACTTTATTTTGTTCGATAGTACCGCGCGTTGGACTTGGTCATATGAAGGCCGCAAGACAAAAGGGCATAATTCACCTTACTTCGGTGGTGAATTTGTCGGGCGTGTGATGTCGACTTATATTTCTGGACAACGTGTCTATCAGGCTGTTTAAGCCAATTAGTAAGGCTGATTGAGAGTTTTTCTTTCACTTGGCCTTACTATTCCTTTACTTTTTATATCAGCCAGTTAATCTAGTTTGAATTAGATATTATTATGGTTTTAGTATTTTATGCCGATCGACTCTTCAAACTCATTGCTCAAGGAACAGCAGGTCTTGCGGTCTCGTGTTGCATATCTTGAAAAAGAGCGAGATTTTGTAAAGAACTTGTACTGTGATATGCCGCAGATGCTTCAGGTAATTTCCAAGGGATCCTTGTTAAGTACCTCGCTCAATCGTTTTAAAAATAAAATGCAAAGCCAACTACCCAATGCATATTGCCTTTTTATTGTTTGTGATAAAGAGTGTTTGCAGTGGCGCTTGCAATATACAGATTCTATAAATGATCGTTTACTGAATTCCAATGGGCAATTGAGCATTGTACCTCAAGCTTTAATTACCTTTGCTGCAAGCCCGTCTTGTCCTAAACGTCACGATATTGATATTCAAAGCGCATCAGGTTGGCAGCATTGGTTGCCATTTTTAAAGGATCATGCCTTTTCTGATGTCTCTATGGTCAGCGTGTCTGATTGCCAAGGTTCGATTTATCTTATGTTGGTATTTCAGCGTGAAGAAGTTCGGCTTGAAGGTGAGCTGATGGCGCTTGCGCTAGACAGTTATGCTGCTTGGTTAAGTGCTGTATTTGAACGAGAGCAAGCGGATTATTTACTGTTAGAAGATAGCCATCGAGATCCTACGACGGGCTTACTAAGGCGCTACAGTTTTGAAAATAGTTTTGGCATTGTTTTAAAGGATTCTCGTCGCCATTTTCAACGCGCTGCATTGTTTTCTCTTCGCTTGCTGTCTTCCTCAAAAGTGAATGATGCTGATTTGAAACTACTTGCTGAGGTAATGAGCGATACAGTGCGAGATAATGACCTTATCGCGCATTATGATGAACGTGAGTTAGTTATGGGGATTCGCATTCAGCATTTGGAAGACGCTGAAATAGTTGCCGCAAAATTATTAAAATCTCTTAATTCTCCCAAGTTTTCAGACAACCGTTTAATACGTGAAGGATTATCTATTGGTATTGCTTTTTATCCTGAGCATTCATCGTTGGAATCACTTCATCAAGCGGCTTTATTCGCTGCCGACTCTCTGAAAAACATATCTGGATATCGCCTTGAATTTCATGGTGAATGTTATGGTTCTAGCGCGGACTTTTATTCTTTGTAATAACTCCTTATAAACATTCTTCTTTTTAAGTCTTCCTAGTAAGCTTTTTTCTGCCTTTTAAAAAGATGCTATGATGCGTTCCCTATGCTTTCCTGAGGTGCTATTCAGGTATTTACTATGGGGAATGCAATCACAGATTAACTCGTTACATCTTGATAATAGCGGAGCGTGGCGCGCAATGGCGATTAAAGTCGAAAGCAACGAAGCACTAGAAATTAAAACAAATTTAACGCGAGTTACTCAGCAAGTAGATCAGCTTGTGCAGCAGTATCAGCGAGAGACTGGTAGTGTGCGTTTGTTAGCAGTCAGTAAGACGAAGCCGTTATCTGCGCTTGAAGCTGCTTATGCGGCAGGTCAGAGAGCCTTTGGTGAGAACTATGTGCAAGAAGCGGTGGATAAATTTCATGCTTTAGCACACTTGGTTGATATTGAATGGCACTTTATTGGACCAATTCAGTCGAACAAATCTCGTCTTATCGCAGAAACCATGCATTGGGTGCACTCTATTGACCGTGAGAAAATTGCTCGTCGTCTTAGTGAGCAGCGCCCTAAAGATTTACCGCCGCTCAATGTTTGCATTCAAGTGAATATTAGCGGTGAAGAAAGTAAGGCTGGAGTGGCTTTGTCTGATTTAAATGACATGGTTGCTTTAATTACAGAGCTGCCTAATTTACGTCTTCGAGGTTTGATGGCGATTCCTGCTCCTCAAAAAAGTCATGAGGCACAATGTTTGGTTTATGAACCTTTGAGGCAAGCTTTTGTTGAATTATCCAAATCCGATAGCATGATAGATACCTTATCTATTGGCATGTCTGGAGATTTGCCCGCGGCGATTCAATCTGGCAGCACCATGGTTCGTGTTGGAACGGCGATTTTTGGTGAACGAGACTATTCCGCTAAAGCGTAATTCAGTTAAAGTATGAGCGATTTTGCATACCAGAGCATTTTTTGAATAAGTAGATGGATTATTGTCTGCTTAAATAACGAAAGAGTAGGATATAAAATGACACCAAGTATTGCCTTTATCGGCGTGGGAAATATGGCAAAATCGATTTTTAGTGGCATGCTGGCAAATGGCTATCCTGCTGAGAAAATTATCGGTACGTCTAGAACACCAGAAAAACGTGAGTACTATCGCGAGCAATATGGTATCTCCATGTTAGCGGATAATGATTCGGCTGTAAGTCAGGCTGATGTCGTGGTGTTGTGTGTTAAACCAGCACAAATGCAAGCCGTGGTGGAAGGTTTTTCATCTCATGTACGTGCAGGCCAATTATTTATTTCAGTGGCTGCGGGAATTGAGTTAGATTCGTTAGCTCATTGGTTAGGTAAACCAGTTGCTGTGGTTCGTAGTATGCCAAATACACCGTCACAACTTGGTGCTGGCATGACAGGATTAATTGCCAATGAGCACACAAATAGCGAGCAAAAGAACTGGGTAAGTGAACTATTTTCTAGCATTGGTAACTCTGTTTGGGTTGAAAATGAAGTTCACATGCACACGGTAACTAGTTTGTCGGGCAGTGCGCCTGCGTATTTCTTTCGTTTTATTGAAGCCATGGTTAAAAATGCTAAAGAACAAGGCTTAGACGAGGCAACAAGTCGTGAACTAGCCAGCAATGCTATGTTTGGCGCAGCACGAATGGTAATGGAACTAGACGAGCCTATTGCTCAATTGCGTAAGAATATTACTTCGCCAAAGGGAACAACAGAGCAAGCTTTGTTGTCTTTTGAGGCTGCTGATATTGATAAAATAGTCGCAGATGCAATGATGGCCTGCGTTAACCGATCAAAAGAAATGGCGGCAGACTTCGCTGCTAAGAAAGACTAATTAAGGACTATACACGATGTATTCAGATCCATTTGTTATGCTCGTAAAGGTTATCTGTAATCTTTACTTATTTATTGTATTACTACGTTTAGTGCTTCAATTGACCCGCGCGGATTTTTATAATCCAATTAGCCAAGGCATTGTGAAGGCGACAAGCCCTATCGTTTTACCTTTGCGAAAAGTCATTCCAGCCATTGGTCGGTTGGATACTGCATCTCTTGTGTTGGCGCTTGCAGTTCAGTTATTGACAGTATTCTTTATTGTGATGATTAAAGGTGTGGCGATATCACCTATCAGCTATGCTATTTATACGTTTGCTGGCACCTTGTATCATTTGTTAGATTTGTATTTTTGGGCGATGCTTATTTCGGTTATTTTAAGTTGGGTAGCGCCAGGTGCAAATCACCCGGGAGCTATGTTAGTAGGGCAAATTACTGCTCCTTTATATCGTGCTTGCCAGCGAGTTATTCCAACTTTAGGTGGGCTAGATTTATCACCAATTTTTATATTCCTTGCGATTTCTTTTTTGAAACAAGTACTAGCACCTTATAGTATTTAATATAATAAACACACTTAACCTTCGGCGAGAGTATTCTCGTCGTGACTCGGTGAATTGAGAACAGAGGCGTATTCCTATATGATGCGACCCCTAAACGGGAACCAGAGCGGACCAAAAGTCGTCGCTGCCCGACTCCTTCTCCCTTATTAATTTGTTGGATGAAAGCTATGAGTACGATTGCGGTTTATCCGGGGACATTTGACCCTATTACTAACGGCCATACGGATTTGGTTGAACGCGCATCAAAGCTATTTGAAAAAGTTATCGTAGCTGTCGCTGCGAGCCCTAAAAAGCGCCCAGCACTGTCCCATGAGTTGCGTATATCATTGGCAAAAGAAGTATTGGGTCATTTGACGAATGTTGAAGTGGTCGGCTTTGATAACTTGCTAACCGAATTTACTCGCTCCGTCAGTGGCAAAGTGGTAATTCGTGGCTTGCGTGCTGTTTCTGATTTTGAGTACGAGTTCCAATTAGCCAATATGAACCGTGCGATTGCGCCAGATGTAGAAAGTATCTTTTTGACACCTTCTGAGAAGCATTCTTATATTTCATCAACATTAGTACGTGAGATTGCGTCTTTAAATGGTGATTTTGGACAGTTTGTTAACCCTGAAGTGAAGCGTGTTCTGCAAGAACATTATCAAACGCTTTAGTTTCTGTTTTTTTACGTCCTGCTACATGATGGCGTTATAGATTATGTAGCGGTTTTAGGAGAGAAGAATGTCTCTTATTATTACCGATGAATGCATCAATTGTGATGTGTGTGAACCTGAGTGCCCGAACGAGGCTATTTCTCAGGGTGATGAGATTTATATTATTGATCCATCAAAATGTACTGAATGTGTAGGGCATTTTGACGAACCTCAATGTCAGCAAGTGTGCCCTGTAGATTGTATTCCTTTGGATCCCAATCGTAAGGAAACAGAAGAGCAGTTAATGGAAAAGTACTTAACGCTTACAGGTCAATTATAACGAATAGGTTGTTATCGCTATCGACACAAATAGTTTTATATTTTTAGCTGGAATACTGCTACTAGTCAGTATTCTAGCAAGTTCTTTTACCGTTCGTGTCGGCTTACCTTTATTGCTGGTTTTTCTCGGGATGGGAATGCTTGCTGGTGAAGAGGGATTAGGCCGTCTGGATTTCGACAATCCAAGTCTTGCCTTTTTTGTTGGTAATCTGGCTTTAGCCGTCATTCTTTTGGATGGTGGTATGCAGACTAAAACCAGCACTTTCCGAGTGGCTCTCTGGCCGTCTTTATCACTTGCTACTTTAGGTGTTGTGATTACAACTGCATCTGTTGGTGCTTTTGCAGCTTGGTTGTTAGACGTTAAGCTTATTTACGGTCTGTTGCTTGGTGCTATTGTTGGTTCGACGGATGCCGCCGCGGTCTTTAGCTTATTGCGTAATAGTGGCGTTAAGTTGAATGAGCGAGTTGGTGGTACATTGGAAATAGAGTCTGGTGCCAACGACCCAATGGCTATTTTATTAGTCGTCATGCTTACTGGGCTATTGCAAAGTACTGATCAGTTAAGTGTTTTGGCTTTCTTAGGGCAAATGATTCAACAGTTTGCCATAGGTGGCGTGTTAGGTTTACTCGGCGGCAAGCTATTGTTAATGATTTTGCGTCGTGTTCCTTTGATCGAAGGCTTGTATGCACTTCTTATTATCTCATTTGGTTTAGCTGTATTCTCTGGCGTCAATATGATTGGCGGCAGTGGTTTTCTTGCTGTTTATTTGGTTGGTTTGAGCGTTGGTAACGGACGAATTAAACAACAAGAAGCTATTTCTCAAGTAATGGATGGCTTGGCTTGGTTAGCTCAAGCTGGCATGTTCTTGTTATTGGGATTGTTGGTTACACCGTCTAGCCTTTTGACTCATGGTTGGCAAGCTGTTGCAATTGCTTCATTTCTAATTTTCGTCGCTCGACCTGTGGCAGTGATGATCTGTTTATTGCCATTTGATTTCCGTTGGCCCGAGCGTCTTTATATTAGTTGGGTTGGTTTGCGCGGTGCCGTGCCGATTGTATTGGCACTTTATCCTGTCATCGCTGGTCTTTCCAATTCGGAGTTGTTGTTCGAAATCACCTTTACTGTAGTACTGATTTCCTTGTTGCTACAGGGGTCGACCGTTCCACAAGTGGCGCGATGGTTAAAGATTGTTGTTCCTCCAGCACCTGCGCCAACGACGAGTTTCTCTTTGATCAACGATGCAGATTCGAATCATTCCCTAGAGTTATATGAGTTTTTGGTTCAGGCGGAAGGTGTTCGAATTCCAGCTTCTATCGTGCAAAATGTGCCGAGTGCGACTGTGTCTACGCCTCAGCTGGTATCGCTTGTTCGCGATCAAAAGCCAATAGTGGTAAATGCAGATACTGAACTTAAATCAGGCGATAGAATTTGGATGTTATTGCATCCTGGCGACGTGAATGATGTTGCACAGATCTTTTCTCATAAAGCATCTGCGTCATTTTTATTGCAGAACTTCTTTGGTGAGTTTGCTATTCGTGGTGATGCCTCTTTGATTGATCTAGCGAAAGTGTACGGTGTGCCTGTTGATGGTATTGATGAAGCCGACACTGCCGCTGAATTGTTGCAGCGTCAGCTTGGTAAACATCTAGTTGTCGGTGACCGAGTACGTTTTGGTAATATTCGCCTTACCATTAGGCAGATGGATGGCAACCAGGTAGAAATTATTGGGCTTAAATTGCAAGATAAGCAAGTCTGAGACCTTTGCACGACTACTGTGCTTGTTACATCGTGAAAAGGTCTCTTGAACACCCATTTCTAAGTTTTCTATTCGTTAAAAAACAGACCAATTTCAGCTAATGACGGAATCTCTTGGTCGTCGTTGATGAGGACAATCAGTCCTTGTGCATCGATGAGTGAATAGGTTTGCGGATGGGTGATAATATCCCCGTCTTTATTGACATACCCGAGTGCCGTGCCAACATCCTTTTGGATTAAGGTCGTGACGATTTTTGCCCACGTCACGCCGGTTATCTCCACATCAAGACGAATCGTATGATCTCCTTGGTGACGGAACAAATCTTCCAGCACTTGCTCTGTTCCCGGAGCAATCAATGACCGCACTAGCATTTCAGGATAGGCTCTCACAGGGCGTATGACCGCGTTTGCGCCAGCGGCCTTGAATCGTGGTCGATTAGAGTCATTAATCGCCTCAGCCATCACGAAGGCCGATGTATTTAACGCTTGAACGCGATGCAAGGCATCAAAGGTTAAACTGTCTGAGTGGCTGTCCTGAGCATCCTGGCAAAGTACAATAATGTATTTCGCCTTGTGAGTCCCTGCTGACTCCAACATACCATCTGCTAGAGCATCGCCAGTATGATGAACCACGCCTTGTGATCTTAGATCAAGTGGTAGTCCTTCAGGAAATGCTTTCGTTAGAATTTGGATTGGAACGTCGATTAGTTCTGGTGTCTGGCTGATTTGACTAATCAGCAAGCCTAAATAACGCTCTGCATCGTACTTTGGTGTATTGATGATAAGTATATGGTTTTGCATGTCGTCCCATCTCATACGGCCTTTGATACGCATTTCTTTGCGCGTTAGCCTGATTTCAACATAGTCACTGGCGATTTGTGCGAGTAAGGTGATTCCCATGCCATAAATTAAGACAATGGTCGAAAACTGCCCCCAAAAAGTCGCCGCAGAAATATCACCGTAACCTGTGGTGCTGGCTGATGTCATAGTCAGCCAGAAGGCTTGCCACCAATTTAAGTCTTCAAAAAACACCATCGCCAAACTGTGCAGCGCGATCACACCGGCTAACAATATAAGGCGTTTTTTCAAATCCCCCGATTCATGCAGATGCACTTTTTTTCGAAATTGACGACGGCTATTTTTTTTCTTCAAGAGCAGTGAAAGAGAATTCATCGTACCTCGGTTGGTTATTTGCTATCAGCAGGCATGGCATAACCCAGCTGACGCCAAGATTCGTATACCATCACAGCAACGGTATTGGATAGGTTCAAGCTGCGAGAATTCGCTTGCATCGGCAAACGTAAGCGCTGAGCGGGTGGCAAGGCCTCGATAAACTCTGCAGGCAATCCGCGAGTCTCAGGCCCAAACACCAACACATCATTTTCAGCAAAGCTTGCTTCACTGTGCGTATGGCTGCCCTTTGTTGTCAACGCGTAGATAGTGCCAATCTCGTTTTGATCAACAAATGCCTGAAAGTCTGGATAGCGTTTTAGCCGCGTGAACTCATGATAATCTAACCCGGCTCGACGCAATTTCTTATCTTCAAGCTCAAAGCCAAGCGGCTCGATAAGGTGAAGATGATAGCCAGTGTTAGCGCATAATCGAATAACATTGCCTGTATTAGGCGGAATCTCTGGTTGGTAAAGTACGATGTGAAGCATTGGTTTATCTCCTTGATATAGGAAGATAATACCAGACGAGCAGAAGAAACTAAGTTTTTAATTTTTTTTCAAAAAAACTATTGACCAAAAAAAAGGTTTCTCTATAATACGCCCCACTTGCCCAGATAGCTCAGTCGGTAGAGCAGAGGATTGAAAATCCTCGTGTCGGCGGTTCGATTCCGTCTCTGGGCACCATATGCTCATCATTTGCTTCTCTTCTCTCGCGTATATTCAGTTAATGATTTATTACATAACGTAACCAATATTAAATCTTAAAAACTCGTTGTTTTAGCTATGCTTAGACCATCTTTGATGGAGCAAGTGGATATGATGAGAGTGATGACGGTAGTCGCTTTAACTGCGTTGGGGTATTTTATCCTTGGCGTTGTGGGGTTGGCTGTTGCTATTTCACCGGGGTACTCAACGATTATTTGGCCAGCTTCTGGTTTTGCGGTTGTGGCTTCTATCTTTTTTCCTAAGCAAGCGCCGTTCGGTATTTTCCTAGGTTCTTTGTTACTAAACATTGGTGCGACTTGGGTTAATCATCATGTTTTTGCTTGGTCTCTTCCTGCTCTTATTGCTTTTGGCTCGACGTTGCAGTCTTTTGTTGGTGGCTATTTAGTCCGCCGTTTTATAGGTGTGCCTTTCCAATTTCATCGTACTGGCTTAGTGGTTAGGTTTATCTTTTTAGCCGGTGTCTTGTCCACCTTGATTAGTGCTAGTGTCGGCTCGGCTTCGTTGTTTTCTTTTGGCATCATTGGTAAGGCGGAATTTCTAACCAATTGGCTGGTTTGGTGGGGTGGTGACATGATCGGCGTTCTTGTCATGGTGCCTTGGTTAGCCGTGTGTTTCCCCCAATATTTTGGTAATAAATTTGATCATCCGCTGCGATTAATCGGCGGTTTTTTAACTGTGTTGGTAATTACGATTGTTCTGTCTTGGGGAAGCAGTTATTCGGAATGGAACAAGCAATCGAGAGAGTTTCGTTCTAATGCTGAATTGTTAGAAGTGCTGCTTAATAATCGAATTAAAAACAGTGTGGATATGCTGCATAGCTTTGTTGGTTTGATAAACGGTAGTGAGCAGATTGAGGCGAATGAGTTTGAGCTTTTTGCTGACAGTGTAATGCGACGAGATGATTCCATTTTGGGGGTGTCATTAAACTTTGCCGTGGCTGGAAAGGATATTGCTAGCTTTGAGCAAGTGATTCAAAAAAATTATCCAGATGATATTTTTCTTGTGAAGGAAAGGGACAGCGAAGGCAAGCTTAGGGCCGTTACGCCTAGAGCCCGGCACATTGTGGTGACCTTTATTAGTCCCCTACAGAGCAATAAAGCGGCATTAGGTTATGACGTTTATTCGCAAGCCGATCGACGTTTTGCCTTAGATAATGCGATTTCTCTTCGTGAAGCTTATCCAACAGCGCCACTTAAGTTGGTTCAAAACTCAAATGGAATATTGCTCTTTTTGCCTTTTTTTGATCGAAAAACAGATGCCTTTTTAGGCGTTGCTACAGCGGTTATTGAATTGGATGTGTTAACCGAAACGATTGTTAAGCAAGGGCTTCTCCCCAATACTGAGCTCTACTTGGTCGATACTGACAATGGAACATCCAAGCCTATTATCGTGACAAAAAATACGGCAGCTCATTTGTCTGCAGAAGAATTGGTTGCTCGTTACTACGCCGGTGAATTTCATCATGCGGTTAATTTCGTTATTAATGTCGGTGGCAAAAACTGGCAGTTGTATCAAGTTAGTGACAATTATTTTTTCAAACAGCCTTGGATCGTAAAATTCGTTTTAGCTTGTGGTTTTTTATTCACGGGTTTATTTGGTTGGTTTTTATTGATTGTGAGTAGCCATACAGCGGAAGTTGAAAATCGAGTGAGATTAAGGACGCGAGATTTGCAGTTGGCAAACGAGCATTTAAAAGCGTCTGAACTAGAGCAGAGTAAAGCCAAAGAAGAAGCGCAAGAAGCCAACCGCGCTAAGAGTGAGTTTTTGGCAAATATGAGCCATGAAATTCGTACGCCATTAAATGGCGTTATTGGTTGTTTGTCTTTGTTGATGAATACGAAACTGCAGCCTGACCAGTCGAATTTAGCAAAAATATCTCAGCAGAGTGCGGAATCCTTGCTGGATATTATTAATGATATTTTAGATTTGTCTAAGATTGAAATGGGAACCTTAGTGTTAGACAAGCAAGAGTTTGAGTTACGTGCGTTAATTGAAGAAGTGACCAATATTTTTGTTTTAAAAGCCGAAGAAAAGGGCATTGTATTAAATTCGCCAACGACACCTATTCCTAATGTTACGTTGTTTGGAGATAGATTACGCATCAAGCAAGTATTGGTTAATTTGATGGGTAATGCGGTTAAATTTACTCAAGAAGGTGAAGTGGCGTTGCGATTTGCGATTGAGCCGCTAGCAGATGATAGTGTTATTCTGCGTATTGTTATTGAAGACTCTGGGATTGGCATTTCTAAAGAGAATCAAAGCCATTTATTCCAGCGTTTTAAGCAGGCTGATGGTTCTACTACTCGCAAGTTTGGTGGCTCTGGATTAGGTTTAGCGATCAGTAAAGAGATTATCCAAGCCATGGATGGTGAAATAGGTTTAAACTCAGTAGAAGGTCAAGGTTCATCATTTTGGTTTCGTATACCACTCTCTGTGGTTTCGACTGCAGAGCAGGCTCCCATTGTGACTGATGGCACAGAACAAGCTGTTAGAGTGACGTTAATTTATGCGAATAAAACGGGTCGTGAATATGTTGCTGCATTGCTTGATTCATTTGGTGTCATTTACAATACTTATGACAGTGTTACTGGTGCGCTTGCTGATAGTGAATGGATAGGAAATTGTATATTACTGGACTCAGATGTCGTATCGGCTGTTTCTGAATTAGAAGTGTTCTGTAAGAAGAATGCGATTAAGCAAGTATTACTACAAGGACGTTCAAGTATGGATTTTGATAAAGAGAAGTACGATGCTTCTTTAACGAAACCCGTATTTCAGCAGCCGTTATTGGACGTTCTTGAAAATCTAAAACAGTTAGTTGAAGGAGAATCCGTGATGGCGGCGAAAGACGTAGAAAAAACACCAGATGGTCGGCCAATATTTACAGCCAAAGTTCTATTGGCGGAAGACAATTTAACTAACCAGATTGTTGCTCGTGGTTTATTAAATTTATATGGCGTAGAAGTTGTGGTGGCGGAAAACGGTCAGAAAGCTGTTGAGCAAGCCCAATCAACTCAATTTGATATGATCTTCATGGATTGCCAGATGCCGGTAATGGATGGTTATGAAGCGACTCGAACTATTCGCCAGTTTACCGATGCTCAAACGCCTTCCGATGTAGCAATTGTTGCTCTTAGTGCTAATGCCATGAAAGGCGATGAAGACGAATGTTTTGCAGCTGGCATGAATGATCATATTGCTAAACCGATTTCACAAGATAAATTGATCGCAATACTCACAAAATGGCTTCCTTAGGGAGTAGTATTGAGATGGAGATTCTTTGTCATGTTTGAGCCTAAGGTATTTGATAATACAGATTACGAGAGTCGTTTGGCCTACAACCACGAATTAATGACATTGGTTGCTGTGGAGTTTGTTAAAGAAGCAACGACTTTGTTAGGAGTGCTGCAGGCTCATATGGCTGATGAGGATTGGGATAATTTTGCTCTTGTGGCGCATCGTTTAAAAGGTGCTGCGTTGGAAGTGTCTGGTTATCGTTTTTGTCGATTAATTGCGGAGATGGAAAAACTTTCAATAAAGCGTGAAAGTGGTCTGCTTCCGACGCGCTGTCTGGCTTTGAATAAAGAGTTTGAGGCCTTAGTGCTTGCCCTTAATCAAGAAGTTTTGCGTTAAATTTTATCTAATAGATCTTTTAATAACCTTTCATAGTGCTTTCGTTTTCACTTATTTTTCTTTCATTTCTGCTGTTTTTGCCTATCTTTCTTCTGTTTATTCGTTAAAAAAGTTTCATTTGAATTGCAATTGTATTTCAAATGAAACCTAACTATCATCAAAGTGAAACATTTTCTTTCTATAGTCGTTCTTTCTTTTCGAATAAAAACTCATTGTGAGGAACACGGAAATGCATAATTTGAAGTTAGCGTCAGTTGTTGTTGGTTTATCTATTGCGAGTTCAGGCTTTGCCGCCACTGAAATCGAATGGTGGCATGCAATGGGTGGTGCAAATGGCGAAAAAGTAAATGAAATCGCTAAAGCGTTTAATGATTCGCAAGACGCTTATGAAGTGAAACCGGTTTATAAAGGCAATTACACCGAGACAATGACGTCAGCTATTGCCGCGTTTCGTGCGAAACAGCAACCCGCTATCGTTCAAGTATTTGAAGTCGGTACCGCCAGTATGATGGCGGCAAAAGGCGCTATCTATCCAGTATATAAACTGATGAAAGATTCAGGTCAGGCGTTTGATGAAAGTGCCTATTTAAGTGCCGTTACGGGTTATTACTCGAACAGCGATGGTCAAATGCTTTCTATGCCTTTCAACAGTTCAACTCCTGTACTTTATTACAACAAAGATTTGTTCAAAAAAGCGGGTATTAGCCAAGCGCCAAAAACATGGCAAGATGTAGAAAGTGTTTCTAATAAATTATTGGCGTCTGGCGTGTCTTGCGGTTTCACCACGGCTTGGCAGTCTTGGATTCAATTGGAAAACCTAAGTGCTCGTCATAATGTGCCATTTGCGTCTTTGGAAAACGGCTTTGGTGGTTTGAAAACAGAGTTGAAATTTAATGGGCCATTACAAGTTGCTCACGTACAGAAAATGGGCGAGTGGCAAAAGAACGGTATTTTTAGCTATTCTGGCCGTACCAATGATGGCGCGGCTAAATTTTATAGCCAAGAATGTGCCATGTTTACCGAGTCTTCTGCAGGTTACGCAGGCATAAAACGTAATGCTAAATTCGATTTTGGTGTGGCTGAGCTTCCTTATTGGGAAGGTAAGGTAAAACAGCCTTCTAACACTATTATCGGTGGTGCCTCTTTATGGGTGTTGCAAGGTCATTCTAAAGAAGAGTACAAAGGCGTAGCTTCCTTCCTAAGTTACTTGTCGAAAGCTTCTGTACAAGCGGACTGGCACCAATTTTCTGGTTACTTGCCAATTACTAAAGCGGCATACGATTTGACAAAAGAGCAAGGTTTCTACAAGGCAAATCCTGGTACAGAAACGGGTGTTATACAAATGACAACGGGAACACCAACGGCAAACACCAAAGGTTTGCGCTTGGGTAACTTTGTGCAGATTCGTGGTGTTATCGACGAAGCACTAGAGTCTGTGTGGAGCGGTGATGTAGACGCCCAAACTGCACTGAATACAGCGGTTGAACGTGGTAACGCGCAGCTTCGTAAATTCGAAAAAGCGAACGATTAAATAAAATCTACGCCCTTATGTTTTAACGCATAAGGGCGTTTTTTTACTTACATAAATTGTTTTTCTTTTTTATTTGTCGTTCTCTTTTGTTTGGATTGTCCGATGACGGTTACCTTCCCCCAAAAAGGCCTGCCTTGGCTGTTGTTATTACCGCAGTTGTTGGTGACGGCGATTTTCTTCCTTTGGCCTGCTGAGCAAGCTTTAGAACAAGCGTTTTACCAAGAAGACGCATTCGGTTTGAGTCGAGAATTTATTGGCTTAGAAAACTTTGCCGCCTTATTTACTGATCCTTTGTATTACCAGTCAATGTTGACTACTTTGGTATTCAGTTTTTCTGTTGCCATTGTGGGTATGTCTTTGGCGCTGTTGTTGGCTGTGATGGCGGATCGAGTGATCCGCGGCAAACTGGCGTATCAGACATTATTAATTTGGCCGTATGCCGTTGCGCCTGCTTTAGCTGGTGTATTGTGGTGGATTTTATTTGATCCGAGCATGGGGCCGATTGCCCTATGGTTGAAGTCCGCTGGTGTGGACTGGAACCATTATTTGAATGGCAACCAAGCCATGATATTGGTGGTGATTGCTTCTACTTGGAAGCAAATTAGCTACAACTTTTTATTCTTTCTCGCGGGTTTACAAGCCGTGCCACGTTCGCTTATTGAAGCGGCGGCGATTGATGGTGCAAGTCCCTTCAAGCGCTTTTGGACCATTGTCTTTCCGCTTTTGTCGCCAACAACGTTTTTCTTGTTAGTGGTGAATCTTGTGTATGCCTTCTTCGAAACCTTCGGTGTGATCGATGCGACCACCAAAGGCGGTCCTGGTCAAAGTACGACTACCTTGGTTTATAAAGTGTTCAATGACGGTTTTGTCGGCTTAGATCTTGGTGGATCGGCGGCGCAATCTGTTGTGTTAATGGCGATTGTCGGTTTGATGACGGTCATTCAGTTTCGCTTTATTGAGCGTAAGGTGCAGTACTCATGATCGAAAATCGACCTTGGTTAACCTTTGCTAGTCATGCAACGTTATTAACGGGTATTGCCTTAGTAGCCTTGCCTGTTTGGATGGCGCTGGTGGCATCGACTCACCCAGCATCAGCCTTTGGCGCTGGGCATATTCCTTTGTGGTTTGGCGACGCTGGCGCAGAAACATGGGGAACGGTGTTGTTTGAAAAAGCCGGTAACGGCGTGGATACGCCAGTCTGGTTTATGATGCTGAACTCTTTGATCATGGCGCTGGGAATTACCTTCGGCAAAATTGCCATTTCATTGTTGTCGGCTTATGCAATTGTGTTCTTTCGTTTTCCGTTTCGTAACCTGTGTTTTTGGATCATTTTCATGACCTTAATGCTGCCTGTTGAGGTACGAATTGTACCTACTTACGAGGTGGTGGCGAATCTGGATCTGCTTAACAGTTATACGGGGTTAACCTTACCTTTGATCGCCAGTGCAACGGCAACTTTTTTGTTTCGTCAGTGCTTTTTAAGTATTCCGGGTGAGCTGGTGGAAGCTGCTCGAATGGATGGTGCTGGGCCGTGGCGTTTCTTTTTTGACATCTTGTTGCCGCTGTCTAGAACCAATATCGCAGCCTTGTTTGTGATCTTGTTTATTTACGGTTGGAATCAATATCTATGGCCTTTGTTGATCACCACAGACGACGCGTATTACACCTTGGTAATGAGTATTAAGCGCATGTTGTCGGTGACCGATGGCGATATCGCATGGAACCAAATTATGGCAACCACCTTATTAGCGATGTTGCCACCTGTTGCGGTGGTGATTGGCATGCAGAAGCTGTTTGTTAAAGGCTTAGTGGATTCGGAGAAGTAGTAATGACGGACGTTATTTTAGAAAAAGTAGGTAAGACCTATCCTAATGGTTATCACGCTATTCCAAGCGTAGATTTATCGATTGAAGAAGGTGAGTTTATTGTTTTAGTTGGGCCGTCTGGCTGTGGCAAATCCACCTTGTTACGTATGGTAGCTGGGCTAGAAAGTATTTCGACTGGCGAGCTACGCATTCGTGGCGAGCGCATGAATGAAAAAGAACCAGCTGAACGTGACATCGCCATGGTGTTTCAGAACTACGCCTTGTACCCGCATATGTCGGTGTACGACAACATGGCTTATGGCTTGAAAAACCGCGGTATGCCAAAGGACCAAATTGCAGAGAAAGTCAGTGATGTAGCAAAAATGCTGGGCTTAACTGAACTGCTACAGCGTAAGCCTCGTCAGTTGTCCGGCGGGCAGCGTCAGCGTGTTGCCATGGGGCGCGCTATGGTGCGTGATCCGAAAGTGTTTTTGTTTGATGAGCCTTTGTCTAACCTAGATGCTAAGTTGCGAGTGCAGATGCGTGTTGAGATTCGTCAGTTACAGCGCAAGTTAGGCACTACGACCTTGTATGTTACCCACGATCAGGTAGAAGCTATGACTTTGGCGGATCGTTTGGTGGTGTTAAACAAAGGGAAGGCAGAGCAAGTTGGTACGCCAATGGATTTATACAATAAACCTGCAACACCTTTTGTCGCAGCGTTTATTGGCTCGCCATCGATGAACTTGATCAATGCGAATCTTACCGAGCAAGGTATTAAAATCTCTGAAGCCTTAACGTTGCCGCTTTCTCATCAACATCGAGGGGGTATTGTTTGGGGGATTCGTCCCGAGCATTTAGAAGTGAGTGATGAGCAAAATGCCGATTTCGCTTTGCGTATACTGGCAGTAGAATCTTTGGGAGCAGAGACTCTAATTCACGGCAAAATAGAGACTGAATTAGGTAATGGCGAGCCGATGGTGGTACGTTTATCAGGACCACATTTACCGGAGGTGAATAGCCTTATGTGGTTAACGGCGCCAGTGTCACATTGGCACTTATTTGACACAAAAACTCAACAACGATTGTGAGGTCGATATGGAAAACGGCAGTGTTTCAACAGGTTATATTGTTAAAGACAAGGTACTAAACACCAAAGTAATGGGACATCGTGGAGCTGCATTATTGGCGCCAGAAAATACCTTGGCGTCTATTCGAGCGGCCGCAGAAGTGGGCGCGACTTGGGTAGAAATTGATGTGTATTTAATTGCTGAAGGTGGTCTGGTTATTTTTCATGATGACACACTGGATCGCTGCACCAATGGGACCGGCTTAACTCGCGATGCTCGTCCTACTGAAGTGGCTGAATTGGATGCTGGTACTTGGTTCTCAGAAAAATTCGCTGGAGAGAAAGTGCCAACTCTATTGGAAGCACTGGAATGTATTCAATCGTTGGGCCTTGGTTTGAACCTTGAGATTAAGCACGATAGCGCAGACGTGGAAAACATTGTGCCTGCTGTCATGGCGATGTTGCGTGATCACTGGGAAGACAATAATAAGCTGATGATTTCTAGTTTTAACTTAGCGGCGTTAGAGCTTTGTTATGAAATTGATGCTCAGCGCCATCTTGCGCCTTTGTATGAATGCATCCCAGATGACTGGCAAGAGCAGCTTGCATCTATTAAAGCCTATAGCTTGAATTGTGATTACTCACGATTAACCGAAACTCAAGCGCGAGCAGTGAAAGCGGCTGGATATAAATTGCTGTGTTATACCGCTAATGACCCTAAAAAAGTGGAAGCGCATTGGGAGTGGGGAATGGATGCGGTGATTACCGATGACCCAACAAAGTTTGCTTTTCTCTCGGCTTAGTCTTTTTCATGGCTGAGTTGTTTTTAATATTTTCATTAGGGCTATTTTGTGGGTTTGAATGAGCGACAAAACCAGATATTAAACTGGGTGCAGCAAGAAGACGCGTTGTTGGTGGAAGATATGGTGGCCCGTTTTAATGTGTCATCGCAGACCATTCGTAAAGACATTAATCAGCTTGCTGAGCGTCATCTTGTGCGTCGTACCCATGGCGGTATTGCTCCGGTGTCTAGCACGGAGAATTTGCCTTTTGATCATCGACAATTTTTGAACAGTGATGCGAAAGAGGCGATTGCCGCTAGGGTGGCTCAGATTATCCCTGACGGCGCTTCGGTGTTTTTAGGTATCGGTACAACGGTCGAATATGTGGCGAAAGCCTTGGTGTCGCACAATAACTTGCAGGTTTTTACCAACAATTTAACTGTGGCGAGTATCTTGGGTAATTATCCTGATGTTCGAGTACGTGTACTAGCGGGAAAATTACGCCATCGTCATCATGATTTAGTTGGTGAAGAGACCTTATCCGGGTTGCGCCAATACTATTTCGACTACGGTGTATTAGGTTGTGGTGGCATGGATGAAGATCAAGGGGTATTGGATTTTGACCCCGAAGAAGCCGCTGTAAGTCGTGTTTTGGTCGAACAAAGTCGTCACAGTTTGTTGGTCGCCGACCAACATAAATGGGGACGCAAAGCTATGGCACGGGTACATCCGTTTGCTGCGATAGATTGGTTTTTTAGTGATGCACTAACCGAATCGCAAACCCAATTACTCACCTCTCATGGTGTTCAAATTCAACTCTGTTCTTAGGACGAATATGTCGATATTTGCTTCTTCTTCGTTAGACTCTTCTGGCTTGGAGCTTTCTACTTTAGAACTTTCTTCTATAGATAAAAGTACATGCCAGGATTTGCGTTTTATCTTAACCGACTTCGATGACACGTTGACATGGGAAGGTCAGTTACCTGTTGAAACATTGCGTGCTCTGGCGCAACTGGAAGCGGATGGCATTAAGGTGATTCCAGTAACAGGCGGCTGTGCTGGTTGGTCGGATATGATTGCCAGAGCACTTCCTGTTGATGGGGTGATTACCGAAGGTGGCGCGTGTTTTATTGGCAGAACCGCAGATCGTCATTTGACGTACTCTTTCTGGCGTGATGAGTCAGAAATGCGGGCAGAGCAAACGCACATATTGGCTCAGGTGAATCAGGTTCTTACCCAATTCCCACGTTTACGTTTAGCGAGAGATCAGGCGTATCGTCTAACGGATGTCGCGATAGATTATGCACAAGATGTAAAACCTGCAGCGGTTGTGGATAAAGACGCTTGTTTGGCAGCTCTGATTGATATGGGGCTGAATGCCAAAGCAAGCTCGATACATATTAATGTGTGTTCGCAAGGTTATGATAAATTTTCCATGGCTCAGCGTGTATTAAGCGAAGTATATGGCTTGAGTGAAACGCAGCAGCAAGAGCAAGTGCTCTACGTTGGTGATGCGCCTAACGATGAAAGTATGTTTGCGCGTTTTCCACTGAGTGTCGGTGTGGCGAATATCGCTGAGCATTTATCGATTATGCGTCACCATCCTCGTTATCAGACGACGCAACCGGGCGGCTTGGGTTTTGCCGAACTAGCTGAGTTTATTCTTTCTGCACGACAAGCTTAAATTATTGCTTGTCGTGTGGTTTATTGAGTTTCTTAGGTTTTTTTCTTGTTATCTTTTATCTTATTGAAAAGTGAAGCAATGCCAACGGCAACGCCACCTAGAATTAAGCCAACTGAGAAGCTAATGCCTGTGTTTATTAAGCCTGTAACAAGTGGGATTTGGGCGATTTCACCAGACACTGCCATGTCAGCAAGATGATGCAAGGTTGGTAAACCGTGGACAAAAATACCACCGCCTACTAAGAACATGGCAATGGTGCCGACGATAGTCAAAAGACGGATCAGCATTGGCGCACCTTTTAAGATGATCAGTCCAAGCTGCTTTATCAATGTGCTTTTGGATTGATTTAGGTGCAAGCCAATATCATCAAGACGTACGATTAAACCAACCAAGAAATACACGCCCACAGTTACTATAAAAGCAATTAAACTAACGACGATAGCTTGAGTTAATAGGCTCTGTCCTTCGACTGTGCCCAAGGCGATGACAATAATCTCAGCGGATAAGACAAAGTCGGTGCGAATGGCTCCTTTTACTTTGCTTTTTTCTAGGGCTAATAGCTCTTTTGCGGAGTTTGCTTGCTGGACGTTTTTTCTTAAATTTTCTTTTTCTTCATGGTCGTCCTTAAAAGTGTGAAGGACTTTTTCCGCACCTTCAAAACATAAGTACAAGCCACCGGCCATTAATAAAGGCTGAATCAGCCAAGGAATAAATGCGCTGATGGCTAGCGCTAACGGTACAAGAATAAGTTTATTAAGAAAGGAGCCTTTGGCCACCGCCCACACGACGGGTAATTCACGATCAGCTTTTACGCCTGAAACCTGCTCGGCGTTTAACGCAAGATCATCACCTAGTACGCCTGCGGTTTTTTTTGCCGCGACTTTGGAGAAAACAGCAACATCGTCCAGCAATGTGGTGATGTCATCAAGAAGTGCTAGTAAGCCTGTCATTGCCATGATTGTTTTCCCTAATAAGGTCGTCTCAAAGTGTTTTGATTATTTACTCACAGGCCCCCAATCGTTTTGAAATAGTGTCTGCTGCTTGTTTGACTTGCACTTTCATTTCTTCATAAATGTCGTCGCTGGTACGAAAAGCGGGTGCTGTAACACTAATGGCTGCCACGGCTTCATTACGTGAATTGAAAATTGGTGCTGCTGCACACTTTATGCCTATTTCATGTTCTTCTAAGTCGAGAGCGATTCCCGTTGCTCGAATAAGTTCTAGATTGGCTTTTAGGGCTTCGGAAGAGGTCAGTGTATGTTCTGTGTGGCGAAAAAATGCTTGAGTGTTGATGACTGCTTGTTGTTTATCGTCCGGTAAAAAAGCCAGCATGGCTTTGCCAACACCAGTGCAATAGACTGGGCCTTTTTTGCCAACCGCTGAATATAACCGCAGACTTTTTGGGCTTTCTAGCTTATCAATATAAATAACATCAGAGCCATCTAGGACAGCAAGGTGAATGGTTTCCTGTGTGCTTGACCATAAGTCCCGCATCGGCGCAGCGGCAATATCTCGAATATCTAAATTAGCCCAAGTACGATGAGCTAGAGCTAGTAATCCATAACCCGGATAATAGGCTTGTTTATGTTCGTCGAAGCGGACTAAACCATGTTCGAGTAAGGTGTTTAATTGCCGATGAGCGGTCGCTTTAGGGAGTTCAGACAGATCAACCAATTCAGCAAAACGTAAGGGTACCGGAGACGTGCAAACATGGTTTAGCATGTTTAATGCTTTGCTAAGTGATGACCCCGAGGTTTTGGTTTCCATGACGTTTCCTGTTTGTAATACGTGCTATTGTTTATTTCACATTAGACATTTTAGCACCCTGTACGGTGGGAAGATAATACTCGCTCATTTAAATATATTGTCACAACGGTTTGTTTTTTGATTTGCTATTATAGCGTTGTTTCTATTTTAGTTTTATATAAATAAGGATTTGTATGACAAGCTCTATGCGTATTTGGCGTCGTATGATTATGCCTGATCTCGTCCGCGTTCATCGTTATCAGAGCTTGCCTGAGCAAGGCCCAAAGGTATTGTTTTTTAGTGGTGGCTCGGCTTTGAATAAAATTAGTCGAGTGTTTAAAGAATACACTCATCATTCCGTACATTTAGTGACGCCTTTTGATTCAGGGGGCAGCTCTGCACGATTGCGTGCTGAATTTGATATTCCTGCGGTAGGGGATTTGCGCAGTCGCCTAATGGCATTAGCAGATGAAACCGTAATGGGGCAGCCTGAAGTATATGATTTGTTTACGCATAGGCTCCCTCAGCAAGCGGAGCCTTTAGTATTAAGAGAGCAGTTACAGCAGTTGGTGTTAGGGGAGCATCCTCTTATAGAGTGCATACCAAACCCAATGAAAGCCTTGATTCAGACTCAGTTGGCGGTGACTCAGGCACGTATTCATGGTGATTTTGATTTGCGTGGTGCCAGTATTGGAAATCTGATTATGGCTGGAGGCTATTTAAATAATCAGCAGCAGTTAGACCCGATTGTTTTCTTATTTTCACGATTGGTAAAGGCGTTAGGGGAAGTAAAAACGACCCTAGATGCCAGCTTACATTTAGGTGTCGAACTCGATAATGGCGATGTTGTTTTAGGGCAGCATAGGATTACGGGAAAAGAAACAGATGAACTGTTGAGTCCTATAAAGCGTATGTGGTTAAACAAGGGGTTGCGCAATATTATGCCGACAAATTGTCATATCGCGGATGATCGTAAGGATGCCATCGAAAGTGCTGACTTGATTTGTTATCCACCAGGTAGTTTTTATAGCAGCTTGCTTGCCAATCTTTTACCGGAAGGGGTTGGTCGATCGATTTGCCAAAACCCTAACCCTAAGGTGTACTTACCTAATCTGGGCACAGACCCAGAACAACAGGGTTTGTCATTGATGGAGCGCGTAAAGCGTTTAGTTTCTACGGTTATGGCCGATACAGAAGTTAGTGGTTCGTGTTCGGCATTGGATTATCTGTTACTTGATGATTCATATAATTATGGTGAGCTAGACAGTGAATTGTTAAATGATCTAAATATTGTAGTTATCAGAACACCATTGATTACAGAAAAGCAGCATAAGTACGATGAGCGTTTAGTTGCTAGAGCTTTGTTGTCTTTTGTTTGAATTTCCAGATTGAAGTGACAAAAAAAGTTTGTGCTATCTTTAAATAAGATAATTAGATATGGCTTGGATTAATTCTGGTTACGTGACGTAACATTTTTGTGTTTTTAAAAACAAGGTCTTAAGTGTCATAGTATGCAGTATATGGCACTGATCAATAAGAGAGTGGTAATGGGTACACGAGTACTGATTTGTGACGATTCAAAAATTGCACGTAAACAATTAGCAAGAATATTACCGACAGACTGGGATGTTGAAGTTGGATTTGCTGAAGACGGCCAAGAAGCATTGGATATATTGTCTACTGCTGATTTTGATATTTTATTCCTAGATTTGAATATGCCAGTAAAAGATGGCTATGAAACTCTTGAAGCCTTGCAGTCTTTTAATAAATCTCCGGCTGTAATTGTTGTGTCTGGTGATGTTCAACCTAAGGCGATTCAACGCGTAAAAAATTTGGGGGCGGTTGCTTTTCATAAGAAGCCCGCTTCAGCTGAAGATCTGCGTAGTTTGCTGATTTCTCTCGGACTTTTTTCTGTTGCAGATGACTCTCAGAAAACGGTCGATGAGCAACCAACAGCCGCAGAGCAATTTACACTCAATGACTGTTTGCAAGAAGTATCGAATATCGCTATGGGGCGTGCAGCGAGTGTTTTAGCAGAAATGCTTAACGTCTTTATTAAGCTGCCAGTGCCAAAGGTGAATATTTTAGAGGTAAGCGAACTGCAAATGGCACTGGACTACAGTGTAAAAGAAGATAGCTGTTCTGCGGTGTCACAAGGGTTTGTTGGCTCGGGTATCGCTTTTGAAACCTTACTTATTTTCAGTGATTCTAGCTTTCCTGACATGGCAAAACTTCTTAATGTGACGGAAGCGATCGATAGCATTGTTGAGGTGGAACTACTAATGGACGTGTCGTCCGTTTTGGTTGGGCCATTTATTGATGCGTTTGGTAAGCAGCTAAACATTGATTTTAGTCATAGCCATCCGGCCTTGCTTGCACAGCATGCCAAAGTATCCGATTTGGTTGATGCAAAAAGAGCCAAATGGAAGCGTACGCTATCCGTCGAGATTGTTTATGAAGTTGAAAACTACCAAATTAGTTGTGATTTGATGATGTTGTTTACAGAAGATTCTGTATCCGTATTAGAAAACTTACTGTCCTATTTGGTTGAGGAAGAGTAAATACATGAGCAGTAACGCAGAAGACATGATGGAACTGCATTGGCTATTCGATATGCTTCAGCATATTGATGTAGGCTTAGTGGTATTAAACGATAAATACGAAATTAAACTGTGGAACAGTTTTATGGAAAACCACAGTGGTGTCAGTTCTTCTATCGCCAAAGAGCAATCTTTATTCAGTGTTTTCCCAGACATTAATAGCAATTGGCTTGAGCAGAAATTAGATAATGTGATTGCCTTGCGAACTTCAATCTTTATTTCTTGGGAACAGCGTCCGCATCTTTTCCCATTTAAAAGTTATCGTCCTATTACAGGTATGGCTGACAAGATGTATCAGAATGTCGCCTTACGCCCCATTACTAATGCAGATGGCACGGTAAAATACGTTTGCATGGTTGTCTATGACGTGACGGATGTGGCAACCAATAAAGAATCATTATCGAACGCTAACCGCAAGCTGGACTTCCTCAGTAAGATGGATCCGCTGACTCACTTATATAATCGTGGGAGTGTGGATAAAAAACTGAAAAGTGTTTTTGATACCTTTGCGAGTAGGGGCGGATCCCACTCTTTAGTTATGGCGGATATCGATTACTTTAAAAAAGTAAATGACCAATATGGTCATCCTGCTGGAGATTTAGTATTGCAAGCTGTGTCAAAAGTGTTGGGCAGCAGTATTCGAAAAACAGATTTTGTTGGACGCTATGGTGGTGAGGAATTTGTGATTTTGTTGCCAAATACCGATGCTTCCGGGGCTCTATTTTTCTGTGAGTCGGTGCGAAAGAAAATAGCCGATCTGAAAATTAAAACCGCAAATGATGAAATATCTGTGACCATGAGTTTTGGTATTTCTGAAGCAAGTCGCTCAGATAAGGTTCCATGTGACTGGCTTGGTCGATCTGATGAGGCCTTGTATAAAGCGAAAGGAAACGGCCGCAATCAGTCAGTTGTCTATTCAAGAGAGTAATTACAGCCTTTTGTCGTTGCTTTATTTGCTTGAAGGATAGAGTTCTTTCAATGCTTCTTTTGTTCTATCACCCTGTAGGCAGAGCCCTTCAGGGTCGATTAGAACACGTCCATTCATTGCTTCACGTCCGAGTAACATTCTATATCCCATGCTGTCTCGATTGGTTAGGGTGACTTCTGCTTCCCATGAGACACCGCCAAGTGAAAGGGGGACACGAATGACAGGGCGACTTTCTTTGTCTCCACTAGAGCTTTTAATGACTCTTTGATCAACAAGCTGGGCTTCACAATGTACGGTTACTTTACGATTTTTTTGTAGAGGATGAACTTCAAAGCTTACCCAACTCTCATCATCACGAGAAAAACGCACAATGTTGATAGCATGCATTGATGAGGTTTTTGCGCCTGAATCTACTCGTGCTTTAATCGCTGGGATATTGAGAGAAGGAAATGCGCACCACTCGTCGCAACCAATGACCATTTTGGGTTCGTTCTGTTGATTCATAAAAAATATGACACCTTTTAAAATGAAAGCAGCATACGTTAACGATAATGAAAACGTGCCCTAAGTTGCTGTGTTTTATAGCGTAAAAGTGCGATCAGGTTAAGTCTTTATTGATACATAACAAGGTTATCTGTTTTGTTATATTGTCAGTATAAGCTCAAACTATTGTAATCATGGTATCTAAAGTTAATATGGGCGTACGAAATTACTTTAATGGAGTTGTTGATGAATGGCCGACTGATGCAAGAGTTGGAAGAATTGGGTGGTGAAATACGCCCAGCAAGCTTAAGAAAGTGCGACGAGATCGTCATTGAGCAACCAGGCTTTAGTGCGGTCATTGCCTTATGGGGCGGGCATTTGGAGAGCTTCATTCCTGCGGGTCAAGAGGATCTGTTATTTCAATCGATAAATCCAGGTGGTGAAGGCCGTTTTGGGCGTCGTCATTTTGGTGTTCCTGTTTGTTGGCCTTGGTTTGGTGCTAACGAAACGCATGCGGATTTCCCTGCGCATGGTCTGGCTCGTTATTTTCGTTGGGAATTAATTGAGGCGGGGCGTTTTAAAAATGGTGATGTGAAAATCGTTATTCGTCTGGCTTCGGAAGATCACCCTTTGATCGAAGAAATGTGGCCATTTGCTTTTGAGTTACGACAAGTCTTTCGTTTCTCAAATAAGGGCTTTAGAGTGAATTTCTCTGCGGCGAATCTATCCGATAAGCCGATGCTAATTAGCGAAGCTTTGCACACCTATTTTAATATCTCAGATAACCAAACGGCTGAAGTGCATGGCTTAGATCAAGTAAGTTATGTCGATAAGTTTGATAATGGCAGTCAGAAGTTGCAACAAGGTGCTGTGACACCATGTGATCATATGGACAGGGTGTATACTTCTGCACCAGAAAAATGTGAAATCCTAGATACTGGGTTGCAAAGAAGATTAGTGATTAGCACAGAAGGTAGTAACAGTACTGTGTTGTGGAACCCAGGTGCAGAAATTGCTAAGCAGCGCACTGATATGGAAGACGATGACTATCGTCGTTTTGTCTGTGTCGAAGCGGGTAACGCGCTTGGTGATGCTTATAGCATTCCAGTCGGTGGAATTCATCAGCTTAAGCTAAAAGTGAAGAGCAAGCCTCTGGTGGACGAATAGCTACCTATAAAGTCTTCATGGAAAGTTCAATAAATAAAAAAGCCCGCTGGCGTTGACTGTTTAAATATTAAAAGTCACACCGAGCGGGCTTTTTAGTTTTTGATTTTTAATCCCAATGCAAGAACGGTGTTCTTTCATTGGGATTAAGGCTGTGCTTAATCAATATTATATTCCATGATCAATGGTGCGTGATCTGAAAAGCGTTGGCCTTTATAAATCGTTCCGCCTTGGATTAGATTTTTGATGCCTGGAGTGGTGATTTGGTAGTCCAAACGACCGCCTTCATCTAATTTCCATGCGCGTTCATAATCTGGCCACCAAGTATATTGCTTGTCTTGCTTGTTTACTTGGCGGAAAGCATCGATGTATTCCAGTTCATTGAAAATTTCATTTATCCACTTACGTTCTTCTGGTAAGAAGCCAGAGTTACGTTGATTGACGAACCAGCTACTCACATCGATCGGTGAACGAGCAACATTGGCGGTACCGCAGAAAATAAATTCACGACGCTTACGACGAGTTTTAATTAGGTGGTTTTTGAACCCTTCCATAAAGCGGTATTTATGCTCTTGCAAGGCTTCCTCATGGTTTGAACCGTGGGGAGTCAAAAATGCACCAATGCTGACCTTATCAAAATCCGCTTGAATAAAACGACCTTCAAAGTCGCATTCAGGGAATCCCATGCCCGTCATAATGGCTTTGGGCATGGTTTTGCAATAGATAGCCACACCTGCTTGCTCTGGGTTTTCCATAGAGTCAAAGAAGTATGTGTTATACCCAGGTGGGAAAAACACACTGTCGTTGAGTGTGCGTTCATCTGCCTGTATATCTTGCAGACATACAACATCTGGGTCCTGGCGAACCATCCATTCAAAAAAGCCGCGTTCTGCAGCTTGTCTTATACCGTTTACATTAAGGCTGATGACCTTCATTTCTGGTCCCTACAATTCCTAGCCGTGTGTTATATTAGCGCCTATCCAATGTTGGCATGGCTTCGCTCGTTCTTGGCGGCGCTTTGTTGTGTACTATTTATTATCTTTCTGGAGTTGGCATGAAACCTTACCAAAGAGACTTTATCGAATTCGCTATTGAACAAAACGTGCTGCGCTTTGGCGAATTTACGCTTAAATCAGGTCGCGTAAGTCCTTACTTTTTTAATGCAGGCCTATTTAGTTCTGGGCAAGCATTAGCTAAATTAGGGCGCTTTTACGCAACCTCATTAATGGAAGCAAATGTTCCATTTGATGTTCTATTTGGCCCTGCCTATAAAGGCATTCCATTGGCAACGACCACAGCTGTTGCTCTCTATGATCATCATAATGTAGACACACCATACGTTTTCAACCGTAAAGAAGCAAAAACTCACGGTGAAGGCGGTTCTCTAGTGGGTGCTCCGTTAGCTGGTAACGTCATGATTATCGATGACGTTATTACTGCAGGAACCGCCATTCGAGAAGTGATGGCTATTATTCAACAAGCCAATGCCCTTCCGGCTGGTGTTCTTATCGCCTTGGATCGTCAAGAACGAGGCCAAGGTGAATTATCTGCTATCCAAGAAGTCGAACGTGACTTCGGTATGCCGGTTATTAGTATCGTATCTTTAAATGACATCATGACGTATTTGGCAGAACAGGATTCTCCTGAATTTGCGAAACATCTTGATGCTGTTAAAGCATATCGCCTCCAATACGGCATTTAATGTTAATGCAAATACTAAGGTTTGAGGTTTTTCCTCAAGCCTTAGCGATTTAGCATCAAGTTCTGTGCCAATACTGTCCATTGTTCAGGCCAAATTTCCATTGGCTTCACTTTGAACTCGCTACGAACGTAGTGGCGTATTTTTCCTTCGATAATAGCTATCAGGAAATTTGCACAAGGCGCAACGCCCATCGCAGGTCGTAAACCCTGTTTTAAATCTGCTTCACGAATAACTTGTTTTAGCTGGGTTTCAATCCGATCAAATACTTGGGTAATACGAACGCGTAAACGTTCCGTTTCGCCTGCTAACGCATCGGCTGTTAGCAAACGACACATGCCAGGGTTTTGTTCAGCAAACCCTAGTACTAGTGTAACAATCATCTCTATTCGAGCAATCACGTTACTTTCTTCTTGTACGATACGGTTAATACGAGTGAAGAGGCTTTCTTCAATAAACTCGATCAAACCTTCAAACATCTTGGCTTTACTGGGAAAATGACGATACAACGCCGCTTCTGACACACCAACTTGCTTTGCTAAAGCGGCCGTAGTAATACGTGCTCCTGGGCTGCTTTCTAGCATTTGAGCGAGCGCTTGCAATATCTGTGTGCGACGATCGTTTTTCTTGTTACTCATTTTTCGTGTCCAGTTTCTAACCAGTGTTGTTAATTGCTAGTATCGTTAAGTGATAGTATCAACAAAAGCGAAAAATCTTATTCGCCAACTTTAGTGTTTGATATAAGTGTACCAACACCAGTGTCGGTGAATATTTCCAATAAAGTCGCATGTGGAACTCGTCCATCAATAATATGAGCGCTTGTTACGCCAGCATTTACAGCTGATAGCGCGCAGCTGATCTTAGGTAACATACCGCCATAAATTGTGCCGTCAGCAATTAATGCATCGACTTGTGCTGTGCTTAATCCAGTTAATACATTGCCTTGTTTGTCCTGCACACCTGAAATATTAGTCAGTAGCATAAGCTTTTCTGCGCCAACCGCTTCGGCAACCTTGCCAGCAACAAGATCCGCATTGATGTTGTAAGAGTTGCCTTCGTCATCTACACCAATTGGTGCAATAACAGGAATCAGGTCGCTATTTTCAAAGAACTTTAGGAAGCTGGTGTCGACGCTGGCAACTTCGCCAACGTGGCCAATATCCACTTGTTCTGGTGCTGTCATACCTTCTGCTTGGTGTTTCACAAAAAGCTTCTTCGCTTTAATAAAGCGGCTGTCTTTACCTGTGATGCCGATGGCTTTACCGCCAGCTTCACAAATTAAATTAACGATTTCTTTATTTACTTGACCGCCAAGTACCATTTCAACCACATCCATGGTTGCAGTATCTGTAACGCGCATGCCATTGATAAATTTTGATTCTATGTTCAGTTTAGCAAGCATGTCACCAATTTGTGGGCCGCCACCGTGAACCACGATAGGGTTAATACCAATGGCTTTCATCAAAACGATATCTCGTGCAAACCCTGCTTGTAGGTTTTCATCTGTCATGGCATTGCCGCCGTATTTAATAACTAGCGTTTTACCAGCAAAGCGTTGAATGTAAGGAAGTGATTCACTTAAAACCTTAGCAACATCTAAAGCAGACTCACGAGAAAAAGCCACGGATTATGTACTCCTGTAAACAAAAATGGGTCGCACAAAAAAATATACAAACTTGATAGATGTATTGTTCTATCAACGACAAAATATACTTACTAAGTATGGCAAAACGGTGACAGTCAAGGCTGGCAACGAGTGTAAGCAACCACTTAGGTTTGAAATAATAGCGTGATCTTGAAGGATTAACTATAGAAATTTGTATGAAACTTACGAAGTTTAGACTTATGAAAGTTAATTTCGTTTGTGTGATGAATGATGGGTGAATGAATATGGTAACGAACACGAAAAGGGTGAATTAATCTCACTCTTTTCGTGTATTTTTTGCTTATTTTGTGCCTGTGTGGCCAAAGCCGCCTTCGCCACGCTCAGTGCTTTCGAATTCAGTAACAATATTAAATTCAGCTTGAACGACAGGTAGTAGAACTAATTGCGCAACACGCTCACCAGGTTCGATAGTGAATGTCGTATTACCGCGATTCCAACAGGAAACCATTAGTTCGCCTTGGTAGTCTGAGTCGATTAAACCAACCAAGTTACCCAAAACGATACCATGTTTATGACCTAATCCAGAGCGAGGCAAAATCGTCGCAGCCAGATTTGGGTCTTGAATATAAATAGACAAACCAGTTGGTAGTAGTGTCGTTTCACCCGGAGCAAGATCAATTGCTTGATCAAGGCAAGCGCGCAAATCTAAACCAGCAGAACCCTCAGTTGCGTAGGTTGGCAGCGGAATCTCTTTGCCGATTTTGTCGCTAAGGATTTTTAATTGAATAGCTTGTTTCATGTTTATCTTCTCTTTTTCTCTAAATTTGTAAGTACTGCTAAGACGATGACTTAATGTGTTGCTGAATAAATTCAACGAGTTGATTTGCTAGCTCGCTTTTTGTGGCTTTGTCAGGTGACCATGTTTTATCTTTCGTAATGATGGTGACTTGGTTTTCGTCTTGATTGAAGCCAATGTCTGCACGAGAAACATCATTGGCGATAATGATATCCAGTCCTTTGCGCTCTAACTTGCTTTTCGCGTATTCGATCACATTTTGTGTTTCTGCTGCAAAGCCAACGATAGTTTTGGCGCGTTTTTGTTGAGCAAGTGTCGCGATGATGTCTGGGTTTTTTACTAATGTCAGGGTGATTTCATCGGTATCGGATTGCTTTTTCATCTTCTGGTTGTTAGCGGCTTTCATTTTAAAGTCTGCAACCGCAGCGGCACCAATGAACACATCGGTTTGTGTGTTCATGCTTCGCTCACAAGCCGCCAGCATGTCATCGGCACTTTTTACAGCAATGATATTTGCGCCAGCTGGTGTGGCTATTTGCACTGGGCCACTTATTAATGTGACCTTTGCTCCGCGAGTTATCGCAGCAGTAGCAAGAGCGTAGCCCATTTTTCCAGAACTGTGATTGCTGATGAAGCGAACTGGATCGATGGCTTCCATGGTTGGACCTGCGGTAATAACCCAATGTTGTCCAGCTAGGTCTTGTGTAACAGAG
The DNA here is from genome assembly GCF_012726345.1 of Marinomonas sp. UCMA 3892. Taxonomy (GTDB): domain Bacteria; phylum Pseudomonadota; class Gammaproteobacteria; order Pseudomonadales; family Marinomonadaceae; genus Marinomonas. The sequence goes on from NZ_PTXN01000001.1 coordinate 222,925, forward strand.
GCGTCTTCAAAGTGAGTAGAGATCGCATTGAAAATATCACTCGGCTCGCTCATGCGCCCAGGCCCAATGTCACCGCAAGCTTGCGCACCATCAGCAGGTCCGATATTTAATACGCCTCGTTCGGTGAGTAGTTTTGCATTGGCTTGTGTTGCAGGATGACGCCACATGGCTTGGTTCATTGCAGGGGCAAGTAATACAGGTGACTCTGTGGCTAAACACAAGGTGCTTAATAGATCATTTGCCATACCTTGAGCATAACGTGCCATGAAGTCAGCAGAAGCGGGTGCTATCACAATTAAGTCTGCCCATTTTGCCAGTTCTATATGTCCCATTCCCGCTTCGGCATTTGGGTCTAATAAGGTGCTGCGTACTGGATGGCCAGAAATCGCTTGTAAGGTCATTTCCGTGACAAAAGCCTTTGCGCCTTCTGTTAAAACGACTTGCACCTCAGCGCCAGCCTTAGTTAGTAAACGAATTAACTCGATGCTTTTATAAGCTGCGATGCCGCCAGTAATACCTAATAAAATGCGTTTTTGAACGAGATTTGACATAAAAAAACTTCTCAATTCGATCTGTGATAGATAAGGTTAACAAATAAGGCAGGAAGCCTTTTGCGGTTATGTATACGCCGCCGCTATCATTTGCTTGTCTAAATAAGAGCAAGATTATCATGTATCAAGGAGTAGATCATGAGTATTAAACATTGGCCTGAACAAGAAAGGCCGCGCGAGAAGTTAATCCAGCAAGGTGCAGGTGCGCTAAGTGACTCTGAGCTCTTGGCTATTTTTCTTCGTACTGGAACCCAAGGTATCAGTGCGGTAGAGCTTGCTCGACAACTACTGGCTCAGTTTGGTGGGTTGCGTTCCTTAATGTCGGCCAGTCGAGAAGAGTTTTGCCAAGGCTTGGGTCTTGGTGATGCTAAATATACCCAGTTACAAGCTGTACTTGAGATGTCTAAGCGTCATTTACAAGAACAGCTGATGCGCGAAACGGTGTTCGCTAGTGCGGAACATGTTCGAACCTATCTTTCTTCCCAATTGCGTCATTCTCCACGAGAAGTCTTCGCGGTGCTTTTTTTGGATACCCAACACAGATTAATTCGCTATCAAGAACTCTTTATGGGAACCATTGACGCTGCGGCGGTTTACCCCCGTGAAGTCGTTAAAGCTGCGCTGCAATATAACGCCGCCGCGGTCATTCTTGCTCACAATCATCCTAGCGGTATCGCAGAACCTAGTCAGGCAGATATCAGTATTACCGATAAAATTAAACGAGCACTAGATCTTGTCGATGTGCGATTACTTGATCACTTTGTCGTCGGTGATGGCTTGCCTGTGTCGTTAGCAGAGAGAGGATTGGTTTAGGTACTGCTTTTAAGTCTGATAATAGAAAAATGAGAAGTAGTTTGTATGTGATTTAATTTTCTCATTTATATTAAGATCCCTATTTGGTTACTTTATATGGGTTTTTAGGTGTCAAAGTAACTGTTTTAGGACTTAGTGTTGTTTTTCTTGATGATCTGGTCGGAAAGTTCTAAATTTAGGACATAAAGGTTATTTTAATCTTACAATGTCACTATATTGGAACCTTGTATGACTATTGAAAAATCTGCGGCCGCTCTTTCAGAGGAGCTTGGTGAACGTTTAAAGCAGGCTAGGTTGAATCTTAATCTGACTCAGTCTGAGGTCGCGGCACTTGCTGGCGTTGCTCGGAAAACGGTTTTAAATGCCGAAAAAGGGAAAGTTCAATTAGAAGTGTTTGTGGCAATCATGATTGCACTGAATTTAACGGATCAATTGAATTTATTCCTGCCAAAACAAGAAATATCACCATTGCAACTGGCTAAGCTAGAGGGCAAAAAACGGCAGCGAGCGTCAGGAGTGCATCGAGAAAATAATAAAGGGAGATTAGAATGGTAATGGAAGTTATTAAGGTCTCTTATCAAGGTCATGATGTTGGGGCTGTAAGCTTTGATGTCGAAAAAGGCATAGGAGCTTTTGAATATACAGCAAGTTTTATAAAAAAAGGGATAGAGCTTTCTCCTCTTAAAATGCCGTTATCCAGACGGATTTTTAGTTTTCCTGAACTTGATTTTAATACCTTTAAAGGCTTGCCAGGCTTAATAGCAGATTCTCTCCCCGATAACTTTGGTAACTCAGTTCTTAATGCTTGGGTGGCAAGTCAAGGTAAGTCTCCTAATGATATTTCTCCTCTACAACGGCTTCAATACACAGGGAAAAGAGGTATGGGGGCTTTGGAGTATTCACCCGCTACAAAGCTGCGTAGCTTGAATGCATCACAGCAAGTAGAAATTCAATCACTTGTTTCAATCGCACAAGAAATTTTAGATTCTCGTGGTGTATTTGAGGTAGAGCTTAATAAGGATGGACGAGAAGAAAGAGAGGCAATGCTGTCGTTACTCTCTGTTGGTATGAGTGCTGGCGGAGCAAGACCTAAGGCTGTACTGGCATTTAATAAAGACTTTACTCAAGTTCGCTCTGGGCAAACGACCGTTCCTGAAGGCTTTACTCATTACCTAATGAAATTTGATGGTGTAAATGAACACAATCAGAACCAAGAGACATTTGGGGATCCCTTAGGTTACGGAGCTATGGAATTTGTTTATTATTTGATGGCCAAAAGTTGTGGTATTGAAATGATGCCCTGTAGGTTGCTTGAAGAAGGTGGCAGGCGGCACTTTATAACGCAGCGTTTTGATCGCGTAAGTAATACCAAAGTCCATGTCCAGACGCTCAATGGGTTGGCCCATGTTGACTACAATAAACCAGGCTCATTTTCCTATGCAGAAATATTCAGTGTGGCTCGGCAATTAAAACTGCCTGCAACTGATGCCCTGCAGATATTAAAGCGTATGGTATTTAATATTATTGCTCGGAATCATGATGATCATGCCAAAAATTTTGCTTTCATTCTGAGAGATGAGGGTTGGTCTTTAGCCCCTGCCTATGATTTGGCTTATAGCTACAAGCCCGGAAGTAAGTGGGTTAATAGCCATTGGATGAGTTTAAATGGAAAGAGAGATGGTTTTACGCGAGCTGATTTTTATAGTCTAGAGAAACTCAGCCCCTTATTTGGCAAGAGCAAAATTGACAGTATCGTCGATGAAACGATCGAATGTGTCTCCAGATGGCCGACTTTAGCCCAAGAGTGGGGTGTTCCTAAGTTACTAATAGAAGAAATTTATTCTAATTTAAGGCTTAATCTTTAGATCAACGACAGAAAGCTAAAACTCGTTAGTATCCTTAGTTTAGAGGGAGGTGTTAGCTACGTTGTCTTTTTAGAAAAACATAGTATTAGAAGAACACAGTATTAGAAGAACATAGTCGGGTTCTGCAGAGGTAGATGTTGGATTCGATAAGGAGCGCCATTATGTTTTTCTTTGATGCTTTTTGTTCGACAGAGTCAATTGATCATTTTTTTAACAAAAGAATTGCTCAATGGGTTGGCTTATGGGAAAATGCGCGCCGCTATATCCTCGGTATGGGATTTTTTTGATTCATAAGGAATCATGCTCCGCCTGAGGAAGTGAAACACTTCCAATAATCTTTCTGGATAGCAAAAGGTATTTAATTATGTCTCGCGTATGTCAAGTTACTGGGAAACGTCCTATTACAGGTAACAACGTTTCTCACTCAAAACGCCGTACTAAGCGTCGTTTTCTTCCTAACCTTCATTGGCACCGTTTTTGGGTCGAAGGTGAAAACCGCTACATCCGTTTACGTGTATCTTCTAAAGGTATGCGTATTATCGATAAAAAAGGTATTGAATCAGTTCTTGCTGAAATTCGTGCCAACGGCGAAAAAGTATAAGGATCTGAATCATGGCTTCTAAAGGCGCTCGCGATCTAATTCGCATGGTATCTTCTGCTGGTACTGGTCACTTTTACACAACTGACAAGAACAAGCGAAATACTCCTGACAAACTTGAAATGAAAAAGTTTGATCCAGTTGTACGTAAGCACGTTATGTACAAAGAAGCGAAAATTAAATAATTTTCTTTCTTTGTCAAAAGGAACCGACTCAATGAGTCGGTTTTTTTGTATCTAATAGAAACACTTTGTTCGTTTGGTCAATATTGCTTGTGTATTTACATGAAACTGAATCCCATGAGATGGTGAGATGATCTTTTTTAAGGTTTTACAGGAGATTACTTATGCCTGAGTTACCAGAAGTAGAAACCACCTTACGTGGCATCGAACCCAAATTAGTTGGGCGCTCTCTCGCTAGGGTCGATATCCGTCAGCCAAAGCTGCGCTGGTTAATCACCCCTGAGTTAAGCTCAGAAATGGTAGGTGAGGAAATTACTCATCTTTCTCGTCGTGGTAAATACATTGGCATTCATACGTCAAAAGGCACCTTGATTGTTCATCTTGGTATGTCTGGTAGCTTATATTTTGTGCCAGCCGAGACGCCGCCATTGTTCCATGATCATGTGGATTTTTGTTTTGCGGATGATGATGTGTGGTTGCGGTATACAGATCCTCGTCGCTTTGGTGCCATTCTGTGGACAACGGAAGATTGGCATGAGCATGAGCTAATCAAACACTTAGGCCCAGAGCCTTTGTCTGACATGTTCAATGCGGATATGTTGTATGTCCGAGCGAAAGGTCGCAAGGTTCCAATTAAGACCTTTATTATGGATAGTAAAGTGGTAGTGGGTGTAGGGAATATTTATGCCAATGAAGCCTTATTTAAGGCGGGGATTCGTCCCGATCGTTTGGCGGGTAACATTAGCAAAGCACGTTTGGCTCGCTTAGTTGAGTGCATTAAAGTAGTGCTAGCGGCTGCCATTAAACAGGGCGGAACGACGCTAAAAGACTTTGTTGGCGGTGATGGAAAACCTGGCTATTTTAAACAGGAGTTGGCAGTTTATGGTCGAGCTAATAAAGCTTGTGTCATATGTAGTAAACCACTTAAAGAGATTCGCCAAGCTCAGCGTAGTACTGTTTTTTGTATTAATTGCCAATCTTGACCGATTGTTTAGGTTAGGCATGAGAATTGCTACTCAGTTTGTTGGTTAAGTAAATACTCAGAAAAATTATTTTCGAGTGGGCTTTTTGTAAATACGTAAAAATGTTGCTTAAAATGTGCAGATTACATTGCGGTATTTTGCTAATCGGTTTATTTTTGACCAGTTAGGCAGGGTTTATGGTTGCCTAGATTAAATTACATATATAAGAGGAATTGGAATGAAAGCTGTCTTTCTTGCGTCCGTAACAGCGCTTGCTATCTCATCAACCATGGCTCACGCTGCGACAGAGCCAGCGGTTGTGTATGACCAAGCAGGTAAATTTGATAAGTCTTTTAACGAAGGCGTTTACAATGGCGTGAAAGAATACACGGCTGAGACGGGCATTCAGGTTCGAGAATTTGAACCTAAGAACGAAGCTCAGGTAGAGCAAGGGCTACGCCGCCTTGCTAAACGTGGTTATTCTCCTATCGTTACCGTTGGTTTCAACATGACTTCTGCGGTTGAGAAAGTCGCGAAAGATTTTCCTGAAGTCAACTTCACTATTATAGATGGCGTTATTGATCTTCCAAATGTTCAGTCTGTTGTTTTTAAAGAATACGAAGGCTCGTTCCTTGTTGGTGCTTTGGCTGCAATGGCTTCTAAAACTAATACTGTAAGCTTTGTCGGTGGTATGGATATTCCTCTGATTCGTAAGTTTGCTTGCGGATATGAGCAAGGCGTTAAATACCAATCTTCTAATGCCACTGTTTTGCAGAATATGACAGGCTCTACTGGTGCGGCGTTTAATGACCCAACAAAAGGTTCTGAATTGGCGAAGAGCCAGTTCTCTAAAGGCTCAGATGTTGTGTTTGCGGCTGCAGGTGGTACAGGTATCGGTGTATACCAAGCTGCAAAAGATGAAGGTAAATTGGCAATTGGTGTAGATTCAAACCAAAACCATGTTCAGCCAGGCACCATGCTAACGTCTATGGTTAAGCGCGTAGATCAAGCGGCTTACAAAACGTACAAAGATGCGGCAGCTGGTACTTGGAAACCTGGTTTGGTTGTTTTAGGTTTGGCTGACGGTGGTGTTGATTGGGCTCTAGATGACAACAACGCAAGCTTAATTACAGATGATATGAAAGCGAAAATGAAAGAAATTCGTGCAAAAATCATCAGTGGTGAAATTAAAGTTCACGATTATATGTCAGATAACACTTGTAACTACTAAGTTACATCATAAGACAGTTACTTGCATTGAGCAGGTAACTGTCTTTTTTGTTCTAGTGTGTTCCATTTTAAGCAGATGAATTACTTTTAGATATGACGAATAAAACAATGCCATACGCAATTGAATTGCGAGACATCAGTAAACGTTTTGGTGCGGTTCAGGCCAATAAAGACATTTGCTTACAAGTTCCAGCTGGCACGATTCACGGTATTATCGGTGAAAACGGCGCGGGAAAGTCTACTTTGATGAGTATCATTTATGGCTTTTATGAAGCCGATACGGGTCACATTGAAGTGGATGGTAAGCGCGTTGATATTCGTAGCTCTCAAGATGCTATTAATGCTGGCATAGGTATGGTGCATCAGCATTTTATGCTGGTAGAAAATTTTAGTGTTCTTGAGAACGTGATTCTAGGTGCAGAAGGTGGCGCGGTACTGAAGAATGGTATCGGTCAAGCGCGCGTAGAATTGCAGCGACTAGCTCATGAATACAGTTTGGATATTGATGTAGATGCAATCGTAGAGGAACTTCCGGTTGGTTTACAGCAACGAGTTGAGATCTTAAAAGCGCTATATCGTGGCGCGCGCATCCTTATATTGGATGAGCCCACAGGCGTATTGACACCACAAGAAGCAGATCACCTGTTTCGCATTCTAAAAGCCCTAAAAGATCAGGGCGTTACCGTATTGTTAATCACCCACAAATTACGTGAAATAATGGCTTCCACCGACAATGTGTCGGTGATGCGCCAAGGCGAAATGGTTGCTCATCGAGAAACCGCTCACACCAGTAAGGAAGATCTTGCCGAATTGATGGTGGGCAAAAAAGTCCGTTTAACAGTCGATAAAGATGAAGCTCAACCCAGTGAAGTGCTGTTGTCTGCGCAAAACTTGTCGCAGTTTGACAGCCAAGGCGTTAAACGCTTAAAGAATGTAAGTCTAGAGCTGCGTGCTGGTGAAATTCTGGGTATTGCTGGCGTATCTGGCAATGGGCAGAGTGAATTATTGAATGTCCTATCTGGTATCACACCTATGGACGAGGGCGAGATTCACTTTGCTGGTCAAGTTATCACTGCGAAAGCGCCAAAAAATGCTGCACAAATGCGTGATTTGAAGATGGCTCATGTGCCAGAAGATCGCCACAAAATGGGGTTGGTCACTGGTTTTGAAGCGTATGAAGCTGCTGTGTTGGGCTATCATAATTCGCCTGTTTATAATGGCAAAATTCTAATGAATCGCAAGGTAATGCTCGATGAATGCAATGAGCGCATGGCGGCTTGGGATGTGCGTCCACCGAATCCTCATTTGAAAACGGCGAATTTTTCCGGTGGTAACCAGCAAAAAATAGTTATTGCCCGTGAAGTTGAGCAAAACCCTGAAGTATTATTGATTGGCCAGCCAACTCGTGGCGTTGATATTGGTGCAATTGAAAATATTCACGAACAAATCGTTAAATTAAGAGACTCAGGTAAAGCCATTTTACTTGTGTCCGTTGAGTTGGATGAAATTATGGCACTGAGTGATCGCATCATTGTGATGTTTGACGGTGCGGTTGTCGGTGAGCTTGATGCAAAAGATGCCGATGAACGAACCCTTGGCCTGATGATGGCTAATGCTTTCAATGAAGAGCAAGAAGGGGTGTCCGCATGAGTCAGGCGAAAGTCCCTACTTGGGTAAATATTGCCCTTATTCCTGTGCTAAATATTATGTTGGCTTTCTTGGTTTCTGGATTGGTGATTCTTGCCATTGGTGAAAACCCAATTGAAGCTGCTGGATATCTTATTTATGGCGCTTTTGGTTACGACGAAGGTATTGGTTACACGCTTTACTACGCAACAAACCTTATTTTTACAGGCTTAGCTGTGTCTGTAGCCTTTAAAGGTGGTTTGTTCAATATCGGTGGTGAAGGGCAAGCTTATATTGGTGGTCTAGGTGTTGGTTTGATCTGTTTGTCACTGGATCACACCATGCCATTATATGTGATTGCGCCTTTGGCTGTAATTGGTGCGGCAGTTTTTGGGGCTGCATGGGCCTACATTCCAGCTTATTTACAAGCTCGTCGCGGTAGCCACATTGTTATCACCACTATCATGTTTAACTTTATTGCTTCTTCTTTGATGGTTTACTTGATCGTAAACTGGTTAAAAGAAGATGGCCGTATGGCGCCAAATAGCCGAACTTTTGAAGAAAGTGCTTGGTTGCCTTATTTACATGAACTGCTTTCTCCATTGGGGATCGAAATTGGTGACTCACCGCTGAACCTTGCTTTCATTTGGGCTTTGTTGTGTTGCGTGTTTGTGTGGGGATTGATTTGGCACACCCGTTGGGGTTATCAGCTGCGTACGCTAGGAACTAACCCTACGGCCGCACGTTACGCTGGTATTGATACTGCAAAAGTGACTATTTGGGCTATGTTGATTTCTGGTGGCTTGGCAGGTTTTGTTGGGCTTAACGAAATTATGGGTGTTAACCATAACTTATTGCTTAACTTTACGGCAGGTTACGGTTTTGCTGGTATTGCTGTAGCCTTGATGGGACGTAATCATCCGATTGGTATTATTCTTGCGGCTATTCTATTTGGTGCCTTGTACCAAGGAGGCGCTGAGTTAGCATTTGAAATCCCAACCATTACGCCTGAGATTGTCGTTGTTATTCAAGGTTTAGTGATTCTATTCTCTGGTGCGCTTGAGCATATGTTCAAGGATCGTATCGAAGGCTTTTTTATTCGCAGAGCGGTCGCGTAGGGGAAAACTATGTTTGAAACATTAATACTCATGTTAGACGCGACAATGCGCGTATCCACCCCGCTTATCTTTGCTGCGTTAGCTGGCTTGTATTCTGAACGTGCGGGTATTGTTGATATCGGTCTAGAAGGTAAGATTTTAGGTAGTGCCTTTGCTGCAGCAGCCGCAGCCGCTGTTTTTGGTTCGGCTTGGATAGGTTTGTGCTTTGGCATATTGGCCTCTGTTAGCTTAGCTATGATCCACGGCTTCGCTTGTATTACTCACCGCGGCGATCACATCGTTTCTGGTGTGGCGATTAATACTATTGTGGCGGGCTTGACGGTTACTTTGTCTATGCACTGGTTTGGTATGGGCGGACAAACACCGGCACTGGTTGGTGATGCGCGCTTCTTAGACATTACTTTCCCATTTGCTGATGCAATGGAGAGTGTGCCTGTGATCGGACAAATCTATTCGAATTTGCTTAGCGGTCATAACATTTTGGTTTATTTGGCCTTTGTTATGGTGCCAGTGACCTATTGGATAATTTACAAAACTCGCTTTGGCTTGCGCCTTCGTGCGGTGGGGGAGAACCCTCATGCGGTTGATACGGCTGGCATTTCAGTGTCTTTCATTCGCTACCGCGCTTTGATTATTTGTGGCATTTTATGTGGCCTTGCTGGCGCGTATTTGTCTACAGCCCATAACGCGGGTTTCTTGAAAGACATGAGCGCGGGTAAAGGCTACATGGCATTGGCTGCGCTTATCTTTGGTAAATGGCGTCCAGTTCCAGTATTACTTGCTTGTTTGTTGTTTGGTTTCTTAGACGCTGTTGCGGTTCGTATGCAGGGTGTGGTGATTCCAGGTATTGGTGAAGTACCAGTGCAAGCAATCGAAGTATTGCCTTATGTGTTGACTGTCTTGTTATTGGCAGGTTTCATCGGCAAAGCTGTTGGGCCAAAAGCTATCGGTCGCCCTTACGTGAAAGAACGAGCCTAACATGCCAAATAAGGAGCAAAGCGCTGAATTATTTGCATTGGCTAAAGAAGCGATGAATAAAGCCTATGTGCCTTATTCTCGCTTTCATGTGGGCGCGGCGATTTTAACGGCTGGTGGCAGGATTTATTCTGGTTGCAACGTGGAAAACGCTGCGTTTCCAGAAGGAACCTGTGCGGAAGCGGGCGCGATTGCGTCTATGGTGCTGGGTGGCGATACGCTGATCAAAGATATCTTTGTGATTGGTAAAGGTGAGGAATTGGTAACTCCTTGTGGTGGCTGCCGTCAGAAGATTCGAGAGTTTTCTTCTGTGGATACCATGATTCATATTTGTGGCGCAGAAGGTGTGAGAAAATCCCTCACTATGAACGAGCTGTTACCCTTCTCCTTTGGTCCAGAAAATCTTGACCAGCAAGCCAGTTAGATGTCAGAGCTAAATCATGATTAACAAACCACCTTCGGGTGGTTTTTTCGTTTAGGCGGTCTTATTTGTTGAAAGCCAGCGAGCAAGCATTGGTCCTGCAATTAGTACCAATAGAAAGCGAGCAACCTGCATGGCCATAACAAACGAAACATCGGCATTAGTCGATGCGGCAATAATAGCAACAGAATCAGCCCCGCCTGGGCTGGTGGCAAGGAAAGCCGTGAGCGGGTCGATATCGGCAAAAGTAATCAAAAGCATGGCCAAGCAAGCATTAATCGCAATCAACGCCAGAATTGCACCTAATACATGAGGAAAGACATGCCAAGCGTGCTGCAACACTTGTCGAGTGAAGCGAAAGCCAATCCCCCAACCCAGCATTGCAAAGCTAATCGCCAAGCACCAATGGGGCAGAACAATCGGTAAAATACCGGAGAACTTGATCACCAACCCTACTGCAAGAGAAAGCAGCAAAGGCCCACTTGGTAAGCGCAGTTTTACACCCGCAATGCTCGCTACCAAAATGACTGATAGCGTAATGCCAAAACCAGACCATGACGACACGCCAAGCCAGTCAATCGGTTCAGCTGCAACACCATCGACGTGAAATATCGCCGCAACAATCGTTGCTGCGATAGCGCAGCAAGCCACACGTAAATACTGCATAAAAGCGACCAGTCGCATGTCCGCTCCGTAAGACTCAGACATAATAGTCATTGCGGATGCCGCGCCGGGAGAAGAACCCCAAATGGCAGTGGTGCCGGGCAATAATCCGCTACGACTAAGCAGCCAGCCCAAAAAGCTGGATGCGACAATCGTCGAGACAGTGCCAATTAGAAACAATGGCCATTCCATGGATATTTTCGCAAAGACTGTCAGTGGAAGGCTGTTAGCTATCATCATACCCAAAACACCTTGAGCCATTAAAAACATTGGCTTTGGTAGTTTCATGCCTGCACCGCAGGTGGCTAAAATAATCGCTGTAATCATCGGGCCAAGTAGCAGAGCAGCGGGCAAATTAGCGTATTCAAAACAAACCACTAAAACAAAAGATACCGCTAATAATACGGTTAATCGCCAGGTTGTTGGCCAACGAGAAGGCGTTTTACAAAGTGATAAAAAGCGAGAAGTCATGTCTATCTGTCGAAAAAATCAGTGAGTATTAATGGCGCGAAGCATACCTTAAATGAGCAGATATTATTGGCGTCTCTGGTGATGTTAGCCATACTTGCAACTTATGTTGGTGCATTGCCACGTTGAGAGTTGCTGTAAGCATTCAGACAAAGAATAGAAATATACACCAAAAACCTGACAAGAAGCTGACTGATGTTTCGCAAGGTTGAGTTTGCTAGATGGACGTATCTGTTACTATGGGTTAATAGCATAGCATCTAAAAATCAAAGCGACTTAAAGGAAAAGAAAAAACAATGCGAAAAATTAGCACCTTATGTTGGGTAATCTTGTCTCTTGTTTTAACCGCATGCGCAAGTGGCCCAATCAGTCGCTCCGATTCAGTAGGGTTTGAAGAAAGCGGCGGAGCCAGTTATTACGCCATGAAGTATCAAGGGCGCAAAACGGCTAGCGGAGAATTGTTTGATCAAAAAGCCATGACTGCCGCTCATAAACGATTGCCTTTTGGCTCTAAAGTAAAAGTCACCAATGTCGCCAATGGCAAAAGTGTCGTAGTGCGAGTTAATGACCGTGGACCATTCGTTCGTGGCCGCATTATTGACCTGAGTAAATCGGCTTTTCAGCGCATCGGTAATACTCGAGATGGTGTTATTGAGGTAGAAATAGAAGTACTTCGCTAGGAAGCTTCGTTTCGGCACTTCTCAAGCAAACTCGGTGTCAGCTTAATGCTGGCAATCATTTGACCAAAATCATCTGGATCTCGCTGGATGGTGAATCCTAGATGACGACAGAAGTCGATCATGCGTTTGTTTTCGGCTAAGACAATTCCCTTCATTATGCGAATGCCTTTGTCTGCGGCGACTTGTATTAGTCGTCGCATGAGGTATGAAGCTAAGCCCAAACCTTGGAATTCATCGCCAAGTACCACGGCAAACTCACAACTTTGATCGTCGAAGTTATCTATGTATCGCGCGGTGCCGATCAATAAATCTTGGTCGTCTCGCTGAATCACCGCGAGTAAGGCCATTTCTCGGTCATAGTCGATGTGAGACATGCTGGCAAGCATACGCGGCGTCAGTTCTTCGATATTGGAGATAAAACGAAAGTAGCGAGTCTCGTGAGACATGCTGCGAACAAAATCGGCTAAAATGCCAGAATCTCTCGGTAAAACTGGTCTAACGGTGGCGATCTCGTCATTTTTCAATACTCGCTCCGACACCCATTGTCTTGGGTATGGGTGAATGGCGAGATGTTCATAACGACGCCAATTTTTGCAAAGACGAAGATTGGCCGAGACGTCAGCGTAAACACTCCCACTGTCATGGAGCCTCACATCGGCCATTTCTAGGCTTTCAATTTCAGGTAATTCACACACCATAGAGGATAAGTTGCGCAGTAAACTTTCTAGCTCAAATGACTCTTCACCAGGAAAGGCGCGTTGAATTAAATCTTTCGCCAAAATAGTATTAAGTGGCGGCAAGGCAACGGCTTCAGCTTGTTTGTGTTGCTGGGCACCTTCTAATGACAAACCAATGGCAGGGCCAAATACTTTATCCTGAAATACTCGTAAATGGATTGGCGCGGATAGCTGATTTGAGGCCTGACGGCGAGTAATTAAGCGAATATGAAACAGCTCAAAAATATCTCGTAATGAATCCGTATAAGGTGTTTTTTCAATCTGTTTGAGTTCTTGTTTACGTTCTTGTTTAAAAAGACGATTGAGCGTTTTTGTAGCTTCAGATACATCAATTTTAAAACGAAATGCGTGACTGTCAGGCGATTGTTTGGCGAGTAATTGGTTACGCTGGAATTGCACCAAGAACTGAAAGCCTTCAATCGCTGTTTCTGGGGTACGGAAGGTAGGAATACCGGCTTCGTTAATACGCGTACGCATTTTGGTCATGTTGCCGCCGCCCAGCAAGCACACCATGACGAGCTTTTTCTGCGTGCGATGCAACTTAATGATGAGATCATATAATGAGTCTATGTCGATGAGTGCCGTTGGGCTTAGTGTTAGTAACACAGCACCACAATCTTCACTGTGCAAGGCATCGGCGGCGAGATCGATGAATAGATCTGTGGCGCAACTTGCCCAAACCGTTGTCACCGGGCCAATTCCACCACGACCCGCCATGGTGGATTCCAATCTATTGTGCAGCTCGCCTTGTGGCGTGAGTAGATCAATGCCTAATTCCATTGCGCGCTGCGCTGCGAGTTCCCCCGGCCCCGCGCCGTTTCCAATAATTAACAACGAGCCATCTTTGACCCGACGGGCGTTTGTCATTACCGAGGCGGCCGCAATTAAATCATTCAAGCGTCGTCCACGTACTGCACCGGTTCGGCTGAGTGCTGCGTCGAGGACTCGCTCATCGGCACCGACGGAATGCTCAGTCACGACAGCAACCGGTTTGCTTCGCCCCGTGGCGCGTAAGCTGCTGAGGAAACGTGTCGGGCGACCAATTTTTTGCAAATACATCAAAATAGCCTGACTATCAAAATCAGTGGATAAATAATCCAACACTTGCGACGGCATTACATCGACAGGCGACCCCATAGAAACTACTTGGGAAAATCCGATGCCTTGCCATGTTGCCCAGTCAACAAGGGCACTGGCGACCGTACCAGATTGCGACATTAAGGCTAAACGTCCCGATAATGGTTGAGTTAAACCAAGCCAAGCAAACACGCCTTGTTTCGGCCGACAAATACCAAAACTGTTCGGGCCAAGTAGTCGAACATTGTGTTTGCGCAGCGCTTCAACCAAGGATTCTTGACTGTCACCTGTCCAAGACAACATGAGTAAAGAACCAATGTTTGCAGCGCCACAGGCGGCAATAATGTCTTCCATGGAAGGTTGACATTCTTTTGCAGAATAAGAGCCAACTAACACGGCAAGATCAGGGCTTGTGGTTAATTCGCCGAGCGTTGAAAAAAGCGGGAAAGAGAACTCTGTCGCAGGCTGAACACCAACAAGACTAACCGGACAGGACTTTTTTGTATGAGATAAGGACGTTAACAGTGCCAGCATGAGAGGGTCGTGCGCATCATCGCCAGTGAGCACCACCATCGACTTTGGGGCGAGTAGAGATTGTAATGCGTGTTGGCTCACTTAATTTTCTCCAAAATTTAATTTTGAGGCAGTAGCAACGACTTGAGACTGTATCATAGTCTTGTTAATACGAATTGTAGACCATGGTAGGGTAGACTGTCCTCGTCGTGTATGGCTTGATATCAAACAGTTAAACGTCAGAATAGACAAAAAATAAAAATCGTCAAAAATAAAAAACACTGGAATAAAGATGACAACGGCTTACATCACACACACTTATTGCGACAAGCATGATATGGGAGAAGATCATCCTGAGTCTCCATTGCGCCTTGGTGCGATTCAAAATCGTTTGATCATGGGGCAGTTGATGGATTTTCTACGTCGTTTAGAGTCCGATCCAGCAACTCGAGAGCAATTGCTGCTGGCTCATGATGAAGCCTATGTGGACTCTATTTTTGCGCGAGCGCCGGAAGAAGGTCATGTGGAACTAGAACCAGAAACCTTGATGATGCCACACACGCTAGATGCTGCGCTCTATGCAGCAGGTTCGGTGATTAAAGCAGTAGACTTAGTAATGACTGGCGAAATGGACAACGCCTTTTGCGCGATTCGCCCACCGGGTCATCATGCAGAGTACGACAAAGCTATGGGCTTTTGTTTGTTCAATAACATTGCTGTTGGAACACGTTATGCCATTGAAAAATACGGTTTAGAGCGTGTGGCGATCGTAGATTTTGATGTTCATCACGGTAACGGCACCGAAGACATTTTTAAAGCTGATCCGAAAGTGCTTTATGCTTCCAGCTACCAACATCCGTTTTATCCCTACAGTGATCCTGGTGCTTCCCACGATAATATATTACACATGCCTCTGGAAGCAGGCTCTGGTAGCGAAGCTTTTCAAACCATCATGACTGAGCAGCTGTTGCCAGCGCTGGACACATTCAAGCCGCAGTTGATTATGATTTCAGCAGGCTTTGATGCTCACAAAGAAGACCCAATGGGGCAGCTAAGATTAAGCGAGTCTGATTTTACTTGGATTACCGATCTTTTAATGGACGTGGCTGATCGTTATTGTGGTGGAAACGTAGTATCGGTGTTAGAAGGTGGTTATAACGTAGATGCGTTGGGGCGCGCTGCATTTTGTCATATCAAAAGCTTAATGAGGCTTTGAGGTTTTTGGTTTGATCTTAGGATTGAGTCAAAAGCGCTTTGCCTAGTTGGTGGTTGAACTCGGATAAATTCTTGAGCTTGTGTGCTGCTAGATCAAATTTTTCATGATCAAATTCGTTTGCATGGGGCACTGCAATTGCTTTAATGCCAGCAGCTGATGCAGCTTTTATACCGCCGAGTGAATCCTCAAAAGCAATACACTGATGAGCTTCAATACCAAGTTTCTCCAGTGTTAGCTGGTAAACATCAGGAGCGGGTTTGCCTTGGCTTACTTCATCAGCTGAGCTGTAAGCCATAAAATAGTCTGCAATATTAAGGCGCTGTAACACGCTAGGAATAATATCTTTTGGTGAGTTGGTGGCAAGGCCAATTTTTACTTTGGCTTGTTGTAGTGAGTCGAGTAGGTTATGAACGCCATGCATGGCTTGCCCTTGAGTCTCGATCAAATATTTGACTTGCTCAACGACACGGTTTTCGACTTCCTCAAGAGAGGCATCTTGCCAAGGCTGTTTTGCAAACCAAAATTCAGTAACTTCTCTTGTCGTCATTGCCGCAGTTAGTGTCGCTAACTCGGCCGTAACTTCAACACCAACCGATGAGAACACATCGTATTCCGCTTGCTTCCAGAAAGGTTCAGAATCAATCAGTAATCCATCCATGTCAAAAATGACTGCTTGCATAATTGTTTATCACTTTGCTTTTTTCTTGGTGCTTTATTAAACATGGATAAAGCCTAATTTGAAAGTGCATTAGGCAGCCATAAAGCAATTTCTGGAACTAGGCAAAGTATGAATGCAGCTAAGCACATCAGAAGAAAGAATGGGAAAGCGGCTTTTGCGACTTTGCCTATTTTTTCTCCGGTAAGACCTTGTAGAACAAAGAGGTTAAAGCCAACTGGTGGTGTGATTTGCCCAAGCTCTATGAGTATGACAAGAAATACGCCAAACCAAATGGGATCAAAGCCAGCTTGAATAACTATGGGTAAGGTTATAGGTAAGCTCATTACCGTGATGGAAATACCGTCTAGAAATAAGCCAAGTATTATGTAAAAAATTGCCAGTGCTAAAAGTAAAAAAGCAGGCGTAAGATCCAGGCTTGCAATGTAGCCAGCTAGTTCGGAAGGCAGGTGTAGGAAGCCCATAGCGGTAGATAAAAGCGCAGCAGAAACCAATATGCTGCATACCATGGTAGAGCTTAACAAGGTGGCAATCATTGCCTCTTGTATCATTTTAAAAGATAGCTGACGTTCTTTTATTAAAATAATGACGGTTGCAAATACACCGACAGCGGCGGCTTCTGATGGTGTGGCAATACCTGTATAAATTGCTCCCATTACGATAACTATCAGTGAAATTACGGGTAAAAGCAGAACCAAACTTTCAAGTTTACTGGCGGTATGGGATTGTTCTGGTGGACATAATGAAGGGTTTAATATTGCTCGAAAGATGATGTATCCAGAATAAAGGGCGGCAATCAAAACCCCAGGTAATACACCAGCCATAAAAAGTTTACTGATTGATACCTCTGACTGAATACCATAAACGATCATCACAAGAGACGGCGGAATTAATAGCCCTAAGCTTCCCGCTCCAGCTAAGGAGCCGACGGATAAATTTCTATCATAACCACGTTTTTTAAGTTCCGTCGTGGTTATTTTTCCCACCGTTGCGGTGGTGGCAGCACTTGAACCACTTACCGCAGCAAAAAGAGCACAGCCGAAAACATTCGTGTGAAGTATGCCGCCAGGGATCTTTTTCGTCCAAGGCTCTAATCCGCGAAATAATCTATCTGAGATATCAGACCGAAAGATAAGCTCGCCCATCAGTATAAAAAGCGGGATAGCAGATAGCTCCCAAGAGTTTGCAGATCTAAAAATAATACGACTGAGTATAGCTCCGGAGCGATCTAAACTGACATCGCCAATTAAAATTAGGGATAACAAGGCGACGATAGCTAATCCAGAGAATACCCAAACCCCAAGTCCGAGTACCAAGAGAATTAAAGTAATAACGCCAACGGCAGATAATAGAATTTCCATCTTATTTATTGCTCTCGATATGTGGGACTTGGCGTGTAGATACGAGTACAAGTATTCTGACAAATAGGGTTAAGCACAAAAGAGCTAAGCCAATTAATACCATACCTTCGGGAATCCAAAGAGGTGTTTCTGCTATGGATTCGCTGGTGACATTGCGTTTAAAGCTTCTGGCGACATTGATGTACCAGTAATAGGAAACCCAAAAAAACATAGCGAAAGAAACGAGAGAAATAAGAGAATCTAATATCCAGTGATATTTTTCAGGCAGACGGTCACTTAAAATATTTACCTTTATTAAACCATTTCGTTCTAAGCTATAGCCTAAGCCAAGAAAAGTAATAGTGGCTATAGCGTAACCAACAAATTCATCCAAAACATACGTTGATGTTCCAAATAGTCGTAAGACAATTTCCAACAGTATATGGCACAATAGATAAGCTATAAGTAACATTGCCAAGGCTCCAGACAGCTGATTAAGCCGTCTGGAAATACTGACTAATAGACGGATGATCATTTGTTTTTCTCAAAATCCGCCATGATATCGTTACCTGATTTTCCAGTATCTTTTAGCCATTCTTTTAAAGATGGTTTCGCTGATTCTTGTAGCCAACTAATAAAAGTTTTTGAAAGGTTTTGATGAATAGTTACATTGTTCGCAGCAAGTTCTTTGTAATTATCTGCAACGCGAGTTCTTACAGTTTGCCAGTTGTGTTCATCTGTTAATGCCGCCGCTTTTAAAATAGCGCTTTGTTCCTCACTAGATAAATCATCAAACGCATCTTTGTTCATGTGAACCATGTTCAGAGGGATTGCATATTGAATGGCGCTATAATTATCTAGATGTTCCCAAAATTTACCGCTCGCACCAGCATCGGCTGAGGTAAGTACCGCTTTAATCCCTCCTGTAGACAGTTGAGGAACGACATCTCCCCATGAAAGGCTAATTGGTTCTGCGCCTGCTTCACGTAATGTCAAAGTGCCATTTTTGTCATAGGTACGGATTTTTAAATTGGCGAGTTCTTCTTTTGTAGTAACAGGTTTTTGAGACCAAATGCCGCTCGCTGGCCAAGGGGACGCGTAAAGCAGGATTTGTCCATTTTGAGCAAATACTTTCTGGTAATAAGGTTTGGCAATTTTATAAAGTTGTTCGGCCTGATCTTCATTTTCAACAATAAAAGGCAACGAAGACAATAAAAATATAGGATCAATACCTGCCATACTGCCGGCTAAGGTGTCTGCAATTTGGATCGCGTTATCGGCAACCGCGTAAAAGTTATCCGTAGATTTGAAACCTAAAGATCCCCCCGTATGAAGTGTGATATCTATGTCACCTTTACTAAGCTTAGTGACTTGATCAATGAAATATTTATCACCTTCTGCGTGGATTGAGGTTGCGTTGTACTCATTAGAGAAGTCAAATTTAGCAGCAGCTAATGTGAATGGTGTTTGGGATAAAGCAATAGAAACTAACAATAGACTAGGGTAGCGCATACGACTTTTTCCTTTGAGAAGATTTGTATTTCTACGATCCTAGGCCGCTTACCTATTATTGATGTTTCTTATTGCGGCGAAAGGTTGACGGAAAGCGACAAGATTAACTTAAATGTAAGCTCATTTAAGTATGAGTGGTCTTTATTATCATAATAATACTTCTCTTTCCAACTGTAATATCTAGATTTTTTGTTGCGTCTTTGAATTGCCTTTTATGATATATTTTGATTATCGACCGTATTTATTATTTATCATTTTTACACTTTTCTTGTCGTATATAGTCAATATATTGCCGCAACCAGTCCTCTTACGTTTAGACCTGTCTTTACTATGAAAATGACCAAATTATTTATAAGTAATTTTTCTTAACTTATTTTTTATCTGTTTTATAACGTTTATTTCAGTAAAAAGAAATATAGGCTATGAAAGTTATTTATAAGTGATTTTTCTTAATTCATATGTTTTATAACGTTCAATGAGGTAAGGGAAAATATGAAATCTACAAATTATTTTTTTGTGGTTGTTTTAACTTTTTTGGGGTGGTGTATTTCTTTTCAGGCTCAAGCTGATACAAGAGTGTTGAAGTTTCATAGCGGGTTAGCCCAAACAAGACCGGAAGCTCAATATATAGAAGAGTTCGCCACTCTAGTTAATGAAAAATCTAATGGTTCTCTTCAAGTAGATGTTTATCACTCTGGGTCACTTGGTTTAAAAGAAGCAGATATGCTTCGAATAATGAAGGGTGGCATGGTTGATTTAGCCTTGATGTATGGTGAATATTATAAACGAGATGCGCCAGCTCTAGCATCTGTGTATGCACAAGGGGCTATTACAAAAGCAGAGCAGCATTTAGCATTACTGCCAACTTTGCGCTCAATTTATAGAGATGCCTATGCTAAGTGGGATATTCATACTGTTGGTGGGGTTGTTGCTCCTGTTTTTGATGTGGGTTTGCACTGTAAGGCACCAGTTAACTCTTTAGCAGAATTGAAAGATAAAAAGGTTCGTGTTTGGTCTGGTCATCTTGTTGATACGTTCAAAAAACTAGGGATATCCGCGCAAGTTATTGGCCAGAACGATATGTATCTTGCATTGCAAACAGGTGTTGTTGACTGTGCTTATTACCTTTCAACGGTAGCTAAAACAGTCTCTTTACAGGAAGTGACTAAGTACGAATCTTACCTACATCCTTGGGCAGCGTCTCCATGGATGTTTGGAGTGAGTGATAGAACATGGAAGTCTTTAACTGCAGATCAACAAAAAGCGTTGACCGATGCTGGTGAAGAAATTTGGAAGAAAACCAAATTGCTTGCTGTCGATCCACAACGAGAAGCGGCTGCACGAGAAGAACGTAAATCTTTAGGCATCACAGTTTTAGAGCCATTTAGTGAAAATGATGTGCAAACCTTTGTGGATGCAGCCATGAGTGCTTGGAAAGATATGGCGGAAGCTTCTGGGCCTGAGGGAATGAAGTATTATGAAACTGTCTCTACATTAGCAAAAGAGCAGCAAAAATAATCATTTGAAAGAGGGCACAAATGTGCCCTTTTTTTTTGTATTTACTTAGTACCTTTTGTTGGGAGATACGATGTCTTTTATTTCCAATGTATTTGATCGATTGATACGAGCTATTTTCTATATCGGGGTTATTTCCGGCGGCATTATGGCTGCCTTAATACTTGTTAGTTCGTTACTTCGCTATGTCGTAGGGACGCCTATTTCGTTTTCTGATGAGTTGGCAGGTCTGCTCTTTGTTACTTTGGCTTTTACTACCTTTCCTTTGGTAATGGAGCGTTCAGAACATATACAGCTGTCAATACTAACTGAAAGGTTAAATCATGGCACTCAGCGTGTCTGTCGTATATTCGCTTCATTAATTTTGTTTACTTTCGCAACTGTTTTCATTTATCAGTCTTGGGCGTTCATGGATTTTTCTCGCATGATTACATCACGAACGGATGTCAGCGGCATTCTACTTTGGCCTTGGATGGCTTTAATGCCTATATCAATGGGGCTTTGTATTCTGGTTGAGCTACGGGCTATTTTCCGAATTGTTATTGATAGCCCTATTTCGGAGCATTCACTATGAGTTGGTTGATTTTAGGTTCCAGTTTAGCTGTTTTGTTGGGAAGTGGTGCTATTTTAGGGGCAGCGCTCGGATTAACTGGATTTATTTTGTTGCACTTTCAAGCGGGTGGAGCGAGTGCATTAGCAATTAATTCAGCTTGGAATTTGTTATCAGATTTTACTTTGAGTGCAGTTCCGCTATTCATTATTTTAGGTGATATTTTATTAGCCAGCGGGGTATCTACCCGAGTATATAATGGTTTAGTTCCTTTATTTCGCAATGTGCCTGGGAAGTTACTGCACACAAATATTGCCGTATGTACTTTATTTGGTGCAGTCAGTGGGTCGAGTACATCTACCGCGGCGGCTATAGGATCTGTGAGTTATCCAGAGCTTAGTAAGCGTGGTTATAACTCTAATATGGTGGTAGGAACCCTCGCTGCAGGCGGAACGCTTGGTTTACTTATACCTCCTAGTTTGTCTTTGCTGATTTATGGCGCAACACAAGATGTATCGATTGGCCGTCTTTTTATGGCTGGGTTGATTCCTGGGGCTTTAATCTCATTTGGTTTTTTTGCTTGGATCTATTTTCGATCTAAGTTTGGCAGCCCTGTTACGCCAGAAGAAAAAGAAGAGTTTAGTTGGGGGGATGCTATAAGAGGTTTAGCTCAAGTCTGGCCTTTACCTATACTGATATTTTTTGTTTTGGGGACTATTTATATGGGTATCACAACGCCAACTGAGTCCGCTGCAATGGGCGTTGGTGTTGCCATTATTTTAGGTTTTTTTTGGGGCGATTTAACCGCAAAAAAACTTTGGGAAGCGTTGTGTCGAGCATCAATGATGTTTAGTGCAGTTGCCTTAATATTAGTTGGGACCGTTATTTTAGCCCAAGCGGTTAGCCTACTAGGCTTACCTAGATCTGCGGTTGAAGCGATAAATGATCTAGGGCTGGATAGATATGGCGTACTCGTTATGGTTGTCGTCGTTTATCTTGTTCTTGGGTGTTTTTTTGATGGTATTTCTCTGCTTCTAATGACGCTACCGATTACTTTCCCAATGGTTACTAGTATGGGTTTTGATCCTGTCTGGTTTGGTGTCATTGTTACCTTATTAATGGAGGTGGGTATGATTACCCCTCCTGTTGGACTGAACTTATTTGTTCTGAGTTCCATTACTAAAGGTGAGGTAAGTGTAACCAGTGCCGCAAAAGCCTCTTTACCATATTGGCTTATACTTCTAGTTGCCGTATTTGTATTTACATTATTTCCAAATATTGTCTTGTGGTTACCTAATGCATTGAATTAATTGCATACAAGCTAGCTCACTTGAGACGTACGACGAGAGTCCATTGGCGATTGGCCAAAGAATTTATGAAAAGTACGGCTGAAGTGGGCTGAGCTTACAAAACCGCAAGCGATAGAAATTTCAAAAATACTCAGGTTGGACTGCTGTATTAGTTGACGGGCATGGGTCAACCTGAATTCCATATAATATCGCGCTGGTGTGACACCAACGTTAATTTTAAATAGTCTTTCTATTTGTCGACGAGAGATGCCAATCAGCTTAATAAGTTCATCGATGCTTAATGGATCTTCAATATTATTTTCCATTAATTTTATGGCTTCTTTAATACAATCGGGAGTATGAGTTTCGGACCGCAAAAAGCGGTTAATCGTTTTTTTGTCTGCCTCGCTGGTTCGATCAGAACCAATAACTTCCGCTACGGCTTGTGAGTAATCTGTTCCATAAGAGTCTTTTATAAAGTGGAGCATCATATCTAAGGCTGTATTTGGGCCACAGCATGTGAATAGCAGGCCATTGTCTTCGGTAAAAGAAGAGGTTGATAAATTCAATGTCGGAAAACGTTCTTCCATAATTGCTTTATTGTCTTGGTGTATAGAGAGTGTTCCTCCAGTTTTTATTTGGCTGTCTGCAATATAAAAACTTCCGTTCCATATACCAATGATGGTTGTATGCGACTGGGCGGCCTTGACTAATATTTTGTTCAGCAATGGTTCTGGTCTTAGCGAATTACGAAAGCCACCACAAATCACTAAAATAGACTCTTTGCTTACTTCAATATCTCGTATGTTACCATCTGTTGTTATTTCTATAGAGACATCAGACAGTGCTTTGTTGCTATTTACACCGTATGTTTTGCATTCGTAAATAGGATTGTCATGCACTAGATTTAAGGTCACTAGAGTATCTAAGACAACGGAAAAGGAAGACATGGAAAAGTGGTCTAGTAGTACAAAGTTTGCTTTTTTGGGTTGTATTGAAGACGCTTTAGAGAGGGGAGGGTGAGTAAAAGCAAGATTAGAGCGTTTCAAATGGCTTTGAAAATAGGATGTATTTGTCTTGCTACTTGTTTCTAACATACTTCGATCCCCTTTTGATTTTTTTTATGAACACGATACATTATTTTTTATGCAAATAAAATGCCGTAATTTTTAGGGAGAATTGTTAGTTTTGAGCCATGAATATGGAGAGCGGAGCAGCGAAGGATTGTTATTTTCAATGCGATTGATATAAAAAAGCGACGCAATGTGCATCGCTCTTTTACTTGTTTAAACTACGATTTTTCAGTCAATTTGGTTTTCTCTGTTTCCCAATTCAATAGCACAGGTTGCTGTGCATCATGGGCAAAGAAGTAACCTGCTTTTGGCGTGACGTATAAGGTTTGTCCTTTTTCGAAGCAGTTCTTATCGAACGCCTTGTGAGGCAGATCGATTTCCCATACGTCGTTGCTTTGCCAATCAATCGGAGTCAGTTCTAGGCGAACTTCGGCCCCAATTGGGTTGATGGCAATGACACGCAAAGGCAAGTTGGCTTGAGCGGTTGGCTCTGTAGACACAAAGAATTCATGGGAGCGAATGTACAGTTGGCCGTCTTTCTGTTCTGTACCATTTGGCAGAGCGATACTGGCTTGCTGATTTTGCCATTTGCCGTTTTCCACTTTGCCTTCAAAGACATTGGCATTGCCTAGGAAGTCGAAGACAAATCGGCTGTTAGGTGAGGCATAAAGTGCACCTGGTTGGTCGATCTGTTCTATATGGCCATTACTCATTACGACAACGCGATCAGACAGTTCCAAGGCTTCTTCTTGGTCATGGGTAACGAAGACACTGGTGAAGCCCAGTTCATCGTGCAATCCGCGCAACCAGCGACGCAGCTCTTTACGAACCTTAGCATCCAAAGCACCGAAGGGTTCGTCTAGTAGCAAGACTTCTGGCTGAGTCGCCAAGGCACGTGCCAAAGCAATACGCTGTTTTTGACCACCAGAAAGCTGTGACGGGAAACGGCTGGCAAGATGTTCAAGCTGCACCATTTCCAATAAATGCATGACGCGATTTTTTATTTCAGTCGGGCTTGGGCGTTCCTTACGAGGTAAGACTTCTAAGCCAAAGGCCACATTGTCAGCCACTGTCATGTGACGGAATAAGGCGTAGTTTTGGAACACGAAGCCCACGCGACGATCTCGCACATGCAGGTTAGTCACGTCTCGGTCGCCAAATTGAATGCGGCCAGTGTCTGCGCCTTCAAGCCCTGCGATAATACGTAATAGGGTGGTTTTTCCTGAGCCTGATGGACCAAGCAGACCAATCATTTCGCCTTCGTTGATATCCAATGACAAAGGTGACAAGGCTTGAAACTGCCCAAAGTGTTTGGAAATGTTTTCAATCAAAATGCTCATTGTGTCACCTGTCTTTCTTTTTCAGCTTCAATTTTTAAACTACGTTCCTGACGCCATTCGATGAAGGCTTTCAACAACAAGGTAAGTAGGGCAATCATTGCCAATAGCGAGGCGCTGGCGAACGCCGCAGCGGCTTGGTAATCCTCATATTGCAGCTGAACGTGCAGCGGCAAGGTGTTGGTTTCGCCACGAATATTTCCAGATACCACAGATACCGCGCCAAATTCACCCACAGCACGAGCATTGGTAAGGATGACACCATAAATCAGCGCCCATTTGATATTGGGCAAGGTCACGCGACGGAATAATTGCCAGCCAGAAGCACCCAGAATCACTGCGGCTTCTTCGTCTTCTCGTCCTTGTTGTTGCATCAAGGGAATCAATTCACGGGCGACAAATGGACAAGTAACAAACACGGTGACCATAACGATACCCGGCCAAGCGAACATCAACTGGATATCTTGATCGTACAACCAAGAGCCAATCCAGCCGTTATTGCCGTACAACAATAGATACAATAAACCCGCGACCACAGGGGAAACAGCAAACGGGATATCCATCAGGGTCATCAATATTTTGCGGCCAGGAAACTCAAATCGGGTCACTGCCCACGCTAACATCACGCCGAAGACCAAGTTGATTGGCACGGTTAACGCGGCAACCACAAGCGTTAGACCAATGGCGTGCAAGGTATCGGCTTCAATTAAGCTGTTAAAGTAGTGCGCTGCGCCTTCGACAAAAGCCTGTTGGAAAATGGCAATCAGCGGCACAACTAATAAAATTGCGGTCAAAAATAAGGTAATACCGATTAACAGGCCTTTTACCCAAGGACTGTCGCCAACTCTTAGCTGGTGGCGCTGCCCAGATGATGTTTTAGAAGATGACATAATATTTTCCTAACTGCGTCCATGAAGGCGGCGTAAATAACGCGCTTGCCAGATGTTGATGGCGAACAAGAGGATCAGCGACGCCATCAGCACAACAGACGCAATGGCGCTGGCGGCAGGGAAATCGAACTCTTGTAAGCTAACGAATATCATCAAGGACGTAATTTCGCTGACGTAAGGCATGTTACCCGCGATAAAAATGACCGCGCCAAATTCACCCAAACTACGGGTGAACGACAAGGCAACGCCCGTCATCAATGCTGGCCACAAGGCCGGAAAAATGACGCGACGAAATACCGACCAATCGGAAGCGCCTAATGTCATACCGGCTTCTTCCTCCTCTGGAGATAACTCTTCTAATACTGGTTGAACGGTTCTGACCACAAAAGGAATACTGGTAAATGCCATGGCAAGCACGATACCCCAAGGTGTGTAAGCAACCTTGAGCCCAAGACTTTCGAGTATTTCCCCATACCAGCCGTTTTGCGCATATAAAGTAGCTAAAGTGATACCGGCAACCGCGGTTGGCAAGGCAAAAGGTAAATCTACTAACGCGTCTAGTATACGGCGTCCGGGGAATTCATAACGTACTAATACCCAAGCGAGCAATAAGCCAAAAAAACCGTTAAAAATCGAAGCAAGCAAAGCCGCCCAAAGCGTTACTTTGTAACTGGCAACTACGCGTTCGTCGCTGATTACCTGCCAATATCTGTCCCAGCCCATATCAACGGATTGCATGACTAATCCGCTCATTGGGAGTAACAGAATCAAGCTGATAAACAGCAGGGAGGTTCCCAAGCTTAAACTGAGTCCGGGCAAGACTCGCTTATGGCGAGGTCTGGTATCGGCCGCGCTTAAATGTGTTGCCATGTGTTTGCCTGTATTTTAATAAAATTGTTTCAATGAGCGTTTTGTAGTGAGTACCGAAATCAAGCAATAAACTTATTGCTCAGAGACAGAAAAGCCGGAAACGCAAGCGTATCCGGCTAGTTGTTATCTATTCTGATATTAGCGGCGCTGAAGTTGGTCTAGTTTACCACCATTTGTGAATATTTCTTTAGTAGCTTGTGGCCAACCACCTGCAATATTTTCTACTGTTAATAAGTCCACTTCAGGGAATTTGTCAGCGAACTCTTTTTTCACAACATCGTTGTGTACGC
Organism: Marinomonas sp. UCMA 3892; assembly: GCF_012726345.1. GTDB lineage: Bacteria > Pseudomonadota > Gammaproteobacteria > Pseudomonadales > Marinomonadaceae > Marinomonas. The sequence continues at coordinate 249,962 of NZ_PTXN01000001.1, forward strand.
GGTAGTTAAAGCCTGCCAATAAACGTTGAGATTCTTCGCTGTACAAGTAGCTTAGGTATTCACGAGAAACTTCCTCTGTACCGTTTTTCTTCGCGTTTTTTTCTACCACGGCGACTGGGAATTCTGCCAAGATAGAGGTTTTTGGAACAACTACTTCGTATTTGTCTGCGCCATATTGGTTACGAATGTTGTTCACTTCAGATTCGAAAGTAATCAACACATCACCAATACCACGCTCAACGAAAGTTGTGGTCGCACCACGGCCGCCAGTATCAAATACTGAGACGTTTTTTAGAAAAGTACCTAAGAAGTCATCGATCTTAGTTTCGTTGTCTTTACCAAAGGTTTTTTGTGCATAACCGTAAGCTGCTAGAAAGGTGTAACGACCGTTGCCTGATGTTTTAGGGTTTGGGAACACCAATGCCACATTATTACCTGCTAAATCGCCCCAGCTATGAATATTTTTCGGATTACCTTTACGAACTAGGAAGGCAATCGTTGAGTAATAAGGCGAGCTGGCATTTGGAAATTCGTTTTTCCAGTCAGCTGGGATTAACTTGCCTTTGTCATGCAAAACTTGTACGTCGGTGACTTGGTTGAACGTTACTACATCGGCAGATAAGCCATTCATGATGGCATTGGCTTGTTTTGAAGAACCAGCATGAGACTGTTTAATCTCAATGGTTTTGCCCGTTTTTTCTAACCAATGTTTCTCAAAGGTCGGGTTGTAAGTGGCGAACAACTCACGAGCAATATCGTAAGATGTGTTAAGAATAGTTTGATCTGCTGCAGACGCTTGAACGGCTCCGCTCAACAATAATGTACCAATAATAGATTTCAAAAAATGCTGTTTAGATTTCATAGTGCCCTCGTGTGGGAAGCAGTGAATTATATTGACAGCGAGATTACTTAAAAGATTTAGTTATTACAATGTCTGTAAATAAACTTTTTTGGAATATAGATAAGGCGTTTTTTAAAACAGATGTTTTTCAATAACTTGACGAAATGCGTTGTGACTTTTATTACGTTGCTAGAGTTATTGATTGCAGCCAATCCATAAAGACCGTAAGGCGTTTGGTTGGTTGTCTGCGTGATGGATAGAGCAAGGATACCGGCATTGGCTCTGCTTCAGACTTGTCTATCATTACTTACCTTTATTCGTTTAAATAGAACAAAATTATCGATCTTCATTACACTTTTGTTCTGGTGACTTTCTACCTGTGTGAGCCATAATATGAGCACGATTTTATTTGATAATTATTATTACGTTTATTCTTGGAGAGATAATGCTTCTATCACAGTTGCCGAAAGGTACGGTTGCTGAAATTCATTCTGTGTCTCATCCACAAGAAGATATGCAACGTCAGCTTCTAGCATTAGGTTTTGATCCAGGTGAAACCGTGCAGCTGATGACAAAAGCACCATTTGGCCATTCTTTGCAAATAAAGGTTGGCTCTACTTTGGTCGCCATTCATTCTGAAGACGCAAGCTATATTCACCTCTGCGATTAATATTTAGCTTCAACAAGAGATCACCACAAGTATGACATTCCACATCACTTTAGTCGGTAATCCAAATACAGGGAAAACGACTTTATTTAATAAGCTGGCAGGAACTCGGCAAAAAGTAGGCAATTGGGCCGGCGTTACAGTGGATTGTAAGACAGGTTTTTTTAATAGCTCGGATCAGCGTGTAGACATGACAGACTTGCCGGGCATTTACAGTTTGAATAATCAGACTGGCGGTATGGATGAGGTTATTGCGCGACGCTTTTTAACCGAGAGTGATTACGACGTTATTGTCAATGTGGTGGATGCGACCAACTTAAAACGTAACCTTAAATTGACGCAAGAACTTGTCGCCTTGGGGCGTCCAATGTTGATCGTTCTCACCATGACAGATTTGGCTCGCAAGCTGAATATTATGCCGAATCTAGAGATATTATCGAAGAATATCGGCGTGCCAGTCGTTGATGGCCATCAGTTGTCGGTAACAGATTTACAACGCCAACTATTAGTACATTTTCATGCTTTGCCAACGGATCGTGAATTGGCCATGCAACGAAGCCTCAGTGATGAGTATTCCGATTCTTTAAGGGTTCCGAGTGTTGCGCTTTGGTTGTCTAACGTGACCAAAGGACGGGCGCAGGCGAAAAATTTCACTGACAGAATAGATCAAATCGTGCTGCATCCTTGGTTTGGTATTCCGATCTTTTTGTTTGCCATGTACGCCATGTTTGCGGTGGCTATTGGTGTTGGTACCTTATTTATCGACCCCATCGATATGTTTGCAGGCTATTGGTTTGTGACCTTTCCAAGCTACTGGCTAGCGCAGTTAGGCATTCCTCAGTGGATCATTGTCATACTTGCCAATGGCTTAGGCGGTGGTATTCAGCTGGTGGCGAGTTTTATCCCTGTCATTGGTTTCCTCTATTTATGTTTAAGTATCTTGGAAGACAGCGGATACATGGCGCGAGCGGCGTTTATTGTTGATCGTATTATGTCGTCGATTGGTCTGCCCGGTCAGGCGTTTATTCCGTTGCTATTAGGTTTTGGCTGTAATGTGCCGTCTATTATGGCGACGCGAAGTTTGACTAATGTTCGACAACGGATGTTGACCATGGCGATGGCGCCTTTTATGTCTTGTGGTGCGCGTTTGGCCGTGTACGTAATGTTTGTGTCGGTGTTTTTCCGCGAGTACGGTGGACTGCTGGTGTTCGGTTTATACCTGTTTGGTATCATCATGGCAGTTGGCACGGCGTGGATTTTCAGAAAACAACTATTTCGTAATGTACGAGTGAGTGTTTTGATGGAAATGCCCCATTATCATCGTCCACGTTGGAGCAATGTCGGTTTGTCGAGTTGGCATAAAGTGCGCAGCTTTATTCTGCGTGCCGGCAAAACCATAGTGCTTGTTTCAGCGATTCTAACCATTTTGAATTCAGTGCCATCTTGGCGCGCCGCAGACGAAGGCGGCAAGCCTTCCGCCTTGGCTGAAATCGGCCAAGTCATCACGCCTGTGTTTTCTCCGATTGGCATGGGCGATGATAATTGGCCTGCTGCCGTTGGTGTGTTTACTGGCATCTTAGCGAAAGAAGCTGTAGTCGGCACTATGGATGCCTTGTATTCCAATGCCGCAAATAAGCCGAGCAACATTGAATATGAATCTCCAATAAGCAATATCGTCGGCGCTATAACATTGTTAGGTAGTAATCTTGCGGGCATTGTAACGACATTAACTGATCCGCTAGGTTTGACCAGCGTCAGTGAAGCCAAAGGCCAAGCTATGACGCCTGGGCATCGCAACATGATATCTTTATTTGAAGGTTGGAAAGGCGCGTTTTCGTATCTGGTCTTTGTACTACTTTATACACCTTGTGCCGCGACCATTGGCGCCTTGGTAAAAGAAGGCGGAATGCTGTGGTCGAGCGTGGTGGTTGCATGGAGTACCACAGTGGCTTACGTTGCTGCGGTATTCAGCTTTCAGCTATTAACTTTTGGTGATCATCCGGTTAGTTCGTTGGTTACCATTGGTATCGCAGCAGTCTGCTTAATCCTTTTTATTATAGGATTAAAAGTCTGGGTGAAGCCGAGGATAGAAAGCAACATCATAGCTGTTGGATGATTTGATTACTGCTTAAGATAGAGCTTGAGAAAGAGCCCAATAAAGAGCTTAGGTATTAGTGAGGTTGGGTGTGAAGACAACCGCGCAGCTTTTACCTGCTTGCTTGGCAAAGTACATGGCTGTGTCGGCGTCTTTAATAGCCGTTTCTGTATCTAGTTTTTCAAACCCTAAAATGCGGATGCCAATGCTCGCGCCCACATGAAGTTGCTTGTTTTTGAACTTTATGGGCTGCTTGATGATGTGACAAAGTTTGTTGGCGACCTGCATGGCAGAGGCACGTGAAATTTGTTCCTGATTGTCTAAATTGGTTAGCAGAACCATAAACTCATCGCCACCTAAACGCCCAGCACTGTCTTCAGTGCGAACATTATCATTTAAGCGCCGTGCTATTTCGATAAGTACTTCGTCCCCCGCAGCATGTCCTTCAATATCGTTGATTACTTTAAAACCATCTAAATCAATAATTAACACAGCCCCTGATGCTCCGTGACGCTGTGTCTGCGCGATTAATTTTTCTAAAAACAAAGACAAACCACGGCGATTGGCTAATTGCGTGAGAGGATCGGTATGAGCAAGGTGATGGATCTGCGTAATCGCTTGATCGCGAGCCAGAGTAAAAGGGCGTATTACCCAGCAATAAATACACGGTGTAGATAGTATTGATAATAACAAAATATCCAGAAACGCTAACCAATAAAGGCCAATATCTACCTTTAATATGCCCAGCGCTAGCATGATGACAAATTCCCACACCATAATAATCGCAGCAATACGAACGATCACCTGAGTAGTGCTAAGGGAAGGGTATGCACTGTAATCAGAAGGCGGTGGAAGATTCATAAGCGAACATCATATAAAATTTATTAATTCACAGTAATTGAATCTATTGTCTAAATCAGTGGCTCTTCTGTAAGAAAATGTGAAAATAAACAACAAGATAGTGAAGGAGATAAACACATGACTTTAAACACTGCCTTCTTTTTCGATTACTAAAATGCGCGCCTCACCAATGGGGTGCGCAACATGTTCAGTGCCAATTGCAGCATAAAAAATATCGCCTACCGTCATCAGCTGAATATGCTCTTTTCCATCGACTCGATAATGCATATTCACCTTACCATCTAACACCACAAATACTTCTTCACCATCGTTGATGTGCCATTTGTACGGCTGATCTGTCCAGTGCAAGCGGGTGGTAATACCATTCATATTGGCAATGTCCAACGCGCCCCAAGCGCGCTCGGCAGTGAAGTCTTTGGCTTTGATGAATGTCATGAGTTGACCTTGCTGAAGTTGATAAATTGTTTGATAAGTAAAAAGTACAAGCTAGTTAATCGTTAGACAATCGAGAAAGCGATAAAACGTCACTTTGACGATGAAGGTGACGTTTTATCAGGGAGTAGAGGGAATGTGTTGTGAACTTAAGTAATTCAAAGTTTATTCGGGTTTAGCTAAGATTGTCTTTTTATGGTTTTATTAGATAGAAACATTGAATATTAGTCGCCGTCATTTAACAGGATTCTAATTGGAAGCATATCAGACACTGTATCAACCTTTTCAGCCGACATTAACGAGTGTGGGGCAAGGTCACTTTGGCTTGAATCTACAAGTCCATAAGCCTTGCTTGGCATTGTCGGACGATGTTTATGCTTTTGTTGAGGTAAATACGGATCATCCTACTATGTATCCGATTGTTCCAGATGGAACCAATATCCTGTTTTTCTCCATGTGTTCAGAATCATTCGGAGGCACTCAATCCTCTATTTTGGATGTGTCTCTAAATTCTGGAGGAGGACCCTATTTTGGTATTTGGTTCCAACCCGGAAGGTTGCGTCGCTTCTTTAATGTCGATGTTTCAGAAGTCGCCGATCAATTAGTGGGATTGGATTTTTTGGCAAACAGGGTGTTTTTATCATTACAAGAAGGCTTGTATGAGAAAGCGTCTTTTAAAGAGAGAATCGCTTATTGCGAGGGGTTATTGTTAAAGCATACGGCACCTAGAAGCTTCCCTGATAAATTGAAGTACGCCCAGTCTCTTATCTATCGGGAGAGCGGTGTCATCAACATAGCTCAACTAGCAAACGAGGTAGATTGGAGTCATCGACACTTAAATCGACAGTTTTTATTACATACAGGCCTTACTAGCAAAGCGTTCGCCCAGACTGTTCGTATCAATCATTTTCTAAAACGATGCTATCAAGGCACTGGTTCTTATCTACATCATGGGCTAGATCTTGGGTTTTATGATCAGTCGCATATACTGAAAGCCACGGCTCAGCACAGCGTAAAACTGCTTTCTCCAATTTCTCAGCAATTCATGTCCAATTTTTACAATCCTCAACCTTAAGTCACATTCATACTCGCTAAAACTGATTTTTCAAAGTGTGAGGTGACTATGACATTTTCTAATGCCGATATTATTGCTATGTCTAAAGGGCATTTCTTTGGCGAGGGCAACGCGCAACTGCCCAGTGATCAAATGCTAATGATCGATGAGATTTCGCACATTGATGACAAGGGTGGCAAATACAATAAAGGCCTATTAAAGGCGAGTTTGGCGATTCGGCCTGATCATTGGTTTTTTGCCTGTCATTTTCAAGGTGATCCAGTTATGCCGGGATGTTTAGGGTTAGATGCACTTTGGCAACTGTTGGGGGTGTTTTTGGGTTGGTCAGGTTTGCCGGGAAAAGGTCGTGCTTTGGGTGTTGGGAAAGTTCGCTTTACCGGACAGATCTATCCTGATGCAAAGGCTATTGAATACCAAGTGCATATCAAACGCATTATTAAAAAGCCCTTGGGAATGGGTATTGCGGACGGTTTTGTTCTGCTTAATGGTGAAGTGATTTATGAGGCAACGGATTTGAAGGTTGGATTAATAAAAAACTAGGTTAAGTGCGCTGGTATTTAGTATTGACGTTTCTAATCATTTTTTCTCGCGCCTCTTGGCTTGAAACGCCTTTGCCTTCAGTAAACTGTTGCTCTGCTATTTCTATTTCCTCAACAAGTTGCCGTTCATTCTGGATGGCAACAGCTTGTTCTAGCGATTCTTTTAAATCTTCATAGAAGTTCATTTTTAATAATCCTTGATAGCGCTAGTCTTAAACTTGATGCGGGTGTGTTTTTGTCATGGTTGATGATCTTTTAAGCGTTATGCGACATCTTTTGCGGTGTTAAGCTTAGCTCAAATCCACAAGCATGGGCGTATTTTAGTAGCGTCGTCCAGCTTGGGTTGGCGTTGCCGCGTTCCAATCGGCTGATGTTGCTTTTTTGGGTGTGCATGCGTATTGCGAGTTGTTCTTGGGTTAATCCCGCTTGGACGCGCATAGAAAGCAATTGATCGATAAACGCGAACTCATTTTCAAGCAGATCATATTCCGCACGAACCTCTGTGTTGCTCAATGCCCGTTGTTTTAAGTGTTGTAGACTCATGATGACTTAACCTCTCGTTGTCTTGATTTAGCGAGTTCTAGCTCTCTTCTTGGTGTTTTCTGTGACTTTTTCACAAAAGCATGCAATACAAATATTCGTTGGCCTTTTAAGTAGCAGAATAAGCTCCGGCCAATACCTTCCTGCGCTTTGGCTCGAATCTCAAACAAACCATCACCCATTGCCTCTGTATGAGGTGGGCCAAGATGAGCGCCATGTTTTTCCATTAGTTCTAAAAGTTTAATCATCCGTGCTTGGATCTTTGGTGGCATGCTAAGAATAGAGTCCTCTACGCCATCATAAAACTGTATTTTCCAGCTCATGGTTCCCTCCTGGCTGTTATCTTATATGATAACTTCGGTTTTATATTCTTGCCACTAGTTTTTAAATATTGATTTAGGCATTAAAATCAAATACTGTACTAGTACATGAATACAAACCTTCTTGTGAGAGTTGAATCCTATGAAGGACTTGATCCAGTTTTTAACCGAAGTAGACGATGAATCTGTGTTGGAGAAGCGTTTAAAAGTGCTGCTGACACCGAATGAAATCAGTGAAATGGTGAGTCGTTTGAAGATTATTGCCTTGTTAGACGAAGGCGTGCCGCAGCGAGATATTGCGAAACAGTTGGGTGTGGGTATTGCCACTGTGACCCGTGGTTCCCGTGCATTGAAGGAATTAAAAGAGATATGAGTTCATATAATAAAAAGCCGCAGCGCATCACGCTGCCGCGTAAACCTAAGTATGTCACTATCAGTTCCGATTGCGATTTTTTCGATTTGTTTAAAAAGGTCGAGAAGCGTTTTGATAACTGTTTTATGTTGGAATCCCTTGGTGAAGAGAGTTTTATTTCCCGCCATTCGATTATCGGTTTTGATCCTGAGAAATTGATCTGGGCGGAAGGCAAACAGTTGTTTATCCAAGAGCGTGACGGCAGCACTGAGTCTTATGAGTCTGATAATCCGTATTATTTGTTGCGCGAGATTGTGCCGCAAAATATTTTGTCACGAGGATTTGCTGGTGGTTTAACGGGTTATATCGGTTACGACAGCATGAATTATTTCGAGCCAACCTTGGATCTGCAGTCGAGTGAGATGTTCGATGCGTTTCGTTTTGGTTTGTACAAAGATGGCCTGATTCTGGACAAGATGACCGGCGAGGTTTTTTACTTCTATTACGACGACCATTCCACGGGTAATCGTTTGGAATTAGTGAACAATATGATGGCCGAGCCGACGCCAGAAAATGGTCCACTTGTGGTGACGCCTGCGGGCGAGTCCATGACTAAGAGCGATCATGCGGATGCGGTTGCTAAAGTGAAGCAAGATATCATTGAAGGTAAGATCTTTCAGTGCGAAGTGGGCTTTAAAAAATGGTTTGATATGGAAGGTGACACCATTAATTTGTATGAGCAGTTGCGCGAAGTGAACCCATCGCCGCAAATGTATTACATCAAGTTTGGTGAGCAAAAAGTCATTGGCGCTAGCCCTGAGTTGTTGTTCCGTGTACGCCAAGGCGAAATGGAAACCTTCCCTCTCGCAGGTACAGCGAAGCGTGGTAAAGACGCTGCCGAAGATACAGCCTTTGCGCGTGCTTTGTTGAACGATCCAAAAGAAATTGCCGAACACAATATGATTGTCGATCTTCATCGTAACGACATTGGCCGAGTGGCGCGTTTTGGTACAGTGAAAGTGCGTAGTTTGATGGACATTAAACGCTTTAGTCACGTTCAGCACATTTCCAGCGAGATTGTCGGCATCATGGCAGAAGATCACGACATGTTCTCAGCCTTGGCGAGTAACTTCCCCGCAGGAACCTTGACGGGCGCGCCAAAAATCGAAGCCATGAAGATCATCGATGATTTAGAAAACGATGGTCGTGGGCCATACGGTGGTGCGGTTGGACAGTTCTCTTTTAACGGCGATTGTATGTTTGCGATTCCGATTCGTACTGTGTTTGCCAAGGGCAACAAAGCCTATGTGCAAACCTGTGGTGGTAATGTATATGACTCAAACGCCGAAGACGAATACGAAGAAATCCAACGTAAATTTGCTGGCACCAAACGTGTGTTAGACAGCTTCGCACCAAAAGCGAATCAGGAGTAAGGGAAGCATGAAAGTTTATATTATCGACAATTACGATTCCTTCACTTACAACCTGTATCAGTTTATTGGTGAAGTGTTAGAAACTGAGAAAAGCCGTGGCGAGATCGACGCGTTTGAAGTGATCGTAAAACGTAACGACGAAGTGACATTAGACGACATTCGTGCCGCTGCGCCAGATCGCATTATTATTTCTCCAGGACCAGGTTCTCCAGACGACAAGGCGTACTTCGGCGTATGTGCCGACGTCATTCTAGAGTTCGGTAAAACCATTCCATTAATGGGCGTTTGCTTGGGAATGCAGGGAATTTGTCATGTATTTGGTGGCAAAGTCGTGAAAGCGCCCTTGCCAATGCATGGTAAAACTAGCCCGATTACTCACAATGGCGAAGGTATTTTCCATGATATCCCAGACCAACTAGAAGTCATGCGTTATCACTCACTTATTGCCGAAGCAGAAAGTTTCCCAGATGTGCTGGAAGTTACCGCTTCTGTTGGTGAGCTAAAAGAAGCGGACTTCAAAGACATTACCACGATTCATAAAGGCGGCAAGTTTGAACTGATGGGCGTTCGACACAAAGAATACCCAATCCAAGGCATTCAGTTTCACCCAGAGTCTTTCGCTACCGAAGGTGGCAAAGACCTGATCAAAAACTTCTTGTTTCAGGTTTGATGAGTTCGAAAAGACTCGACTCTTGAAGTAATAGAAAAGCAGTGCTCAGTGATGGGCGCTGCTTTTTTTGTTTACAAAATATATTTGTCTCTTTTGAGAGACTGCTCTATAGTTTTACCTATATAAATATCGAGGGGTAAGGATGCCTGAAATCGATGCGTTATTAGGATTGTCGTTTTGCTTATATTTTTTTGATAATCAACAGCACAAGCTACCGCATTTACACGTGAAATATGGTGGTTACGAATTGATTATTGCCATAGAAACCGGTGAATGTTTAGAAGGGTATTTACCTAATAAACAGCGTAAACGTGCTAAAACTCATATCAGTATGTATAGAGAGCAATTTTATGCAGATGTGGAATAAAGCTGTGAAGGGTCAGAATCCGGGGAAATTGGAGGATTTATGTTAAAAATTATTGATGTTGATTGGGTTAAAGATCACACCTTAGCATTAACCTTTAGTGACGGATTTGAAGGTGAGGCAGACTTATCGGATTACTTTTCAAAACCACCATTTGCTAACGTGAAAGACTTTAAACGCTTTGCTTTAACTGCAGATGGAGCCTTGAATTGGAGTGGTAATGAACTGACTGCGAGCACATTACGAAGCATCGTAAAAGGAGCTTATCAAGCTGCTGCTATGCGGTTTGATGTAGAGCAAATGGAAGAGGTGATTAAACAGGCGTCATGGGACTCCATGACAGAAGGTCGCCCAGATATTTTACAGGCCGCTATTCGTTCCTATGTTGAGTTATTTGGGCATGGCGTTGTGATCGCAAGAGCGGGTATTAAAAGCCGAACCAGTGCTTATCGCTCTCTTAAACCTGAAACTAAGCCCAACTTCGCCACCTTGGTACAACTTGCTCATGCAGTGATTGAAATTGCCAAAGAGAGAGTTGGGGAATCGTTGCCAAACTCGGTTACTGTTTCGCATTAATATATTGGCTTCGATAATTTCAGCTTATGAATGAAGGATAAGCAGTGCTCATAGGTGGGTGCTGTTTTTTTTTGAATTGAAAACATAGCTTTAAGCCTATAAATTTGTGGAAGTTAGCCAATCAAAAAAGTCGAGGTGAGTAATGGCTAGAACACTTGATAAATTAATTTCAGATCAGAAGCCTGAAATAGTAAAAAATGCCCGTAAAAAAGCGGATGACATGGTACTTGGTATTCATCTCGCCCAGTTGCGTGAACGCATGCAAATCACTCAAGAGGATATAGCAAACACGCTAGGCGTGAAGCAACCAACGATTGCAGGTATGGAGCGTAAAGGACGAGATGTAAAGCTATCTACCTTAAAACGTTATGTAGAAGGTGCTGGTGGCAAACTAACGTTGGATGTTGAGTTACCAGATGGCAGCCATTATGGTTTTAATTTATAAGACACTGTAACTATAAAGGATTATTTTTAGCATGAATTTTCCTTTTAAACTCAGCCATCTGAACATTGGCTTCTTCGTTCGACACAAATACAGCAAGGCCGTTTTCCATGCGATCGAAAGCTGCGTTAACTTGCTGCATCAACCAAGTATCGTGAGATATTTGGTTATCTTTTTCATCAAGGTCGTATGAGATTATAGAGTTCATTCTTTAGCCTTATAAGGTCCTTTGTCGTATAAATGCTAGTAGGAGACATGACGTATAACAATCAACTCTACTGAATCATTTTTCCATCCATTTAACGACCTATATCAATAAATTCTCTTCAATTGCTGGAGTAACAGATCATCTGTGCTTTAATTTATATATTAGTATTTTCTAATATTTGTTATTGAACTGGCATTGTTGCTGGATAGGAGAGTGAAATGAAGAGTGTTAAATTATGGTTGGGTGGTGTACTTGTCTCTTGGGTGATGGTTTGTTTTCCGTCTATTGCTTCAGCTGAAAGCTATGGTGCTGCTGGCGCGCAGAATGAAGCTGATGATGTGTTGACGTTGGAGTCCATGCTGAGTTATGCCTTGGAAGATGAATATTTAGCGCGAGGAGAATACCAAGAGGTGATTCGTACTTTTGGTGGACAGAAACCTTTTACTAATATCATTAAGGCCGAAGAAAGACATATTTCTTGGTTAGAGCCTTTGTTTCAACGGTATGGCTTCGCCTTGCCAGTGGATCGTGGCGTGGAAAGCGCGGTGATGCCTGCGAGCTATGCCGAGACATTTGCTGTTGGTGTTGCAGCTGAAATCGCGAATATCGAGATGTATGAACGCTTTTTAAAACAAGATTTACCAAGTGATGTGAGAGACGTGTTTATTCGCTTACATGATGCTTCAGAGAATCACTTAGCTGCTTTCCAAAAGTGGCAAAATAAGTTTTAGCCTTTAATCCATTGCCAAGTACGACCAAGCCATTCGTAAAAGGCGCGTTGGCTTTTGTAGGCGGCGGTGGCGTCGATTTGCCAGTCGCTCTTTTCGGAACCCAGATACATGGCGGGAGCCGGAATAATCTTGATGCCAGCTTGTTCGAAGAAGATAGACGCACGTTTTAGATGTGAGGCTTCCGTTACCAAGGCGGCATTTTTCCCTTCTAAATAAGGTTTCATGCTGTTGGCTTCCTCTTCGGTATCTTTTGGTTTTGGAAATATTTTGATCCTTTGTGCTTTTACACCTAGCTCAATTGCCGCGTCTCGCATTTTTTGTGCGTGGCCACCGAAACCAGAAACAAAGAGTTGGGCTGTTGGGTTCGCATTTAATATGCGTATTCCTTCTTCTAATCGGTAAATTGCACTTCTACCAAGTTGCATAACGGCAGGCGTATTAGGAAGGTTTTGATGTCCACTACCAAGAACGACGATCACATCAACCGCTTGCTGGGTATCAAAAATGTGATAGCCGTGTTCTACCGTTGCGATAAGCCGGTCAGCAACAGGATTCCAGCTGGTCAAGCCTAATAAAAGAATGCCGCAGAATAGTAGTAGCTTGGCGAACTTCGGGCATTTCTTCATCAATAACAAGGCTAGACACATGGCCAGCAAAGTGAGGGGAATGGGCATAAGTATCATGCCGATGGTTTTTTTTAGGTAAAAAAGAGCAATGCCCACTGTGTTATATCTCTTTAATCGTGTCATTTTAGAATGCAGCGATGATAAAGGAGTATGGTTTTGCCTTAAAGCTTTAAAGGAATCTATTAAGCTTTGTTTTTTAGATTGTTTTGTCTGTATTATTTTGGCTATCAAAGTTCAAGGTAAGGACACAAGATGTTTTCCATTCGCTCTGCCAATTTTTCACAAGATAATGCACGTGTATTAGCCATTTTTCGTGAATATATCGCGTCGGCACCAGTAAGCTTGGAATATCAGCAGAATGAACAAGAGTTTGTTGCTTTAGACGGTAAATACTCGCTTCCTAATGGTGTGGTTTTACTTATCTGGAAAGATAACGAAGTTGTCGGATGCGGGGCTTTTCGCCGAGTTGATGCGAAAGTTTGCGAAATGAAGCGAGTCTATGTTCGTCCAACAGAACGTGGTCATCAATTAGGCGAGAAATTGGTGAATAAGTTAATGGAGATAGCGAAGGAAAATGGCTATCAGCGCATGTGCCTTGATGTTTTGGCGGACTTTGAAACCGCGAGACGTCTGTACGTTCGTTTGGGTTTTGAACCTTGTGATCCGGTGAGTTACAACCCAATTCCTGGCACGCACTTTTTAGGATGTAATTTATGATGGAAAAGCAAACTAGCCAGTTAAAACCTTTGTCGGTTACGGCATCGCCACAAGAAACCATTTGGTGGTTGCCTCGTCATGAGGAAAAGCTCGCCGAAAAAAATGCTATGGAGCGAGTGGATTTAGTATTCCTTGGGGATTCCATCACGCAAGCTTGGGAGAAAGAAGGCGCGGATGTTTGGCAGGCTTTTTATCAACCAAGGAATGCACTGAATTTGGGGTTCAATGGCGATAAGACCGAGAACGTTTTATGGCGACTTGCCCATGGGGAAGTCGATAATATTCAGCCTAAGTTATTGGTTTTATTAGTTGGTACGAATAACGCAGGTCATTGCATGGACAAAGCAGAAGACACAGCGTTGGGTATTAAGCAGATTTTGTCTGTATTGGCAGAAAAGTTACCGCAGACAAAAGTTCTGCTCTTGGCTATTTTCCCTCGTAGTGCGAAACCAACGCAGAAACTGCGTATGTTGAACAACGAAGTGAATCAGATTATTTGCAGCTATGCAGATGATAAAAAGGTATTTTTCCACGACATTAATCACGTTTTTCTGGATGAAAAAGGTCGCCTAACCAGTAATATCATGAGTGATTTTTTACACCCCAACGCTAGCCAGTATAAAATTTTTGCTGATGCTATAGAGCCTTATATTGTTGAGTTAATGGCAGAAAATTAATTTTATGGTGAAGGTTCTTCGTTTAATTCTACGTATTAATACTGAGACTAGTACGTAGTTTCCGCTTTATAAAGTCGGTATTCGTACGAATTGTTTGCACTTTCTATACGCGCGATTATTAATCCTGCTCGATCTTAAATTATAAAAAATAAGACTACAGGATGATAAAAACAATGAAATCCTTAAAACTCACAACTCTTGTTGCTGCAACCGCAGTAGCATTAAGTGCTTTCTCTTTACCTGCTTTCGCAGCAGAAAAAGTCTACAAATTAAAAATGGCCGAGACTTGGGCAACTAACTTTCCTATCTTTGGTGATGCACCAAGGAACATGGTTCGTATTGCAGAAGAAATGTCTGGTGGCCGTCTTAAAATCACCATCGATTCTGCTAACAAACATAAAGCGCCTTTGGGTGTGTTTGATATGGTGCGTTCTGGTCAGTATGACTTAGGTCACTCCGCGTCTTATTATTGGAAAGGTAAAGTTCCTAATACTGTTTATTTCACCACTATGCCTTTTGGTATGACTGCGCCAGAGCAATACGGCTGGTTCTATTATGGTGATGGTATGAAGTTGATGGAAAAAGTGTATCAACCATTCGGTTTGCTTTCTTTCCCAGGTGGTAATACTGGCGTACAGATGGGCGGTTGGTTCAGAAAAGAGATCAATTCCGTTGAGGACCTACAAGGTCTGAAAATGCGTATTCCAGGTTTTGCCGGTGAAGTGTTAGCAAAACTAGGCGCAAAACCAACCAATATTCCACCAGGCGAGTTATACACAGCACTTGAGCGTAACACGATTGATGCGCTTGAATGGGTAGGGCCATCACTTGATTTGCGTATGGGCTTCCACAAAATTGCGCCTTATTACTACACAGGTTGGCATGAGCCTGCAACGGAACTTCAGTTCCTTGTGAACGAACGGACGTGGAAAAAGTTACCAGACGATCTTCGTGAAATTCTACGCGTAGCGATGAAGGTTTCAGCCTATGATATGTATATTCAGAGCTACCATGAAAGTGGTGTGAACTGGGCGACGATGAAGTCTGAGTACCCAGATATTCAAGTTAAAACCTTTCCTCAACCTGTTTTGAATGCGATGAAAAAAGCCAACGACGAACTTTTGACGGAAGAAGCCGCGAAAGATCCATTAGCGAAAGAAATTATCGATTCTCAGGCTGCGTACATGAAAACAGCACGTGTTTGGTCGAATATCTCCGATCGCGCTTATCTTGAAAGCGTTGACCGTCTAGATCAATAAAACCTCTGACAGGGTGAGTGAGTACTTAGTATGACCTCGCCCTTTGTCTTTTCTAGGAGTTTGTTATGTGGTTAATCGGCCTAGAACGGGGTATCACTCGTTTTTCGAATCTACTGGGTATTATTTCTACCATCTTATTTATTGGCTTGTTGTTTAATGTTTTTTACGACGTTTTGATGCGTTATGCCTTTAACGATGTGTCGATCGGTATGCAGGAGCTGGAGTGGCATTTATATGCTGCGATTTTCTTATTAGGCATTCCTTACGGTATTCAGCATGGTGGTCATGTACGTGTGGATTTGATCTATGAAAATCTATCGATTCGCGGAAAAGCTTGGATCGATTTGTTTGGTTGTGTTGTGTTTCTAATGCCTTTCACCATATTGGTTGGTTATTACGGTGTAGGCTTTTCTTATGAGGCTTTTTCCCTTGGTGAAACCAGTGGCGATCCAGGTGGTTTGCCTTATCGTTGGATCATTAAAGCGGTTATTCCTGTTGCTTTTTTCTCTATGGCAATCAGTGGATTAGGAATGATTATTCGCTGCATCAATGTGCTGCGCGGCGTAAGTGAAGAAGGTTTTTCACATCCGCCTATTCAACATTAATTCTTGTCTCCATTTTAAGCTTGTAGGTTATTTATGATTGGAATAATCATGTTTTTTGTTGCCCTAGTATTGCTTTTACTGGGGTTTCCTGTGGCCTTTACCTTTGGTGGTGTGGCCTTGATTTTCGGTGTCTTTGCCGAAGGTTTTGATATGTTTGCTTTTATGCCGTTCCGCATTCAAAGCTACATGGAAAATACGGTAATGATGGCGGTGCCTTTGTTTGTGTTTATGGGCATCGTGTTGCAAAAGACCAAGCTAGCAGAGCAATTGCTGGAAGCCATGGGTAAACTGTTTGGTGGAGTACGCGGCGGCTTGGCGATTTCTACTATTCTTGTTGGGGCTTTATTAGCGGCATCGACTGGTGTGGTTGGGGCGAGTGTGGTGGCAATGGGGCTGATTTCTTTGCCAGTAATGCTGAAATACAACTACAGCAAGTCTTTAGCCTGCGGCACAATTTGTGCGTCTGGTACCTTGGGGCAAATCATTCCACCATCGATTATTTTGATCATCTTGGGGGATGTTTTGGGTATTCCCGTAGGCGATCTTTTTCATGCGGCTTTGTTTCCCGGCATGATTTTAATTGCTTGCTATATTGTTTATATCTTGATCCTTACCTTTTTAAAACCCGAGCTAGCGCCAGCTATGCCGCAGGATTTAGATAATGAAACACGCGCACAACAAATCCGCAGCGCACTAAAAGCGATTATCCCGCCTTTGGCTTTGGTGTTGATTGTGTTGGGCTCGATCTTTACAGGGATTGCCACACCAACCGAGTCTTCTGCGTTAGGTGGCATGGGCGCGATAGTATTAGCGCTTATTTATCGTCAATTTAGCTGGAAAATGCTCTACGACAGTGGACTGGAAACAGTAAAAGTTACGGCCATGGTATTTGCTATTCTGATGGGCGCAACCGCCTTCTCTATGGCGTTTAGTTACACGGGTGGCGATGCGATTGTCGAAGAGGTTTTACTGAATCTTCCTGGTGAAAAATGGGGCTTTATTATCTTAGCCATGATTGCCATTTTGATCTTAGGTTTCTTTATCGACTTTGTTGAAATCGCATTTATTATTGTGCCTATTTTGGCCCCTGTTGCCGAAGCATTGGGTATCAATATGGTGTGGTTCGCGATTTTGATTGCGATGAATCTACAGACATCCTTTTTAACACCGCCGTTTGGTTTTAGTCTATTCTATTTAAAAGGAGTGGCGCCCAGTTCGATTAGAACAATGGATATTTATAAAGGTGTCATGCCGTTTATATTGATCCAGATCCTCGTTTTGGTCAGTATTATGGTTTTTCCTGAGTTATATGGAATGGACTGATTCTAAGATGGTTTAGACTCTAGTTTAAAAGCGGGTATTGCCCGCTTTTTTGCTATTTTAGGAATACTAAGAACGAGTTAAATATATGATCTTGACAGTATAAAATAATAAAAAAGGTCTTTATCCGTGGGATTAAAAAGTAAAATTATTCTCCTTGCCGTTGCGCCTTTAATTGTCGCGACAGCCATCATTACCTATCTGGGCTTTCAATCTGCTCGCGAATTAGCTTCGCAAGAGCTGTCTATTTATGAATTCAATTTAGTAAATGCTAAAAAGTTGGCGTTGAAGAATCACGTTAATATTGCTATGTCAGCTATTCGTCCAATATTGGAGGATGATCAGCTAAGTGATGCTGAAGCACAAAGTAGAGTGAAAAAAATTCTGGAAGGGTTAAGTTACGAAGATGACGGTTATTTCTTCGCCTATGAAATGTCTGGGATAAATTTAGTCCATCCAACTCAGCCGAATTTTGTCGGTAAAAATTTATGGAACTTCCAGGATCGCACTGGAAACTACTTAATCCAAGGCCTAATTCGCGCGGCTCAGGCGGGTGGTGGTTATCACAGATACATTTGGGAAAAGCCGCCATTAATGAAGCAAGAAGATAAGTTGGGCTATGTAGTCGCTATTGATCGGTGGCATTGGATAATGGGCACCGGACTGTATCTTGATGATATTTACGCAGAGCTAGCCAAAACCAAAGCCACCATGAATGACAATATTCAGCGCAGCTTTTTTACTGTGATTGCTGTGGTTGTAGTAACTGTGGTTTTGGTTATTTTGTTAGGCTTGGCGATTAATCTTCATGAGCACAAATTAGCGGACTCAAGACTAAAAGAACTCGCTCAACGTTTCATGCGTCTGCAAGTTAATGAAAGACGAGGTTTTTCTCGTGAACTTCATGATGGTATTAATCAATTATTGGTAAGCTGTAAGTTTCGTATTGAGTTAGCGGAAAATAAATTAAAGCGCGGGCATGAAAAAGAAGTGATTCATCAGGAATTGGCGAAAGCAGGAGATCTGATTAATCAGACCATCAGTGAGGTGCGACAGATTTCCCATAATTTACGACCAACCTTATTGGATGATTTAGGTTTGGATACGGCGCTTAAAGCCTTGATTGATCAATTTATGGAACGCACTGAAATTCAGGTCACATATAGTTTTGATGTGTCTACTAAGTTACCTGATGAAATAGAGATTGCGGTTTATCGTCTAACTCAAGAGTCGTTAACCAATATTGAAAAGCACGCTCAAGCCAAAAATATTTCACTGCAAGTTTTGCTATCTCATCGACATGTGATGTTTGAGTGTTTGGACGACGGCAAAGGCATCTCGAAAAAATCAGATCTGTGTTCAGGGATTGGTTTGATCAATATGCGCGAGCGGCTTGAACTCATTGGTGGAGACTTCCTTATTGAGTCACAAAAAGACAAGGGCACACGAATTTATGCAATATTGCCAATTTAATAAAAGTGCCTTTTTTAGATACACGTATTGTAGAAAAATTAAGCTAAGTTGAGTTTATTGTGGTGGCAGGATAAACGGTAGTTTAGGTGTATCACCTTTTACTGGACTGAGATAATAGTTTATTGTCACAGGCCATGATCTTAGCTACTAATTGATAAAAATCCATATGACTAATGAACCATTTCGTACGATTTTACTTATTGAAGATGACCTTAAGCTTGCTGAATTAATAACAAGTTATTTAGGTCAGCAAGGTTTTGTCGTTCATCATGCCGATGATGGCCAGAAAGGGCTGGAATTGGCCGAAATAATACAGCTTCAACTCATTATTCTTGACTTGATGTTACCTAATCTTGATGGCTTAACAGTCTGCAGGCGGTTGCAAACTTGGTATCAAGGGGCGCTCTTGATTTTGACAGCCAGCGGGGATGATATGGATCAGGTCGCAGCATTAGAGATGGGGGCTGATGATTTTGTTAATAAGCCTATTCATCCACGGGTATTGCTGGCTAGAGTCAGAGCTCTGTTACGCCGTGATGAAAAAAGAGCAAATCCTTTATCTCAAGCTTCCACAATCAATAATGATCAACTAATTTTCGATAGCCTTAAAATTAATATTGGGCGCAGACAAGTTGAGCTGGCAGGAGAGTTAATCAAACTAACGGAAACAGAGTTTGAGTTATTGTGGTTACTTGCTAGTAACCCTGAGAAAACAGTGTCACGAGATGAAATAAGCCAGTCGTTACGTGGAATTGAATATGATGGTTTAGACCGTTCAATTGATAACAAAATTGTTTCATTGAGAAAAAAGCTAGGTGATACCAATGGGTTACCTCGTAGAATAATTACTGTACGCGGTAAAGGTTATCTTTTTATTACTGATCAGTGGCAAACGAATGACTAAAGACGATCAATTAATACAGACCCATGACAGTGTTATACGGCCTAAGTCTTCTAAACTGGCATCATCTGAATCTAATTTTTTTGGTAAAACCTTACTAAAACAGTTTATTGGCATGTACTTGGCGTTAATAGTTTTGTTTTTTGTTTGTACAACAGGAAACGAAATGTTTTTCAATAGGATTTTTCATGAGGAGCTGAAAGAGGATAAAACTCGTGATTATCAAACTGATTTCATGTTAGTGAAAGCACTTTACCACACTCTTTCTAGTGAAGAGTTGAAAACTTTGCTACAAGATATAAATACCTCTTCGAATATCCCAATAGAAATCATTCCTTTGGAGCAGTTGATACTGACTGAAACTCAGCTTAGCGACCTTCAGCAGGGCATTCCTGTTTGGCCTTCTTCCTCTAAGGATCTTCATTTTCGTCTCATTGCGCCTAATATGGTTGTAAAAATTGGCCCAATGCAAGAGAGCGAAATGGCTAAGTTTATATTGCTGGCTTTTGAATATTTTCCACTGTTTATATTTTTTGGCTTTGCTTTGTTTTGGGTGTTGGGTATGCAATATCGATTAGTGAAGCTAGAGCATGTTGCCAATTCATTTAGTCAGGGGAACTTTGATATTCGGGCACCAGAAGGGGCTTTAGCATTGGGTAACCTTAATGCAACATTTAACTTGATGTCTGAGCGGCTGAAGCGGCTTTTTGAAAGCCAAAGAAATTTAATAAATGCCGTTTCACATGAGCTACGTTCTCCTATTGGGCGCCTTAGATTTCAATTAGAAATGGTTGCTGATACATCGGATAGAAATCTAATAAATCAACACTTGTTAGGCATGAGTGCTGACATAGATGATATGGATCAGATGGTTCATGAACTACTGAGTTATACCAAACTTGAGAATTCAGAGCCGCTACTGAAGCTCGAAAAAATTGATATTGCCGACTGGTTACTGAAACAACAGCGACATCTCGCGACAGAAATTAATACAGAAATAAGCTTGAGCTTGCCAACTAAAGGCTTACTAGTGGAGATGGAGCCACAATTAATGTCGCGATTATTACGTAACTTAGTGAGTAATGCGGACAAATATACTCAAACGACTATAGCAATTGGGGTCAGCATAGAGGATCTACAATATAAGTTATGGGTCGATGATGATGGTCATGGCATTACTGAGGAGCAGGCCGTACACATATTTGAACCTTTTACTCGACTTGACGTGAGTCGTAATCGAGAAACTGGAGGGTATGGTTTAGGTTTGGCTATTGTCGCACAGATAGCCCGCCAGCATAGTGGTAGGGTGAGTGTCCTTCGTAGTGAGTATGGTGGTACCAGAATGTTAGTGACTTGGCCTGTAGGATAGTTTTATTAATCGCTATTGAAATTATGTTATTAAACGTTTTCTAAACATCAAGCTGTGATGAACCTTTGTGAACTCTAAAATGAGTTTTCAAAGATCTGACGACTGGTGCTTATTGTTAGGCTTTATCTACTATTTTGTTATGTCTCGTTGTTCTAATACATAGCGACGACACTGCATTACAATGGAGGGACATTCATAGGACATTAACACGACATAACTAAGGCAACGAATCAGGCATATTTCTATCCATTAAAATGGATATAGAGAAGAGATATGTTAGCCAGTTGTAAATACGTCAGTCAGTTTTTTTTCTTTGCAGTCAGGCTCATGCGGAAGTGGCCATTAGTTGTATTACAACTTCCGAAAAAAATAACTTTAAGTGCCAGTGTTTTTAGTCTTATTTTAGCAGCTATACTGGTGCTATTTTATAATTTTTCACTATGGAAAAATGTATTTAACCTACCTTATTCTATGTCTTTATGGAATATTAGTTTTTTCTTTTCGTTATTTATTCTGCTCGTTGCTTTTATTAACCTGTTGCTGCTTGTTACAACATTTCCATATATTCAAAAGCCTATTGCACTTGTTGTTTTATATTTGGCCGCAGGTGCCAGTTATTTTATGGATACTTATGGTATTTTGATTGACAGGGATATGGTTCAGAATACATTTGAAACTGATGTGTCTGAAGCATCTGAGTTACTATCAATTAGATTCTTCGCCTATATATTTCTTTTTGGCATAGTGCCGTCAGTTATTGTCTGGCAGGTTAGAATTAAACAGAGCTCTGTATCAAAAGAGTTACTTAGCCGGCTAATTAGTGGTGTTTCTAGCCTGTTGGTGATAATTTTGATACTCATGACTTTTTATCAAGATTACTCTTCTTTTTTTCGTAATAATCGTCATTTTAGGCATTTGATAAATCCTATTAATTTTATTTATGCAACGGCGTCTTATGCTTCTAGCGTATTCGGTTCCGAAAAAAATCCGCCAAAAGCCATTGCTTTAGACGCTGAAAAATTAACAATGCTAGCAGCTAACGGAAAGCATAATTTGACTGTCTTGGTCGTTGGTGAAACCGCTCGTGCTGCTAATTTCTCACTCAATGGCTATAGTCGCGAGACTAATCCAAAGCTCGAAAAGCGTGATGTTATCAATTTTACCAATGTATCTTCTTGCGGAACATCAACAGCAGTCTCTGTGCCTTGTATGTTTTCTAAGTTTGAGAGAACAGACTATAGCCCGTCAAAATCAAAAGAATTTGAAGGATTATTAGATGTGCTTGTGCGAGTAGGTGTTTCTGTTTTATGGCGGGAGAATAATTCCGGTTGTAAAGGCGTATGCGATCGGGTTCCAACAGATGAGTTGAGTAAAGAAAATAACGAATTTTGGTGTAATAGTAAGGAGTGTTTCGACGAGATTCTTCTAAATAAACTAGATGAAAAAGTCGCAAGTTTTAATCAAGATGTTTTTATTGTATTACATCAAAAAGGAAGTCATGGACCTGCTTATTATCAACGCTACCCACAAGAATTTGAAAAATTTACCCCCGTATGTAAAACCAATCAATTGCAAACCTGTACACAACAGGAGATTACAAATGCTTATGACAATTCTCTTTTATACACAGATCACTTTTTAAATGAAGTTATTGAGTTTTTAATTAGACAGTCGAAAACTTACAATACATCAATGATATATCTTTCAGATCATGGTGAATCTTTAGGTGAGAATAATATGTATTTGCATGGTGCGCCTTACTTTATAGCACCTTCTGAACAGACACATATTCCATTCCTACTTTGGTTTTCTGAAGAATATCAAGCTGCTAATCGAGTAAGTGTTTCATGTTTGATAGAAAAAAGCGAACAACCTATTTCCCAGGATAATTTGTTTCACTCTGTTTTGGGTATTAACAATATAGAGACGAAAATATATAAGAAAGAGCTAGATATATTTAGCTCTTGCCGTGAGAACTAATTTATGAAATTTAATACGAAAGGAAATGAAGAGATGGAAAATAATGTTCTTAAGTCTAATGGTAGTGGTATAGGAAGAATTATTAAGGCTGGGCGATGTTCTATGCAAGGGTTTAAGGCGGTATACAAATATGAGGCTGCTTTCCGACAGGAATTATTACTAGCCGTCGTTATGTTTCCTGTCAGTTTTTTTGTTGCAACAGACCTCATTCAATTAGCTTTACTTAATGGTGCTATATTGATAGTGCTATTAGTTGAAATAATAAATTCTGCGCTAGAAGCTGTAGTTGATCGAATTGGTTTCGAGTGGCATGAGCTGTCAGGTAGAGCGAAAGATTTAGGTTCTTCGGCCGTTCTTCTTTCATTGGTGTTATATGGCCTTATTTGGATTAGTATTATTTATAAGAACTTTCTAGTAGGAAATTAACAGCTTAATAGTGAGCTAGTATTCAAAGAAATCGGGTGTTTTTCATATCCCGATTTTTTGTTTTTGTGGGTTTTCAGAGTAAAGTGGCGCATTATATTAAGTCTTGAAAAGGCAGAAACTTCGAACATATGCAGTTTTACCTATCAGATAATCGATTATCCTTTCATATTGAAATAATAAAAAGAGTTAACGTATGACAATGTTGCCATCTCTATTACGTGTTTTGCTGGTTGATGATCACACCCTTGTTTTGGATGGTTTGCAGGCTCGTTTGGAGTTGGAAGGCAATATTGACATTATTGCCACTGCATCTAATGGATTGGAAGCGCTGGAAAAAGCTAAGGAAACTGCGATTAAGTCCCCAATATGAGACAATGCCGATCTGACCATTACCTCAAGACCGAATGACATGAATCAGCTTTCCTTCGCCGATACCGAATTTACCAGCAAACGCCGCAAGACTCGCAAAGAGCTCTTCCTTGGTCGGATGAATGAGCTGATTCCATGGCTACAGCTCGAAGCTCAGATTGAGCCGTTTTACCCAAAAGCTGGCAATGGTCGGCGTCCATACCCTCTCGCTACCATGCTACGCATTCACTTTATGCAGAACTGGTACAACATGAGTGATCCAGCGATGGAAGATGCCCTTTACGAGATCACCTCTATGCGGCTGTTTGCTGGCCTATCATTAGAAGGTGCGATCCCAGACCACACGACCATCATGAATTTCCGTCACCTGCTTGAGAAGCATAAGCTGGGTCGTAAACTCTTCAAAGAAGTAAACAAATGGCTGTCTGATTCTGGYACCTACTTTAAAGAAGGGACAATCGTTGATGCGACGATTATTGAGGCAGCAAGTTCCACCAAAAATAAATCTAATGCACGCGATCCCGAAATGCACCAAACGCAAAAGGGAAAACAATGGTTCTTTGGCATGAAAGCTCACATCGGTGTTGATGCAAAGCGTGGGTTAGTTCACAGCTTCACCACGACGCCTGCCAATGATCACGATTTAAACCAGTTGACGGAACTTCTTCATGGCAATGAGTCATTTGTATCGGCGGACTCTGGCTACCGTGGCGTAGAAAAGCGCACAGAAACAAAAGATAAGAATGTCGATTGGTTAGTAGCTGAGATGCCCAGCAAGATACGTGCTTGGAAAAAGCACCCCCGCCTCAACAAGCAGCTGATCMGAACGGAATACTTAAAGGCGAGTATCCGAGCGAAAGTCGAGCACCCGTTTAGAATACTGAAATGCCAGTTTGGGTTCCGCAAAGTCGTCTACAAAGGCCTGTCTAAAAATGACAACAAACTCGCCGTGCTGTTTGCACTTGGAAATTTGTTACGAGTAGATCAGATGATACGTTCTGCACGGGGTTAATCCGTCCAAATAACGGTTGTAAGGTGCTTGAAGTACCTTACAAGTGGGTTAAGTGGTGATTAAATGTCGCTTCTGAGGAAATACTGTCACAAGCTGAAAGTCAGCTAAAAATTGTCTTACTTGTTCGTATGTTCCCTAAAGAGCTGCAACCCGATCTGGTTCTGATGGATGTTTCTATGCCGATATTAAATGGACTAGAAGCCACTAAACGGTTTAAAGCAGAGCAGCCCAATGTCAAAATTTTGATGCTTAGTATGCATAATGACAAAGAGTATATCTTGTCATTAATTCAGTCAGGTGCGAATGGCTATGTATTAAAAGATGTGTCGTCAGAGGAATTGGTGCAAGCGATTAATACAGTCTGCCAAGGTGGCACGTATTTTAGCTCAGGAGCGTCTGATTCGCTGTTTTCATTGGCGGCTTCTCCTAAACAGTCTGATGACTTAACTAAACGAGAAGTGGCTGTGTTGAAAGCACTAGCGGCAGGGTTATCTAATAAAGAAATTGCTCAATTATTGAATATCAGTGTGAGAACTGTTGAAACACATCGACAAAATCTTAAAAACAAGTTGGATATTCATACATCTGCAGGCTTGATAAAATACGCTTTAGCCAATCAGTTAATTGAATAATCAGAGGAATAAGGCAATGGATTTTCGTAAGTATCATGCGCTAGGTAATGTGTATTTAGTCGTGTCGCCAGATGAGTTTCCTGATGAGCCTGCCGCCTTGATCATTAAAAACATTTGCCATAAACATTATGGCGTGGCGTCAGATGGTGTGTTGATTGGTCCATTTTCTTCTAATGTCGCTGACTTTGGTTTACGTATATTTAATCCCGATGCCAGCGAAGCGGAGAAAAGCGGTAACGGCTTGCGGATATTTTGTCGTTCTCTATGGGATCAAGGTTTGGTGAAAGATAAACCTTTTACCATTGAAACCAAAGGTGGTGTGGTCAGGGCACAAGTGTCTGACAATGGACAGCGGGTGGATGTGGAAATGGGTAAGGTGTCTTTTCTTAGCCAAGACATTCCAGTTTGGGGTGAACCTCGCGAAGTCTTGTTAGAAAATCTTAATGTAATGAGCCTGAATCATATTTACAGCGCTGTCACTATTGGCAATCCTCATTGCGTGATTTTGGCCGAGTCGCCAACCGAAATCATGGCAAAAGAATTTGGCCCCTTGATTGAAACACATCCCAACTTTCCTAATCGAACCAATGTGCAATTTATGCAAGTTATTGATCGTAATCATATTGTGATCGAAATCTGGGAGCGAGGAGCAGGTTATACCTTAGCATCTGGCAGTAGCAGTTGCGCCGCTGCCGCAGTGGCGTATAAGTTAGGTTTATGTGACTCGTCTATCAAGGTGATGATGCCAGGTGGTCAGATTGATATTGAAATCAGCGAGGATTTTCGTGTCAGCATGAGCGGCGGTGTCACATCCGTTTGTCACGGCAGCATCTCTACAGAATGCCTGTCTCAGATATTCCACTAGAATCTAAGCCATTAGATTGAGAGCCTTTCACGTCATAACAGAGTAGAGTGGGGGCTTGCGGCAAGACCTGTCGCGGGCTTTTTAGCCTTTTGAGCATATGGGGTTCACTATGCGCGTTCTACTTTTTCCAGCCAGTGTGTTGTATATACTGCTGTCATCTCTTTTTTCCCCTCTTTATGCGGCGGATGATTGGTATCGCCCACCGGTTTCTGTGACTTGGCAGTGGCAACTTGATGGTGTTGTTAATGAAGATTACGACGTAGATTTATATGACATTGATTTGTTTGATTCGCCTGTTGAGCTGATTCAACGTCTACAAGCGTCCGGTAAAAAAGTCATTTGTTATTTTTCAGCGGGTTCATACGAAGATTGGCGGCCTGACGCAGCCAATTTTGCTGCCAAAGATTTGGGGAAAACCTTGAGTGGTTGGGACAATGAGCGCTGGTTAGATATTCGTTCTAGCCAAGTGCGTGATGTCATGATTCGTCGTCTTGATCTAGCCGTCTCAAAAGGATGTGATGGGGTCGAGCCAGATAACGTCGACAGTTACCGAACTAATACCGGTTTTTCATTCCGAGCCAATGATCAATTAGATTACAATCGCTTTTTAGCCGCGCAAGCCCACGCTAGAGGTTTGGCGATAGGTTTGAAAAACGATCCTGATCAGGCACGGGCACTGAGCAGTGACTTTGATTTTGCCATTACAGAGCAATGCTTTGAATATTCCGAATGCCGTTCATATTCAAGTTTTATTAAAGCCGGTAAGCCTGTATTGAATGCGGAATATCGTCGCATTTATGTGGATGATGAATCAGAGCGTAATAGCGTGTGCAAACAATCAGAACGCTTACAGTTCAGTACCTTGGTGCTGCCTAAAGCGCTGGATGACAAGTTTCGTATGAGCTGTTTACCGTAAAAGCTTTGAGCCGTACCTGTATTGTTTGCACTATTGAACAAAATTGACCTTTTAAGAATTGTGTACCTTTCGCATGTTTTTAGCGGGAAGAGCAGAGTATGATTTTGCTAAATAATTTTACCTAAACAGGATTCTTTATGATTCGTCATGTGTTGTTTATTCAATATAAAGCGCAAGCCAGCGAAGCGGATATTGGCACGTCTTTGGCTAACTTCGAAAAAATTAAGAGCAAAATCGATGGCATTGAGTCTGTTGAATGGGGGCTAAATAATAGTCCAGAAGGGCGCAATAAAGAGTATACCCATTGTGTGTTTATGACCTTTGTGGACGAAGCTGCACGTGATGCCTACATTCCTCACCCAGAACACGAAGTATTAAAAGCACAACTAGGGCCGATCTTAGAAGACATTATTGTTTTCGATTACGCGTTATAACGCCTTAGTTTTACTGGCGATAAAACAGAAAAACCGCCTCAAGTAACCTTGAGACGGTTTTTTTATACTTTCACCAACTGGCTAGTAGGGCTTATTTATTTAAGTGAGCCAATAGTTTTTCCGCAACCAATTCTGAGCTGGCAGGGTTTTGACCTGTGATCATCAAACCGTCTTGAACGGCAAATGGTGTCCAGTCTGCTGTGTTTTTGTAATCTGCACCGCGTTTTTTCATTTCATCTTCTAACAAGAAAGGCACAACTTCTGTTAATTGAACCGCTGCTTCTTCGCTGTTAGTGAAGCCTGTCACGGTTTTACCCTTGATGAAGTACTCTCCGTCGGTGTCTTTGATGTTCAAGAACGCGCTTGGTGCGTGGCAAACAGAAGAGATTGGCTTATTCGCTGCGATGAAGCTTTCGATCAAGGCAATGGATTCTTCGTTTTCAGTTAGATCCCAAAGTGGACCGTGGCCGCCTGGATAGAAGATAGCGTCGAAATCGTCTTGTTTCACATCGCTAAGCTTTTGCGTGTTAGCAATAACATCTTGTGCTGCTTGATCTTTGTAGAAGCGTTCAGTTGCTTCGGTTTGCGCATCTGGCGCAGTGCTGTTTGGATCGATTGGCGCTTGTCCGCCTTTTGGTGTAACCACGGTTACTTCTGCGCCAGCATCAAGGAAAGCATAATAAGGTGCGGCGAATTCTTCTACCCAAAAACCTGTTTTGTGACCTGTATCGCCTAAATCTGAATGCGATGTTAGAACGACTAGAATTTTTTTGCTGCTCATAAGAGGCTCCTAAATGTTTGAATGAGTTGTGTTATTAACTTGTGATTAGTCTATCTAATTAATCGAATGAGCATAATGGGGTGAATTTTGACTTCATTAGTCAAATAATTGATACAATAAAAATCTATTCTTATTTACCTTTAGAAAAGAGTCGTCACTATGGAAGTCTCCTTTGAGCAGTTAAAAAGTATGGTGGTGTTTGCCCAAGTGGTGGAGCAAGGCAGTTTGACCGCGGCAGCTAAATTCATGGGGATTTCCCGTGGTGTGGTGAGTTATCACCTGAAAAAGTTAGAAGAGCAGCTTGGCGTAAAACTACTGAATCGTACTACTCGTTCTTTGTCATTGACTGAAACAGGCGAAGCCTATTATCAGCGTTGCCGAGCCATTGCTTTTCAAGCTCATGAAGCGAACCTACAGATAGAAAAAGCCAAGCAAGAGCCAGAAGGGAAATTGAAGATCTCTTGTCCGGTGAATTTGGGCTTGCAGGTGATTGTGCCGGCGCTGAATGAATTTCGAAGGCTTTATCCTTTAATCGAACTGAATGTTTCCCTAAGTGATGAAGTGGTCAATATCATCAAAGACGGTGTTGATCTCGCGATTCGTGGTGCGCCCTTATTAGACTCTGGGTTGCAAGCCAGTAAGCTAAAGACCTTCGAAACTTGTTTATGTGGCTCGCCAGAATATTTTCGTCGTCGCGGCAGGCCAACTAAGCCCGAAGAACTTTATGACCATGATTGGGTGGTGTATACACCAGCGGCAAATACTGTGCATCTTAGCCAAGGTGATAAGTCCTTTAGCTTGTCTGTTCATGGTGGTGTTAGTACCAACAACGCAGCAGCGAGGACGATCTTTTTAGAAGGCGGTAATGGTATAGGGCGCATTCCTATGTACGATGCGCTACCTCGTATCGCCAATGGCAGTTTAGAGCGAATTTTGTCGGATTATAAATGTACGGGAATTGATGTTTACGCGGTTTTTCCTCCAGGAACAGCGGAGTCTAAAAAGTTACGTTTATTGCTGGATTTTCTAAAAGCGTCTTTTGCTCGGTTTTGATGTGCGATGTTTTTCTGTAACAAACCTTGGTCCCCTTTGTTATTTCCTGTGACGTTTATTATGGAATTGTGCGAATCGAGGATCTTCTGTTTTTTATGAATTATCATATAGATAGATGGAATTATTTTAGTGTAAGTAAGGGATCGTTTTTTTTGAATGACAGGAGCCAATTGTGCTCATTAAACATAAATTAATTTTAAATACCGTATTATTGGTTGTGGCGCTTGTCGCCATGTTGGGGCTTTTTTATAGTACGCAGAGTAACCTTGAAAAGCTGAACTATGCCAAGAATCTTGTCGTACACCAACAAGTGAATATGCTGACCTTACGTCGTAATGAAAAAGATTTTCTAGCTCGTCTTGACCTTTCTTATGAAACAAAATTCAACGAGACAATGACTTCTCTTTTTGCGGATCAAACATTACTTGAAAACGTGATGAGTGACTTTGCCATCGATACTGATACTTTGCTGGAGCTCACCGACGATTTTAAAGAATATCAGACAGATTTTACCTCTGTTGTAACGGCATCTAAAGTATTGGGCCTAACACCAGAGACAGGATTACAGGGGGAGCTTCGTGGAGCGGTTCATAATATTGAGAGTGAATTATCTGCTCTGAACCAAGATGCGTTACTTGTGACTATGTTGCAGCTTCGTCGACATGAAAAAGACTTTATGCTGCGTAGTAATCCTAAATATATTGCCTCTTTTAATAAAACCTTAGACCAGTTAGAAAGCAACTTACGCAGTGCTTCATTGCCAGCGGATAAGGTTCAGCTATTAGTGTCTCTTTCTGATCAATATCGAAAAGGTTTTAACCAATATGCGGATGGAAAAAAAGCCTTAGGTTTGAGCAGTAAGGAAGGAAAACTACTGGCCATGCGTGAGTCTATCCATAAAACTGAAACCGCGCTCGATTCATTAGAAGCTCAGCTAACGTCGGTTATTCAAGCTAAAACATCTTTCGCCATGATGATGACAACTATTCTTTGTGGCGTCATCATTGTTGTTGGAGTATTTGTGGCATGGATTATTAATCGTACGATCAATTCGGCATTGAATACTATCCAAACGACGATGCGAGACATTCAAACGACTCACAATATAGGTTTACGCGTCGATTTGCCGGCGAAAGATGAGATTGGTTTTGTGGCTTCCAGTATTAACGACATGTTGACGGATTTTAGTCGTGTCATTGCGAATGCAAATCTTACTGTACAAGAGATGAATACCACCACAATGCAGTTGTCGCAGAACGCAGCCAGAACCTCAGACGATGCACAGAAACAGCGAGCAGAGACCGATATGGTTGCTGTATCGGTCACTGAAATGGTGGGCACAGTGGAAGATATTTCCCGTAGCATGGACATGGCTGCGGCGAAGGCTCATTCAACGCAAGAAAATGCACGACAAGGGCAGTCTAAAGTGAACTCTGCGATTGATCGTATTCGCCAGCTTTCAGACAGACTTGAAGGCTCTGTCGAAACCGTCAGTGCATTAGCAAAAGAAAGCGAAAGCATTGGAACTGTTTTGAACGTTATCCAAGGTATTGCCGAACAGACTAATTTGCTGGCGCTTAATGCCGCGATTGAAGCCGCAAGAGCAGGTGAGCAAGGTCGAGGCTTTGCTGTTGTTGCTGATGAAGTACGTGCCTTAGCAAGTCGAACTCATTCCGCGACAGAAGAGATTTCTGACATCATTGTTACCTTGCAAGAGCGCACCAAGGGCATTGTAGTTCTAATGGAAAATTGCCGTCAGGATGGTGTTCTAAGCCGCGATGAAGCGGCTACTACAGGAACTGTACTTGAGCAGATTATTCTTGATGTAGAAGAAATCTCGGCAATGGCGGGTTCTGTATCAACCGCGATTGAACAGCAGACTATCGCGGCAAACGAAATTAGTAAGAACGTCGACACAATACGTGAAATCACCGAAGACACGTCAGAATCTGTGGCGTTGAACTCTAAGGC
This sequence comes from Marinomonas sp. UCMA 3892, assembly GCF_012726345.1. GTDB lineage: Bacteria > Pseudomonadota > Gammaproteobacteria > Pseudomonadales > Marinomonadaceae > Marinomonas. The sequence goes on from NZ_PTXN01000001.1 coordinate 281,494, forward strand.
GAGTCAGGCTATTGCAGATCAAGCTGAATCGTTGAACCGTAGTATTTCGATTTTTAAAGTGTGATGTAGGTTGCGTTAAGGTAGAAATAGACGAAAAAATAACTAGAAGATTTAGATTAAAGTCTTTAGGTTAAGGAGCTTAGATATAGCCAAACATTCAACTAAAAGAGCTTGGTTAGAATGTTTGGCTGATTGCATGTTAAATCGAGAATCTCTGTACGCTGATTATTAGGCTTTGTGCAATATCCTTAAGGTGATGGGCGGCAGTAGAAACCTCATTGACCGCTTCACTATTTGATTTATTAAGCTGAGCACTTTCCTCGACACTTTGTGCCACTTCGTTACTCGCTTTGCTCTGTTCTGCTAGTATCATGGTTATTTGGTCTAGCGAGTCTAGAACTTGTCTCGTGCCATTTTCTATTTCACGCATGGCAATGCCAGTAGCATCGACACCATCTATGACAGGCTGCATTTGGCTTGCACTGTTTTCCATAACACCAATCGCAATTTTGGTATCTCTTTGGATCATGTTGATAGTGTCAGAAATCTCTGCGGTGGATTTGCCGGTTTTTTCAGCAAGCGTTCGCACTTCATCAGCAACGACAGCGAAACCTCGTCCTGTTTCTCCTGCTCTCGCGGCCTCTATGGCAGCATTTAATGCGAGTAAATTGGTTTGATCTGCTATTTCTTGAATGACACCGATAACACTGTAGATTTTTTCCGATTGAGATCCCAGTTTGTGCATGGACTGAGTGGCTTCTTGAATGGATTGAGCAATGTTTTGATGTCGGTGATGTTTTTTTGCATCTGTATAGCACCACTTGATGAAGCATCACGAGCATTACTCGATAACTGATGAGCTTCATCTGCGCTGCCTGAGACTTGGCTGATACCGTAAGTGAGCTCTTCTACTGACGCGGCAATAGTAGCTGAAGTATCACTTTGTAGGGTGCTGCTAACCGCAACCTGATGGGATGAAGCCGCTAATTGCTGAGATGAACTGACAAGGGAATGACTAGCATCTCGGATTTGTTCTATGACGCCCCTGAGGGCTATTTGCATGGTGTGCATTTGAGCGAGCAAGCTAGTTTTATCGTCTGATTTTAGAGTGATTGCAGTGGTCAGATTACCTTCTGAAATACTTTTAACAATGCCTGCCGCATAGGCCGGATCGCCACCAAGCTGGCTCATTACATTACGATTAATCCAAAGTGCCATTACAATAATCAGTAAAACGATGGTAAAGCAAATGGCTAGTGATTGGCTTAACGCGCTTTGGCTTGTCTCATCAAGAAAGCTTATTTGCTCTGTAATTAAGGTGCCGTATTCTTTTTCGGATGTTTCTACAAGTGTATCCATGGCTGCTAAAGCTGGGCGATCAATTCCTTTCACCATTAAGTCTATTTTTTGACCAGAATTACTATCTTTTGTATCGAATTTATCTAATGCCGATTGATATCTATCACTCAGTTGATTGTGAAGTAATGCCAATTCATCGATCTTTTCTGATCCTATATTAAGTTCCTTCATTAATGCTTTGGCCTCAACCAGATCTTCATGAACTGCTTCGCGATGTTGTTTGAATTCTGCGTTATATTTCGTATAGTTTTGCGGGTCGTTTCCTCTAATTAAAGCATCTTTAAAGGCTTTTACTTGCAAAAGTAAGTTCATTTTTGCATTTTCAATCGCAAGTAGGTTCTTGCTTTTAAGCTGAATTGTCTCAAGGTTGTTGTGGGTGGTTTTACTACTAGAGGAAATAGTTAATACTCCGTTTACTCCTATCGAGGCAGCTCCAAGGATAGCAATAATAGCAAAAAGCCAAAGTCGGTTAGCGGTCGTTAGATTTGTGCGCATGGAGTTACATCCTTATGTTTGAGTTGTGTTCTTATTATGTCGATGCAAAATAAAAGTGTAGTTCAGGGATTTTTGTTTGTTTTGTTATTTGCTTTGAGTAATGTACTTTGTCGTAAATAGATATTTTTATTTATAGGGTAAAGGCAGCATTACGCTGAAGAAGTAGATAGAGTATGTATACCAAGTGACTAATTCATGCTTTCGTGCGTGTTATACAGAGGGAATGTTATGTTATATCGATTGTTGTTGTGTTTGCTTCTTGGAAGCTTTGTCTCGGTTTCTATGGCCGCCAATAATGTTTCAGAAGACCAGCAGAAGCTAACTCAAACTGTCTTTGAGTTAGAGCGAAGCGTGGCTATTTTGCAATTGTCCACTGCGTCTTTAGGTGATTACCAATCGCTTGCTACAAAAATGGCCCACGTTAAATCATTAGAATATCGAGTGAATTTTCTTGGTAACTTAACCTTCCTGCTGTGCATGGCGTTAGTGGTCTTCTTTTTTAAACTGCGTAATCAGCAAAAGCGGTTGTTAGCGCTTGAAAGCCGAGAGGCTGAAAAAGTCAGTGAGCAGCAAAAGAAAGACGTTTAAATACAAACACTAAAATCAAAGGGAAGGGTAATGTCTAAGTCGATTGTTTTGGTGATCATTGATATGCAGCAAGGCATGTCTTGGCCACAAGCTGGTGAACGTAATAATCCAAATGCTGAGCAGGAAATTGCTGAGTTATTAGCGCATTGGCGAGCTAGTCATGCCCCGATTGTTCATGTACGTCATTTGTCGACAGAGCCTGAATCTTTGTTTTGGCCAGAACAAGAAGGTGTGTTGTTTCAAGACGCTTTTCAGCCATTAGCCGATGAAAAAATTATTGAAAAATCGGTTCCTGATGCTTTTACCTATTCTGATTTGAATGTTTGGCTACGGGAACAAGATGCGCAAGCCTTAGTCGTCGTTGGCGTCAGCACGAATAATTCTGTGGAATCAACTGTGAGAAGTGCTGGTAATTTAGGTTTTAAGACCTATGTGGTTAGCAGTGCTTGTTTTGCTTTTGAAAAAGACGATTTTTTTGGTCAATCGCGTAGTGCCGATGAAGTACATGCTATGTCACTTGCCAATCTACATGGCGAATACGCTACCGTAATAAGCCAAGATGAAGCGTTTGCTCTGCTTTCTTGAATTAAGCAGATAATTAAAGGTGTTGTTGTAAAAAAGAACGCGATAGTGTCGATTGAAGGGGATTTAAGTTGATTAATTCCGTTTCAATCGAAAAAATCGCGAGCAATGGGAGTAACGCGTTAAGCAGGATTAAAGCGCGCTTGAAAGGCATTTAATCGTGTTTCAAGATCCGCTAGTTGTTCATCTTTTACCTGAGAAACACAAGCGCGTGCGCCTTCTACTCTTTCGGAACCTGTATTTAGCAGGGATATGGCGCTAATTCCATGGTACAGCAGGGCTTCCAGTAAGCTATCACTATCCATTCCTGGATAAGAGAAAGTAAAATAGAAACCATCGCTTAGGGCCTTGCCGTTATCTTCGGCATACACTATTTCAAAACCATGGTCGATGAATAGCTTTTTCATGATGGCTGCGCGTTTCTCATAAACCTTAGTTAGGTTTAAAAAAGGCAATTCCCCATCATTGGCGGCTTTCAACATGGCGGCTAAACCATATTGTGCCGAATGCGTAACGCCAGCGGATAATCCTCCCATAGCACCGAAGGTGATGGCTTTGCCGAACTGTGTTTGCCCAAAATTAGTTTTTAAGGTTGTAAACTCTTGTTTGTAAAGCGCATCTGAAATGACCAAACTTGCCACTCGTTGACCTGCATAGCTAAACACTTTTGAGCTTGAAATCAATAAAATGTACTGATCGGTGTAATGCGCAACACTAGGCTGATAAGGAGCTTGGCCGGGTGTTGCATAGTCTTCGCGGTAATCCATGCCAAAATAGGCTAGGTCTTCAATGACAATGACATCGTAGCGTCTAGCTACATCGGCAATGATTTGTAACTCTTCTTCGTTGAAACAAATCCAGGCAGGATTATTTGGATTTGAATACAGTAAAGTGGCGTATTTTCCTGAGGACAGATGTTTTTCTAGCTCTGGCTTCAGTGCTGCGCCACGATGATTGTACACATCAAAGCTGCCCCAAGATTGACCTATCATATCGAGCTGACGTTTTTGATTGGGAAAGCCTGGGTCAATAAATAATGTAGCGCCTTGCTCTTTCGTGCGGTTGCCGACTAAAAAAGCCGCCAAGGCTCCTTGAGCTGAACCAACGGTTGGAAAGCAACCTGTTGGGCTGACGTTGATATTCATAAACAAAGAACAGAAACGGCTGATTTCCTGTTTCAGCTGAGGAATACCTTCTAGCATTGGGTATTTAGAAGCTACGCCTTGATGCAGCGCTGCGATCTCTGCTTCTATGCCGACACTGGGTGCAGGCAGGCCAGGAACCCCCATTTCCATGCGGATGAATTGCTCACCTGTTGCGGATTCAATACGATTAACCAGCGCAACAAGCTCACGGATTGAGGCTCGTGCTAAAGAAGGGATTCCGGTTTCTTTTAACGTGTGAGTAACCTTGTCAAAATCAATTGGTGTTGCTGTATCTGTATAGGATAAGGTCATTATTATGCTCGGCTCTTAAAGTAGGTGAACTTCTCTAGTGAGAATATGTTACCTCATAAAAAACTGAGTTTTTGGACATTCAATGCGAGGATTTTTCGTCTAGTCATTTCAAAAAATAATGCGAGTTTTGAATGTCAGACGATTGTCTATTGGAGAATTTTTCTCTACTTGTTTTAGATTTACTCCACCACGCACATTGGTGTTTTGGCGATTGGATCTTGATGAATTTGCGCATTCAATGAAAAAACCTTTTTAAGTAGCTTCTGTGTGAGTACCGATTCTGGCGAGCCTTGGGTGATGATTTCCCCTTGTTTCATCACGATGAGATGGTCACAATATCGAGCGGCTTGGTTGATGTCATGTAGCACCGTGATGATGGTTTTGCCTTGCAAGTTTAACTTACGCAATAGGTGCATCAACTCTACTTGATGGCTTAAATCCATATAAGTGGTTGGTTCATCAAGCAGTAAATACGGCGTATCTTGTGCTAAGGTCATGGCGAGCCAAACACGTTGGCGTTGGCCGCCGGAGAGTTCGCTGACCAATTGATCCGCAAGCTCGGTAATGCCTGTCTCCTCCATCATCTTGTCTATTATTACTTGATCATCTTTGTTAATCCGTCCCCAAAATCCAGTATATGGGCTGCGTCCATAGGCGACCAAATCTTTGACTTTAATTCCTTCCGGGATAGGCTGAGTTTGCGGCAATAAGGCTAGCTGTTGAGCCAGTTTTTTGGACGCAATACTATGAAGGTTTTTACCTTGCCAGTGAACTTGTCCTTCCATCGGGGAAAGAATACGCGCCATGGCTTTTAGCAAAGTGGATTTGCCGCAGCCGTTTGGGCCGAGTAACGCGATGATTTTTCCTTCAGGAATGGTTAGGTCGACCTGTTTTACAATGGCTTTATCATGGTAGCCAACAGATAAATTATGAGTGCTAAGAGACATAAATCATTTCGTCCTAAGGAGTAGCCAAAGAAAATACGGCGCACCAATAATGGCGGTCATAATACCGGCGGGTAATTCAATAGGTGGATCAATGGTACGAGCCACGAGATCGGCAAGCAGCAATAAAATCGCGCCAACTAGCATGGTGGAAGGTAAGAGTATTTGATGGCGTCCACCGACCAATTTACGCGTTAAATGCGGGGCCACTAAGCCTAAAAATCCGATAGGACCACAAATCGCAACACAAGAAGCTGTCAGACCAACGGCAATCGCCAAAGACGCTAAACGCAGTTTGTTGGCCTTGATACCAAGACTAATGGCACTGTCGTCGCCGAGGTGGATTAGGTTCAGAGGTTTGGCCAGCCAAAGCGCAAAAGGAATGAGCAGCAACCAAGGCAATAACATAGAAAGCTGATTCCAACCGCGCCCCCATAAACTACCCGTTAACCACAACAGAGCGTTGTTTATTTCCAGCGGTTTAACTAGCATCAGAAAGTCTATACAGCTGGCGTATAACGCCGCCAATGCCACACCGGTAATCGCCAGTTTAATGGTGCTGCTATGTTGACCACACAGCCACCACAACATTAACGCAGCGATCAAACTCCCGATTAGCGCAACAGCTGGTAACCAGCGAATATCGGCATCAGGGAAAAATGTCATATAAAACACAGCTGCCAATCCAGCACCATGACTGACGCCAAGCACATCGGGTGATGCTAATGGATTGCGAATCACACCCTGCACCAAGGCGCCAGCAAGAGCCATCATAGCGCCAACTAACATGGCGAGAATGGTACGAGGAAAACGGTATTCATGAACGGTGAAGTAGTTGGCATTACCGACCTGAAACCCTTCAAGAATGCTTTTAAAGGGAATGGAAACGGCGCCAAACATCAGATTAGCGACCAACAATCCTAACAAGGCAAGTAGTAAAATAGGCAGCGAGCGCGTGGCCATTATAAGGTTCTCTTGCGGACGAGATAGATGAAAAACGGCGCGCCGATCAAGGCTAAAATAGCACCAGCGGGCGTTTCTGCCGGATAAATAATAGCTCGACTGATGGTATCGGATAGGACGACTAAGCAAGCGCCCAGCATCATAGCAATGGGTAAAAATTTCCGATGGTCTTGCCCTGCGAGCATTCTTGCCATATGAGGAACCAGTAGCCCGACAAAGCCAATCGCACCCACGCTGCTGATGGCGCTACCAACCAACAATAAAACTAAAAAGCTGCCACCTAATTTTACCCACATGAGCGAGACACCAAGGTTTCGCGCATTGTCGTCACCAAGTTGCAATAGATTGAGCGTTGGGGCAATCAGCATAGCGCCCAATAAACCAATCACACAAACTGGCCAGAAGGAATCAAAGGTTTGCCATCTAGCATCGGTCAAACTGCCAGCTAGCCAAGTAAGTACGCCTGCGGCTTGATCTTCCGCGATGATAATGACAGCTTTGGTTAAGGCCGCGCACAGAGCAGAAATAGCGACGCCAGCCAACACCAATCGGCCATGCTCATTGCCACCTCGCCATGCGCTGCCAAGCAACATGACGAACGCCCAAGCAATGCCGCCGCCAATGATGGCTGCGACCGAAGTACCAAGTAAACCAAACCAAGGTGCAATACTGGAAACTGTCGCCATGCCAAGCGCAGCGCCAGCGTTGATACCTAAAACAGAAGGTGAAGCGAGAGGGTTTTGTGTCAGTCCTTGCATGATGACGCCCGCAGCGGCGAGATTGGCACCCACCATAATCCCGATCAGGACTCTAGGCAGCCTTAAATCATGGACAATATGCTGAGCAATGCTTTCTGCGTTCATTTGGTACAAAGCGTGCAGAGCATCCATCGGCGTAATAGTAATGACGGACCAGCTAAATAGGCTGATCCATGAACAAATTAATAAAAGCAGCAACAATGCTAGGCATTGGCCGATAAAGGGTAGGCGTATTGAGATCATTTATTCGTGTTAAAGACTTTAATAAGATCTTGCCCCATGGTTTCGGCTGAAATAATGCCGCGGCAACGAGACCAAGTATTAGGGTTAACCGAATAAATATGATGATTCTTAGCGGCTTTTAAGACAGACCAAAGCGGTTCGTTTTTCCACTTGTCGACAATGCTTGGGGTGACGTAATTGCCGACAATAAAGTAGTCAGGATTCACCGCAAGAAACTGTTCTAAACTGGTTTGACGATAGGCATCGTCGCTTCGGCCTGTGTTAGCATTTTTTAAACCTAAGGCGCGAATGACTCCGCCAGCATAGGAATCGGCAGTATGCAGAAACAGCGCGTCATCACGGGCGACGCCAAATTGTACTTCTTTGCCTTCTGGTAATTGTTTGGCAAACTCAGCCATTATTTGAGCATGCTTCTTTAAGCGCGCTTGCATTTCTTTGTCTTTGCCAATGGCTTTGCCAATTATGGCCGTTGCGTGAAGGTTCTCTTCATAGGTAGCTCGGCGTGAAGGTAGGATTAATGTCGGTGCTATCTTTTGTAGATCTGCATAAACCCCTTCATGACGAGAAATATCAGCAATGATTAAATCTGGTTTTAGGGCGGCTATGGTTTCAAGGCTGGGTTGAGAGCGAGTGCCAACCGAAGTCCAATCGCTAATTTCTTTGCGAATTTCTTTTAGAATACGTTCTGGATCTTTGTCATCAGCAATACCAACAGGGCTGACGCCAACGGCCGCTAATGCATCCACAAAGGAAAGCTCCAAAACTACGATGCGTTTCGGAACGTAATTTATGCTAAACGTGCCTTTGCTGTCTTCTACACTATTTTTAATGCTGTCTTGTGCCGAAGAAACGGCTTGAACAGAAAGAGAGAAACTGAGTAAGAGAGTGGAGAGGGCAATCGACAGCAAGCGCTTCATAAAACAGCCTTTGAGAGGTTAAAAAAACGCGATAATGATAACACTTCTCAGTGTTATTTGAAGTAATTTCAACGTTTATTGCTGCTTTAAATAGCGTTCTTTATGCAGTATTGCAGACTTTTAGATACTTTCGCCCGCTTCTATTTTGAAAGGTAAATCAATGATTCTTTGTGAAACAGGATTCCCTTGTAAGCGAGACAGTAAATGTTCTGCTGCTAGACGCCCCATTTCTTCACGAGGTGTGATCACGGTAGTGAGTAAGGGAACCATGGCGCGAGAAATATCATGGCCATGAAAACCGGCGATGCCGATGTCTTGTGGCACGTTAATTCCCGCTTTTTGGCAGGCATAGAGAGCACCGATTGCCAAGTCATCGTTGGTGCAAAAGATGCCATCGGTGTCCGGCTGTTGCTGTAACGCGTCTTTTAGGAACGTCGCGCCAAGTGTAAAGGATGACGCGCTATTCGTTTTTAAGCACAAAGGCGTTAAGCCATTGTCGAGCATAGCAGTTTCGTAACCCTTGATTTTAAAGAGTGTCCGTTGGTCCATTCGGGCAGCGAAATAGACTATTTTTCGTCGGCCTTTTTTGATCATAAACTCTGTCATCGCATAAGCGGCGGCTTCGTTGTCTATGCCGATAGCTTGTTCGATTGGCGGCGAGACTGAGTCCATAATTTCGATCACAGGTATACCCGCGACAGCAAGCATTTTTCTCACACGTTCGGTGTGATAGCTTTCTGAGATGATTAAACCATCGACACTGTATGACAACAGAGTGGCAATGCGAGCTTCTTCGGCTTCTTTGCTGTAACCATAGTGAGCTAGCATGGTTTGATAACCAGCGGGTTCTACTACGGACTCGATGCCGCGGATGACTTCGGCGAATACTTGGTTGGTTAAAGAGGGCAGTAAAACGCCAATCGCATGGCTCTTTGATTTGGATAAAATATCAGGTGCTCTGTTTGGTATGTAACCTAGGTCTTCCAATGCTTCTGCTATTTTAGTTTGTAGCGGAGCTGAGACTTGATCGGGATTTCTTAGAAAACGACTCACGGTCATTTTAGTCACGCCAACTAAGTCAGCAACATCTTGAAGAGTAGGACGTTTGTTTTTCATGTTCGGACTTTTCATACCAGTGACGTATCCATGTTTTGTTACAAGTAACATTATCATAAGCCATTCATGGCTAGAAACAAAAATTAGCTGTTAGCAAAGCTGATGTTAATTAAAATATGATTTATGCTGAAAGTGAGTATTTACTTATTTATGAAAGAGGCACAACTTTATGGTTGTGCCTCTTGCTTGCATTTATTTATTGGCTAAAAGTGTAAGCGCTTCATTTAAGACAGCGTCGGCATCTTGGGAAATGTCGATTACCAACGCTTCGTCTTCTGTTGGTTCAATCAAGGTAGCAAACTGACTTTCTAGCATTTCTCGACCATTAAAATAATGACCGTCGCGCTTTTGGTGGCGCTGCCAAATAGTATCGATATTACCTTTTAGGTAGATCATGGTGACATCATCTAGACCATGACGCAGCATGGCGCGATATTCTGGTTTTAATCCAGAGCAGGCAATCACTGCCGTAGGGTTGTCCGTCAATATGCTATTAAGAGTCGCCAGCCAATCCTTGCGGTCTTCATCAGTGAGCGGCGTGCCTTGGCGCATCTTGTCTACATTGGCTTGACAGTGAAAGTCGTCACCATCAAAAAATTGATAGCCAAGTTTGTCCGCGATGCTTTTGCCTATCAAAGATTTACCTGACCCTGATACGCCTAATACTACAATTTTCTTTGTCATCTTCTTAAGTCCTTATCGCCTTGCTGTTGTCAGCAGGGCAGCAGTGTCGTTCAAAAAGCCGTGTTGAACGGCAGGTCTCAATGGGTTATTTCCACCAAAGGGCCAGCTCAGGGAAGAATATGACTAAGCCGAGCACAAGCACCTGTAAACCAATGAAAGGCATTAGAGAGCTAAAGATCTCACCAAGACTAATGTCTTTTGGCGCAACCGATTTCAGATAAAATGCCGCAGGGCCAAACGGTGGTGATAAGAAAGACACTTGCATATTTAGACAGAACACCACACCGAACCAGATTGGATCTAAACCAAGTCCGGTAATGATTGGCACGAAGATCGGCATGGTTAATAGCGCAACACCGACCCAATCTAAGAACATACCGAGGACAAGCAAGATGATCATCATGATCATGACGGTGCCCATCACGCTGCCACCGCTTAGGGCAAGAATGGTTTCTTCAACGAAGGAGATACCGCCCATCAGGTTGTATACACCAACTAGAGCAGTTGCTCCGATACCGATCCAAATGATCATGCCACAGGTACTCATGGTGGCTTTGGCGCTGTCTTTTAGCATGGCGAAATTCAGTTCACCACGAATCGCTGCACTAATGATGATGCCGACCACACCAAGCGCAGACGCTTCGGTAACAGAAGCCACACCAGTGTAAATACTGCCTAAAACCATCATTACAGTAAGTAATGGGAATAGCAGAGCTTTGAAATAGTTGACGTCTTTGTCCGCTGCTAGCTCTTCTTCGCTCGGCAATGGCGCATATTCTGGGTGAAGACGACTGATGATCAACACGTAAGCCATGTAAGCGAAGGCAAGAATAAACGCAGGTAAGAACGCCGCCTTAAATAAGTCACCGATGGAAACGCTGGCTGTTAATCCGTAGATAATCAATACGATACTTGGCGGTAGCATGGTACCTAATGCGCCACCCGCACAGGTCACACCTATGGCCAGTTTGCGGTTGTATCCAAGGCGCAACATTTGCGGTAACGCCAAGATACCAAGCAACACGGTTTCACCACCGATAACGCCAGACATAGATGCTAGAACGATAGCAACCAATAAAGTCTGTACAGCAACACCGCCGCGCAGTTTGCGGCCAAAGACTTTCATGGCATCGAACAAGTCTCGGGCGATACCGGATCGATCTAATAAGGCGGCCATCAAGACAAACATCGGCACAGCTAGAAATACATAGCTACCGACAAAACTGTACAAACGGCTAGTGATCAAAGGTAAGGCGCCAACGCCAAACCAACCGATTGCAAAAACAAGCGCTACTAACGCGGTAACAAAGGCTAATTGCATGCCCGTTAGCAGTAATAAAATCATCGAACCGAGCATGAGTAGGCTGCCGTAGCCTATGCCCATAGCGGATAAATCAAACATCTTTGCGTTTCCTTAAACCATTTAATTCTTGTATTAGGTGCAAGAAAAACTGCACAAACATGATACATAAGGTGGCGAAAATCATGCCTTTCACTAAGGCAGGGAAAACGGGATCCCAAGCGGATCCAGATGTTTCTAAGCGAAGTTCACCAAAGGGCGTGAACCATGAGTCCTGCACCATCTGATAAGCGGCCCAACTAAGTAAACTGGTAAAAACAAGCCCCATAATGTGATGAAAAACGTTCAACCAGCGACGCGTTGTGTCTGAGACAATGTCGTATATCAGCACCACACGAACGTGTTTGTTGATGGCCAAGGCATAAATGCCGCCATAAACGAACAAACATCCACCTAGAAATGAGGCGGTTTCGTGAACCCAAATGGTTGGTGCGTTGAATATGTAACGCATCAAAACTTCGTAAAAAGAAATGCCAACGGTAAAGATAAACAGCAAACTGATGAGATTACCGAACCAGTAGATCAGACGATCTAGGGCGTTTCTCGGCTGTTCAGAACTGTCCAGTGTCTGTGGATGAATTTCGTCTTTCATGATCATTATCCAATGAAAAATAAGCGCTATAACAATTCGAGGTGTATAGCGCCTATCTTGCAGGTTTAAAAGCAACTATAAGCATTGGGTTTGTTTTGATGTCATGCGATTCGACTCAGCGAACACATGACATCAAAAAGCTTATAGAAGGCCGTTTGCTTCTAGGTACGTTGTAATAGAGTCATAGACTTTCTGCGCATTGGCAGAACCTTTTGCGAACTCTTTCCATTGCGTACGAGCAATAGCACGGAATTTTTTACGTTCCTCTTCAGACCAGTCATGAATAGTGATGTTTGGATCTGCCTTGGCAGCTTTTACTGCCGCTTGGTCAGCAATACGTAGTTGCGTGGTCATGTCTTCTGCGAAATCACGAACTGAAACGGTTAGGATTGCTTGAATGTCAGCTGGCAATTTGTCCCATTTTTTCTTGTTCATTGAGATATCAATCAATGGCAAAGAATGGAAACCAGGTTGAACTGGATGTGTCGCAATATCGTTCATGCCTGCTTTCTGGTTAGTCGAGAAAACAGTGTAGTCAGCGGCATCGATAACGCCTTTGCTTAGACCTGTGAATACTTCAGAACCTGGCAGATTTACTGGTGCTGCGCCCGCTGCTGCGAATACGCGTTGTACCAAACCTTCAGGCGCACGAAGTTTAAGACCTTTTAAATCGGCAACGCTGTCTAGTGGAACACGAGAAACCAAAGATTCAACGCCAGTCGTAGAACCACCAATGAATTTCACGCCGTAAGGTGCGTAAAGTTCGTTCATTAGTTCGTAACCACCACCGTAGTTAACGTATTGCAGAAGTTGCTGAGTATTTGACCACGCGCCTACTGTGTTACCAATTAGGCCAAAAGCGGGATCTTTACCAGAGAAGAATTCAGTCGCAGTAATTTGGCCATCCAAGATGCCCATTTTGATACCGTCTAGTGTTTCTGTGTGTTTGAAGATACTGCCAACAGGAAGCAAGTCGATATGAACTCGGCCACCAGTCATTGTTTCGACGCGTTTTGTCCATTCTTTTTGAACTTGGAAGTTTTTGTCGCCAGCTGGGTCAGAAGATTGGAACTTAAAGTTGTAATCCGCTGCAATCGCTGAAGTCGATAGAATACCGGCCGTAGCGGCAGTCAATAACGTGGTAGTGAACTTGTTCATGGTATTGCTTCCCATTATTTTTTTTTGAAAGAACCGCTTTGTTAGTAGCAGCTTTTAGGAATAGTGCTTTTAGTTACGATAAATGTTACCGGTAACTAGAGCGTGATGTTACCGATAACATTTTGGGTTAGTCAAGCTTTTGTCGACAAAATTTCATTGAGAAATGATAGATGATTGATATACAAAGAAATCTTATTTAAGACGGGTGGAGACCTTTCCTAGATATTCAACATTTATATAAGCTTTATATAAACTCTAGGTTTATGTCCTAGACATTGGTCTAAGAGTGGTTTTGTTGTCTAAGTTAAAAGTGCACACTCTTGATAGGTAACTTCGGCTGCAAAAAACTTCGGCTGCAAAAAACTTCGTCTGAAAAAAAGAGAACAATAAAATGGCTGCGATAGATATTCCTGAAGTCCATAAGTTCATTGAAACGATTCCTCCCTTTTCGAGCTTAAGTTTGCCTGAGCGCAGGCAATTACTGATGGGCGTTTCTATGCTGTACGTTCGTCAGGGGCAAACTTTGACCTTAAAAGATGAAGCCGCGACCGTGCATTTGATTCGTCGTGGTGCTTGCGAGATCCGCACTCCCAAAGGTGGGCTGGTGGATCAAATTGCTGACGGTGAATGCTTTGGTATATCTAGCCTTATGGCGCAAAATCCAGATGGGTTGCAAGTAGTCGCCATGGAAGACAGCTTGGTGTACCGCTTCGATAAAATTAGTTTCAAGGAAACGCTGGAAAAGAGTGAAGCCTTTGAGCTCTTCTTTGAACACACTAGGCACAATCGTTTACGTAAACTTTCTCGTAGCCAAAGTAACGAATTAGCCTCCCCCGCATTGCAATTATCGACACCCGTTGCACACATAATGACGCGACAATTGATCCAAGCTTCCCCAGAAGAAAGTGTGCAAACTATTGCCATACGCATGACCGAAGCACGGGTCAGCTCTATTCTTGTGGTAGAAGATAAAAAGCTGTCTGGCATAGTCACGGATCGAGATTTACGTTCGCGTATTTTGGCTTTGGGCGGCTCGGCTGATTCTTTGGTAAAAGACGTAATGACACAAGATCCGGTGAATTTGCGTCCCGATGCGTTGGTCATGCAAGCGCAAACCTTAATGAGCGAAAGCAATATTCATCACTTGCCCATTGTCGATGAAGAGCAAAGAGCCGTTGGCATGCTCACGGCCGCGGATTTATTGCGACATCAAGAACTCAGCCCACTCTTGTTGATTAATCAGATTCACCGTCAGTCCTCCATTGAAGATTTGGCTCGTGTGTGCAAACAATGGCCCGCTTTGATCATGAACTTGATTGTGACCGATATGAAACCCGCCGACGTGGGCAAAGTCTTGGCAACCGTGAGCGACAATCTAACACGCCGAGTGATCGAATTGGCCTTGGAAAAATTTGGCCCAGCACCCATGACGTTTCAGTTTTTAGTGTTTGGTTCGCAAGCGCGACGCGATCAATCTTTGGGCAGCGACCAAGATAACGGCTTGATGTTAGAGCGGGAGCCAAGCACCAAAGAGAGCCAGTATTTTGCTGATTTAGCCGAGTTTATCTGCCAAGGTTTGGCGCAATGTGGTATTCGTCTTTGCCCTGGCAACATCATGGCAAGTAACCCTGAGTGGCGTCTCAGCCAAGACGGTTGGCGACAAGCGTTTGAAAAATGGATTAAAAGCAGTGCGCCCAGTGCATTGCTTCACGCCAGTATCTTTTTCGATATTCGTTGTGTGTATGACTCGGGAAGTAGGCAAGGTGATGCGGTTAACAATTTGATCGAAGCTATGCAGTTAGAGGTGAGCAAAAACAGCGTGTTTTTAGCTACCCTGACGCGCACCGCTTTGGCAAGCAAACCGCCATTGGGTTTCTTCCGTCATTTTGTATTGGAATCCTCTGGTGAACACAAAAATCAATTGGATTTGAAACACCAAGGTTTGGCCTTGATCAATGATTTAGCTCGCTTGTATGGCTTGTCATGCAAGACCTATCGAGCTGGTACCTTGGATCGATTAGAGCAAGCCATCCGAGAAAAACTCATCAGCGTCGATACCGCTCGAAACCTCATGGACGCATGGGACAAACTCAATGGCTTGCGCTTAGAGGCTCAAGGACGTCACTGGCAAGCAGCAGGCAAAGCCAGCGCTTACTTAGATCCGAAAGACTTGAGTTCGTTAGAACGCAAACATCTGAAAATGACGTTTAGCATCATCAGTGATGTACAAGACGTTGCACAGCAGCGGTTTTTAAGAGGATACAGCTAGATGTCGTTTGCGCTCATGCAAAAGCTCAGTGCGTGGCACGTGTCGCGACAATCCGTTAAACGTGCTTGGTCGGAATGGGATTATCTCGTATTGGATATCGAAACTTCAGGGTTAGATCCAAAGCAAGACCATATTGTCAGCTTTGGTTGGGTGTGTATTCACAAAGGTGTGATTGAACTGGATACAGCACGGCATATTGTGTTGGATAGCGCACAAATTGGTGACAGCGTTGGTATTCACATGATTACCGACTCGGATGTTCAGCAACAAGGCAAAAAACAAGAAAGCGTACTGCGTTACTTGCGGCATTTACTTCGCGAACGCGTCTTAGTTATGCATCACGCACCAATGGAACTGGGCTTTTTAAAACACGCTTGGCAAACCGAAGCCTTGCCCAGTTTTTCGGTCAGCTGGCTAGATACACTTGCCATTGAACGCACCAAAGCCAACCGATCCCAGCAACCTATTCAAGACGGTGGCTTTCGCCTTGGCGCCTGCCGAGAACGCTACGGATTACCTGATTATCAAGGACACGACGCCCTAACCGACGCCTTAGCCACCGCAGAATTACTACTCGCACAAATCGCCTACCAAGGCAGAGACTGCCGACTACATGACCTAAACCAAATGGGGGGAGGAAGAGTGCGGTTTACATCACGGTAGTCTGGTACGTCTTCTATTCCTGCTAACTTCTAGAAGGCAGCGGATATATGTGTTTTTCTAAATGTTGGCAGAAAATGACAATTTACAGGCATTGATTGCCAAGCAATTTATCACCTCAATTGTGTTTAATGACAAGTCATAATAAAAATGTAGGGGGTTAAAATGGTCCAAAAGATAACAGTCTGTTTTATAAAGCCTTGGTAATTATCATTATGATTTTCAACTAAAAGTCATAGTTTTAGATAACACTCCTATAAAATAATACAAAGGATTTGAACATGGATATTTCTTTGGTTAATTTGGTGAGCGATTCAGCGTTTGTTGCCATATTATTGTTAGTCGGTGTGGCATTACGCGCACATATCCTTTGGGTTCAAAAATTGTTTTTACCCGCAAGTATTATAGCTGGGCTACTTGCATTATTACTTGGTCCAAATGGCCTTTCTTGGTTACCTCTTTCGAGCAATATTGCACAGTACCCAGGTATTCTGATTACTTTTATTTTTGGCTCATTAGCTCTTAACTCAGGTAAGTTTAAATTCTCTACTGCGGTTAAACGTGCGGGGAATATGTGGTCTTACAGTGCCATAGGTATGATTGGTATGTATAGCGGTGGCGTGTTTTTAACCTTGCTGATCCTGCAACGTATTTGGCCAGATATACCAGATGGTTTTGGTTTGCTTTTAGGTGCTGGCTTTATTGGTGGACATGGTACTGCTGCCGCTGTTGGAGGGATCTTTGAAAGTAATGGTTGGGCTGGTGCGACATCACTAGCAATGACATCAGCCACGATTGGGGTTTTAGTTTCTATATTGGGTGGTGTTTGGATCATTCGTCAAAATGTTAAGCGTGGAAAAAGTAATTTTATAAGCGATTTCGACAGTTTGTCGGTGGAGCTACGGACAGGTTTAGTCCCTGATGAGAAACGTGTTAAAACAGACTTGGAAACTGTTTCCTCAATGACGATTGACCCTTTGTTATTCCATGGGGTTATGGTGCTGATTGTCTCTGGGCTGAGTTTCTGGTGCCAAGCGGCTATCAAGGAAGTGTTTGATTTTCCTGCTCCAACCTTTGCATTAGCATTCATAATTGGACTGGTTGTGAATTCATTGTTAAGTAAGTTAAAGGTGAAACCCTATATTAACCCTAGCGTGATTAATAGTATTGGGGGAGCATCCACGGATATGCTAGTGGTGTTTGGGATTGCCTCAATTAATCTGGCAGTTGCTGGGCAGTACTTCGCCCCATTGGCGTTACTTATGGTGTTTGGTGTGTGGTTCAGTTATGTCATGCTGAAATACATCTCACCAAAATTTTATGCTCAGTTCTGTTTTGAGAAAAGTATATTTGGTTGGGGGTGGTTTACTGGAACTGTGGCGATGGGCATTGCTTTACTGCGGATCGTTGACCCTAAATCAGAAAGCAAAACATTAGATGAGTTTGGTTTTGCATATATCATGACGGCTCCTTTGGAAATGATGGTTATTACTATGTCTCCATTAATTCTTCTATCTGGTGGGGGATGGTTATACGTCGGAGGATGCTTTTTAACATGCGCTATTATTTATGTTGTTTGTACTGTATTGAACAGAAAAACGCAGTGTTTAAAGAGGCAAGCAAGTAACGAATACTGTCTATAATTGTTAGGTGACTTTTAAACCCTGTAAATATAAGGCCAGATGAAAAACGTTTTTCATTTGGCTTTTCTGTCTTTGTATTAGTGAGATATTATTTTTATCATGGTCAATAGAATTCATAATATTGATAAAAATCGCTAAGCGAAAATCTGAAATCGATAAAGATAGTTCGTGGTATCAAGGCTCTTCTACCTATTTAGTTGAAATAAAAAAGAAGTTGATGAAGTGGTTGAAGAGATACCAAAAGATCGTTTGTGTTATCTCGAAGATGAATTAGGTGATGATATCGAAGAAATTAGTGAAAATTCCCAATCTTGGACAAGATGAAAATAAGTTTTAATACTCATCTTATCTTTTATTTATTATTAGGTGGGGTTGCTGCCTTAAGAATAAAGTTATCTGTCATTATCTTTTTATTTAACATCTGTACCTACTGCCTAAATAGAAATAGCATTACAGTCTTATTTTACGATACCTTGTTTTTTAGGATATATAATGACTATTATCATGCCTAAATTTAGTCTTGAAACCACGGCTAAAAGTATAAATGAGCTCTTTTCTGTAGCCAGTATATTACCACCAAATACGCCTGTGAATATCGCTTTTCTTGGCAATGAATCTCATGAACAGCGAGTCAATGCTGCTGCTTCTATCAGAGCATTAGGCCTAGAACCTACGCCTATTATTTCTTCCAGAAGGATTAAGTCGAAAGCAGACCTGGATTATTTCTTGGGTGAGCTTATGGCACATTCTAAAAATAAGCGAATAATGCTTGTAGGCGGAGATCCAGAGGTTCCTGAGGGGCCTTACGAAAGTTCATTAGAACTTCTTAAGAGCGACATATTAAAGACTTGCGATGTTGAGAGCGTTGTCATAGCAGGCTATCCGGAAGGGCACCCCAAAATAGCGTCTCATCAGTTAATTTCGTCTTTAAAATGGAAGGTCGACTATCTTAGGGAGCATCAGTTTAAGGTGGAGATCACGACCCAGCTGGCTTTTTGTGCTGCGAATATTATTCGCTGGGTTCAGGAAGTCAGAGCAATGGGAATAGTTGAGCCCATTAGGATCGGAGTGCCTTGCCCAACGAGGGTTAAAACCTTACGTCATTTCGCCAAACTTTTTGGTGTTCATATTTCTGAAGCTTCATTCGTTAAATACGAGATGAGTACTATTTATCAGCAGTTAGACGCACAAACCGATACTCTATACTTGGAGCTGGTTCAGCAGATTGAAAGTCTGGCTATCGAGAACATTTATTTTCATCTCTACACCTTAGATGGTTTAAGCAAAAATAAGTTATGGATCGAGAGCCATCTATAAACAAAATAGGGATAGATAAAAAATTAGCTCTTTAGACGGAAGCACTGGTTTCTCGTCTACGCAGAAATAGCAAAAGCGGCTGATTTTTCACAGAGTCTCTTTTGTTTTAGTTCCTAGCAGGAATCGGCGATACGTCCCAATTCTCTTCTTTTGGTTCTGTCGCCAAGACTCTTGGGTTTTCCGACCAATGTATCAGGCTCATTTCCCCTGCGGTGGATTCGGTTAATGCCGTGCAGTGTTCGACCCAATCTCCATCGTTACAATAGAGAATGTCATCTTTGATGCGAAACGAAGCAAAGTGAATATGGCCGCAGATGTAGCCATCGACTTTGTGGTTTTTTGCGGATTTTAGTGCAGCGGTTTCAAAGCGCTCGATAAACTCTTTTGCCTTGCTGATATGGCTTTTTAAGTAGCCCGCCAATGACCAGTAAGGCAAGCCAATAAGGCGTCTCACACCGTTGATCCATTGATTCAGCGACAACATGAGTCCGTGGGCTTTATCGCCAATGGCAAGCATGAGTGGGCTGATTTTTACCATTTGATCGAACTCATCCCCGTGGCTGATGTAAAAAGTACGACCGTTGGCAGTTTTGTGGCGAGCGTTGAGCTTAATCTCAATCCCTGAAAGCGTTTGTCCTGCAAACTGGCGAAAGAAGGCATCGTGATTACCGGGAATATAAATGACCTTGGTGCCGGATTTTGCCATGTCGAGAATACGTTCAACGACTTGATGGTGAGCATCAATAAAGTAGGCTTTATAGCGCATTTCCTGAAGATCGATAATATCTCCGACTAGATACAAGGTATCAGTTTTGATGCTTTGCAAAAAATCCAATAAATGCAACGCTTGGCAGGCTTTTGTGCCTAGATGAACGTCGGAAATAAATACGGATCGAAATGTGGTCTGCATAAGCGCCTCCTCAAGGGTATATCTCAAAGATAAAGCGCTTATGTGACAGGGTTGTGAAATGAACCCTAGTTCATTGTTTCAAGTGCGTGGGTTATTAGATAAGGCTGCAGATGGATATGGTTGCCGCCTTGTTGCTTGGCAGATTTTTTTGCTTGGGCCGCTAGTTCTGCCACTTGGTGATGGTTGGTACATTGTTTTGGGTTAGGGTGAACCACGCCAATAGCGAGGCTTAGAATTGGGTGGAACATGGTATCGCCTTGGCGGTTTTTCGTCCAAACACCACCTTCTTGTAAGATGTCTGTTGAATAAAAACTTCTAACTTGTTGTTCGAATATTTCTAAAATGTTGTCGCATTGTTGTCGCCAATCTTGGTCGCCAAAGATCACTACAAAATCATCGCCACCAATATGCCCAATAAAATTATTATCTGGATTAACCTGATTTTTGATTAAAGAACCAACCAGCTGAATCACTTCATCGCCTATCGAATAGCCGAAGAAGTCATTAAATGGTTTAAAGTCATTTAAATCAAAATACGCCACGTAGAAGTTTTCGTTGGCTAATAAACGACGGCTGACTTCTCGATGAATCGGGACATTACCGGGCAATAAGGTTAGTGGATTGGAGTAGGTGGCATTTTGTATTTTTAGCTCGGTAATACGTTTTAATAGATCTCTTAGATGACCTGTGCCGATAAACTTGCCTTCTCGAACCACAATAATTTCGTTGTTAAGTGTGTCGGCTTCTTGGTTGGTCATTAAGGTAGAAACACTCGATAAGCTGACATTACTTTCGACAATTAGTACATCACTGCTAAGTAAATTGGTAACCGGTTTGTGTTCGTATAAAGCGCGCCCATAAGGCGTTGAAAAAAGCTCGTGTAGCTGATGTCTGCGAACCACACCGACAGGCTCGTTGTTGTGGTTTAGCACGGGAATAGCCACTAAGTCTGGTTGCTTTTTAAAGCATTGGGATGCGTCTTCTAATAAGCTGTTTTCTTGCAAGCTTGGCGTAGGACGACACAGTGTTTGTACGGTTTCTGCGTGATCCACTTGGAATTGCGAACGTCGCTGAGCTTGTTTTACCAGATAGGGATGAGTCGAAAAAGCAGGGTTTTCCACAGGACGCCCAAGAAAATAGCCTTGTCCTAGTGTGACGCCAATCTCAATCAATTGATCGAGTTCTTGCTGTGTTTCAATACCTTCTGCAATGAGTATGCAATTAAGTCGCTGAGCAATGGTTAGAATCGAGCGGACAAACTCACGTTTGATTTCGTCTTTGTCGATACCTTTAATGAAATGTTTATCGACTTTGACTATGTCTGGTTGTAATTCAGACCACAGCTGAAGACCGGAATAACCGACACCAAGGTCATCAATGGCAACTTGAAAGCCCATTTTACGATAATGATCAACACTGCTGCGCGGTAAGCCATTGTGGTCGTAAGGGTGTTGTTCAGAAAGCTCGATGACAATGTCTTTTTGATCCAGTCCCAGTTCATTTAAAATAGCCAATGTCATACCAGATTGATGATCAGGCGACCCCAATAAAGAGGCGCTAACGTTCAAAAATAAACGGCCTTTTAATTCAAGTTTGGCGAACTTTGAGAGGGCTTTTTCACGGCAAAGTAACTCTAGTTTATGAAGTTTTCCTTCTTGCTGAGCCAGTGTAAATAATGGGTCTGGAGAAAAAAGCGTGGAATTCATTGGGCCACGAGAAAGTGCTTCATGCCCATATATTTCACCATTACTTAAATCGTAAATAGGTTGGAAGTATGGCGTGATTAATCCATTCGAAAGGATTTTCTCAAGTAGAGCTGTATTGTCAGTTTGGCTCATTTTCTCTCAGATACATCTAGGTTTAAAAAGTGGCTAGATCGATATTTTATGTCATATTTGTGACACTTTGATGACTAGATATGAGGCGAAAGTGTTTTGCTAAGGGGGGGGGGGGCTAGAGAAATTGAAGGTTTTAAGAATCTTTGGGGAGA
Source organism: Marinomonas sp. UCMA 3892 (assembly GCF_012726345.1). Taxonomy (GTDB): domain Bacteria; phylum Pseudomonadota; class Gammaproteobacteria; order Pseudomonadales; family Marinomonadaceae; genus Marinomonas. Next base: position 303,499 of record NZ_PTXN01000001.1, read on the forward strand.
GAAACCCGTTACCGGATCGATTTCTTATTCTTGCCTTTCGATCATCGGGAACATTGGGTTCTTTAGCGTCGCACTTTATTTGCTTTTATAACGGCTGTTGATTTCTGATAACAACAACGGAAATAAACCAGTCAAATATAGATGACGTAAAAGCTTTGCGTTGAAAATATTAGTGCTGAGGTTGAGCTGATTTTAATGTGCGGCCAGCAGTCAATTTTGCAAAGAATGCTTTAACGCTTGCTACAGCTTTTTTAGTTAATTCTGCGTAGTATGCACGGCGCAATTCGTACGCTTTTTCTACATAGAAATCAGCATCAAGGTTACCGAAAGCATCATATTTAAGATCGTTTTTCATAGTGATTCTCCTAAAAAAGTTCAGTCATATTTGACACTTGTTATTCTAGGTTCTGACCAATCATTCAGCAAACGATCAATTTTCAGCTAATAGATTAGATAAATTCACCTTATGACTTTTACATGACGACAACATGATAGTCATGGCTCAAAGACTTCATATTGAGGGCTGATTACTGAGGACTCTAAACTTTCCTGGTGGGATGCCTGTGGATCGTTTAAAGAAACGCGAAAAATACCCTGGATCTTTAAAGCCTAAGTCGTAACTGATCTCCTCTACAGACCGTGCTGTGTAGATAAGACTGCGCTTTGCTTCTAATAAAACGCGATCATGAATTAAGTCCAATATGCTTTGGTTAAAGGTGGTTTTACTGAGCCTATTTAAACGGCTGGTGGAGGTGCCTAATGCAGCGGCATATTGATTACTGCTCCAATGCTCTCGATAGTGTTTTTCGATCAGTTCTTTGAGTTGATGTGCATGACTGTTTTCTGTTTTGTTGGTGACATTGCTCTCGCCGTTAACGTGTTGGCGATGGAGCAGCAATAAAATAGCTTTAATGAGATATTCACTCATTAAAGCTCTGCCTTCGCGTATCAGTGAAGACTCACTTTCTAGCTGCTGAATTAGCGGCCAAAGTTCTGAAAACATATTGCGGTGGCCATTAAAGTCTATATAGCAAGCCTGACTGAGCAATGGCTGGATAAACTTTGCGGCCTTTTCTTTGTAGGCATCTTCAAGCAGAGGCTCAGCAATACTGATGACACGTCCATCAGTATCCGGTGCAAAACGAAAACCATGTACGACACCTGCGGGAACAATGATCGCCCATGCTCCTTGTAGCTTGTGTTGTTGTTCGTCGAGTTGAACTTTTGCCTCACCAGATTTTAAGATCAGAATTTGAAAAAGCTGTGCGTGCCGATGTGGGTTGATTTTCCAACCTAAGTCGCCGCTGCGAGATTCTATGTCTTCAATATGGAAAAACTCTGGGTCATTTATCCAGCTGGATTCGCCATAAAGTCCAAAGTGAGGGATAGTAGATTTCTGCATGTTACTCTTCATATTTTTATAAGTTACACAAATGTACTTTTTTAGTTATTTATTTCTATGAGGCTGAAATGTACAGATTGATGCATATTTATAGGTTTTTATAAGCTAAAAGTGCCATAAAGTCATTTTAAATTGTATTTTAATGGTCAGCGTGAAAAATCACTCATGATCAAAAAGTACAATTTTTTGATCATAAATTACCTAACGTATTTTCTATTTATCTTCCATTATGTTGTTACTAGCACGTTGATCACTGAATCAACGTCGAGAAAATAACAATAAATCGGAGAGAAAAATGAAAACACAAGTAGCGATTATTGGCGCAGGTCCATCGGGCCTATTACTTGGACAATTGTTGGCAAAACAAGGCATCGACAATGTCATTATTGAACGCGTTTCTGGTGAGTATATTCTTGGTCGAATTCGCGCCGGCGTGCTTGAACAAGGTATGACGGATTTATTGCGTGAAGCAGGTGTTGGTGAGCGCATGGATCGGGAAGGTCAAATACATCACGGTGTTGAGTTAGCGTTCAATAATAAACGTGTACAGATAGAGCTGGAAAAACTCACTGGTGGCAGTACTGTGATGGTGTATGGCCAAACAGAAGTGACGCGTGATTTGATGGAAGCCCGTGATGGAGCTGGTTTAACCACGTATTACGAATCGAGTAATGTGGCTTTACATGACGTGAAAAGCGACGCTCCCTACGTGACTTTTGAACACAACGGTGAAACACACAGGTTGGATTGCGATTACATTGCAGGCTGCGATGGTTTCCATGGTGTATCACGTCAGACCATTCCTGAATCTTCTCGCAAAGAGTTTGAGCGTGTTTATCCATTCGGTTGGTTAGGGGTTTTGTCTGACACGCCACCAGTAAACCCAGAGTTGATTTATTGTAAGACAGATCGTGGTTTTGCCATGACCAGTATGCGCTCTGAAACAAGATCGCGTTATTACCTTCAAGTGCCTTTGACTGATAAAGTCGAAGATTGGAGCGATGATGATTTCTGGACAGAGCTAAAACGCCGTCTTCCAGATGATGTGGCAGAAAAACTAGTGACAGGACCTAGTATCGAAAAGAGCATCGCGCCACTACGCTCGTTTGTTTGTGAGCCAATGCAATATGGTAATTTGTTTCTTGTTGGCGACGCCGCGCATATTGTTCCACCAACGGGGGCGAAAGGTTTGAATCTGGCGGCTTCTGACGTAGCAACTTTGTATAAAGTAATGACTCGTGTTTACAAAGAAGGTGATAAAGAGTGCATCTCTCAGTATTCCGACATTTGTTTACGTCGTGTTTGGCATGGAGAGCGTTTTTCATGGTGGATGACTAATATGTTGCACGACTTTGGTCAGGGCGATGAGCATGATAATGACGCTGCAACCCATGGCAAATTTATGAGTTCGGAGTTGAATTTTTACACGGATAATGAAGAAGGGCGCCGTATTATTGCGATGCAATATGTTGGTTTGCCGTATGAAGATCTGGTTTAAGTGATAAGCACGGTCTTGTAGTAAAAAATAGCGGCACGTAATCTTTATTACGGCCGCTTTTTCGTTTTGCTTTTTTCGCTTTATAAAGGGCTTGGCTAGCTTAGCCGCAACACTTTTTGTATTTCTTGGTACTTCCGCATGGGCATGGGTCGTTACGTTGAGGTGCTTTTTCCGCAATTTGCGGGGCAGGTTTGTTAAGCACTACGTCTAAAGACGTAATATCCTCAGGCATCTCACTGTCAATGCGAACTTCTGCAAATAAGCCGTTAGCGGTCAATATAGCGTTTATTTCATGCTCACGTTCAGCGCTTTGTACTTGCAAAATCAGTGGGTTTTCTTCGCTTCCAGGTTTCACTTTAGGCTTAGGCTGATAATTGCCTAGGTTATGCTTACCCATGATATCGGGTCTACCACGATAAAAGAATTTTGACACAGGTGTTCCTAATGATATGTAAAACCACTCACAGCGAGTGGCTTAATGCCGCGCAGTTTAACAGAATTAGGAGAGGTTAGTGCATATCTTTCATGCTGCTAAATAGTATGTTCTGGATATGATGATCTGGTAAAAAGTAGTGTCGCGTTGACAAGGACTGTACTTAAAACGTCTCTTCATTTATTCGAATATTGCTTTATGTGAAGCAAGGCCTGCATGTTTTTCGCTGCAGTGATTAGATAGGGTGAAAATAGCACTCTTAACACATGAAAATGAAATTTTTCTCACGAAAAATGAAAGGTGTGATTTTTTATTTTTATATGTTTTAAAAGATTTTTTATACTTAATTATCAATCGGTTAGATTTTTTTTGTGATATTTTTTTACATGTAAAAACGATTCCGCATCAAAAAAAATCAACGTTTCTATCTAATTTTTCAATACCTTACATTCATAATCAATTACCTTTCTGAACGGTAGATTGTTAATCTATTTTTTGATTATTCAGTTTTTAAAAACCGAACACAATAATAAATCTTTTTGGAGTTGAACATGATAAAAATAATAAAGCACGCTGCCATAACGGCCGTTGCTGCTTCCGCTATTGTTAGTGCTCAGGCAAATGCATCGGCAGAATATACCTTGCGTTTTAGCCATTTCTTTCCTGAAGTATCTGATCCAAGCCAAAAACTATTTATAAAATGGGCTGAGGCAGTTGAAGCAGAATCCAACGGACGTATCGACGTTCAGATGTATCCTTCTAGTACATTGGCAAAACCACCAGCTCAATATGATGCCGTGAAGAATAGCATTGCAGATGTGACCGTTACTGTTCAAGGCTACACAGCAAATCGTTTTCCGCTAACACAAATTGTTGAATTGCCTGGTGTGTCTCAGAATGCGGCTCAAGGCTCTTGTGTTGTGCAGTCTTTGTACGATGAAGGCCTTATTTCTAATGAATACAATCAAACCAAACCACTATTTTTATTTACTCATGGACCAGGTGGTCTTCATACCACAAATAAAGAAATCAAAGTTCCTCAAGATTTAGAAGGCTTACGTATCCGTCGTCCAACAGCGGTGGTTGCAAAGTTGCTTGAAGGTCTAGGTGCGCAACCTGTTGGTATGCCAGCGCCAGATGCTTATCAGTCCGCACAGCGCGGTGTAATTGATGGTGTTGCCTTGCCATGGGAAGGTGAATACACGTTCCGTCTAAATGAACTAACGCCTTATCACACTGAAGTTGGTGGTCTTTATACATTGGCTTTTGTCATGACGATAAATAAGTCTTTCTATAATCGTCTGCCTGCCGATCTTAAAAAAGTCATTGACCATAACTCTGGTATGGAATGGTCTAAAAAAGCCGCTACTGTATTTGATGATTTAGATGCGAAAGGCCGTGCGCAAGCGATCGAAATGGGTCACAAAATTACTGTAATCGAAGATGGTGCTGAGAATCCTTTGTGGAAGCCCGTTCTTTATCAAGCGACTGAAGAGTATTTGGATGAGCTGCAGAAGAAAGGCCTACCTTCTTACAAAGTCTATGCTCGTGCAGTTGAGCTGTCCAAGGCAGCGTGTAAATAAAAGCAGTTTAGATATTTAAGCCAAGTAGTGGTAGTTGGAGAGAGTTAATGAAAGCAATAGCTCGAATAATAGAGCGTATCACGCATGGAATGCACTTACTGGGCGGTTTTTTCTTAATCGCTATGATGGTGGTTACCTTGTTTGATGTTTTCACTCGAGGTTTGTTTACTATAACGGACGGTGCTGTGGATTGGACCATTCTTGGTGGTATTGAGATGGTGAAATACAGTCTGTTGTTTACAGTACTCTTCATTCTGCCGCATTCGGTCAGCCGTTCGCAGGTCATTGTTGACCTATTTACAGAGCGATTATCAAGCAAAGCAAAAAATAGATTAGAAGCGGTTTATATTCTTTGCTTTGGTTTAATAGGAGTTGGCATGAGCTATGGCTTTTACCATTTGGTGGAAGAGGCGGCGATGAGCTATGAAACGACCCAAGATCTATTGATTCCATTGACGTATTTTTATGCGGTGGCTTGTTTTGCGACTGCTATGTTGGCTGTTTCCGCAGTAGCGTACACGTCTCGATTATTATTTTGTGGGAAGGCTGAGTCATGAGTACTTCAATGATTGGTATGGTTTGCATTGCAGCCATGTTGCTGTTAATCGCGCTACGAGCGCCTGTTGCTTTAACTATGGCGTTAGCAGGTTTTGTCGGCTTTGGTTGGATTGTAGCTTTTGACCCAGCGGTTTCTATTCTTGCTAGTGGTCCGTTTGAAACATTATCAAATTACAGTTTCAGCCCTATTCCGATGTTTATTCTTATGGGGGTATTCGCTTCAAAGTCAGGGATGTCGCAAGAGCTATTCCAAGGCGCTCGAGCTATGTTTGGTAGTTGGCGTGGTGGGATGGGATTGGCTGCGGTAACTTCATGCGGTATTTTTTCAGCTATTTCTGGTTCCTCTATGGCAACTGCGGCGAGTATGTCGCGAGTGGCTTTACCTGAAATGGAAAAGAACGGTTATGCACCAACATTAGCAACAGGAGTGTTAGCGGCGGGTGGCACATTAGGTATCATGATTCCACCTTCCATCGCTCTGTTGTTATATGCTTTGATTACTGAGCAATCTGTTGGAGCTATGTTTATTGCCGGTGTGATTCCGGGGGTACTTGGATTGGTGATGTATGGACTTACAGTTGCTGTTTTGGTTACTGTTTTTCCAAATATAGCTCAACCAGGTAAGGCGACAACGTTAAAAGAAAAGCTCTTGGGGCTTAAAGGCTTAGTTCCTTTTACCGGTGTTTTTGTATTCATTATCGGTGGCATTTATACTGGGTGGTTTACGCCGACTGAAGCATCTGCAGTGGGGGCTGGGGCAACGTTGTCTATCGCTCTGGTACGAGGTATGCGCTTCGCACAATTTAAAGAAGCAGTTGGCGAAACCCTGATTATGTCTGCAATGATTTTCTTTATGATCATTGGTGCGGAGATTTTTGGCTACTTCCTTTCGGTGTCACGCATTTCTTTTGCTTTGGTTGAGTTTGTTGATAGTCTGCATTTAGGACCTTATATGGTTCTATTCTGTGTCTTGATTTTGTTTATGCTGCTAGGTTGCGTTATGGACAGTATTGCGATGCTGTTGTTGACTGTTCCAGTAGTGTATCCACTTATTGAAGCAGCAGGTTTTGATCCTATTTGGTTTGGTATCGTCGCTGTTATTACCGTGGAACTTGGCTTAATTACGCCGCCCGTTGGTATGAATGTCTTCGTTATTAAATCCGTTGCCCCGCATATTTCTATTGGAGATATGTACAAAGGGGTGATGCCATTTGTTATCTCTGACTTACTGCGTCTAGCGCTTATCGTAGCTTTCCCAGTATTAGCTGTTGGCTTGCTATAACACTAGTGTTTGAATAAAAAAACGGCTCAACTTTGAGCCGTTTTTTTTATGTCTTTTTAGTTGTCTTATTCAATATGAAAATCAACTAATCTAAACGCGTCAACCAAGTAAACATGGCTTCAATCGCTTGGTTTGACCAGTTATTAGTTGCCTGTTCTTGAGCCTTATTAAGGCTTTTAGCAATGCCTCTCGCACTAACTGTCCAAGAAGCAAGACGCGAACCTGTCGGGTCGATGAGTTCCAATGTGCCGTCTTCAAATACATAAAAACGTCCATCTTGGGTTTCATGGTGTTGCGCTGTTCTACTGTTCAGCTTGAATAAAGATCCTGCTTTTGGTGTTAGGCCAAAATGCGATAGAGCGCTTGCTAGGCTATCTGCTTGTTTGGTTGAGGAGACATCAAAGCCATAGCTACTCAGGGCCAGATTTAGCCGCTGCTCTACGTCTTGAATATCTGTGTCGGCTTTACCAGCTACTGTACGTGCGGTTGAATATAGGCTGAGCTCATCTTCGTAGGATTTGCGCTGAGCAAAATACGGGATAAGTTGCATATAGGTTTGCCAGTCTTGTGGTGCCGGATATTTATCTTTTATTTTAGTCAATGACGCTGCTTGCTTGCGGATTAAGTCATCCGTGTCATTAATAGCGATTTTTAGCTTGGCGACAATTCGACTACGATCAATAGATTGCAGCGCATAGACATAGTTTTTACCGGCAAAGCGTTGCTCGTTGATGGCTTGTTCTAGCTCAATAGGCGAAGTTGTTACTTGCGTATAGGCTGTTTGTGTTTTTGAAACTTGCTCTCCACCTTGCCCAGATCGCACTTGAGTGTCTTGTGTATTAATCTGACTTACTTGAGTACGAAGCTGCTGAGCAATTTGAACATTGCCGTTTTGTTCGGCTTGAGTAAACGCTAAGGCAATGTTTTCTATGCGCGCTGCGCTACCGACACCATACAAGTGTGTGCTGTCCTGCGGCGGAGATGATACCCAATCAGGCATACTTTCCGTCGTCTGACCTGGTTGGGTATTAGAGCCCAAACACCCAGTTAAACTGAGTAATAGACCTGTCACCATTATCCAGTTGAATGGTATAGGCAAAGCAGAGAGTTGCATGGTTAGAAAAAGCCTTTGTCTGCCAGTTTTTTGATTTTCTTCTGACCGTTCCACACTTCGCGGTTGGTGGTCATATCAATTAATTTAAGGTCGACTTGATAGAAACTTACACGTTGATCTCCATTAGAATCGACAATCGAGTTAATTGAACCAGATAGAGCGAAACCAGCGCCTTGCTCTAGGCCAAATTTAGCAACGGTATCTGGTGCTGCATTAAGTTCTTGTTCTTCTCGTTCACTACGGACGTCATCTCGTTCAGCACCTGAGACAACAAAATCGACTTTGCCCGCACGTAATAAGCTGCGTTTGATGTCATTAATAAAGGTATCGACGGGAATGTGCTCAGATGTCTTGTTACGGATGCTCTGCACAATAACGGTTGGATTGCCTTTCTTGTTGAAGTTGTAATCACGGAACCATGGGAAGGTCAGCATATCGCTCATCATTTCTTCTGCCACTAGACGTGAGTCGGTATCATTCCAACGGTCAGACAGCATGACGTCTTCGTTTGTGTCTAGGCGCTTGACGCTGCCTGAACAAGCCGTTAATAGCACGGCCATAAATAGAGTGAACATGCTCTTCCAAGATAGGGAAGCCCATTTAGACTGTGTTAGTTTATTAATGTGCATACTATTTTCCTTACGTCCGTTTTAGCTTGGCGCCAAGCTATATTAGTGTAATCAATTTAATAAGGGTTGCGTAGATTCCAAAGCTTAATTTTATTGGCTTCTAAGTTGACCTTGCCGAGAGAGAAAGTTTTGTTATTAACCGTGTAGTCAGGGGTGTATTCACCTGGTGCTAATGGTTCACGCGTTAGTCTGACTTGTGCTGGTAGCGTCAACCAATTACGTGTATCTGCAGCCGATGAGGCAAATACTGCAACTTGTCCAATTAGGTTTAAGATCAAAGCTGCATTTTGATCCTGTACATTTGATGATACTTGATACGCTAACCAGCTACGTAATAACTCTCTTACTAAACCTTCGTAAATATCTCGTTGCGCTTGCGCCAGTTGTTCCTGAAAGGCAATGTCAGCAAGGGATGTCATTCGTAGGCTGTTGTTGATAGTGGCTGTTGAGCTATTCATTTGCAGTGTTGGCTGATGTTGATCCAATGTGAAGCGGCCATAATAAGGTACAGTAACGCGGATGCTTTGTTCAGTTAGCAATTTGTCGATTTTGACGTCGCTAAGTTGTTTCCAAGCTGCTTTACCAAGAATGACTCGTTTGGTGAAAATGCCTGAGAAGGTTCCCCATGCGCCACCTGCTTTATAATTGGCAATTAGGTTGAGTGGGTTGATATCAGCATAAGTCATGGTAAACCAACGAAATGCATCGTTTTCTTCTGCGTTGCCGCCGCCATGAAGAGGCTGTAATACCAAGGAATAAGCGCGAGGGTCTGCGTATAACAATACTGTCATTTCTTTTTTGTCAGGAATGAAGCCCTGATGTTCTAAAACGACTAACTCCGCATCGCCTTTGTGATATTGCTTGAGTGTTTCTTGCATAGCTGGAGACAGTTTTGCTTTGATCTTTTCTTCTATCTCGCTCTGGCTAAAACCGCCTTTTTGCATCATGCGAATAGCATCTAACCAAGCACGATCCGCCGTCGTACTTGATAAATCATATTGTTTGGCATAACCGTCTTCATACAAGTTGGCCGCTTTTTCATAGCTGATACGAGCATCATCTATTTCGCCATTCATCTCGTATTGCAGCCCTTCCATGTAGCGTGCCCATGCATCATCGCGATAGAGGAACTTGTCAGTATCTCGCCCACCGCTATAAAAATCGCCTAACCAGCTTAGTGCTTTCATATAAAAGGCTTGGTTTTCTTTGGCATTAAGATCTTGGTAACTAGGCGTTTGCGCTCGGATTTCATTGAGTTTGATGTCAATACGCCGCATTTCAACTAAAGCCGCATCGTTAAGCTCGCGCTTTTTAATAGTATTGTTTTCTTTTTCTGCGAGGGCGATGTAGTTCATTGATTTGAGATAGCTGATGTAAACGCGTTCTATGCCGTTACCGCGGTAGTCGCTTTGCCTTGGGTTGCTTAGTAATGCCCAAGAGCGATTAGAAAAATTCTCCGGCAAGAAGGTATCGCTTAATCTTTCTGCTTGCTCCAGTAAGTCGTTACTGCGTTCGAACTCACCTTGATTCTGGGCAAGAGCCCCGATTTCCATATAATAAAGCAGCTTGTCTTGGGAGCTGTCTAAAGCGCCTTCTAGTTTGCCTTCAGCCTCTTTCCATTCGCCTTTTTTTGCCAAGCTTAAGCCAGCATCAATATCTTGTTTGTAAGTCGCACATCCCGCTAAAAAGCAGATACTTACCAAAATAACAGCCCACTTCACATCAGATTCCTTTTGCTAAAAACTGATTGGCAACAAGTATCGAGAGTAGGATGAAGCAGCCGAGATAAAGTATTAACCAGCGAGCTTTGAGACAATTCGGACAAGGCTTCTTTTTCTTTTTCATCACAGATTCCATATATTCTTGCGATACTAAAAGTACTGGTGATACAAGGGCGAACGATCTCTATTATGCAATAAAAAAAGGAAGCGCGTAGCCTCCTTTTTCGTAACTTTTAGTCGTTTTTGTCACTCAATGTTTTTACTGAGTTGTTTCCGCTTGTTGCTTTTGTAGGCTTTCGATATAAAGCGCATCAAAATTGATTGGAGCAAGCATGATAGCCGGGAAGCTGCCTTTTACTACAACCGCATCGATGTTTTCACGAGCGTATGGGAACAAGGTCGCAGGGCAGAAAGCGCCCAAAGCGTGGTGTAATTGCTGATCATCAAGACCAGAAATAACAAACAAACCGCCTTGTTGAACTTGGACTAAATAGCCAGTGTTGCCATTGTTTTTAACCGTTACCGTAATTTCCAAAACAACTTCGTAGACATTTTCACCTACTTGGCGGCTCTTAGTGTTTAGTTCTAAGCCAACTTCAGGTTTCCATTCTTCTTGGAATATCATTGGTGAACGAGGAGATTCAAAAGAAATATCTTTTAAAAACACGCGTTGCATAGAAAGTTGTGGTGTCTGCGCTTCTTGTGTTTGTGCTTCTTGTGTTTCAGCTGTATCGGACATCTTGGTTCCTTTTTTTAATAATTTCTATATAAGCGATGAATTCGTTGCTCATTTATGCCGTGTGCTTTATTAGAGTGCCTACTTTTATGCAAGTAAGGCATCCAATTTTTGTTCGCGCTCAAGGGCATAAAGATCGTCGCATCCACCAACGTGTTGTTCACCAATCCAAATTTGCGGAACGGTGTGGCGGCCACTTTTTTCCATCATTTCTTGTCGTAACTCTCGCTCTCCGTCCACGCGGATTTCATTAAAGGCAACACCTTTTGCCGTTAACAGTTGCTTTGCTCTTACGCAAAATGGACAGTAATCGCTCGAATAGATAGTGACGGTAGCCATAATTTTTTTCTCTTATCCTTTAACCAGTGGCAGATTAGATGATTGCCATTCTGCAATGCCACCTTGAAGTTTGTAAACTTTGCCAAAGCCAGCTTTTTTAAGGTCTTTCGCGCTTGCGCCAGACGTTACACCAGATTTGCAAACTATGATTATTGGGGCGTCTTTATGTTTCTCAAGGCGATTCATGTTGTCTTTCATCTTTGTCGCAGGAATATTTAGCGCGCCTGTGATGTGGCCTGTGCTGAATTCTTTCTCTGGACGGATATCGACAACGACTGCGTCTTCGCTGTTCATTAGGTTAGTCGCAGCAGAAGGGGTAAGCCCTTGCGCGCCGCCTTTGCTTTCAACGAAAAGTAGTGTGGCAAGAATCGCTAAAAAGACAGCGACCATTTCCCAGTGGTTGATAGAAAACTCAATAAGTTGATTTATCATAATCGTAAGGCCCATATTTAAACTGCGAGCATTATACACGGCCTGATGGATCGGTACAGACTCTCAGGCGACTACTTTTGCTCGTCACATCACACAAAGGTTTCTATCATAAAAACATGACAAGAATATAATGTGCTGATCATTAAATGGAATGGGAAAATAAAAAACGAGCCACTGGGGCTCGTTATATTACTAATTTACCGATTGGTTATTTAGCGCTGGTGGAATCAAAGATCTTGTCGGCGTTACCTTCGATGAAGCTATCGAATAACACACCGTCTGGCATGGTGTGGCGACGAGCAAACTCATAAAAGCAGCTAGGGATGGTTTTTTGTTTGCCATCAGCAAAGGTGTAGTCGACTTTGTCCGCCATGGTGGAAGACTGTTCCAAGAAAGACTCTGGTGAACCTTTGATCAAACCGCCAACTTGGTTTAACGCATAACCTTCGTTTTGAAGTAGTTCGTTTACTTTTTCAATTGTCGGGAATTTGCTCAAGTGATTGATGCTGACAGTGAAGTGGTTGGCTTGCAAGCCCATAGTCGATAACCAAGCCGCGTATTCACTGTGTTCTACTAAAGCAAGATATTCGGCTTCTGTAGGTGTTTCCCATAACTTCCCAGCCCAAAAAATAGCCGGTGTTTGCACAGCATCAGCTGGAATTTGTGCGATGAACTTGCCAATAATGTCTTGGCAGTTTGCTGGCAGCTCTTCCACTAAAAGTTCAGATAAAAACACCTTTGGAGAATCTGCATCCGTTTGGTGTTTGTAACAACGAGCTTTCAGATGTTTACTCTCGAAGCGAAACGCGCCGTAGGCTTTGTAGCCAATGGCTTCTAATTGCGGTTCCAATTTTTCTAATGAAATGGGCGAATTGTTAAAGGTACGGAAAGCTACATGATCATTAAGAACGTTTTCACCATGGCTTTTAAACAGTTCTTGGATGCGCTGAGCTTGTGGTGTTATGTCTGTATAGTGATCCCACAAAGACGCGAAAAAATCATTTGGTGTCATAAGGTTTCCTGCAATAGTGTTAGGTCGATGTAAGGTACTTTAGTGCAGTGATCAGCATTAAAGCAAAAGGTAAAAATGCACGTTGTGATGCGTAAAAGTTATGCGAGCCGTATTTCGGTCGTATTTTTGTTAATGAATAGTTGCTGTTTAGCCGTCAGAATCGTGTTGATCAGATGAGCGGGAAAACTGCGTTCTTTCTTGTGAGCCAAACCTACCACACGTTTTAATTTCACATCGTTTAAAGGGCGTAAGCACAGGTCGCTGCGACCTCGCGAAGAGTGTTCTGGAATGAGCGAAATCCCCAACCCAGCAGCAACCAAATCTAATGCGTACTCTTCCGTTTTCACTTGAGCGCGAACATCTGTGGTGAGTTCTTGTTTTTGCATCAAGTAGTTCCAAGATTCCAAAATGTCGCATGGCGTACGAGAAATGAAAGGTTGCTTGTCTATTTGTTTAATTGATAGCGAAGGGAAATCTGCTAGCCAATGATCTAATGGCATAGCGATCACATAGTCGTCTTCCCAAAGGGGATAAAACACATCCTCTTCCGATGTATAACGTTGGCAGGTAAAACGCAGATCGGCACTTTCTGATTCATCTACTAGCTTTAAGGTGAGCCCGTGAACTTCATCTAGCATGGTTTTGATGACTTGGCTGATTAGCGAACCAGATAAAAAAGGGGTCAAGGATATAGATAGAGCGAGCGGTGCGGGTGTGTCGGTAAATAAGCTGCGCATGGCACTGAGGTCGCTGACCATTTTGCAAGCATGTGGATAAAGTTGCGAGCCGCTATCGGTTGGAGACACGCCTTTTGAATGGCGAACAAAAAGCTTCGTACCTAGGTCATCTTCTAATTGTGCGACCGTTGTAGATATGGATGGTTGAGCCACAAAGCAACGTTTAGCGGCGGCGCTTAGACTGCGTTCTTCGTAAACGGCAATAAAGTAACGTAATGATCGAATATCCATCTGTATGCTCTTTTAAAAGGCGGCTCTTGTGAAGATTGTCTTTGGGTTCCTTTCTAATATACCTATAGGGTTGATATCTGGCTATAGGTAAAAGCTAGACCACTAGCAGGAAAACGGTATTTCTCATTCTAGCCTGAGCTGGTTATGGTGGTGGAAGTTAAATTTATACATAAATAAATCTTAGAGGTTCATATGTCACTTACTTGCTTAGAAACACTTGGTGTCAATACCCTAAAACAGGGCGATACTTTTTACAGCGTATTAACAGGTAATACGGTTGCTTTGGGTGAGGGGAGTACTTTTTCCGCTCATAGCCCAATCGATGGTGCGACGTTGTCTACCTTTAACAACGCGACACCTGCACAGCTAGATAAAGTAAATGCTGAATTAAAAGAAGCATTTAAAGTGCTACGTACTATTCCTGCGCCACGTCGCGGTGAATTGGTTCGCCGTATTGGTGAAGAAGCTCGAAAATACAAAAACGAATTGGCACAAGTGATTTCTTTGGAAGCAGGTAAAATTGTTCCTGAAGCCTTAGGTGAAGTGCAAGAATGGATTGACGTATGTGATTTCGCAGTTGGTCAATCTCGTATGCTACATGGTTTGTCTATCGTATCTGAGCGTCCTGGCCATCGCATGATGGAGCAATGGCATCCACTTGGCCCTGTTGCGGTTATCACAGCGTTTAACTTCCCTATGGCGGTTTGGGCTTGGAATGCGATGCTGGGTCTTGTTTGTGGTGATCCAATTCTATTAAAACCTTCTGAAAAAGCGCCATTGTGTGCCTTGGCTATGTACCAAATCGCACAAAATGTTATTACCGATATGCCTGATATCCCTAAAGCGGCAGTGTCTGTAATGATTGGTGATCGTGATCTTGGTGAAGCGATTGCGGCGAGCGAGACGTTCCCGCTGGTTTCTGCAACAGGTTCTACTGTAATGGGGCGTGCTGTGGCGAAAACAGTCGCGGGTCGTTTAGGTCGTTCTTTGTTAGAGCTTGGCGGTAACAACGCGATGATCGTTTCTGATACCGCGGATTTAGATCTTGCACTACGTGCTATTGTTTTCTCTGCGGCAGGCACAGCGGGTCAGCGTTGTACAACATTACGTCGTTTGATTACTCATGAATCTATTGTTGATGGTTTGGTTGAACGTTTGGCGAAATCTTATGGCTCGCTTCGCGTTGGTAGTCCAATCGTTGAAGGTAACTTGGTTGGTCCACTAATTGATGAAGGCAGCTTCAATCGTATGCAAGCGGCTCTAGAAACTGCGAAAAAACAAGGCGGCGAAATTGTCTGCGGTGGCGAGCGCGTTACTGAAGGCGTGCCTGCTGGTGGTTTCTATGTGCGTCCTGCGATTGTTCGTATTGCTCATGATGCGCCAATCGTTCATGAAGAAACTTTTGCGCCTATCATGTATGTTTTGACTTACAAAACGTTTGAAGAAGCGATTGAAATTCAAAACGAAGTGCCACAAGGTTTGTCTTCTGCTGTATTCACTGAAAGCATGCGTGAAGCGGAAATGTTTATGTCTCCGGCAGGTTCTGACTGTGGTATTGCTAACGTTAATATTGGTACGTCTGGTGCTGAGATTGGCGGCGCGTTTGGTGGTGAAAAAGAAACAGGTGGTGGTCGTGAGTCTGGTTCTGATGCGTGGAGAAACTACATGCGCCGTACTACAAATACAGTGAACTACGGTGGTGATTTGCCGTTGGCTCAAGGGATTGTCTTTGAATAAGAGTGTTCTTTTAGTTAAGTGTTCTTGAGGTAAGTAACAGGCGAGGTTTTCTCGCCTGTTTCGTTCTGGTTATAGGTTTTGGCCAATGTCTTATTAGGGTCGTCTTATGTCTGATAAAATCTGCAATTCTTTATGGCGTGCGAGTTCTCCTGATGCGCCAGTGTTAGCGCCTTTAGAAGGGCGTGTTGATGTTGAAGTTGTTATCGTTGGCGCGGGTTTTACAGGCCTTTCGGCAGCGTTGCATCTAGCTAAATTTGGTATTTCTGTTGCCGTAGTTGAAGCGCAAGAAGTTGGCTTTGGTGGATCTGGTCGAAATGTTGGTTTGGCGAATGCAGGTGTTTGGTTAGAACCGGATCAACTGGATAAAACAATTGGCGCTGAAGCCGGTAGTATTATGTACAAGGCTTTGGCGGCCGCTCCAGATTTTGTTTATGGCTTAATTAAAGAATACGACATTCAGTGCGAGCCAGTTCGTAATGGGACTTTGCATGCGGGGGTGGGGAAGACAGGTTTGGCTCAATTACAGCGCCGTTGTGAACAAATGCAGAAGCGCGGTGCGCCAGTGCAGTTGCTTGATGCGGCAGAAGCACAAGCTCGAATTGGTTCCAGTAAATTTAACTCTGCACTGTTTGATCCAAGAGCTGGCACTATTCAGCCTTTGGCTTATGCGCGTGGATTGGCTCACGCAGCGCTAAAAGAAGGCGCTAAACTTTTTGATCAATCGCCAGTGAACAAAATTGAACCTGCCGAAGGTGGTTGGGTTTTGCACACAGAAAAAGGTCAAGTGCATGCCGAAAAAGTGATTTTGGCGACCAACGCGTACAGTGAATTTGGCGTGAAAGAACAAGCACGTAAGTTTGTGCCAATCTTTTATTCTCAATTGGCGACCAAGCCGTTAAGTGATGAGCAATTGGCTAGCGTGTTACCAAATAAAGAAGGCGTTTGGGATACTTGTACTGTGATGAGTTCTTTCCGCTTGGACAAACAAGGCCGCTTAGTTTTTGGCGGTATGGGCGGCGAGGGCAGTGTGTTGTCGAACTGGGCAACCCAGCGTGTCACTGAATTGTTCCCGATTTTAAGTAAGGTTGAGTGGGATTATTGCTGGACCGGAAAAATTGCTTACAGCGAAGATCATTTGCCCCATTGCCAACAGTTACAAAAAGGCTTGTTTAGTGTGGCAGGCTACAGCGGCCGAGGTATTGGGCCAGGAACTGTGGTTGGTGCGGAGCTAGCAGAATGGCTATCAGGTCGAAGAGAAAGCTTATCTATTCCCACCACAGTTTTAAGAGATATCTCCTTTCGTGAACTGAAGCGATTGTTCTATGAAGTGGGTGCTCATACCTATCATCTTGGTCAGCAGTCACATGCTTTGGATTAGAATGGTGACAGTGCCTCGGCAATGCTTGGTTAAAAATGGTCTAGGCTTCGCTCGCGACATCGAGCTCTGGTCTCGTTAGTTTGACAGGCGAGTAAGTTTACGGCGATTAATGATTACGTCAAAACGCATCGTTATGGTGCGTTTTTTATTTTACTGGTTGGGAATGAGAGTGATATAGGATACAGTTATCGCCTTCCAGTTTTTTGCTAATGAGTAACGTCTACATGCGCCGTTATATCCCATCGTCAACCGCGTTAAAATGTTTCGAGGCCTCGGTAAGGCATCTAAGTTTTACCAAGGCGGCGGAAGAGCTACATCTTACCCAAAGTGCCGTTAGTCGGCAGATTCGTAATCTAGAAGAATTCTTGTCGCGAGATTTATTTATCCGGCTAAATAAGCGCTTAGTGTTAACTGGAACGGGAGCAGCTTATTACAAAGAGGTTGTACCGCTTTTAGATGGCATGGAAAACGCGTGCTTGCGGATGCTACATAGGGAAGATGAAAAAACTACGCTGACTATTTCGGCTTTACCTACTTTAGCTTCTTATTGGCTGATGCCGCTTCTTGCTCAATTTCAAGCAGAACATCCACAGTTTCAAATCAAAGTTCGTTCTCTAGATGATGCCGCGAAGATAGATCCTGAAAGTATTGATATTATCTTGCATTATGGTGGCGACCATTGGCCTAGGGCGGTTTCCTATCAGTTGATGAAGGAAAGTGTTGTGGCTGTGTGCTCACCAGAGCTATTGTCTCGGGTGGGTGACAAAGCAGTGGATGCGTGGACGGTCAAAGATGTGACAGCATTTCCATTTTTGCATTTGTCATCCCGAATTAATGCATGGCCAGATTGGATGGTGGCGCAGGGGTTGGAAAGTGGTTCTTTTGCGGGGGCTTCTTTTGCGCACTTTCATATGTTGCTAGAAGCTGCGAAAAACAGCATGGGCATTGCTATCATGCCAACCATACTGGCAGAGCGAAGTCTTCGAAATGGCGAGCTGGTGGCACCATTTGGTAAAGCAGTCTCAACGCCTCATGAATATCTTTTGTCTTATCCTATCGACAAGGCCGATCTTGAACAGGTGGTGATTTTTAGAGATTGGTTGTTGGCAAAACGTAATGAGTCATTAGCTTCTTGTTAGATCCTTTTTAGGGCGGTACCAACAAGTAAAATAGTCGTAAAAAGCTATCTATTAGTGAAATTAATAGCCTGAATAGACAAGCTACTCTGTAATTAAATTACAAGCTTGTGATAGTATCGAGGCATTATCATGATCAATTTACGGGATAGATTAACATGAACAAAAAAACCACAGCCCTCTTTATCCTTGATGGGTGGGGATACAGCGAAACGTCTAAATCTAATGCCATTACTGCAGCAAATACGCCCAACTGGGACGCGCTTTGGAATAATCAACCTCATACTTTAATTAAAACGTCTGGGCTTGCGGTGGGCTTACCCGAAGGTCAAATGGGTAATTCTGAAGTAGGTCATATGAATTTAGGTGCAGGTCGTGTGGTTTATCAAAATTTCACTCGTATCGGCAAAGCGATTGAAGATGGTTCGTTCTTTGAAAACGAAGCCCTTGTTCGTGCGGTTGATAAAGCTGTTAGCGCGGGTAAAGCGGTGCATATTTTAGGTTTATTGTCTGATGGTGGCGTTCATAGTCATCATGAGCAAATAATGGCGATGTGCGAATTAGCTGCTAAACGTGGTGCAAAAGCCGTTTATGTGCATGGATTTACCGATGGGCGTGATACACCACCTCGTTCTGCCAAAACACCAACAGCTGAATTGGAAGCTAAGCTTGCTGAACTTGGTGTTGGTAAAATAGCTACCTTGACTGGTCGTTATTATGCGATGGACCGTGATAATCGTTGGGATCGTGTGCAAACCGCTTACGATGCTATTGTTCTTGGTAAAGGTGAGTTCCAATCAGATACCGCCGAAGCGGCTATCCAAGCGGCCTATGATCGTGACGAAAATGACGAATTTGTAAAAGCTACTATTGTTGGTGAATCTGCACCTGTTCAAGATGGCGATGCGATTATTTTTGCCAACTTCCGTCCAGATCGTGCGCGTCAATTAACTCGTGCTTTCACCGATGCTGACTTTGATGGTTTTACACGCTCTGTTTATCCAAAACTGGCGTCTTTTGTTACTTTCACTGAGTTTGCTTCTGATATTAAAGCTGATGTGGCATTCCCACCTGTTGCCCTAACCAATACCTTGGGTGAAGTGTTAGCTAAACATGGTAAGAAACAACTACGTATTGCTGAAACAGAAAAATATGCACATGTTACCTTTTTCTTTAATGGTGGCGAAGAGGCTTTGTTTGATGGGGAGGAGCGTGAGCTAATTCCATCACCAAATGTGGCAACTTACGACTTGAAACCAGAAATGAGCGCGCCAGAAGTGACTGACAAGCTAGTGGAAGTGATCGAAGCAGGTAAATACGACACGATTATCTGTAATTTTGCCAACGGCGACATGGTCGGTCACAGTGGTATTTTTGAAGCAGCGGTTAAAGCAGTTGAAGCGGTTGATGCTTGTCTAGGTCGAATCATTGAAGCGCTTAAAGTGAATGGTGGCCAATGCTTGATTACTGCCGATCATGGTAACGTCGAACAAATGTTAAGCGATGATGGTGCTCAGCCTTTAACGTCTCATACTATTGGGCCTGTGCCTTTGGTTTTGTTCTCTCCGACTCAAGGTTTAGGCATTAAAGAAGGTGCATTGTGCGACCTTGCTCCTACCTTGCTAGACATGATGGGAATGGATAAACCTGCTGAGATGACAGGTGTGAGCTTGCTTACGCGAGCATGAGGCAAGAATGATCTTATTATCCCGCTGTCTTTTCTTTAGTTTGTTTTTGCTGTCCAGCTTTGGCTGGGCGGCAGGTGAACCGCAAACTCCGGAGGAGGCTAAACAGCAGATTCAGGCTTTACAGAAAGACCTGCAAAAGCTTAATAGCTGGTTGAAAGATATTAAGTCTGAGCGATCTGATGTGGAAAAGCAGCTTGAAGTCAAAGAGAAAGACATTCAAGAGTTGCTTAAAAAAATTCAGAATATTCAGGAAAGCTTAAAAAAAGGTGAAAAGCAGCTGGGAGAATTGAGAGTACAGCAGCGGACACTTCAATTAAGTATTCAACAACAAAATGAACAAATAGCCGCCCAATTAAGGGCGGTTTATCGTTCCGGCAATGAAGAAAGCATCAAGTTATTATTAAATGGTGACAGCTCCGAAGAAGCCCAACGTTTGGTACAGTATAATCGTTATTTTTCCAATGCTAGGCAGTCGCTTATTAATGGTTTTGTGACGGAAGTAAGTGATTTGAACTTGGTCGAAAAGAGCATTCGCAGTCACCGAGCGCAGCAAGCCAAAGAAGAAATCGAATTAAAAGCAGAACGCAGTCGTTTGACTGGACAACAAGCCGATCGACGTAATTTATTAGCTAAATTAGACAGTGATTTGGCCAAGGGTGATAAACGCTCTAAACAATTAGCTCAGGATCAAAAAAATCTACAGGATATGTTAAAACGTCTTGAAGAGGCGCTTGCTGACATACAGATTCCAGATCAAGATGTACCTTTTTCATCGCAGCGCGGTAAGTTGGTTCGTCCGTTAAAAACGCTCTCCGAATTATCGTCTAATGGCAGCATCAATTTAGGTGGTGTTACATTACGTGCCAAAGAAGGCGAACCTGTGCATGCTATATTCTCTGGTCGAGTGGTGTTTTCTGACTGGATGCGTGGTTTCGGTTTTTTACTTATTTTAGACCATGGTGATGGTTACATGTCATTATACGGTTATAACCAAAGTTTACTTAAAGAAGTTGGTGAATGGGTGGGGGCAAACGATACAGTTGCCATGGTTGGCAGCACAGGTGGTCGTCCTGATCCAGCGCTGTTTTTTGCAATTAGGCATAATGGTACGCCATTAAAACCACTTTCTTGGGTGAACGCTGGGTAATTTATATTACAAACTTAGTCTGCAGCCAGTAAAAAAGTCATAGGAAGAAACATGATCAATATTTTGCGTCAACGAATCCCCTTTTTATTTATGGTGTTATTGGTTCAGCCTGCTTTTTCTGCACAGCTTCCTGCCGATACTAAAGAACAGCCTAAGTTACCTACTGCTGAAATTCAGTCATTTGTTGAAACCTTTGAGACCATTCGGGAGGGTTATGTTGAGGTGATGTCTGATCAAGACATTCTTCACAAAGCATTGAAAGGCATGGTATCGGGTCTTGATCCGCATTCTGAATATTTTACTAAAGAAGAATTAGTCGATTTTAACGAGCTTACTTCTGGAAATTATGCCGGTATTGGCGTTGAAGTTGAGATGAAAGATAAACGTCTTACGATCGTAACACCTGTTGATGGTTCTGCTGCGGCTGAAGCAGGGATTTTACCTGGTGATGTGATTGTTAAAATTGATAATACCTTGATTACAGATTTAGGTATGAAAGATATTGTGACACTGATGCGTGGTGAAATTGGCTCTACTGTGACACTCGATATAGAGCGGGGTGGTGAGCTAAAGCATTATGAGTTAACGCGCCGTTTAGTAGAAGACGCAAGTGTTACTGATAAATGGTTAGGTGATGGGATTGCGTATTTTCGGATTAGTCAATTCCAAGGTGATAGTGCGTCAGAATTTTATCAAGCCATTGATAAGCTAAATAAAGAAGGTAAAATTCAAGGGGTCGTTTTAGACCTTCGAAATAATCCCGGTGGCGTTTTACAAAGTGCTGTTGGGGTGGTGGATGCTTTTATAGATAAAGGCATGATTGTTTATACAAATGGTCGCCATGAATTGTCTAAAACCCAGTTTACCGCGACAGAGAAAAATACCAAATTTGGTAATGTGCCTGTTGTAGTGTTGGTTAATGAAGGTTCGGCATCAGCCTCAGAGATTGTTGCTGGCGCTTTGCAAGATCATCAACGCGCAGTGATTTTAGGTGCAGAAACCTTTGGTAAAGGTTCTGTTCAAACGGTCGTTCCTCTGTCTAATGGCGATGCCGTCAAGTTAACAACTGCCTTATATTACACACCTAATGGTCGCTCTATCCAAGCTCAAGGTATTACACCTGATCTGGTGGTACCTCAGGCGACTCTGACTTTTGAAAAGGGACAATTTTTTGTCAAAGAGGCAGAGTTAAAAGGGCACTTAGGTAATGGAACGGGTGGTGAGGAGCGTACCAGCGCAGATGTAAAATCTGATATTGGCGAGTTAGCAAAAACGGATTTTCAGCTATTTCAAGCGGTTACTATTCTGAAAACGCTGCCTAAGCTAGCACAGAAATAGTAAAAATTTTTGATGAACATATATTTTGGTAAAAGCTCGCTTGTTTGATTTTAAGAAATTCGTAGTGTTTGTATTTTGTCTGCACGCCCTTCTAGGGTGCGCAGATGAATTAAGTCGTACTCTTGATCGTTCAGAAGATGTTGTCACAAGTAATGTTGAGATAGCTGCTCTTGAGGATGATCAAGTTACAGAGAAAGATAACGAGACTTTTTTTGAAGAGCCCGTAGTCCTCCCAGTGCATTTGGGGCCTCTTTTAGCTCCGCAAAAAAAAGAAGCTACAAATGCATCCAGCTATTCAATAGGGTCCTATTTTCCTGTTTTGTCTGATGATGCAGTAGCTTCTGATAGCGCTGTATCTGCCAGTTCCTCACAATCCCAACCCCAACCCCTGTTGGAAAAAGCTGAACCATGGTCTCCTGCGATTGTGCCTTTTTTAGATGCTCCAATCGAATCTAAGCCTGCAGGGGGATTTCCTAAGCCAGATGCATTGTCTAAATCGTCTAAAAAAGAGGTAGTACCAGCTAAAATATTAGCGGTTGATGTTCATCCAAAAATGCCACGAATTGCCATATTGATTGATGATTTGGGATATAACCGTCATGGTATGGATTCGTCTTTAATGTTGCCTGTTGAAGTTGCGCTAGCGATTTTGCCTAGTACACCTTTTGCTATGGAGACGGCACTAACCGCGCAGAAACAAAAACGTATTACCCTATTACATGCCCCGATGGAAAATCAACGGGAATTGAAGCTTGGTCCAGGTGGCTTGTACGCCAAAATGACCGAGCATGAATTAAAAGCGACATTGAGCAAAGACTTAGATGGTTTGCCAGGCATACAAGGTGTAAACAATCATATGGGGAGTTTGCTAACGACTAAAGCTGACTCGATGAAATGGGTAATGGAAACACTTAAAGGGCGTTCACTCTTTTTTATCGATAGTCTTACTAGTCCCAAAAGTGTGGCTAAAAAGACAGCGCAAGAATACGGTTTAGAAACAGTTAGCCGAGATGTATTTTTGGATAACATTCGTACCGAACAAGCGATAGATAAACAGTTCTCGCGTTTGTTAAAGCTGGCAAGATTGCATGGAAGTGCTTTGGCTATTGGGCATCCTTATCCAGAAACTATGGCTTATCTTAAAAAGCGTCTTAATCATTTGGAACAGGATGGCGTTCGCTTAGTCCGTCTTTCTGATCTGTTAACTGCCTCCCCTTCAGTACTTGCTCCTAGCGAGCAATAAAGTTGAAAACTCTGGTTTTTTAATAAAACCAGAGTTTTTTGATAAAAAAACCGACTTTTTAACAATTCATTTTCTGGTTTTTTGTACTAAATTATAAATTGCTTATCACTCTTCATAATGGCTTTAGCATGACCATTATGCCCACTGAGACTCATCTTTTAGTATTTTGCTCCTGCTTAGTGCAGAGAATTTACTGTGTCAGTACAAAAAACTACATAAATAAAAATTTATAGTGATTAATTTTGCTATTTTTTGGAAGTGCAGGTTTTTATCTAGGTTAATTACATTATTTATACGCACTACTATTGACCAAAGTTTAGTCTGATATTAATGTGTAGCATTATAAGTGTGCACATTTTTTGAATAATTGCTGTGAAAGTTCCATTATTAATGCCTTTTCTTTGGGTTTTAATTATTGGAACGCTTCTTGCTTTTGAATAATAACGATAAAACACAAAACGAGTAGAGGCTTTTCTTATGTCAAATGCGGTTGTTAGAAAAACATTAATTTCTCTTGCTATTGCTAGTGCTGCGACACTTGCTCAAGCAGATGTGGTCATCGGTGTTGCAGGTCCCCACACCGGAGCTTATGCGGCGTTCGGTGAGCAATTATGGAAAGGGGCTGAAAAAGCGGCTGCGGACATCAATGCTGCAGGCGGTGTTAATGGCGAAATGATTAAACTGGTAAAAGCAGATGATGCCTGTGAGCCAAAACAAGCCGTATCTGTTGCCAACCGTTTGGTAGACTCTGATGGCGCTCTTGCTGTTGTTGGTCACTTCTGTTCATCTTCTTCTATTCCTGCTTCAAAAATCTACGAAGAAGCGGGCGTTATCATGGTAACACCGGCATCAACTAATCCAACTCTTACTGATCAAGGTCTTCCAAACGTTTTCCGCGTATGTGGTCGTGATGATCAGCAAGGTGATGTGGCAGCAAGCTATATTGTGGATAAATTAAAGGCGAAACGTATCGCTGTTATTCATGATAAAGACACTTATGGTAAAGGTCTTGCTGATGCTATGAAGTCAACTCTTAACTCTTATGGAGTTAAAGAAGTAATGTACGAAGGTTTGACTCGTGGCGAGAAAGATTTTAACGCCTTGATTACAAAAATTCGTTCTGTAGATGCGGATGTTGTGTATTTCGGTGGTCTTCATTCTGAAGCTGGTCCACTTGTTCGTCAGTTGCGTGAGCAGGGTTCTAAAGCAATCTTCATCTCAGGTGACGGTATCGTATCTGATGAGTTTGTTTCTGTTGCCGGCTCTCCTAAATATGTAGATGGTGTATTGATGACATTTGGTGCGCCACCAACGTCTTACCCATCAGGTAAAAAAGTTATTCAAGAATTCCGTGATAGCGGCTATGAGCCTGAAGGTTACACTCTGTACTCTTATACTGCGATGCAAGTTGCTGTTGCTGCTTTAGCTAATAATAATTTAGATCCTATAAAAGGTGCTAAGTGGTTGAAGACTCATTCTGTTGATACGGTAATGGGTAAGAAAGATTTCGATGATAAGGGTGACTTGACCGTTTCTGATTACGTTATGTACGAGTGGGATGCTCAAGGTAAATATCACGTAGTAGAATAATTTTCTTTTACTTCTGACATTTCTGTAATAACCAACACATATTTACCAGCCAAGGATTGCGCTGGTAAATATGTTCTCTCTACTAAAAAATTCCCACGAGGTCTTACGATGGATATCGTTCTCCAGCAGCTGGTAAACGGTCTTACCCTTGGTTCTGTTTATGGACTCATTGCGATCGGTTACACCATGGTGTATGGCATTATTGGCATGATTAACTTCGCTCATGGTGATGTTTACATGGTGTCAGCTTATATCACCGCTATTGCTCTAGCTCTTTTAACTTTTTTCGGTATCGAATCTTTTCCTATTATTCTTGTCGGCACACTATTTCTTACTGTTGCCGTCACTGGTGCATATGGGTGGGTTATTGAACGTATCGCATACCGCCCATTGCGAAGCTCTAGTCGCTTGTCTGTATTGATTTCTGCAATTGGTATGTCGCTGATTTTGCAAAACTATGTACAGCTTAGTCAGGGCGCTAACCAACAAGGCGTACCAACTCTATTAACTGGTGCATTGCGTTTTCACGTAGGTGATGGATTTGTGCAGATCACTTATATGAAATTGTTAATTTTGTTTATTTCCATTTTAGGCATGGGTGTACTTACCTATGTTATTCAAAAAACAAAACTGGGTCGTATGTGTCGAGCGACTCAGCAAGACCGAAAAATGGCCTCTATTTTGGGTATAGATACTGACAAGGTTATCTCAACCGTTTTCGTTATTGGTGCTGTTATGGCGGCATTGGCTGGTGTACTGGTTACTCTAGATTACGGCGCATTTGATTTTTATGTTGGTTTTATTATTGGTATTAAAGCCTTTACTGCAGCCGTGTTGGGTGGTATCGGGTCTTTACCTGGAGCCATGTTAGGTGGGCTGATTCTTGGATTGTCCGAGGCTTTGTTTGCTGGGTTGATTAGTTCTGATTATAAAGATGTATTTTCATTCTCTTTATTAGTTCTCATTTTGATTGTTCGCCCAAGTGGCCTTCTCGGCAAACCTGAAGTGGAGAAAGTATAAATGAGCCAAGCTGTAGGAATAAATTTTAAGAAAAGTAGTATCGATGCTCTGATTGCTGGTTTTATGGCGCTGATCTTGTTTGGCCCAATCGTTGGTGTTGTGCTAGATGGTTATGGTTTCAATGCCGAATTTGGTCGTGTTGCCTGGATGGTCGGCATAGTGGTGGTTGGCCGTTTTATTATGTCGAGTTTCTTTCAGACAGAAAAAGGCAAGGCGCTGGCTTTTCGTTACGCCAATAACAACGAAGGGGTAGAAGTACTTCCACCAGGACATAAGTCTAAAATGGTGTGGATAATTCCTTTGGTGATTGTCATTGGTTTGGTGCTACCCTTTATTGCCTCTAAGTACATACTGACAGTCGTTATCTTGGGTCTAATTTATGTGTTGCTAGGTTTGGGGCTCAACATTGTTGTGGGTCTAGCTGGCCTATTAGATCTAGGGTTTGTTGGTTTTTATGCGATCGGCGCTTATGGTTTGGCTCTGGGGTATGAAAACTTAGGTTTAGGTTTTTGGTCTATGTTGCCTATTGCCGCGATTATGGCTGCGGTCGCTGGGGCGATATTGGGCTTCCCTGTGTTGCGAATGCACGGCGACTATTTGGCGATTGTCACCTTGGGTTTTGGTGAAATAATTCGCTTAATCCTAACTAACTGGGCATCATTCACTCACGGTCCTAATGGAGTTTCAGCTCCTCTACCGACTTTATTTGGCTTGGAGTTCAAACGTCGATCCAGTGATGGTCAAACCTTCCATGAGTTTTTCAATCTTCCTTACGACTCAGCGTATAAATACATGTTTGTGTATTTGATCCTTTTCGTAGTGGTATGGGCGGTACTTTTTATCAAACATCGTTTAGTAAAAATGCCGATTGGTCGCGCTTGGGAAGCGCTTCGTGAAGACGAAATAGCATGTCGTTCACTAGGTCTGAATCATGTATTAGTCAAACTGTCTGCTTTCATGCTTGGTGCATCAACTGGTGGTTTGGCTGGTGTGTTCTTTGCTTCTTATCAAGGCTTTGTTAACCCTTCTTCCTTTACCTTCTTTGAGTCAGCGCTGATTTTGGCGATTGTGGTATTGGGTGGCATGGGATCGACACTAGGTGTTGTTATCGCTGCCTTCTGTTTGACCGTGTTGCCTGAAGTGTTAAGGGAATTCGCAGAATACCGTGTATTGATGTTTGGTATTCTGATGGTGGTGATGATGATTTGGAAGCCTCGAGGTATTGTTCGTGTTACTCGAACTGGTTTTGCTGCGAGAAAAGGGGTGGTTAAATGAACCAAGAAAATATTTTAGCTGTTGAAAACTTGGTGATGCACTTTGGTGGTATTAAAGCGCTGAATGATGTGACTTTTGATATTAAACGCGGTTCTGTTTCGGCTTTGATTGGGCCAAATGGTGCTGGTAAAACCACAGTGTTTAACTGTCTGACAGGATTTTATAAAGCGACTGGTGGCAAGATTCTCTTATCGGCTGGCGGCAAAGAGACCAGTATTATTAAAGTGCTTGGCGAACCATTCCAAGTGACTGATTTTTTCTCTCCATTCGCATTTTTTGCTCGTCTTAAGTACAAAATGTTTGGTGGGTCACATCTTGTAAATCGTGCTGGTTTATCTCGAACATTTCAGAACATTCGTTTATTCAAAGAAATGTCTGTGGTTGAGAACTTATTGGTTGCTCAGCATATGCGCGTTAACCGTAGCTTGATTGCTGGCATTTTGAACACGAAGGCTTATAGAAAAGCTGAAGAAGAAGCCTTAGAACGCGTTTTTTATTGGTTGGGTGTTGTGGATCTAGTGGATTCCGCTAACCGCTTAGCTGGGGAGCTTTCTTATGGTCAGCAGCGTCGCTTAGAAATTGCTCGCGCTATGTGTACTAATCCTGAGATCGTTTGCTTAGATGAGCCTGCAGCAGGTTTAAACCCCTCTGAAACAGAAGCTTTGACCAAGATGATTCGTGTATTGCGTGATGAGCATAATACGACAGTGTTATTGATCGAGCATGATATGGGGATGGTTATGGATATCTCCGACTACATCGTTGTGTTGGATCACGGTGAAGTTATAGCAAAAGGTGGTCCAGATGACATCAAGAGTAATCCTAAGGTTATTGCGGCTTACCTTGGTGCAGAAGAAGGTGAGGAGGTAACGCTATGACTACATTGATGGAATTTAAAAACGTTGACGTGCATTACGGACCTATTCAGGCGCTCAAAAAAGTTTCTCTAACCGTTGATGAAGGTGAAATTGTTACCTTAATCGGTGCCAATGGCGCAGGTAAATCTACCTTGTTGATGTCTATTTTTGGGCAGCCGCGTATCTCTTCTGGTGAAATCATTTATCGAGGCGAAGATATTTCGCAAAAATCGGCTCACTATGTGGCGTCTCATGGCTTGGCTCAATCGCCAGAAGGTCGCCGTATCTTCCCAAGCATGTCAGTAGAAGAGAACTTGCTGATGGGGACGATTCCAATCGGTATGGATCATGCTGAAGAAGATATGCAGCATATGTTCGAGTTATTCCCTCGACTGTTAGAACGACGTAATCAACGCGCTTCAACTATGTCTGGTGGCGAGCAGCAAATGCTTGCTATTGCGCGTGCTTTGATGAGTCGTCCAAAATTGCTTTTATTGGATGAGCCTAGTTTGGGGCTAGCCCCCATCATTGTTAAGCAAATTTTTCAGATTCTGAAAGATGTGGCAAGTACAGGGATGACGATTTTCTTGGTTGAGCAGAATGCTAATCATGCTCTTAAGCTGGCTAATCGTGGCTATGTTATGGTGAATGGAGAGATTCGCATGACAGGCACTGGTGAAGAGTTATTGGTTAACCCAGAAGTGCGCGAAGCGTATTTAGGTGGCCATTAATTGTAGCGTTTAAAAGCTTGCTATAAAGGTTAAGCCAAAATAAAAACGGTGTCTTATTTATACATTAAATGAGACACCGTTTTTTTTATTTCTGTGGATAAAAAAGATGCTTTTGCACAGAAAGTGTGTGGTAAAGCGGTTTTTATTGATGTTTTATCAAGTAACTGCTTTTAGGCTCTAAACAAATTATCGGTCAAAATGTCGCGCACTTGGGAAGGCTGGGAAGCATCGCCAAGAGGGGCATCAAAAATGGCATCAATGTTACTGCCAAAATACTGATGAACTTCTTTTGCGCTCATGGCAGGCTCTAAACCAGCTGGATTGGCTGAGGTAGAAACAATGACACCTTGAAAGGCTGCACATAGTCGTTGCACGGGTTGATGTTGAGACAGACGTATTGCTACGCTTTGGTGTTCGCCTCTAACCCAGCTTGGAGTGATAGTCGTATCAGGAACCACCCAAGAGGTTGGTGTCTCGTTTAGGCTTATCAGGCGCTGTGCTGCTTTATCATCTAATAGATTCAGCCAAGGCGATAATTCCTCTTGAGCACCAGCGACAAGAATGAGGCCTTTGGATTCTGGGCGGGACTTGAGCGTTAAAATACGTCTTACCGCAGATTCATTAAATGGATCGCAACCTAATCCCCAAACTGCTTCAGTTGGATAAGCAATAACGCCGCCTTGACGTATGATGTCGGCCAGCTCTTCAACGGATGTTACAAGATGCATATTAATAAGCTTATAAAAAGTATATGGAAGGTGAGTAAGGAGGATTGTAGCGATATTTTTGTGAGGGAGCCAGCAGGTATGCCTTTCGATTAATGATCTAAATGTTTAGTCTTGATCGCTAGAAAGGCGTTCCTGCTAGTGAGTCTATAAATAGACTGTCATTACTCTGTTATTGCATAGAATCAATTTTTTCTTTGATCTCATTGATCTTGCTGTTCACTACTTTTTCTAGGTGTTCTAGCTCTTTGATCAAGTCTTCTTTCGTTGCTTTGGTTTCGTGCTGTCTACCGACGATTTGTTCTAGCTCTTCCATTGCTCGTAAAACGATCAAAGAGGGCTCTTGAACTTGGCGGTAAGTTTGTTGGCCGCCATCAGCTAAAACGGTTTTGGTTGAGCGACCAAATTTGAATTTTTTGCTTTTTGGAAGCAATGAGCCTTTTTCGCGACGATAATAAATTTTTAGTACGTCATGCCCGCCTTCGTAACGCAAAGTAAACTTTTCAATGTCCTGTATGCTGGTGATACCCATGGACTGGAGTGTTGGATACATAACTAGTTTCCCGTTTATTAATGACCAATTAGTTGTCTTTAATTAGTAGGGGATTGTGTCCGTAAAAGCAAGTCAAAAATGGTAGAAAGCTGAGATAATGCAGGCAAATTGCATATAGTTTTGCCTGCATTCATTTTCTTACACTTGGTTAGTTTTAATCTTCATCTTGCTCAGCGTGATCAATATTCAACTCTTTAATTTTACGAGTTAAAGTGTTGCGTCCCCAGCCTAGCAGCAATGAAGCATCACGACGGCGTCCGCCAGTATGCGCAAGCGCTGTTTCTATCATAATGCGTTCAAACTTTGGAACGGCTTGATCAAGAATACCTTTCTGACCTGTGGCTAAAGTGCTGTCCACCCAGTTTTTAAGCGCTTCTTCCCAAGAGGCAAAAGGTTGTTCATGAGGAACGGCCGCTAATAATTCTGGCGGTAAATCTTCTACCAAAACCTCGCGGCCTGATGCCATGACAATCAACCAACGGCAGGTATTTTCTAATTGACGAACGTTACCTGGCCACTCTAATTGTGTTAGATAATTTTCAGTTTCTTTGGTCAGTATTTTGGGTTCAACAGAAAGCTCATCTGCAGCACGGCTTAAAAAGTGACGAGCAAGTTTTGGGATGTCTTCGCGACGCTCTGCTAACTTAGGTAAATGGATACGGATGACGTTTAGGCGATGAAATAAGTCTTCACGGAACGAACCTTTTTTAACCAAGTTTTCTAGATTTTGATGTGTAGCGGCAATGATACGAACGTCAACTTTGACAGGAGTATGGCCGCCAACGCGATAAAATTCACCATCAGCTAAAACGCGCAACAAACGAGTTTGTGTTTCAGCAGGCATATCACCAATTTCGTCTAAGAAAAGTGTACCACCGTTGGCTTGTTCGAAGCGGCCGCGGCGTTGAGTGTTTGCACCTGTGAATGCGCCTTTCTCATGGCCAAATAATTCCGACTCGATTAAGTCGTGTGGAATGGCTGCCATGTTTAAAGCGATAAATGGGTTGGCGGCTCTTGGGCTATGAGTATGCAATGCTTGAGCAACCAACTCTTTGCCTGTACCTGACTCACCGTTTATTAATACGGTAATGTTCGAGTTTGCAAGGCGACCGATCGCACGGAAAACTTCCTGCATCGCAGGGGCTTCGCCAATGATTTCTTTATCAACTTGTGGCTCTTCCGCTACGTCCATATTGTCTGTGCTTGGTCTTGCGTTGCGGTGATGCAGCATAGCGCGTTTTACTAGACTAACAGCTTCTTCGACATCAAATGGCTTAGGCAAATATTCAAAAGCACCACCTTGATAAGAAGCGACAGCGCTTTCAAGGTCAGAGTGTGCTGTCATAATAATAACAGGTAAATAAGGGTGGTCTTTCTGCAGTTTTTCGAGCAGTTTTAAGCCGTCCATGCCTGGCATACGGATATCACTAATAATGGCACTTGGTTGCTCTTTATCAATAATGTTGACTAGATTTTCAGCAGAGTCAAACAAGCGACATTGGATTCCCTCTTGCTCTAAAGTCTTCTCTAGTACCCAGCGAATAGAGCGATCGTCGTCAACAATCCATACGGTTTCTTCTGGTGTCATGAGTGTTTCTCCTGGTCTTGGACTGTCGTCTCAATGGGAATTAATATATTAAATTCGGTTTTTTTCGGATAACTGTTGCATTCAATAATGCCGTGGTGTTGATGGATTACGGACTGTGCGATGGATAGCCCTAGGCCTGTGCCATCAGCCCGACCACTTACCATGGGGTAGAATAGAGTTTTAAGAATGCCTTCCGGTATGCCGGGTCCATTGTCAATAATGCTGATCTTGCATACCAAACGGTGGCGTTTGGAGCCAATGGTGAATTGTCTTAATGCACGAGTCACCATATGAATAGTTTTATGGTGATTGTCTACATCGTCCATTAAGGCTTGCATAGCATTTCGTGTGACATTAAGTAACGCTTGAATCAATTGAGACTCATCGCCGATTAATTCGGGGATGCTGGGGTCATAATCTCGAATCAATTCAATTTGGTTATCTGTTTCGACAGAAATTAGCTGTCTTACCCGTTCAATGACTTTATGAATATTGAGCGGTTTGTTTTTGGGTAGTTGTCTTGGGCCTAATAAGCGGTCGACAAGATCCCGTAAGCGATCTGATTCTTCAATGATGACCTGTGTATAGTCATTCAATGCTTCATCAGTAAACGCACGACTGATTAATTGTGCAGCCCCACGAATGCCACCTAAAGGGTTTTTAATTTCATGGGCTAAGCCGCGAACCAATTCTTTGCTGCTCTCGTGGTTTGCAATAATTTCGTCTTCTTGCGAGATTCGCTTCATTCTATCGCGCGGATAAAGTTCTATGATGAGGCTTTCTGTATCATTTGATGTGCCCATCACAGGGGTTACGGTATAGTCACAAAAAAGCTTTTTGCTGTTACTGCATTCTATTTCTGCTTCGCGCTTGGTAAACGGATGACCAGATTCTATGGCTGCGTACAAAGCTTGAATGCTCTCTTCGTTTTCACGAAATGCAGCACCGATGTCGTTGCCATAAATTCGGCGTCTGCTCACCGCCAACAACATTTCGGCAGCAGGGTTTAGGTATTCGATCTCAAGGTTGTCGTTCAATTGAACAACCGCAGTGGATAAATGGTCGATTAATAAGCTATACACAGACAGTGCCTCTCTATTGACTCCTGCTTTTATGGTTTCCTTTAATAATAGTTGCAAAAAGCGAACCAACATTGGGCAGTCCGAAATGGCTTATTTATTAAGGTCTTTGTATTAACTAAAAAAGTTTAATGCACAATTATAGTGCATGTTGATAGTGGTGTTTAATGTTGTGCATTAAAAAGCCGTGCAAAAAACTCTATAAATGCCGAGCAATAAAACATGGTTAAAACGTTAGTGAAAAAAAAGCCCCGAACTAGGTCGAGGCTTTCGTGTTTACTTAGCAGTTTAAATATTAAGCGCTGTAGTAAAGTTCGAACTCAAGTGGGTGAGTCGTCATAGATACACGACGAGCTTCAGCAGTCTTAAGTTCGATGTAAGCGTTGATCATGTCATCAGAGAAAACGCCACCTTGAGTCAAGAATGCGCGATCTTCGTCTAGGCACTTAAGCGCTTCTTCTAGGCTAGCAGCAACTTGTGGAATTGCATGAGCTTCTTCAGCTGGAAGGTCGTACAAATCTTTATCAGCTGCATCGCCAGGGTGAATCTTGTTTTTGATACCGTCGATACCAGCCATCAACATAGCAGCGAAAGCTAGGTATGGGTTAGCGGTTGGATCAGGGAAACGAGCTTCAATACGTTTGCCTTTAGGGCTAGCAACGTATGGGATACGGATAGAAGCAGAACGGTTACGAGCAGAGTATGCAAGCATTACTGGAGCTTCGAAGTGAGGTACAAGACGCTTGTAAGAGTTAGTTGAAGCGTTAGTGAACGCGTTCAATGCTTTAGCGTGCTTGATGATACCACCGATGTAGTAAAGCGCCATTTCAGATAGGCCAGCGTATTGGTCGCCAGCGAATTGGTTTTCGCCGTTTTTCCAGAAAGACTGGTGAACGTGCATACCAGAACCGTTGTCACCAACGATTGGTTTAGGCATGAAAGTCGCTGTTTTACCGTAAGCGTGAGCTACGTTGTGTACGCAGTACTTAAGGATTTGAACTTCGTCTGCTTTTTTAACTAGAGTGTTGAATTTAACACCGATTTCGTTTTGTCCAGCAGTTGCCACTTCGTGGTGGTGAACTTCAATTACAAGACCCATACTTTCCATAGCGTTACACATAGCGCCACGAAGATCGTGATGAGAATCAACTGGTGGTACTGGGAAATAACCGCCTTTTACGAAAGGACGGTGGCCCATGTTGCCGCCTTCAAATTTCTTGTTAGAAGACCAAGCAGCTTCTTCAGAGTTGATCTCTACAGAACAACCTGACATGTCAGTTTTCCATTTTACATCATCAAAGATGAAGAATTCTGGCTCTGGACCAAAGAAAGCTGTATCACCAAGACCTGTTGACTTAAGGAACTCTTCTGCGCGAAGAGCAACAGAGCGTGGGTCACGATCGTAGCCTTGCATAGTAGAAGGTTCAATAACGTTACAGCGAACAATAACGGTAGACTCTTCAGTGAAAGGATCCATTACAGCGGTATCATCTTGAGGCATCATGATCATGTCAGACTCGTTGATGCCTTTCCAGCCAGAAATGGATGAACCATCAAACATCTGACCGTTTTCAAAAAACTCTTCATCTACCGTAATAGCTGGAATAGTTACGTGTTGTTCTTTACCTTTAAAATCGGTAAAGCGAAGGTCAACCCACTTCGCGTCATGCTCAGCAATCAAGGCAAGGGTCTTGTTTGACATAGTTGTTCTCCAGTCGTAGTTAAAGCGAAATTAATTTTCGTTTACAGGGTGCTTCAATATAAAGCGCCATTTGACGAATATAAAGCATAACTTGTGCCAGAATTTTGTGCGGCCTAATAATTCCCTATATTACAATGGGATAAGCATTATTAGTTAAATTCCGCACTCAATGGTGGCTAAATATAGCCTTTAAAAAAGTTAATATGCACCATTTTAGATCATTTGTTTGGTGTTTTGTTCCATGTTGGTGCGAATTTAGCGTTTTCGTATCTACGGGCTTTTCTTTATACTATGCACCTCTCAAATATCCGGTATAAATCGCAACCCCTATGAAATTTATTGTTAAGTTTTTTGCAGAAATCACCATTAAAAGTCGTCCAGTTAGAAAGGCTTTTATTAAACAGCTTAGACACAATGTGAAGTTGGTTCTTAAAAAGTACGATGCCGAAGTTGATGTTTCCGGTAACTGGGACTTTATTGAAGTGTTTTCTGATAGGGATGAATTACGAGAAGAGTTTATCCAGGCTCTTTCTAACATCGCGGGCATTGCTCATTTTCAATTTGTTCGTGAATTTCCTTTGGTCGACCTTGATGACATTGTTGAACAAGCCATCGTTTCTTATGGTGATGTTATTAAAGATGCCGTGTTTGCTGTTCGCGTTAAACGTGTTGGTCATCATGACTTTACGTCAGTTGATGCAGAGCGTCATATAGGCGGCTGTCTAAAGGCTCGTTGTGGTGCATTGGCTGTTCGCTTAAAAAATCCTGAAGTGTTGGTGCCGATAGATATTCGTGATGACCGAGTATGGATGATCGAACAACGTGTAGAAGGTCTTGGTGGTTATCCACTTGGGTCGCAAGATTCTGTGTTGTCATTAATGTCTGGTGGATACGATTCTACTGTTAGTTCTTTTTTAACCATGAGCCGAGGATTAAAAACGCACTTTTGCTTTTTTAATCTTGGTGGTGATGCTCATGAAATCGGCGTAAAACAAGTTTCCAACTTCATTTGGGAAAAATATGGTTCGGCGTTAAATGTTAAATTTATCACAGTGCCTTTCGAAGCGGTTGTTGGCGAAATTTTAACCAAGGTTGATAACGCAGAGATGGGCGTGATTCTAAAACGCATGATGTTACGTGCGGCGTCTCAACTTATGACTGAAGTTGGAGCAAAAGCTTTAGTTACCGGTGAGAGTGTGGCGCAAGTATCTAGCCAAACCTTGATGAATTTAAAGGTAATCGACCAGGTGACAGAAGAGTTAGTGCTTCGACCTTTGATCACCACAAATAAGCAGGTCATAATAGATAAGGCTATAGAAATCGGTACTGCACCTTTTGCGGCCAGTATGCCTGAATTCTGTGGTGTAATTTCTGTTAAGCCAACTACCCGCGCTAAAATGCACCGTGTTGAGAAACAAGAGTCTAATTTTGATTTTGCGGTATTAGAGCACGCGATTGAAAACGCTCAAGTAATGTCTATTCAAAATGTGATGGACGATGTGGCGAAGCAGTATCAGGGTGAAGTGCCTGTTGTGCGTATGCCAGTGGGTGATGAAGTGATTATTGATATTCGTCATCCCGATGAAGCTAGCAACCGTCCTTTAAAAGTGAGTGGTCGTCCAGTCAAAGTCATTCCATTTTTTGCGCTAGAATCCAATTGGGCTGAATTGGATAAAGATGTGACTCATTTGCTCTATTGTGGCAAAGGGGTCATGAGTCGCATGCATGCCTCTTATCTACTTGGTAAAGGGCATGAAAACGTAGGTATTTATTTACCTTAATTAAGTACTAATGAACGGTAGCATTTTTGTAGTATATGAATGTTATCGTTTTATATGAATGTGCATTGTTACTTTATTGAAATATTTTTGTGGACTTTTTTTGTCACTTTAATGGGATATTTATCAATATAAGAGTACAATTGCGCCAATTTTACCCCGCACCAAGATCCGAGACGCTTGAAGAGCATACCTGCCCGTATCAAGCGGCGGTATATCTTTTTGCTCACGCTAAATGCAGAGAACTATAAATGTCTAATGATATCAATAAGTTACGTAACGTAGCTATTATTGCCCACGTTGACCATGGCAAAACTACCTTGGTTGACCAGCTATTAAGCCAATCTGGCACACTAGATCGTAAAGATCAAGGTTCTGAACGAATCATGGACTCAAACGATCAAGAAAAAGAGCGTGGCATCACGATTTTGGCGAAAAATACGTCAATTATGTGGCACGACTACCGTATTAATATCGTAGATACACCTGGACATGCCGATTTCGGTGGTGAGGTTGAACGTGTATTGTCTATGGTTGACTCTGTACTTTTGTTGGTTGATGCAGTAGATGGCCCAATGCCACAAACGCGTTTCGTAACATCAAAAGCATTTGAACGTGGCCTACGTCCTATTGTTGTTATCAACAAAATTGACCGTCCAGGCGCTCGTCCTGATTGGGTTATGGATCAAGTTTTTGATTTGTTTGATAGCCTTGGTGCAACTGAAGACCAATTGGATTTCCCTGTTATCTATGCTTCTGCAATCAATGGTATTTCTGGTGATGATCCAGAAAACATGGCAGAAGACATGACACCGCTTTATCAAATGATTGTTGATAGCGTACCTGTGCCAGATGTTGATCCTGAAGGGACTTTCCAAATGCAGGTTTCTGCATTGGATTACGACAGCTATGTTGGTGTTATCGGTGTAGGCCGTATCACACGTGGTAGCTTGTCTCCAAACCAGCAAGTAGTTGTAAAATCTGCAGACGGTAAAGAACGTAAAGGCAAAGTCTTGAATGTTAAGGGTTACCACGGTCTAGCGCGTGTTGACACTGATAAAGCTTCTGCGGGTGATATCGTTTGTATTACTGGTATCGATGGCCTAAGTATCTCTGATACTTTGTGTGATCCTACTTGTGTTGAAGCTTTGCCTGCATTGTCTGTAGATGAGCCAACAGTAAGCATGACCTTCATGGTTAACGACTCTCCGTTTGCTGGTAAAGAAGGTAAATACATTACCACTCGTAATATCTCAGATCGTCTTGATCGTGAGCTTATCCACAACGTAGCGTTGCGTGTTCGCCAAGGCGAAACACCTGATAAATTCATCGTATCTGGTCGTGGTGAGCTTCACCTTTCTGTATTGATCGAAACTATGCGTCGTGAAGGCTTTGAGATGGGTGTTTCTCGTCCTGAAGTGGTTCAGAAAGAAGTTGATGGAAAAATTCAAGAGCCATTCGAATTAGTAGTTATCGACGTTGAAGAGCAGCATCAAGGTTCTATCATGGAAGAGCTTGGCTTGCGTAAAGCTGAGTTAACTAACATGGAGCCAGATGGTAAAGGTCGTGTTCGTCTTGAATTCATGACGCCTTCTCGTGGTTTGATCGGTTTCCGTGGTTTGTTCCTAACACTAACTTCTGGTTCTGGTATCATGACCAGTGTATTTGACCATTATGGTCCAGTAAAAGAAGGTGATGTTGGTAGCCGCCAGAACGGTGTATTGATTAGCATGGTTACTGGTAAAACAGCTGCGTTCGCTTTGTTTAACCTACAAAGCCGTGGTCGTTTGTTCTTGGGTCACGCTGTTGAAGTCTACGAAGGTCAAGTTATCGGTCTTCATTCACGTGATAATGACCTAACTGTTAACCCAGTTAAAGGTAAGCAGTTAACCAACATGCGTGCTTCGGGTACAGATGAGGCTTTGACGTTGACCCCACCTATTCGTCATACACTTGAGCAAGCGCTTGAGTTTATCGAAGACGATGAATTGGTAGAAGTAACACCAGAAAGCATCCGTATTCGTAAAAAATTATTAACTGAAAACGAGCGTAAGCGCGCTGGTCGTAAGTAATAGTAGCTATTCTATAAAGAGCAGCAGCAAATGAGTTCATGCAAATGAATTCGTGAGCGACAGAAGCGCCTTCGGGCGCTTTTGTTTTTTCTGGACTTTGTTAAAGTCATTTGTCTTATTTATCTGAGCAAGCATTGGCAAATATAGGGAGAAAGCGATGAAAGTCTTGATACAGCGAGCCTTAAACGCATGCGTTGTTGTTGATGGTGAAACCATTGGTGCGATTGACCACGGGCAGTTAGTCTTGGTCGGCATAGAAAAAGGCGACACAGAAGTGGATACACAGCGCTTGGCCGATAAGCTGTTGAAATACCGTATGTTTGGTGATGAAGATGGCAAGATGAACTTAAATGTTCAGCAGGTTGCTGGTGGTATTTTGCTTGTCTCTCAATTTACCTTAGCGGCTGAAACCAAGAAAGGTCTGCGTCCAGGGTTTTCAACAGCAGCCATTCCCGAAGAAGGAGAGCGTTTATTTAATGACTTTGTGAATAAAGTGCGTGCTCAATACAGTAAGGTTGAAACAGGGCGTTTTGGTGCTGATATGAAAGTTTCTTTTACCAATGATGGCCCTGTTACCTTTATGCTAGATTAAGTTTTTATGCTGGATTTAATGATTTAGTGCACCTGATAGCTCCTTCAGCTCGGGTGTATTATGGACTTCTTCGGCGATCAATTGAGCAACCGCTTTCGCTCCTTTTTCTTGAAAATGAGTGACATCTGGTTTGTCTAATCGACCTGAACGGTCTTTGTAATAAGGGTATTTTTGTGGATCGACGGCCAGCCAATAATCTTTCCACTTATCTTTCTCTAGTGTATTAGCAAGTTCTATGGTGCGTGCTTCTATATCTAATAAAACCGTATTGTTGGCTTGGGCTGTGTCTTTAATTGTTTGGCTATAGTTGCCAGTAAAGGTAAATGCCTTTGTGCTGTTCTGCTTGGTGAAATGAGTAGAAACAACACGAAATTCATTTTTTCCTTTTAGTGTTTTCATTCGAGTCACAGGCGTTAATAAAACCGGTGTGATTTGATGTGACTTGGCATAGT
Organism: Marinomonas sp. UCMA 3892; assembly: GCF_012726345.1. GTDB lineage: Bacteria > Pseudomonadota > Gammaproteobacteria > Pseudomonadales > Marinomonadaceae > Marinomonas. The sequence continues at coordinate 342,887 of NZ_PTXN01000001.1, forward strand.
CAATAAAAAACTCCAGTGAGCGCTGGAATGAAAGACTTTCCTGCCCAGTTGGGGCTTGTATTTGACCATCCGCATTATTTGGGTAGGTACAGGTGTTAGCGACATCGTGAGGGCCTCGTCCAGCGCTGCTGGCGTCACATTTCTCGTCATTGTGACCAAATTGAATGAGTAAATAATCTCCAGAACGCATCATACTGCTAAGGTAGCGAAACCAGCCTTGATTATAATATGAGCGAGAGCTACGACCGGATTGTGCACCATTAATAACCTGTACTTTTTGAGGGTCGAAATTCTCTTGGATGGTTTGCCCCCAGCCCATTCGAGGGGCAACGACTTGTGGGTAATTTGACGCTGTCGAGTCGCCAATAATAAATATTCTATGTGGGGCTGTATCGACTTGTTGCTGTTTTTTCTCTATAGCACTAAGGTCAAACGCTGCTACTTTGCCTTGTAAATCAGGGACAAGTAGAGGCTGAAAAAAACGATCCATTAGAGTGCTATCAGCAACTTCACCAACCTTGGTTTGATAATTTCTATTGCTCCATAACCACTGTGCTAGCTGAGCAAATGCGGGTTGCCATTGTGGTTGATATTGCACGGGGTCGAAATGTTTTGGTAATCCTAAATCATTTAAGCTGTTATCAAATCCTTGATGAAAACGTGCCACAGATAAAGCATATTCTATTGCCGAAAAGGCGAGTGGTAGTTTTGGTGAGGACACAACTTGTTGAGGACCTAAGTAACCCGATGCCGTTGCGGTATCCGATAAAATTAGGTCACTAAACGGATTAATATTGATATTAATGTTTTGCTCGAGTTGTGGCTTGGTCGGAGCATAGAGGGCAGCCATGCATATTCCGCGTAATGTGTTATTGCTTAAACAATCAGTGTTCTGTTCAGCTGCGGAGACGACGAAAGGTGGGATGAAGCCTTTTATTTTAAGTTGATAAGCTCCATGTCTATCTGTAGTGGTTGATGCTTTTCTACCGTATTGGTCGCTCAAAGTTATTTGGGCGGGAAATTTCATTAGATGGGCGCTTACAATGCCTTTGATAGTCGTGTTTTGGGCGGCCAGAAAAATCGGCTGCCAGCCATCAAGCATGTTTTCGATAGTAAATTTAGTGACTTCGTTATCGCTTAATTGAGGGCGATAACCCTCTTTTGAGGCGCCAGATCCGTAGCTCTTGTATTCACTGAAACGTGCACCATTTTCTGGTGTAAACCAAATAGATTCTCCATTTATATCTTTACCGTGCATTTTATCCCAGCCATAGATGTGATCATCCATTTGCGTATTGATAAAAGTGGTTGAACCTATGGCAAAGGGATCGGCATAACGGCCATCTTGAAAAGTAGTAGTTGGGTGCCAAGGGCGGCCAAGAGCATAACTAGCTGCTGGAATGCGGTTGTCTTCTTTTATTAAGCGGCTATTGATGAATACTAAACCAAAGGCTTGTTTATCATTGGTGCTTGGGGCTGTTAAATAGCCTAAAGGGAGTTCTTGGTTTGGACGGTAACGAGCGACAATGTCGCTGTTATCAAAAATAACTAAGCCGTTTCCGAAAATAAAATCAACAGTGCCGCTGATACGGGAGTTATTGAAGTAGCTTCGACCGCCTTTGCTGTAAAAGGTATCTTGGAAACCTTCTAGAGATACGTCATAGAATGCTGAACGGTCGCTTTTTTTACCAAGTAATAAAGCGACGGCTTGAGTTTGCTTGATTTTATTCGGATCGTCTTTTGCTTTGCTGTCATTAGTCAGATAGTCAAAGTCGTTACGAATGGTAAGAGACTGAGCACTGAAGTCTTTACCGTTGATTTCAACCACTCGACTGCCTGAAGTGCCAATGTTCTTGCCATTATCACCTTTCATGCCTGCAGCAATAGCTTTGGCAATGATAGTTTTATCTCGTCCCGCACCAATAAGGTGCACATTATCGCGGTCAATTGTGATTTGTTCGTTATAGAGGCCTGGTTTGATATATACGCTGTAAGTACTTTTATCTTCTGGTGCATTTTGGAGGGCATCTTTAATGCTGCTGTACTCTCCAGCTTTGGGGTTGGATGATACGACAGCTTGGTACAAACCGACTGCATGAGATTGAAATGACAGTAGCGCGCCAACAGCGGTAACTAAGCCTATCGCAACAGAGTGTTTCATTGTTTTCCCTCACATTTTTATTCTTGTCTTGATTGAGTGGTGTAATGTTTTAATAACTTTTTATAAAAGCTCAATTTTTGTTCAAGGTAAGAATATAACTGAGTAAATATAAATGAAACAGTGTTTTATAAAATTATTTTTGTTTTACAAAAAACTTTCTTTATATCAACAAAAAGACGCTTAAGAAATCAATCTTAAGCGTCTTTTATATAGTGCGTGAACGAGGGGAGGTTGTTATTGGCTTGCTTTGGACCTTTCACTCTCTTCTTTTTCTTCACTCCCATCAACCACAACTTTTACTGTGCGGCCAGCAATAAGTCCAAGCTCGAATAGCATCCACATTGGGATGGCAAGTAGGGTCTGCGAGAAGATATCGGGTGGCGTGATGAGCATGCCAACAACAAAACAACCTAGAAAAATATAAGGGCGTTTTTTGGATAGCGTCGCAACTGTGGTGACACCCGCTTTAATAAGTAAGTAGGTGGCAACAGGGATTTCAAAGGTTACGCCGAAAGCAAAGAATAGTTTTAAGACGAAGTTTAGGTAGTTATTAATGTCTGTCATAACGGTCACTTCGCCAGGTCCTACTGTCGTGAAAAAGCCAAAGATAAGTGGCAAGACAACGTAGTAAGCAAACAGAACGCCAGCATAAAAAAGAAAAATACTGGAAACCAATAGTGGAATCGCAATTTGTTTCTCGTTTTTATACAGAGCCGGCGCAATAAATGACCAAGCTTGAAAAAGAGTATAGGGAACCGATATGAGTACCGCGACAGCAAAGGTTAGCTTGAGTGGTGCTAGGAAGGGTGATGCTACTTCTGTTGCAATTAACGAGCTGCCAGGCGGGAGTAATAGTCGTAGTGGTTCAGAGACAATCAGATATAAATCGTTGGCAAAAGAATACAAGCCAATAAAGAGGATAAGTATCGCCAGAACACACTTTAATAAACGATTTCTTAGCTCGATAAGATGAGCGACAAGAGGTGCTTGATTGGAAGAATCTGTACTCATAATGCGTCACATGTCCGCGCGTAGTTTAATAATGATTAGGTTCGAGAAGCAGTCGTTTCGGGCGTTTTTTCGACTTTGTCTGCTAGTTGTGCCTGGGTTGAGTCTAGTTTATCCGTGGTTGCAGATTCAGCGGCCACAATAGGTAGCGCTTCTTTTTCAACTGCTACGGCATCTACTTCTGCAACTTTAGGCTGCTCAGAAGACTCTATCGTCTCAGGCGCATCCTTTTTAGTGTCGTATCCTTCAGGGTAGGGCGTAATGGTATTTTGAATCGCCTGACCTTCTTTTAGAAGGCGCTGATTGGTTTCGTTAATTTTCTGTTGCAGCTCTTCATGATCCAGTTGAGCATTAATTTCTCTTTGCACTGAATTAATGCTGCGGCGAATTTTACGAATCCATAGCCCTGCCGTTTTTGCAGCATGAGGCAAACGTTCAGGGCCAAGAATTAAAAGACCAACTACGAAAACAACAAGGAGTTCAGAAAAGCCAATGTCGAACACAGATTAGGCGCTCTTGTCATCTTTTTTAACGTCAGCATCAATTACTTTATGCTGGGCGGTTTTTCCGTCTTCGGCTTCCGTGTCTTTGTCGACGGCTTCTTTAAAGCCTTTAACAGCCCCGCCTAGGTCAGAGCCAAGGTTTTTAAGCTTTTTGGTGCCAAAAATAAGTACTAAAATGGCTAAAACAATTAGTAATTGCCAAATACTGATTCCACCTAACATAAATTACTCCTACTGCTTATTTGGTACGACTGGCTTTTTCGTCTAAGCCAGACAAGTTAAATCTGCGTGCTAGTTCATCAAGTATAGCATCTGGGCCAATATCTAAATGAGATAACATGACAAGTGTGTGAAACCATAGGTCTGCAGTTTCATAAATCAAATCGGATTTATCACCTGAGATTACCGCGTCTTTCGCTGCAATAATAGTTTCAATGCTTTCTTCGCCTACTTTCTCAAGGATCTTATTTAATCCCTTTGCGTGTAGACTAGCAACATAAGAAGAGTCTGCTGCTGCGGTTTTACGTTGTTCTAGTGTGGCCGCTAATTCAGCCAATACATCGGATTTCATTATAGTCTCTCAAATGTTACGGTTTTAAGACAAGTAGGTAGATTCCTACTAAAACCAGTCCAAAACTGGTTAAATCGGCGTCTTTTATATGTGTTAAAGATACAGGATCAGTAATAATCCAAGCCGCCCCTAAGCTTAGTAGGCCAAGTAATCGAAAAGGCGTATTTTGTCGGCCTTTTTTTAATTCTTTACCTAATTGATCAATCGCTTCGGTCTGCGCCTGCATGCGTTCTTCCTGGTGCGACATTTGTGATAATGCAGTAAAAATCAAATTAGGAATTTGTGGTAATTGACCAGCCCACTGCGGAGCTTGTTTGCGGACTTCTTCCATCACGCGTTTTGGCCCCATTTGTTCTCGCATCCAGCGTTCAAGGAATGGCTTAGCCGTCACCCATAAGTCCAAGTCCGGATAAAGCTGGCGGCCCAAACCTTCAATATTGAGTAGAGTTTTTTCCAATAAAACTAGCTGTGGCTGCACTTCCATATTAAAGCGACGTGCGGTTTGGAATAAACCAATCAGTACTTGTCCAAAAGAAATGTCTTTCAGCGGTTTCGCAAACATAGGTTCACACACACTGCGAATAGCAGACTCAAAGGCATGTACCGGTGTGCCTTTAGGAACCCAGCCACTTTCCACATGAAGTTCTGCCACTAAGCGATAATCACGCTGGAAAAAAGCCAATAGATTGCGTGCTAAGTAGCTTTTATCCGCGTCATCTAGGCTGCCCATAATAGCGCAGTCAATAGCGATATATTTGGGTTTCTGTGGATTAGTGACATCTACAAAGATATTGCCTGGATGCATGTCGGCATGGAAAAAACTGTGCGAGAAAACTTGGGTGAAAAAGATTTCCACACCGCGTTCTGCTAAGCACTTCATGTCGACATTAGCTTTATTGAGTGCTGCAATGTCGGCTACAGGAATGCCAGAGATACGTTCCATGACCATGACATTACGATGGCTATAATCCCAGTAGACCTGTGGCACATACAGTAATTCGGAATGGGTAAAATTGCGCTGTAATAAGCCTGTGTTGGCTGCTTCTTTGGCAAGATCCAGTTCATCAAGAATAGTGTATTCATAATCTGTTACCACTTCGACAGGTCTTAATCGACGACCGTCGGCGCTTAAATTGGCAACAAGATGCGCTAAGGTATAAAGCAGGTTTATGTCTTTGCTTATGGTCTTTTCAATATGTGGGCGAATGACCTTAACAACCACGTCTTCGCCAGAATGCAATTTAGCAGTATGAACTTGCGCAATAGAAGCAGAGGCCAAAGGCGTTGCCGAAAACTCAGCGAACAGTTCAGAAACCGGTGCTTTTAAATCTCTTTCAATAATAGCTTGAGCAATATGACCGGGAAAAGCTGGCACTTTGTCTTGCAGCTTTGCTAGTTCGTCGGCGATATCATCGTCTAGTAAATCTCGGCGTGTTGATAATATTTGTCCGAATTTAACAAAAATAGGACCAAGAGATTCTAATGCTAAGCGAAGACGTTCGCCTTTATTTTGGCTGGCACGTTGACGACCAATGGCGCAAATAGGGCCAAGCGTGTAGCGTATATACCAAGGCAAAAGAGCGAAAGGAATAAACACATCAAGACGAAAGCGCATTACTGTATAGAGTATGCGCAGTAAACGAAAAGTACTGATCAACATGGCTAGAATTTAAATCCTTTATGAAGCGCAACGATGCCGCCTGTTAAATTTTGGTAGCTAGTACGTTCAAATCCTACTTCGTCCATCATACCTTTTAGCGTTTCTTGGTCTGGGTGCATGCGAATGGATTCCGCAAGATAGCGGTAGCTGTCAGCATCATTCGCAATTAATTTGCCCATGGCTGGCAGTAGACGGAAAGAATATTGGTCATAGACTTGTGATAAAAGCTCGGATTCTGGTTTAGAAAATTCCAGCACTAATAAACGGCCGCCTGGCTTCAGAACACGGTACATAGAAGCAAGCGCTTTGGATTTATCTGTTACGTTGCGCAAGCCAAAGGCAATAGTGATACAGTCGAAAGTATCGTCAGGAAAGGGAAGAGCTTCGGCATTGGCTTGAACAAACTTCACGTTACCAACAATACCTTGATTGGCCAGTTTGTCACGACCAACTTTCAGCATGGAGTCATTAATGTCCGCTAGAATAACTTGACCTTCGCTACCAACAAGGCGGGAAAATTTAACCGTCAAATCGCCAGTACCACCTGCAATATCTAATACGCAGTTGCCAGCACGAACGCCTGATTGGCTAATAGTGTGTCGCTTCCATAGACGATGAATACCACCGGACATCAAATCATTCATAATGTCGTATTTGGCGGCTACGGAATGAAAAACTTGTGCGACGGCTTTTACTTTTTCATCAGTTGGGATTTCTTTGAAGCCAAAGTCGGTGGTTTTTTTCTGATCGTCTTGCATAAACTACTTCATCCTAGTGGCGGCATCGCTCGCCCTTTTCTTAATTTGATAGCCTTATTGAAAAGCTTTATTTAATCGCTTTATCGATGTTTGAAAGTGTTGCGTTCAATGTAAGTGGTTATTGTAACCGCGACAGCAAAGCTCTGGTACTGCTTTACCTAAACTATTTATTTGCCATAACTCTATTTCGCCCTGCTTCTTTAGCCATATAGAGTTGTTTGTCTGCTCTAGCGAATAAAGATTCTGGGTTTTCTTGTGCTTGAAGTTCTGCGATACCAATAGATATGGAAATCGATACTGGCTCACCTTGCATATTGAATGGCGTTTTGGCCACGGCAAGTCGAATAGCTTCAGCACGTTCGACAGCTTGTTCCAGAGTCGTTTCTGGAAACGCGATAACAAATTCTTCGCCACCGTAACGAAACATAAGGTCTTCTTTTAATAGAGCACTACGTATTTGCTTTGGTACGAGGCGTAATACTTTATCACCAGCAAGGTGCCCCCAAGTATCATTTACTTTTTTAAAGTGGTCGATATCGCAGACCGATAAGCAAATCGATTTTTGAGTTTTTTGCATGATTTTGCACAAGGGCAAAATTGCGTCTTGGTAAGCGGTTCGGTTTGGTAGATCTGTCAATGAATCTGTCATTGCTTGAGCGAGTTTTTCTTGTAGCAGCGAGCGTAGCGATACGGTATCTTTTTCCATTCGTGTTACTTTATTTTTAAGCAAGGTGATGGATTGGTTAGCGTATTTTTCCTGCTCTACCATTTGCGTCTTGTATTCGGTCATGGTGCTTGAAATAGTCAACAGCCTATCGTTAATGAGTGCTTTTAGGCTATCTAAATCGTTGGCGCTCTGAACTGCTTGAGATGTGTCTGTGACTTGTTTTTGTAGCTTGTTGTTAAAACCTTCGCGACTCACAGATAGTGACTTCTGTGAGTGATAGCTGCTGGAGATGGATTCGTTGATACTGGCAAGTTGCTTATTTAACTGATTAAGATAGTTAGTCAGACTTTCTTGTGTTCTGCCGATGGCAATCATGATTAAGTTGATAACTTCATCAAGCAGTCCAGGAAGTTGTTGGAGATTGTCGTTGCCTAAAAGTGCTTTTTTTAAGTCGACAATGTCTTCGTCGTAATGGCTCGGTAATGATAAGTTATTCATGAGCCCAGCAAGTGTGTGGCTAATTTGAATCATGATTTCTTGATCATTTTTTTGTGACTTCGTTTCTAGATCTCGATTGAAAAAACGTCTAAAAAGTGAGCTTTTAGGTTGACCAGACTCTATTTGAGTCAATGTTTTCTCAGCCAACGCCAAAAAGCCTTTTAAGAGGTGAGGCCATTTAGATGGAGTTTGCCAGTGTAGGCGTATTTGGGCTTCAAGTTCTTTTTTCTCGTTCTGAGGAACTCTTTTACTGTCCTGTTTTTCAAGCAGATCGATAAGTTCTTGTAACGTACTTCTAACCTGTTTAGCTCGGCTGCTTTGAGCTTCATCACTTTTGATTAGCAGTGGTTCTGCATTATTAAGTACATCTTGTATTTCTTGGGCATTTGCCCCTTTGGTTATAACTTGGCGAATTTGGCGAACGACGGAATCAAGTTCTGGGTCATTCCCTTCAGCTAGCATACTGGTTCTGGAAACTGCTTTACGTAACGCTTCTATCAGTTTGTCACTCGATGATTCCGTCATATCGCCTCATTATTATTTTTGACGTTCTTTTTCGATAAGAAAATCAACAACCTTGTAGATATTTTCATTGCCATTTGCAGTTTCAGCGCTTACCAAGTATTTACCGTTTACGATTATTCCTGGTACACCGCGAGCGCCGTAGGCACGTATTTTTGCATCGGCTTGGCTAAGGCGGCTATTCACAGCAAAAGAATTAAATTGCTTATGAAATTCATCTTCACTAACACCATAGTTTGAAAAGAAAGCGGCAAGTGCGTCTTCAGAGTTTAGATTACGGTGTTCAACATGAATAGCATTAAAAAGATCTGCACGAATTTTATCTTCTATACCAAGTAGATCGGCGACATAGAAGGCTTTTGCATGCGCTAACCAACCACGACCGAATACTGCTGGTAAGAATTTGAAATCAACATCGCTAGGTAGGTTTTTTTTCCAAGCTTGAGTGATAGGTTCTAGTTTGTAGCAATGTGGACAGCCGTACCAAAAAATCTCAGTAACTTCGATTTTACTGGGGTCACTAGTACGAACTGGCGTTTTTATAGTTGTATAACCATTACCGTCACTGTATTCAGCGGCAGCAGCAGTTAGTGGGATAAGTAGGGAAAGTATCAGCGCTGAAAACAGCTTTATCATGGATTACTCCTAATCGTATTTTATAGTCATGTTAATTTACAAAAGCATTCTTACATCATGCACAGAATTACAACAGAATACGATTCCATCAAAGGCTTAAGGTTCTAATTTTCCAGTAAGTTTACATAAAACTTACACCTATGACGCCTATTGTCTGGCTGTTATTTGTCGTGTTTTGTAAATCCTTGTCTCAATTGTGTTCATTTACCTAGATTAAGGTGGCTTATCGAGTTTAACATGGCATATTTTTGCGTTTGCTGGCATTATATACAGCAATTGAAACAAACCTGAATGCAAATCTGAATCTATTGACGAATATCAACTTATGACCCCTTTTGACTCCACTTTTCAATCCGCGCACTTTATTAAGAGTGCTGAGAAACTTTCTCAATGTCCTTTAGACCAAGGTGTTGAGGTTGCATTTGCAGGTCGCTCAAATGCTGGTAAATCTACAGCGCTAAATACTCTTACGAATCAAAAGAAATTGGCGCGTACCTCAAAAACGCCAGGTCGAACTCAGTTGATTAACTGTTTTGGATTGAATGTTGATGATCGTCGTCTAATTGACCTTCCAGGTTACGGATTCGCTAAAGTGCCTATTGCCATGAAAAAAGTCTGGCAAGCACACATGCAAGATTACCTGATGAATCGTCGCTCTTTAGCTGGTGTTGTTTTGGTAATGGACATCCGCCATCCATTAAAAGAGTTTGATGAAATGATGTTGGATTGGGCAAAATCTAACCGCATGAAAGTTCATGTGTTGTTAACCAAGTCTGACAAGCTAAAACGTGGACCTGCAAAATCCACCATGTTGGCTGTGCAGAAGGTTATCAAAACACTTGGCGTTGATGGGTCAGTACAGACTTTTTCTTCTTTGAGCGGTGACGGTGTTGATGATTTACGCACTAAACTGGCTGAATGGTTGGTGCTTGATAACCTTGAAGTTATACCAGTTTCGCCAAACGCATAATAGTTTTTATGATTGGCATTTTTGTAGCCCATCTTTTTTGCGAAGGAAGTTGTCGTTAAACGACTTCCAACCATCTTGTAGGCCGGCCTTTAGGCTGTCAAAAAGCATCTGGCCTTTACCAAAGCCCCTTGACGCGCTAAAGCACGACCTACACAAGCCCTGATCACGACCTACAAAAAACAATCACCTGTAGGTCGGCCTTCAGGCTGTCAAAAAGCATTCGACCTTTACAAAAGCCCCTTGACGCGCTAAAGCACGACCTACAAAAAATCACGACCTACACAAGCCCTGAATCACGACCTACAAAAAACCAAATTACCTGTAGGTCGGCCTTCAGGCCGTCAAAAAGCATCCTACCTTTACAAAAGTTTCTTGACGCGCTAAAGCACGACCTACAAAAAATCACGACCTACACAAACCATGAATCACGACTACAAAAAACCAATCACCTGTAGGTCGGGTATTTATACCAGCGCTAAACTCATTGCGGTGTCAAATAAGCCGCGAGGAAGGTATCAAAGTCCACTTCATCAGCTGCTTCAATGGCTTCTTGATCACGTAACGAGCGTTCTGCTTTTTCCATAAACTCGCGGGTCAGTTCTTCGGATAACGGACGAGACATCCATTCTGTTTGCTGTTCTTTCGATAGCGCCAACATGGCATTTTGATAACCTTGTTGTGCTTTACTGCGTTCAAGTAGCTGTGCAGAAGGCAATAGGGCCTCGTTGCTAAGTTTTTCTCTTTGAATCTCTACCGCTTGTTGATAGGCAGGATTGCCTGTTTTAGAGGATAAAAATTCAGCGACTTCTGTCAGTGCATTCAGCATGTCTTCGGCCTTGGTGCGCAGTTTAGTTGGGCCTTGTCCAAAATCAAAGTCCATATCAAGATCGCGACCATGGGAGGCAATTTCTTGCTGCATCTTACGTAGTTGGCTGCATTCTGCACTGCCCAAATGCTCATCACCGCGTAACATGCAGTAAAGCAGGAAGACATCAATGAAATACAAGGTCGAAGACTGCATGCCAATAGAAGAACTTGGATCGAGATCCATAATACGCACTTCAATGTATTCAACGCCTCTTGCATGCAGTGCTGCACTTGGGTGTTCGCCAGGTTGGGTAACGCGTTTAGGGCGAATATCACTGTAATATTCGTTTTCAATCTGCAATAAATTGCTGTTAAGCTGGCGATATTGGCCGTCTACTTTTACACCAATATCCTGATAGCGCTGATAGGGTGTTTGGAGCGCTTTTTTGATCGTACTAATGTAGGTTTCAACTTCGTTATAACAAACATACAAATCCGCTTGGGCCTTGTTTTGATAACCCAAATCGCTCATGCGAAGGGAGGTCGCTTTAGGGCCAAACCAAGTGTTTTTCTCAAGCGCAGTCAGACTATCAGGTTTTTTAGGTAAAAAGCTTTCATCGATAGCGGGTGATGCACCAAACAATAAAGACAACATCCAAGAGCCGCGACGGAAGTTACGGATCAAAGCAAAATAGCTATCGGATTGAAATGCTTGTTTTTCAGCTACAGAAAGATTGGATTTGCCTTTATAGTTTTCTAAAAAAGCCCAAAAGTCTTTATCAAAAGAGAAGTTGTAATGCATGCCAGCAATACATTGCATGATACGACCATAGCGATTCGACAAGCCTTCCCGGTAAACACGTTTAAGCTTGCCAGTGTTTGATTCACCGTAATACGCAATTGGAACATCTTCGTTGCCCGCTAAATAGCAAGGCATACTGGCCGGCCATAAGCATTCATCTTGTTTGTACAGTTCGTGGTTGACCAAATTATGAATGTCTTCTAGCTCTTGGATAACACCCTCAACACTTGGGTGAACACCTGTAATAAACTCCATCAAAGATTCAGAATAATCCGTCGTAATAGAGCTGTGAGTCAGTGCCGAGCCCAATGCTTTAGGGTGAGGCTTATGCGAAATATGGCCTTGTGTACGATCAACTCGTAGAGCTTCTCGTTCCACGCCACGATGAAAGGTTAATGCAGAAGTCGTCTCAGCTTGTTGGCAATGGGCTGCCAACGCTTGCAAAGCATCGGTTAAGGTGGTCAAGAAGTCTTCCTTCTATTGAATAAGGCAAAATTGAATTTCAGGGATTGTACTCGGCAGAGCTTATTCGCAGCAAGCAACAGATACCCTATGCACAAAAAATGCTGACTTCTAGAACATATATATAAGAAATTTGTCGCGCAAGGGCACGACAAAAAACACGGCCTACAAAAATCCAATCACCTGTAAGTCGGCCTTCAGGACGTCAATAGTCTAATGACACCAAACCAAAACCCTTGACGCGCTAAAGCACGACCTAAACAAACCCTGAATCACGGCCTACAAAAATCCAATCACCTGTAGATCGGCCTTCAGGCCGTCAAAAGTCTAATGACACCAAACCAAAAAACTTGACGCGCTAAAGCACGACCTACAAAAATCAAATCACTTGTAGATCGGCCTTTAGGCCGTCAATTTTTCCTAGAGGAATGGATTAAAGGCGCATCTCGATGCCAGCATCAGTCATGCGTTGCTTGGCTTCTTGGATGCTGTATTCGCCAAAGTGGAAAATGCTGGCTGCCAATACGGCATCCGCCTTGCCTTCAATGACACCATCGACCAGATGATCCAAATTACCAACACCACCAGAAGCAATAACAGGGACATGAACCGCTTCACTGATTGCTCGGGTGACGCCAAGATCAAAACCGTTTTTAGTACCATCACGGTCCATACTGGTTAGCAGGATTTCTCCTGCGCCGTATTCCACCATTTTCTTGGCCCATTCAACGGCGTCTAGTCCGGTTGGTTTGCGACCGCCATGGGTGAAAATTTCCCATTTGTCTGGTTCACCTTCCGCACTGACTTTTTTGGCATCAATGGCAACAACGATACATTGGGAACCAAAGCGTTGAGCGGCTTCACGAACAAATTCAGGGTTAAACACAGCTGCGGTGTTAATGCCGACTTTGTCTGCGCCCGCGTTCAACATGCGACGAATGTCTTCGCAGGTGCGAATGCCTCCGCCAACGGTTAGAGGAATAAACACTTGGCTGGCAATGGCTTCAACCATATGAACGGTAGTTTCGCGATCATCTGAGCTGGCGGTGATGTCTAGAAAAGTAATCTCATCAGCGCCTTGCTCGTTGTAACGTTTTGCCACTTCAACTGGATCCCCAGCGTCACGAATATCGACAAACTGAACGCCTTTTACAACGCGGCCGTTGTCCACATCAAGGCAAGGAATAATACGTTTTGCTAAGCCCATAAATGGCGCTCCTAAAATCTAAAGTACTGCTATCTATACAAACTTAAGGTTGCTGTTATGGCTTGCCATCCCAGTTAAGGAAGTTTTTATAAAGCTGAAGGCCATCTTTATGACTTTTTTCTGGGTGGAACTGCACGGCAAAAACATTATCGCGGGCAAGAGCAACACAGAACTCCAAACCATAGTCACAAGTACCAGCCACTTCGCTTTTGTTTTCTGGCACAACATAAAAACTGTGTACGAAATAAAAGCGCGCGTTGTCGGGAATATTCGCCCAAAGCGGATGGTTAATAGTATGTTTAACCTGATTCCAGCCCATGTGCGGCACTTTAAGTTTACTGCCATCATGATCTGTGTGCTTCTCACCAAAGAATAGGGCATTGCCTTGAAAGTGATTTAAGCAGTCTACGCCACCGTTCTCTTCACTGTGAGACATTAAAGATTGAATGCCGACACAAATCGCAAGAAAGGGTTTTTCAGCCATAGCTTTACGGATGCTAGGCACCAATCCCGCATTGTGCATTTCGCCGATACAGTCGCGAATAGCACCAACGCCAGGTAGCAATACGCGATCAGCTGCATCAATTACCGCAGGGTCGCTGGTAACAAGGATGGAAGTATTTTCATCAGCAACGTGTTCAAGGGCTTTGGCAACCGAGTGAAGGTTGCCCATGCCGTAATCGATCACCGCGACGGTGGATTTTTTCATGTCACTCATACAAAGAGAATCCTACAAAGAACCTTTGGTAGAAGGCATTTGTCCTGCCATGCGTTCGTCTGCTTCTAACGCCATGCGCAAGGCACGACCAAAAGCTTTAAAAATAGTTTCGGCTTGGTGGTGAGTATTCTTGCCACGTAGGTTATCCAAATGCAGAGTAACTTTGGCGTGGTTGATAAAGCCGTGGAAGAACTCAGAAAATAAATCCACATCAAAGCCGCCAACCGATGCGCGAGCAAACGGAACGTGCATTTCCAAACCAGGACGACCAGAAAAGTCGATCACTACACGAGACAAAGCCTCATCTAGTGGAACATAGGCGTGGCCGTAACGTTTGATGCCTTTTTTATCGCCAACGGCAATATCAAAGGCTTGCCCTAAGGTGATGCCCAAATCTTCAACTGTGTGGTGAGCGTCAATGTGAAGGTCGCCAACTGCGTGAATGTCCAAGTCAATCAGACCATGACGTGCTACTTGCTCAAGCATATGGTCAAGGAAAGGAACACCTGTGACGCAATTGAATTTACCGGTACCGTCTAAGTTAATCGACACCTTGATCTGAGTTTCAAGCGTATTACGCTCGACACTGGCAATGCGATCGGCCATTGATTGTTTTCTCCACAGTGGTGGTGACGAAGAGTCGTCACGTTTTTATATAAGAGCAGACATAAGTTCCCCATTATAGAACGTGGGCTCTTTAGCTTCTATGCTTTGTCTAGGTGTTTTTTGATGAGTTGTCTCTATTGCGTCGATAAACTCCTAATTCGAATGCTATGATATGACGATATTTTAGAATAGTAACCCCACCCTAGCTCTCCTCTTAAAAAAGGGGAAGTGAACTTTTGCTCCTTTCCTTGTTTAAGGGGGAGGTTCGGAGGGGGCAATTTATTAAGGAGTTTGTCATGGTTTGGATAAAGCGACTTTCACTATTTCTGGCTGGACTAGTAGCCATTCTTGCCATCTTATTGGCCTACATTATGCTGTTTGTAAATCCAAATGATTTCAAAGACGAGCTAAAAAGCGTTGCTTTGGAAAAAGCTAACGTTAACTTGCGCCTCGATGGGGACATCAGTTGGTCGTTTTTTCCTTGGTTGGGATTGGGCTTAGAAGATATTGGTGTTTCTATAGGCTCGGATCCTGAAATTTTACAATTTGATCGTGCCGAATTTGGCTTGGCGATTTTGCCTTTGCTAAAGCAAAAAATTCAGGTTGATAAAGTCAATTTGGTGAACCTAAAAGCCAGTTTGAATAAAAATGCTCAAGGCCAAGGTAATTGGCAACTAGACTTACCGGACAGTACGCCTGCAGCAAGCTCTTCTATTCCAGCTACCACAGCGAGTACTGCTTCCAGTACTTCTGCGAATGACACTGTCGAAAAACTCAAGCTGCCTGATATTCAGCTAGATGAGCTGCGTATTGAAAACGCGCAGGTTCAATACCGTGATGAACAAACTAAACAACTGATAAACGCGACTTTAAACGTGCAACTAAATGATGTGCAATGGGACAAGGCGTGGCCAATGGTGATGGACATCGCGGTGACTCAAAGTGATTTGCAAGGTAAATCGCCTGTCAAAGCGAAAGCGACATTGAATGCCAACCTTGCGGTATTTCCTGAGCGCGAAGCTTTATCGTTAGATTCTTTGGTGCTATCTGCCGATATAGAAAGTGAGTTGTTACCCACCAGTCCAATCAGTGCCAAGCTTAGTGCGGCAAATGTGGATGTGGATTTGCCTCAAGAAAATGTTTTGGCAGAAGGTTTAGCGTTAAGTGTGTTAGGTGTAAATGTTGATGCGAAAATTCAAGCGTATCAAGTATTGAGCGAACCTCAGTTTTCAGCTGTGTTAACAGTAGGGGAGTTTAATCCGCGCTATTTAATGACGCGTTTAAATTTACCTCTGCCTGAAATGTCTGATGACACCGCTATGACCAAAGCGCGAGCTAATGTCACATTAGAAGGCAGTTTAGATTCTATTACCGCGCAGCCAATTTCTATTACGATGGATGACACCAATATTGAAGCTAACGCCGTGGTGGATTTATCGCCTTTGCGTTGGGATGTCAGTGTTGCCGGGAAAAATCTAGATTTAGATCGCTATTTGCCAACGCCAGTAGAAAAAGGCAAAGACGGAAAAGTTGAAGCAATAACCGATGTAGATATTGCAGCTAAAACAGAATCAGGTGACCTGATACCAATAGATTTGATTCGTTCTTTAAATGGCCATGTTGGCGTGGTATTCGAAAACCTTACTGCCAAAAAACTAAAAATTGATAAAATTGAACTGGATTCCACTCAGTCTAATGGTCTGGTAAAAATCTCTCCACTACGAGCTTATCTATATAAAGGTAGTGTGTCTTCAAAAGCCAGTTTGGATGTAAGGGGTATCACCCCAGTGTTTAATATTTCACCGGCTATTGATGGTGTGCAAATTCAGCCTTTGCTTGTCGATTTTATGGACATGAATAAAATTGCCGGAGCCACTTACCTAAATGGTGAACTAAAAGCGAAAGGTAACAGTGTGGATGATCTTATGTCGTCGCTACAGGGTGACTTGTTAATAGACATTAAAAAGGGCGCACTGGTTGGCACAAACTTAACAAAAACAGTATGCGAAGGCATTGCAGCTGTCCGTAAAGAAAAAATTGACGAGCAACAGTTTGGCCCTGATACCCCATTTGAAACCATGCGATTTCCTGCTCATATTGTTAATGGCAGAGTATCGACTCCAGGTTTAAAAATAAGCTCTGCGGGTATTCAAGTGACGGGTGATGGTGTGGTGTCATTGCCAAATTCGTCTTTAGATTATCAAGCCAATGTGGGAATTGCGGGTAGCGAATTAGATAAAGCCTGTCACGTCAATGAGAAAGTGACTAAGTTAGCATTCCCTATAGTCTGTAAGGGGCAATTTAGTGATGATCCTGCTGGTTTATGTCGTCCTGATATAAAAGGCTTCGGGAAGTTATTTGCTGATTTAGCAGAAGATGAACTGAAACTTAAAGTGGATGCTGAAAAAGCGCGTCTAAAGGTTAAAGCTGAAGCTGAAAAAGCACGTTTGAAAGCTGAGCTGGAAGAAAAACGCAAAGCAGAAGAAGAAAGGCTTAAAGATAAACTGAAAGATAAATTAAAGAGTTTGTTCTAATAACTGACGGACTTAAGCACTGTTTAAAAATGTAACGTGAGAAATAAATGCAACCAGTTGAAAATTTTGCGCCTCGTGTTCTAGCGTGGTTTGATGAGCACGGGCGTAAAAGCTTGCCTTGGCAAGAGAATAAAACACCTTATCGTGTATGGATTTCTGAAATCATGTTGCAGCAAACGCAAGTGACAACCGTCATTCCCTATTACCTCAAATTTATGACATCTTTCCCAACTGTTGAGGCGTTAGCTGAGGCCGAGCAAGACGACGTATTAGCGCATTGGAGTGGGTTAGGTTATTACGCTCGGGCGCGCAATATGCACAAAGCGGCAAAAATGCTGGTGGATGAGTTCGACAGTGAGTTCCCACAGACAGTTGAAGGTGTTTGTGAATTACCGGGCATTGGTCGTTCTACTGCAGCGGCGATTTTATCTATTTCTCGCGGTGTTCAGGCGGCGATTTTAGATGGCAATGTAAAGCGCGTTTTGGCGCGCTTCCATGCAGTGCCAACTTGGCCCGGCGATAAAAAAACCGAAAATGCTATGTGGGAGTTAGCTGAGTGTTATATGCCGAACGAGCGTTGTGGCGATTACACGCAAGCTATGATGGATTTAGGCGCGACACTTTGTACTCGCTCTAAACCGCAATGTTTGCTTTGTCCGCTGCAGGATGACTGCCAAGCTCGTCTTACTCAAGATCCGACGCAATTCCCCATTCGTAAGCCGAAAAAATCGGCTAAGCCTGAGAAGAGTATTCAGTTGCTGGTGTTGATGAATCAACAAGGGCAATGGTTATTAGAGAAGCGTCCTTCTACTGGGATTTGGGGTGGACTATGGAGTTTGCCAGAACTTGCTTTCGATGAATCTGTGGTACTGCATATTGAGCAGCGATTTGCTACGCAAGTCGAAGCTGTAACACCTCTGTCACCTTTTAGACATACTTTTAGTCATTATCATTTGGATATTTCGCCAAGCCAAATTCAAATTGCCGACACAAAGTTGGTAATGGAAGGTGAGAAATACCAATGGTTCAGTCAACAAGATGCTATGGCGCAAGGGTTGCCTGCGCCAGTGAGAAGTATTTTGGAACAATTGAATAATTAGCTCGAGATCATTCATATGATGGTAGATAAAAACCTCTCATATTTTAAACGCGTAGTAGAGGTATTTGTCTCTTTCTTGTTGTTAGGTTTTACTAGTTTTGGCGGGCCTGCTGCTCACCTTGGTTACTTCAACCAAACCTTTATTAAACACAAACAATGGGCGAGTGAAACCCAGTATGCTCAATGGGTAGCGCTTAGTCAGATCGTACCGGGACCAGGCTCTAGTCAAGTTGGTTTTGCTCTGGGTTACCATCGAGCAGGTTTACTCGGTGCGGTCGCAGCCTTTGTAGCGTTCACCTTGCCGTCTTTTGTTGTCATGGTATTGCTCGCACAATTTGGTAATCACTGGCAAGGTAATATCTTTTTTGATGCTTCAGTTCATGCTTTAAAGCTTTTAGCGGTTGTCGTGGTCGCAGATGCTTGTATCAGCATGTGGCGGTCTTTTTGCCAGAGTAAAATGATGGCTGGGCTGGCGTTATTCAGTGCGGCGTTTATTATCTTGTCGCCTTCTGGATTTGCTAGTTTGACGGTTCTGCTTATTGCTGTGTTTTTTGGTATGTTAGCAAGGCCTTCTATTGTTCCAACTACTTCTGAGCCTTTGCCTAAAGTGCATTTTGCATGGTGTTTTTTTGTCATTGCTGTTGTGGGCTTTATTGTTAGTTTTTTTCTAGATGGCGGATTGAGCGGTTTGTTCGCAAACTTTTATCGAGCGGGAGCTTTGGTGTTTGGTGGCGGGCATGTGGTACTGCCAATGTTGTCGGCGTTTGTACTTACTCCAGAATCTTTTGTAGACCCTACGCTAGCTGTGATTGGAGAATCGAATTTGCTTTTAGGTTACGCCGCAGCCCAAGCGGTTCCGGGTCCTATGTTTACCATGGCGAGTTATTTAGGTGCCTCGGTGACTCCAAAAGGTGACAATATTTGGTTGTGGGCTGGTGTAACTACCTTAGCTGTATTTCTGTCTGGTCTATTGTTGATGCTAAGTGCGCAGGCTGCGTGGCAACGTTTGTCTCATTACGTTCTGTTTCGTTCAGCTGTGGCGAGCTTGAACGCAGCAGTGGTTGGGATTTTGTTAGCTGCCTTATATTATCCGATTGGTACATCGAGTTTGCTTAGCTGGATGGATTGCGTCATTGTGGTGTTGGGCTTTGTATGGTTAATCTATAAACGACCTTCCATTTTTATGTTGATTTTGGCGTTTATTGCGATTGGGTTAGCTCGGAGTTTTTGACCTCCTTCCAACCCTCATAGTCTCATCTTTGGCTGGGGGAGGAGCTAAGGCATTTTGTTCCGTCCCCTTATCTTTAAGGAGGATGGGGTTGAATTTTGTGGTACGAGCGCCATTATTCCCCCTATACATTGATAATGGCGAGAGATCCTTATGGCGAATACGGTTTTTTGTAAAAAGTTTCAGAAAGAGATGGAGGCGTTAGATCGCGCACCATTGCCCGGAGCGAAAGGCCAAGAGATTCTACAAAACGTTTCTAAGCAAGCTTGGCAAGAATGGCAACATCTACAGACGATGTTAATTAATGAAAAACAATTGAATTTGATGCAGTCTGAATCACGTAAATATGTGATGGAACAGATGGACAAGTTTTTTAATAATGAAGCAACGGATAAGCTGGCAGGATATGTGGATCCGGATGATATTAAAGAGCTCTAAATTCTAAGTAAGAGAAGAGTATTTAAAAATGCCCCTTGGTTAAGTATTTAACAAGGGGCATTTTTGTTGGCTCGATTCATTCCGCAATAAACGAGTATGAATTCGCTTATTGGGTGACAAAACTAGCGAATAAAATATCTTTTACCGGTTCTAATCCAGTCTCTTCTTTTAAAGCGCCATTTACTGCAATGGCGGCTTCTTCGCGTGTTTTTTCACGGGCGATTGCCCCAGTAACTTGCTCTGTGGTGCGAGAGCTAAGAAACATCACTAATGCGTCTCTGACTAAAGGCATGTTAGCTTCAATCAAGTCTTTTTTTGACTCGTCAGTACGAATACTAATACTGGTTTTTATATATTTGAGTCGGGCATCGTCGCCAAGATGATTGACGACAAAAGTGGGTTTCAGCTCTATATAAGCGGCAGCTGGAGCTGCATCGTCTGCGGCATAACTTGTGATACCTGTAAGGCCACATAGTAAGATTAGAGTAAATAGACGTAATTTACGGCATAAGGATATCATCAATGACATGTTAGGTTCTCGTATTCATTCCAATAGACAGTATACTAACTGCCATTAAAGCTTGCTGTCAGTAGTAATTTCGCACTTTACTGTTTTACTGTTGTCGTAAGTGACATTATTCAATTAAAAATGTCCGTTTAGGAATCTTTATCTATGTTCACGTTCTTAACTGCTCGTCGTTTTCATGGTTTAGTTGCATTCGCAGCTTTTGCGCTTTTAGCTGTAGCTTTTTATATGGAATATCAAATGGGGTTAGAGCCCTGTCCTTTATGTATGTTGCAGCGTATTGTGTTTTTCTGTGTCGGTGTGGTGTCCTTGATCTCTGCTTTAACTGCGAATGAAAAAGCGCGGAAAATATTTTCTTGGTTGGTGGTTGTTTTATCTTTTGCCGGCGCTGCTTTAGCAATCCGTCATTTATATTTGCAAAGCTTACCAATGGACGAATTGCCTGCTTGTTTGCCGGGATTAAGTTATATGTTCGAGGTCTTTCCATGGCAAGAAATTATGCAAGCTATGGTGATGGGAACTGGTGAATGTGGTGATGTGGTTTGGACATTTTTAGGCATTAGTATTCCTGGTTGGACATTGGTTGCTTTTATTGGCATGGCGATCATTAATATCGTTATCGCATTGCGAGCTAACAAAAAAATATCTGTATAAACGAGACATTTGTGCCTGTTTAAACAAAATTTTACAGGCACAGTAATTATATAAAGTTCTCTAAAAAGGTTACAAATCCCTCAAGTTATCGTCTTGCAGGGGGTAACATATCGGAATATGCTTGAGACAAAGATTAATAATAATTAACGCCTAATGGAGTCTGCATATGTTAGAAGGTTGTAAAACAGCCCAAGAGCGATGGGGCGGAGTGCACGTCATTATCGATCGTTGGTTAGAGCAGCGTCGACAACTGCTTGAAATGGGGATTTATTTGCGTGAGCGCGGTGAACTTACGCCGATGGATACACCTAAGATTCAATTGTTTTGTGAGCAGCTGGTGGATTATGTTTCTGCGGGCCACTTTACAGTCTATGAACAGTTAGCCTTAGAGGCGAAAGAGTTTCATGATGATGGTGCGGTTATTTTATTGCGCGAATTATTGCCTCTTATTGATAGCACAACGGAAGTAGCTATTGAATTTAACGACAAATATGACACTAAAGAGCATTGTAACGCTCAGCTTGAGGCCTTGCCTTTTTCCTTGCAGGCTTTGGCTATTGTAATGGCAGAACGATTCCAGTATGAAGATCAGTTGATTAAGGAATTACATGAAGCGCACAGTGAAAAAAGCGTTTGAGCTTGGTTTAATTGCTTTCTGTTCTGCAGCTTTATTATCTTGCTCAGCAGAAGCACCAGTTCGAACTGCTCAATATGCTGTGCAGGGTTTGTTTTCTGCCGTTCTGAGTGATGACGGCACCACTGCTTTAGTTGGTTCTATTCAGCATGGTGGTAGTTTTTGGGTGAATGCCGTCAATGAACGTCGTTTTAACTGGAATCATGCTAAAGGTGAGTATTCATCATTGCTTGGTGTCGATATTGACCCAAGCGGACAGTTTGCAGCAACTGGCGGCGCTCGCTCGTTAGTTCTATGGAATACCACAACAGGTAAATCTGATGCCTTCTGGGCGACTCCAGGTGACATTCAATCTCTAAAGCTTACCCAGAACGGTGATTATGCTCTAGTTGGTCTAAATGACCAGACTGCTCGTTTTTTTGATATTAAGCGTGGCGGTATTAAGCAAACGTTACGAACAGGTTCAACCGTTCGTGCTGTCGATGTGACGCCAGATGGAATGCTGGGTGTTACAGGTGATGATTCTTCTAATGTCATCTTGTGGGATATGCAAACGGGTGAAAAGAAATATCAATGGCCCCTAAGTAATGACATTGCTAGTGTAGCTTTATCCGCTGATGGTAAATATGCGTTTGGTGCAGCTCAACTAGGAAATGCAAAAATTTGGTCTACTAGAACAGGCAAAGAGCTTACCAATATCGACACCGGAGCTCTTAAGTACCGCAACGTCACCATTAGTCAGGCGGTTTTTTCAAAAGATGACAGATCCATTCTTATTGGTGAAGTGAATAGTCGAGTATCTTTGGTTCAAGTCAGTACTGGTGTCGTTCAAAAGGAGTGGGAGATTTTTACTCCCAAGAGTAGACCGAGTGGCGCTAGTGTTTTAGCTCTGGCGTTTGGTTCAGGTAATCGTTATTACGCTATTGGTAGTAATGGTTATTTAAACGTATTGGAATAATCAATTTATGTCTTATCACGACGTTGAGTCGCATTCATCTCTTTCAAAGCAAGAGCATGTACTGAAAGGGCCGGCCAAACAAGGCTATGTAAAAGAAGCATCAGCAAGGTTGCCTTTGAAATGGGGCGCAGTTTTTGCAGCTCAAGCTTTTATATCCGTTGCTGCAGGTGCATTTGGTGCACATGCTTTGACCAGTATACTTGAGCTGAAAGCACTAGGCTGGTGGCACACTGCAAGCCAATACCTTATGTATCATGCTTTAGCTGGATTGGTCGTAGTTACCTTATCTACTTATTTATCTTCTACTAAAAACATACTACTGCTTCTTTGTATTGGTAATATTTTATTTGCCGGTAGTCTATATGTCATGGCTTTAACAGGTTACACATTGTTAGGAGTCGTGACGCCTCTCGGTGGTTTATGCTACCTCATTGCTTGGGGGCTTTTAGTGCTGAATTTTTGGCGTTCAAGTCATCAAAAAACCTAGGCAATACGACTTTAGGTTTTAATAAACGAACCGACAAAAGCAGGACATCAAAGGTTTTTTCCGGTAGGATAGCGCCCCGCTAGTCTTACCTAAAAGACATGATTGATTAATGATTGACCTAAATCGAACGAATTAGGTTGGTGTAGGCTCATCAAAATAGAACACACTTAAGCGATATTTAACCATGCAAGAGCAAGAAACAAATACTCAAGAACCTATCAAGAAACGTACCATTCGTAGCTTTGTTGTACGTGGTGGTCGCATGACTGAAGGTCAACAAAAGAACTACGATGCGAACTGGGCCGTGTACGGTTTAGATCTTGCTGATGGGCGAATTGATTACGCAACCGTATTTGGTCGTGAATCAGATGTGGTGCTTGAAGTAGGTTTTGGTATGGGAGCCTCGCTTGTCGAGATGGCAAAAAATGCCCCAGAGAAAGATTTTATCGGTATTGAAGTTCATCCACCGGGTGTTGCTAAACTGATGATGTTGGCAAAAGAGGAAGACATTACCAATTTACGTGTTTATTGTGATGATGCGATTGAAGTTATGGCGAACTGTTTACCACAGAAAACAGCCAGTGCATTCCAGTTGTTTTTTCCAGACCCTTGGCACAAAAAGAAACACAATAAGCGTCGTATCGTTCAGCCTTTGTTTGCTCAGCAAGTGGCGAATGTATTAAAAGAAGGTGGACACTTTCACATGGCAACAGATTGGCAGCCTTATGCCGAGCATATGATGGAAGTAATGGAAGTCCAAGAGGGCTATCAGAATGCGGCTGGTAAAGGCTTGTATCACCCTCGCCCTGAATGGCGTCCATTGACTAAATTTGAGCAGCGTGGCGAGCGTTTAGGTCACGGTGTTTGGGATTTGATTTATACCAAACAAACTAGCTAAGCGCTCTTATTTTTAGACCAAAAATAGATTTAGCCAATAAAAAAGCGACTCAATGAGTCGCTTTTTTATTGTTCAAATAAAGCTAGAATCAAAAATTATTTGATTTCTACACTTTCACGGCTGTTGCCAGCATCAAAGTATTCTTGGAATACTTTTGGTGTGCGGCCACGGCCAGTCCATTCGTGAGTCTCACCAGCTACTGTTAAGCGGTATTTAGGTTCAACAGTTTTGCCTTTTGTCGCGCCAGCTTTTGGAGTAGTTAGTAATGCTACTTCTTCCATTGTTAAGCCGCTTTTAGCGATTAGGTTTGCAATTTCTTCAGCGCGAGCAGATTTTAGTGCTTGCTCTGCGTCACGAGCTGCTTCTTCTTCTTTTGCTTTTTCAAGCGCATTGTTGAAGCCTGCGATTAGGTTTTCAAGTTGAGCAACGCTTAGCTCTTTTGCTGCTGCACGTGCTTTTGCTTTATTGCCTGCTAATTCTAGTAATAAACTCATTGGTGTCCCCTATTTATCTGTTAAGAACTGGTTGTCTCTGAATAACTAGTTGGTCCTGCACTGAAAAAATAGATCCGTCTTTTATGCTCAGTGGTATGTGTTAAAATTAATAAATTTGAAAATTCCATAAGATTGGAAAAAATAAAACGCTTTCTTAGGTTGATAGTGAATCTAAACCAGATGAAAAAAGTGTTTTATCTTATGCTACAAATTCAATAATAATTCATACCGTAAAAAAACATTGAATTGATATCAGTACATTGTGATGTAATTTTATACTATTTCAAGTTTGTGTGTGGATTTTAATAAAAAACAACCTAACATGCTAATAAAATAACGTGTTTAATCTGTTAGAAAAGTGTAAACAATAGGGTAATAAATGAATTCCATATCAGATAACCTAAGCCTAGAGTTTTCTATATTAAAAAAATACAGCGATAATATTATTCAATTATTTGAAGAAGGTGCAACCGTTCCATTCATTGCTCGTTATAGGAAAGAAAATACCGGCGGCATGAGTGATCAGGATTTGCGCTCTTTTTACGATAGATGGCAGTATTTAGTTGAATTAAAAAAGCGTAAAGAAAGCATTCTTGCGTTATTAGCTGACGATTCAAATGTTTCCGATGCCATAAGAAAAAAAATACAAAATGCCATCTCTAAAAATGAATTGGAGGATTTGTATTCGCCATTTAAGAAAACCCGTAAGACAAAAGCAGATGAGGCAAGGGAGCAAGGGCTTCAGTCTTTAGCGGAATTAGTATGGTCAGGCGAGCGTTCTGACACCTTGTCTGCAATTGATGCCTGGTGTAAGCAAAATAATATTGTAATGTCGGCAGAGTCTGCTTTAGAGGGTGTAACTGAAATATTGAATGAAGCTATTGCCAATGACAGTGATGTTCTAAAAAAAGGTCGTGCAGTATTGCTCAAAGATGGCCTTTTAACCAGTAGGGTGCTGCGAGGTAAAAAGGAGCAAGGCGAGAAGTTCCGTGATTACTTTGATTACCAAGAAGCGATAAATAAAGTGCCTCCTCATCGTTTACTTGCTCTCTTTCGAGGAAAAAAAGAGTCGATATTAAAACTGAGTGTTTCTTTGAAGAATGAAGAAAATTATCCTGACGTATTAATCTTTCCTCATCTTAATCAACTGCTTGATACAAATTTGCCTGAATCTTATCGAGTAACGTCTTTGCAGCGTAAGTATTTAAATCTTGCTTGGGAAAATAAACTTCTGCCTAAATTAGAAACCGATGTTCTTTCTCAATTGAAAGATCGAGCTGAAGAAGGTGCTATTCAGGTTTTTGCAGATAATTTACAAGATTTATTAATGGCTGCACCTGCAGGAGCGCATCGAGTATTAGGTGTTGATCCTGGTTTTCGCAATGGTGTTAAATTGGCGGTTATCGACGAGCAAGGTTCTTTACTTGATCATGGTGTTATTTACCCTCATGGACCTCAGAATCGTACGCAAGAAGCCAGCACAATGCTTTCTCAGTTGATCCGCAAACATAATATTGGTTGGGTGGCGATTGGTAACGGCACTGCTTCACGAGAGACTGAAGTACTAGTTAAAGCGCTTATTAGCGAATCGAATCTAGATTGTCGCGCTGTGGTGGTTAGTGAGGCTGGAGCTTCTGTCTATTCTGCTTCACCAATAGCAATACAAGAATTTCCTGATTTAGATGTCACAATACGAGGAGCGGTATCTATTGCTCGTCGTTTTCAAGATCCGCTAGCTGAATTGGTGAAAATTGATCCTCAGGCTATTGGGGTTGGTCAATATCAGCATGACGTCAAAGTCGCCCTATTGTCCAAGTCGCTTGCAAATGTAGTAGAGGATTGCGTTAACCGCGTTGGTGTAGATATTAACCTCGCTTCGGTTTCTTTGCTGTCCTACGTTTCAGGTTTAACCAATCGCTTAGCGCAAAATATCGTAGACTATCGTCAGCAGAAAGGCCGCATCGAATCGAGAAGCGAGCTGTTAAAGATAAAAGGCATCGGAGATAAATGCTTCGAGCAATGTGCTGGCTTTTTAAGAATACTAAATGGCAAAGAAGCATTAGATCAGTCTGGTGTGCATCCTGAGTCCTACCCATTAGTTCAAAAAATGGCCGCGCAATTAAAGCTAAAAGCAAATGACTTGCTTAATAATAGTAGTGCTTTACAGCAGCTAAAGCAGTTCGCCCCAAGCTTTGCCCAAGCAGGCGATTTTACTTATACGGATATTCTTAACGAGCTTGCTAAGCCAGGTCGAGATCCACGTCCAGAGTTTCGTTATGCGTCTTTTGATCATAGTGTTCAAAAGCTTGAAGATGTGCAAGAAGGCATGACGTTAGAAGGCGTTGTGACTAATGTGGCGGCATTTGGTGCTTTTGTAGATTTGGGTGTGCATCAAGACGGATTGATCCATATCTCGCAATTGGCAGATCGATTTGTTAAAGACCCAAGGGATTTAGTGCGAGTGGGGCAAGTGGTCAATGTTACAGTGTTAGAAGTTGACGTACAGCGTAAGCGCATTGCCCTGAAAGCTAATGGGCTTTGATGCAATTCAATTGTTTGTTAGGGGATCCCGACAAGGCTGTTGATATTTATGTTAGTCAGATAATTTCCACAAAAAAACCGATTAGAAGACTCTAATCGGTTTTTTTTGGAGTAACCAATAACATTAACTTAAAAGGGATTAAAAATTAATGTTAAACAGCTACTGCAATTTGTGATTTGGCTTGGTTGAAAGCTTCTTCACCTGGTGCGCCCATCGCTTGACCGCCAGCGATGAAAGTCTCTTTTATATTTAGACCAATGAAACCTAGGAATGTTTGGATATGTGGCACTTGGTGATCAACTGGAGCGCCAGCTAGGAAGCTACCACTTGCAGCAAAGATGTAAGCATCTTTGTTTACAAGGCCAACAGGTCCAGTTTCAGTGTATTTAAACGTACGGCCAGCACGAGCAATATAGTCAAAGTAAGACTTCAGCGTAGAAGGAATGCCGAAGTTGTACATAGGAGCTGAAACGATCACTACGTCAGCAGCTTCTAGTTCAGTAATCAGTTCATCACCAATCGCAACAATAGCTTGTTGTTCAGCAGAACGGTTTTCTTCTGGAGTAAACAGTGCGCCTAATGTTTCGCCTGTGAAGTGAGGTAGTGGGTTCGCAGTTACATCGCGAGCAACGACTTTACCTTCTGGGTTTTTTGCCAACCATTTTTCAACAAACTCGTTTGCTAGTTGACGTGATTTAGAGTTTTCGCCAGAAGCGCTAGAGTCGATACGTAGTAAAGTAGCCATTGTAATAATTTCTCCTCGGTAATCTTAAGTGAGCCAAGATGGCTCGTCACTTGATAATGACGGATATTTTATAACCTAGTTATTCGATTAAAAAGCGACATTTTTTGGAGATATTGATCGAAAAATACGATACATTAATTATCCATGTATTTTATATAAGAGAATTATCTTGAAAGCCCCGAGAGTAACGTTAGAGCAATGGCGCGTTTTGCAATCTGTTGTGGACAAAGGTGGTTTTGCCCAAGCCGCAGAAGCACTCCATAAAAGCCAATCTTCAGTTAGCTACACAGTCGCAAAGCTTCAAGAGCAGCTAGGCTATCCGTTGCTGATTATCGAAGGGCGAAAAGCCAAACTTACTGAGCGCGGTGAAGTCTTGTTACGTCGTTCACGGCATTTATTAAAAGAGGCAGTAGATCTAGAAGAGTTAGCTCACACACTTGGCCAAGGCTGGGAGCCTGAATTAGAATTAGTGGTCGATCAGGCCTTTCCAACGCCCGCTTTACTGCGTGCCTTGCAAGCTTTTGAGCCACAAAGCCAAGGAACGCAAGTGCAATTAAAAGAAGCCGTATTAAGCGGAGGAGAAGAAGCACTACGAAAAGGCAGTCCAGACTTAGTGCTTAGCGCTATTGTTCCAAAAGGTTATTTGGCCGATCCCATTGTCGAAGTGGAAATGATCGCGGTAGCGGCTACGAGTCACCCTTTGCATCAAGAAGCAGACCCTATTAATAACGAGCGCTTGAGTCGAGAATTACAAATTGTTATTCGTGATTCAGCATCCGAGACCTCTATCGATGCGGGTTGGTTGGGCACAGACAGACGATGGACGGTATCGAGTGTGCAATCCGCTTTAGAAATTGTGACTAGCGGTATAGGCTTCGCGTGGCTACCAAAGGCAGATTTAGAATACGCCTTGCAAAGCGGAAAACTTAAAAAATTGAAATTGATTTCTGGTAGTGAACGAAGTTTCCACATGTTTGCCATCTTTGGAAAAGGTGAACGAACAGGCCCAGCTACGAGGCTTCTAGTAGAACTCCTTCAAGCGGAGTGCAATGCTTGTCCAAGACGCTCCGCCATTCCGCCATTACCTTAGACCAAGCATCAACTTGATGCTTGGGTTTGATCTTGAATGATGTTCAAAAGTGAAGGCAGAAATGAACGTTCCACTTTATTCGTTTCGCTCCAAAGCTTTGCAACGGCAATGGCTTTGGGGCAATGAAAAAGTAATTTATGTACGCTTATTTTAACCACCAGTTTTGGTGGCTTATTATTTTCAACAAATAAATCTAGTGTTTCGTTGTCTGTGTGTAGGCTAGCAGTGCCTTTTATACGCACAACTTCTCCGATACCAGGAATCATAAAAAGTAGACCAACTTTTGGTCTTTCTACGATGTTTCTCAAACTATCTAAGCGATTGTTACCAGCCGTGTCTGCGAATGCTACGGTCTTTGAATTCAGCACTTTAACAAACCCCACATCACCGCCACGAGGTGAAACATCTGCGAATCCATTCTTATCCGATGTTGACATGATAATAAAAGGACAGTTCTCTATGAAGGTGATTGAGTGTTGTTCTAGTTCATCAATCTCTTTTTTTAATGCTAAAGGATGCGCCTCGTTATAAAGCTCATCAAGTTGCTTCGGTTCGCTGATTTGACTCATGCTAATCCTTTACTTTGGTGATGTGTAAACCATTTGATAATGGTTTTTATTAATATTAAGGCGATATTTTATACTGGTAATGCCGTAATGTAACGCATCAACATCATATTGATTATTTCCTGACAATCTTTGTTTTTGCTTTGCCTAGAAGCGTTTAAAATCATCGATTTATGATTTTTTATAAAAATTGTCATTTTTTTTGTGACAATTTGGGTTGTGACGGTTTAGGCAAAAAGGTCTAATAGCTTTTATCAGTAATATTCATTATTTATTTAAAGACGCCAATTCAAGGATGCTCATGACTCAGGACATCGTAATTCTTGCTGCCGGAAAGGGCAGCCGAATGAAATCAGCCTTTTCCAAGGTATTGCACAAAGTTGGCGGTATCGCCATGGTAAAACGAGTACTAACCACAGCAAGTACATTACCTGAATCAAAATTACATCTCGTTGTTGGCCACCAAGGTGAACAAGTCGAAGCAAATTGTCAGGACTTTTCAGCCAATATTGTTTGGCAAAATGATCCGCAAGGAACTGGTGATGCATTGCGTCGCGTTGCGCCTTTTCTTCAGGCTGATGGTGCGACATTAACTCTTTATGGTGATGTTCCGCTGATTCGTGCCAGTACATTAGAAAAAATGACTGCTCTGTCTAATTCCAATACCTTAGTTTTATTGACGATTTCTCTTGATAATCCAACTGGATACGGTCGGATTGTTCGCAACGAACAAGGCAAAGTGACAGCGATTGTTGAGCAAAAAGACGCTGCTGAAGACCAGCTTGCTATTAAAGAAGTGAACACCGGCATTTTGCTAGCGCCGAATAATCATCTACAAGGCTGGCTTGCAGCCTTAACGAATAATAACGCCCAAGGCGAATATTATTTGACCGATGTGATTGCTATGGCGGCACGTGATGGTGTGGATATTGTCACAGTGAACCCAGAAAACGAGGCCGAAGTGGCAGGCGTCAATGATCGAGTTCAGCTTGCCGCATTAGAGCGTGAGTTACAAAACCAGCAAGCCGTTAGCCTTATGCAAAATGGCGCGACCTTGCTTGACCCATCTCGCATTGATATTCGTGGAGAATTGACTACCGGTCATGATGTCATTATCGACGTGAACTGTATTTTTGAAGGTAAAGTAGTGTTGGGTACTGGTGTTGAAGTTGGGCCAAATTGCCATCTTAAAAACTGCACCATTGGTGACAATACTATTATTAAAAGCAACACGCTAATTGAAGAAAGCCAAGTTGGCGAAAATTGCGACATCGGTCCTTTTGCTCGATTACGTCCGGGCACACAGCTTGCTAATAAAGCCAAGATTGGCAACTTTGTTGAAACCAAGAAAGCCATTATTGGTGAAGGCAGCAAGGTTAATCATTTAAGCTACATTGGCGATACAGAAATGGGTGCAAACGTGAACGTTGGCGCAGGCACCATTACCTGCAACTACGATGGTGTAAATAAACATCTGACACAAGTGGCCGATAACGTCTTTATCGGTTCAAACACATCGTTAGTCGCACCAGTGCAAGTGGCAGAAGGTGCAATGATCGCTGCGGGTTCGACCATCACTAAACAAGTGGGCGTGAATCAATTGGCTTTCGCCAGAGCGCGACAAACCAACAAAGACAATTGGCCTCGTCCAATCAAAAAGTAACGCTTTAGCTTTTAATCTATTAAACAGAATTTTACATATTAAGCAGGAGAAGCGGCGAGTCATTAACTCGCTGTTTATCTCATCATATTTATTATTGTGCTGAGCTGAGCCTCGGCACAAACACGAAAAGGATTCTCTCATGTGTGGAATAGTTGGCGCCATTGCGCGTCGTAACGTATCAAAAATTTTAATTGAAGGTCTTAGCCGTCTTGAATACCGTGGTTATGATTCTTCCGGTATTGCGATTAACAACGAAGAAGGTGTGTTTTCACACCGTGCCGTTGGCAAAGTTCAGGCATTAAAAGACAAATTCGAAGCAGAGCCACTAGATGGCAAAATGGGCATTGCTCACACACGTTGGGCCACTCATGGCAAGCCAACGGAAGCTAATGCACATCCACACTTTTCAGGTAATGATCTTGCTCTGGTTCATAATGGCATCATTGAAAATCACGAACCATTACGTCGCGAATTAAAAGCCAAAGGTTATGAATTCAAATCCGAAACAGATACCGAAGTTATCGTTCACCTTATTCATGATGCGTTAAAAACACAGCCAGATTTGCT
The DNA here is from genome assembly GCF_012726345.1 of Marinomonas sp. UCMA 3892. Taxonomy (GTDB): domain Bacteria; phylum Pseudomonadota; class Gammaproteobacteria; order Pseudomonadales; family Marinomonadaceae; genus Marinomonas. The sequence goes on from NZ_PTXN01000001.1 coordinate 374,566, forward strand.
GAAAGCTGTGCAAACGACGTTAACGAAATTACATGGCGCTTTTGCTATCGGAGTGGTGCAAAAAGACGATAACGATCGCTTTATTGCCGCACGTAAAGGCAGCCCGCTTGTAGTTGGGGTTGGTATTGAAGAAAACTTTGTCGCGTCAGATCAACTTGCATTATTGCATGTTACTGACCAGTTCATCTTTTTAGAAGAAGGCGACGTGGTTGAAGTAAGTCGTGATAACGTGTCTATCTATGATGCAAAAGGCGAGTTGCAAGACCGTCCAATTAGCGTGTTTAACCACAACATCGACGCGACAGACAAAGGTGAATTTCGTCATTACATGATGAAAGAAATCTACGAGCAACCTAAAGTGATCAGTGCTTGTCTAGAAGGTCGTATTAGTGAAACCAAGGTTCTTACTAGCTGCTTTGGTGCAGATTCTGCTTTCTTAAAAGAAGTGGAAAATGTACATATCGTTGCTTGTGGTACCAGTTATCATGCAGGCATGGTGGCAAAATACTGGATTGAAGATTTAGCTGGTTTGCCATGCAGTGTTGAAGTGGCAAGCGAATATCGATATCGCAAAGTGGCTGTGCCGAAGAAAACCTTGTTTTTGACCTTGTCACAGTCTGGCGAAACAGCGGATACACTAGCTGCGTTGCGTATGGCAAAAGAGCTGGGTTATTTAACGACTCTAGCTATCTGTAACGTCCCATCTAGTACGCTGGTACGTGAGTCAGCGCTTACTCTTCTTACCAATGCTGGCCCAGAAATCGGCGTAGCATCCACTAAAGCTTTTACCACTCAGCTGACTGCACTATTGATTACCAGTGTTGCTATTGCTGTAGAAAATGGTCTGTCAGCAGAAAGAGAAAAAGAGCTTGTTCAAGCTATGCGTTCATTACCTGCTTACGTGAATGCTGCTCTTTTAGAAGATGCTCACATTAAGACTGTTGCGGATCGTTTTGCTAATAAAACCAATGCGCTATTTTTGGGACGTGGCACCATGTTCCCAATCGCGCTAGAAGGCTCATTGAAACTAAAAGAAATTTCTTACATTCATGCGGAAGCCTACCCAGCAGGTGAGCTAAAACACGGTCCATTGGCTTTGGTTGATGAGAATATGCCAATCATTGCACTGGTTCCACATAACGACATGTTGGATAAGCTTAAGTCTAATCTACAAGAAGTGGCGGCTCGCGGTGGCGAATTGTATGTTTTTGCCGACAAGGACACAGACCTGCATAACGAAGAAAATATCATCTTCACCGAAGTACCAAAAGTAGACAGCATTCTAGAGCCAATTGTTCATACAATTCCGCTGCAGTTATTGTCTTACCACGTTGCAGTCGTAAAAGGCACCGACGTAGATCAGCCTCGTAACCTAGCTAAATCGGTTACTGTGGAATAATTGATGATCTGAAATAAAAAAAACCTGTTGTTATTCAATAGTTAAGTATTCACAATCAATGTTAAGTATACTAAAACAAAATTAAGTACCTTAATACAGAGTATTGTATCCTATCTATTCCCCTTGTATAGTTGTTTATAAACTATACAAGGGGGCTCTAATGGTTGCTGCGTACAATCGCTTTTCAGCGGAGAAAATATCTCAAAAAATTAAAAAAGGCTGTGGTAATGGTGAGCTTCAATACTATAAGCCTTGGTTGAATATCCATGAATTTACGTCTACCGGTCGATCCCACAGAACACTATGCAATACATCTGGGAGATTATTGCATTTATTCTCAGATTTAGAGTTTGCGTATTCGTGTTTGTTCGATTGGAGTGAAAATGTTTCAGATATTCGGGAGCGTTTTCCTTTAGTCGTTGAAGATGTCTGTAAAATATCTGAAGAAGCCAAAATTCCCATATTAAGTCATAAGTCTGTTCCTCAAATTCGCTTTTCTGATTTCTTAGTTGCTGATTGTTCCCATCCAAACCGACAATATGCGGTCGATATCCGCTATTCTAATAGCTTAAATACGCCTTCTGTATTGGAATTTATAGAGTTGCAACGTCGATATTGGAGTGCAAAAAATATTGGTTTTTTTGTTGCAACTGAGCGAAACCTTTCAAAAATAGTTCTAGATAATCTTAAGTGGCTTTTACCAGCAGAGGGTGTGTTAGAGCAGAACAGCACCAATTTACTTAGTCAATATGAATTCTACAGCATACAAATGAGTCTCTTTGCTGATAGGTCGATTATTGATTTTACAAAGCATATTGATACTACATACTCTATGGATATGGGTGAAAGCTTACTGATTTTTAGGAAGCTTTTAGCTAATCGATTTATATATTTTGACCTAAATAAACCATTAAAAAACCTATTTTGCAGAGACTTTGTATTTACAAGGGGAATTGATGAAGTGAGAGGGTTTTTAGATGCTGCAAATTAATAAGGTTTTTGAATTTGATGGACGACTATATAGAGCACTATCAATCACTAGTTCTAATGTTAGGTGGATAGAGATATACAATGATAAAGCCCTACCAGAAGAAATCACCCGACTTGAGTTTGAAGAGCTTCATTCAAATAATGAGATAATAGCCGCCAATGATCCTTTTACAAAAGGTGCCGTGAGTGCTAGTGAGGCAGCGTTAAATAGGCGAGATAAGAGTTTTGCTCTGATAGAGTCAATTATTAATTCAGAAGACATTTTTCATCCCCCCTTACGTTCTAAACTCGTGAACGAAATTGTCAACCAAAAATTGGCGACAAAAAAAACAGTATATCGTTTACTTAGGGCGTATTGGCAAAAAGGGCAGTCTATAGATGCACTTACCCCGCGCTTTGGAGAGCGTGGAGGGCGAGGAGAACTCCGTTCCAATATTAATAAGCCTGGTAGGACTCCACTTTATAGTGATGCAAAAGGAACAATTGTTAATGAAGATATTAAGAAACTTTTTCATAAAACAATCAGTCAAGATCTATTAATCAAAAAGCCTAAGTCTCAACTAGATGCTTACCTAGAGTTTAAAGAGTCTTTTGCTAAGTCATACCCTGATGTTTCAGATGAGGATTACCCTACTTTACGCCAGTTCACTTACTATTATCAACGTAACTATCGAGCTGAGACTCGTTTAAAATCACAAACATCCTTGGTTAACTATCAAAAAGATCATCGGCCCTTAAAGAGTACTTCAACAGCTAATGCACTTGGTCCAGGGAGTCGTTATGAGATAGATGCAACAATTGCTGATATCTATTTGGTTTCAGAAGATAACCGACAAAATATCGTAGGTCGACCGACAGTTTATTTTGTCATAGACGTATTTAGTCGGATGGTTGTAGGTATGTATATCGGTTATGACAATCCTTCTTATGTGGTCGCTATGCAGGCTATCGTTACGGCCTGCACTGATAAAAATAAACTCTGTAGGCAAGCAGGTATAGACATAGATGAGTCTGATTGGCCTGTTTGTGGTTTACCCGATGCTATTTTAGCGGATAGGGGAGAGTTGTTGGGCCATCAAATTGAAGCTCTCACATTAGGTTTTGGGGTAAGAATTGAAAATGCTCCACCAAGAAGAGGGGATGCTAAAGGTATTGTTGAACGCGCTTTCAGGACGGTTCAGGATAAATTTAAACCGTATTTACCAGGCATTGTAAAAGGTGCCCGTATAAAAAAACATGGTGAATCGGATTACCGTGCAGAAGCCAAAATGACGGTTAAGGAATTCACCCAAATTATTCTTAGAATTGTGATCCATCACAATAATTATAAGCAGATACCTACCTACGATCCTGATGAAGCTATGCCTGCTTACATTCCTCGGATTCCAAGAGATATATGGAACTGGGGCGTCCAAAATAAAACCGGTATGTTAAGAGCGGCTGACTTAGAAAGCTTAAGAATAGGGATGCTGCCAAGGAAATCGGCGACACTATCGGAGCGAGGTTTAAAAGTTTGGGGGGTCGACTACACAAGCTCTGAAATTTTTCAATCTGGTTGGTTAGTTCGATACTCTGGACATGCTCGCCCTAAAGGCCTTGAGGTTGCATATGACCCTGATAATGCGGATTTTGTTTATCTTTTTACCGACAACTCGAAGAGGGAATATTGGCGATGCCAAATAACGGATCGATGTCGACGTTTTCGTGGGATGACATTTTGGAAGGTTTGGGAACTCCAGTATTTAGAGAAAACAACACAAAAAGATTACCAGTCCCGTGAATACCAAAAACAAGCAGAGCTAAATAAATTCATCGAAGAAACAAAGAAAAGAGCTGAGAAAGAGTTTGGGAGCTTAGATATAGATAAGAGTAACCAGCAACGCATCAAAGATATCAAAGTTAATAATATGCTCGCAATTGAACAAGAAAGATTAAGCAGAGGAAAAGTGGATAAACCGAACAAAACTAAAGCGACTGTTATTTCGCTACACAGTGAAGAGGATGATTATGATTACCCTTCTTTTGTCCCGAGCCTATTTGATGATGAGCCAGATCAGTAGAGGATGAATATGAAAGTTATTGCACAGTACAGCAAAACAGGGATTAGCTCATATGATGGGAATCCTTTGATTGAAGCATTGCCTCCAATTATTGATTCGTATCTTGGAGTTAAAAGTTTACGTTCAAATATTGTTTTTAATGATAGCGACTTTGCAGCAGAGCGCCCGATTAGGGCTCACAATATTTGTCGTATTATGGATGAATACTTCCAGCCGCTTGGAGCTCATGCGAGATTAAGTGAGCGAATTGATGCAATGATTCGATTGGGGTATGTGGCAAGAAATCCGGCCACTGGCGATCTTCAAAAGCATTTGCAAAATGGATATGAGCGACTTCAATCTGGTGATCTTGGTGCCTTCCGATTTGAGGATGCAAAGTCGTCTGCTCAAAGTACTACTCTGATCGGTTGTTCCGGTGGTGGTAAAACTACTGCTTTAAGACGTATTTTGAGTGCCTACCCTCAAGTTATTTACCATCCTAATAGAAATCTTGACCAGGTTGTGTACCTCAAAATTGATTGTTCTCATGATGGCTCTTTAAAAGAGATATGTCTCAATTTTTTTCGAGCATTAGATAAATTGCTTGGTACTCAATATGAAGATAAGTATGGGTTAAAGAAACGTAATGGTACGGAGACTTTACTGGCGATAATGGCTCAAATTGCGAATGCCCATACCATAGGGTTGCTCGTTATTGACGAAATCCAACATTTAAGTAAAAGCCGTTCTGGTGGTTCTGAAAAAATGTTGAATTTCTTTGTGACTTTGGTCAATACAATAGGACTACCCGTGTTGCTGATCGGCACACCCAAAGCAAGGGAGATATTTGAGCTAGATCTTCGCTCCGCAAGAAGAAGTGCAGGCTTTGGTGCTTTTTATTGGGAAACTATCCCACAATTTGATAGGAAAGGGTCTCCAAACCTAGAGTGGCGTGCGTTTACTGATTCATTGTGGAAGTTACAGCTGTTGCAGGATAGAGAGTTGACGTTAAGTGATGATGTACGAAATACGTGGTATGAGCTTAGTCAGGGCGTGATGGATATTGTGGTAAAACTTTTTGTTTTGTCTCAATTAAGAGCTCTAGCAATTGGAAGAGAGAGGATTACGTCTGGTTTACTGAAAAGCGTGTATGAGACTGAATTGAAACCAGTTCACCCAATGTTAGCTGCTTTACGGTCAGGTAAAGCAGAGAGAATTGCTCAGTTTTCGGATCTTGTTGTTCCAGAGCTAGATAAAAAACTTATTCATTTAAGAACTGAAATTGTTAACAATGATGCTGAAACCGATCAAGATAAGGCGTTTAAAGTTTTAGTTATAGAGGATGAGCGCCGAGTGTTTATGGCTCTCAAATCTGAATTTTCATTGGATTTATTGGTTTCAACTATTCATCAAATATTTTCAGAAAACTCCAAAATGACTTTTGTCCAGGCGCTACCAATAATTATGCCTTTACTACAAAGTGCTAGCGAACAAAAAAATAAGCATGAAGAAGTCAAAAAAGAAAAGAATAAAGCGATAAGTATTACTAGAAAACAATGGGGTGATTTGCCAAAAGAAGATGTTAGGTCTTTATTTTCTAATAAAAAACTTGGAGTTGCTGATGAAGTGTATGATGGTTTAATTAAACGATCTTTGATTCTAGATACCCAGCGGCTAGTTGTTTAAAAGGAGAAGGACGTGCTCAATTTTCCTGTGCCTTATGATGCAGAAACAATTTATAGTGTCATTGCAAGAGCTGGCGTCAATCTGGCCGTATTGAGTCCAAAACAGCTTTTAGATGATGTGTTTCAAGATCGAAAGGTTGTCGCTACCATGGACTTGCCTTGTAACCTTAATAAAATTGCTTTTCATTTGCAGGCTACAGGAAAGTTTAGTGCCTTAGAGCTTATATATCAGCATACACTTTTTCCCTTGTATGCTGTTTTTGTGCCTGAATATACAAGGTTAAAAGCAATTGAACTGATGTGTGAAAGTAGCGGCGGTACCGTTCATATGATGCTCGGTATAGCTGCTTCAAATGTTAAGACTGACGGCTACTTTAGGTATTGTAAGTCTTGTCTCCAAAGTCAATATGAGCACTATGGAGTAGCTTATTGGAAGAGAGAATGGTTCCTTCCTGCTTTAAAGTTTTGTAGCGAACATGGCGAACTATCTGTTATGACAAGTTCCTTTAAAGAACACCGTCATTCGTATTTTTCCGCTTCAGATCTTATTGGCCTATCTGTCACTAAGGATTCAAAACGCGGTGAAATCGGTCAGAAAATTTCAAGTAAAGCGATTGAGCTTTTGCAAATACCACCTATCACTTCGCCATCAACTAACCAGTGGACAGCATTTTATAAGAAACTGGCTAGTGATTTGTCATATACGAAGGGGAAAAATGTATGTCACAGCTCTATTTATGAACGTTTTATTGCCTCTTTGCCTGAAGCATCTTTAAAAGAATGGGGGTTATATGAAGGCCTGGATTCAGAAACTGGTTGGTTGAAAACGATGTTTCGTAAACATAGGAAATCATTTAGTTACCTTCAGCACCTTTTGATCTGGCATGTGTTTTTGCCTGAGCTGGAGGTTAAAGAAATTATTAGGCAAGTTTGCAACATGCCCTTGAATAAAACTAAGCATAGACCGGTTGTTGAAAAAAATTTGGAACCGTCTGGTGAGTGTTTAGAAAAACGTTGTGAGTGGGAGATGATTGTCAAAAAGTTAGGGGTGAAAGGTGCTAGAAGCTCAAATGGCGGCGGAGCTTTATATGCCTGGCTCTATAGGAATGATCGAATATATTTTCTTGCTTTCAATGCAAAATATAAGAAAAAAGAAAACGGAGCTAGAGTTCAAAAAGTGAACTGGAAAGAGCGGGATATTAAGCAAACTAAGCGATTATTTCGACTATTGAATGATTCTGAGGCTAACTTCCCTAAGCAGCGTATGTCAGCTAATTGGTTTTTAAAACAATTAGGTAGAGACTCTATGATTTATGCTTATAGAGATAAAATGCCATTGACTTGGCAGTTTCTAAATACTTTTTCTGAAAATGTTGTCGAGTATCAACTAAGAAGAGTGGCTAAGTATTGTGCAGAGCAAGAGCGGAAAGGCAATGATATTAAGCCGTGGAAGTTATATCGTGAAGCTGGTTTGAGCGATCAACGTATTAGAACTGAAACAAGAGCTGTTCTTAGCGGGTTAGGGTATATAGACGCGTAAAATATAGATCAAAATATCTGAAAAGGAGCCTGTACATTGAAGAGTTTAAACTATCCACATAACGCGAAAATTGTACATGTAGGAAACTTAATTAAGAATGAGGAGCACAGTCATTGGTTGATCAATGTTAGATCGTTTCCGCTTATGAAAGAGCGGAAAACGGATGTTTTTTCTTCATTACCCGAACTGGCTCGAGGAAGAATAATTAATCAAACTAAGCATGTAGTTGATGATCGAGTGTCAATAAAATTTGCGGTGCCTGACGTGTCAAATGTTGCTGAAACTAAGCTTGGTGCTTTCTCTGAACTTTATCCAAACTCGAGTTATATAGAGAGCTTGGAATCCGACCAATATGCGTTTTCCATACCGGCTAACTTAAATGGTTCAGTTGTAAATATATTGATTCCCGAACTTGAGTTGGCTCGAATAACTATATTGCAGTTTTCTTATCTCTGCCGAGCGTGTATGAATTCAACAAGTTTACTGGTTGATTTTGATGTGTCGTATGATGATGAGGAAGATCTTCTAATTATTGATGTTATCAATAATCAAGTATTTCCTAAGTCAGCTCTACAGAACGCAGGTTTGAGAAATTTACTGGCGTGGTTGTTGTTTGATAACAGTGCGATGCTGTCATTTAAAAGTGTTTATCAAAATCTACAAAAAGAAATGAGTAAGCAAGGTGAATGGGATACTTGGCTTTTTCGTTTTGATTTGCCTGACATCTCGGATTGGGATTTGGATTGTGTAGGTCGGTACAGTAGTGATCAATCTATGTTTATAGTAGATGAGATTGTAGGTGTAAAAATTGCGAATGAGATGCCAGGTACAATACGGTATCAAGGGAAGGGCTTTACTGAAAACATAAATCGAAATGAGCCTTCTCCTTCAGAAAAAATGACTGATTCTTCAAATACTAGAGCGCATGAATTAGATGCAGATGCTGTACCGAATGATGAGTATGTGGAGCATTTCTCAAACACATCCCTAATGGTCAAGTTCAAGTCAATATTCACTTCTGAAGTGATTCGAAAACCACATGCCATAACAAACAATAATAGGTTAGGTGAAACTAAAGATAGAGATAAAGACATCAGGCGTGGCTCAACTAGTGAGCCAACAGTTATGGGGGACGATAAACCAATATCTGTAGGAGGAGCTAGAGACCCTGAAGAGCAACAAAGACAACTCAAAAACCGTTTCAAACTATTTTCTAAAGTAATTGATGCTCTTGCTGCTAAGAAGAATATCACTGTTAATGAGCGAGATGTTTTTGAAAAATTGAAACAGGTTGGTAAAAGTAGGCTACATAAATTATCTGATGGCCTAAATATTCGTAGTATACAATCTGTATCTTTGACTTATAAAGTCGGAAGTAGCGAAAAAGATTTTATTATTCTAGAGGTGGATGTATCTGATGGCATCTCTCCATTATCAACACTCATACTTCCTGCATTTGATGAAAAAGAGTGGCCAGATATATACGAATCAATAAGGTATGAATTGGTGAGAAATAGTTTGAAATGGCCTAAGAGGCATTTAATTTCGATATGTCAAAGAACCGAAAGAAGCTACAGAACTGCTATTCACCCGAAATCTGATTTGTTATTAGTAGAAGAGAATGATCAAGCAGCCGTGAATAGTTGGACTAGAAATATTTTTTCTAAGTTGTATTAGGCATTGATTGATTCTTGACAGAAGGGGGGATGATTGTAGAGATAGGGTTTGGTATAAAAGTGCGAGCATCAAAACTATTGCAAACTAAGTATACTTAACTATGTGGTTTTTTTGGTCTTGATTATTTTTGAAACATTTTTGCAGTATACATAACTGTGTGTTTTATTTGCCCTTTTAACGTCGTTCTAGGATACTTAACTATTGAATATCCACAAAACCTAGCTATGGAACATGAACGAAACATAGCTAGGTAAAGTTATACAGAGAGTAACGCGTTTAACAAGTCAGTGCTTTACAGGGTTGCGAGGTAAATAGCGGGTGTGCCATTTACGTCTGAGCTGTAGAGCACTGATTTATCATCTGGTGTGAAAGAAGGATGAGGGTGGTTGATCTGACGATCACCGTTTAAGACTTTCCAGCTGGTATTGTGTTCTGTAATAGGGTGAATGCTTGCGTCAGATAGATTAATCAAATACAGGTTAGGGTCATTTTCGATGTCGTGGCCAGTATTATCGGCAACATCTACTGGTGTGCCTGAACCATCACCAACCACTAAAGTGCCGTCGTAGTTGCTCATTAGATGACTGCAAGCTGGCATTTCAGCTTCTACTTTAAATGCTAGGCTTGTTGCATCCACAGAGTAAAGCTGGCGCTTGTCTGTATTGGGTCGATAAGACACAAACATCATTTTTGAACCATCAGGAACGAAAAATTCGTGAGTGCACGACTCTTCTTCGCTTTGCTCGTAGACCTTGCGTATGTTGTCGCCGTTTTCATCTATCATCCACATCCGAGTTTCAACTAAGTCGTGCGGGCCTTCATGGCAGAAAGCGATGGTATTATCATCATTAGGACGATAAAGCGGATGGCCAAGCCAAATATTTTCTTCGAAGATGGTTGTACGTTGACCTGTTTTTAGATCGATTGAGATTAAGCGACAGCGCGGTTTTTGGTGATAAAACTGAGCAAATTTTTGCCAGCTATCTAGCTCCATATAATCCGTATCTTTTATTTCTATCGCCACGACTTTCGTGCAAGCTGAATTAGGTACCCAAGTGCCGTAGCCTACCCAGCCTTTAGCCACTTCGTATAAAACACTGTGTTCTTGGTTCTTAAGATCGACACGAATGAGTTGCTTGTTATTTTTTACAAAGATCAGTGCGTCATCTTGCGTGGTAAGAAAGCCGCCAAATACATTGTCGCCTTTACCTTCGGTGAGCTGTATAGCAGTTTCATCTTGTAAATCTAAAAGATGGTAGTTTCTTTCGGTATCAAAATTGGCTGAGATAAGAAGCTTATTGCCATCTTCTGTGAAGCATTTTTGATAAAAATAGTTTCGATTACACACATTGCTATCAGGTGTTAGCTGAGTAACGATTGACCCTGTCTTTTCGTCAGTTATGCGTTTAAATGCCAAGGATGTGGTGGTGCCTAGTGACATGATTTCCTCTCTTATTTTTGTTTGCAGCTTCGTCTTTACTGATGGATTTGTGCTCTTCTTTCTATTGTTGCTATTCCTACGCTAGTTGAGCTTTTTCTATCTGAACACCGAGTGAAAAACAGATTAACAGCTATTTTAAATTTATTCACCAATAAAAATGAAAAAGTGTTTTGAAAAAATTAATTAATTATTGTTATTTTTTTATTGTTCTTCTAGTATGTTTTCACAACGTCAAATAAAAACAACATTCAGAGTTAAAAACTATGTATGAAAATAAGCGTTTAGGGTTGCTGTACATCAGTCCTTACATAATAGGGCTTCTAGTATTTACAGCGTTTCCCTTCCTCTCATCCTTGATCATCAGTTTTACTGACTACGATCTAATTAATCCGCCAGAGTACATTGGCTTAGATAACTATCGTTACATGATGGATGACGATACCTTCTACCAATCTATGGGGGTAACGTTCGCGTATGTGTTTCTGACCATTCCGCTGAAATTAGCTTTCGCACTCTTTATTGCCTTTGTGCTGAACTTTAAGCTTCGCGGCATTAAGTTCTTCCGTACTGCTTATTACATCCCTTCTATCTTGGGTAGTAGTGTGGCAATAGCGGTATTGTGGCGCGCTATATTCTCACTCGATGGCTTGCTGAATAGCTTTTTGGGTATCTTTGGTGTCGAGGCGATCTCTTGGTTGGGCGAGCCCGTGTTTGCCATGTTCTCCGTAACCTTGTTGCGTGTTTGGCAATTTGGTTCGGCTATGGTGATCTTTTTGGCTGCTCTGCAGAGTGTTCCACAATCTCAGTATGAAGCTGCCATGATTGACGGTGCATCTAAATGGCAAATGTTCACCAAGATCACCGTGCCTCTTATTACTCCTGTTATTTTCTTTAACTTCATTATGCAAACCACTCAGGCGTTTCAAGAATTTACGGCGCCGTATGTTATTACCGGCGGTGGTCCTGCTAAATCGACGTATTTGTTCTCGCTTTATATCTATGAGACGGCGTTTAAGTATTTCGATCTTGGTTATGGTAGTGCGCTTGCTTGGGTGTTGTTTGTTGCTGTGGCGATATTTACGGCGATTTCATTCAAATCATCGAAGTACTGGGTGTTCTACTCAGGTGATAAGGGTGGTAAATAATTATGAATAAAGTATTCCCTAATAAAGCAGCGTTATCCGCTGACCTTAAGAATAACCCAACACTAAGAGCTGAAATTCGTAAGCAACGAGTAGGCGCATCTATTCGTTACATTATCTTGCTGTTTTTTGGATTGGTGATGTTGTATCCGCTGTTTTGGATGTTCTCAGCAGCTTTTAAACCAAACCATGAAATCTTTAGTTCTTTGAGCCTTTGGCCGAAAGAATTTTCGCTAGATGGTTTTATTAATGGTTGGAATACCGGCACGGAATATACCTTTGGACGATTCTTTCTAAACACCTTGTATTACGTGGTGCCGAAAGTGATTTTGACGGTGATTTCATCGGTCATTGTAGCTTATGGATTTGCTCGCTTTGATATCCCATTTAAGAAATTCTGGTTCGTCACCTTGGTGGCTACCATTTTGTTGCCAACGTCTGTGTTGTTGATTCCCCAATACTTGATGTTCCGCGAAATGGGCATGCTAGACAGCTATTTGCCTTTGTATTTACCGATGGCATTTGCGACGCAAGGTTTCTTTGTCTTTATGTTGATTCAGTTCTTGCGTGGCTTGCCAACGGATATGGAAGAAGCAGCACAAATCGATGGTTGTAACTCTTATCAGCTGCTTTGGTACATCGTAGTGCCTATGTTGAAGCCTGCGATTATCTCTGTCGCGCTGTTCCAATTTATGTGGTCAGTAAACGATTTTTTGGGGCCGCTTATTTATATTTCCAGCGTAGAAAAATACCCAATCGCATTGGCTCTTAAACTGTCCATTGATGTGACTGAAGGTACTCAGTGGAATGAAATTCTGGCTATGGCATCCATTGCCATTGTTCCGTCAATTGTTGTTTTCCTAATCGCACAGAATTACTTCGTAGAAGGAATTTCGTCCGGTGGCGTTAAGGGATAGGTGAATAGTATGTCTAAAGTTGTATTTGAAAATTTGACCAAAGTGTATTCGAACGGCTTCAAAGCAGTTCATGGTATTAACCTAGAAATTGAAGACGGCGAGTTCTTGGTTGTCATCGGGCCTTCTGGTTGTGCGAAATCGACGACATTACGTATGTTGGCGGGTTTGGAATCGGTTACTGGCGGTTCTATTAGTATTGGTGGCAAGGTCGTAAACAGCTTACCACCTAAAGATCGCGGTATTGCCATGGTGTTCCAAAACTATGCGCTTTATCCCCACATGAGTGTGCGTGAAAACTTAGGCTTTGGTTTGAAATTAGCAAAAGTTAGCAAGGCGGATATTGAGAAACAAGTCAACGAAGCCGCAGAACTTCTTGAACTTACGCCTTTGCTAGATCGCTTACCGCGTCAGCTTTCTGGTGGTCAGGCGCAACGTGTTGCAGTAGGCCGTGCCATTGTTAAGCGCCCGCAGGTGTTCTTGTTTGACGAGCCTTTGTCTAACTTGGATGCCAAGTTACGAGCGTCTATGCGTGTGCGTATTTCGGATTTGCATAAAACGCTGAAAAAGACCAATCGTTCGGCAACCAGTGTTTATGTTACCCACGATCAAACAGAAGCCATGACTATGGGCGACCGTATTTGCGTGATGAAAGACGGTCATATCATGCAAGTGGATACGCCTGCCAACCTCTATAAATACCCGAAAAACCTGTTTGTTGCGGGATTCATCGGCGCGCCAGAAATGAACATGGTTGAGACGCGTTTAGATCGCACTGGTGAAGGCAAGTGTCACTTGGCTTTGTCGTCTCAGATGTTAGGTTTGCCAGATGAAAAACTCCAGAGAGTTCTAACCAATTTTACCGAAGACGTGGTGTTTGGTATTCGTCCTGAATTCATCAAGTTAGCAGATGAAAATTCGCCGCAGGATGAAATCATCAAGGGCACGATTGTGCGCATGGAAAACATGGGCGCAGAGTTTTACGTCCACTTTACCGTAGAAGATAGAGAGCTTTGTACACGAGTTCCTTCTGATGTCGTAGAAGCTAAATTGTTGGATTCAATCGGGAAAGAACAGCGGTTCCATTTTGAAATGAGCAACGCTCATATTTTTGATAAGAAAACTGAGATAAATATCTCTTTGTAAGACTTTTGCACGACAGCTAAACCGCATAAAGCAAGGGTGATAGTCGTGCAAAAATTGAGTAATCACTAACGAGGAAAAAGGACATGAAAATAAAAACAATAGCTCTGTTAGTCGGATTGGCTTCTGCTGGTTCAATGGTGAGTGTGAATGCAAACGCGGAAGATTTGCGTATGTCATGGTGGGGAGGCAACTCCCGACACACAGCAACCAATGACGCTGTTAAAGAGTTCGAAAAAGTACATCCAGATATTTCTGTTAAAACAGAATACACCGGCTGGGGCGGTCATCTAGAAAGATTAACGACTCAGATTGCGGGTAATACTGAACCAGATGTCATGCAAACAAACTGGAATTGGATGCCGATCTTTTCTGCACGAGGAGATGGCTTTAAAGATCTACGTGAATACAGCGACGTATTGGACCTTACTCAGTTCGATAAATCCGCTCTTGATGCCGGAACAAATAACGGAAAGCTCAATGGCATCCCTGTTTCCATGGCAGCACGTATTTTCTATTACAACAAAGATACATGGGCAAAAGCTGGCCTTCCATACCCAGTAACTTGGGAAGATTTAATGGCTGCTGGGCCTGTTTTTAAAGAAAAACTTGGCGATGAGTTCTTTCCTATCATTCTTGAAGGTCGTGACATCATCGCAATGAACCGTTCGTTTATGGTTCAAAAATATGGCATTCCAATGATCGATGAGGCGAATAAAAAATTCGCTTACTCCGATGCACAGATGCTTGAGTTTTTCAAAATGTATGAAGACATGGTGAAAAATCATGTCGCGCCAAGCAGTAAATATGTGGCGGGCTTTGGTAAGGCTAATTTGTACGAACATAAGCCATGGATCAATGGTGAATGGGCTGGTGTTTACATGTGGAACTCAGCAATCAACAAATATAACGACAACTTAAAGCCACCTATGTCATTGGATATTGGCTTTTATCCAATGAGAAAAGGCGCGGCTGATGCTGGCTTATTCTACAAGCCAGCACTAATGCTTTCTATTGGCAAAAATAGTAAGCATCCAAAAGACGCAGCTAAGCTGATTAACTTCCTTTTGAATGAACCTGCCGGTTACAACGCAATGGGTCTAGCTCGTGGCGTGCCTTTGAGCTTGGCGGCTCGTCGAGCTTTATCTTTGGATGGCACTATCAAAGACTCTGACTTATCTGTCGCTGGGTTAGCGCAAATAGACGACTTACCTAAAAATATTCTTACATCAGCTCATTTTGAAAATCCTAAGTTATTGGGGCTTTTCGAAGAGATGATCGAAAAAATGGACCAAGGCGATATCAAGGTTGAAGAGGCAGCTAAAGAGTTTATGTCTCAGGGCAATCGCATTTTACGTAGAGCCATTAAATAAGTAGGAAAGCACTTTTTCAGATGTTGAAAGAGGATAGAGAGTATTGGATGAGGCGCGTTCGCGCGCCTCTACTTCTGCCAAAGTACATATGTGAAGTGTAAGTACGTTAGGTGGGAGCCTTCAGGATAGGAGGATACATACAACGCAAATGATTTTAAAACTTTCAATGCCCCGCGCATCGAGAGCGGACAGCAAGGCGGGAAATTGCTTGTCCAACTATTATAAACACGAGGAATAAAATATGTTCGATCTGACGGGTAAAGTAGCCATTGTGACGGGATGTAATACAGGTCTTGGTCAGGGAATGGCTTTGGCTCTAGCAGGCGCTGGTGCAGATGTTGTTGGCGTAAATAGAGATGACCCAACAGAAACAATTGAATTGATGGCAAAAACAGGTCGTCAATTTCATAGTGTCATTGCTGATATGAGTAAAATAGACAGTGTTGACTATGTTGTTAAAGAAGCCGTATCTGCTTTTGGTAAAGTCGATATTCTTGTTAACAATGCGGGCATTATTCGCCGCAATGATGCGATAGATTTTACGGAAAAAGATTGGGATGATGTAATGGACCTGAATATTAAAGCGGTCTTTTTTATGTCTCAGGGCTTTGCTAGACAGGTTATCGCTCAAGGAACATCCGGCAACATTATTAATATTGCTTCTATGTTGTCTTACCAAGGCGGTATTCGAGTACCTTCTTACACTGCGTCGAAAAGTGGCGTGATGGGGGTAACTCGCTTACTGGCAAACGAATGGGCAAAGCATGGTATTAACGTCAATGCGATTGCGCCGGGTTATATGGCCACAGACAACACAGCGGCATTGCGTGCGGATGAAGATCGTTCTAGTGAAATATTAAGCCGTATACCTGCGGGTCGTTGGGGAACACCTGGCGACATGGCTGGACCGATTGTCTTTTTGGCGTCTGAAGCATCGCGTTATGTGAATGGTTATACCATTGCGGTAGATGGCGGCTGGTTAGCTCGTTAGCTCGTTAGCTAGTTAGCTAGTTAGCTTTTAAGTCTTTTAGTTTTTAGGAAAAAATAAAGGAAAAGATGAGCTTTACAGGTGCATGCGGAACATTTTTTATCAAAACGATGCTTCCGCATCTTGCCGCAGTGATATTTTTTGCAACTTGTATAATATCTTAATTGTGAATTAAGTTTCATTTTGTAATGCTGGGATGTATCTATATGCAGAATTACTCTACAATTACAAAAACACATTTCAAAAAAAATGAAACTTATATGATAAATGAAGAAAATACTCAGCAAATAGAACCCGTATCTTCTGTGATGAAGGTATTTGCTATTCTAAACGCTTTAGCAGAACACAAGTCCTTGGGTGTTACAGAACTGTCTCAAATCGTCATGACGTCAAAAAGCACTGTGTATCGCTTTTTGCAAACTATGAAGATGTTAGGTTTTGTGTCACAAGAAGGTGACGATGATCGTTACTCACTTACACTGAAGCTGTTTGAAGTCAGTGCGCGAGCTTTAGAGCATGTTGATTTAGTCGAACTTACCGAGCCTTATATGTCTCGTATTGGTGAGCTGACAAAAGAAGCATTGCACCTTGGTATTCGTGATGGTGACGGTATTATTTATATATACAAAGTCGATGCTCAATACAACTTGCGTATGCAATCTCGTATTGGCCGCCGCAATCCGCTTTACTCTACTGCAATAGGTAAAGTACTGCTTGCCGAGCGCCCAGAAAGCTACATTCGTGATGTTTTAAAAGACACTGAATTCCTGCCTTCTACGGCTAAAACACACCGTTCTATAGACTCTCTTTTGGTCGAACTAAAAGAAGTGAAAGATTTAGGTTACGGTGTGGATAACGAAGAGCAAGAAGAAGGCCTGCGATGTATTGCCGCGCCTATTTATGACCGATTAGGTAATGTTATTGCTGGATTGAGTTTATCTTTTCCAACATTACGTTATACACCTGAAAAATTTGAAAAATACGTTAGTTTGCTACAAGAAGCAGCAGCGAAAGTATCTGAAAAATTAGGTTACACTAAGTAGTATCCATCCGTAATAGTTATCTAGAATATCAAAAGCTGGAGTGATTTCGCTCCGGCTTTCTTTTCTTTGTTCATCTGCTTTTCTTTCTTATCTATTAGTCAGTTTATTCATTCGAATAGCCAACTTTGTAAAATTCGTTTTTTTATCGTGCAATAAAATAAATGAAACAGCTTTTCATAAAAGATTGAATAATGTTTTATCGCTGCTATAGTAGTCTTGTCTAAAACAAGAATACAAAGAGTTGTCCTATGTTTGTTTACAATAACGAAGTCCCTCTGGAAGATCTTGGTGCGGGTGTTTCACGCAAAATCATGGCCTATTCAGATAACATCATGACAGTCGAAGTGCATTTTGAAAAAGATGCCATCGGCCCACTTCATAATCATCCACATGAACAATTAACTTACGTATTGTCTGGTAAGTTTGAGTTCACAATAGGAGATGAAACCAAAATTGTTGGTCCTGGTGACACTCTTTATAAAGAGCCAAATGTCATGCATGGTTGCCGCTGTTTAGAGCCAGGCGTCTTGCTAGACAATTTCACACCAGTACGAAAAGACTTCTTATAAACAACGTCTTGCGACATCGAATGACTTAAATGAATTCAGGAGAAAGTTATGAAAATTGCACTGATGATGGAAAACAGCCAAGCAGGTAAAAACGCCGTAATTCTAGAACAACTAAACGCGGTTGCTGGTCCATTGAATCACGATGTGTTTAACGTCGGCATGAGTGATGAAAACGATCACCACCTGACTTACATCCACCTAGGCATCATGGCGAGCCTTTTATTGAACTCGAACGCTGTAGACTTTGTTGTCTCTGGTTGTGGGACTGGTCAAGGCGCAATGATGTCTCTGAACGCTCACCCAGGTGTTGTGTGTGGTTACTGCCTAGAACCTTCAGACGCTTTCTTGTTTAACCAAATCAACAACGGTAATGCCATTGCTATGGCATTTGCGAAAGGTTTTGGTTGGGCGGCAGAACTAAATGCACGTTACATCTTTGAAAAAGCCTTCACTGGCCCACGTGGCGAAGGCTACCCAGTTGAACGCAGAGAACCACAAGTTAAAAACGCTGGCATCTTGAACTTAGTGAAAGCAGCAACTATGAAAGACAACTACTTGGATGGTTTAAAAGCCATGGACCAAGAACTGGTTAAAACAGCCGTAACTGGTGAACGCTTCCAGCAATGTTTCTTTGATAATTGCCAGAACCCTGAGATCGAAGCGTACGTGCGTTCGTTATTGTAAACCCCTCGACACACAAACACGACCTACAGAAAACCAAATCACATGTAGGTCGGCCTTCAGGCCGTCAAGAGGCGATCATCCAAAACCAAATCACATGTAGGTCGGCCTTCAGGCCGTCAAAAAGCATAAAAAATAATTTTATCTTGTTAAATTTAAAGCGCTTGTCAATATATGACGCACAAGTTCAGTTTGTGAGTTTACATTCATTTTGTTAAAAACGGATTTCAATTGGCTGCGCACGGTTTGTACGCTTATATTTTTATCTTCGGCGATATTTTGCAAGGTTAGGCCATTGGTTAACGATAGTGCGAGATGTGCCTCTGCAGCAGTGAGTTTGTATACAGCTTGTAATGAGTCTGCATTCGAGAATGAGCAAAGTTCAGGATAGGATATATATAAAATAATTTGATCTTGATGGAAGTTGATAGATTTTCCAGATGACTCCACATTTTTAGCCATTAAGGTGAGAGGGCTGATTTGAAAGTCGCTTTTTATCTGTAAGGTTTTATGTGTGATTTCATTATTTAATAGCTTTATTAGGCTGCTCTTTAGCAAACGCTGATCTG
The DNA here is from genome assembly GCF_012726345.1 of Marinomonas sp. UCMA 3892. GTDB lineage: Bacteria > Pseudomonadota > Gammaproteobacteria > Pseudomonadales > Marinomonadaceae > Marinomonas. Next base: position 393,759 of record NZ_PTXN01000001.1, read on the forward strand.
CTAGCTTATCTAATTTCAAATGGTTGTTTTCTATTTTTAAGCCAAGGTCTTTTTTGCACAATGCCGCGGCTAGTTCATTATTGTAGGTCACTTCTAGCTTTGAGTTGATGATGATTACGCCAATTGGGATTCTTGATAAGGCAGACATGAACACATCTTCTTTTTCTTTTAATTGCTCTAAAATATCAGAGAAATCAAAAACTCTTCTAAAGTGTGGGTAAAGCCGCTTTAAGTAGCTTAATTCATCCTCATTGAATTGAGTTTGATCCATTCCTCTATGTATACCGATACCTACAAAATAGCGTTCGTTATTACAAATATTTAGTGCACCTATATAGCCTACGTTGTTCGGCAATAATATTTTCTCATAAAAAAAAGGGTGCTCTCGTTCTGATACCTTGTGATCAATGGCCCCATGAGCCGTACCTTCTGGAAGTGCCATCATGACCGTCGCGGTTTTGTCTTCTGCTCCTAACCCAAGTTGATAAGACGAAATAAAACTTTCGGGAAAGCCATGTTCTCCAAGGACTCTGAATGTTTGTTGACGGAAATTAATGAAGAAAAGTCCAGCGCTATTAGCATGCAAAAGATGACAGAGCTTCTCTAAAACATTATTCCAGTCTTGATGATCAAACCCGCTATCATAAATAGAATCTATTAGTTCCAGTAATTTTGATGAGCTCATTTATCGTTCTTCCGGAAGCGTTAATATTTTCACTTTTTCTAGGAATATACCTCATATGCGGTATGACGCAATCTCAATTGCTCTCTATATTGCAAATATATTGGATAGAACTGCTCAATCTTTATTGTTTCTTTACAGGTGAATCATTATGTCAAGCTTAATTTATATCGTTGAAAAGGCTACAGATAGCCAGTCACATTATTTGTAATTAGGTGATGCAAAAAGCGTTACTGCTAAGTTTGGTAGTGTTTATTCACTGATCGATTCTCAGACGGGAAAATACCCTGAAAATGTGGTGTTGCAACAAGACGAAGATCATTTATTGATAGTGCGGGACGGTGAAGTTTTACTGGTAATTGAAGAGTATTTTGATGAAGCAAGAGAAGCATCATTTGATGATAGCGGTATTATTTTATCGGATATTGCCTTGGCTGGAATGGAATCAGATGTGTTGGTGGAAGAGCCTATTTGGAGCGCCGAGACAGCAACAACAATCACATTGAATGCTGATAATAGTAACCAAACGACTGATTTAGCCAATAGCACTCAGCCCAAAATTGACATGTCGGTTCCTTCCAGCATGCGTCCTCAGGAAGGTGCTCCTTTACAAAATGGTTCGACGGGGTCTGAAGCACAAGAGCACAATGAAGATCCATCATCAGGCAGCCAAGGTGCCGCGGGTGAAATGGGATGGGGTTGGTATGCAGCCGCTCTGGGATTGGGAGCTGTTGGAATGGCTAGCGGTTCTAGTTCTGGTGGTTCTAGTTCTAGCTCTGGCGGAGGTTCTGCATCGACGTCATCGACAACAATCTCCAGTGCTGCTGGTATTTTCTTTTCTACCGTACAAATCGATTTGTATGACGCATCGGGTAATTTAATTAGTTCGGCAGAGCATGATTATTCAACAGGTGATTATGTATATACCGGCAGCTACTCAGGACCGATGTTGGTTGAGATTATCGATATCAATGGTACTTCTACAGATTACACCGACGAAACAACAGGTGAAGCAAAAAGCTTAGGTACGTCTTTACGTGCTATGACGACAACTGATGGCGCCAGTGACAAAGCCATCAGCGTCACGCCTCTGACAGAACTGGCAACACAGCTAGCGGGTGTAACATCAGATAATCGAGCCGTGACCACAGACAATGTGGCAATGAATGGAAAAGTTGCAACGCTTTTTGGCCTAGATAATATTTTAGATAAACCAGCTGTAGTGACTGAAGATACTAGTTCTGCCGATGCAGCAGCTCTTAAATATGGTCAAGCCTTGGCAATTTTGTCCGGTGCCGATTCGGACGCAGGCAATGCCAGTGCTGCAGAAACAATTGCCACCATCGCCAGCTCATTAAAAGAAGCGAATAGCGATGCCAGTGCTGACTTAAAACTCACTTCTGAAGTGGCCGATATTTTAACCAAAGGTCTAGAAACCTTTAACGATGGTCCAACGGGTCGGGACAATGCCATAACATCAAGCTTTACTTTTAGTAGTGTGCCGGTATTGGTAAATGCCGATGGCGATGTCATTAAGGCAATCAACGCAGAGGTTATAGTTTCCACCATTGAGGTCAAAATTAAAGGTTTGTCTGCTGATACAGTCGTTACTTTAACCGTAGGGGAAAACACGACAACCTATACTGTTACGTCTGACGATATTGAAAGTGGTTATGCTTATGTACCTATTACCGCGAGCTGGTTCCAAGCAGACGGAGATGGTAATTATGATGTTGTTGTCACTGTAAATAGTGTCGAATCTTCCACTACGATTAAAGTAGATACGATCGCACCAGATGCACCCACTTTTGCATTGCATCAAGATACTGGTGATTCTGATAATGATGGCATTACTAGTGACACCACGGTCGATGTGACTCTGGCCGATGGCGTTACCAATTGGCAATATTCTTTGGATGGCGGTTCGACTTGGATCACTCGTACATCTGGTTCGAGCTTCGAGCTTAAAGGCAGTACTACTTACAATGTTGGTGATATTCAGGTTAAGCAGATTGATAAAGCAGGTAATGAAAGCGACGTTACCAGTAATACTTCGGCCATTGAAACACTTGAAACCTTAGCGCCTGATTTGAGTATTGAGGATACAGGAACAAGTAACAGTGATGGTATTACCAATAGTTCAACTGTGTCCGTTACCTTTGATGATGGCGTGGATCTGGCTTCATGGCAATACAGCCTAGATGGCGGTTCGACGTGGAAGGATGGAACTGGCACAACATTCGAACTGGCCGCTAACAAAACCTACCAAGCCGATACTATTCAAGTAAAGCAGATTGATACGCAAGGCAATGAAGAAATCGCCACGCTCTCTTCTAAAGTCGTAACGGACAACACGGTTTCAGCTCCAGTAACTTTCCTTGCAGAAGATAGTGGTCAAAACAAAACAGATGGCATTACCAGTGACACTACCTATCGCGTTAAATTAGCCAACGATGTGGCGAGCTGGGAATACAGTGTAGATAGCGGTGCGAATTGGGTGGCAGGCTCAGGTACAAGCTTCGAACTTAACGAAAATCAAACTTATGCCGTTGGTAGTATTCAGGTTCGTCAAACCGATGTGGCAGGTAATGTCAGTGAGATAAAATCGAATACCACTACGATTACGACAGACTTAATTGCACCAGATGCACCCAGTGCGTTATTGAGAAACGACACGGGCGCAAGTAACGAAGATGGCATTACTAACAACACTACAGTTGATGTTGCCTTAGCCGACGATGCGGTGAGCTGGCAATACAGTCTGAATGGTGGCGAAACGTGGTCTGCATCACAAGCTGCTTCGGTTTCCAGCTTTGCATTAGCAGACAATACCGCTTATCAAGCTGGTGATCTGCAAATTAGACAATATGATGCCGCTGGCAATGTCAGTGTCGTCGATTCAAATGATCAAATTATTACTCTAGATAGTGTGGTTTCTGCTCCTACACTGAGCTTTTCACTTACCTCGAATGAACTCACAAGTACTACTGTTGCAGTAACACTGGCAGACGACGTTGCGTCATGGGAATACAGTTTAGATGGCGGAGAAACTTGGAATGAGGGCTCCGGAGAGCGCTTTAGCTTAGCACCATTAACGGCTTATGACGCCAATGCTATTCAAGTTCGTCAAACTGATATAGCAGGTAACGTTAGTGATGTCGTAGCGAATGAATCTTTAGAAACGGATGTGGCGATAGATCCGCCAAGTTTTGAATTGGCTTCCGATACAGGGATTGCAGCTGACGATTCCATTACTTCGTCTGCGACTATGAATGTCACCTTGCTAGAAGGAGATGAAGGGGCCGTGAGCTGGAACTACAGTTTAGATGGCGGTATAACTTGGTCTGATGATCAAGATATTTCAACGACCAGTTTTGAACTGGCAGACAATACCACCTACGACGTAGGACAAATCCTTGTTACTCAAACCGATGCCGAAGGAAACGTCAGCGCCTTCGCATCGAATGACAACACAGTGATTGTTGATTCTTTAGTCGGTGCACCTGAATTTAGCCTAAACACCGATACAGGAAGTTCTGATACGGACGGTATTACCAATGATCTCACCGTAAACGTAGATCTTGCCGATGATGTAGCAACTTGGCAATACAGCTTAGACAGCGGTTCAACTTGGTTGGATGGGAATGGTACGAGCTTTGAACTTGCTGCAAATATTTCCTATGCAGCGGGTGCTATTCAAGTTAAACAAATCGATCTAGCTGGAAATGAAAGTACAGCGACTCTAAATGACAGCAATATTATTACGGATACAATCCCTCTTGATGCGCCAACCTTTAGTCTGAATAGCGATTCTGGGAGTAGCGATACAGACAATATTACCAATGATTCGGTTGTAAATGTTGTGCTCTCTGAAGACGCCGCTACTTGGCAATACAGCACAGACGCCGGCATAACTTGGCAAACCGGCACTGGAACCAGCTTTGATCTAGCCGCTAACACCACCTATTTGGCGGGAGATATCCAGGTTCAACAAATAGATGTCGCTGGCAATACTAGCGCTTCAGCCAGCAACGATGCCACGATTGAAATAGACACCACCGCACAGACACCAACTCTATCATTGAATGTAGATTCAGGCATTGATGATTCAGATGGCATTACCAATGTCATGCAGGTGGATTTTGGTAGCAATGGTGAGTCAACTATTCAAAGCTGGGAATACAGCCTTGATAACGGTGCTAATTGGACAGAGGGATCAGGGTCTAGTTTTATTCTTGTCGACAATACGAGTTATGCCGTAGGTTCTATCCAAGTTCGTCAAACGGATCTAGCTGGTAACCTTAGTGCTGTAGGTTCTAATTCGACGGCTATCGTCACCGATACCATCCCGCTAGCTGCGCCAAGTTTTACCTTGCATGAAGACACTGGTGACTCAGACAGTGATTTTATCACCAGCGACACCACCATTGATGTGACATTGGACGCAGAGGCTGCCAGCTGGGAATACTCGTTAGACAGCGGTGCTACGTGGACGGAAGGTTCTGGCACTAGCTTCGAAATGGGCGCATTGCAAACCTATGAAATTGGTCAAATTCAAGTTCGTCAGTTAGATATTGCCGGTAATATTAGCGCGGCAGCCAGCAATGAAGTGCCGTTTGTTTCGGATTCTCTGCCTGCCCCAACAGTGCAATTAGCAGAAGATACGGGGCTGTCTGATAGCGATAATATAACCAACGATCTAACAGTTAATGTCACGTTAGATGTGAATGCTGCCAGTTGGGTTTATAGCTTGGATAGCGGATCGACTTGGGTTGATGGAGAAGGAAGCAGTTTTGAGCTAGAAGCCGATACAACGTATGCCGTTGGTAGTATTCAGGTTAAACAGTTTGATGCAGATGAAAACGAAAGTGCGATCTACTCAAATGAAAGTGAAATAGTGGCGGATAACTCGTCTATGCAAGCCATGGAGGTTGGAACGGCCAGTGTTATTCAAATTGAGGTTGATGACGGATCTTATATCGGTGACAGACAAACAATATCGTTAGAAAACGGTAAATTTGTAACGGTTTGGATTCAATTTGCTGAAACTTCCATGGTTGGCGTTCAGTATTATAATGCCGATGGGTCAGAAAGTGGTCTGCCATACTTTATACCAACCGGACAATCTTATCAGGAATATTATCTACAAGACGTTTTCTCTGTAAGTAGTGACAGTGGTCTAATTGTGGCTTGGACTGGTGAGACTTACGACAAAAACACATCAGAGCAAAGTGGTTTGTACTTTCAATTGTTTAACGCTGATGGTGCGCCTGTTGGTGAGGTGCATGAAGCTACTGATGATCCAGATTGGAGTGGTGATAGCTGGCCTTATCCATTAGGAGATACCGGCAACTACATACTTACTTGGACTGAAAATGTCGGCACTGGCCAAGAAGCTTATGCTCAGCGTTATGATTCAAATGGCAACCCTATTGGTTCAGTGATAACGATTGAAAATTCAGTGGTTCCAACGGTTTTAACAGTTGGAGGCAGTGGAGCCTTTATCCTTGTCTGGAATGAAGTACTTGATCTTGATAATTCTTTGGCTGTAGTAAAAGCACAATCCTATGGGGCTGATGGCTTGCCAAACGGCAACGTTATTACTTTGACGCAAACCAGTGATGAAATGCCAGGTGAGTATCTAGAACGGGCTAAAGAAATTGGGTGGGGAGATAATGCCGCTCTGGCCGCTATTTTAGTGGATGAAACCAACTCTACCTTGAATCTACAAGTGGTTAATGTAGACACTAATGTGAGTACTAGAATAGAACTGGGTGAATTTACCGACTCAGATAACCTTGCTACAAGAATTAACTTTATCAACGAAGACCATGATTTTGCGGTGTCATGGACAGGGGCCGATGAAAACGGAGATTTGGCTGTATTTACGCAGACTTTTTCACAAGATGGTGCAGCATTAAGTGAAGCTAAGATGTTGCCGATCACACTTGATCCAGATTCTGACTACAAAATGAAGTTGTATGTAGATTGGCTAGAAGCTGATGAGAGCTATCTGGTCACTACCAGAGCGCAAACAAGAGATGAGAATGGTAATAAAATTCAAATATTTGAACTGGTACACGTGCAAGGTGACACCATTACATCAATCATTTCTGCAGAAGACAATGTGGTCGGAGTGGATGTCGTCACTTTAAATACGAATGGTGATTTTGCCATATCTGGTGTGACATTTGAGTCATCAGATACTGCGCATCACAATGACAATTACTCTTGGTTCCAACTGTTCAATCTTGATGGTAGTGCGAAAACGGAGCAAATAATAGTTAGCAATAACACCTACTCTCCACTTCGCTTTACTGTAGTGAATGATGATGGAGACTTTGTTATCACCTCATCGTCTTCTAATGGTGCCACTAATATCCATATGTATTATGCCGATGGTTCTCCTGTTTTAGAAACAGTGTATAAAGCCGGCGACGACGTGGCTGTCACAGCGAGTGAAGACGGCATCGCCTACCTTGTTAGTGCAGAATTCAGTATTGAAACATTGGACGATATTTTAGCGTTAGATGATGGCAGTTGGCGTAGTGTCACGGTGTACGCCGACAGTGCTAGTAGTTTTGCAACAGAAGGCTTAGCGAATGGGGAGTACTTTGTTTATGTTACCGATGTTGCTGGCAATATTGCTCAAAGTACCTCAATTATTGAAATACAAACCCTGTTAGCCGAGCCTGATGTTGTACTGAATAATGACACAGGTAAAGATGACGATGATGGTGTGACTAGCGATACGCAAGTCAATGTGACGTTAACTGGAGGAGCCGTTCGCTGGGAGTATTCTTTAGATCATGGTGTAACTTGGCTTGAAGGTCAGGGAACTAGCTTTAATCTTACCGATAATACTGAATTTAAATATAACGACCTGCAAATAAGGCAATATGACGAGAATGGAAACGTCAGTGAAATTGCAGCAAATTCGGATGGTTATATTGTCACAGACTCATTCGTTTCAGCGCCTCAAATTGAGATTGTCGGAACCACGGCATTCGTCACCCTAGATGATGATTTGGGGTATTGGGATTACTCCCTTGATGGCGGTGAGACTTGGACTGAAGGCGTGGGTGACAGCTTTTCATTAGAGCCGAACATGACTTATCAAGTCGGCGATATTGTTGTTTATCAAGAAGATCTAGCGGGCAACGAAGCTGAATTTACCTACAATCAAATAGTAGAAACCCCAGACGCTTATGAAGCGCCAAGCTTTGAGTTATTCGACGATACCGGGCTTTCTGATAGTGATGGCGTAACGTATGAGAGCTCGTTGAATGTGTTCTTGTCAGATGATGCGGTGGCATACGAATATTCACTTGATGGTGGTGAAACATGGCAGCATGGTTCGGGGGCGTATATTCTTTTGGCGGATGGAGAGTCATTTCCTGCGAGTGATTTTGTGGGGTATGAGTACGATGCGGATGGTAATGAATCAGAAATGATGCTCGATTATCCGGAAGATGAAGACGTTGATTTTGCAATTGGTTTTGATGTTGCTGAAGGAACGGTTAGCTGGCGTTATTCAAAAGATGGTGGAGATACCTTTACAGAGGTTCAATGGAATGAAGTAGATGGGTACTTTATAAATCTTGACAGTAAGGACGAATATGACGCTGGTGACATTTTAGTTCGTCAAATTAATAGTAGTGGAGAAGTGAGCTTAGCGGCTACGAACGAGCAAGCCATTATTATTGATGATAATTGGCCTTATGACTTAATTGTCGCGCCGAGCACTAGCAAGTTAGAAGGAGTAGAACAGTCTAATGTCTCTTATTTCCAAGAATCTTACGAGACTGTTTTATTAGGTAATACAGGCCAATCAGCAGTGGTATGGATAGAAAGTATTTATGCAGAGTCTGGCACAGACTACAGAATGATAGCGCAGCGCCTTGATACTACTGGCGATTCTGTAGGTGATGCGCAAGTTATCTTGTCAGGTAATGCAAATGGTTCTCCTAATATTGAAGATGTATTGTCCTTGGGTAACTCTGGATCTTTTATTGTCTTTTTGCGAGGTCAGGATGAGTCGTTCAATAGCGTTGGTTACTATCAAATAGTTGATGAAAATGGCGCGGTAGGCGATATACAGTCTCTCGCTGGTGACTATTTTAATGCTTCTATATCAGCCATTGGTGACAACGGCAACTTTGTAGTGATCACTGCTGGATATGCAAACGAGGCCTACTTTACCAATGCACAACTGATGGATGTGAATGGTGAACTGATTACTCAGTTGGAAAACAGAGAGGAATTTAATAGCCTTAATGTGAAGTCACTTGGAACGGACGGAAGTTTTGTTCTTTATGATGATAATTCAGTTTCTCTTTATTCTTCTGAAGGAACGCTAATCAATAGCACAACAGTAACACCGGATTCGTATAGCATGTCGCGTATCGTTGAAGATGTGGTTGAGCTCGATACTGATGGCTCATATCTTGTGCTTACGCAAGGCAGCACAACAACCGATACATCTTCTTATAGTTATATCTCTGTTTACGCATTTAATGCTGATGGATCATCACAAGGTAGTACGATTGACGTTGCACAAAGTGCTATACAATCGAGTTTTAGTAACGTCAATATTGGCTTATTAGGTAATGGCGGCTATGTAGTTACTTGGAGCGAAAATAATCAAAATAACTCAGAGTCAGTTACTTATCTACAAGCTTTTAATAGTGACGGCAGCACAAATGGTGCACAAATTAACCCATTGCTAACTAGTGAAATCGGTCGTGTATATGGCAGTAGCTTACAGTTGACAGGGTTGGGTTCTGATGGCAGTTACTTACTATCTGGTCAGTACAATGTTTATAACAGTGAAACAAATTACTATGAAAATGAGATCTACTTTGTCGATTATATCAGTGCTGATGGTACGGTAAGTAGAGTTCGAGAATCTGAAAGCTACAATCAATATGCGCTTTCTACAGTGGGTGATGATGGTGCGTTCGTTATTGCTTGGAACCGAACTGATTTAGTTGGTTATGGAGTGAGTGTTCAACTCTACAATGCTGATGGCACAGCAAATGGTGAAACATTGTTGCTTGAGGTAAATGAATATTCCTTCGATAGATCTCCTTCTATTATTGATTTAGGCAATGGTGAGTTTGCTGTCAGTTGGATGGGTGATACCTATAATCAAAATGGGACATCAACAAATGTTTACATCCAAAAATTTAATGCGGATGGCACCATTGTAGATAACACCATTGTCGATACGAACGGTGAGGTATCGGTTACTAGCAATGAAGATGGCGTTGCTTATCTAGTCAATAGTAGTCTGTTTGCTGATGACTTTTTGTCTGACGATTGGCAATGGAATGACGGCCTGTTTGAAACCACACTTAATGCGGATGATGCCTATTGGAATAGTGTTGAGGTGACTGCAGGGGAGGAAGCCAAAGTCTCTGCAGATGGTTTGGAACCTGGCACTTATTATGTATTAGTGACCGATCTAGCTGGCAATGTGAATGTGAGTGATGTGGGAATTACCGTCAATGAAGCGCCTAAAGAGATTGTTTTTGATTTAACTACAGGTGAATCGACCGATCTCGATGGGCAAGTTTTCTCTGCTGATGAAACTTACGACATTTACATTAATGTCGGAGATGGCTCTAGCTTGACACTTAATATGGGCGAGCAGTGGAGCGGCGCCGAAAATCTTGGTGATGACGATACTATTATTCTGGTGAGCGATGCTACCGTCGCTAGCTTCTCTGCAAGTACAGATATTAATTGGGAGCTCGCTGATAGCAATGCCATATTGACGGCGGAAGGTGAGTTCACTATCGCAGAGACAGTTGACTTGTGGCAGGGGGCATGGGCATCGAATCCAGATGCCGGATTACCTATGTATCAAGTTATCGCCACTGAAACGCCAGAAGTTTAGACGACAAGGAGTGATCAAGGTGAGGCTTAATGACAATACTCATGGAAGAGTGTTGGGTTAAGCCTTTCTTTGGTGTGATCATTTATGGATTCTAAACTGGCGTTACTTCGCGAAATGGCGGAGCAGCAAGAATATTTAGCACTGCAGCAAGCCTGCCGTGAACAGCTTATGCAGTCGGATTTTCGACCTGTACAAATTCTCTTTGCCTTATCTTGTGCGCATTTGAACGAGCTTGAAACAGCACAAAGTATACTTTCTCGTGTATTAGGAACGGCTGTATCTGAGCCGCTTTCTTTGCCCGAACAGCAAGATGTGAGCGCTGTGTATATCGCCATGTCCGATTACTGCACAGCAGAACTCAGCTTGGATCGTTTGCTGCAACAAGATCCATCTAACGCGCTTAATCTGGCGAGAAAAGCCTACTGCCGACTAATGCAAAACGATAGTCGAGGCGCTTATCAGCTATATACTCGCTCTATTGAACATGACTCTAGCAAAGTCGAAATATGGCTGAACCTTTGCTTGCTGTTGTTGGCAAACCAATCCGACAATAGTGAATTATTATGCTCAGATGTAACCGACTCTCTTGATCTAGTTTGGTCGCATTTAGCGCAAGCCGAAGCGCAATTTACTGAATTTCAAGACATCTACACAGCACAACGCCGTGAGAGCTTAATCCGCCAACTAGGCTCGGTACGCTTAGAATGTTGGGTATTGGAAAGCAAGTTCGCAGAGGCGGAAGCTTGGTTAAACGCTTGCTTGGGGGAGAGCGATTATTACCGAGACAATGTGCTTTTTTATGCAGAATGCCTCTTTTTACATGGGAAACAGTTTGTTGCCGAAGCGGCGCTATTAAATGCGGCCAAACAGTATCCTGACCAGGCTGAATTTTATCGTCAATTAGCTATTTTTGCTTATGAGCAAAATCGAATGCTTGATGGGCAATATTATCAAACGCAGTACGATGCTCGGATTCTTAATCACAATGAACGCTGGATCTTTGGGCAAGGCGTCGGCGTTCTTCCCTTGGTTGATTTTAAAGATAGCGCTCGAATCAGAGCGCGTTTTAATCGTGACTTTATATCACGATTTACTTCTGTAGAGTCGCAAGACGAATCGCTAAATGCCTTACAGCCGGTTTTTATTATCGGCGTGCCATTTTCTGGATTATCCCTTGTCGAACAATTGCTGCTTAGCAGCGAGCAAGTGGCTTCGCTTGGCATTTCTTCCCACTTTCCTGTGCTGGTGGAAGGTTTAAATCACCAGCATAGAAAAAAAGGTTCTAATCGATCTTATCCAGATAGTGTTGATACCTTGAGTTTACAGTACTTGGCTGAAATGGCGCAGGGGCTGCAATCACTGTATGACCGCAAAGCCCCGAATGCGTTTGTGGTGATAGACAAATGTGCCCACAACATATGCCATATCGGTCTGATAAAAAGTGTTTTTCCTAACGCCAAAATCATATCGGTTCGCCGTGATCCAAGAGCGCTCGCCTTGTCTTCTCGTGTAGCCCATTGGCTAAAGCCGCATCTAAGCCAGTCTATGACTTCCTATGATAGTGAATCTACGACGGTGCCATATTTGCTGGGGCAACAGTTGGTGCAATACAACACCTTGTTAGCACATTGGAAAAGCTTATTCGCAGAGTCAATATTTGAATTATCGTTTGAAGAACTTACTTCAAAAGGCAATATTGTTGCATCACGATTGTTTGACTTTCTGGATGTGCCCGTGCCAAAAAATATAGAGCAGGCGGTAACAAGGGGCGCACAATATGCCCCTGATGATGCCTCTATAAAATGGTCGACTTATAAACAAGAACTGTCCTTGTTATTGCGAGCCATGAGTAAAAAATCCCCCGCACCTGTTAACGACATGGTTACCTTGCCGGAGCCAAATATGTTGTCGAACGCTTATGAATATTATCAGCAAGCTGCTTATCAAGAAGCCGAATACCAATGCAAGGTAATCTTGCATCATTTACCGGATTTTGCGCCTGCGTTGTACTTGCTTGGTGAAATTTACCTGCGTAATGATTTACTCGCAATGGGCGTTGAATATCTTAATAAAGCAATAGATCTAGCACCGTGGAAGCGTCAGCAATGGCAGCAAAATTTAACCAAAGCCGTGCAGCTTTTGACGTCTCAGGAGTCGTCTTCAAAACAGTTTCCATCGACTCATTCTCAATGCGATATGGAGGCAAAATGAGACATTTTGTTTTGTCGATTGTAAAAGCTTCATGGTTTATAAAAGTACCGCTTATAAAATGCTGTTTGGACTCTTGGTGATGGCATTTTCTTCAGCTGCATTGAGTGAAAGCGATAGCAGTACGAGTTTTGCAAAAGCACTAAACGCCATGCTAGAGCGACATCCCGCGCTGCTTGGCAAGCAAGCTCAGATCGAATCGAAAGAATTTTTACTTAAAAGTGCTGAGGCAGAACGCTATCCAAGCTTGAATGTCTCCTATGGTGAAGATCGAGATGACAACCAAGAAGGGGCCTTCATCTTAAAACAGCCTTTATGGGCGTTTGGACGTATCGATGCGGGTATTGATTACGCCAATATTGACGTAACAGCAGAATCTATTGATAAGTTGAGATTAACCCGAAAACTTTTGGAAGACACCGCTATTGCTTACGCCAAAGTGATCGGAGTGCAAGAACAGCTGCGGATTATTAAGCAAAATATTGTGCAATATCAGGAGTTTGTAGAGCAAATTGAACGCAGGAAATTGGGTCGATTAGCATCCGAAACAGACACCCAATTAGCCGCATCTCGGCTGACTCAAGCGCAAGCGCAGGAAATCCAAACTCAAGGAGATCTAAGAGACGCCTTGATGGTTCTGCAAACGTTAACGCAATTGCCCATTGAATCAGTCGATCTTATTTCGGCAGATTTATATCAATACCTACCGGACGATGTTGCGATTCGGGACAAAGTACTGAAGCAAAGTGCCGAAGTGCAATACAAGGAACAGCTGGTGGACCTTGCGCTAAAAGATGTAAACCGCAAACGTTCTAACTTTATGCCCACCTTGTATGTGAAGTTCTCTCATGAATACAGTGACAGCGCCACCTATCCAGATGAATCTCGTGTGGCCTTAGTGATGGAAGGCTCTTTGGAAGGCTTAGGTTTGATCACCATGTATCAAGAACAATCGGCCGCATCACAGCTTCATGCGGCTCAGCGGGATGTGGAAGTGACGCAATTTGATCTTAAAAATCGCCTTAATACTCTGCTGTTAAACCGTAAAACCCAACAGTCATTGATTGAAATACATCAGTCTTCCATTGATACGCTAAGTGCCACTTTGGCGTCTTATTTACGGCAATACCAAAGCGGCCGAAAAGAATGGCTCGATGTATTGAACGTACAGAGAGAAATGACAGAACAAAAGCTATCTCAGGCCAGAGCGGAAAACAGTTTATTAATTAACTTACTAAGCTTAGTGGCATTAACTGGCGGCCTAGATGCCGTGCCGTTCTCCAATTTAGTCATCCAATGACGCAGTATTAAAAGGGGTCTTAGATGAGTGATAAAGCAACCGAACAAGAAAGCACGCTGACAAGTGCGGCTTTACACAGTTTATTTAAGGATATGGGGCTTGGTGTCTCATTTGGTGATGTTAGCGTGGCGTTAGAACGAGCGGATGTTTTGGCATTGCCGTTATTGGAACAAATTAAAGCAATTTTGCATGGCCTGAATATCAAAGGTGTAAAAGGCGGCATGGTGGCGTGGCGTCGTTTTGATCGCAGACAGCTACCAGCACTGGTGCAATATGATGGGCAATGGTGGTTGGCTAAAAATGGCGAACAAGCGGACAGCATATTACTTCAACAAGGAGAAGGTCTGCCAGCGCAAACTGTGTCCAGTGAGGAGTTGGTTGAATCTTTGGTACTCTGGTTACAACGCGCCAAGCCTAACCACTTGGAAGACAATAAAGATCAAGATATTTCAACTGCGCGAAAATTGATCCTGAGCGCCTTGTTTCAAGACAAACTCTGGCTCGGTAATGTTTTAGCGGCGACTGTCGTTATTAATTTACTTGCCATTGCGACGTCGCTATTTGCCTTGCAAGTTTATGATCGAGTGGTGCCGACGTTAGCCTATTCAACCTTGGCGACCTTGGTGGTAGGTATGTTGGGAATTGTTCTGCTTGATTGGATGCTTAAAGGCATTCGTGCCAAAGTATTGGATAGCCTAGCGGCCGATGTGGACATGCGCTTGTCTAAACAAGTGTTCCATCATCTGCTTCATCTTCGTCTAGATAAACAACCGAATAGTCTTGGTACTCTCAATGCCCAAGTAAATGGACTGGAATCTGTCCGACAATTTTTCACCTCAGGCATCGTATTTGGCCTGATAGATTTACCTTTTGCCCTTATGTTCATCGCTTTTATTGCAGTTATTGGCGGTGTGGTAAGTTGGGTGTACGCATTGCTATTCCCCTTAGCAATACTCTTAGGCGTGGTCACTCAGATCCGCCTAAGAACTTTAATCAAAAAACAAATTCTGCGCTCTAATGAACGGCAGGGTTTGTTAATCGACGTAATCCGAGGGTCAGAAACCATTCGATCCAACAATGCTGGTTGGCGTTTTTCTAACGAATGGGAGCAAATAACTCGCTCTTTGGCTGGCTATCAAGTGCATCAGAAAGCCATCAGTCAAATTAGCACAGCAACAACTGGCAGCTTGTCGACCATTGCTTATGTCTCTGCGGTAGTAGTTGGCGTATTCCAAATTGAAGCGGGTAATTTGACGATGGGTGGCATGATTGCCTGTAGCATTTTAGGCGGACGAGTAATTAACCCAGTGGCGCAAGGCGTGCAATACCTAGTGCAATGGCAATCAGTTTCGCAATCATTGACCATGGTAGATCAATTGCTGGCATTGGATTTAGAACGTAAACCTTCTCAGCATCTTTTGGTGGGCGAGCAAGCAATAAGCTCGTTATCTGCTGAACAAATTCGCTTTGTTTATGGCGACTCGCCAGTGAAACACTTGGACATAGAGCAGCTCACCTTTAACGCCGGTGATCGCGTGCTATTGGTGGGACCAATTGGTTGCGGAAAATCTACCTTGCTCAAAGTACTGGCAGGCTTATATCGACCATCAGAAGGGCGGATTAAACTGGGTGCGTTAGATTTATGGGAAATAGATCCACAGTTTGTGACTTCGCATGTCAGCTACCTGCCTCAAAATGTACATTTGTTCAAAGGTACCTTAAAAAGCAATCTGACATTATCTGGCACAGTAAGTGATAGTGAAATGATGCAAGTAGCAAGTGAACTGGGTGTCGATGCTATCGCCCAGAGCAACCCCAAAGGAATGGAGTTAGACATAGCAGAGGGCGGCGAAGGATTGTCTGGTGGGCAGCGTCAATTGGTTGCCTTATCCCGTACTATTACAGCCAAACCAACGGTTTGGCTGTTGGACGAACCGACAGCATCGTTAGACGCAGATACGGAAAAACGCGTTTGGGAAGTGTTAGAAAAACATATCAAACCTGATGACATTCTCATCGTGTCGACACATCGCCCAATGCTCGCGGCGCATATTGCCAATCGTGTATTAGTAATGCAGCAAGGTAAAGTCACCCGTGATGGTACGCCTGCTGCTGTCTTTCCTGCGATGATGAATAATACAAAACCGACCACGCCACAAACTCGAATCAAGCGAGGCTTCAATGCCATCTAATACCTCCTTACAACCTAGTGAAAACGCCCAAGGTGATTTTGACGTGTTTGGTTATCATAAGAAAAAACGCTCGCTTATTGTTTGGCCAATCCTTACTGCTTTGGTGGCGTTTGTGGTGTGGGCAGAATATTTCTACATTGATGAAGTCGCACAAGCCCAAGGGGAAGTAATTGCCAGTAGTCGAGTGCAGTTGATTCAATCCGTTGATGGCGGCGTGATATCGGAACTCAATGTCCGCGAAGGGGATCGAGTGCAAGCTGGACAAATCCTCGGTCAGCTTGATCAAACTCGTCTAAGCGCCTCAGTAGGGGAGATTGAATCCCGTGTGTTTGCTTTAAAAGCCAAAGCCATTCGCTTACGTGCGGAGATTCTTGGGGATAAAAAACTTACTTTTCCCCAAGATATGCTCAGCCGTTATCAAGACATAGCACAAGTGGAAAAAGCGCTTTTTGAACAGCGAAAAACCGGCATCAAAGAAGAGCTCCGAACTCTACAAGTATCCGTGTCACTGGCACAAGAAGAGCAAGACATAGTGAAGCACCTGCAAGCATCTGGTGACGTTAGCAGCAGTGAAATGCTCAAAGCAAGAGAAGCGCTAAATGCGGCAGAAGCGAAACTTATTAACCGTAAAAACCAATTTTTAGAAGAAGCCAGCGCAGAACTTGCAAAAGTCGAAGACGACCTAGGACAAAGTGAACAAATCTTAGCGAGAAAACAACAAGAACTTCAAGACAGCGTCTTTATTGCCAAAGTCCCAGGCATAGTAAAAAACGTCAGCGTAACCACAGTTGGTGGTGTATTGCGAGCGGGTGAAGAAATTATGCAAATCATCCCGATTGACGATGAACTGCTTGTGGAAGCAAAAATACGTCCACAAGACATCGCTAGAGTAAAACCAGGCCTACTGGCGAACATCCGCCTCGACCCTTTTGACTACACCATCTACGGCGGAGTAGAAGCCAAAGTCGTCTACGTCAGCGCAGATACACTAAAAGAAGAAAGCTCAAAAGGTGAAGAAATTTACTACCGTGTACACGTTATCCCACTACAACAACCCATAACCACAACCATAGGTCGCCAGATTGAAATGCTGCCAGGCATGACAGCACAAGTCTCCATCAAAACGGATAAACGCACCCTAATGGACTACTTACTCAAACCCCTACGCAAAACGCTCAGCCAAGCATTTGGAGAAAAATAAATTCGACCTACACAAACCAATCACACCAACCCCAAATCACATGTAGGTCGGCCTTCAGGCCGTCAAAAGCCGATCACACCAGACCAAATCACCTGTAGGTCGTATATGGACTCCTCTGGGGATGCAACAATAGCGTCCCTATTTTTTAATAAAGAATCATGCGTACTCTACTTGGTTATTAACAATATTTATCAACGGTCATAACAAACTTGCGTTAGCTTTCGTATATTCGGTCTTATTATGGAGAGCTACTCCAGACCTTAACGGCTTTGATTCGCCGTGAACCAAACGCCTTATCGGCGTGACGGCTTTAAAAGCCGATGACCTACTCAGGTTTCATTTGGTTTGCTTGCTAGCTGTTCATTCCGTTCAATCTATATTGCTAACTGTCTCGGTTGGTACTTTCTTTTATTCACTGACTTTTAAAAACCATCATCACTGTGCGACAGGTTGACGATATTCAAGCCCACTTTTCAGCATGGCTGTCGCCATTCTGACCAGTTTGTTGGCGACAGCTACAATGGTTTTATTAAACCCTTTCGTGCTGAGTAATTGTCTTACCCAACAACTCAAGCTGTCTGTTTTTTCTTTAACATGGATGACCAAAGATCGGGCCCCATTGATGATCAATGTACGCAGATACGTATCACCTCGTTTGGTAATCCTGCCGATGGTAACTTTACCGCCGCTGCCACTGTGCGCTGGCACAAGGCCGATGCTGGCACTGGCATCTCGGCCACGCCTGAAGCACTCAGCCGAACCGAACTTAGCATACATCATGCTGGCACCAAGCCAAGCAATACCGGGTAATTGAACCAATCGCTGGCAAGCATCTATTTGCTTTGCTATTGCTTCGATCTCATCAGTGACCTCTTTCATCAGCAAGATCACATGCCTAAGTTGTTCTAACAGTCTAAATACGACTCTGCGTGCAACAACCGTCATTTCATTTTCAGCATCCTCAAGCGCAATAGGCACTTGCTTAAGGAGCTTACTGATACCTAAGGCAAAATTAACGCCATACTCGCGGCCAAAACCGCGAAGGCGGTTGGCAAGTTGATTGCGTTCTTTTTTATAGCCTTCGCGGAATTTATGTAACGTAGCAATATCTTGCTGCTCTAATGTACGGATCTGAACGCAGTGTAACTGCTGATTCTTACTGGCCTCATAAATACTAAGAACATCATTTTTATCACTCTTATTACTGACTCGATATTTTGCAGCAATGTGTGAGGGGATGAGGCCCACTTTATGACCTGATGATGTAAAGCGCCTAGCCCAATGATGAGCAGAGCCACACGCTTCCATAAAGATCGCTGCATCAGGGTATTGAGCAATGATGAGACACATTTTTTTCGCTGAGACTTCTTTATTTAACTTAGCTTTACCGGCTTTATTGAAGACAGCAACTTGGAAAACTTCTTTCGCTAAATCGATACAAATTGTCGTACTATTATTCATGGTATGGCTCCTTTGGTTTGGTCGCCCCCCAATTTATCGGAATTTCGCTAAATTGGGGGGGGAGTCCATACCATTGGCCTTTAGGCCGTCAAGAGGGATCACACCAAAACCAAATCACATGTAGGTCGGCCTTCAGGCCGTCAAGAGGGATCACACCAAAACCAAATCACATGTAGGTCGGCCTTCAGGCCGTCAAGAGGGATCACACCAAAACCAAATCACATGTAGGTCGGCCTTCAGGCCGTCAAGAGGGATCACACCAAAACCAAATCACATGTAGGTCGGCCTTCAGGCCGTCAAGAGGGATCACACCAAAACCAAATCACATGTAGGTCGGCCTTCAGGCCGTCAAGAGGCGATCACACCAAACCAAAACCAAATCACATGTAGGTCGGCCTTCAGGCCGTCAAAAAGCATCCAACCTTTACAAACTTCCTTGTCGCACCTTTAGGCCGTCAAAAAGTTAAAATGCTGCAATCTATAAATAAACTGAATCCCAAAAAGAATAGTCTTTTACACTTTTGACTAACCCTCTTCGTAATGGGTTTGCAATAATATATCGAGCAATACTAAGACGATCGTCTTCAGCTCGTAATGCGCGGTCATAAAAGGAAGGTTGCCATAAAGTGCCATTTTTTTTTCAGATGTTTATTTACTTGGAAAGCGCTAGCGCCTTTCAAATTACCAACAATAGTCGGTAATGTTGAACTATGATTTTTAAGTTTAACTAGGCCGTGGAAGTGGTCTGGCATGAGAACCCATGTCAGCCATGTGCATTTATGATGTTTTTGGTTTGTTTCTATTTGTTGGCAAAACAAATGAGCAAGAGAGAAATCATTGAAATGCGGAATTCTATCAAGTGTATTAAAAGTAATGAAATATTCGCGATTGGGTTCTGATAACCTTCCTTTCCTTAGGTCACTCCATGACATAAAGCCTCCTTTTAAATGTGATTTCTTGACGGCCTAAAGGCCGACCTACAAAAAACATAACCCCATCGTCGCCATGAATCACGACATAAAACCAAATCACATGTAGGTCGGCCTTTAGGCCGTCAAAAAGCATCTGGCCTTTACAAAACTTCCTTGACGCGCTAAAGCACGACCTACATAAACCATGAACCACGACCTAAAATATATAAATCATTAATTCTGGTTAGGGCGTTGATACCAAGGTGACACCATATCGGTAATGCCATATAAACTGTTACGTTTTCCTAGCATTTGACCACCATCCCTAGTAATAGGTTGCCAGTTTAGGTACCCACGGCTATTGGTTGGTTTAAGCGATATTGTGTCAAACGGAATAGACAAGTAGAACCCTTTGGTAAAGCTACCCTCGCCAAAGTCTTTCGCAGACATGTTGGTTTTACTTGCGTAAGCCCCAACAATCACACCGCTTTTATATTGTTTAGAAAAATCAAATCTAGCGCCAACATCAGTAGCCAAGAACTTACCCATGTCTACTCGGAACATAGTATCTTCTAAAAATGACCACTGAGGTTGATAATAAATTGATAGGTGGCCAGTTGTACCTCTGGATAGTACTTTCGTACCGGCACCGTAAGCGTAATCGTTCTCAAAAATACCAAACATAGAGTCAGGATTTCGCTGTGCAATAGCGTTTATATCTGCGCCAATCGCCCAATTTGAATCAGGTTGACGGTACAGTACTTCTGTTCCGACACCAGCAAACATAGTTTCAAGATATCCGCCATAAACTTGTTGGTACCAATTTTGTCCATATTTTTGGAACCAAGTAAGTTGTAGGTTGCTGACATTGGCATCATTATCACGAACATAGGCTCGAACAAGTGTCCGTACACGGTAGTTAGAAGTACCATCCGGAGTGACTTTAAAATTAAATTTGTCATAATTGTCGACCATATTGATCGAGATTGCGCTTGATAACTGTAGGTTATTCGTTAACCAGTACGAGGCATCACCTTTCATAGTCAAGCTGTATAGATAAAAGGTTTCTGGACTGCCTACGGATTGAGTTAAGTGTGGAGTAAAACCATAACTCAAAGGCTCAAAATTGTCATACAAAGGCTCAGATTCAATGTTTTCTACTGGTAAATCAACAATAGCGTCTTTAATAGAAGGATTAAAATACTCGACGTTTGCTATGTCTCTATAGCCTTGAGCCGAAATTTTTGTTGATTTAACCGGAATGTTTTTTGATTCCTCAATGATCTTATAAGATTGAATATCAGTAGGCAGATGATTCACTAATACAGCAGCGGCTCGTTCTGCGGCCACATCACGATCGCGATATTTACTGTTCTGTTTAGACACAATCGTAACAGTATCGTTTTCTTGATAGACCCTCTCTGTTTGGTAACCTGCAACTTTACTTAATTCAGCGTCGAGTTTTTTCCAGTCAACACCATCTAATGTTGTAGCTTGATCTGTTCCTAGTGCTGGAATTGGATCGTCTATCCAAGGGGTCTTGATGGTGTCAAAGTTGGTTGAAAGTGTAAAACCAAGCGCCACAGTCGTACCGCGTTCATAACTCAATCGTACATCGAAACCATCACTGATGGCATAAAGGGCACCCACGTTCCAAGGAGTGCGTGGCGTCATGTCTATACCACCATTCGTAACGGGGCGATCTTGGCTATAATTGTTACCATCGTATTCAAGTTTTAAACGTAATGGCTCGTAAGGTGTTTGATATTCAACGCCACCAAATATTGAGGCAGGGCCAGTAAACCAGCGATTATAGTCAACTGATCCACCATTGCCTGAAAAGCCCGAAATACGATCACAGAAGTGGTCTGCAGCAGTACAAAGAGGGTTACTAATGTTGCCTCGTGTACCAAAATAACCCCAACCTAAGCCTAGGGTGAAATCAAATTGGCCGTAATCATCCGTCGAAAGGCGTTTTGTTGCTGCAATAAACTCGCCATCAAACAGCCCTGTACCGCCAATGTCTCTTAATCCTACAGAAACCTCCGGTAGCCAATGGCTTTCTTCTAGTAACCTTAGTTTGGCGTCTATACCCTTATCTGCCAATTTTGTACTACCACTGAAGCTTTCATCATTGCTATATAACAAATCTTCCACCTGAGTATAGCGAATGGTGGTTTCTAACCACGGCATTAATTGCAGGGCTATGCTGTAAAACTGATATTCGCTGCTTTTGGTGTAGTTAAAACTAAACGCGCCGTCTTCAGCCATGCGGCCAGAAGGCATTTGCATTAGCCCCACACCACCTAGATTGCCTTGCGATGGTTTGAATTGAGGACCTTGAAACGGTATCGCAAAGTAATCGGCTTCCTCTGCATAGGCGTGTGTGATCAGCAATAAATTGGAGCAAATAAGAAGTGATGAAAGTGAAAAGCGTTTAAACAGCATTATGGCTCCAAAAGAAAGGCAAGTAGATGAGCGATATCTGCATTCAAATCGCGATATTTTTCAGGTAGGTCCGTTAAACCAATAAACACTATGGCACCGGGGCTTAAAAAATAGAGTTTACCTTTCCACTGGATATCTGTGGCCTGATACACATCTTGATTAGCTTGAATGATCCACGCGGAATCATAGGTATAGCGATTAGCTTCAAACTGCTCGGCTAGGTAATCCTTCAAATTGCTATTTGCTGTTAATTTAAGGGTTAGGTAGTTGTGATCGTCGGCATTAATTAGGTAAATATGTTGCGGACGTTTAGGTAAAAATAGCTGATAAACACCTTTCAGCATAGGGTCGTACTTTGGATTGACTCGAACCTTGCTGGGGTCTGTTTCAATTCTTTCTCGATACACAAAATCTAATGAATTCAATTTCTTAGCAATATAGTTAGAAGCTGGGGTGTTAATGTCTTGCAGCTTTTTTAATATGGCGTGTTTTTTTTCATCTATTTGTTGCTGCTTGCTTAGGTCTATTAATGCAGTGCCAAGAGAATAGGGTTGGTAGTCTAATTGTGCATAAGCGTCTGTTAATACCTGTGATAAACGCACCTCTTGTGGGTACGACAGTGTCACTGATTGTTGCGGGTAATACAGTGCTATTTGTTCTTGTGAAAGTGTTTTTTGTAAAAATGGCTTGCGTAAAAGAGTCACTTTAGTAGGTTCAGCCATTGTAGTAGATGATATTAAGCTGACTAAAACGCCACTAAAGAGAATAAATATTTGTAACAACCGTGTCATGACTCCGGATCCTTAGTTTGTTGTGTTTAGCTTTTGTTCGATAAAGGGTTTTACCATCAATATTTCAACCTTATCCATGTTCGGGCCCAGATATTGAATACTTTTTACTACGAAAGGTTTATTGCTGTTAGTCTCTGGTGCTACCCAGAAATCATTTATAATCTTGCTATTTAAAGAGTTAAAAGCCACTTGTTCCTGAATGTGTTCGGCTTGCTGTGTCCATAAATCGGTCACTATTGTTTCCATACCTAATGACATACTAGTGATATCGGCAGAAAAATTATATCGATAGCCAGGAGACCAATCATAGATAGCTTGCCAAGAACTTGACTGTCCAGGTAAAGAGAGTTGCTGACCTTTAATTAACAGTGTTTCTAAATTGCTAGTGTCAAATCCTGTAGTATGGATAATTCGGCCATTTTCAGTGACGATAGTGCCTTTATCTTCTGCAATCCAAGTAAGTTGGTAGGCTGCATTTGTGGGATTTTGTTCAGCTAATCCTAATATTAATAAAATAGGTTTAGCATCGTTAATGGTAACTAGGCTGCTAGCATAAGGGGTAGCGGCTATATATTCGGTGGTAATTTCAGTACCTTTATTTAGCTCTCTCGCTATTTGTATAGAATCAAGGGCGCTTTTGAAATTGTCTGTGCAGCCAGATAAAGAAAATATAGAAAGGGAAGCAATAAAAACGGCGCTGTAACGAAGAATATGCATGAGTTAACCAGTAGGGAGGAAATGAAAAAAACGCCTAATAAATTTTATTAGGCGTCTTTAGTATTAGTTAGCAGTGCTAGTAGTTGTCGTTGGTGTTACGTTATTGTCGGAGGTCGTTGCAACAGCGACACCAACAGTAGCAGCTGCTGCAACACCAGCCGCAGCAGCAGCGGCACCTACTCCGATACCACCTGCAGCGGCCGCACCAGCAGCACCAGCACCAGCAGCAGCACCTGCGCCAGCTCCAGCAGCACCTGCGCCAGCTCCAGCAGCACCTGCGCCAGCTCCAGCAGCACCTGCGCCTGCACCAGCTCCTGCGCTCGCACCACCAGCTCCTGCGCCCGCACCACCAGCTCCTGCGCCGCCAGCACCACCACCAGCGCTAGCACCAGCGCCAGTACTACCACTAGCTCCTGTACCAGAACCGGCAGCTTCACCATATGCTTGGCTAGCTAGGCCAAGTGCTACGATTGTAGCCAAAGTAACAAGTTTCATAATATTTCCTTATCATTAAACATCGATGTTTGAAGAATAGACTTCACGGACGATTTTAGATCAAGATTTATGACAATGTAAGCGCTATGAACAGACTTTTCGTTAATTTCTTGATCAATTCTAACGCTGTCGCCATCAAGTCCGACCCTAAATGCTGGTGAAATGTGCGTTAAGCGGACAAATACCAATAATGAACAATGTTTAAAAAATGCCGCGCTTTGTGAAAGCATTGAGTAAGCAGCCTTTATTTTTGCTGTGTTTTGAGACATTATGTGCGGCATCTTAATAATAGTCAGATAGGAAGCATGCTCATGAAAGTGTTATCTCTATCAATACAAGGAACTGTGACCTATTAATGTTCTCTTCTAATGTAAAAAAAAAACCGATTCTACGTCTTCCAAAACTCAGCTTTCTTAGTTGCTGTCGCGCTAATAAACTGGTTCATAAAGCTTTGCTGGTGCCGTTTCTAGGTTGCACTTCTGCTGTTGCAGTCGCGTCGCCTTGGCTGGAAGCCAATGATCCGTTTTTGCGCTCATCTTTACTGTTACTGTCTGATTCAGGTCAAATTTCTTCGCCTGTTAATCACTATCCCATGCGTTGGTCGATGTTTGGTGACGATTTAACCTATGCGGATCGAAACGCAGATAGCGTATTATTAGCGAATCAAGAGCTACTTTATACATTAAACTCGGCTAGATTAAATCGCGGTAATCGATTGTTCAAAGTTGTAAATGGTTCTAATCCTGCAGTGCCTTCGGGTTTTGGGCAGTTCAATGAAGATGAAAAGGGCGTTTATACCAGTGTTGAGCATCTAGGGAATTCATTCTCTTATCGTTTAACGGCGGGTTACAGTGAATATCAAGACGATATGACCTTAAACATAGACAATAGTTACCTTGCTTATAGCTCTGGCGCTTGGCTTTGGTCTGTTGGAAATGTTGATCGTTGGTGGGGGCAAGGCTGGCAACATAATTTAATTTTAGGTTCGTACGCTAAAGCGGCGCCTGATGTAAGTGTTAGTTATATTGGCGAGAACAATATTTTGGGTGTTTGGAGTGTCGAAAGTATATTAGCCAAACCTGCGCACTCTGATTACGACTACCACAGTGCAACTCGTTTAGTATCAAAGCCTTTTTCTCTTTTTGAATACGGCGTTACCTACCAAACCTGGTTTTCAGGTGTTGATTCGATACAAGACGAAAAACAGCTCGCGCTGGATGCGAAGTTGACCTTACCCAGCATGGCCAGTTTTTATCACAGTGTTTATGCCGAAGCGGCTTCTACTTCTAACCAAACTGAGTTGGGCGCTTGGTTGGTGGGTTGGACGGGCAGCCTTCCTCTTGGTGAAAACATTGCTCGTATTGTATTGGAATCTCAACAATCTACCGATGCACATGATGCAACCCCATGGAAATCAGGAAACTATCCATCTATAACCGATGGCGTTGCTAATACAACTTATATGTTGGACGAAAGTGTTTCGGTCGCTTTATATTTGCAGCTTAAAAACGATCATCAGATAGGATTACGCTACCAGAACTCGACACAAGACAATGAAAAAATAAAGACCAGTCAGTTAACGTATAATTTACCCGCTTTAGCTGGAATGGTACGTGTAGGGGCGAGTCGCCAGCAGGTACAGAACAGCGATACCAAAACGAATATATGGGCAGGTTATGAATTTCGCTTTTAGGGAAATTCATAACGGCTGCAGTTAATAGCTAATATTAAATCTTTATTGAACCTAAATAGACCACACAGTATGCGACTTACAAAACGACTCTTACCAATACTAATGATGACGCTAGCGGGAAATCTACTCGCTTTTACACCGACTGCAGAACAGATTAGCCAGTTTCAGAGTATGCCTAAGGCGCAACAGGAGGCGCTAGCCCGTCAATATGGTGTGGATCTTGGGGCTTTGACTGGAGGTGCGGCCAATACTGAAGCGGCCCCAGTGCAGCAGGCACCAGTATTGGAACCTGTCGTGAGCGAAGCAAAACCAGCTCCTACCGTTCAAGCGGCAGCAGACAGTGGTGGCTTGACTCAGTTTGGCTACGATGTGTTTGGTAATAATAGTCTAGGTTTAACCATAGTGGACAATTTGCCTGTGCCGCTCGATTATCAAATGGGTCCAGGTGATGTTATTAGTGTGCAAACTTTTGGCAAAAACAATCAGAATCTATCTTTAACTATAGACAGAGATGGCTCTATCAACCTTCCTGATATTGGCCCTGTGGCCGTAGCAGGGCAAACATTCGCGCAGCTGCGTAAACAGCTCAATGACGTGATTAAAAACAAAACCATTGGTGTAGATGTATCTGTCACTATGGGCGCCATGCGTACCATGCAGGTCTATATCGTCGGGGAAGCCATACAGCCCGGCGCCTACAATGTAAACGGCTTAACCACCATTACCCAAGCATTGATCGCTAGCGGTGGAGTCAAGAAATCCGGCAGCTTGCGTCATATTAAATTAATGCGCAAAGGCCAAGTGGTATCAGAATTTGACCTATACGACTTATTACTCAAAGGTGATACCTCGAAAGACTTACGTCTATCATCGGGTGACACGCTTTTTATTCCACTTCGTGATAACCGCATTACTATAGAAGGACAAGTGACGCGTCCAGCGGTGTATGAAGCCAAAGGCGATATCACACTGGGGCAATTATTGTCGTTAGCCGGTGGGGCAAAACCTCAAGCCTATTTGTCGCGCGTCAGCGTGCGCCGAGCGGGTGCAAACGGATTACAGTTGTTTAACTTGGACCTTGCGACACCTGCAGGACGGAACTTTAAGCTACAAAATGGCGATGACGTAAACTTATCGGCCGCTTCCTCGTCCCTACGTAATGCCGTTGCCGTGCGTGGTGAAGTAGTCAGACAAGGCGCGCTTAATTACAAACAAGGTATGAAAGTAAGTGATGCTATTGGTTCTATAGATGATGGTTTAAAGCTAACGGCCGATTTGAATTATGCTTTATTGGTACGAGAAATAAATGCCAATCAAGATGTTGAAATTTATCAATTTAGTTTGTTGGATGCATTGACGAATCCAGGCTCGGCGGCCAATTTAACTCTGCAAGAAAAAGACCAAATCTTTGTTTTTGATAATGGCTTGGCACAAGGTTACTGGTCTGGCTCTTATGCAAACAGTAAAGCAAAATCGGATGGAGTGGTGGATCATGCACGTGAAGTGCTAGATGCCGAAACAGGGGCAGTTGTCACTATAGAAGAAAATGCCACCTTGAAAATTGCTGATAAAGAAGTCGAATCTAATGCGTCTGGATTGCGTAAAGCCAGTCGAGAGGCATTACTTAAACCTATTATCGAACGATTAAAGGCGCAGGCTAGTTACGGAAGTCCTGCAAAAGTGATCGATGTATCTGGGGCGGTTAAATTTCCAGGCCTTTATCCACTAGCGAAAAACACCAGTGTTTCTTCTTTGTTGGCAGCCGCGGGTGGTTTAAATCAGAATGCTTATTTATCGTCGGCAGAATTAACTCGTCGTACCACAGAAGGCGATAAATCTACTATTGACCGTATTAATTTTTCACTAAAAGATGCAATTAGTGGCAAGTACCCAGTTGCCTTGAGCGCACAAGATCATTTAATCGTAAAATCCCAGCCAGGTTGGCAAGAGGGAATGGTGGTTGAGTTGCAAGGAGAATTTGTTTTTCCTGGTACCTATACCTTTAAACGTGGCGAAACCTTAAAAGACGTGATTGAGCGAGCCGGTGGTTTTACGGAGTTTGCTTACCCTTCTGGTGCTGTATTTAGTCGTGAACGCTTAAAACGTCAGGAAGCAGAAAGGCTTAAGTTCCTAAACGCACAGTTAAAGCAAGAAATTAGCGCTATGTCGTTGCGTCGCCAAGGGTCAACCTCGGTATCAGACCCAGCACAGGCTATTGCTGTAGTGGATCAGCTGGATAATGTGGTGCCAGTAGGGCGTTTAGTGGTTGACCTTAACTATGCAGTGAAAGGCGATAAATTGGCTAACCTAATGCTAGAAAAAGGCGACAAGCTGTTCGTGCCAGCCTTGAACCCCGTGGTCAGCATAGTGGGTGAAGTGCAATTTTCATCGAACCACACTTTTAACCCCAACTTAACAGTAGAAGACTATATAGCATCTGCTGGCGGCACTAAACGCCAAGCAGATACTGATCGTATTTACATAGTGAAAGCGAATGGCTCTGTAGAATTGCCGAATAACTCCTTCTGGTTTAGTCGTGACTATGACCCGCTAGAGCCAGGCGATACTATCATAGTGCCTATCAATACAGACTACCTAGATGGCTTAAGTACCTTATCTACAGCTACTCAGATACTGTATCAAATTGGTGTCGCGTGGAGCGCTATTAAAAATTAATGTCGAATCACAGAGCCCTGTGTGATAAAGCAAGGCGAAAGTCGTAGGCAAAATAAACAGAGGTGAGTTTTAGTGCAAAACTTATCTCGCTTACTTAATAGAATTTAATAGGATAAAACAGAAAAGGATAGGTGTTAGCGAATAAAGCTAGTATCCATCTTTTTCCTAATTTAAATATGGCTGATAATTACAACTTACCTCCGCAAGCGTATCACCAGCAAGACGATGAAATAGACCTAAAAGAGCTGTTTATAGCGCTTTGGAAGGGCAAATGGATCATCATATTTACCACCTTCGTATTTGCCGTAGGTGGCGTGCTGTACGCACTATCTCAGCCCAACACCTACAAAGCCGAAGCAGTATTGGCTTCGGCCAATGATAACAAATCTGGCGGTTTGGCCGGCATGGCCGCACAATTTGGTGGCCTAGCGTCTTTGGCTGGTATCAACCTAGGTGGTGGTGGCACAGACAGCAAAGCCATGGCGCTAGCAATACTTCAGTCTCGTCAATTTATTAATGCTTTTATCAATAAATACGACCTAATGGTTCCCCTAATGGCGGGTGAGAAATGGAGTGAATCTACAGATACCTTACAGTTGAATCCTGAGCTATATGATGCGCAAAGAAAAACATGGGTCCGTGAAGTTGAACCTGGGAAATCGCCAATACCAACCGATTGGGAAGCCTACAAAGAGTTCAAAAAACTGATTGCCGTATCCGAAAGTAAAGACAATGGTCTAGTGACCCTGTCTATCACCCACTTATCACCCACCATAGCCAAACAATGGGTGGACTGGTTAGTGATAGACCTAAATGCTTGGGTTAAAAAAGAATCACTGGATGAAACACGCCGTAACATCGGCTATCTAGAAGAACAAATCCAAAAAACCAGCATATCAGACATGCAGTCGGTCTTTTATCAATTGATAGAAGAGCAAACCAAAAACCTAATGCTGGCACAAGTACAAGACGAATTCGCCTTTAAAACCATCGACCCAGCCGTCGTACCAGAAGAAAAAGCCGGCCCAAAACGTGCCCTAATCTGCGTACTCGCTGTACTACTCGGCGGCATGCTAGGTATGGGGATCGTACTCATCCGCTTCGCCTTCACCAAAAAAGACTAACCACAACGGACACTCCATATGTCAGATTCGCCGAAGCACGAGGCGTAATCTGACATTCCCAACCCACGTCGTCAAACGGCACATTATACTTCGTTCATGATGCCCTACGAAACCATCACGAAACCAACCACATGATCCAAACCAACCCATCCCGTAGGTCAGATGAGACGAGGTACGAGGCGTAATCTGACATCCCCAACCCGCAACATCAAACGGCACATTACGCTCCGCTCATGATGCCCTACGAAACCAACCACATGATTCACACTAACCAATCCCGTAGGTCAGATGAGACGAGGTACGAGGCGTAATCTGACATCCCCAACCCGCATCATCAAACGGCACATTACACTTCGTTCATGATGCCCTACGAAAAAACCAACGTCGTCAAACGGCACATTACGCTCCGTTCATGATGCCCTACGAAACCATCACGAAACCATCACGAAACCAACCACATGATCCACACCAACCCATCTCGTAGGTCAGATGAGACGAGGTACGAGGCGTAATCTGACATTCCCAACCCACGTCATCAAACGGCACATCATACTTATTTGCTCTAAAATACCCCATTCCAATGAATATCAAACAATCCCAATTTCACGTCACGATGAAAACTTGAATATGGCCAATCACGTGTTGATAAAACGTAGCCATGTTTTACGGGGTTTAAATAACAATAATGGATGTGGGCTCTTAAATCGTCATCTGATTTGATCTCATGTTCCCAAAAACGATTTTGCCAAATACTCGATTGATGGTGTGTTTGATTTTTTAGCTTCTTGGTAAACAAGATTTTAATTAACTGCCAACGCCGCGAAAAATCATTATCTCCTTTTGGTAATCGCCAAATGGCATGGATATGATCGGGCAAAACCACCCATGCAATAATATCAAATGGTCGTCGAGATTTTACGTATCGAACACTCTCACGTAAAAGATCAACATGATCAACCAGAACAGAAGAATGTCGATTCTTGACCGTCACTGTAAAGAAAAACGTACCGCCAAAACGCTTACTTCTAATATATCTAGGCATCCATGCCCTCCAAGAAATATCTTACACCAACCCATCCCGTAGGTCAGATGAGGCGAGGCACGAGGCGTAATCTGACATTCCCAACCAGCGTCATCAAACGGCACATTACACTTCGTTCATGATGCCCTACGAAACCATCACGAAACCAACCACATGATCCACACCAACCCATCCCGTAGGTCAGATGAGACGAGGCACGAGGCGTAATCTGGCATCCCCAACCCACGTCGTCAAACGGCACATTATACTTCGTTCATGATGCCCTACGAAACCATCACGAAACCAACCACATGATCCACACCAACCCATCCCGTAGGTCAGATGAGATGAGGTACGAGGCGTAATCTGACATTCAAAACCAACGTCATCAAACGGCACATTACGCTCCGTTCATGATGCCCACGAAACCAACCACATGATCCACACCAACCCATCCCGTAGGTCAGATGAGACGAGGTACGAGGCGTAATCTGACATTCAAAACCAACGTCATCAAACGGCACATTACACTTCGTTCATGATGCCCTACGAAAAAACCAGCGTCATCAAACGGCACATTATGCTCCGCTCATGCCCTACGAAAACATGCGTTATTTCATCTGCATAAAACGATCAGCGGCTTTGGCTAAAAAATCCGACCGATCTTTAAACTCATGATGAAATCCAACATAGGCATCAACTCGAGCCAATAGCGGTTCGGATAAAGTAATGTTGACGCGCTTCTGTTTACCTTTTAAACCTTCGACAGGCACTTCAATGGCTAACCATTCGGTAAACTCTGGGTACTTAGCACGATAATCAACAAACCCAGTATTTAATGTTGATAGCATATGTCCATCCGCTATCACCTCTTCGGCCATCAAAAGAATGACCTCTTTGGCGCGATATAATACTTCTTCTTGTTTATCGGCTGCTGAGATACAGCCGTATCCTAATTCCTCAAATACTGGAACAATAATGCCCCATGCTGTGTTGTTGTCCTGTGGGCGCTCTATACCAACCATAAATAACATAATCACCTCGTGTGCTAGCGGTGTTCTCAAGGTACTGATTAAATTCCTGCCATTTTTTTTATGCTTTCTAATGTACCAATCGGAAGGTGTTTTTTGGGGTGAGGTACGGAAAATTTCTTTCCTGTTATGGGAGAAAACCATATTTGATGGTCTCCTTTACCATGCCTAACAAACACGCATCCATTGTCTTTGAGTTGCTTAATAAGATCCTTCGAGTTCATTTTTGCATCCTTGTTTTGAACCGATGTTACTTGGATCAATATAAAATTATACACACGCGTAAGTATAATTCTATGTTTATTTTATTTCCTACGGCACCACCACCTCGCATTCTGGATTTTCCATTTCAATCAATCCTTTTAATGTACATTTGGCGTTATCATCTCCATGCACCAAATGTATTTTTTGGGGTTTTACTCGCATACGCTTGATAAAATTTAACAAATCCCGCTGCCCCGCGTGGGCGGAATAACCGCTGATCTGCTGTACTTTTGCACTAATGGTGTAATGCTCTCCGTCGAATACCACATAGCCATTTGGCTTG
The DNA here is from genome assembly GCF_012726345.1 of Marinomonas sp. UCMA 3892. Classification (GTDB taxonomy): domain Bacteria; phylum Pseudomonadota; class Gammaproteobacteria; order Pseudomonadales; family Marinomonadaceae; genus Marinomonas. Next base: position 426,158 of record NZ_PTXN01000001.1, read on the forward strand.
TTGTGGTAACGCAAAATATCCCGTCCTGGCGTCCCCGCTGCCTGATAGCCCACGAACAACACATCGTTACGTTCATCGCCCAATAAGGCCTTTAAATAATTCACAATACGACCGCCAGCACACATACCAGAGGCGGCGATAACAATAGCAGGGCGGGTTTGGCGTTGCAGGTAAGAAACGGTTTGCAGGTGGGTGGCGTGATCGTCAATCGTGGTGACTTGCTCAAAACTTAACGGATGGCGTCCCGAACTCACGCGGCGCTTGGCTTCGTCATCCCAATAATTCGCCAAAGATCGATACACCTCAGTAAAACGGCTCGCCAACGGCGAATCAATAATAATATCGATATCTTCCCAATTTAACGAAACACCGGAGCTAGTCTTACTCACGGCCTTGTGTTTATTCTGATGAATAATATGTTCCAGCTCGTACAGAAGTTCCTGAGTGCGGCCAATGCTAAATGCTGGAATTAACACTGTGCCAGAATCACTCAATGCATGTTCTAAACTTTGCTGTAAATACTTGCGCCTTATTGCTCGGTTTTCATGATTTCTATCACCATAAGTGCTTTCTAAAACAAGCTGATCTGCCCGATAAGGTGACTGCGGTGCAGGTAATAAAGGCGAGTAGGGCGCGCCCAAATCCCCAGAAAACAACACATCATGGTAGCGTTTCTCTTGTGATCTAATCTCTTCATTAGAAACCCGAAAAATCACATAAGCCGACCCTAAAATATGCCCAGCACGACACAGTCTTACTTGTACTTTAGTATTGTTGTTTAAAGGAATGTCAGCCCAAGTTTTATAATCCAACGGCACTAACTGAGAAGCCAATCTATCTAAACAGGCCTGAATGATATTGGCATTACGCGTAACACCAACTTTTAACGCATCTTCAATAACTAGAGGTAACAGAGCGGCGCTGGGTTTAGAGCAATAAATCGGGCCAGTAAACCCAGCAGCCAACAAATAAGGCAAACGTCCAACATGGTCGATATGAACGTGAGTAATAACCAAAGCCTGAACAGCAGAAATATCAAAGTCTATTTCTAAACTATTTGAATCTGCTCCAGACCCAGACGTCTCCGCCCCCTGAAACAAACCACAATCCACCAACACCGACTGATCAGAATCAACAAACAACTCATGACAAGACCCAGTCACACCCTGCACAGCACCATGATGCTTAATAGATAACATACAAATCCCTTTGCATTATTTTTTAAAGAAGTATCAAAGGTATACCATCAACCAGACCAACATCAAACCAACATCCCCAAACGGCACATTACACTCCGCTCATGATGCCCTACGAAACCATCACGAAACCAACCACATGATCCACCAACCACCCGTAGGTCAGATGAGGCGAGGCACGAGGCGTAATCTGACATTCAAACCAACGTCATTAACCGGCACATTACACTCCGCTCATGATGCCCTACGAAAACACAATACAAACCAACTATACACACAACATCCCGTAGGTCAGATTAGCCTCGGCACGAGGCGTGATCTGACGAATGATCATAACCAACATATTCATATAACCAAAAGAGCTTAAAAAACGTCCGCTTTACAAACTCTTTTCAAACACATTCTTTGCATGATTTCATGTCTTGTATTATCATTGTTCACCAATTGAACGCAGCATATATTTGTCCCTTCCTCTTATAACTTCCAAGGGGAGGCTAGGATGGGGTTAATAGTTCTTTAGTAATTAAAATGGATAACATTAAACGAGGTAAATGCATGGAAAGCACACTCACACCTTCATACACCACACCTTTCCGCGCTTATTATTTTTCGTATTTATGCATCACTCTTAGCCTTATATCTAAGGTGCTTAAATGTTAACCGACGAATACCGCTACAAAATTTTAAAAGAACTACAGCAAGATCCTGACATTAGTCAGCGTGAGTTAGCTAAACGCCTAGATATTAGTCTAGGAAAAGCCAATTTTTGCCTAAAAGCACTAATAGAAAAAGGCCTGATAAAAGCGGAAAACTTTAAAAACAGCACCAACAAAATAGGCTACCTATACCTACTTACCCCAAAAGGCATAGAAGAAAAGGTTTCTCTTACGCAGCGCTTTCTGCAACGAAAACTAAAAGAACATGAAGTCCTAGAAAAAGAAATAGAACAACTAAGGCAAGAAGTAAAAACATAACGTGTCACTTGTAGGTCGCGCCTGTAGGTCAGATTAGCCGAGAAGCTCGTTATGTAGGTCAGAAAAGCTCGTTATGTAGGTCGGCCTTTAGGCCGTCAAAAGATGCGCCGCGGCAAATCACTGCATTATGTAGATCGCGCCTCGTAGACCAGACGAGCCGAGAAACGCGTTATGTAGGTCGGCCTTTAGGCCGTCAAAAGACGTGTCACGGCATTATGTAAGTCGCGGCTCGTAGGTCAGATGAGACGAGGCACGAGGCGTTATCTGACGCATGATGCGTGCTCTGACAATAAACGACGTAACTATAAACACGTCGTCATCTGGCAAATGACTTTATAATTATGGAAAACACAATGAAGAAATACAAAATCGCCATTGCTGGAACCGGCTACGTTGGCTTATCTAATGCCATGTTGCTGGCGCAACACAATGACGTCATAGCGGTGGACATTGTTCCTGAAAAAGTCGCCATGCTGAACAACAAACAGTCACCGATAGTCGACACGGAAATAGAAGATTTCTTAGCCAATAAAACACTGAATTTTACCGCCACGTTAGATAAGCAAGCAGCCTATAAAGACGCGGAATTTGTGATTATTGCCACGCCAACAGACTACGACCCTAATACGAACTACTTCAATACCAAGTCGGTTGAAAGCGTCATCCAAGACGTGTTGGCGATTAACCCAAATGCGGCCATGGTGATTAAATCGACCGTGCCAGTGGGCTACACGAAAAGCGTGAATGAGAAATTCAACACCTCGAATATTTTCTTTTCGCCTGAATTTCTACGAGAAGGCAAAGCCCTTCACGACAATCTGTACCCGTCTCGAATCATAGTCGGGGAGCGCTCACCAAGAGCGGAAGTCTTTGCGGGCTTGCTGAAACAGGGCGCTCTAAAAGACGAGATTGATATCCTCTTTACCGACAGCACAGAAGCCGAGGCGGTTAAGTTATTTTCAAATACCTATTTGGCCCTTCGTGTTGCCTATTTCAATGAGCTAGACACCTACTGTGAATCTCACGGCTTAGACACCAAGCAAATCATTGACGGTGTGTCATTAGACCCGCGCATTGGCAACCACTACAACAATCCAAGCTTTGGTTACGGTGGCTATTGTTTACCAAAAGACACCAAACAATTGTTGGCGAATTATCAAGACGTGCCAAACAACCTGATCCGTGCGATTGTGGATTCGAATACCACCCGTAAAGATTTCATTGCTGAAAGCATTTTGAAACGTAACCCGAAAGTGGTGGGGATTTATCGATTGGTGATGAAAACCGGCAGTGATAATTTCCGTGCTTCGGCCATTCAGGGCATTATGAAACGCATCAAAGCCAAAGGCATTGAAGTGGTCATCTACGAGCCAGTATTAGAGGAAACCGAATTCTTCCGCTCGAAAGTCATAAAAGATCTAGTAGAATTTAAGAAAATAGCGGACGTGATTATTGCCAACAGACAAGACAAGGTTTTGAATGATGTGGTGGATAAAGTGTATACACGGGATTTGTTTGGGAATGATTAATCAAACAAAAACTGTAGGTCAGATGAGCCGAGGTACGAGGCATAATCTGACAATGAAAAATTTGAAGATGATTTAAATTAACCAAAAAAGAGCCATACAACACAATGAAAGTACTTACCGTTTTTGGTACCCGACCTGAAGCCATAAAGATGGCCCCTTTAGTTCATGCGCTTGCTAAAGATGAGCGTTTTGAAGCAAAAGTGTGTGTGACCGCACAACACCGCGAAATGCTTGATCAAGTGTTGAGTCTTTTTAAAGTAACACCAGATTATGACTTGAATCTCATGAAGGCAGGGCAAACTCTGCCCGAAGTCACCAGCCGTATTTTACTTGAATTAACGCCAGTACTAAAAGAATTTAAACCCGATGTTGTACTGGTTCATGGTGACACAGCCACCACTTTTGCTTCTAGCCTGGCCGCTTATTATGAGCAAATTGCCGTGGGACACGTAGAAGCGGGTTTGCGTACGGGTAATATTTATTCGCCTTGGCCTGAAGAAGGTAATCGTAAGTTAACCGGTGCCTTAACAAAGTACCATTTCGCGCCGACAGAAAATTCCAAGCAAAATCTGCTGAATGAAAACTACGCCAGTGACAATATCCATGTAACAGGCAATACCGTTATTGATGCCTTGCTTCTCGTGAAGGCTCAAATTGAATCCGATGTAGCTTTAACCGATTCTCTGGCTGCTCAATTTCCTATGCTAGACAGCAGTAAAAAGCTGATACTTGTGACAGGTCATCGACGCGAAAGCTTTGGTGGTGGTTTTGAACGTATTTGTGAAGCATTGGCGAAAACAGCAAAAGCGCACCCTGATGTTCAAATACTTTACCCAGTGCATTTAAATCCCAATGTGCAGGAACCGGTGAATCGCATTTTGAGCGATGTGAATAATGTGCATCTTATTGAGCCGCAGCAATACCTTCCGTTTGTCTATTTAATGAACAAAGCGCACATTATCTTGACCGACTCAGGCGGTATTCAAGAAGAAGCTCCTAGTCTAGGTAAACCCGTACTGGTGATGCGTGATACAACAGAACGCCCTGAGGCGGTAGACGCTGGTACGGTGAAGTTGGTTGGAACCGATGTGTTAAAAATTACCACGTCCCTAAATGAACTACTAACGAATGACCTGGCGTACAGTGAAATGAGCCGAGCTCATAATCCCTATGGTGATGGTAAAGCTTGTCAGCGAATTTGCGATATTTTGGCTAAATAATAAATCTAGGTCTCGCCTTGAGGCGGACCATGGCAACAGTAACAAACATTTTTGAAAATTAAGGAATATCATGTCTTTTAATACGATTTCTGTGATTGGTTTAGGGTACATAGGTCTACCAACCGCGGCTATGTTTGCCTCCAGAAAGAAAAAAGTGATCGGTGTAGATGTTAATCAACATGCTGTAGACACCATAAATCGAGGTGAAATACACATTGTTGAGCCTGATTTAGACATGATAGTGCATGCAGCCGTTACAGAAGGCTATTTAAAAGCCGTGTTAAAACCTGAACCTGCCGATGCTTTTTTAATTGCGGTGCCTACACCCTTTAAAAAATCGTTAAATCAAGATGATATCCCTGAGCCCGATTTAACTTACATCCAAAAAGCGGCTGAAGCGATTGCGCCAGTGTTGAAAAAAGGCGACCTGGTCATCCTGGAATCAACGTCACCAGTGGGCGCCACAGAGCAAATGGCAGAATGGCTAGCAGCAGCGAGGCCAGACCTATCGTTTCCTTCTGCTAATAGTGAAGCAACGGATGAAATGGTGGATGTGAATGTGGCTCATTGCCCTGAGCGCGTTTTACCAGGCCATGTTGTGCGTGAATTAGTAGAAAATGATCGTGTTATCGGTGGGATTACCGCGAAATGTTCTGCCCGCGCCGTAGAACTATACAATACCTTCGTACAAGGTGAGTGCGTTATTACCAATGCCCGTACTGCTGAAATGGCTAAATTGACAGAAAACTCATGCCGTGACGTGCAAATTGCCTTTGCTAATGAGCTTTCTATTATTTGTGACAAGCTAGACATCGACGTATGGGAATTGATTTCACTCGCGAACCGTCACCCACGTATTAATATTTTACAACCGGGGCCGGGTGTTGGCGGACACTGCATCGCGGTTGATCCTTGGTTCATCGTCAGTAAAACCCCAGAAGAAGCCAAGTTGATTCATACGGCTCGTAAAGTGAACGACGCTAAACCGGAATGGGTCATCAATAAAGTAAAAATAGCCATTGCCGATTTTTTACAAGCGAATCCAGAGAAAACAGCGAAAGACGTTACCATTGCTTGTTATGGCTTGGCATTTAAGCCGGATATAGACGATTTACGTGAAAGCCCAGCACTTAATATCACGAAAAAAATTGCTAAAATGCATTCGGGAAGAATTATTGCTGTAGAGCCTAATATTAAGGCATTGCCTATTATAGCTGCTGAAATTGAATTGCAAAAATTAGGAAATGCTATAAACATTGCTGATATTCATTTATTGTTAGTAGATCATGTGATGTTTAAGGCGAATCGACCTGAAAAGGGCGTTATTATTGATACAAAAGGAATATGGTAATAAGGACAGTAGGTTTTTTTATTTTATAGGTTAAGGAAAATAATGCGAAAAAAAATAATAATGTATGGCTTAAGTGAAGGTGTATCAAAAGGATTAAATGTATTATTAATCCTTTTACTTCCTTTGTTTCTTTCAGTGTCTGATTTTTCAAAGGTAGTATTGTACATTGGATTTGAACAAGTAATTTTTTCATTGATTTTATTTGGACAAAATACTTCATTTATAAAATGGTATGACGCTTCAGAGCCTTTATATTCTTCTACGGTATTAAAATCTACTAATTCAATTTTTTTGTTCACAAGCGTTGTATTATTGTCGTTGTTGTTTTGCTATCTGCTTTATTATGAAGACTACTGGTTGATTTTGTTTGTTTTTTCAGGTTTTTTTATGGCCAGAAATGAAGTACAGAATATAAAATTTAGAGTTGATGGTAGGCATTATGAGTATTTTAAGGCAAAAAATATACTATACATAGCAAAATTTTTATTGTGTCTTTGTTTTATTTTAATCTTTGAGTTTGGTGCTGAAGCATATATTATTTCAATGTTTTTATCTGCAGTACTAATTCATTTTTTATATAATAATGATAGGTTTTTTAAAAGTATTGTAGATTTTGATAAAAAACAATCTGCTAGCATTGCTTTGTATTCCTTACCAATTGCTATACAAGCTGCTATTAATATCGTTTTTTCTTATGTGGATAGATTTATGGTTAGTAAAATGCTGCCTGAAGATGAGCTTGCTGTGTATGGTTTTTCATATAATATCGGAGCGTTAGGGTTTTTTTTTGTTAGTTTGTATTCAGTAGTTCTACTGCCAAATTATTATAAAGAAAAAAGCTTAAATGATAAGGCTAAGAATATTTTAAAATCTTTTTTCTCTTTGTCGATTGCTTCTATTTTTTTATATATGTTTGTTATATTTATTTTCTATTTTTATTTTTCTAGATTTTATCCTTCTGAATATAAGGCTGGGCTTGTTTCAAGTTTAATTGTTTGTACGAGTTATTTTTTTCATGTTGTGTATTTGGTGAATTTTTACAAGTTAAATATAATAGGAGAGTTAAGGTATATACCTTTTGTTAGCTTTTTTTCGTTGCTGATTAGTGTTTTTCTAAGCTATTTTTTCATTCCTGTTTTTGGTATAAATGGTGCTGCTTTTTCATTGTTTATTTCTCAGTTTGCACTAGCTTATTTAGCATATGTTGTATTTAAACGAGTTGAATTTAAGTATGAATCTTAAAAGATGGATGTTGTTTTTTTTTCTTTTTCCGGTTTTTGTTGTTATTTTTATTGAAGAGGAGGAACTAAGGTCTTACGTATATGTTGCATATGCATGTCAACTCATAGTTTTGTTTATTTTTCTTTTTTCTTATAGAAATGCTCTTGTTTTTATAAATCCATTATCATTATCTTTAATATACGTGTTGATATCTTTTTCACTAGGAAGTTGGGCTTTTAGTAATGATTTAGTCTATGTTAAAAAGAATCTAATCGATTCTTTTTCTTGGAAATACTTTAAAGAAACAACATTTCTAATTTTGTTTTTCAATTTTATTGTGTTCTATATTTTGTCAAAATTTAAATTTAAATTTTTTCCTCTCTCGTCGAAGGATAGAGATATAGCCTTGTTTAGAGCTAAGAAGCTGTTTTTTGGGGTTTTATTAGTCTGCTTTCCATTTTTTTTCTTTGATATTAACCTAGAGATAGTAGGTGGTAGTGGAGGCTTATCAGTAATACCTAAATCAATATTTTTTATTTCGCTTATATATATTCTTGCAGTTGGAAAATATAGATTTAGAATTGTATTTTACATTTTTATATTAATCGGTTTTTCTGTTTTTTCTTATGAAGACAAAAGAGATGCGATATTTTTTATTTTTCCGATCTTTTTCTTGGAGTCACTTTTTAATGATTTAAAGCTGAATTTTAAAGGAATGGTGATCGGTGTTTTCTCATGTGTGAGTATATTGATTTTAATTATCCTGATGTCAATAAGTAGAGGTTATGGTGGATATGAGCTTTCATCATCTATTGATTCAGTTTTTTATATATTCGATTATATAAAATCTGATTTATTTTATATTTATCTCTTTAATAATTTAGAGGTTAATTATACTTATTTTCATACTATGCAGGCATTCGATTATATACAAGATGATATATGGCTAATCAAAGCCGGGTCTACTTTAGTGAAATTTTTATTTTTGCTGGTTCCAAGATCTGTTTTTTCTGATAAACCTGATAGTTTTATTGATATTTACACATCATTATATGATCCAACCTTTAGAGCTCTGGGAGGGTCGTGGCCTCCTAATTTTTACGCTGAGCTGTTTTGGAATTTTAGCTATTTTTCTATTTTTTTATTGTTTTTTTTCTATTATTTGTTCTTTTTTATATATAATAAAGCTATATTTTCTATATTTAGAGTGAATATAATTTCATCTATGCTTTATCTGTATTTTATATATTTGTTTTTGAGTTTGGTAAGAGGATCTGGTTTTGATTTATTCGTTTTTAACTTTATAATCGCGGCGTGGATAGTGCTATTAGCTTGTTTTATTGTTTTTTTAGTTGACATCTTCATTAAAGAGGGGGAGAGGGATAAATGAAAACTGTTGTTATTTTTCAAGAGAAAGTTATGCATTATCGTATTGATTTTTTTAATGTTCTTTCAGAAAAATTTAATGTGATTGTTGTTACAAATGAAGTTAATCAATATTTAGAGCTATGTAGGTTTGCTACTGTTGTATTGAAGTGCAAGAAATATGGTGTGTTTAGCATAGTTCCTAAGCTCAATCGTTTTATCAAAGAGATATCACCAGATATTGTTATATCAACTTTTGATATAAGGTTGTTGTCAGTTGTCTATATGATGTTTAGGAATAAAAATAAAGCTATTTGGTGGGGGTTGGATACAGGAAAAAATATGCTAGCAACAAAAGTTAAAGTGTTGATAGCTAAAATGAAAATACCTATCATTTTTTATAGTAAACATAATATGGAAAAGTTTATAAAAAAAGGCGTGAAAAAAAATAAATGTTTCTATGCTAATAATACTTTTCACGTACATCAGCGGACAAAAAGCTTTCTTTATAAAAAAAATTCATTCATCTTTGTTGGAAGCTTTGATAAACGTAAAAAAATAGAAGTCTTAATTAAGGTTTTTTATGATGTGCTTCCAAAACTTGATCCGAGTACTAAATTATATTTGATAGGTGATGGAGATACTTTTTCAGAAACTCAATTACTTGTTAATGAACTAAATTTATCCGATAGAGTTAAAATGCTAGGAAGAATAACGAATTCAAGTGAATTAATAGAGTACTATAATTCTTCCTATGCTTCAATTTCTCTAGGTCAGGCAGGGTTATCTGTTTTACAAAGTTTTGCCTTTGGTGTTCCATTTATAACATATAAAAATGCTATATCAGGTAGTGAAATTACAAATATAATTAATGAGTATAATGGCTATCTTATAAATAATATGAATGAACTTGGTGATCTGATAGTAGCTATGGAGTCAAATAGTATTGATGCAGCTAAGTTAGGAGAGAATGCATATAGATACTACGATGATTACTGTTCAATTGAAAAAATGAGTGAAGTTTTTTCTCGTTTGGTTGAAGAGGTTAGTAATGATTAAGGTATTGGTAAATGGTCTCAATTCTAACTCTGCTGGTGGTTTAAATGTGTTGAGTAACTTCTTATTGAGTTCTCTGAAAAATAAAGACGAAAGAGTTGAATATTTTGTGCTGGTATCAAGTGATATACTGTCTAAAAATTCTTTGTTTGAAGGTGTTCATTTTATTAAGGTTTCTAAAATTTTTTCGTACTCCTATTTTAATTTATTTAGTTATTTTTTATTGTTTTTGTTTATTGAGAAAAAATATAAAATTGATGTTGTTCTAAATTTCGGGGACTTAATACCAGTTTGTCGTTCAAGAATGGTTTATTATTTTGATTGGGCTTATGCTGTATATCCTGAAAGTGATATTTGGAAAGATATGTCGGTAAAAAACCTTATTGTAAGAAAGTTGAAGGTTTTTAATATAAGGCTTTTAATTAAATACTGTTCTTTGGTTATTGCTCAAACAGAGGTTGTTAAGAAAAAAATTAAAAGCACACTTTTTTATGATAGAGTTAAAGTGGTGAATAATACAGTGAGTTTTGATTTTGGAGAGGCAACTAAAGATCTTGTTTATGATTTCAAAACTGGCTTTAAGTTTTTGTATATTACTAGGTATTATCCGCATAAAAATATTGAATCTCTAATGGAAGTTGCGAAAATAATAAAAAAAAATGGAGATGACTTTAAAATTGTCTTAACTATAGATGAAACACATCATAAAAAATCCAAAAAATTGATTGAAGATATTCATATCGAAGGTCTTGGTTCTGTGATAATTAATGTTGGTGAGGTCAAGAGGGGTGATATACCTGCTTTGTTCTCTTCTGTTGATGCTTTGCTAATGCCTACATTATTAGAGTCATATTCTGCATCTTACTTAGAATCAATGTATTTTGGAAAACCTATTTTTACGAGTAACTATGATTTTTCTAAAGAGGTGTGTGCTGATGTAGCTATTTATTTTGACCCTCTTAACCCTCAGGATATATATTCTAAGATTAAAGAGGTTGTATTGAATGGGGGGGGCATTAGTGAGAGGGTTAAAAAAGGCCAGGCTTTGGTACATGATATACCTAGTTCGGATGATTGTTTTAAAAATATTCAGGAATCATTGATAGAGGTTTATTATAAGTGAATGTATTAAAAGTTTGTACAAAGTGTGTTATGGACACAACAGACACTAAAATAGTATTTGATGAAAATGGAATATGTGATCATTGCAATACTTTTTATTCAGATATTCAGCCTAACTGGCATCCAGATGAAAAGGGTTGGGCCGAAATATCTGCAATTGCAGATGATATAAAAAAAGAGGGTGAGGGAAAGGAGTTTGATTGTATTATAGGGATGAGCGGAGGTATTGATAGCTCGTATCTTGTTTATCTTGCGAAAGAAAAACTTGGTCTACGTCCTTTAGTATTCCATGTAGATGCTGGTTGGAATTCTCAGCAAGCGGTTCATAATATTGAGCAAATCGTAGATAGGCTAGGTTTAGATTTATACACTGAAGTTATTGATTGGGAAGAGATGAAGGATCTTCAGCTTTCATTTTTTAAAGCTGGCGTGTCTCATACTGATACGCCTCAAGATCATGCTTTTTTTGCGACCATGTACAAATTTGCATCAAAGCATAATATAAAACACATTCTTACCGGTGGAAACTATTCTACGGAGTGTATTCGAAACCCCCTAGAGTGGATGTATTTTCAATCAGACTCTCGTCAAATTAAAGATATTCAGCGTAAGTTTGGTTCTAAAAAACTTAAAAAGTTTCCGCTCACAAATATTCTTTGGCATAAAATTTATTTGCCCTATATCAAAGGGATAAAACTTTATAGACCTCTTGATTACATGCCATATGATAAAGAAGAGGCTACGCAATTTTTGGTTGATAATTATGGTTATCAACGTTATGCACAAAAGCATTTTGAGTCTCGTTTTACGCGTTTCTATGAGGCTTATTGGCTGTATGAGAAGTTTGGTTATGATACGAGAAAAGTGCAATATTCTAGCTTGATAGTCACAGGGCAAATGACGCGTGAAGATGCGCTTGAGAAACTTAAAATGCCACCATATGACCCAGAGACAATCGATGATGATTTTAGCTACATTGCGAATAAACTTGGTATAACTACAGCTGATTTAAGAGGTTATTTAGAGGCACCGAATAAGACATACAAGGATTATAAAAATATACAGTCTATATATGAAATAGGTGCAAAGGTTATGAGAAAGTTAGGTCTCGAAAAGGGAGGTAAGAGGTGATTGCAATAGTTGACTATGGTTCAGGAAATATTCAAGCCATCCAGAATATTTTTACGAAATTAAAAATAGAGACATTTTTCGCCAGCCGCCCTGAGGATCTTAAAAAGGCCAGCAAGATTATTCTGCCTGGAGTTGGTGCCTTCGATACTGCGATGATGCAGCTTGAACAGTCCGGAATGAGATCAGCTTTAGATGCTTGTGTGTTAGTAGAAAAAAAACCTGTAATGGGTATTTGTGTTGGTATGCAGATAATGGCCAAAAGTAGCGAAGAAGGTGTCTTGTCTGGCCTAGGTTGGTTTGATGCTACGGTAAAAAAATTCGATGAATCAAAAATCGAACATAAACCTAAACTACCTCATATGGGATGGAATGAAATAGTCCCAAGAGAAGAGCATCCAATATTAAATAATATTGATCAAGAGAAAGGGTTTTATTTCATTCATTCTTATTATTTTAATGCCCACGATCCTAATGATATTTTCATAGAAGCATATTATGGATGTGATTTCTGTTGTGCTGTCAAAAAAAATAATATTTTTGGTTTTCAATTTCATCCTGAAAAAAGTCACTCTAACGGTATAAATTTATTTAAAAATTTCTATGAGTTTTCATTATGTTGAGGTCAAGAGTTTCACCATGCTTGCTCGTGCAAAACAAAGGCCTAGTGAAAACAGTAAGATTTTCGGATCCTAAATATATTGGTGATCCTATTAATGCTGTTAAGATATTTAATGAAAAAGAAGTGGATGAATTAATTATTCTAGATATAGATGCGACTAGCCAGAATTGTGAGCCAGATTACAAGATGATTAAAAATCTGGCTAACGAGAGTCGAATGCCTCTATGTTATGGTGGGGGAATTAAAAATGCTCAACAAGCTCAAAAAATAATTAAACTGGGAGTTGAGAAGGTTGCTATATCTAGTGAGGCACTTAATAATCCGAATGTTCTTAAAGAAATGGCGGCTATAATTGGTAAGCAGAGTATTGTTGTTGTATTGGATGTTAAGAAATCACTATTTGGTAATTACGAAATATATATCCATAATGGTAAAAAGAAATTTAAGAAAAAACTTGAGCAAGTTATATCGGAGTTAGAAGAGATTGGTATTGGTGAATTGGTTATTAACTCAATTGACCGAGATGGTATGATGAATGGTTATGATATTAAATTAGTCGAAAGAGTAAGAGAATTAGCTACAGTTCCCTTAACAATTATTGGTGGTGCTGGTAAACCAGAAGATATTCTAGAGCTTATTGAAAAATTTAAGGTGATAGGAGCTTCTGCTGGGAGTTTATTTGTTTTTAAGGGTGTTTACAAAGCTGTACTAATTAGTTATTTGACTCAAGAAGTGTTGATTAAAATTAGAGAAATCGCGCGTTCACAATCAGGAAAGTAAGATGAAGCAAGTACTCCAAGACATGGCTAAAGGGGGCTCAGCCATCGTTGAAGCTCCTGCACCGCAAGCAACAAAAAACAATGTTGTCATAAATACAACAACAACTCTTATTTCTGCTGGTACTGAGCGGATGTTAGTCGATTTTGGTAAGGCTAACCTGATTGATAAGGCGCGCTCTCAACCAGACAAAGTAAAGATGGTATTGGAAAAGGTGCAGACTGATGGATTGATGACAACCGTTGATGCTGTGCGATCCAAACTGGCGCAACCACTCCCACTTGGCTATTGCAATGTCGGTGTTATCGATAGTGTTGGTAAAGGTGCTGATCATTTTAAAGTGGGCGATCGTGTTGTATCTAATGGTCCTCATGCCGATGTGGTACGTGTTGCTAAAAACTTAGTGGCTAAAATTCCCGATAATGTGACGGATGAAGAAGCGTCTTTTACTGTTGTCGCAAGTATTGGGCTGCAAGGCATCCGTTTGGCTAAGCCAACAATGGGAGAATGTTTTGTTGTTACTGGTGTTGGTCTAATTGGCTTACTCACTGTTCAAATGTTACGAGCGCATGGTTGCCGCGTACTCGCTATCGACTTTGATCAATCTAAACTTGAGCTAGCTAAGCAATTTGGTGCAGAGACATGTAATCCTGGAAAGGGTGAAGACCCAGTAGCAGTCGGGATGGCATTTAGTCGAGGCATTGGTGTCGATGGCGTTATTATTACGGCCTCCACCAAGTCTAATGACCCTGTTACACAGGCAGCGAGAATGAGCCGAAAACGTGGCCGTATTATTTTAGTGGGTGTAACTGGTCTAGAGCTTAGTCGTGCTGACTTCTATGAAAAAGAGTTAACCTTTCAAGTCTCTTGTTCCTATGGGCCTGGTCGTTATGATCCTAGTTATGAAGAGCAAGGCAATGATTACCCTCTTGCTTTTGTTCGTTGGACGGAGCAGCGTAACTTTGAAGCGATACTGGATATGATGTCTGGTGGGCAGTTAAATGTTAAGCCATTGGTAACTCATCGCTTTAAGTTCGAAAATGCCAGTGACGCTTATGAGTTACTAACGACGGATAAAAGCGCACTGGGTATATTGCTACAGTATGAATCTATCCCACAGGATAGACATGAAACAACAGTGCGAATGCTCCCCGCTGTTCGGTACCAAGCAGGCGAACCTGTGGTCGGTTTTATTGGTGCGGGTAATTACGCTTCGCGGATGCTGATACCTGCTTTTAAAAAAGCGGGGGCAAAGTTTCATAGCATTGCAACCTCTGGTGGTATTAATGGGGTAATTCATGGTGAAAAAGCGGGCTTTTCAGAAGCCACTACTGATACCCAGGCGTTGATTGAAAATTCAAGTATTAATACCATTGCCATTGTTACTCGTCACAATAGCCATGCTTATTTTGTAAAAGAAGCGTTAAAGGCTGGTAAAAACGTATTTGTCGAAAAGCCTCTCGCCATAACGCATGAAGAACTTGCTGAAGTCGAAGCCGCTTATAACGAAGCGCTTAAAGCGGATAAACCACCCAAATTGATGGTGGGCTTTAACCGTCGTTTTTCACCACAAGTCCAAAAAATGAAAGCGCTACTAGAGCCAATAAAAGAGCCTAAGTCTTTTATCATGACGATGAATGTAGGAAGTATCCCCGCAGATCATTGGACACAAGATAATAATGTAGGCGGCGGTCGAATCATTGGTGAGGCCTGTCACTTTATTGATTTAATGCGTTACCTTGCGGGTAGTGAAATCGTATCTGTTCAGGCGCGTAGAATGGGTGATACTGATTCAGTAGAAATTACAGAAGATAAAGCCGCTATTATTTTAGGTTTTGCCGATGGATCGTTTGGTACTATTCATTATTTTGCAAATGGTGCGGCGAGTTTTCCTAAAGAGAGAGTTGAGGTGTTTGTCGCTGGAAAAGTTTTACAATTAGACAATTTTGTGAAGCTCAAAGGTTTTGGTTGGAAAGGCTTTAAGAAATTTAATTTATGGAAACAAGACAAAGGTCAAAATAACTGTTCTAAGTTGTTTTTAGACTCAATTAAAAATGGATCGGTTGCACCTATTACTGCGGCTGAAATTTTTGAGGTTGCGTCAGTTTCTATCAATGTTGCTGAGCAGCTGCGAAAACAATGAAGTCTATATTCGCTAAGTTTTCTAAGGTATTTCATACTTTGAAATACCTTAGGTTTGAACAGTTTTATTTTAGACTTTTCTATAAAATGAAAAAGCCTAAAGTTGATAATCTATTAATTAATAGTAATAATAATTGGTTTTGGAGTGCGCCGGCTCTTAATAATCAATCATTTTACGACGATGAAAAGGTTTCTTTTTTAAATCAAGACGGTTTAATTAAGAATTCTTTTGATTGGAACTCACCTCATTATTCCAAGCTTTGGTTATATAATTTACATTATTTCGATGATCTTAATTCTGAAAGCTACGCAGAGCGTGAAATAATTCATTGTCGATTTATTGACCGTTGGATTGCTGAGAATCCACCTTGCCAAGGCAATGGCTGGGAGCCTTATCCTATTTCGTTACGCTTAGTTAATTGGGTTAAGTGGTTTAGTAGAAAAGACAATGTTGATAGCAAATACCTTAACAGCATTGCTATGCAGGCGGATGCGTTAACTCAGCAAGTTGAGTACCATATTTTAGGTAATCATTTATTTGCGAATGCTAAAGCATTGGTTTTTGTTGGGGCTTATTTGCAGGGAAAGGATGCCAAACGATTTTTAGATTTGGGCTTGAAAATACTGGATCGTGAAATACCTGAGCAGTTTTTAGATGATGGTGCTCACTTTGAGTTGTCACCTATGTACCATGAAATTTTGCTTTGGGATTTACTGGAGCTTATAGATTTGGCTGACATAAGCCAGAACCCTAGTTTATTAGAGCGTAATGCTGAATGGCGTAACGTTGCGGAAAAAGCACTTACTTGGTTACAGAGCATGCTTCACCTTGATGGAGAAATTACTTTTTTCAATGATGCTGCGATTGGAATAGCAGCAAAGCCACAACAAATATTCGATTATGCTAAGCAGCTAGGCCTTTCTTGCTATGGTGATGAAAGCATACTGATTTCAAATAAGAGTAGCGGCTATAGTCGCGTTAATACTGGCGTTTATAGATTGTTTTTTGATCACGCTAATGTCGGACCAGATTATTTGCCAGGCCACGCCCATGCCGATTCGCTAAGTTTTGAAATGTCTGCTGGAGTGCAACGTGTTTTTGTAAACTCTGGCACGTCGCTTTATGGTGTGAGTCCAGAGAGATTAAGACAAAGAGAGACCGCAGCACACAATACCGTCGTGGTGAATGGGCAAAGTTCTTCTGAGGTTTGGTCAGGATTTAGAGTTGCACGCAGGGCCTATGCAACATTGTTAAAAAGCGACGAGACAGATGGCGTGGTGACCTTATCGGCAAGTCATGATGGTTATAAGAGACTAAAGCCCAAAATAGTCCATAAGAGAACCATTACATCGAATGCAGAGCACTTTATTCTTTTGGATGAGTTATCTCAGCCTACCGACGCTTCTTTCCATTTGCACATTCACCCTGATGTTCTTGTCATTAATGTAGAGGAACAGAAGCTAATGCTTCAATTACCCTGTCTAACATTGGTACAATTTGAATGTGAATGCCCTTTGATATTAGAAGAGAGTACGTGGCATCCTGAGTTTGGCGTTTCTTTTCCTAATAAAAAAATCATAGTGCCTTTTAATACAGGACGTTTAAGTACAAAGATTACTATTTTAAAGGACAAAAGTTGAAAATTTTAATACTGACTTTTTATTATGCCCCTGATCTTTGTGCTGGTTCGTTCAGAACGACAGCCCTTGTTGATAAGCTCAAAAAAATTCCTGGTGTCGAAGTAGAGGTTATAACCACACTTCCTAATCGTTATGCCTCTTTTTCTGCAGATGCCCCGGCGCATGAAATAAAAGATGGTATAGAAGTGCATCGGATTTCGCTGCCTTCACATAAAAGCGGCATGCTTGATCAGGTGAAAGCCTTTACTGCTTTTTATCGGCAAGCGGTTACTTTAACCAAAGGCAAAGATTACGATTTAGTTTTCGCGACATCTTCTCGATTATTTACTGCATTCTTGGGGGCTCGCGTAGCATCCTCTAAAAAATTACCTTTATATCTGGATATTAGGGATATTTTTGTAGATACGATTAAAGATGTGCTGTCACCCAAAATCACTTGGCTTGTAAAACCCTTGTTTTCGTTGGTTGAGTCTTATTCCTTTCGTAAGACGGATCGTATTAACTTAGTATCTAAAGGGTTTGCTGGTTATTTTTCTAGCCGTTATCCTAAAACCGAATATCGCTGGTTTACCAATGGCATAGATAATGAGTTTTTGGCTGTTGCACCTCAAACAGCAGATACTTCACAGAAGAACAGCATTTCAACAGTGCTCTACGCTGGTAATATTGGGGAAGGTCAGGGTCTTCATACTATCCTCCCTAAACTAGCTAAGCGTCTAGAGGGAAAAGCGAAGTTTAGAATTATTGGTGATGGTGGGCGAAAACCATTATTACAAAACCAGTTAGATGGAGTAACGAATGTCGAGTTACTGCCGCCCGTGGGTCGTGCTGAATTGATTAAAGAGTATCAGAATGCAGATGTGTTGTTTCTTCATTTGAATGATTATCCTGCTTTTCGTAAGGTCTTACCATCCAAAATATTTGAATATGCAGCGTTAGGAAAGCCTGTTTGGGCGGGCGTTTCAGGATATGCGGCAGACTTCCTAAAAGAAGAGGTTGTTAACTCGTCGGTATTTTATCCAGGTAATGATGAGCAAGGTTATCGTTCTTTTGATGCGCTAGCATTGGGTGTTCGGCCAAGAGGGGAGTTTATTAGTAAGTTTTCTCGAGAGCAAATCATGACTGAAATGGCCTATGATATTGTTGAGTTTGGTAAAAAAAATGAGCGATAGAAGAACTTTTATTACTGGCGGTTCTGGCTTTGTTGGTACTATTTTATTATCCGTTTTACCAGCTAATAGAATATGTATTTTTGGGCGGAGAGATTTGGTTATCCCCAATGCTAATTTTGTTAAAGGGGAAATACAACCAGATACTCAGTATTTAACTGCATTTAATAATGTAGATGTTGTCATCCACCTTGCCGCTCGTGTTCACATCATGAATGACTTTACCTCAAACCCTTTAGCTGAATTTCGAGCCGTCAACACGGAAGGCACGTTAAATCTCGCTCGTCAAGCGGCAGAAGCTGGAGTTAAGCGGTTTATCTTTTTGAGTTCGATCAAGGTAAACGGTGAATCCACGTCTGGTCGTCAGCCTTTTTCGGCGTTTGATGTACGTAGTCCAGAAGACGCTTATGGTCAGTCTAAGTCGGAAGCGGAAGAACAGCTTTTAGCACTTGGTAAAGAAACTGGCATGGAGATTGTGATTATTCGTCCGCCGCTGGTTTATGGGGAAGGCGTAAAAGCCAATTTTGCTTCTTTGATGCGCTTGGTTGGAAAAGGCTTTCCCTTACCATTTCGTGCGATTAATCAGAACAAACGTAGTTTGGTTTCCGTGTATAATTTGGTGGATTTGATTAAGGTGTGTATCGATCATCCCAAGGCGGCCAACCAAGTATTTCTAGTGTCCGATGACGATGATATGTCGACGTCTCGTATGGTTGCCTTGATGGCAAAAGTGCAGGGTAAAGCAAATTTGTCGCTTCCTGTGCCTGTGTGGTGTTTTAAATTAGCGGGTAAATTGTTCAAAAAAGAGGCCGTGGTCGATCGTTTGGTTGGGTCTTTGCAGCTCGATATTGAGCATACTAAAAAAACACTTGATTGGGTTCCTCCTTATACGGTTGAACACGGCTTTAAATTGGCGGCTAAAAAAGCGCTTAAATAACTGGATGTTAGAATGTTTCGTGTATTAGATTTGGTGTTTTCTCTGTTGGGCTTGGTGTGTGGCTCTCCGGTGTTGTTGGTGATTTATCTGATTGGCTTATTTGATACGGGTTCGCCTATTTTCCGACAAGAGCGCGTAGGGCGTAACAAAAAGCCGTTTGTGTTGGTGAAGTTTCGTACCATGTCGGTGGATACGGCTTCCGTGGCGAGCCATTTGGCGTCTACGGCTTCCATTACTAAACTAGGTGGTTTTTTACGCCGTACCAAGCTAGATGAATTGCCACAGCTTTGGAATGTTCTAAAAGGCGAAATGAGTTTAGTTGGCCCGCGTCCTGGTTTGTTTAATCAAACTGAGTTGACCCAAGCCCGTGATGCCAAAGGTGTGTTTAATGTGCGTCCTGGTATTACTGGGTTGGCGCAAATTTCGGATATTGATATGTCGACGCCTGAGCTGTTGGCGGAAACCGATGCGAAGATGATTCGAGATAAGTCTTTGAAAAACTACTTCGTTTATATCATTAAGACGGTAACAGGAAGCGGTTCTGGAGATAGAGTTAAGAGTTAGTTATGATTTTCGCAAACCTTACATGCATATTGTTTGCAAAATTGGTGTAAAATGTTTTTACTTAGGTTTGTTTTGTAGGTCGTGGTTTAGTGCGGCATTTTCGTTTTTGTAGATAAAGTTTTTTGACGGCCTAAAGGCCGACCTACATGTGATTTGGTTATGTTGGGCTTTTGACGGCCTGAAGGCCAACCTACAGGTGGTTTGGTGTTGTTGGTTTTTTGATGGCCTGAAGGCCGGCCTACATGTGATTTGGTGATGTTGGGCTTTTGACGGCCTAAAGGCCGACCTACATGTGATTTGGTGTTGTTGGTTTTTTGACAGCCTAAAGGCCGACCTACAAGATGGGTTTTAAAATGTCAGATTACGCCTCGTACCTCGGCTCATCTGACCTACGGGGAAGTTTGTTTTTTAATGGATAGTTACATTACAAGATGTTTGGTTTTAGTACATATAGGTTGTACATGATGATTAAAAAGTTTGATTTCCTTTGGTCTCTTCCTCGTTTTTATAAACGTCTTATCAGCTTAGCGGTTGATTCTATTTTTGTTTATCTTGCTTTTGTTTTTGCTTACTGGGCGCGATTGGGTGAGTTCAGTGCCTTTAAAGGCCATTCTATTTGGCTTGTGGTGGCGGGTACTATCGCTGTTACTTTGTTAGTGAATATAAAGCTTGGTTTATATCGAGCTATTTTGCGTTATTTAACTTTTCATGCTTTTAGTGCGATTTTAGTTGGTGCGGCTATTTCTGCATTGAGTATTACGTCTTTTGCGTATTTCTTTGAGGCGAATATTCCACGTACTGTGCCAATTATTTATTTTCCGTTTTTGGTTATGTTGTGTGGTGGTTCTCGGGTTTTGATTCGTGGTTTATTGACGCAGGCGCCACAAAAAGGTTCTGAATCTGTATTGGTTTTTGGTGCTGGATCTACTGGTCGGCAGCTTACTTTGGCACTTCGTCAGGCTTCTAGTTATCGCGTGAAGGGTTTTATCGATCGTGATGAGTCTTTAGCCAATACCATTATTCAGGGTGTGCCTGTTTATAATGTCGATAAAGTTGGTGAGTTAATCGAAAAATACGACATTGAAAAGGTATTGTTAGCTATTCCTAAGGCGAGTCGTTCTGAACGGAAGCAAGTGATCGAGCAACTTATGCCTTATCCGGTGGAAGTGCTTACCGTACCAGATTTTAATGACATAGTGACAGGTAAGGCTAAGGTAAGTGAGTTACAAGATGTCGCTGTCGATGATTTACTTGGTCGGGATGTGGTAGAACCTGTTGCTTCGTTAATGCAGGCGAATATTTCTGGTAAAGTCGTCATGGTGACTGGGGCTGGCGGTTCGATAGGTTCGGAGTTATGTCGTCAGATTATAGCGCAGCAGCCTAGTACCTTGATTGTATTTGATGTGTCTGAATACGCTGTGTATCAGATCGATAAAGAGCTTAATGAGATTCTTGAGCAAGAGTCGTTTAATGTCAAAATTGTGCCTTTGATTGGCTCTGTACAGCGTATTAATCGCTTAGCTTCTACCATGAAGGCGTTTGGAGTTCATACGGTTTACCATGCGGCGGCTTATAAACATGTGCCATTGGTTGAATATAATGTGGTCGAAGGGGTGCGTAATAATGCCTTCGGAACTTATTACTCAGCTAAAGCGGCGATTGAAAGTGGTGTGGAATCCTTCGTATTAATCTCTACAGATAAAGCCGTTCGACCAACGAATGTGATGGGCGCAACAAAACGTATGGCGGAGCTGGGGCTGCAAGCCTTGGCCGAAGCTGAAGCGAAAAAAGCCGCTAAACAAGAAAAATTCACCCGTTTCTGTATGGTACGTTTTGGTAATGTGCTTGGTTCGTCTGGTTCGGTTATTCCTGTCTTTAAAAAGCAAATTCTTGAAAACCAGCCCATTACGGTGACACACCCAGATATTATTCGTTACTTTATGACCATTCCAGAAGCCGCTCAATTGGTTATACAAGCCGGCGCTATGGGCAAGGGTGGGGATGTGTTTGTATTGGATATGGGGGAGCCTGTTAAGATTGTTGATCTTGCCAAAAACCTAATTCGCTTGTCTGGTTTGGAAGTGAAGTCCGATGCTAACCCAAATGGCGATATTGAAATTCAATTTACCGGGCTGCGCCCTGGTGAGAAGCTTTTTGAAGAGCTATTGATTGGCGATAATGTAAAAGAAACTCAGCATAAACGTATTATGACCGCCAATGAGCGGTTTTTATCCTTACCTGATTTTGTTCAAACCATGGAGCAATTGGATAAAGCTTGCCATGATTTTGACCATGAAAAAGTGCGTGAGATCTTGATTACGGCTCCAACCGATTTTCAGCCAACCGATGGTATTGGCGATTTGGTGTGGAATGCGAAAAAAGCGTTAGATCAGCAAGTTGAAGATTCAAATGTTGTTCACTTGAAAGCAAGTGTTTTGTAGTTGCCCTTTTATAAATTGTATTTCATTCCGGAGAATGCTTTTCTTCAGGGAAGATTAAGTTTTTTCCTATTCTTCCCTGAAGAAAAGCATTTGTTGCTCAATATGTGATGAGGGGCTGAGTTCATAATTGAATTTGCTGTTTTATATTTGCTGTTTTATATTTGGGGGCTTATACCATTAGATAATTTTAAAGTTAATGTAGGACATGGGAAGAACTTTTCCGGATTTTTCTTAAGCGTTTTGAAGTATACTCAATACAGATGCCTAGGATATAATCTTTACTGTAAGCTCAAAAAAGCTAAGATCTATACAAAAAAAGTGACAAGATGCCTAAAATTGCTGAAATTCTAAGTTTCTCCTTTACTGAATCGAAATGGAAACACTTGATACATGAATATAATAGTTCAAGAGTAGAGCCTGTAACTTCGATAAACGGGAAAGAGTTTGATCATCAAGTTCGGAAGTTTTCTGCTATATTGCAGCGGTTGCCAGTTTATAATCAAAGAATTGTATTGCTACTTGATGCAGGTTTTAATTTTTTAAATACTTTTATTTCATGTCTCTATGCGGGAATTACAGTTATACCGTGTGCAATTCCTGTTAATGATAATGATAAAAAAAGATTGCAAAAAATTTTACAGGATAGTCAATGTTCAGCTTTAATTATTCAGCAGAAATATGAAGAGGAATTTAGACAAGTTTTTTGTCACCTTCATCTTTTTATTTATGAAGAACTCGTTTGTGCTGCTAATTTTTGCCAGCCAACAAAAAAGTATTGTGATTTTATAAATGGCATTGCTGTTATTCAATATTCTTCTGGTTCAACTCAATTTCCTAAAGGAGTTTTAGTCACTGAAAAAATGATTATTGCGAACCACAAGGAAGTTGCCGAGCGCTGGAATTTTCACGATCAAACTAAAATTTTGTCATGGCTACCTCACTATCATGATATGGGGTTATTTGGAAAAATTCTTTACCCCTTGATGTCTGGTTCATGGTTGATGCTATTATCTTCAAATGAATTTATTAAACGTCCATCCAGATGGTTAAAGTTGATATCAGAATATAGAGTAAATGTGAGCGGAGGGCCCCCCTTTGCTTATGAGCTATGTACAAAGTTTTGTTCAGACTCCCTTGCTCTGCAACTTGATTTAAGCTGCTGGAAAATTGCATTTTGTGGGGCAGATTATGTGCCAAAAAAGGTCGCTCAAATGTTTGTTGAAAAATTTACTCAGAGTCAGTTTAATCCAATATCTTTTTTTGCTTGTTATGGTCTTGCTGAAGTTGTTCTTTTCGCAGGTGGTGAACCTACAGCGGATCAAGGCTATTTAACCAACGATATCAATCTGGGTAGTGATTTATTACCCTGTTATCTTGGCGAACATCATCCTAATATTGCCATTTTTGATCCGCATACACATCACCCCGTAGAAGATGGCGAAGAAGGCTATATTTGTTTTAGTGGTGATAGTGTTGCCACTCAATATTGTACTTCGCAAATTGATACAATTTATTATGATAAAAAGTGGCTGATAACTGGTGATTTAGGCTTAATCAGCAATCATTATTTAACGGTGACGGGACGTATAAAGGATATTGTTAAGGTTAGAGGTAAAACCGTTCATCCTATTGATCTGGCTATTTTGGCGAATGAAAACTTTCCTGAATTAAATTTTCATGCATTCTTGATGCAACAAGAAAGCTCTGAAAATGAGCTTTCTTTTACTATAGAGTGTTGGAATAGGAAGTTACCGGAAAATCCAGTCATTGTTGAAGACAGTCTTCAAAGTCTTTTTTCTAAGAACTTTGGCTTATTTATTAAAAAGATAGAAATATTGCCAAGAAATACATTAGCACGAACTTCAAGTGGAAAAATTAGACGCTGGTCATAAAAGGGGGGGGGATGACATTTGATAACTGTATTAACTCACAGAGAGTAGCGCAAAAAGTATTGACATCAAATAAGATGTTTCCGCCTTCGATAAGAGAACATTTGCTGAAGTTACAGAAACAGGCCAATGTAGATTTCTCTAAACTTATTAACATTGTTGATGGTTTTATGAGTTTTATGTCAGGCGAGGAACATAAAGAAATAAAAGTTGCTCTGGCGCAACCTATGGGCAAAAAAAATTTACTCTCTTATGAGGAAACGATCCAAAAAACGGGGGCGGTACTTGTAGGTAAATTACAACAGCAGCGTGAAGGCAATATTAATTTAGTAAATGATATTGAGACTCCGTTGTTTTTAACAATTGTCAAAGAAATTTTTGGGTTTCAACCTGAAAATGATGAAGCCCTGTTAAAAGATATTAATATAGCTGTGTATATTATTGAGCCTATGCAATCTATAAAGATGTTATTGCAGATAGAAAGTGCTTTTGAAAGAATTATTGGCCAAATTTCGAAGCAAATTGTCTTGCCAGGGTCAACAGGGCTGATTAAAGATATTCACAGCGCACTGTTAAATACAAGAATTAGCGATAATTCAATTGAGAAAATCGCTATCGTTATAACTAATTTGCTAATTGCATCTAGAACAACAACGGAAACCTTATCAAATATTATAATTGCAAATAAGGATTTAAGTGCTAAAGAGTGTGAAAAATTTGCAGATGTCGATTGGGTGAAAGATAATCTTTCTGGCTTAGTACGTTTATGTGGATCAGCTGTTTATTTAACTAGAACTGCAAGTGAAGATGTATGCTTTGATGAAATTAAATTGCAGAAAAATGACAATTTATTGATCCATTTGCCTTCAGCTAATCGCGATGGTTCATACTATCAAAATTGCGATTATTCTCATCTAGACCAGTCACCAAAGCAGCGAAGCATTGCTTTTGGAGGTGGTATTCATCGTTGTCCCGGTGAGCAATTAGCGCTTATGACCTTAACTGTAGTATTACCGATTTTATATCAAAATTTTCCTAATATCGAAGTAGATATAAATAAAGTAGAGTATATGACAACTCGTTTGGCCATTCGTTTGATATCTGCCCCCGCAACTCTGAATCGAGTGAACAGCTAGGTCCATTTGAGAAAATACTTATGAAGCTTATTGAACGACAACCATCCAAGTTTCTTGAAAACTCAAGGATGCTAATAATTACTGATACAAGCGAAGCTGAAACAGTATTACGCAAAAAAACATATACGATACCCAATTTGTATCGATTTCTTGAAAATCTTGAAAATGCCTCAGGTGAATCATTAGAAATGACACGGTGTTTTGTTAATGTTGCCCCCTTTTTTTTAGAAAATGAACGGCATCAACTCATTCGTAAATTAGCCCTTGAATTTTTCCATCACAAAAATCTTGCAAACTGGGAGGCGTTTATTTCTTACCAAATTAATGATCTGGTAAGTGCAATTCCAAAGGGGCAAAAAATTGATCTTGTCCAAGTTATCGCTTACCCACTGTTTGATCGTATTGGCAGGCCTCTTTTAGGTGTTTATCCTAATGACTATAAAGCTTTTGATCGTCGTGCAACAGTTCTTCAAAAGCTGGTCGAGCCAATGCAATCAATCCGTAAGCTGAAACTATTTGAAGAAGATGTTAAATTGTTAGTGAGTATGTTACGTGAAGCATCAAACAAGAAAAAGCCAGAGGTGATATATAACTGCGCACTTCCAGATGCATCATTTTTAGAAAAATTATTAGATAGACGCCCATTGGATGAAACATCTTGTTATGCTTTATCAATAGCAATGTTCGCCGCGTTGGCGCCATTAGTTCAAACCACAGTAAATATGTTGGCACTTATTATATCGAATTTAAATGGTAAGCCTTTTATTAAACAAGACTTTCTTGATGATTTAGATTATTTTATTCATTTATCAACTGCCCCTAAATATATTCACAGAATTGCGAATGAAAATAATTATATTGGAGATAAATATATTAAAGAAGGTACAACTATACTAATTGATATTCAAAAAGCCTTTGATGTTGACACCAAGAAAAATAGTCGATTATCAAAACACTTCTCTTTTGGTGTTGGTACACATTTTTGTATTGGCGCCCAAATATCGAAAAAAATATTAAAAGAACTAATTCCCATTTTTTTCGAAAATTTTCCAAATACAACGATTGTGTCGTATGAGATAGATGTTGATAACAGTATAGCTTATGCGTATAAAAAATTTATTGTTAGTCAAAATTAAGAGTACAATTACTATGAAATTTAATTCTAGAGTTACGCTAAATGATATTGTTGATTTTATCCTAAATAAAGTTTCTCTGCATACAAAAGTACCGAGAGATACTCTTAATGCGGATACTTTACTGGCAAATGTTGGTGTTGATTCTTTAATAGCTGTTCTAATATGTGGCTATCTCGAGGACGAGTATAATTTAGAAATCGAACCTTTTATCATGTTTGAATATAAAACCGCAGATGAGGTCGCTAATGTAATTTTTAAAAGAGTGGCGTCCGAGTGAGCTTATATCATGTAGGTTTATCAACAACGGGTCATGATCCAGCGGTTGCAATTGCAAACGCAGAAGGAAAAATTATTTTCGCTGAAGCAACTGAACGATTCTTACAAGATAAGCGCGCCTGGGGAGCCGTGCCTGATCAACTAAATCATTTAAAGCCCATCTTTCAGAAAATTATTGAAGATGATGCTGATGCAGAATTCCAGATAGCCACAACGTGGAGTCAATCTAAAGGTGAGCTCCCTATTGAATACAGTGATTGTTTTATTCAACGCTCGGTAATAGATTGGATGAAGAGCCTTCATCAGCAACAACAGGTATTTGCTGGAAATAATCTGAAGTATATTTCTGCGCAAAGGGTTAGGCAAAACATATTTCGATTTGACCACCACTTATGCCACGCCACAAATGCGGCTTACTCGGCTCCGTTTAGTGAAGCTGCATGCTTGGTACTAGATGGTGAAGGAGAGGTTGGGGCCGCGGCTTTGTATTATTGGAAAGATGGTGATCTAAAACGTAATTGGCGCTCGTGGGGCCCTGGAAGTGTCGGTGCTTTTTATGCTTGGCTTACGGAATTATGCGGCTTTAGTTCAATAGCTGGAGAAGAATGGAAAGTAATGGGCTTAGCCGCTTATGGTATTGTGAACTCAACCTGGTATGATCGGCTAACGTCAGTTCTAAAGATAGAGAGTGGTAGAATACTCTGGGCTGATAGAGAGAAATTAAACGATATTATTCAATACTTTGAGTCTAATGTCTCTTTTAGAGGGAAACCGTATGCTGAATCAGCAGAACTAGCAGCAACAGCTCAAGCAGCGTATGCATTTTATGTTAAGAAAATTCTCCTGGATATTTATCTTCAAATTGGAAGTGAAAATCTTATTTTATGTGGTGGTTGCGCATTAAACTCTGCCTTTAATGGTACCATATTAAGTGAAACATCATTTAAGGCGGTTCATGTGCCTTTCGCCCCAGCAGACGATGGAAATGCGATTGGTGCAGCTATTCTTTCTTGGAAAAAAACTGAGTTTGAAAATGGGAAACAAGTCTCTTTACCTTTTAATCAAAGCTCACCTTATTTAGGATCGGTACCGGAAAAGATAAATATTAAAAAATTGTCGGATTACGCTTTTCCATATACGGTTGCCAAGTGTGAATCAGATGGGGTAAAAGAAGTTGCATCATTACTCGCAGAAGGAAAAATTATAGGTGTAATGAGAGGTGCTGCTGAATTCGGGCCTAGAGCATTGGGAAATCGCTCAATACTAGCAGATCCGCGCTCTCCTGATATGAAAAATAGAATTAATGCAATTGTAAAAGGCAGAGAAGCATATAGACCATTTGCTCCTATAATCTCAGTAGAAAAAGCTCCAGAGTGGTTTGAGAATGCTCAGTCTTCTCCTTATATGTCTTTTACTCTAAAATGGAAAACAGACAAACTTTCACTAGTACCAGCGGTCGTGCATCAAGACCATACAGGGCGTCTTCAAACACTGACGGAACATACAACCCCTTGGTTAAAGGCTTTGGTTGATGCCTTCGAAGAATTAACTCATGTCCCAATATTATTGAACACTAGTTTTAATGTAATGGGTAAACCCATTGTGCATACTATAAATGATGCCTTAGCTGTGCTCTCGACAACTGGTTTAGATGCTGTATTAATCGATAATATTCTTATTAAAGGGCTGCGATAAAAATGTTAGCTTTTTCATTCAGCTTATATTATTTTTACCTATTCCCACTAAGTTTAGTTGTATTCTACACTTTAAGATCTATTAATAATAAACTTGCCTTGCCATTTTTGGCGTTACTCTCTAGCGTTTTTTTATTTCTAGTAGATTGGGAGTCATTTTTACTACTTACTGCGCTTGTTTTAATGAATTTTATCTTTGTTCAGTCAGATAATCGTTCAAAGCTACTTCAAACACTATTTATCTCACTAAACTTGTTGCCACTGATGCTTTTTAAAACAGGTATTGTTGCCTTAGACAGCCAATCATCTTTTTCTGTGGGGTTTAACGTTCTGCTTCCATTCGGTTTGGCATTTTATACACTTCAGCAAATTTCAGCAATAATCGATACTAACAAGCCTGATGTAAAAAAAATGTCTTTATGGCAATATATATTTTTCTCCTTCTGTTTTATCACTCTTCCATCGGGGCCGATACTAACATACAGACAAGCAATAAATGAATACAAGCAATTTAATCATAGAAAAATTCGGTACAATGAGATTGCCTTAGGAATAAGTTTGATTATTTTTGGTTTAGCTAAGTTTTGTTTTATTGCACTACCCATAAATCAATACACAGAGCTTTTTTTTCTCAGTTTAGAGCAAAAATTATTTACTCTCACGTTTACTGAGAGCTTGTATGTTATGATAGGCAGTATACTCAAACTGTATTTTTCATTTTCTGCATACTCTGACATGGCGATAGGGATGGGATTTTGTTTTGGGCTTAAACTTCCTGTTAATTTTGATTCGCCATTAAAAGCCTCGTCCCCCGGTAGTTATATGAATTCATGGCATATGAGTTTTATGGCCTTTATTAGGATGTATGTATTCTTGCCTTTATTTTTGTTGACTAAGAATGTTCCAATAAAGTCGGTCCAAACTCGCTATACAACAGCGTGGGCTATAGCAGTCTTTTTTTCATTTTTTTTGACGGCAGTTTGGCATTCGCCAAGTGATAGTATGATTATTCAAGGTGTTGTTGTTGCATTGCTTTTGGTATCAATCGAACTGTTAAAAAAAACAAGTGCTACTGAGCCTAGGCAATTTATAACGAGGTTTTCACAGGCGTTATCTAGATTGATAACTCTGGTCTGTGTATTTATAACAGGTTTGTTTTTCTTTGTTCCTTCTTCTGGCGTTGCTATACAGATTTTGATAAATATTGTTGCACCAGAAAAGATTAGCGTTACCTCACTATTATGTCCTTTTATAGAAGAGTTTCATTTGTCGCTATTTGACTGTTCAAGTTTTTTTCCCTCACTTGATAGCGCTCAGCAAGCGAGTGCTTTCTTAGGTCCTTCTTGGGCCATACTGCATATGGCTTTTGTGGTCTTTATTGTTTTTTTTATGCCCAATTCTATGCATATATTTAACGTGTCTCGAAGTGTTCATTTGTCATTATTTAACATAACCTGGAAGAGAACATTGTTTTTTGCTTTTATAATGGCACTAATATTTGTTTTCTCAGTAAGTATGCTGAGTAATGTGCAAGGGTTTGTTTATGGTTAGTGGTAAACTATATTTAAAGGTGGTTGCATTTTTTATAATTTTATTTTTTTTTGTTATTGCTATCGTTAATTATATTGTTGACCCTTATTGGCAATTTGATTTTGCTTCCTCAAATACAATTACTGGAGTGAATGATCAAATATCGGAATATTATTTAATGGGGCATGTATATCCTGATTTAATGCTAGATCGGCAGAAAAAAATCATACAAAATAGTTTAGCTAATATAGTGATAATAGGAACATCACGCAGTTTAAAAGGATTAAATACTTGCGATAACTATAATATTCAGAAAGTGGGTTTTTCTGGAATATCTCAGCGATTTTCTATGCAGCTATTTGAAAAAACGATTAGCTCTAATAGTAAAAAATATGTTTTTTTTGAGCTTGGTAGTTTGCTTAATGATAAAGAGCTACCTTCGGAAAAATTAACTGCCCTTGAGGCATTGTTTTCAATTAGGATATTTTTCAATAGCTTATCTAATTTTTATGAAAGTTATACTAATCAGAAGAAATATCCATTTTGTAATATTAGTACTGTCCAATTGAGAAAATGGAGTAAAGAGAGGGTTGAAAAGCAAAGAACTCTTTATCAAAACTCTTTATCGTCAATTGAACCAATTATGGAAAGAATTGCCCAACAATGTGAGGGCTCTCTAAGAGATGAAAATAACCCGTTAAATATTATATTATATATCGATCCTGTTAACCCCAATTTGATGAGTTATGATAAATTGTTAACTATGAAAAAGACCTTAGAGAAAATTATTGTTAATCATGATTTTGGTGGTGGGTGCTCTTTAAAGGTAGAGATTTTTCAGGAGAGTAAAGAAATAAGTCAGGAAACAAACTGGTATGATATTAATCATTATAATCCGCTTATTGGGGATTATTTTTTGAAAGAAATGCTAAGAAATAATGTGATTCTTAGATCTAAATAAAAGCTTAGGGAGGATATTATGGAAAATAATTATGGCTTATATTTCTATCTATTTTAAATTTTAGCATTTAGTTTACGGGGCTGCGTCTTGGCTAGAAGCTTTTTGAAGAGTTATTGATTGGCGATAATGTAAAAGAAACTCAGCATAAACGTATTATGACCGCCAATGAGCGGTTTTTATCCTTACCTGATTTTGTTCAAACCATGGAGCAATTGGATAAAGCTTGCCATGATTTTGACCATGAAAAAGTGCGTGAGATCTTGATTACGGCTCCAACCGATTTTCAGCCAACCGATGGTATTGGCGATTTGGTGTGGAATGCGAAAAAGGCGTTAGATCAGCAAGTTGAAGATTCAAATGTTGTTCACTTGAAAGAGCATGTGTCGTAGCGTTTTTCGTCGGCCGATTTGTTTTTTTGTAGGGCTTTAGCGCGTTAAGGTTTTGGTTTGGTGTGATTAGGTTTTTGACGGCCTAAAGGCCGACCTACATGTGATTGGTTTTTTGTAGGCATTATTAGTGAAGCGTGATGTGCCTATGTAGCGGTCCATCCTCAACCGTCAGATCACGCCTCGTACCTCGGCTAATCAGACCTACAGGTGAGGTAGGTGTTCGTGGTGCCAGAGTATGGCGGGTGTTGGGCAGTGTGCAATGGGGAAGTAGCCGATGTTGCTGCGGATGCGTTGCGTAACGCTTTGGTGCCAGTGGGGTGATAGTGTATGGTTGGGTTGGTCGTTTTCCAGTACACAGCAGTGCCGCGGCGCGAGGGTTAGTTTGCGCCACGGGTGCAAGCGACGTTGTTGGTAGTGTATTTTGCCTAGGTGCTTGGGTTCTATGGTGAGCAGTGGCTGCCAATGGGGCGGCTGTGTTTTGGCTAAGCGTGTTGCGTGATAGCAGTTTTGTTTGGTTTGTTGTTCTATCCAGTTTATTAGGACTCGCAAGGCGATGTCTCCTATGCCATCTTTGCGGTATCCGCCGCCAATATCCGAATGTACTCCTGCTAGCCATATTTCCAGTGCGCGTCCATCTTGGTTGATTAATGTTGGGCGAAAGGCGAGGCGTTGCTCGTCTAGTGCGACTAGGTGTAGTGCTCGATGAACGCCTTCAGGTAGTGTGTTTCCATGTTCAAATACGACTTCTGTTTGTGGGCGTTTTGTTAAATCTAGGTTTGGCCAGCCAATAGAGGCTACGGTGTCGATGACCGCTTCTATAATGATAGGGCGATCAATAAGTGGAGTAATCAGTGCGGCAAAGCGTCTGGCTAATGCGGCACCTCGACTGAAGTCAATTAAGACAATGTGGCGAATCGATTTGTTGTAATGATTTTTAAAGTCGTTTATCGCACGATTTAAGATATTGGCTACATGGCCAGATTCGATGGCAAAGGCGGCGTTTATTTTTTGCTCTAGCCAGCTGCCATAGGCTCCAATACCTGCGTAGTAAAAGCTGCGATATGGTAAACATGTGGGCGTGATGTCTATCTGGTTTTTAACGCGGCCGCCTAATAATAAATGGGATTTTAGTACGTTGGTGATGCTGGAAATGCTGTGTTCTGGTGCGCAGGCGTCGTTTGGGCTATTGTCTGTGCCATCGAAGTGAAAAAATAACATCGACATACATGTCTCCTTGTGGTGTTGAAAGTCATCTTCCTGATGACCGAATTGATCATAGCATGGTTTGTGTTTTTGTTTTGGTAGATCGTGTTTTAGCGCGTCAAGGGTTTTGGTTTGGTGTGATTAGGTTTTTGACGGCCTGAAGTCCGATCTACATGTGATCTGGTGTTGCTAGGGTTTTGACGGCCTGAAGGCCGACCTACATGTGATTGGTTTTAATGGATTTTTTTGGGAGTGTTGGATGTTTGTTTTGGTAACGGGCGGTGCAGGTTATATTGGCTCGCATACTTGTGTCGAGTTGATTAAGGCGGGTTTTGAGCCGATTATTATTGATAATCTCTCGAATAGTAAAGAGGTCGTTTTAGATCGCATTGAGACGATTGCCGGTAAGCGTCCAGTGTTTATGAAAGGCGATATTCGCGATTCAAACTTTTTAAATAGTGTTTTCGAGAAATATACTTTTGCTGCGGTTATTCATTTTGCCGGTCTGAAAGCGGTTGGCGAGTCTGTTCAAAAGCCTTTTTTGTATTATGAAAATAATGTTGCCGGAACCTTGAGCCTTATCAAGGCTATGGAGTTGGCTGGACTGCGGAATTTAATTTTTAGTTCGTCTGCGACTGTCTATGGTATGCCTGAATCTGTGCCTATTCGTGAAGATTTCCCTACTTCAACGCAAAACCCTTATGGGGCAAGCAAGTTGATGGTAGAAGGGATGTTGACTGATTTGGCTAAGGCCAATAGCGAATGGAATATTGCTACTTTACGTTACTTTAATCCGATAGGTGCTCACGAGTCTGGTCTGATTGGCGAGGATCCAAAAGGTATTCCAAATAATTTATTGCCCTTTATCAGTCAAGTAGCTGTGGGTAAATTGGCTTGTTTGAGTGTGTTTGGTGATGATTATGATACGCCAGACGGGACGGGGGTTCGTGATTATATTCATGTGGTGGATTTGGCTCGCGGCCATGTCTGTGCCTTGGAAAAGGTGCTGGCTCAGTCTGGTCATTTTGTTGTGAACCTAGGCACTGGCAATGGATACTCTGTACTTGAAATGGTTAAAGCGTTTGAAGCGGTCTCTAATAAATCTATTAGCTATAAGATTGTGGATCGTCGTCCTGGCGATATCGCGACTTGTTATGCGGATCCTGAGTTTGCTAAGGCTTTTCTTGGTTGGCAGGCAGAGTTTGACTTGGCGCGTATGTGCGAGGATTCTTGGCGCTGG
This sequence comes from Marinomonas sp. UCMA 3892, assembly GCF_012726345.1. Lineage (GTDB taxonomy): Bacteria > Pseudomonadota > Gammaproteobacteria > Pseudomonadales > Marinomonadaceae > Marinomonas. The sequence continues at coordinate 460,067 of NZ_PTXN01000001.1, forward strand.
CAATCGAATAACCCAAATGGGTTTGATTTGTAGGAATAGGGCAAAAGGGTTAGATTCCTTTCGGTTGGTTTTTGTGGGTCGTGCTTTAGCGTGTCAAGGTTTTGGTTTGGTGTGATTAGGCTTTTGACGGCCTAAAGGCCGACCTACACGTGATTGGATGTTATTAGGCTTTTGACGGCCTGAAGGCCGACCTTGTGTTTTGTTTAAAAAAAAGGGGCCGATATGCGTTTGACTAAATACCAGCAAGAGACAATTAAGCATGTGCTATTGAAGCATTTTGGCGAAGGGTCTGATTTGCTGCTTTTTGGCTCAAGGGCTGATGATAGTGCGCGTGGTGGGGATATTGATCTGTATATTGAGCCTGATTTGCATGAGGCCGATGACATTGTTGAGGCTAAATTGAATGCTTTGGTTGAACTTCATTTGCTACTTGGTGAGCAGAAAATTGATTTGGTAGTCAATCGTAAGTCTGGAAGGTTTTTGCCTATCTATAAAATCGCTAAAGAGAGTGGCATTCGTTTATGAATAAGGATGTATTTCAGGGGATCGTTGACATTTGCCAAACACATGCAGAACGTTTGCATTGGTCTATGCAGCACTTGGCAGATAAACAACCCTACACTGCAGCTAGTTTGTATGAACTTACGGAAATTGAACTTGCGGTATTTGATCAGTTTATTGTCCGGTTTTCAAAATTGCAGGATGTGATGGGGTAAAGTTGTTCCCTGCTGTGATTGAGTTGACATATGAAGAAGGTGAGCTTACTACATTTATTGATAAATTAAATCGGCTTGAAAAAATAGGAGCCTTGGGTTCTGTTGAACAGTGGCTGAAGTTACGGGAAATGCGTAACCAATTTGCCCATGATTACCCCGATGATCCTGAAATACAATCGGCGTTATTGAATAAAGCGTTCGGTATGGCTGGTCAGTTGTTGCAATGCCTAGATCACGTGGTTTGTTTTGCGGCTAAGTATCAATAGATATGTGTGTTTCTTCCGTGTTGTTAGTTTTTTTGTAGATACCATCTCTCCTAATCTGCCTCAAGTTTTTATTTAACTAACTTGAGGCAGATATTCTGTTTGATTCTTAACAACACCAAAACATATTTGTGACAACTTTCTCATCGCTGCACCTAGCGCCTGCATTTTTGTTTTGCCTTGTTTTAGTAATCTCGTTTTCTGCGCTTTTATATCGGTATTATGTTGCCCAGCTACGATTGCGGCCATATACAATTTTGCTCTGATATAACCGTAAGCGTGTGGTAAACCACACATAGATCGTGTTGCTTTACTTTAGTAAATGATTGTTATAACTTTATTATCAGACAGAGGGCAATGGATTTGTCCACGCCTCCAGGACGGAGGCTCTGTCACTTTTCAGGAAGATTCAAGGCTGCATGGATGCAGCGGGAAGACTCACCCTTTATTCTCAAACTTAAGTCAGCTTGATATTCCACGGCAATAAATCGTCTACGTCATCGTTTTCCTTTCTTCTCGGCAGCTCTTCAAACAATCTTACTAAGTAATCATACGGGATAAGCCCATTGGCTTTGGCCGTTTCTATGATGCTATAAAGCGTGGCGCTGGACCGTGCTCCATTGCCCGTATTTGAGAACAGCCAGTTTTTGCGTCCAATCACGAAGGGTTTGATGGCGCGTTCCGCTCGGTTGTTATCGATGTTGACGTGATAGTCTGTCAAGTAAACTGTCAGTTTGTCCCATTGATTGAGATTGTATTGGATGGCTTTACCCAATAAAGATTTCGGTGGCACCTGTTGAGCTGACTTTTCAAGCCAGGCTTTGTAGTTCGCTAGTGCTTCGGGCGCTTGCTCCTGACGGATTTTAAATGCGCCTTCTACATTGTCGGCCTGTTGGGCCAGCGTTTCGATGGCGTACAGTTTTTTGATGTGGTTGATCGCCATCGTTGCTTTTCCTGACTTGCCTTTCGGCATGCCTTTTTCCGCCTCAATAAATTTGCGACGTGCATGGGCCCAGCAACCAGCCAACGTGGCTTGGGTGGATTCATACGCTTGATAACCATCTACATTAAGATAACCGTCGTAGCCTTGTAAAAAATCGATGGCACATTGCCCACTTCGAGTCGGCTGGTAATCGTATAAGACAATATTCGGGATCAGGTTCTGTTTGCTTGGGGCATCTTTGCCTGTGCAATACACCCACATGTAACATTTTGAACGAGCTTCTTTGATCACATTCAGGGTGGTTTCATCGGCTTGGATAACGGACTGTTTCCGTAATACTTGATGTAGCCGTTCATAAAGAGGCTCTAAGGCATCAGCACATTTTTTCATCCAATCTGACATGGTTCGTCGGCTCAACTCAATACCGTATTGTTTGAATAAGGTTTCTTGTCGATAGAGTGGTAAGCTGTATTGGAATTTACCCGTGATAATCTGACTCAGCAGACTTGGGGTCGCGATGCCTTTGGGGATAATGCTCGGTGGTATAGCTGCTTGCTTAATCGCATTCTGAGTGCCTGTTTTTTCACACTCACGGCACGCGTATTTAGGGCGAACGGTTTCGATCACTTTAAGCTGAGCTGGGATTTTTCAGAACGGTCTTCGCCTATGCAATGAAGTGCACCTTGGCAACATGAGCAGACTTTGTCTGACTCAGCGATATCCAGTACAACCGTTTCGCGTGGTAAATCCTTTGGCAGGGGCTGACGCTTGGGTTTCTGACGAGTGTAGGAGACGGTCTGTGTTTCAGTCTCTGTGTCGATGACATCAGATTCGGCCGCTATTTCATCAAACAACTCACCTTGCCCAGGTGAGATTTCCGAGCTTTTGCCAAACTGCTTTTGCTGCGCCAAACGCCACTGCTCTAAAATGAACGTGTATTTAGATTGCCACTGCGCAAGCTGCGAGTCTTTTTCACTCAGAAGGCTGTCTTTTTTACCCAATAGTAAAGCTTGCTCAAGCAATAGTGCTTTAAGCGCTTCAATGTCATTGGGTAAGTCTTCTGGAAGTATGTTCATAGGTTGGATTATACCAACCTAATGGGCTATGCGTCATGATATCGGTAAGTTAAATGCGGATGTGCCCCCTGGGAGTGAAGGGGTAGACCGTCCAACAACCAATTCAGTTGTCGATGAGATATGTGCAGCGATAAATGCTCATCCTCAATGCCTGGCCATTGGAAACGCCCTTTTTCCAATCGTTTGTAATGCAACCAAAAACCATTATTAGACCATTGCAATATTTTAATCTTGTCACGTGCTCGCCCACAAAAGACAAAAATGTGCTCACTACAAGGTTCTTTTTCAAGATCGTAGGCGACAATATTGCAAAGCCCATCAATGGCCTTACGCATATCGGTTGGTCCACAAATGAGAGTAACGTTAAGCTGGGAAGACGCGGTAAACATGAGTCTGTTGCTCTGATTTAAAAGACAACAGACTTTAAGGTGTTTGAAGATAATTAAAATGTGTGGTTTGCCGGACGCTTACATATAACCTGGCCCTTCCTTACTCAAGGTTGTTTTTCCTGTCCGTTTGCCAGATTCGTTGTGCTTGGGGATCAAGCCTAAATAAGAAGCTAGCTGTTTCGCGCTCTTAAACCGCTTACACGCCAGTAAACAAACCATTATTCGGGATGTTACTTCACCAACACCATTTATACTTTCAAGTAATTGGCGGTTCTTCTTCAATTGAGGATGCCTGTTAATATGCTCATCGATTTCATTTTTGAGTTTATCAATTTCAGCCTTTAACACTGCTATCATATCTTTGAGAGATTGAGTGACCCGAGCGGATGCGCCTGAAAAACCTGCCGCTTCATAACGGTTTTTTTCACGCTGTAAATCTTGCTCTAACGCTTCAAGTCTACGCACCATTGCCTTTAGCTCTCTTGCTTCTATAGGCTCTGGCTGCCAGCTTGAAAGTGAATGTTGTTGGTCATGACCATAGCGAGCCAGCATTGTGGCGTCTGATTTATCAGTCTTATGAACTAGCCCTAATGAGTTTGCATATTGTTTTGCTTTTCCTGGGTTTACATGTAAAAGAGTAAATCCTTGTTCATATAAAAAATACATCAAAGGTTCGCTATAAATACCAGTAGGCTCTGTCGTAATAACAATATTCTGAGCTTCTAACCCTGTATTCTTTAGCACCCAATCAACTAATTCTTGATAGCCTTGTATTGTGTTCTTTAAGACCTTGGTTTTCTGCTTATTTTTGACTACGTCGCGTAACCAGCTAACATCTAACTTTTCTTTACCTACATCAATGCCAATAAAAGCCTTCATCTCTATCTACTCCCCTTGTACATGCAGCATCACCCTTACTTGGGGTGTTAGGATACCATTCAGTTTAATGGAGGTTAGGAAATCAGGGCTCAATCTACAAAACAGCATTTTTGTGCTAAGGTCGCGCACGAGCTCACCGATTTCCCGATGCGATAAGTGCTAGCTAAACACCCATCAAGAAGAGATACAAGGTCGTGCTTTAGCGCGTCAAGGTTTTGATTTGGAGTGATTAGGCTTTTGACGGCCGATTCATTTTTTGTAGGTCGTGCTTTAGCGCGTCAAGGATTTTGGTTTGGTGTGATTAGGCTTTTGACGGCCTAAAGGCCGACCTACATGTGATCGGGTGTTGTTGGTTTTTTGACGGCCTGAAGGCCGATCTACATGTGATTGGGTGTTGCTAGGTTTTTTGCTTCTTTATTTGTCCTTCATTAATCCATTCTTATATTTCTTACCTCTTACTTTTGTTAGACTAGGCAGATTATTTTTGTCATATACGAAGGATCTGTTTTGAAAATTATTCCTGTTATTTTATCTGGTGGTGTTGGCAGTCGTCTTTGGCCATTATCACGTGAGCATTTTCCTAAGCAATGTTTGCCTCTGACGGATAAAGAATACAGTCTTCTTCAGCAAACCATGTTGCGTACTTTATCTTTAGAAGTGGCAGATCCTATTGTGGTTTGTAATGAAGACCATCGTTTTTTGATCGCGCAACAGTTGCAATCTATTGGTGTTAAAAAATCCAGTATTGTTTTAGAGCCTAAAGGCCGTAACACGGCGCCGGCAATTGCTTTGGCGGCGCTGGAAGCATTGCGAAGCCAATCTGGCGATGTACTTATGTTGGTTTTGCCTGCCGATCATGTCATCCGTGATATTGCTGCTTTTGAAACGACGATTAAGCAAGCGGTTGAATTGGCTAAGCAGGATGCTTTAGTGACCTTCGGTGTGCAGCCAACTCGTCCCGAAACTGGTTACGGTTATATTCGTTCCGGTGATAATTTCTCTGTAGTTGAATTTGTTGAAAAGCCTAACCTTGCAAAAGCTCAGGCTTATTTGGATTCCGGTGAATATTTATGGAATAGCGGAATGTTTTTGTTCCGTGCCAAGGCTTTTTTAGATGAGTTAGCGGCTCATCGAGATGATATTTTTCAAGCAGTAAATCTTGCCTATCAGCAGCGTACTGAAGATTTGGATTTTGTGCGTATTGATGCTGAATTGTTTTCACAATGCCCTGAGGAGTCCATTGATTTTGCTGTGATGGAGCCAACCAAAAAAGCGAAAGTTGTGCCTTATGCCGGGGACTGGAGTGACATTGGTGCTTGGGATGCTTTATATGATTATGCAGATAAAGACGCTGACAACAATGTGCTATTGGGTGATGTAATGGCTGAAGGCTCTACTAATTGCCTTATCCGTTCTGAGTCACGTTTAGTCGCTGCGGTGGGGGTGAGTGATCTTGTTATTGTCGAAACGGCAGATGCTGTTTTGGTGATGGACAAAAACAATGCTCAAGACGTGAAGAAGATTGTTAAACGCATTAAAGCCGAAGGTCGTGAAGAGCACATGTATCACACGACGGTGCATCGCCCTTGGGGAACGTATCAAACGGTAGATCTTGGTGGTCGCCATCAGGTGAAACGTATCATGGTCAAACCAGGTGAGAAGTTAAGCGTGCAAATGCACCATCACCGTGCCGAGCATTGGGTGGTTGTGTCTGGTACAGCGAAGGTTCAAAACGGTGATCGTGAAATTCTGCTAACCGAAAATGAATCTACTTACATTCCTGTGGGTGTTGTTCATGCATTAGAAAACCCCGGCAAAATTCCTTTAGAACTAGTAGAAGTACAGTCTGGTAGCTATTTAGGTGAAGACGATATCGTACGCTTTAGTGATCGCTATGGCCGTTAAAATAATAGCCGTTAAGAAAATGATCTTAAGCAAGGATTGATAAAATGAGTACTAGTGTTGTACAGGTAAAACAACTTAGCGATGAATTGGGTGTTGCCTTTGGTACCAGCGGTGTACGTGGTTTGGTGAAGGATTTAACGCCGACGCTTTGTTTTGCTTTTGTTCGTTCCTTCCTGCAAACAGTTTGTCCTTCTGCATCTAGCGTAGCTATTGGTATGGACCTACGTCCGAGTAGCTCTGATATTGCTAAAGCTTGTTTGCTGGCCGCTGAATCTTTTGGCGCGAAAGTCGAGTTTTGTGGTGCTTTGCCAACGCCTGCTTTGGCGTTTTATGCCATGCAAAATAACATGCCGGCGGTGATGATCACGGGCAGTCATATTCCTTTTGATCGCAACGGTATTAAGTTTTATCGTCCAGACGGTGAGATTAGCAAAGCTGACGAAGCCTCTATCATGAATGGCTTAGTTGAAGTACCTGAATTCGTTTCAGATCAAGCAGCACAGTTGGCGTTGCCTGTCATTGATCATTCTGCTGTTGAGCTTTTCAAACAGCGTTATACCTCGCTTTTTCCGTCGAACATGCTGCAAGGCAAACGTGTTGGTGTGTACGAGCATTCCAGTGTGGCGCGAGATGTGATTAAAGAGTTATTGGCTCATTTCGGTGCTGAGGTTATTTCGTTAGAACGTACTGAGACTTTTGTACCGATTGATACAGAGGCGGTATCAGAAGAAGATGTGCAGAAAGGCTTGAACTGGTCTAAAGAATATAAGCTGGATGCCATTATATCCACAGACGGTGATGGTGATCGTCCGCTTATTGCTAATGAAAAAGGTGAGTGGTTACGCGGTGATATTTTAGGCGTGCTCTGCGCTGATTATTTACAAGCAACCCATGTGGCAGCCCCCGTAAATGTGAATACTGTTCTTGAGTTGAGAGGTACATTGCAAAGCCCTGAGCGGATCTCGCTGAGAACTAGAATTGGCTCGCCTTATGTCATCGCAGGTATGGAAGATCTGCTGCAACAATCACCAGATGCCAGAGTTGTTGGTTATGAAGCCAATGGCGGTTTTTTGGTTGGCGCTGATTTTGTTGTTAATAATCAAGTATTACACGCTTTACCAACGCGAGATTCAGTATTACCTGCTTTAATTGTACTAGCAATGTCCTATGAGCAAGCTCTCCCAATTAGCCAATTAACGGCTAACTATCCAGGCCGTTATACCGCTAGTGATCGAATTAAAGACATTCCAACAGACGTCAGTAGACAGCTTATAGCCGATATTAAAACAAGCAAGGCTAAACAAACTGAGCTGCTATCAGCAATAGCGCAAGAAAGTGAAGTGCTAGAGGTTGTATCAATTGATGAAACTGATGGACTTCGAATGACGCTCAATAGTGGGGATATTGTTCACTTACGGCCGTCTGGTAATGCACCTGAATTGAGGTGTTATGTTGAATCTAAGATTTTGCGTACTGCTAAGCGAAGTGTCAGTGAGATATTAGGTAAAGTATTTGAAGTGAGTAACGTCTAAATGACTGTATCTTTACCTTTTAAAATATCTATTTATATACTGAGAGATGGTTTTGCTAAAAAATAAAATTATAAGCCTGCTTAGTAATAAGGGGTTTCAGCGCTATGCGGCAAACAGTTCATGGTTAATGCTTGAGCGAATGGTACGTCTTTGTACGGCTTTGATTATAGGTGTATGGCTTGCTCGCTATTTAGGACCAGAAAGGTTTGGGTTGTTGAGTTATGCTCAAAGCTTTGTTGGTATTTTTGCTTGTATTGCAAGTCTTGGTCTTGATGGGATCTTAATTCGAGAATTGGTTAAAGATGAAACTAAAAGGGATGAGCTTATAGGGACTGCTTTTGGGCTTAAAGTTATTGCCAGTATAATTGTGATTGGAATGATTTTTTTAATAAGCTCAAGCGTGAATGGTTTTGATGAAAATATACTGATATTAATCATAGCATGCACATCTTTTTTTCCTGCTTTTGAAGTTGCTGACTGCTATTTTCAGAGTAAGAGTTTAGTAAAATATACGGTTTTTTCTCGTTTTATTAGTGTATTCATTATTTCAATTTTAAAGATTGTTTTTATTTTAAATGAAGCCTCTCTCGAATCTTTTGCTATTTTGGTTGTCTTTGAAAGTTTTATTTTTTCAATAGGGTTGAGTTACTATTATTTTAAAGATCGTATTTATGCTTTAGGTGGAGAAGCAAAAAGAAAAATATTTCTTTTTTCAAAGAAAACGGCCATTAATCTTTTAAATGATAGCTGGCCACTTATTTTAGCTGGTGCTGCCTCAGCAATTAATATGCGGGCAGATCAAATAATTTTAGGTAATTTTCTTAGCAAGGATGTTTTAGGTAATTATTCGGCTGCTGTTAAAATTGCTGAGGTATGGCTAATGATTCCAACTGTTTTGGGTATTTCGATATACCCAGCTCTTATTTTGGCAAAGGAAAATAGTGAGGAATATTATAAGAAAAGGGTCATTCAGATAGTTAAAATTATGTCTCTATTTGCTCTTCCTGTTGCGATATTAATATCAATTTCATCCAATTATATTATTAACATCTTGTACGGGGATGAATTTACTACCGCTGGGAAATATTTGGCTTTATATATATGGACTGGAGTCCCTTATTTGATTTTCTTTGTTACTAATCAAGTGATGTTGATTGAAAATATAACTAAGTTAAGTTTTTATGTGGCACTATTTTCAGTATGCCTGAATTTAATTTTGAACTTTATTTTCATTCCTAGATATGGCGGTGTTGGTGCTATAATGACAACTTTTTTTGCGTCTTATCTCTCTGTATTGCTATCTATTTATTTGATTAATAAAAAAACCAAATTTATAACGCTAAGAATTTGAGTTAAATGAGCTTGAGCCCTTAAGCCGGTTTTTAAACTTGGTATGTTTTTATAGGGTTGTCAATTTTGGATGGATTTGAGTGTTAGGTTATATTAATAAAGCTGCTCAAAGTGAATTTATATAAGTTTAGAATGGGATTGATATATGAAAGTACTAATATTAGCTGGTGGGTATGGAACTCGATTAAGTGAAGAGACTGATATCCGACCAAAACCAATGGTTGAAATTGGTGGTAAGCCGATAATATGGCATATAATGAAGATGTATTCTCATTATGGCTTTAATGATTTTGTTATTTTGCTTGGCTATAAGGGATATTCAATAAAAGAATATTTTGCAAACTATTATTTACATCAAAGTGATGTGACCTTTGATATGTCAAACGGTGGTATGGAAATACATAATAATTCCAGTGAGCCATGGAAAGTTACATTGCTAGATACTGGTTTAGACAGTATGACTGGTGGAAGAATCAAAAGAGCTGTAGACTTTATTGGCGATGAGACGTTTTTATTAACTTACGGCGATGGTGTCAGTGATGTTAATATTAAAAATCTAGTTGAATTCCATAAAATGAACAAGGCCAAGCTTACTTTAACGGCTATACAACCTGCGGGACGGTTTGGTGCTTTAGACATCGATGGAAACAAAGTAGAAAAGTTTATAGAGAAACCTGAGGGCGACGGTAGCTGGATTAATGGCGGTTTTATGGTTTGTGAGCCGGAAGTTCTAGATTTTATAGAGTCTGATCAAACCGTTCTAGAGCAGGAACCTTTACGGAAATTAGCTGAAATCGGTGAATTAGCAGCTTTTAAACATGATGGTTTTTGGTCTTGTATGGATACACTTAGGGATAAAGTCGCGTTGAATAACCTTTGGGATAATAATAAAGCACCATGGAAAAAATGGTAATGAAAGATCTGTTTAATGGTATATATCAAAATAAAACAGTACTTATTACTGGGCATACTGGATTTAAAGGGTCTTGGTTAGCTTATTGGCTGGAAAAAATGGGTGCCAATGTCATAGGTTATTCATTACCTGCACCTACACAGCCAAATCATTTTTCTTTGTTAAATTTGAATATGATTTCGGTTGAGGGTGATATTCGAAATTTTGACCAACTTGATAGAGTATTTGAACAATATAAACCTGATATTGTATTTCATCTAGCTGCTCAGGCTTTGGTTAGGTTGTCATATCAAGACCCTATTGAAACATATGAAACAAATGTGATTGGAACACTTAAAGTATTTGAAGCCTGTAGAAAGCATAACGTTAATTCTATTGTTAATGTTACTAGCGATAAAGCTTATGAAAATAAAGAGTGGATATGGGGTTATAAAGAAACGGATGAGTTGGGAGGACATGACCCTTACAGCTCGTCAAAAGGGTGTGCTGATATTTTAGCTAATTCATATAGAAAGTCTTATTTTAATGTTGATAGCTACGCTAAAGAACATAATACGTTACTAGCAAGTTGCAGAGCTGGGAATGTTATTGGTGGTGGGGATTGGGCAAAAGATAGGTTAATAGTAGATGTTGTCCACTCTATCATTAGTGAGAAAGATGTATGTATCAGAAGTCCAGATGCGGTAAGGCCGTGGCAGCATGTGCTGGAACCTCTTAGTGGTTATTTATTGATAGGGCAAAAGCTGTTAGAGAAAAGAATCGAATTTTCAGACTCATGGAACTTTGGACCTTCTGATGAAGGGGTAATGACTGTAAAAGAACTGGTAGAAAAAACAAAGCAGTATTGGGATAAGCTCAATTATAAAATTGAGTCGAGTGTTAACCAGCCTCATGAAGCTAAATTGTTGCGACTTGATTGTTCAAAGTCTAGATTATATTTAGATTGGGATAATGTTTGGTCGAGTGATGTTACACTAAAAAATACAATCGAATGGTACCGCTCTTTTTATGAAAACAATGAAGTTAGTACAGAAAATAATTTGATTGATTATATTAATGATGCGAAGAAAAAGAAGCTGTGCTGGACTAACTGATGAAATATATATCTACTAACTTTGACGGATTGTTCTTGATAGAGCCAACGGTTTTTTCTGATGAGCGTGGTGAGTTCTATAGGGTGTATTGCGATCAGGAAAACAGTGAGTTTTCCGACTTTTCAGTGAAACAAATAAATCATTCTATCACCAAAGAGAAAGGGACTGTGCGTGGCTTTCATTTTCAATATGAACCTAATGCAGAAGCTAAAATTGTGAAGTGTATTCGTGGAAGTGTATACGACGTGGTTGTAGATATTAGAAAGGGCTCTCCCACTTTTTTAGGTGTTTATACTGTCGAATTATCTTCTAAGAAAAGAAATATGCTACAGATTCCTAAGGGTTTTGCTCATGCTTTTCAGACTTTAGAAAATGATTCTGAGCTTTTGTATCTCCATAGTGAGTTTTACACGCCCGCTAATGAGGGGGGATTAAATTATAAAGATCCCATGTTAGATATTACTTGGCCCCTTGATGTAAAAAATATTTCTGAAAGGGATGAGTTGCATAAGTTTTTAAGTATAGATTTTGAAGGAATTGAAATTAATGAAATGTAGATTTTGTAATACACCCTTAGATTTAGTATTTGCTGATTTGGTTAACTCTCCACCTTCGAATTCTTTTTTGACTGAAAATGAATTAAATGAGCCTGAGGTTTTTTATCCTTTAAAAACATATGTTTGTGATGAATGTAAGTTAGTTCAAATTGATGAATATAAAAAATCAGATGATATATTTAGCTCCAATTATGTGTACTTTAGTTCATTTTCTAATAGTTGGTTAGAGCATGCTAAAAAGTACGTAGAAGATATTTCTACCAAGTTAGATCTTAAACCTACATCATTCGTTACAGAAATTGCTTCTAATGATGGCTATTTATTACAGTATTTTAAAGAAAAAAATATTCCTTGCTTAGGTATTGAACCAACATCTAGTACTGCTGCCGTGGCAAAAGGCAAGGGAATTGATGTTGTTGAAGATTTTTTCGGTTCAAAACTTGCTCTGAACTTGAAAAAATCAGATTTGATTCTTGGAAATAATGTTTTAGCCCATGTTCCAGATATTAATGATTTTGTTCGAGCCTTAAAAATTGCTTTAAAAGATAGCGGTACTATCACTATGGAGTTTCCGCATCTAATGAATCTTATAAAAGACAATCAGTTTGATACTATTTATCACGAGCATTTTTCTTATTTATCTTTGTGTACAGTGAAGCAAATTTTTGAGGCGCAAGATCTTAAGCTCTATGATGTTGAAAAACTTTCAACACACGGTGGTAGCTTGAGGATATATGCAACACATATTGATAATACATCATTAAAAGAAACTGAAAATATTTCCAGTATCCTGGAAGAAGAGCGTAATTTTGGACTTCTTGATATAAATGTTTATAAAGAATTTCAAGAAAGAGCTAATAGAGTAAAATGTGATCTAGTTGAATTTTTGTTAAAGGCTAAAAAAGAAAATAAAAAAGTAGTAGCCTATGGTGCCGCTGCTAAGGGAAATACTCTTTTAAATTATGCTGGTGTTAAAGCTGATTTGATTGAGTTTGTTGTTGATAAATCTCCATACAAGCAAGGTTTGTATTTACCCGGTAGTCATATTCCAGTTGTAAGCGAAGAAGTGTTAAGAAATAGCGTGCCAGATTATGTTTTAATTTTACCTTGGAATATTAAAGATGAAATTATGGCTCAGCTTTCATATGTCCGTGAGTGGAGTGCTAAGTTTGTTGTTTTTGTACCTGAGCTGGAAATATTATGAGTAAAATATATTATACAAAACCCTATATAACGCAATTAGAGGTTGACTACGCTACAGATGCTGCATTGAACGGATGGGGCGATAAGTGTTATGACTATATATATAAGTTTGAAGATTCATTTAAAAAACACCTTAATGTCTCATATGCCATGGCGACTTCTAGCTGTACTGGAGCTATGCATATGGGGCTTTCTGCTTTGGGTATTTCTCATGGCGATGAAGTTATAATAGCGGATATAAACTGGATCGCATCTGCTGCACCAATTGTATATCTTGGAGCTACTCCTATTTTTATTGATATATTGAATGATACTTGGTGTATCGATCCTTCAAAAATAGAGCAAGCTATCACTCCAAAAACAAAAGCTATAATTGCAGTGCATCTTTATGGAAATCTTTGTGATATGGATGCGATTATGGCCATAGCTAAGAAACATAATCTTTATGTTATCGAGGATGCAGCTGAAGCAATTGGTTCTATATATAAAGGTAAAAAAGCTGGTAGCATTGGTGATTTTGGTGTGTTTTCATTTCATGGTACTAAAACGATGACCACTGGTGAAGGTGGAATGTTTGTTACAAATAATCTTGAACTTTATAAGAAAGTTAATATTTTAAATTCTCATGGAAGAAATCCTGAAAATCCAAAGCAGTTTTGGGCAGAAACTATAGGGTTTAAATACAAAATCTCAAATATTCAGGCTGCTATTGGTTATGCCCAGATGACACATATTGATGAGCTAATTAATAGGAAGAGAGAAATATATTTCAAGTATTTCTCTCTATTTAAAAATGTCGAAAAGGTGTCTATGAACCCAAACCCAACTTCAAATGAATTAGTATATGGTTACTGGATGCCTACATTAATTTTTGATGCTGAATTAGAATTTGATAGAGACTTATTGATTGATAAGTTTAAAGAGATTAATGTTGATGCAAGGGTTTTTTTCTATCCTTTATCTATGCTGCCAATGTTTGACGAGGTAAGAAATAATAAGGTTTCTTTAAATATATATGCGCGCGGTATTAATTTGCCAAGTTACCATGAGATTAGCGATGGTCAAATTAAAAAAGTAGCAGATATAGTTGTTGAGTATTTGTCGTGAAAAATATAGTTATATGGGGTTGCTCTGGGCATGCCAAGGTTCTGAGTGAATTATTAGAGGGAAAAGATTTTCGTATTGTTGCTTTTATCGATAGAGATAAAAATATTCAAAGTTTTATTTCTGGAGTTCCTGTTTTTTCTGATGAGCATGCTTTTCTTGATTGGTTGGAATCTAACAGACCTAATGAATATTTCTATGGTGCTATTGCAATAGGGGGAGCGAATGGGAAAGATAGGATGAGTATTAATGATTTTTTTAAAAGTGCTAAAATTATCACACCGAATTTAATACATAGTTCTAGTTATGTTGCAATAACTGCATGTTTATCTGAAGGTGTTCAGATTCTTGCAAAAGCAATAATATCTGCAGGTGCCATTATTGGTAGAAATGTGATTATAAATACCGGATCAATAGTTGAGCATGAATGTATAATTTCAGATGGCGCTCACATTGGTCCTGGTGCGACATTAGCTGGTTGTGTAAAAGTAGGTATGTATTCTTTTATCGGTGCTGGCTCCGTTATCCTGCCAAGGGTGAAGATTGGGAAAAATGTAATTGTTGGAGCGGGTAGTGTTGTTGTTAAGGATATACCTGATAATGTTGTTGTTGCAGGGGTACCTGCTAGGTTTTTAAGAGAAAATAAATTGTGAGTATTTTTGAAGTATCGATAGTACATTTTATTTTAAGGCAAATTGAAAGTTTTTTTGGTGGCAGTGAAGATTTTCTGGACTTGCATTATTGTGTTCAAAAAGTTTTGAATAATGATCTTGAGTTTCACCGAGTTAAAGAATGGAAAGATACACCTACATTAGATGTTCTTAATTCCATTCAATATCCTATTTTTCTTTACAAACTCTCAAGAGAGCTATTTTTAAGTGGTGATGTTACTGGAGCCAAAAAGATTTTTTATCTTAATAAAGTACTTCATAGTATAGATTTATTTTATGAAATAGATCTAAAGAAGAATTTTTTATTAAGTCATTCTGTCGGTAGTGTATTTTCCAAAGCAACTTATGGTGATTTCTGTGTGTACTATCATGGTATATTAGTTGGTAAAAATAATGATGATAGACCAACTTTAAATGATGGACTTGTTATGTTTTCTGGTTCAAAGATTGTTGGCAATTCAACTGTGGGCAAGAATGTAGTTGTTTCTGCTGGAACGGTAATTGTTGATCAAAATATACCTGATAATGTATATGTTTTCCCTGGAAAAGGAAAAAAGCCCGTTTTAAAAGAGTTGGAAGAAAACTATACGGATAGGTATTTTATTAAATGAAAGTATTTGATAATAAGCTGACTATTATTATCCCTACACGAGAAAGAGCAGATACTTTATATCATACGATTCGAACCTGCTTGAATCAAACGTATTCAAATTATCATATCATTGTTAGCGACAACTTCAGTCAAGATAATACAAAAGAAGTTGTCGAGTCATTTAATGATGATAGGCTTTCATATATTAATACTAATAAACGTTGCAGTATGAGCGAAAACTTCGATTTTGCTTTGTCGCATGTTAAAGATGGTTATGTAATGAGTATTGGTGATGATGATGGCGTATTACCAAATTCTCTAGAGTATGTTAATGAAATTATTAACACAACTAAATGTGATGCAGTTGTCAGTCATAACGCTTTTTATTCTTGGCCAAATACACCTAATCCAAATAAACTTTATTGGAGTGATAAATCCAGCTACGAAGTACGTAATACAAAAGAATGGCTTTCTAAGTATCTGAAATTTAACATGTTATATACATTTGACTTGCCTGGAGTTTATTGTGGATTCGTAAAGAAAGAAGCAATAGAGCGGATGACAAAAAATGGTATTTTCTTCCGATCGGCTACACCTGATTCTTATTCAGCCCTTGCTATGTGTTTTGCCATGGGAAATTATGCTTATTCGTATAAAGCTTTTGCAGTACATGGCTCATCTGCGAAAAGCAATGGTGCGGCATATTTATCCAAGAAAAAGGAAGAGGTAGGTGAGGAGGTTATAAAGTTTTTTAAAGAAAATACGATTCCATTCCATAGCGACATAGTTATGACAAAGGCATTTAGAGTCTGTTCGCTTGAAGCCCTATTGCAGTTAAAAAATAATTTTCCTGAGCTTACAAAAGGCATCGAAATAGATTGGAAATTATTTTTATCAAAAGTACTTACAGAAAGACAAGAACATACTAAAGAAGAAATAGAAGATGCAGTCATGAAAATGTGTAGTTTACATAATGTTGACTACAATGAAATTTTATCTATTGTTCCAAGTAAATATGGCCATTTAAGAGAATTAAGTTTTAAAGAGCTATCATCTAAATTGATGTCTAAAATGCTTATAAAAGTCAGTGGTAAAAACACAAAAATAGAAGATGCAAGTAATTATGGTGTCTATAATGTTTATGATGCAATGATATTGTTGAAGGCATTCCAAAAATAGTTTTATTGCTTGTTCTATAAGAGATTTTAGGAAATTATTTTAGTGTCATTAAAATGATTTTCTAGGATTAAAGAAAGAGTTTTTTTAAAGAGTATATTTATGAAAGTCGTAATCGCTGGTACAGGCTATGTTGGCTTATCTCTTGCGGTACTTTTAGCGCAGCGCCAGGAAGTTGTTGCTTTGGATGTAGTTCCCGAGAAGATAGCGCTTTTGAATAATAAACAATCCCCGATTCATGATGCTGAAATTCAAGATTTTCTTGAAAATAAGTCTTTAAACTTGGTTGCTACATTAGATAAACAACAGGCATACCAAAATGCGGATTATGTCATTATTGCTACGCCAACGGATTATGATGCCGAAACGCATTACTTCAATACTAAGTCGATAGAGTCTGTTATTGTTGACGTTTTGGCGATTAATCCTCAGGCTGTCATGGTGATTAAATCGACGATTCCTGTCGGCTATGTAGAAAGAGTAAAAGCTAAATTTGGTGTGGATAATATTATTTTCTCACCAGAGTTTCTTCGTGAAGGTAAGGCACTTTATGACAACCTGTATCCATCTCGAATTATTGTAGGAGAAGTCTCTGAGCGGGCTACTATTTTCGCAAATTTGCTTGTCGATGGAGCTATCAAAAAAGACATGCCAGTCTTGTTTACGAATGCAACTGAAGCTGAAGCGGTAAAATTGTTTGCTAATACCTATTTAGCTATGCGTGTGGCTTTTTTCAATGAATTAGATACTTATGCTGAAGTTCAAGGGCTGGATGCCCGTCAAATTATTGAGGGTGTCAGTCTTGATCCTCGTATTGGTGGACACTATAACAACCCTTCTTTTGGCTATGGTGGCTACTGTTTACCGAAAGATACCAAGCAACTACTAGCTAATTTTGAGATGGTGCCACAAGCATTGATTGGAGCAATTGTTCAATCAAACGACACCCGTATGGACTTCATTGAACATCAAGTCCTCAATAAGCAGCCTAAAAAAGTAGGTGTTTACCGTTTAATTATGAAGGCGGGCTCTGATAACTTCCGTGCCAGTGCTATACAGGGAATCATGTATCGTTTACAGGGTAAAGGCGTTGAGTTAGTGATTTATGAACCTGAGCTTAGCGATTCCGAATTTCATGATGCAAAGGTACTGAGTTCTTTAGATCAATTCAAAGAAGAAAGTGACGTTATTATTGCCAATAGAATGAGTGATGAATTACTAGATGTGGTAGCAAAAGTGTACACACGAGACCTTTTTGCAAAGGATTAACAATGAGTAATAAAAAAGTATTGGTAACTGGTGGCGCTGGGTTTGTAGGCAGTCACTTGTGTGAGCGCTTGGTAACAATGGGATACGATGTATATTCATTGGATAACTATTTTACGGGCAGTGAAGCAAATCATGTAGCCGGCGTGACTTATATACGTGGTGAAACAAAGAATATTGCTACGCTTGTCGATTTTGCTCCCGACATGGTTTATCACCTTGGTGAATATTCGCGGGTAGAGCAAAGCTTTGACGACATTGAAAAGGTTTGGGCATACAACAAAGAAGGTATTTTTGCGGTACTAGAGTTTGTTCGCAAAGCTGGCTGTAAAATTTTGTATGCTGGCAGTAGTACTAAGTTTGGCGATGGTGGTCTTGGGCGCAGTGCTTCTCCTTATGCTTGGACAAAAGCGACTAATACTGAGTTAGTTATGAATTATGGCAATTGGTTCAATGTACCTTATGCGATCACGTATTTTTATAATGTATACGGTGAGCGAGAGATACAAACCGGTAAATACGCCACTTTGATTGCGTTATTTAAAGAAAAAATGCGTAATAACGAACCGCTTACAGTAGTGAGCCCAGGAGCCCAAAAGCGTAATTTTACCCACATCGACGACATTATAGACGGTCTGGTGTTGGTGGGGGAGAACGGCTATGGTGATGAGTTTGGTATTGGTAGTGAAGAAGGCTTTAGTATTTTAGAGGTTGCTAAGATGTTCAATGGTCATATTGAGATGTTGCCTGAACGCAAGGGTAACCGAATGACTGCAGATGTCATGGCAGATAAAACGAAAGCATTAGGTTGGTCCGCTAAACGTACACTAGCTAGTTATATCGAAAATCTTAGATTAAAGAGCTGGAAATAATGATGCCTGATGAAAACAAGTTCATCCCTCCGCATGCATTGAACACTGCTGTACTTTTTTTAGTATTCAACCGATTGGATACTACAAAACAAGTTTTTGAGGCGATTCGTCAAGCGAAACCACCGCGTCTTTATATCGCGGCAGATGGTGCTAGAACTAGTAAAGAAGGTGAAGCAGAGAAAGTTCAACTTGTTCGTGACTATATTACTCAAAATATAGATTGGGATTGCGAAGTAAAAACTTTATTTAGAGAAAAAAACCTTGGTTGTAAGTATGCTGTTAGCGGTGCTATTACGTGGTTCTTTGAAAATGAAGAGCAGGGGATAATCCTTGAAGATGACTGTTTACCTAGCCAAAGCTTTTTTTGGTATTGTGAAGAGTTACTGAATAGGTATAAATATGATGACTCTATTTATTTAGTATCAGGGGATTCTCGTGGTTCTGAGTCATTCGGAATGCAAGAAGACTACAGTTTTTGTAAGTATCCCTTGATCTGGGGGTGGGCTTCTTGGGCGAGAGTTTGGAAAACATACGATCCAGAAATATCAGATTGGCCTTCATGTCGGAATATCTTACCACATGATATTTCTAAATATGCCCCTACAATGAGGTTTTGGAAAGGCGTATTTGATCGTGTATATAAAAAAGAAATTGATACATGGGACTATCAGTTTTCTTATTTATTATTGAAAAATAAGGCTAAGTGTATAGTCCCAAAGTTTAATTTGATATCAAATATTGGTTTTGGTGCTGAAGCAACTCATACTTATGATGTTGATTCGGCTTCTGCAAATCGATCTACTCTAGACTTTGACTTTCCTTTAGATCATAAGATAAAGTTAGAAAATGAGATTCTAATAAATGAATATTATGATAAGAATGAATTTTTAAGGAGAAGGTTGTTGGTAAGAGCGATTAAAAAAGCTTTGCGTATTATTGGAAACTTAAAGACATAATTTTTGACTCTAATGCTCCTATCTTTCAGTTATATAATGAAGTATGAGGTTGACTACTCATTTTTATAACGAGCTTTTAAGTTTTATTAGAAATTTATAGGTTGTTTAGAATTATAGGGTATTATATTTAGGAATTGCCAAAAGTTATAGGTTAGGGAAAATGAGATTATGTCCTAAATATAGGACAATGCTTATCTGACCATAATCTCAAGATCGAATGACATGAATCAGCTTTCTTTCACAGATAACGAATTTATCTGCAAACGCCGAAAAGCTAGTAAAGAGCTGGTACAGCATGCGTGGTCCTGCTATGAAATACGCACTTTACGAGGTTACCTCGATGCGCCTATTTGCTGGCTTGTCATTAGAAGATACGATACCTGATCACGCAATCATCATAAACTTCCGTTATTTGCTTGAGAAGCACGGCCCTGATTGCCTGCATTTCAAAGAAGTAAACAAGCGGCTGTCGACTCAGGCATTACTTCAAGGAAGTAACGATTGACGATGTGAAGATCATCGAAGTTGTGAGCCCAACCAAAAATAAATCGAATACGAGTGACTCTGAGATGTACCGAACGCAAAAAGGTAAACAATGGTTTTTGGTCTAAAAGCACTTGTAGGAGTGGGTGAAGGCGATGTTTGATACATAGCTCAACCATCAATCCGCTAATGAGCACGACCTTAATCAACTACCGCCAGGGATGATACATAGGGAAGAGTTGTTTGTCTCTGAGGAGGTTAATGGGCTATTGTGGCGTGAATAAACGCATCGAAACGAGGGGGATAATATTAGACAGGTAGGTTGTTGAAATGCAGAGCAAGATATAAGCTTCGAAAAAGCACCTTAGCATTAATAATCGGCCTATCAAAAAATGTCAATAAGCATGCGGTGTTTTTTTGTGCTTGGCAACTCTATTAAGAGTTGACCAGATAGATACAATCTATATTAGGTTAATCTGTCTTATCGACGGAATTAGTTTTTTAGATACTCTGTTTTAAGGGCGAGCTTGCATAAAGACTGAGATTTAAGGGTGTTATTAAAGAGTTAAGGTCGTCGATGAGTAATTCTCTGACTTATTTTTAGGGTTTTTGATAGAAAATCGAGAAATTTTTCATGAAAGATATTTATATTCTTGTTTGGTTTTTATTTAATTATGAGATTTTTAATAAATTACTGAAAAAAGTTAAAAGCTCAAGCGAGTTATAGTCTGATTTTAACGTTTGGTGCTGATAGTTTTATTTCAAAAAAAAAGTTTTTTAGAATTTGAAGATTTAACTAAGTTGTTTTTTTGCTATAACCTTCTCTGAATAATAATAAGTTTAATGAGGATGTGTTATTTATGGATTTTATTAATAAGGGCTTGTTATGCCAAAGATCGTTACAAGGTTTTTTTTCTATAAAATATCTTATTTCGTTGCTAGAATGTTATCTTTTTTTTATAGAGGACTTGGTCGTAGAGGGAATGAAAAAATTATTATTTTTCGACCAGATGCAATAGGAGATTACTTGCTTTTTCAAAATTTCATTCCACTTGTTAAGAAGGATAATGTCGAGATTATATTAGTTGGTAACTCTAAATGGATGGAGTTAGCTGGAGTTAATGAAAGTTTTACATACGAATCTATAGATCGAGTAAAATTTTCAAGAGACTTTTTTTATCGAGTGAAATTTTTGTTAAATGCATCATGCTATTCTAATGTGCAGGCGGTTTTATATCCATGTTACAGCCGCGAAGGGGTTGTCTTTGAGGACTTTGTTAGAATTATCTCTTCTTCACGTAAAGTTGCTTGGTTCGGTGATACAGTGAATCATTCCAAAATCTCTAGATATTTTACAAGCAAAATATATACTGATTTATATTCTGATTCTAAGAAAGATTGCATAGTTTTTGAATTTTATCGAAATAGAATGTTTTTTTCTAGTTTTTTAGGAAAGGATATAAATATCGATAAGCCTACGATTTCATTTACACCATCTTATAATATGAAGCTACCAGAAAAATATGCTCTTCTATTTATTGGGGCCAGCACTTCAATTAGAAAATGGTCGCCTTCTGGCTTCTCAGAAACGGCTTCGTATCTTAAAAACAAATTTGGCCTTGATATTGTTTTATGCGGCGGACAAGACGATGTGTTAGAAGGTGAATTGATATCGGATTCAATAAAAGGTACCCATTTAAATTTAGTTGGAAAAACAACGCAATTGGAATTATTGGAAATAATATCAAGTTCAGTTATTTTGATTTCTAATGAGACCGCTATCCCACATATTGCAATGGCACTAGATCACCCTAATGTTTTCGTAATATACAATGGAAGTCATTATGGACGCTTTGTACCGTATCCAGAAAATTTTAAAAACTACCATTTAATTACTCATCCATCTATACATGCTGATCTAAATTCTTATAAAATTAATAGCAATAAGAGAGGATTCAATGATAATCCAAATATTAATGATATCTCATCATCAGATGTGATTTCTATAATTGAGTCAAAAGTATCTTTATGAAAAAAGCACTTATTACGGGTATTACTGGTCAAGATGGTTCTTACTTAGCTGAATTTTTATTAGCAAAAGGCTATGAAGTTCATGGTATTAAACGTCGAGCATCATCTCTTAACACTCAGCGAATTGATCATTTGTATCAAGATCCTCATGAACCAAATCCAAAGTTGAAGTTACATTACGGTGATTTAACTGACAGCTCCAACTTGACTCGGATTTTGCAAGAAGTTCAGCCAGATGAAGTTTACAATTTGGGGGCTCAATCTCATGTCGCCGTGTCGTTTGAAGCTCCTGAGTATACTGCTGATGTTGATGGTATGGGAGCTTTGCGTATTTTAGAGGCTATTCGTCTTCTAGGTCTCGAAAAGAAAACCAAGTTTTATCAGGCATCTACTTCCGAGCTTTTTGGACTTGTGCAAGAGACTCCTCAAAGAGAAACTACGCCGTTTTACCCTCGTTCGCCTTATGCTGTGGCTAAAATGTACGCTTACTGGATCGTGGTTAACTACCGCGAATCTTATGGTATGTATGCCTGTAACGGCATATTGTTTAATCATGAATCACCACGCCGCGGTGAAACTTTTGTTACTCGTAAAATTACTCGTGGTTTGGCAAATATCGCACAAGGTTTAGAGAAGTGCTTGTATATGGGGAATATGGATGCACTCCGTGATTGGGGCCATGCTAAAGATTATGTTCGCATGCAGTGGATGATGCTTCAACAAGAGCAGCCAGAAGACTTTGTTATTGCTACTGGGGTTCAGTATTCCGTTCGCCAATTTATCGAATGGTCTGCCCAAGAGTTGGGTATTAAGTTGAAATTTGAAGGTCAAGGCGTTGATGAAAAAGCTATTGTTATAGCTATTGAAGGCGATAAAGCACCTGCTTTGAAAGTAGGAGATGTGGTCGTGCAAATAGACCCACGTTATTTCCGCCCTGCTGAAGTAGAAACTTTATTAGGTGACCCAAGTAAAGCGAAGCAAAAATTGGGGTGGACACCAGAAATCACGGTACAAGAAATGTGTTCTGAAATGGTTTCAGCAGATCTTAAAATCGCTAAGCAGCATGCCTTTATGAAAGCCAATGGCTATGAAGTACCTGTGGCTCAGGAGAATTAATAGGTGAACTTAGATTCAAGAGTTTATGTTGCCGGTCATGGTGGAATGGTCGGTTCTGCTATTATCCGTCAACTGAAAAAAAGCGGCTATCAGCATATTGTTACTCGTACTTCTGCTGAGCTTGATCTAACAAATCAAACTGCAGTGGCTGCTTTTTTTGCCGAGCAAAAGATTGATGAAGTGTATTTAGCTGCTGCGAAAGTGGGTGGTATCTATGCTAATAATACGTTTCCAGCCGAGTTTATATACCAGAACTTGATGATAGAGGCCAATGTCATTCATCAGTCGTATTTGCATGGAGTACAAAAACTTTTGTTTCTAGGTTCTTCGTGTATTTACCCTAAGTTGGCTAGTCAACCTATGCAAGAATCGGCTTTGTTAGATGGCTATCTAGAGCCAACTAATGAGCCATATGCAGTAGCTAAAATTGCGGGAATAAAATTGTGCGAATCTTATAACCGTCAATATGGTGTAGATTATCGCAGTGTAATGCCTACCAATCTTTATGGTCCAGGGGATAATTATCATCCTGAAAATAGTCATGTTATCCCTGCTTTGATACGCCGTATACATGAGGCAAAAGAACAAGGGTTAAGTGAAGTGACTATCTGGGGGACCGGTACGCCAAAACGCGAGTTTTTACATGTGGACGATATGGCGGCGGCTAGTATATTTGTCATGAATCTTGATAAAGCTACTTATGATAGTGAAGTTCATTCAATGGAAAGCCATATTAATGTTGGCACGGGGTTGGACTGCTCTATTCTGGAAGTTACTCATAAAATTGCTAAAGTTGTAGGCTTTAATGGTGATATTAATACAGACACAAGCAAGCCTGATGGCGCACCAAGAAAACTAATGAATGTAGATCGTCTTCATCGTCTTGGTTGGGAGTCTAGTATTGAGTTGGATAAAGGACTTCAGGATGCCTATGACTGGTTTTTAAAGAACTCTACTGATTTGAGAGTATAGTATGCTTAAGCAAAATACTCAGTGGCAACCAATCATTAACATTATTACAATTGTTTATAATGATGTTGAAAATATTGAAAAAACATTAAAAAGCGTTTTAAACCAATCCTACGAGAATATTCATTATATTGTAATTGATGGTGGTTCATCAGATGGTACAAGGCAGTTAATAGAAAAGTACCAAGATAAACTTTTTGCTTTTCTGAGCGAAAAAGATACTGGTATTAGTGATGCTTTTAATAAAGGCACTAGATTAGCTGAAGGTGATTATATAAATTATATGAACTCAGGTGACGTTTTTATTAATAACCAATCTGTATCTATATTTGCTGATGCTATTGTTGAATCTAAAGCCGATGTAATTACTGCTTTTTCAAAGTTTGTTGATAAGAGAATACCGAAAAAAATAGTAAGTGATGCTACTTTTATAGGTGAAAGGTCAATGATTTCACATCAGGCTTCTTTTATATCTAAGGCTTTGTTTGATAAATATGGATTATATGATGAAGATTTTAGAATACGTATGGATTACGAATTTTGGTTAAGGGTTTTACCTCACTCATCTCTTTTCTTTATAAATGATACTCTTGTCGATTATGCTGATGGTGGTATAAGTGGTCAAAACTCCGGAAAGAACTTTAAAGAGGAGATTAAAGCACAAATCAAGAACTTACCCTCTATTACTTTAGTGATATGCTTGGTTAAAAGTAGTCTGAAGTATTTTATTAAGAGGTTGATTGGGAAATAGATGTTAGGGATAAATTATGCTTTATTTTGACTCTCGGTGGTTAAAAAGCGGAGGGATTGGTCGGTTTTGTAAGGAAATAATGCAAGCTCAAAGTCTAAGTGGATGTAGTCTCATCAGTGGTGAGCTGTCTTCTGCGCTATCAGCTATAGACCCGATTAAATTATCTAGAATTACGCTAGGTGGTAGCTACTTTGTTAGTCCAGGCTACAATTGCCCTTTTTTTTCTGCAAGTAAAGCTATAGTCACGCTTCATGACCTCATGCATCTGAGATTTCCTGAGTACTCAAATGCTAAAAACAAGTTGTATTATAATTATATTGTGAAGCAGACGGTACGAAATGCCCCTGCTGTTTTTACTGTCTCTGATTTTACACGACAAGAAATTTCACGTTGGGCTAAGGTTCCTATCGATAAAATAATTGTGGTTCCTAATGGGGTTGATCATGAATTTTATCATGAAGCTGTTCTTCCTATCGTGAGAGACAGACCTTATTTCTTATATGTTGGAAATAATAAATCACATAAGAATTTGAAAAGACTGGTGAGTGCTTATGCGAGCTCAGGTCTTTCTACTGAGGTTGACTTATTAATTTCTTGTAAATCCACACCAGAATTAAGTTTGTTTATTGCTGAATTAGATATGACTGAACGTGTGGTGTTTTTATGCGGAGTTGAAGAGTCTGATTTGCCTTCTTATTATAAAGGCGCCGTTGCGACTGTTGTCGTAAGTTTATATGAAGGCTTTTGTTTGCCTATTCTTGAATCTATGGCTGTTGGCACTCCAGTAATTACATCGAATGTTACAGCCATGCCCGAGACCGCTGGCGGAGCAGCATTTTTAGTTGATCCTTATGATATTAATTCTATTAGAGACGGTTTAGTTGATATCTGGCAAAAGAAATTGGTACGTATTAATTTAGTTGAATTGGGGTTGAAAAGAGCACAAATGTTTTCTTGGGAACGTTCTAGAGAAATTTGGGATGATGCTCTAATCCCTATCTTGGAGAAATAATGAAAATAGCAATTGTACATGACTGGTTTGTTAACCCAGGAGGCGCAGAAAATGTTATACAGGCTATTATCGATATTTTTCCTGATGCTGATTTATTCTCTGTAGTGGATTTTTTTGATGACGAGCAGAGAAAAAAATACCTGATCGGCAAGCAAACAAAGAACACCTTCATACAAAAGTTACCATTTGCAAAAAAGAAATATCGTGCGTATCTACCATTAATGCCTTTTGCTATAGAGCAGCTTGATCTTACTGAATATGATTTAGTGATTAGTAGTAGTCATGCGGTGGCAAAAGGAGTAATTACATCACCTAATCAATTACATGTTTGTTACTGTCATTCACCTATTCGATATGCTTGGGATATGAAGTTTGAATATTTAAAGGAGTCTGGCTTAACCAACGGTGTTAAGTCTCTAATTGCCCGATATTTTTTACATAAAATTCGAATGTGGGATTTTATTTCCAGTCATAATGTTGACGCTTTTATAGCTAATAGTCATTTTATTAAAAGAAGAATTGAGAAATCTTATCGCAGGGATTCAAAAGTTATTTTTCCTAACGTTGATGTTAATGCATTTTCTCTTCAAATAGACAAAGATGATTTTTATTTTACTGCGTCGCGTTTGGTTCCCTATAAACGGTTAGCGCTTATTGCGGAAGCCTTTTCAAAAATGCCTGATAAAAAGCTTATTATCATAGGTGATGGCCCTGAAAGAGATAAGGTTGAAAAAATAGCATCTGCTTCATCAAACATAAGTTATTTGGGATACCAAGATTATCAAACTCTTAAAGAGCATATGATGAAAGCTAGAGCTTTTATTTTTGCGGCTGAAGAAGATTTTGGAATTGTTCCATTAGAAGCTCAAGCCTGTGGTACGCCTGTTATTGCATTTGGTAAGGGGGGGGTATTAGATACGGTTATAGATAAGAAAACAGGCTTTTATTTTTATAAACAAACAGCAGATTCGATTATTAAAGCTGTTAATGATTTTGAAGAAAATCATAGCTTATTACTTGAGCCAAGTGAAATTAGAGCTCATGCGATGAAATTTTCTACGGAAATTTTTAAGGAAAATTTCAAGCAGTTTGTACTTGAGAAATGTGAAGAAAAAGGCATAGAAATTTGATCTTCATTGAAGATCAAATTGCATTCTTATGTATAAAGCCTTTAAAAATAGTCAAAAAGATGATTCTGAGATCGAACCATACAGACCAGTTTTCAATATAGTATAGGTCGTATTCAACTCTGTTTTCCATTTTGTCTATTGTATCGGTTTCTCCGCGAAAGCCATTTACTTGTGCCCAGCCAGTGATGCCTGGCTTGACCATATGGCGGCGCATATAAGATTCAACAAGTGTTTTGTAATGTTCATTGTGTGCAAGTGCATGGGGTCTTGGCCCAACAATGGACATCCTGCCTTGAAGTACATTGATAAATTGCGGTAGTTCATCTAAAGATGTTCTTCTCATGAAAGCACCGATAGGGGTTATTCTACTGTCCCCTTTTGTTGCTTGTGTTACTTTTCCATCTTCCTCATTGTGAACCACCATAGACCGAAACTTATAAACCTTAAAGTCCTGCCCATTGGCGCCTGTTCTATATTGTTTAAATAAGATCGGCCCTTTGGACGTTAGCTTTATAGTGATGGCTAAGGCTACTAAAATTGGGCTTATGAGTAACAGTATAATAGAAGCCAGTATTTTGTCTTCTAGGGACTTTAGAAAACGGTTTTTACCTTCAAGCATATGAGAGGTTGAAATGTTTATAACGGGTAAACCAGCAACTTCCGTCATGGATTGATTTAAGAGTCTAAAGCCAAAGATATCGGGTACCATTCGAATCACGATAGAAGTGTTGCTTAAAGCGGATTGTACTTGTTCCATTTTTTGCACTTCGCTCATTGGAAGAGCAATCCAAACCTGATCTATTTTGTGATTTTTAACTATTTTATCTAGTTCATTTAATGTGCCTAAAAATGGTACAGAGTTAATTTCATGTTTATCGATGGCTTGGTCTTGTGTACTAAGTATCCCTTTTACGACTAACCCCATTTCAGGGTGTTGTTTTAGTCGCTCTAGAACTTGTTGTGCCAGCTCTCCATCACCAATAATAATCACGCTTCTGATGTTGAAGCCTTTTGCTCTTAATGCCCCTAGGGACTTTCGAAGCAAAAATCTATAGCTCAATATTGTAGCGGTAGAGGTACATAGCCAACTTACTACCCAAATACGAGAGAATAAATCGGAAGATTGGGTAACAAATCCACTGATGATTAGTAGCAAAAATGTTGTTAATGTCGCACTAAGAACACATCTTATCTCAGACGTGAATGATGCCCCTCGCCATGCCCTATAGGCGCCAAAAAAGGACAGGCTTGCTGCTCCAAGTAGCACACCGAGTAGTAGGACATTTTTATATGTTAAATCAAGGCTAAGACTTGAAAATCTTAACCAGTAACTTAATAGTCCGGCACTTAATAGCCCAAGGCAATCTATGATTCTTAGTATGATACTAAGTGATGTGCTGTGTTCTTTTAATGCTAAACTTTTTTTCACGTATTTCTCTGCTGTTAACTTAGCTAGTCAATAATATTTAGATTTTTATAACTAAGATTTATTCTTTAAAATTATATTTTGCGCGCCATATTTGGGCCTGTATACCTGTCATAAATATCGTAAAGTAAAAAACACCTGTCCAGAAATTTTGGTAGGCTTCGAAGCAATTCATAATGCTCCAGAAGCAGACAAAACTCATAAAGAAATAGCCAACTTGTTTTTCTATTTTTCCAGCTTTTATTTGTTTAAAAAGGCTTTTTGCCATTACGACCCAGATACTAATATAAAAAGCTAATCCTACAATACCAAAGTTAACCAGCATCTCAATATAGATGTTATGCAAGTGCCCGAAATCTTTTCTTATATCATCTGGTAGCCATTCTGTTTTTTTCATAACAAGACTTCTACCATTGCTTCCCCAACCAAATATTGGTTTGGCTTTTATAAAGTCTGTTGCCGCTACCCAGCTATGAAGGCGTATACCAAAACTAGTATAGGGCACATTATCAAAGTCTAGTGTGGCAATAGCACTTAATGCTTCTTTCTCTTCTACAGCTCTGTTTATCATAGCGTCGTTGTTAGTTAACGCTATATTTATTGCCATGCTGAGGCCTAACATGCTAGCTAGAAATAGACTTAGGGTGACTAGCTTTTGCTTTCCTGTTGCTCGATTAAACCGCTTTATGGTGAAGTAGCTGGCCATAAAAAACGCCGTAATCAGTAACGCAAGCCAAGCTTGACGAGATGAGTTGATATAAATAATGAGGATACAGTAAGCAATAGCAAGAAAAAGAGGGATTGCTAACCATTTGCTTTTACTTAGAAGCGTGCGAGTAAAGCATAAAAAGCCTATCAAAATAACGCCAAAGAATAAGCTGGTATGTTGAGCTTGTCGAAGACCGAAAAATACTCGTTCTCCGTCTAGTCCCCGAATAATCTCAGGTATACCTTCACCTGTTACCCAAGGGGAAACTAGTATTCCTAGTGCTGCACAGCCCCAGACGAGCCAAGTGGCATTTTTGTATTGGGCTACCCACCAAGCTAACGGAATGAAAACAAACCAACGAGTTATCTTATCCAATTTAGGTGAGCTTTCCGCCCATTCAGGGGTAACATACTGAGATAATCCCCATGAAATTAATTGGAATAAGATAGCTATCCAGACAAAACGAAACAATATGTGGCTGTTGACCACTTTGCCGTATTTGAATAATCCCCAGAAACCTGTGAGTGTGGCTATAGCGGATGCGACACCTGCGATCTCAGAGAAGCCTGTTCTTGTGAGAGCATAAAGTGCAATCGAGATGATTCCTAGAAGGATTAACCAAGTTGGCTGTTCTGCTGGTGTGCGTCGTTTGAATGCATTGGCTAAACTGGTAGAAACTGATGTCATTTTAAGCTCGTGTATTTGGTTTTCTATAAGGGCATATCAATATTAAGTGGCAATTTTTGCGTAATTATACAAAGAGTTATGGGAAGGGGTATATAAGATATTCATCAGAGTAGTCATTTTCTTGAAGAAGGGGGCTTTTCTTGTCAAAAGTGGCTTAAATAAAAAATGGCCATCGATAACGACAGCCATTTTTTATTTTATAGAACAAATAATTTATTTCGTTGCTTTTGGTGCTTCTGGCTTCTCTATATCATGCAGTTCAACAACAAATTTAAGCGCTGCATTTGGTGGAATAGGACCTGTGCCACCAGGGCCGTAAGCTAAATCAGCTGGGATGTATAGTTCATATTTAGAGCCAACAGGCATAAGTTGTAGACCTTCGGTCCAGCCAGGAATTACACCATTTAGTGGGAAGGTAATGGCTTCACCACGTTTGTATGAGCTATCGAACACTGTTCCATCACTTAGGCTGCCTTCATAGTCCACTTTTACTGTGTCTGTTGCGCTAGGTTTGTCACCTTTGCCGGCGGTGATAACTTTATAAAGCAAACCAGATTCTGTTTTTTTCACGCCATCTTCGGCTTCTTTCTCTTTTAACCAAGCAGCAGACGCAGCTTTTGCTTCTTCTGCGGCTTTTTCTTGTTCAAGTTGAGCTTTTGCCATTTGTTCTTGCTGGTAGTCTTGGATGGTTTTAGTTACTTCATCCATGCTCATTTTGCCTTCTTTACCAGCAAATGAATCTTGGAAGCCTGCCATAAAGGTTTTCATATCTAGTTCAGAGAAATCCTGAGACATGCGAGAACCAAACATGGTGCCAATGCTGTAACCAAGGCGTTGCTCTTTAGTGTCTAGTTTAATTGAGCTGTCGGCTGCGTACGCAAAAGAAACAGATGACATGACCAGCGCCGCAATAAGAGTTTTTTTCATAGCTATTTTTTTCATAAGAAAAGGTGTTCCATTGTTTGTTGATTTATCATTTAGTGACGTGAAGCATTAAGACGGAGTTCAATTCGCATATTTTTTTTACCAGCATTTCTTGGGGCGAAAACAAAGCAGGAACAATGGTATACGCCTTGTGCTTTGCAAAATCAGATCCGTCGTTTTTGTTTAACATGAATGTTCTAACATAAGGTTGGCTATTTATGCCAGTTTATATGCGTTCATGTTATCAAAGCGACCCCTTCACCTGCACACTTTGTTTGAGTTACAAAAGATAGAACGGCCTCACAAAGCACAAGACGTAGGCTGAGATTAATCCGCTGTTCTTTATCTATACAATCGCTTTTACAAAAGCATGACGGTGTTTGCTAAAGCAAGTTTGTTTGTCTGGCTCTATTTACAATTTATTGACGTTTCTACGTTAAGGCTTGGGCTCAGGCATTTTATCGATTCGTGCTTTAGTGCGACAAAATACCTATGATGAATGTAATCGTTATAAAACTAGTGCTTTAACCTTGGTCTATTGAGTGAATCAATGACTGACTAAAGATCTGCCCATCCACAAAAGTGAAGACCTCATTGGCTTTAATGTGCGTTAAGAAATAGTTGTGGTAACCGTAATATTTATAATGGCTTTTTAGTATTTTGCTATGCCACCATTTTTTTAACATCTTCTGAATTCTCGGTTTGCTGCGTAGATCGTGCATTGAGTCAAAAGATACAACTTTGTCTTTTTGTGTATTTATATCGAGTTGGTGGCTATAACAGGAATAATGGCCAAATATCGATTTAGTGTCATAGCATGGTGCTAGTGCCGTTTTAGTGTGCTCTGGGCCGTAAGGGAACTTCTTTATTTTACGCAAATGGTTTACGTACATCAGAACTCTATTTGGCACATGGCTGCTTTTGTTGATGGCGAAGGCTAAGGCATAAGCTGACATAATATGTTCTGGATGAGGGTCTATCTCTGGTTCTGTTACTAGTACAGTTGAAGGCTTAATTTGCTCTAGTAGGCTAGTTAGATCTTCGATTAGTAATTGTCCAGAGCTAATATTCTGTTCATCATTCGGAAGTTTTAGCGTATTAAATGTGCGGCTTATTTGAGGTGTTAGCGCTGGGAAAGCTTTATCGCTTTTTGGCTCTTTTGGCGTTTGATAAAGCGATTCTTTGGATAACCAAGGGAAGACAATCGCTCAAGCTTAACGCCGGCAAGAAGCGGTGTTGTCATGCTATTCCACGCTCTGATTTGTACTTTTCGCTGTGTTGCATCGCTTATGGTTTCATCTAACCCAGAAATATACTGCCTATCTAAAGACTGGAGGTTTTGTCCTGCATTGATGGTTGTAATCCAAACTTGATCCGCAAAGTCGCTGTATAAGCCATATGCAGCGAGCTCAGCATCGTCGGCATGTGGCGCAATGATGAGAATGGGCCCATCAGCGAGGTTGGGTTTTTTAAAGCCTAAAAGTTTTGCTTCAGTAGGAGCTTTGCAATGTTCGAAAGCCAATTGTAATTGGTACAATGTTTTGTCTTTTGCCAATAAGCCACTTAGATTGAGGTAGCGAGTGCCTTGTTGATTCGCTTCAAAAAATTGTGAATGGCCAACTGTATTTTGATCTTCATTATTAAAAAAAGCGGAAATACAGCCTTGCTTTTTTTTATGAGTAGATTGATAAGGAAACGATAGTAACCAAGTAAATTCATCTTGTGTTAACTCAGCGAATCTTGCTTCATCTGCCAGAGTCAAATTAGATATATTGCTTGTGTTCTGCTTTTTTATAAGTACGTCACTTTGCCAATCTGGTTGTAACGCATACTGGTAATCAAGTTTTTTCATAAAAATAATTCTTGTAAAGTAAGGCAGTCGTTTAATCTAAATTTATTGAGCTGGTAAGTAGGTGCCGCAATATTGTTGCACGATATGTTTTTCGTCAAACTGCGCGAGCGATTGTGCGACGTCTGGGCCTAAAAGCACGGAGTCTCCTTGTTTCAAAGCAAGGACGATTTTCTCGGCAAGAGACTCAGGGCTTTGTTCTGCTAAATAGTCACTTAACTGCCCACGCATGATATCACTAACGCCACCAGGGCAATTTGTTGCAACGACAGGTGTTCCGCAAGCCAAGGCCTCAATGAGTACCATTCCTAGCCCTTCACTTTTGGAGCTTAAAACAAAGAGGTCTGCACGCTGATACCAAGGAAATGGATTGCTTTGTTTACCTTTTAGAAAGATACAATCTTCTAATCCTAGTTTTTTGATCTTATTTTCGATTGCAGCTTTTTCTCGACCTTCCCCGACGATAACTAGGTCATGTGTTACGCCGAAGTTGTTGCGTGCGTAATAATAGGCGTCGATTAATAATGGAAAGTTTTTACCTCCTACAAGACGGCCTAAACCTAAAATATAGGGGCTTGTATGGTAATTAATATTGGTTTCTAGAGCCGATGCTTTTTCTCTAATTTCTTCATAATTATTTGGGTTGCTTATGATTGAAATACTTTGACATGAAATAGCGAAGTTGTGAATTAGATCCATAAAAGAGCGCTGTGCTTCTTTGGATATACATACCACATGTCGGTTGGAAAATAGCCATGAAAACATCTGCTTAGATTTAGAGCCATACACCGACTGGTTAAGCATACTTTCACAAACGAAGACAAAACGAGGGTCTTTGAGTGGCCAAATATGTGAAAAAGTGCCTTGCCCACGAAAAATAATAAGATCAAATCGGCCAGCTTCTTTCTCTAATTTTTTGAGTTTATAAGAAAAAGCCATGGCTTCCGCATAGGCAAAAAACATGACGAACGATTTACGAAAAATGATATTTAATAATTTAGATATTATTAGCCAAATAAAACCAATGCCGCTTAGCATCACCATTTTTTGTAGGGCAAACAAATGTATTTTGACATTAGGGTTGCTGGGGGAGACTTCAATTTTGCGATTTTTAAGATAAATAAGGTGAGTATCATGGCCTTGTTTCGCAAAGGCGTCGGATAAATTGCAGGCAACTCTCTCCATGCCTCCAATTTTTAAACAATTTACAACAACCGCAACCTTCATCGAATCTCCTAAAAAATGTAAGGCAACGTTGTAAAGTCGCCGTCGTGCTATTTCTACTATTGAAAGCTAATACTAAACAACTCAGCATTCAAAAAATATAGTACATAAATTAACGAACCCACTAAATGCTCAAGAAGGCTATTTAATCCCCATAAATAACGGAATAAGAATTGGCACTAGAATGCTCATAATAAAGCCACTGGCGATGCAGACTGGGATGATTTGCGCGCCGTGAAATTTACCCAGCATGGGTAAGGTGAAATCCATTGCCGTTGCGCCAGAATAACCGACGGACATGTGGCTATTTAGTCGAGCTAAGAACGGAATCAGCATGAGGGCAAGGATCTCACGTCCAAGATCAAGCAAGAAGGCCGTGGTGCCAAGTACCGGATCGCCTAAGCCCGTAATAAGAATGCCAGATAAACTGTACCAGCCGAAGCCTGAAACAACCGCAAGCCCTTGGTTCCAACTTAGCCCTAAAACTAGGCTGCCAATCCAACCCGCTAATAGAGTGGTGAAAATGGTCACTAGGGCGATAATAACGCCTTGCGAGTTTAAAAAGAGCTTGCGTAGACGGTGATTGCCTTGACGAAGTTGGCAACCGATTAAAAAGAGTAAAACGTACAGCAAGCCAGTCACTAGTTCGTCGACGCCTGTTAGCCAATCTTTGGCGAAAATCCCAACGATGACGCCACCAATCACCCAAGCAATGGTTCTTGCTGCATCCATTAGTGCATGGTTTTTGCTGTCTGATGGACCTTGAGCAAGACTGTCTGCGTGGGTGCCGCCAAAACGCAGACCACTTAGATATAAGCCAGCTAGGCTCAATACGCTGATTAGCACAAAGAAAATAATGGCTTGATAACCAGCAATGAATAGCTTTTCTGCTAAATTGTCTAGCGCACCAAGGCTAAAGCCAATTAAGCCTAAAATGAGGTACACAAGCTGTTCTAACCCTTTTGCCACGCGCGCAGGCGTGAATAACTTGATATTGACCCAGTAACCAAAGAGTAGGGCGATAAGTAATGGGCCAAGAGTAGCGATAATGGTCATGTGGGTGTGGTCTTCCTAGACAGGTCTTTAAATACTGGTGCGGCATTTTCTCGGTATTGAGATGTAAATACAAGCTTGGTTTTTTGTAGAGCATGTTGTTTTTAGGTGGGACGTGATTCATCACGTCAAGGTTTTGGTTTGGTGAGATTCATTTTTGACGGCCTGAAGGCCGACCTACATTTTTGATGGTATGTTTTTTGATGGTATGTTTTTTGTGGGTCGTGTTTTTGCGCGTCAATATTTTGGGTTTGGTGTGACTTGGTTTGTTCTTATTGATGCTTGATATCGTATTTTTTACATAGTTAATCTGATAAAATCCGATTAACTATGTAAAAATGTAGGTTTTTTCCAATGAGCGAAGATCTTTTAAAAACGTTTGGTTGTGTGCCTATCCAGCATAGTAGTTTGTTGGCGGTATTACATGATTACAAAACGCCAAATGACAAAATACACCGTTGGTTGCAACAAGGTTGTTTGTTGCAGGTTAAGCGTGGGTTGTATGTCGTTTCGCCTCAGATGAGCGGTGAGTTGTGGTCGCTACCGCTGGTTGCGAATGTACTGTATGGACCTTCTTATGTCTCTCTGGATTACGCTTTGTTTTATCATGGGCTGATTCCTGAAGGTGTTGTTGAGATATCTTCGGTGACGACTAGGCGTTCGAAATTCTACAAAAGTGATGTAGGCCGCTTTTCGTATACTCATTTGCCTTTGCCTTACTATTCGTTAGGCATTATTCAAGTAAAACCAGCTGAAAAAGTGAGCTATTTAATGGCGTCACGAGAAAAAGCTCTGTGCGATAGTCTTTTGTTAGCACGTAATTTAAGAGTCTATTCTGTTAAAGGTTTGGAGAGTTATTTGCAGCAGGACTTGCGGTTGGACTTTTCTGAGTTGGCGCAGTTTGATATTGCTTTAGTAAAAAAACTCGCAGAGAGCGGAACTAAGGCTGCTTTATTAGGGCTGTTGGTTACCTTATTGGAGTCATT
This sequence comes from Marinomonas sp. UCMA 3892, assembly GCF_012726345.1. Lineage (GTDB taxonomy): Bacteria > Pseudomonadota > Gammaproteobacteria > Pseudomonadales > Marinomonadaceae > Marinomonas. The sequence continues at coordinate 495,874 of NZ_PTXN01000001.1, forward strand.
ATCATGTTAAAGCAAATGCTACAAAAATATTCACTTTCCAGTGAGGCGGAAGCGGACCAAGCGCTACGCGAAGTCATGCAAGAAATTGCGTTGGCGGGGTTGTATCGAGGTGGTTTTTTTCAAAAAGCGGCATTTTACGGCGGCACCTGTTTACGTATTTTTCATGGCTTGCCTCGATTTTCTGAGGATTTAGATTTTTCATTACTTGCACCTGATCATTGCTTTACACTTGACCCTTATTTTAAGGCTGTTAAAGACGAGTTCATATCGCTTGGTATTGAGGTTGAAATTACTCAAAAAACCAGAAAGTCGACCAATCAGATTGAATCTGCTTTTTTGAAAAGTCATAGCCAAATTTTTGATATTTCATTGATGATAGATCGGCCTGTTAAGATCAAGTTTGAAGTCGATATTGATCCTCCATTGGGTTTTACTACAGAAGAGAAGTTGTTATTGGAACCTTTTTCATTTTATGTGAAGTGTTTCCGGCCATCTGATTTATTTGCCGGTAAGATGCATGCTCTGCTATTTAGGCCGTGGCTCAATAGGGTAAAAGGCCGTGATTGGTATGATTTCGAATGGTATGTTCGACGTGGTATCCCTATCAATCTCTCTCATTTTGCCAATAGAGCTAAGCAAAGCGGTGATATAATTGATATTGATTTGAATGAAGAGACCTTTAAACAATTGCTCGCAAGCAAAATTACACAACTGGATATAGTCGGTGCTAAACAAGATATTGTCCGGTTTATTACGGATCCTGATTCGTTGACGTTATGGTCTGTGGATTACTTTCTGCAAATTACGAAAAAATTAAAAGTCGTGAAGTGATGATAATTTGATTGGTAGATATAAGTGTAGGTCAAATTTATCCCAACAATGCTCGTATCTGTCGGCCTGAAGGCCGATATACAGGTGATTTGGTGCAATGTATGGTGATCGGTGGTAAATTGCTCGGCTGTTTTTTGGTGTTTTCTATGGATAGTCGGCGGTGATGTGTGGTTAAGCGTTTTCCAGTGTTAAAAGAAGTTTTGCATTTGTTGTTTCCGATGATCCTGACTATGACATTGGAGTTGTCTATTAGCGTTGTCGATACCATTATGTTAGGCCATTACAGTGCGTTGCATTTGGCTGCTGTTGGTTTGGCATCGAGTTTATGGCTACCGGTTGGATGTTTCTTGATTGGTGTGACATTCGGGCTTACGCCTTTGGTGACGCGTCATTTGCATGGTCGACAACCAAAATTGGTTAATCTGTATATGTCGCAAGCGGTTGGCTTGTCTGTTGGACTTGGTTTATTGGCAAGCTTGGTAGCTATCTTCTTACTGCCATATTTCGCCGGTTTGATGGCGACGGAAGAAGAGACAAGGCAAGTTTCTATCTCGTATTTATATATCTTTGCGCCAGCTCTTCCAATGTTGGCTTTGATGACGGCGTATAAAAACTTGTTTGAGGCGGCTGGTCGTCCAGGTTTTCCGCTGTTTGTCGCTAGCTTTGGTCTGGTGCTGAATGTATTGTTTAACTATGTGCTGATTTTTGGCAAGTTTGGTTTTCCTGAAATGGGGGCAAAAGGTGCGGCGTTGGCGTCTGCTTTGTCTTTGTATCTAGCGGTAACCCTATTTTTTGTTTATGACCGCTTTATTAATAAAACTCCGTTATTTACTCGCCTTGTGTGGCGTTACACGCGTAAGTTTTCGATACTTCTTAATATTGGTGCGCCAGCAGGTTTTGCCTTTGCTTTTGAGGTGGGCTTGTTTTCATCTATGACGTGGCTGATTTCATCTTTTGGTGATCTGGCATTGGGCGGCGGTCAGATCGTTATGTCTTACACTTCTTTCTTGTTTACACCAATGATGGCCATGAGTGCTGTGACTGCGATAGTGGTAGCAAAAGCCATGTCGAAAGAAGGCGTTAGCGGCGTTAGAAAGCGTATTCGTGTGATCGTGTTGCTAGGCCTTTCTTATGTAAGTACGTGTTTTATTATTACTCAGGTCTTTCATAATCAGATTCCTTATATTTACAGCAATAATGCTGAAGTTGTGGCCTTGGCAGCGAGCATTCTGTTGATCTCTTCTTGTTATCAATTCCCCGATATGCTGCAAACTGTATTTACTGGCGCCTTACGAGGATTTCGTGATACGCGTTCAACCATGATCGCCTTTGCAGCGTCTTTGTTTGGTTTAAGTATACCGTTTGGATTTTGGTTGTCTCATTACAGCCCTTGGGCAGAAACTTTATCTCTGCGAGGTTTTTACATTGGTCTAGGTGCAGGGTTGACCTTGTTAGCGGTAATTTTGATCGTACGCTTTCGTGTGATATTAGCGCGTTATGAAGGCCGACGTATTGCCTCACCAAGAGAAGTTGCGTAGGCAAGGAATTTCCGGCCTTTATCAAACTTCCTTGACGCGCTAAAGCACGACCAACAAAAACCTAACAAAATCAATCACCTGTAGGTCGGCCTTCAGGCCGTCAAAAACGAATTGCACCAAACCAAAACCCTTGACGCGCTAAAGCACGATCTACATACGGTTTGGTTATTGTTTAAATTGCCACTGCGGTAGTTGGGTGTCTGGGTGTGACAAGCGGATGAGGTCGGCTTGGTAGGTAGTTTCTATTTGTTTTCCTTGGGCTAGTCTTTTGGGCTCACTGTTGAAGATGACTTTGCCTTTTTCTAATAGGACGAGTTTGTCACCATAGAGTGCCGCTAGGTTGATGTCGTGTAAGATGCAGAAAATCCCCAATCCTTTTTGAGTAAGGTTTTTAAGTAGCCTTAAGACTCGTTGTTGCTGGTGTAAGTCGAGCGCTGAAATGGGTTCATCTAATAGTAAGTATTTGCCTTCTTGAGATTGTGTTTTTGTCCGTGAGGGCTTGTCTGCGAAGAGCTGAACTAAGACTCTTGCGAGTTGGATACGTTGCTGTTCTCCTCCGGATAAGCTGGCGTATTGACGAGTTTCTGTATCTGGCATGCCGACTTCGATTAAGGTGTCATGAATTAACTTCGAGGCTTGCTGATCTGACAATGCCCATGGTGCGAGCCCAAGAGAAACCACTTCTTTCACGGTTAATGCGAAAGGCAGATGGATTTGCTGAGTTAATACGGCGCGCTTTTTGGCGAGGTCTGCCAGCGACCAATTCGACAACAGTTTTTTATCTAACGTGATGTGCCCTGTATCTGCTTGAAGTGCGCCTGAGCAGCATTTTAATAGCGTCGATTTTCCCGCGCCGTTTGGCCCAAGAATAATAGTAAGTTGTCCAGGCTTTATGCTAAGAGAAACATTTTCTAATAGGTTTTTCCCAGATCGAATAAGCGTGAGTTCGCTGATGTTAAGCATTAGCTGGTTTCTCGTATATTTTTTAAAAGTAGCCATAAGAAAAATGGCCCACCCAATAAGCTGGTGACCAAGCCAACAGGCAGTTCTGCAGGAATGACTAAAAGCCGAGCTAGGGTATCTGCTCCTGTTAGTAAACTGGCGCCTAATAAGGCAGAGCAAGGAATGACTATGCGGTTATCGGCACCAAAGAGCATACGAATGAGATGTGGGACCATTAGTCCAATAAAGCCAATAAGGCCGGTAAAGGCAACGGTCACGCCGACACATAACGCCACAATGGCGATGAGCTTTATTTTGAAGCTCTCGACATCTAGTCCTAAATAACGGGCTTCTTCTTCGCCAAGTAATAACAGATTTAAGTTTTTAGATTGGCGCCAAGCATAACAAAGCAGTGGTAATAAAATGCTTGCAATAACAGCAACTTGCTCCCATCTAGCACCGCCTAAATTTCCCATTGCCCAAAAAGTTAAGGCTCTTAGCTGTTCATCATTGCTTACGTAAGTAAGTAATCCTGTTGCTGACCCTGATAAGGCATTGATAGCGATACCAGCAAGGAGTAAATGCAGTACAGATACTTGGCCCTTGTGTTTGGATAATTGAAAAATCAACCAGCAGGTGAGTACCGCGCCTAAGAACGCCGCGATGCTTTGCAGATAAGATTGTGCCCACAGTGGTAAGTTATCTGCTAAAGGATTGAGAACAATCAAAATGCCGACAAAAACGGAAGCGCCAGATGAGACGCCTAGTAAGCCGGGATCTGCCAATGGGTTACGAAATAATGCTTGCATTAACGCACCAGAAACAGCGAGTGCAGCGCCGACCAGAGCAGCCATGAGTAGCCTAGGTAAGCGAACCGTCATCAGTATTTGTCGGTCTATGTCATTCATGGAAGACAGAAAAAGGTCTCGCCATGAAATCGAATAGGCTCCTTGCGTTAACGCAAATATCCCCACCATAAACAACGCTAAGATTAGGACTGGGTAAGGGATTTGCGAATAAAAGGCGCGTTTCATGGCGCCCAGTCTTCAAGTTGTTGATGTATAAGCTCAATGGCTTGAGGCGTTCTTGGGCCGAGGCCTAATGCTAATAAAGCATCTAAGGATATTAAGCGTTGAGCTTTTGCCGCTGGTGTTGAAGCCATTCCGGGTAAAGACCAAATGGCTTGCTCGCTTGCTCTTGTCAGTCCTTGTTGAGTCACCACAATAGCGTCTGGCTGAGCGAGTAAAATGGCTTCAGGAGTGAGTGCCTTGTAGCCTTTTATGTTGCTTACCGTATTGGTTGCCCCAGCGAGATGAAATAAAGCATCGGGAGCAGTTCCTTGTCCTGCCACCATAGGAGCGCCGCTCATTTGTAAGACAAACAGCAAGCGAGGAGGACGTTTTTTCCAAGATTCAGGAATAGCTAATTCATCAAAGTCTTGTTTAATGTCATCAATCGCTTGCTTGCCAGCAATGTCTAGATTCAAGGCATGAGCGACTTGTGAAACTTTATCAAAAATACCCTGTTTGGTATCTGGTGCGTCTATCGACACAACGTTCACCCCAGTCTCTTTTAGCTGCTGCAATACTTTAGCTGGTCCTGCTGCTGGCGTGATGAGTAAGAGTTCTGGATGAACGCTCAGTACGCCTTCTGCCGACAGAGTGCGCTGGTAGCCAACTTTGGGCATTTGGTTCGCTTTATCGGGGTAGATGCTACTGGTATCGCTGGCAACGAGTTGCTTGTCAGCACCAAGTAAATAGACGATTTCTGTGACTGTTCCACCTATGCTGACAACACGTTGAGCAAAACTGAAGGTACTGCTAAGTGATCCTAACACCATCAGGGTAACGAAAATAAGCAGCTTTCGGCTCATGATGTCGTCTCCTGTTTAGCGCTTAGATTAATCACTTTCTCTACTGTGTTTTGCCATAGTGGTAGTTCAGGGTTCCCCGGCTTACGTTTGCCAAATAGTGTTAAAATGGAGTCGCCTTTGGCGTTGAATGCTTCAATAGAAGTAATAATGCCGTCGCTGCTAGGGCGTTTGATGGCCCAAGTTTCTGCGATCAAGTCTTCTCTTAGGTGCAAGTTAAAACCTGGGTCTAATACATTGAACCAAGGGCCTTGTTGCATAAGACGATGTACTTCGCCGCTGAAAATTTGGATGCAGCCTTTATTACCAACAAACACCATGATGTTGCAGTTTTCTTCTTCAGCAAAGGTTATAGCGTTTTTTACACTGTCTTGTTTTAGTTTTGTTGCCCATTGATCACCAATTTGGGACAAAGCTTGAGTACGAGAAAGGCCGTGCCTTTTGAGCATGCTATGATATTCATGAACATCTTTTAGCTCTGACCATTCTTTAGCGAAATGAGCTTTATCAAAATTAGCTGGTAGCTCGCTGATAGGTTCTTGCTCTTTTTCTAACGGTAAATAAGTGGGTGGAACGGGGGAAGCGTCGCGAAATTCAGTTATGAGAGCGTCCCATTTTTCGGCTAGAGTATTGTCTGTGCGATAGATTTTATGAACTGCTAAACCATGAGCGTTGAAAAACTGGATACTATGGCGACCATTTTCGATGACATGGAATGCGCTGTGCCATTGGCCAAGGAACAGGCGTAAGTCGATATCGTCCGATAAGACAAGACCCATATTGCCCTTTTCCATGAAACTAAACTTATGATACGTCCCCGTGGTTTCGTGTACGGCTTCATCGTTGCGGGTGATGGTCATCACCTCACCGACGTTTTCTAGCTGAGCTAATAGGCGTTGAAACGGTGGCTTGATAGCCCATGTTTCTGTGCCTTGTCGGCAAGCAACTAATTCGCCCTCGCTAATGTTCAGCTGTTTGGCAAGCTCTCGAGCTCGTGGTGCTTGGCCTGATAAAACAACTTCTAGGTATCGCGAGTAAGCAAGATTATTGGTGGTATTTGCTGTTTTAACTTTAGGTGCTTCGTTGTTGACTGACATATGAATTCTCCATGAATAAATAAGGGAGAAACGCTTCCCCTTGTTTATTTTTAAGTTAATAAATACTTTGAGCGTGTCTTAGAATGACAAGGTTGCATCTATGCCAAAATTGCGACCTGCACGAGTGTATCTATTCAAGTTAGTGCTGGTATTGGTTAGGTTACGAATGTCATTCCAATTCATGTATTTTTCGTCGGTTAGGTTAAAAAGACCGGCGTTAAAAGTGAGGTTTTGCGTCGGTTTGTAATAGGCTGTTAGATCAACAAGGCTATAATTTGATGTGGCTAGCCATTGTTTGCTGGTGGATATGTCTTCTTTTTTCTTACCAGACGCCCAAGTTAGGTTGAGCTTTCCGCCCCATTTTTCTGATGGTGCATCGTAGCCAAGACCGACAACCGCACTAAGCGGTGAAATGCTGTCGAGCGGTTCACCGTTTTCTAGGTTATCTCCTTCTGCGTAAGCTATGGCTCCATTTAATACCCAGCCGTCATTAAGAGTATCTATGCTTTTAGATAGGTCTAAATTACCTTTGATCTCAACGCCTTTAATCACCACATGGTTAAGGTTTTGATTGGTGTATTGGCCAAGGCTAAAAGCCGCTGAAGAGCCTAAAGATACTTGCTCGATGAAGTTTTTATAATCGTTGTAGAAGGCAACAAACTCTGCCGCTCCATATGTATTTTGGGCGCGAATGCCCGCCTCGATGAAGAGGCTTTCTTCTGGCTCCAAATCTGGGTTTGGTGTTATTTGGTAAGAACCGTAAGGGGCTGAGTTTGCGAAGTAGTAGTAGAGTTCATCTAAGTTTGGCGCCCTAAAGCCTGAGCCTGTTTTGCCGAAAACCGTGTAAGTGTCCGTCAGAGCATATTCGGCAGCCAGTTGTGCGGTAAGTGCTTCGTTTTCATTATTGCCCCATGACTCTATGTATTCGTCGCCTGTTGTTGTGTATTTGTAATTATCGTAACGGATGGCGGGAACGAGAGTTAGCCTATCTGTGGTAGCCCAGCTGTCTTCTATGTATACGCCAAAGATGTCAGCGTCAGCTTTAGGGGAAAAGCGAGATGCCGTGGTTGTGCCTGATACTGTGTCTTTGTTTAGGTTTTCCAAAGACTTTTTGTCGTAATTTAAACCATAGCGGATTTGATGGGCTTCAATTTGTTTCACTAAATCGGCTTTTAAACTGGTGCTTTCCTCATCATAAAAGCGGTTCACAAGACGGTTGTTATTGCTCCGATGTGTTTTGTTGGTCGTCTTGGTATCTTGATAATCGACCTGCCATTTTAAGCGATCATATAAGGTGTTGGTTTGTGTATTTTCATGGAAGAAGCCAATACGGCGACGGACGCTTTTGTCGTCAGAACTTTGTTGATCTGTTGCTGAGCTTTCTGAAAATAAGTCAGACTCTGATGTGCTGTGGAAGTATTCACCCACAACACCAATACGGTTATTGTCGTTTACTTGCACTTGCACTTTAGCTAGTACGTTGTCTGATCCGGTGTCTGCCGGGTCTACCGAAGCTCGTTTGACTCCGACTGTCTGATCCGATCCAGCGTCGCCTCGATGGTTCTTGTTTTCATGACCATCTCGGTTTGTGTATACAAGCAAGGATTCTACCTTGCCAGTGCGATTCGCAATGGTGAGTGTTTGATTGAATTCATCCGATGCACTTTTGTATCCGGCTTTTAACGAGCCTGAAGTATCATTGCCTTCTGCGGATAAAAAGCTACTAGGCTCTTTTGTTCTATACTTTACAACGCCACCAAGGGCACCGCTGCCTTCTACAACATCACCGCCTTTAATTATTTCGACAGACTCTAATGAATCCATATCAACGGTATTTCGTCCGGTTCTTAAATAGGTGGTTGTAGGTCCGTATGCATCGGCTTGTGTTACGCCATCGACACTGATTTTTACTCGGTCACCATCAAGTCCTCTTATATTAATGCTACTTATGCCAAAGCGGGAATCTTGGCTGGCATCGACTCCAGGTTCGTAGCGGACTAGATCATCTAGATTGCGGACTAGTGTTTTTTCGATATTTTTATAATCAATACTAGACGCTGAGCTACCTACCTTTGGCACATTTTCTGATAGAGCATCAGCTTCAATTGTGACAGTATCTAATTGGTGTTCTACTTCTAAAGTATCTGCGGAAAAGACCGGATTTGCTGCCATAATAGATAGAGCGATTAAAGATAAGGGAACAGGGTAAGCTGTTTTTTTCATGATTTCTCTCGTTGATTCATTAAGTCACTCCGAACTAAAAGAACATTCCTTTATGAGAATGATTATCACAAAATAACAGCATCAAATACAAATGACTTTCATTAACATTTGTTAATAAAGCAAGGTTATCTGCTATTGAAAGGGTTTTTCCAATTATGGTTTAGGAGACGTTGTTCTTACTATTGATGCTTAATATACGAAAGTTCATCCGCAAGGGAATAACGGCTTTCGTTAGTCAGTTAAATGGATTCGTCGATCTAGGGAGGTGTTTCAGGTGAGAATGCAATACACGCTAGAAAGGACTAGCGTGTATTGATTATATAAGAGAAATCAGGGAGTTAAGCGAATACGAAGTATTTGCGAACGGTTTCAACCACTTCCCAAGTACCTTTCATACCTGGCTCGATAACGAATACATCACCTGCTTTTAGGTGCTTTGGTTCTTCGCCTTCTGGGGTGATAATGCAGTAACCTTCTAAGAAATGGCAAAACTCCCATTTGTCATAGTTCACTTCAAACTTACCTGGAGTACAGATCCAAGTCCCCATTATTTTGCTACCATCTTTCGATAAGTATGCATTTAGATTAACTGTGTGCGGATCGCCACCAATGCGGGTCCATTTTGTTGCGTTTACCACAGGCGTTGGGCAGGTTTCGCGCATAACAGTGATAAAGTCAGACATAGCAGCTCCAGATAAAATGTTGAATTAAAGAACAACCATTGTATGGTGGCACCTATCTAGAGAGTTGTCTGTTTGCGTCATAAATGTCTTTGAAAGAGCTAAAGAGGTCAATGAAAAATTCTTTGCGATGTTTGTAGCTTAGCTCAAATTATCCAGAAGAATTTACACGGAGTTTATGGGGATCTTTCCCGGTAGGTTGTAGGAGCTTTCATGATAAAAGCTCGGTAAGCTTGAGCAATGATTCTGTTTTGTTCGCAATGTTTTTTCCAGTATCCCTTCTAATATAAGTAGTAAGCCAAAGTTTTAAATAATGGCTCTTCCTATCGATTAACGCTAGAATCTTGGCGTTTTTGATTCAATGTTTTTAACCCATTTTAAGTAACTTGTAATGAGTGCTCATTCTGAAGGATTCGTAATGAAGGGAAATTTCTTTAAAGCCGTCGTCGTTGTGGCTTGTTTATCTTCTGCTGCCGCGTTCGGCTTTAGTTTCGATATTTTTGGTTGGTTCCAAAAGAGTAGCAATATCGACAAGATGATCGAATATGTTCCTGCTGATACGGCTCTTTTTGTTGGTGGTGTGACAAATAAAGATATTGTTACTAGCTCTGATCAGATGATGGCTCAGCTGAAAGATAGTAGCGATGGTGATGCTATTTTAGAGATGCTTAAGTCTTTTCCTGAAAGTGAAGGCTTGGATTTTATACGCTGGTTTATCAAAGATTATTACGAAGTGGCACCCAAGGGTGGCATAGCAATATATAACCACTACGGCTTTGATATGGAAGGCGCGAGTGTTATGTATTTAGACGGGATTTTCCCCGTTATGCGTGTTGTATTGCAAGACGAACAGGCGTTTCTGAGTCTTGTTGAAGAAGCGGCTCAAGAAAGTGATTTGACCTTGGGATCAAAAACTATTGCAGACCACACCTTAACGACTATTGAGCTGGCGAAAAATGACGATATAGTGCTAACACTTGGTTTTATGATCAAGGATAGTGTTCTTACTATCTCAGTATTATCGCAAAAAGATGATTCAGCCGCTCAAGCTCAGCGTTTTGCTTTAACTAAGCCTTCTATTTCTATGCCAGCAGATAGCTGGAAAAACGACAGCAAGATATATAACTTCATGGATTATTCCCATGGTTATGTAAGTTTGCTGAACATTGCTAATGCTATGCTGGACAAAGACGCTCGTGCGCACCAGCAGTTGAAAGCCTTGATGGGAGACGAGCTGCCTGATTTAACTGAAGCTCAAATGCAGTGTCGTACTGATATTGTCAATATTGTTTCTGGTGTGCCGCGTTTTGTCTTTGGTTTGAATCGTTATGATGTAAAAGACGACAATATGGCGTTTGACTTCTCCTATGCACTAGAGATCAAAAATGCCAGTATCTTAGGCGAACTGAGTAAACTTCGCGGCTTTATCCCAAGTTATTTGAATACTAGTAAAGACCTTACTCTTGGTCTGGGTGTGGGTTTATCTGCGGATGCTATTTCACCGGTTTTAACGAGCCTATGGAGTCAGTTTACTAAAGCAGATTTTAGTTGTGCTCAGTTGCAAAATTTACAAGTGAAGTTACGGGAAAACAACCCAGCGGTGCTGTCGGTATTTACTAGCATGGCACAAGGCTTATCTGGTGTTAGCTTGGGCGTTTTTGATTTGACAAAAGATGAAAACAGTCAGTTAGGCGCTCAATACGATGCCATTGCGACCATCACTGCTGAAAAGCCAGAAGTGCTGTCTGCACTTGCTAGTAAATTCCTACCCATCTTAAATGGTGTACAAATTCCAACCGATGGTTCTGCTGTTAATCTAGCCGACAGCGGTCTGCCAATGGATACTTTCGTGGCAATTAAGGGCAAGCATTTGGTTGCTTACACAGGCGAAAAGAGTAAGCAGGTTGCCGAGCAATTAGCGACGGAAGAAGTGAAGCCAAACGGCGTTGTAGCTTTTAATATGGACAGTATTAAGCTGGGCGACCTGATCATGGATATGGGAGCGCTAAACGCAAGTATGGGTAATGACTGTACCGATTTGTTTACCGTGTCTACTGTGCTTACCACGGTGCCTTTTACATTAAATGTTCGTGAAGATCTTGATAATAATGGTTATAAAAGCGCTTGGTTTATGTCGATGAATGATGTATCAAAAATAACCATAAAACGTCGTCAAGATTTGGTTAATGCATTTAAAGTTGAATACTTAGACGAAGAATGTAACTGGATCGATATCGGCAGCGAAACCTTTAACGAAGATGGGACAGGTACGTTTGTAGATAGAGATGATTCTAACAGCTGTAATGTCTTCGAAAGTAGCTTCAAATGGTCTCATGCTTTGGGCTCTATCATAGAAACTGACTCTAATACCCGATTCCGCAACAGCTGTGATAGTGAGTGGGAACAACAAGAGAGTGTCGACTTTAGTTGCCAGATTTTGGGCGCCAAGGAAACCGAGTTTTATTGTTTACAAGACGATGGTGATTACAAAGCCCTTCATCGTTACACGCAACAGTGATCAACATAAAACGCTAATTTAGAGTTTTATTGCACTCATAAAAAATCCAATGACGTTGCAGTCATTGGATTTTTTTGTGCTAGTTTATTATTTACCTTTTGCTTCTTTGATCGCTGCAAAGAATTGATCAAGTAGATCTTGTCCTAGTTCTTTCGCTTGGGCGTCAATAACTATTTTTGCTGAAGCTTTCATCTTATCCATTTCTTCAGGTGCAATACTGTTTACTTCCATCTTTGTTTTTAAGAAAGCCAGAGATTTTTCTGCTTGTTCTCTACTATCTTTTCTTTCTGCTTCGCGGGATATAACGGCTGCTTTTTTAATGATGGTTTTTTCATCATTGCTGAGCTTATCCCAGAAAGGCTTACTGATTAACATAACCCATGGGCTATAGACGTGATGTGTTTGGCTAAGGTACTTTTGAACTTCATAAAACTTACTAGATTGGATTGTGCTGTATGGGTTTTCTTGTCCATCTACAGCGCCAGTTTCTAATGCAGTAAAGAGTTCTGAAAAGGCCATAGGGACAGCGTTAGCACCCATCTGGTTGAAGAGCTCTAAATACATAGGGTTTTGCATAACCCTTAGTTTTACACTGTTTAGATCGTCCATGGTTTTGATAGGGCGTTTTGAGTTTGTCAAATCACGAAACCCATTTTCCCAGTAAACAAGGCCAACAACTCCATGTTTTTCTAAGCCATCCAGCATGGCTTGTCCAAATTTTCCATCTAGAACTTTGTCTGCTTCTGGACCATCTTTAAACATGAATGGTAAATCCCAAATCGCAAAACTTTTGTCTATGCCAATTAATGATGATGTTGACGTGATCATCATTTCTTGCGCTCCGCCAATTAGCGCATTTTGCATTTGAATTTCATTTCCCAACAAAGCATTCGCAAAGGATTTTACTTTGAATTTTCCATCGGAAAGTCGCTTTACTTCCTGTGTAAATGTTTCTACTGCTCTACCTTGTTTACTATCTTGATTTAATCCATATCCAAATCTAATGATTCGAGAATTCACATCTTGGGCGCTGGCACTAATTGAACCAATTGTAAGAGTGGTTCCGATAGCAATCGCTAAAATAGATTTAAATGCATTTTTTGATATTGTTATTTTTCTCATTTTATTTTCCTTTTTAGGTTTAATAGAGCAGTTTTGCTGGTACGGTTATAATTTCTGGGAATATCACGAACAATACTATTATTGCCATATATGCAAATAAGAAGGGCAGTATTCCTCTTGTTATTTTTTCTAATGGCTCTTTTGCTACGCTAGAAACAACGCTTAAAACGGTGCCAACTGGCGGTGTAATTAACCCTACACAGCCAACCATAATAAACATAACGCCAAAGTAAATAGGATCTATACCGGCTTTAATAATTAAAGGTATGGTTACAGGTGCTAATATTAATATGGTTGGCGTTAGATCCATGACCATCCCGATTAATAACATGACGATCACGATTGTCGCCATTAATGTTCTCGGGCTGTCCATAATAGGCTCTAGAAAACTTATTAATTCAGCAGGAAGATCTGCTAATGTCACCATATATGAAGAGACAATCGCCGCAGCACAAAGAAACATAACAATACTTGTTGTATAGGCTGCTTGAATGAATAGAGGGATAAGGTCTGATATTTTCAATTCACGGTAAACGAGAAGACTAATTATCATTGCATATCCAGCAGCAATGACAGCGGCTTCGGTTGGCGTGAAAAGTCCTCCTCGTAATCCACCGATAATAATTACCGGCATAAGCAATGCAAAGAATCCATCTTTTGCTACTTTTAATCTAGTTTTTATACTTTGGCGAGGTTGAGGCTCCACATCAACCGTTTTCATGCTCCATTTCCAAGCTAAGACCAAACCCAGTCCCATGATGATTCCAGGTACAATGCCAGCCATAAATAGCTTGCTGATAGATTGATTCGCCGTTACACCAAAAATGATAAATGGCATGCTTGGGGGAATAATCGGGGCAATAATCCCGCCTGCAGCAATGAGTCCTGCAGAGCGACCTATTGGGTAGCCATTATTGCGCATCATTGGGAGAAGGAGCGTTGCTAGTGCTGCTGTGTCTGCAATCGCTGAGCCAGATAAGCTTGCCAGTATCACGGCTGCAATGATAGCTACATATCCTAATCCTCCGCGTCTATGGCCTACGCAACTAATTGCAAGGTTAATGATACGTTTGGATATTCCCCCTGCATTCATTACTTCCCCTGCAAGGATGAAAAATGGTACAGCCATCAGGGGGAAGCTATCGGCACCATTGATAAGGTTTTGTGCGACTAATTGAGCATCGAAAAAATCTAGATGCCACATTAATGTTATGCCAGTTAATACCAAAGCAAATGCTATTGGCATACCTAGAAACATAAATCCAGCTAGGCTGAATAAAAAAATCCCTAATGCCATTAGTTATTCTCCTTGAGTTGTTCTGGAGATATTTCGGTATTTCCTGGAATATGAGAATTTTCACTTTTTAGAATAATTAGTATGAGATTTCTTATAATATAGAACCCCATGCCAATTGATGCGAAAAGGCCAGTGGAGTACATAAATGCTAAAGGATATTTCATAACAGTTGAATTTATATTCCAACCAATGTTGTATTGTTTCCAACTGCCTTCTAGAAATAAATACAAGGCATATAGCATAAGAGAATGACTGATTATTGCGCATATTAATCGTAAATTTTTAGGAAGCTTTCTTTGTATAAGATCAAAACCAATATGGGAATTTCGACCAACAGCAAGAGTTGCTCCCATAAAGATAAGCCATACAAACAAAAGTCTCGATAGCTCTTCTGAAGCTGCAATGCCCGAGCCAAATAAATATCGTAAAACAACATTTATAAAAACTGCAGAGAACATTACTGCTAAAGCTAAAGCCATCATATACTCAATGAATCGTTCGAATTTATTGATTATATTGTTCATTTTTTTCACCGTTATTATTTTAATTACATTAGAAAAAATATTCTAATGTGAGTGTCTAGGTGGATTGTCTTTAGATATCACTTTTAAATGTAAGGTTGCGGGTTCTAGGCAGCCACCGGTTGAAAGTTGGCCAACAAGTTGACGATACAATTCTTGCCAAGGTGTTTGAGATGCCGGGATGTTTGGCGTCCATTCTTCACGACGTTTGGCCATTTCCTCATCATTAATTAAAAGATTAATTGAACGATCGTTGAGGTTGATCAGAAGCTTGTCGTTGGTACGAAGTAGCGCAATACCACCGCCAACAGCGGCTTCAGGGGACATATTGAGAATAGATGGGCTTGCTGATGTGCCACTTTGACGACCATCGCCAAGGCATGGCAATGATGAAATCCCTTTTTTCATTAATTCTGACGGTGGATCCATATTGACGACTTCGGCACTGCCAGGATAACCAACTGTGCCAGCACCACGAATAACCAAAATACATTTTTCATCTATGTTGAGTTCGGGGTCTTCTATTCGAGCATGATAATCTTCCGGCCCTTCAAACACGATCGCGCGAGCTTCAAATGAGTTTTCTGCACCAGGTTCAGATAAATAGGTTTTCTTGAATGCGTCACCAACCACAGACATTTTCATTATGGCGCTATCAAAAAAGTTACCACTTAGAACGATGAAACCCGCTCGATGTTTTAGTGGCGCTGCGCA
This sequence comes from Marinomonas sp. UCMA 3892, assembly GCF_012726345.1. Lineage (GTDB taxonomy): Bacteria > Pseudomonadota > Gammaproteobacteria > Pseudomonadales > Marinomonadaceae > Marinomonas. The sequence continues at coordinate 511,227 of NZ_PTXN01000001.1, forward strand.
TTCATAAATAACATCAGCGTTATTAGTGGGGTTGGCAGTTGCAATTTCCCCGATGGTTTTGCCGCTAACAGTTTCACATTGTTCATGGAGGTAGCCTGACTTTTGAAGCTCATGAAGCACTGCAGGTACGCCTCCAGCGCGATGAAACCCTTCACCAAGATGTTTACCAGCAGGCATGCAATTGACTATTAGAGGCACATTTTCACCGACTTCTTGCCAATCATTAAGCGATAAATCTATGCCCATGTGGCGTGCAATGGCGATTAGGTGAGGTGGGCAATTTGTGGATGCGCCAAGTGCGGAAGCAACCACAATGGCATTATGAAATGATTCTTTAGTCATGATCTGTGAAGGGCGAATATCATTAAGTACCAGTTCACAAATACGCTTGCCCGTTGCATAGGCCATTTGTCCGCGCTCTCTGTACGGTGCCGGAATACTAGCGCAGCCAGGTAATGACATGCCTAAGGCTTCAGCCAGAGCATTCATTGATAACGCTGTGCCCATGGTGTTGCAATGGCCAATGGATGGGGATGCAGCGGTTGTCATCTCCATAAAGCCTTCGTAGTCAATCTTTCCCGTTGCTAATAATTTACGAGAACTCCAGATAACGGTGCCAGAACCGATTAGCTCACCTTTATGATGTCCATCCAACATCGGTCCGCCAGATAAAACAATGGCAGGTAAGTCGGTTGTGGCTGCTGCCATTAGACAAGCAGGAGTTGTTTTGTCGCACCCAGTGGTGAGTACGACACCGTCTAAAGGGTAGCCATGAAGTATTTCAACTAACCCTAAGTAGGCTAAATTACGGTCCAGTGCCGCTGTTGGACGACGACTTTGCTCGGCAATTGGGTGCACTGGAAATTCCATTGGTATGCCGCCCGCATCACGGATACCTTCTTTAATACGTTGTGCTAATTGGACGTGATGACGATTACAAGGTGTTAAGTCACTTCCAGTTTGCGCTATACCTATAATAGGTCGACCTGATTGAAGCTCTTCACGAGTCAGCCCTTGGTTCATGTAGCGCTCTACATACAATGCTGTCATATCGGCGTGGCTTGGATCATCAAACCATTGCTGGCTGCGTAAGCGAAACTTATTATTATTTTGCATGTGAATATCTCTGTGTTTTTTAATTATGCGGCGCTATTCCCATCATCAAATATTCGTTGATGATTCAACTCGTTATTTACTGACAAAGTTATTTTTAGCTTTTAATAAACCGCGGTGAGTTAAGTTATTGATGAGTGAGTTGATTCCAAACTCCCATGGCTTTGCATCGCTGCTGTAAGTGACGGTGTTGTATAGCGTGCCAAGTTTTGGGCTGCTAATGATGACTGTGTCGCCTAGCTTATGCGTAAAACCGCCGCCAATATGATCACGATCTTGAGTAGGTGAGAATAGCGTCCCTAGAAATAAGAAAAAGCCATCAGGATATTGGTGATTTTCGTTAATAGTCTGCTGAACAAGATCTACTGGGCTACGACTTATTTTTATCATGGAAGACAGCCCTTCTAGGGTGTAACCGTCGGTGCCTTTTACTTGAAGAGTAACTTCGCAAGTATGCACATCCTCTAAGGTGAAGTTATCGTCAAATAAACGAATGAAAGGGCCAATGGCACAAGAGGCGTTGTTGTCTTTTGCTTTGCTAAGTAGCAGTGCGCTACGACCTTCGAAATCACGTAAATTTACATCGTTTCCTAGGGTTGCGCCTTGTATCTTACCTTTGCTGTTTACGGCTAGAACAATTTCAGGCTCAGGATTATTCCACTCAGATTTCGGATGAATACCAATGGATTTTCCGCTTCCGATAGCCGATAAAACGGGGGCTTTTGTGAAAATTTCCGCATCTGGGCCAATACCGACTTCTAGATATTGTGACCACATGCCTTTTTCTATTAACAGTTCTTTCAACTGTGTGGCTTTTTCAGAGCCAGGCTCAACTGAACTTAGGTTATCGCCAATAACGCCTTCTACTAAAACTCGGATGGCTTTCGCTTTTGAAGGGTTACCTCCCGCTTGTTCTTCGATTACTCGTTCAATCATGCTTGAGGCAAATGTGACGCCTGCGGCTTTAATAACTTGAAGATCGGCTGGAGCGAGTAGATAGGCTTGATCAGTGTTGGCTGAATCATGGGTGTTGTCCAGTAGATCCTCTAGGCTGCATAGGAATGTTCCTTCGACATCTTTAAGTTGCTCTACTGGATGATCGTTTTCTAGGAATTCACTTAGTGTTGCAAAGTGTGCAGATATATCAAAAACATTGTTTTCGCGAATGACAACGAGTGATGGGCCTGAAGGATTGCCTGGAGACCAAACGCGGCCAATAAGAGTCGCTTGGTTCGCATCGACTGGTAGGGTGTTCTTTGTTGTAAGTTTGATCGACATAATTGGTATTTCCTTATTCTTGTTGGAATGTACATTAAGATGGGGAATCGATAAAATCCAATGACATATAGTTAATATTTGATAACTGGTAGTTATTGATTAGAGGAAGGGTTATGTCGCATTTTTCATTTTCAACGTTTTGCAACTGGATAAAATTTAGACATCTTTATTTATTAGATTCACTTGGTCGTACAAAAAATATGCACTTGACTGCACAGCAAATGAATTTGAGCCAGCCAGCCGTGAGCAAGATGCTCAAAGAAATTGAGGGGTTGCTTGGTTTTGAAGTGTTTGATCGACTACCGCGAAGTATGGTGCCGACTACTCTAGGGGAGCATGTTATTCGATATGCACATATGACCTTAAATGATGCTAATGGTTTTGTTGAGCAAATTACTAGCTTGCATAAAGGTGGACATGGTTACTTAAAAGTAGGGGGGATTTTTGCCGCTACTTCAGCTGTTCTGCCTGAAGCGATTATGGAAATAAAGAAACGTTCCCCTTTGTTGAATGTTGAAGTGGTTGAACAAACAAGTGGGAACTTGATGAAAATGTTGGAAGAAAAGACGTTGGATTTAGCAATAGGTCGATTTTCAGAGCAAGGACAGCAACAAAATTTCGACTTTACTCCCTTAGCTCCTGAAAAATTTTGCTTAGTCGCCAATTCAAGCCATCCTCTTAGCGGGGAGGAGACGGTTTCACTTGAAAAGCTCTTTGAATGGCCTTGGTTGTTATACCCTAAGGGGACACCGATTAGAGACCGTATGGAAGAATCTTTCGCTAAAGCAGGGGTAGCATTACCGCAAGATATTGTGGTGACGATATCTGTGCAGACTTTTCTTGAATTGCTTCAGCGAGGTCCAATGATTGGTATGCTACCAACCGTTATGGTTAAGCCTCATGTAGAAAGCGGTGTTTTAACTGTGCTTAAAACACCGTTGGATTTAGTGCCTCAATATTACGGTATCTTAACAAGGAAAAATGAAGCGTTAGTCGGCCCCGCATTAGAGTTCGCCAATATTCTTCAGCATAATGCTCAACAAATATTGGCGGCTGAAAAACAACCAATTGATATTATTTAGTTATCAATTGATCAATAAAAACCATTGGTAAGTGATCGATATCAGACCTAAATTACCGTGAATAACAAAAAACGGTATGGGAAATTTATGTCTGATTACAACGGTTACAATTTTATTGGAAATACTCGTAGTGCAAGAGGGGATGTTGTTTTAAAGAGTCGGAATGCAGCAACAGGACTTGAGTTGGCCCCTTCATTTTATCAAGCAACGATGGATGAAGTTGATTCCGCCTGTAAAATCGCTTCATCGGCCTTTCCACTTTATAGCAAGCTACCCGCAACTCGTCGCGCAGAGTTTTTAAATAAGATTGCCGATGAATTAGACATTTTAGGAAAAGACTTTATTGATTTGGTTCAACAAGAAACGGCCTTGGATGAAGCACGTATAAAAGGTGAATGTGGCCGTACTAGTAATCAAATGAGGTTATTCGCCGATTTATTGTCACGAGGAGATTTCTATGATGCCAGAATTGATACGTCAATGCCTGATAGACGTCCAATACCTCGTGTTGATATACGCCAATGTCGTATTGGTCTTGGTCCTATCGCTGTATTTGGCGCCAGTAATTTTCCATTAGCCTTCTCAACGGCTGGTGGTGATACTGCCTCAGCACTTGCAGCCGGTTGTCCAGTAGTATTCAAAGCACACAGCGGACATATGGGGACGGCTGAAAAAGTTGCTCTTGCTATCCTCAGAGCAGCCGAACAAACGTCTATGCCTGATGGTGTATTCAGCATGATATTTGGATCGGGTGTTGGTAAATCATTAGTTAATCATCCAGCTATTAAAGCAGTAGGTTTTACTGGTTCTTTGGCTGGTGGTAAGGCTATATGTGATATGGCGGCAACTAGACCTCATCCAATTCCCGTTTTCGCTGAGATGAGTAGTATCAACCCCGTTATTTTATTGCCTCAAGCTTTAGAAAATAGAGGTGATTTGATTGCAACGCAACTAGCTGATTCTGTGGTCTTGGGGGTTGGGCAATTCTGTACTAATCCAGGTCTCATTGTTGGTATCCGTTCGTCAAAATTTAGCACTTTTATCAAGCAGCTCTCCTCTGAAATATCACTCAAACCAAGTAAGACAATGCTAAATAGCGGCACTTTGAATAGCTATCAAAAAGGGTGCGACGCTTTACAAAATCACCCATCAATTAAAATCTTAGCCAGTGCTGAGAGCGTTGAAAACAAAGCCACTGCTTATTTATTTCAGGCTGAATCCAGTTTATTGCTGAGTGGCAGTGAGCTACTGCAAGAAGAAGTATTCGGTCCAGCTACCGTTATTGTCGAAGTGAATGACATGGAAGAATTACGAGCGTGTATTTCGGCTATGCATGGCCAACTGACAGCTACTTTAATTGGTGAATCCGAGGAGCTAGCTGAGTCTCAGGAATTACTTTCATTGCTCGAAGAAAAAGCGGGTCGAGTACTTATCAATGGTTATCCAACAGGCGTTGAAGTGTGTGATGCTATGGTACATGGCGGACCATTTCCGGCCACTTCAGATTCTCGTGGTACATCGGTGGGGACCTTGTCTATCGACCGATTCTTACGCCCAGTTTGTTTTCAAAATTATCCCAACTCACTTCTCCCCGAAGCGTTAAAAAATAGCAATCCGCTCAATATTGAACGCTTAGTAAACGGTGTAAACACTAAAAGCCTTATTGAAGAATAACCATAAAAAATCGTAAGGAGATATCCCAATGAAGGGTAAAAAAGTACTTATAACAGCAGCAGGTCAAGGAATTGGCTTATCTAGTGCAAAAGCATTTTTAGATGCGGGAGCGGAGGTTTTTGGGACGGATATTGATATTCGTAACCTGCAAGCAATAGCAGGATTAAAAGCGCTATATCTTGATGTGACTTCTGAGGCTGGAATTGTCAATCTGCTAGATCAAGTCGGCAATATAGACGTCCTTTTTAACTGCGCTGGCTATGTACACGCAGGGGATATTCTGGCGTGTGACGAGGTGGCATGGAGTAAATCGTTTGATCTTAATGTTACGGCGATGTACCGAATGATTCGTGCTTTCTTACCTGGAATGATTGAGCAGGGTGGAGGCTCAATCATCAATATGGCATCAGTGGCATCTAGTATTAAAGGTGTACCTAATCGCTTTGCGTACACAGCAAGTAAGGCGGCAGTTATAGGGCTAACAAAATCCATAGCATCTGATTTTATTGGTAAAGGCATTCGCTGTAATGCTATATGCCCAGGTACGGTCGATTCTCCATCTTTGCGTCAACGAATCTCTGAACAAGCTCTACAACAAGGGCTAACTGAGGAGGCCGTCTTTAATCAATTTATTGATCGACAGCCAATGGGGCGCATAGGGCATCCTGATGAAATTGCCAAATTAGCCCTATATCTAGGTTCCGATCAGTCTAGTTATACAACTGGAACGGTGCAAATTATTGATGGTGGTATGAGTATTTAGTGTTTGTACTCGCTGAAAACAGTATTCGAAATGGTAGGAGATAATATTGAAATTATTACGATATGGTATTAAAGGGTCTGAGAAACCAGGTGTACTTGATGATCAGGGCCAAATTCGCGATCTATCTGGCTATATTGATGATATTTCTGGTAGCGCTTTAAGTGATGAGGCGATATCTAATTTGAGAAAGCTGGATTTGAATACCCTTCCTAAAGTGGCTGGAAATCCGCGTATTGGTTCATGTGTAAACCATGTTGGAAAGTTTATTTGTATTGGCTTGAACTATGCTGATCATGCCGCAGAGGCCAATATGCCAGTTCCAGAAGAGCCAATCATTTTCAACAAATGGACGAGCGCAATATCGGGCCCAAATGATGATGTTGAAATACCTATTGGCTCAACGAAAACAGATTGGGAAGTCGAGCTGGGTGTTGTTATCGGTAAAGCAGGGCGTTATATATCAGAGTCTGATGCAATGGATTATATTGCAGGGTACTGCGTTATCAATGACGTCTCTGAGCGTGAGTGGCAAATTGAACGTGGCGGCACTTGGGACAAGGGTAAAGGTTTTGATACGTTCGGCCCAATTGGCCCATGGTTAGTGACGAGAGATGAGGTTCCAAATCCTCATGAATTAGGATTGTGGTTGGAAGTTGATGGACATCGTTATCAAAACGGAAATACCAATACTTTGATTTTTAAGATCCCAGAAATTATTGCCTATTTGAGCCGCTGCATGAGTCTGCAACCAGGTGACATTATTTCAACCGGTACTCCGCCGGGAGTGGGAATGGGGATTAAGCCTAATGCCGTTTATTTGAAGCCTGGTCAGACAATGAAACTAGGAATAGATGGGCTTGGGGAGCAACAGCAGTTTACGGTTGCAGCAAAATAATACGTAGAAACTGAAATGCAAATTTGAGGCCTCCAGTTTACCCGGTGACCTCAAATTTATTAGCTTAAATTCTAGCTATAGGTAATATCTTTAAACGCTTGGAATTGCGATAAATACACTTTGCCATTGAGGTGTTGCAGGAATCCGCTGCATTCTAGGTGATCCATTACTGGGCCTTTTACCTCCGAAAGCGAGAGTTTAATGTTCAAGCTTTTTAATTGCAGGTTCAGGGCTTCGAGCATTTCTAAGGCGCTGAAATCAATTTCATTCACTGCGCTGCATTGAATCACCACATGGTTAATTTCTTTGCGTTGGCTAATGGTGTCGATGATGTGATCTTCCAAAAACGTCGCGTTAGCAAAGAACAGACTCTCGTCTGGTCGTAAACAAAGCAATTCAGGTGAGGTTTCCACCTCATAGCGTTTCACATTACGAAAGTGTTCAGTGTCCTTGATTAAGCCAACTTCGGCCACGTGTGGTTTGGACGTACGATACAAATGCAAGGCAATAGACAACGCCACGCCAGAAGCCACGCCAACTTCCACACCCAGCAATAAAGTAATCACAATAGTCGCGAGCACTGCATAGAAATCACTACGGGAAAACTGCCATGTTTTTTTCAAGATAGAAAAATCTATCAGGGTTGTGACCGCCACAATGATGGTCGCCGCTAGTGTGGCTTTGGGCAAAAAGTACAGCATAGGCGTTAATAACAAAGACGCGATCATAATGCCAAGAGCCGTCATGATGCTGGCAAGCTGAGTCACCGCGCCGGCATCAAAGTTCACCACGGAACGAGAGAACCCACCAGTTACCGGAAAGCCACCAGATACACCCGACGCGATGTTGGCCGCACCTAAACCGATGAGTTCTTGGTTCGGTTTGACTTTTTCGCGTCTTTTAGCGCCTAAGGTTTTACCAACCGAGATAGATTCTACGTAGCCAATGATCGAAATCATCAGCGCAGGCAAAGCGAGTTCTTTGATTAATTCCAGCGATGGCAAAGTGAATGTTAAACTCGGCAATCCTGCTGGAATGTGTCCTGTGATTGCTACGCCATGAGATTGCAAGTCATACAGATAGACAACCGCAAGGCTTGAAAGCACGCCGAGAATCGGAGCGGTTTTCGCCAACGACGCCGCTGATGCTTCGGGAACCTTTAGCATGATCAAAAAACGTTTCGCGTGACGACGAGCCAACAGCAAAAATGCGATCACAGAAACGCCAATCACAAAGGTCATGGGTTTAAATTGACCGATGTTTTCCAGCATAGAAAGCAATTGCGTAACGACATTGTCGCCATGAGCTTGGATGCCCAAAATGTGCTTTAACTGGCTCAGCGCAATGATGATTCCTGAGGCAGAAATAAACCCCGAAATCACTGAGTGAGAAAGCAGGTTAGTAACCATCCCAAGCTTCATTACGCCCATGATTACCAACATGGCGCCAGATAATAGAGCGAGAGTGATCGCGCCAGTAAGGTAACTGGCAGTGCCTTGTTCGGCAATCACTGCGAGTGATGTCGCTGTCATGAGTGACGCCACGGCAACCGGGCCAACCGACAGTGATGTGCTGGTGCCAAATAAGGCGTACAAAACCAAAGGCAAGATACTGGAATATAAGCCTACTTCTGGTGGTACCCCAGCCAACATGGCGTAAGCCAGTGACTGAGGAATCAGCAACATGGTGACGATAAACGCCGCGGTGGCGTCTTGGCTAAATTGCCCACGGTTATAGGTCTTTAGCCAAGACAGAGCGGGAATGAAACGTTCAATGGTCATCTTGAAGCTCTCGTTACTTACGCATTGTTGGTTTAACAAACCATTCATAGCCTTTCAGCATGCCGTGCCAGTAGAAAGGAGGCAGTAAGTCTTCTTTCAGCACCCAAGCGAGATAGGTGGGTTTGGTACCATCGTTCAGCCATGTCGGGAAGGTTGGTAGCAGCTTTCCGCCGTAACCAAATTCCGCCAAGACAATCTTGCCGCGCTCAACGGTAAGTGGGCAGGAGCCGTAGCCGTCGTAGATGGCTCTTATCGTATTTCCGTCGATAGCATCGGCAATATTTTGTGCCACGACAGGTGCTTGTTTACGAGCCGCCGCCATGGTTTTTGCGTTTGGCGTATTACTTACATCACCTAATGACCAAATATTTTTGAATGAGGTATGTTGCAAGGTTTCTTTATCGACATCGACCCAGCCAGCTGCATCAACTAATGGACTATTACGAATGAAGTCTGGTGCAGTTTGTGGTGGGCAAACATGCAACATATCGAACTCGGTCTCTACGATGCTTTTCTCGCCATCTTTGTTTGTGGTGGCAAAATAGGCGCGTTTATTTGGACCGTCCACTTTGACTAGGTTGTGAGTGAAGTGAGTATTAACTTGGTATTTTTGAATATAACTTTCCAAAGCAGGAACATATTCAGGCACTCCAAATAATACAGCGCCCGCATTGTAAAAAGACACGTTAATGTCTTTTTGCTTGTCGTTCTTCAACCAATGGTCACAAGATAGATACATGGCTTTTTGTGGCGCGCCGGCGCATTTGATCGGCATTGGCGGTTGGGTGAATACGGCTTTGCCACCGTTTAAATTTTTCACCAATTCCCATGTATAAGGTGCTAAGTCGTAACGATAATTTGAGGTCACACCGTTGCGACCTAAAGTGTCTGATAAGCCTTCAATGGCGTCCCAATTAAGCTTGATACCAGCCGCTACGACTAGGTATTGATAAGCTATTTTCTGACCGTTTTCGAGCACTACTTGGTTCTCATTTGGCAAGAAAGTTTTTACCGCTTCTTTTAGCCATTTTGTGTGTGCTGGAATAACATCAGCCATGTTGCGGCGCGTATTTGGTGCTTTAAACACACCGCCGCCGACAAGTGTCCAACCGGGCTGATAAAAATGACTTTCGGCTGGATCAATCAAACAAATTTTCAAGCCAGGTTTGCGTTTTAATAAACTAGCGGCAGTTGAAATACCGGCTGAGCCTGCACCGACTACTACAACATCGTATTGGGCTGTTGTTTTATTGTCTTCTTTAGATGGTGCTTTGTCGTCTTGTGCGATAGGTGTTTCGGTCGTTGAAGCGTCCTGAGCCGCTTGCCAAATTTGGCTGGAGCGATTACCCGTTCGGCAATAAGCGTGAACATTTTCGGCATTTTGTATTGCAGCTTGAAAAGCAGTTATGTCCGAAGCCGTCATTTGCCCGCCAGCAAACGGAATGTGTTTAGCTTTGATATTTTTTTCTTCTGCATAAGCGGCAACATCAGCAAAAGGTAGTTGTCCTTCCTCTTCACCATCTGGTCGATTACAAATGATAAGCGTGACACCAGATTCTGCTAAAGCGTCCACATCGTCTAAGCTGATCTGCTCAGATACGGAATAGTTGTCTGTGATTTTTTTGCGTAACATGGTTGTTCTCACTCTATATAATTATTATTTAGCCTAATGGTCATTAGGCTATTTATAGTTAGTTGCTATTGTCGTTACGGTTTATTTGAACGCATTCAACGGAATTTTTAAGTAAGACAAACCATTGTCTTCCGGTTCTGGCAGATGTCCTGCTCTCATATTGATTTGCAGTGATGGCAAAATCAGGCGAGGCATGGCTAATGTTTTGTCGCGGGTTTCACGTAAATCTACAAAGGTCGATTTGCTGATGCCTTGTTTAACGTGAATGTTCAATTCACGCTGCGCTTTTACGGTAGTTTCATATTCCAATTCACGGCCATTCGGGCAGTAGTCATGGCACATGAAAATGCGGTGATCTTCTGGTAGTGCCAGGATTTTTTGTACGGAATCGAACAATATACCTGCGTCGCCACCGGGGAAATCAGCACGTGCGGTGCCGGCATCTGGCATGAACAAGGTATCACCAACAAATACGGCGTCACCTAAAACATGGGTGAAGCAAGCTGGCGTATGGCCCGGTGTGTGGAGTGCTGTACATTGCATTTCACCAATTTGAAATTGCTCGCCATCTTCGAATAAAAAGTCAAACTGCGAACCGTCATGTAAGAAGTCAGCACCTTCGTTGAATACTTTGGCAAAGGTTTCTTGAACTGTGGTGATTTGTTCGCCAATACCAATTTTGCCGCCGACTTTGCTTTGAATGTATGGCGCAGCAGAAATATGGTCTGCATGGACGTGAGTTTCAATTAACCATTCCACTTTTAGTTTGTGGGTGGTGACGTACGCAATAATTTCGTCAGCACCTTTATGAGAAGTACCGCCAGAGGCATAGTCAAAATCCAATACACTGTCGACAATGGCACAGCTAGAAGACGCTGGATCTTTAACGACATAAGAGAAAGTATTGGAGTCTTTATCAAAAAAAGCCGCTACATCAGGCTTGGTTACAATCGTGTTTGTCATGTTTCACCTCGTTATCAAATTTTCCACACGTTCAAATAGTCTATTTATTTGATGGATTTATAGGTTAAGTAAGGCAGAAAGTGTGCCAAGGTTTTATCTTTTAATTAACTATTTGAAATATAAAGAATTAATTTTTAATAAGAAGAAAGTTTTTAAATTAGAATTGACTAATGTTTTGGTGGTTGTCATATTTGGCGTTAAATTTTGACAAAAATGGCAAATACTTTATGAATATCATCGCATCCGATTCTTCTTCCTTTGATGGACTCGCCAGCATGTTAGAAGGCTACGATTGTCCTGCTATTTTAGTATCGGTGGATTATCGAATTCTTGCCATTAATCAGCATTATCGAGAAGAATTTGGTGATGTTCCTTTGCAGCAGAACAAGCGTTGCTTTGAAGTTTCCCATGGCTACAGCGTGCCTTGTGATGAAGCGGGTGAGGATTGTCCTTTGTCGGCAACCTTGCAATCAGGCCGCAAAGAACGAGTGCTGCATATCCACCAAACGCCAAGAGGCAAAGAGCACGTCGATGTAGAAATGCTGCCGATTCATGACAGCCAAGGGCAATTGCTATTTTTTGTCGAGCTGCTGCGTTCAGTGTCGGTGGCCAGCGTCCAAGACAGCAGCAAAAAATTGGTGGGCTCGAGTAAATCCTTTAATCGAATGTTAGAAAAAATTACTCGTGTTAGTCACAGCGACGCGTCTGTTTTACTACTTGGAGAATCCGGTAGCGGTAAAGAACTGGTCGCGCACGCGGTTCACCAAGGCGGTCATAGAGCGAATAATTCCATGGTGACATTGGAGTGCGCAGGGCTGACGGATTCTTTGTTTGAAAGCGAGCTGTTTGGTCATGTCAAAGGCTCGTTCACTGGCGCGCACAGTAACCGAGTAGGTTTAGTTGAGCTGGCTAATGGCGGTACGCTGTTTTTAGACGAAATCGGCGATGTTCCGCTATCAATGCAAGTTAAGCTATTGCGACTCATTGAAACTGGGGCATTTCGTCCGGTTGGTTCTTCAACTGTTAAGCACACTAATTTTCGATTAATTTGTGCGACTCACAAAAATTTAGCACAAATGGTGAAAGCAGGTGAGTTCCGCCAAGATTTATACTATCGGATCAACGTGTTTCCAATACATGTGCCTTCCTTAAGAGAACGACAAGATGACTTAGTCTTGTTAACCAACACCTTGTTAAAACGTATTAGTGAGCGAAAGGAATACCATCTTACTGATTCGGCGATGCAAGTATTAAAGCAATACGATTTCCCTGGCAATATTCGAGAGCTAAGTAACATCCTCAATCGCGCAACACTTTTAACTGATACGAATATGATTGAGCGAAGCACTATTCAAGAATGTTTGGAGATCGATCGTGAGCTTGATCCGCTGGTGGATACTTCATCAGCTTCTCAATCGTTAAGTATTACTGATGCTGGTGAAGACAAAGAATGGCTGGACTTAAAAACTGCAGAAAAACGCTACTTATCAGAACTCATGGCATTTCATCATGACGATAAAGAGCAGGTCGCCAAGGTCGCAGGAATCAGCCTGCGATCCTTGTATCGGAAGTTAGAATAGTTGGTTTTTTTCAGGATATTTTACATAAAGTATCAAAAAAAATGCTTTATGGTTTAAATAAGATACTTGTAGTTGAGTTTGTGTCGCCTTGAATCCTTACTATAACGACTCTAAAGGTTAAAACAGTAAGGTGAAAATGATGAATAAAGTATTTCTTATGACAGCAGCGTTAAGCAGCTTAGTATCCATGAGCAGCAATGCATTTGAACTTACAAGCCAAGATATTCAAGAGGGGCAAAAGATGCCACATGCTTTTGAGTTTAACAGTTTTGGTTGTAACGGAGATAATAAATCACCCCAACTAAAGTGGGCCGATGCGCCTAAAGGCACGAAAAGTTACGCTATTACCGTGTACGACCCAGATGCACCGTCTGGTAGTGGTTGGTGGCATTGGTCAGCGTTTAATATTCCGGCTTCGGTTACGTCTTTGGATCAAGGTGCAGATTTAACTAAGCTTGGTGCGACAGAACTGAAATCAGATTACGGTAGCGTTGGCTTTGGTGGTTTCTGCCCTCCAAAGGGCGATAATATGCATCGTTATCAGTTTACTGTTTGGGCGTTGCCTGTGGAGAAGCTGGATTTAAATGCTGATGCTTCAGCTGCGTTAGCAGGTTTCACGGTCCGCAGTATGGCAATTGGTAAGGCTATGTTGGTCGCACCTTATAATCGTTAAGCAATCATCTATTAGGAGTGAAAATGCGCCCCATGTTTAAAGTCAGTCAAGTGTATGGTTTACAAACACAGCGACTGCGCAATGTGGCCATTCTTACTCCTAGTCTTTTCAAAATTCGTTCAGGGCGCAAACGTTTATTTTGGCAGGATGATGTGTTGGAATTTGATGTCACAACATTATTGCTAACAAAAGCAGGACAACAACTGACGTTTGAAAATGAGCCAACCAAAGAACGTTTTTTGTCAGTGCAGATGAGTTTTTTATTGCCACCTTCAGAAGACATGATCCAACTGAGTATCAAGGTGGCTGATAATGAATGCTCGCCACGCTTTAAGCCTAATCGTTCTGTGATGGCGAGTCTCGATTTCTTGCTGGAATTAGATACACAAAGTGTGAGTGAGACGACTCAAGCTTATTGGTTAAATGGCTTTTACCAGCAATTGGCTGAAGCGGGTAAACTGCATCTTATCTTTGAAGGGCATGCTGTTTCCTTTGAACAAAAAATCACTGAGCTTTTGCAGCAAGCGCCATGGCAAGATTATCAATTGGATCAAGTCGCTACGCATTTTTCGATGAGTCGGGCGACGCTTATTCGTCGTTTGAAAGAAGAAAATACACAGTTTAGAACCTTGTTAACTCGAGTGCGTATGAATCATGCTATTAGTTTGATGCAACAAGGCTACCGCCAACAAATAGACATTGCTGTGCGTTGCGGTTACCAGTCTCAAGAGCGCTTTAGTCAGCGTTTTTACAAGTCATTCGGGATTACGCCAAGCCAATATATAAAGACACTTTAGTTTATTTTAGTCATATTTTGGTTTGCTACAGTTTTGCTTTTAGTGAGTTGAAATCTACCCCAATGTCTTCTTGAATCGTAACGAAGCAATGATTATACCGCCGATAGTAAAGAGTCCTAGCCATAATGCATCTTTTCCTAATAAAAGCAGACTGGCATCTCGCAAGGCGATAGCACGGATCATGCGCATGAAATGCGTTACTGGTAAGGCTTCGGCAATCCATTGAGCAGCGACCGGCATGGCATCGTAAGGAAACATAAATCCCGAGAGCAATATTGATGGCAAGAGAATAAATATGGTCATCTGCATCGATTGCAATTGCGTTTTGGCAATGGTGGAAAGTACTAATCCAAGGGTTAAGCTGGCAAAAATGAATAAAATGGAGCTGCCGAGTAGTGACAGAATGCTGCCTTTAATCGGCACAGAAAACATCCAATGACCCACGCATAAAATAATAGCGACTTGTAAGAGCCCGACTAAAACGTAAGGCGCTATTTTTCCTATCATGAGTTCGATAGAACGCACTGGTGTGGTGATGAGAAACTCCATATTGCCATGCTCGCTTTCTCTTACTATGGCCGATGACGTAAATAAAATCATTGTCATGGTTAGAATCACTGCCACTAAACCTGGCACGATATTCACCACGGTTCTTTGTTCTGGATTGAAGTATTGCACGACTTCGAAACTCGGCGCGGTGCGTGTCGCGGTATGGTTGGCCACTTCGTCTAAGGGCATATTGCGCAATGCTCTGATGGTAGATGCAATGACGGTATCCGAGCCGTCGACTATCCATTGCCCTATTGGCAGAGTGAGTGGTGAATCAGTCTGTTTATGATCGTAGAGCGGGTGATTGAATAGACGGCGAGTCATGTCTGCTGGCAAATACAGTACAGCTCTGATCTCGCCTTTGGTAATTGCGACTTCGGCCTCTTTTATGGAGCGATAACGAGCAATAAAGTCGACAGATTGAGTGGCTACCAGTGCTTGTTCAACTGCTCGGCTTTCCGATGTTTGACTGAGGTCGACAAGACCAACGTGAATGTGTCTAGCGTCGGTGTTAATCGCATAACCAAACAGCATAAGTTGTACCAGCGGTATCATGATAATCATGCCGAAGGTCATTCTGTCTCGGGAAAGCTGCTTTAATTCTTTGATGAAAATAGCATAGATTCTAATCCACATAGCGGTCTCCGGTGCAGGTAACAAACACGTCTTCAAGGCTAGGACGAGCCAATACAGTTTCTCTGCCATCACTGAGTGTTGAGATAAGGCTGAGAGGATCTTGTACTTTCTTTTTCACTAGCACTCTTAGATGCGCGCCAATTTGTGCTGCAGAGAGGATTTCTGGGTGCTGGGTTAGTGTCTGTTTTAATCGTCTTAATTTATTACCACTGACTTCCACGACGGTGGCAGGCATAGCATCCATCAAGGCCTGAGGAGAGCCATCGGCGCGTTTATTGCCTTCTTCCATAATCGCCAAGGCGTGACAGCGTTCGGCTTCATCCATGTAATGGGTGGACACTAAAATAGTGGTGCCAGCGGCGCAGAGGTCAAATAATCTTTCCCAAAACTCACGGCGATTTTCTGGGTCAACCGCAGAGGTCGGCTCATCGAGAAATAACAATTCGGGAGAATGTAGTGTGGCGCAGGCCAGAGCAAGACGCTGCTTTTGTCCGCCGCTCATGGAACCGGCAAACTGTTTTGCTTGTTTTTCTAAATCGTATAACGCGAGTAATTCTTCGAGGCGGGCTTTTTTGCGCTTTCCAGCAAAACCATAAATGGCACCGACAAAATTGAGATTCTCTTGAACGGTAAGGTCGTCGTATAAAGAGAACTTTTGCGTCATATAGCCGATGCGTTTTTTCAGCGCTTCTTCATGGCCTAATAGCGGTTTACCTAAAATGGTGACGTCACCTTCGCTAGCTTCTAATAACCCAGTGAGCAGACGAATGCTGGTGGATTTTCCGCAACCATTGGGGCCAAGAAAGCCATAAATGCTGCCTTTAGGGATTTTTAAATCCAGTTTATTTACCGCAATGTTGTTGCCAAAATGCTTGCTCAATCCCTTGGCTTCAATAGCGTATTCTACTTGTTCTGAAGCGTAGGAAGTCATGGCAAACGCACCTCAACAGCGAGTCCCGTGGGCAGCTGGTTAGCGTTGATGAGATCAATATCTGTCAGATACATCAGGCGTGCTCTGTCTCGCTCATTGAGTGCATAAAATGGCGTATAAGCAGGCTGCGAGCGGATATTTCGCACGCGACCTTGAATGGGCGATTCGATACCATCAGCAAACACTTCAATAGCGTCGCCAGTTTTTATCTTGGTTAACGCGCTGGCAGGTAAATACACTCTTGCATAAGGGTGGCCAGAAGATAGCAAGCTAATTAACTGAGTGCCTGCGGTAACACGATCTCCTTCGTGCCAAGGTAGCGTATCAATTGTGCCATCAATTGGCGCTTTGATGGTGAGGTCTTCACGAGCTTTGGTTTGCCATTCAAGGGCGGCCTGTGCGGCTTGCACCTTGGCATTGGATTGAGCAATGTCTTCTTCGCGCGCACCATTTTTTAATTCTAACCATTGATCATGAGCTTGCTGGGCTTTGGCTTTATTGCTGTCTCTAGATGCTTTCGCTGCATCGAAATCGGCTTTGCCAACGACTTTGCTTTTATACAGTTTGTCGTAACGTTGGAACTTTAGCTCCGCTTCTTTACTGGCGGCTTGAGTGGCTTCTAGTGCGGCTAATGATGCACTTAATTGTTCTGGGCGTGTGCCAGCAGTAAGCTCACTGAGGGCGGCATTGGCTTGAGCAAGCTCGGCTTCGCGCTGCGCTATAAGTGAGTCGGCACTGCGAGTGTCTAAGCGTAACAATGTGTCGCCTTGGGAGACTTGTTGTCCTTCGCTGACCTTTACTAAAACAATTTGTTCTGCCGCTGGGGCCGATAAGGTGATTCTATCGCGTTCAATATTGCCCATGGCGTAAGTTGACTCTTCTGACTGGCAAGCGGTAAGCAAAGTCAGCACAAGTACGGATAGTAGAATATGACGTGTTTTCATTTTTGCTCACCTTTGGTGTCGTTGGATGATGGCTGTTGTGATGGAAAGGTGAAAAGTCCTTGTTCTAGCAGTGTTTGGTTATGATCCGCTAGATTTAATAACCAGTCTTCTTTGAGTTCGACCCCAAGTTGCTGCTGAAGGTATTTTGGCGCCAACACAGGGAAAATCATCAAGCTAACAAAACTAAGACGAATCCATGCTGGATTAAGGTTTGGATTAATTTGCTTTTGCTTTTCAAACGCCTCGATCCATTTTTCTGATCGTTTCAAGATGTTGTCGATAATGCCCGTCAAAATACCAAACGCTTCGGGGTTATCTTGTTGGTTTATCACCTGCAAAATCAATTTTGGCAGCATGGGATTGTTGGCAATCATGCGATAGTAGGTTTGCATCAGTAACAATGGATTGGGTGGAGTGTTGGGGTCAATATCGGCTTGGAATTGTTCGATAACTGGAGCTAAGGTTTCTTGTATGGTTGCTTCGAATAAACCTGCTTTTGAACCGAAGTAGTAACGAATCATAGCCGCATCTACTCCCGCCGAGAGGGCGATTTTTCGAGTCGATACCTTGTCAAAACCCTGTTCAGAGAAACAACGCTTGGCGGCAGCAATTAAACTGCTGCGAGCGGAATCTTGATTCTTATCAGACTGTTTAGGGCGCCCCATTCGGGTGGTCATTGTTGGCTCCAATTATTAATTCATCTAGTGATGAATATAGGCCATATATCCACAATGAGTTACTAAGATAATTCCTCAAAATGTTATTTAGTGAGGGATTTAACGTTAAAAACCTCTTCATTTTTTATTGGATTACTGTGACTGTATTAGAGAAAAGATAGGTGAATATTTGAATTCACCTATCTTGGTAGCTAGCTAGGGATCGCTCAAGTAAACTGGAATTGTTTGATTTTTTTGCTAAGTTCATCGGTCATTTTGGCAATCATCGTGCTGCCTTCGGACACTTGTTGAGAATCCTCTAGTACCTTTTCAGATACTGCTCGAATACCCATTATGTTGTGGTTGATCTCTTCGGCCACTGTGCCTTGCTGTTCCGCAGCGGAGGCGATTTGATGGCTGCGAGCCGATACGTCGTCTACTTGTGTTAGCATGTTTTTCAAGTTTTCAGCGGCGACATGCATTCTGTCTGCACCGCGTTCAGCTTGTTGAGTGCTGGTAGCCATAGACGTGGAAGCTTCTTTTGATTGATGCTGAAGCTTTTCGATAATCGAGCGGATTTCGACAGTTGATCCTTGAGTGCGGCTTGCCAGTGAGCGAACTTCATCGGCCACGACGGCAAAGCCTCGACCTAGTTCACCAGCTCGTGCCGCTTCAATGGCTGCGTTCAAGGCAAGTAGGTTTGTTTGCTCTGAGATATCTCCAATTACGCCTAAAACAGAGTCGATATCGCCTGTTTGCTCAAGTAGTTTAATAATAACGTCGTTTGCACCTTCTATGTTCTTGGTTAAACTTTGGATGTCTTCGTTAGTGGCGTCTAGGTCTTGGCTACTTTGGCGCGTAATGGTTTGCACCATTTGAGTCGCATCAGCGGTATCTTTGGCATGTTGCGCTACGTCTCGAATGGAGTAAGACATTTCGTTCATGGCGGTAGCAAGCATTTCGACTTCTTGGAATTGGTGATCCATCCCTTGTTTAGTATGTAAGCTATTGCCTTGCATTTGTACGCAAACGGCTTGCAGTTCGGTGATGGCGTGGTCGACTTCTAGCAAGGTGTCGTTTAATGAAACGGATACGTGGTTTGCCGCATTGGCTAAAATACCGATTTCGTCTCCACGTTGCATATCTAATTGCTTAGTAAGATCGCCATCTGAGATATGTTGTAAATGTTCTGTCACTGTTTTAAGTGGTCTTGTGATGTTACGAACAATAGTGACACTTCCGATCAGAGCAATAAGCACTAGAATTAGTTCGATAAACGCAGATTTTTGCACTGCAGCCCAAAATATATCCGTAACACCGCTGTATAGTACGCCACTGCCAATGACCCATCCCCAAGGTTGATAACCTTTTACATAAGACACTTTATCTTCAGGCTGTGAAACTTGTGGGCCCTTGTAGGCATAGTGAACATAGCCTTCCTCTTGTTTTCTCACCACAGATACCATTTCTTGCCAGTGATGAAAGCCATTTATGTCGGTGACATTTGTCATGCTTTTCCCCTCATCTTGCGGCTTAAAGGGATGCATTAGCAGCTTGGCTTGCATGTCGTTCACCCAGAAGTAGCCATCGTCGCCAAAGCGTAGAGCAGATAGCGCAGCCAAAGCAGATTGCTTCGCTTGTTCTTCGCCAATGATAGGTGCTTGGTCGCCATAATATTTTACGAGAGAATAAGCGCTATCGACTTGTTCTTTAACTTGGAGTTGTCGTGCGTTGAGCAATTCGCTGTGCAGTTCGCTATAGGCCATAGCGCTAAAAACGATGAGTAATGTGACTAAGGTGCCAATAAGCCCCCATAGTTTGTAGCTTACCTTGATTGAGCTGAGCTTCATGCGATATCCCTATTAGTATTAATGTTTGTTTTATAAGCAGAGATTATGGGCTGGAGTGGCTGTTAATATTGTGATCAAAATCAAGAAAACAGCACTTAGCATCACTATTTGCTACGATCCAAAGCACGGTGATTTTTTCTTGTTTAGTTAATGCTCATCGAATTCTGTGGCATCATTATTGCTTTAATTTATTTCAGATAAATCAAATCAGCAGGACTCGTTCTTGCTAGGCAAAGGCGCCTGAACCCGCAGCAGTAAATTAGCAGCGGGGTTCAGGCGCCTTTTTTTGTACTGCATTGGAGATACAGGAACATGAAGTGGCTTACTTATCCGGCATTTTTGTTGTTGCACACACTGGGCATCATCGGCATGCTTCGTACTTTATTAGGTCTTTCCATAGTCGGTGGCATCCTCACTTTAGTAGCACCTTCGCGGCTAGCTGAGATGCTGTGGGCCGTATTGGCCTATCTAGCGATTGCCAGCCTGTGGCTTCTATTGCAGGAAATCGGTCAGTTGCAACGCTATTGTGAAGAAACTGTCCTGCAGAGTACCAATGAGCCTTTCAGCGCTATTCAGTGGTTGTTGTTGCAGCCTGTCAGCCGCGGGTTTCAGCAGTGGCTAAACCGCGAGCAACGTCAACAACAGCTGTTACAGCAGCGTCTGGATGAGATATCTCACTCGTCACATGAGCTTGAACAAAGCGCCGCCTTGGTAACTCGTAACGCCGAAGGGCAAAGTGATTCAGCTACCGTAGCGGCAGCAGCGGTAGAAGAGTTAAATGTGAGCATCATGCAGGTGGCTTCACTGGCTGCCGACTCTCGTCAAACCAGCGTTGTGGCCAGCGAACAGTTGGCTGATGGTATCGAGCAGCTCACCAATCTGGTGCGACAGGTGTCCGAGATGGCGCAGCAAGCTATTACTACCGACGAGTTGATCCGCCAATTGAGCAGCAATTCGCACATCATCAATGAAATGTCCGGTACCATCCGCAGTATCGCCGACCAGACTAACCTGCTCGCTCTTAATGCAGCTATCGAAGCTGCGCGTGCGGGCGAAAGTGGTCGCGGTTTTGCTGTGGTGGCTGATGAAGTACGTCGTCTGGCCATGCATAGTCAGGAGTCTGCTACAGAAATCAGTCGCAATATCGAATTGGTGCAACAGCATATCAAGGAGGCCGCTGTCCAGGTGTCTGATTTGACCGGGTTAGCGCACCGCAGTGCCGAAAATTCAGAAAGGGTGCGGACGTTACTCAATCAAGTTCAGCAGCATACCCAGCAACTAACGGGGCAAGTCGATCAAGTGGCGGTCAGTACCGAACAGCAGGGGCAGGCTGTGGCGGAAATTGCTGAATTGGCCGATCGTGTTCGTCGGGGTAATGCCGATAATTTGCAGGCTGCCGATCAGGCACGCACCATTGCCCACCATCTGGCTCACCTTACAGGATAATTAGTATGAATAATATCCACTATGTATTACCGCTATTGTTCACCATTCTGATGGTATTGGCCTTGTTGTTTTATGGTTTACACTGGCGCTTGCAACAAAAAAAGCGCTTACATATCCAATTGAACATTCGTCAATTGACTTTGCTGCGAGTGCTGATTGCTGAATTTCAGCGTCATCGCGGTCTTAGTAATGCTGTGCTTTGCGGCGACACCAGCATGAGTCAGGATCTTGCCACCACCCGACAGAGCTTGGATCAACATATTCGTGCCGCCCAGGAGTTTGATGGCACGCATCGAAACGCTTGGAACAGTCTGATCGATCACTGGTCGCGCATGCGTGAAGGGCGAAGTAGTGACCGAGCGAATAATCTCATCCAGCATCACCTAATTATCCGTAACAGCATTTTTCTGATGGAAGATGTGGCCAGCGAGATTGATTTGACTAAAGGCCTGCCTGAATTGGGCTACTTGCCCTGTATCTGGCGAGAAGTAATTCAGGCGGCAGAATGGGCGGGTCAGGCACGCGCTTTGGGTACTGGCATGGCCGCAGCCGGACAAAGTAGTGTCGAACAACGGGTAAGAATGCATTTCCTCTATCAGAAAATTGAATTACTGGCAGGCAAGGCTTTTGCTACCTTGCAACATCATGCTATTGAACATCCACAGATGAATGAGTTTCGTCTACAACATTGTGAACAGGTAGTAGCTGATTTTCTAAGTTGTATAAAACAGGAGTTGCTCGGATCGGAGCTCCCTGTGATTGCCGCTAAAACCTATTTCCAGCATGCCACTCAAGCAATAGATGAACTGCTGGCCTTAGTGGATACAGCATTGGGTCAGCTGCATCCGCGAGGCTAAGGAAGATGGAATGTGTCGCCAGTGGAGCCATGATCCATGCATTTTGCTACCATCCAAAGCTTGAAGACTTTTTCCATGAGGAAGCACTATGCAATATTCTATTCTTATCACAGGTTGTTCGACGGGAATTGGACTGGAAGCAGCCAGAATGCTCCAAGATCGTGATTTTCTAGTAGTGGCGAGTTGTCGCAAGCAAGAAGACGTAGCTGTGTTACAAGCCCAAGGCATTAAGCACGTCGTGCAGCTGGATTTAGCGGATTCGGCTTCGATAGAAAAAGGCTTGCAAGAAACATTAGCGATTACCAACGGCCAGCTTTTTGCTTTGTTTAATAATGGCGCCTATGGCCAGCCCGGTGCGGTAGAAGATTTGCCTGTTGATGCGTTAAGAGCTCAGTTTGAGTGTAATTTCTTTGGTACGCACGAGCTGACAACGAAAGTACTGAAAATAATGTTAGCTCAAGGTTACGGACGCATCATCAATAACAGCTCTGTGCTTGGCTTAGTTGCTGCTCCGTTCCGCGGTGCTTATAACGCCAGTAAATTTGCTTTGGAAGGCTTAACAGATACCCTGCGTTTGGAATTGTCGGACACGCCTATTAAGGTTTGCTTAATTGAACCTGGTCCGATTGAAAGTCGTTTTCGTGCGAATGCGTTGCTTGCTCTAAAAGACAATATCGACATAGAAAATAGCCGTCACCAAAAAGGCTATGCAGAAGCGATTGCTCGTTTGAGTAAAGAGGGCGTGACGTCATCGCAAACCTTGCCAGCCAGTGCAGTGGTGAAAAAACTGATTCATGCGTTGGAGTCAACTCATCCAAGAGCGCGTTACTATGTGACTATGCCAACGTACGCCGCTGTTGTAATGAAACGAGTATTACCTACTTGTTTATTGGATTGGATAATGCGACGCCAAGGCGCTTAGGTTTTAAGAGGCTAGTTCAGCGCTGCTAATCTAGCTTTTCTAGCCATTGAGTCATGGCTGATAAGTAGTTTGTTCGAGCGGATTGATGAGATAAATACAAGTCATGGAAACCTTGAGGAATACTCGCTTGCGTGAGGTTCGTGAAGGTTTTCTTGGCCGCTTGCTGCATGCTATTGACATCTAACACGCCATCGCCTTGTTGTATTTCTTTTACTGTACGCTTACCTATAGTACTGATTTCTGAATGGCAAATTAGCGTTGGGATAGCGAGACGTTGATTAGCAAGACGGCGCTGTGCAATGATGACTTCTCTTAGCCAATGAAAAGAAAGATCAAAGCCCCGTGGGGGTTTCCAATCTAATCGATAATCCCATTCTCCACCAAATACTGTGTGTAGTGATTTTGAGTAAATGTTGATTTTTTTAGCTCGTAAATACGAAAATGGTAGTAAAGACACTAATATTCGAACTGGCCAGCTGACGAAGTTTAATACGGCTGGCGGGAACGGCAGGGCGAGAAATGGACTGTTGAGCATCAGTCCAATCACTTCTGGAAAGGCTTTATTGTAATAGCTTTCGCGTTCGGGCAATGCGTAAGGCTGCGCCAAATAGGTCGATACGACTAAGCCGCCAGTAGAGTGCCCGAGTATGACTACTTGATTCACCCCATCTTCTTTTATGGTGGCCAAGGCAATGTCTAAATCTTGGCCATATTGTTCAATTGATTCGCACCAATTAGGCGGAGTCGAAGGGCGAATCGAGCGACCGTAGCCTTGTAAATCTAAGGCATAGAAACGATAACCTAAGTCGATAAAGTGTTCTGCTAAACCAGTCTGAAAAAAATAATCCGTGTAACCATGAACGTACAAAATGGCTTTTGTCGCGTCTGGGTTACCGATATGGTGAATGAGTGTGGTGTGGACTTTGGTTTTTGGGCCAGCAAAGGAAAAAGTGCGAGCAAGAAAGTCGACGCCCAATAGATCTTCACATTCGTTTACTTGTTGCCAGTGTTGTCCTATTGGTGCGCTCATTATGTTTTTTCCTTCGTATTAGCCGAAAATATTATCACCTAGCTGATCAATCGTAAGCTTGGCTTTGCGCAATGTTATTTCAATACATTCGTCGCGGTTTGGCATGAGGTCAGAACGAATAAATTTGTGTGTTTTTTGTTCTTCACCTTCGCCTTTGGTGATGGTTGCAGCAACGCGATATTGGCCACCATCTTTCATTGGTGCTGGTATAATTGAAAAACCTTTGTGTTCTACGACGTCTTCGGCTTTTTCTGGTGCGCTTTCGCCACCTGCAAATAGCCCTTTAAGGCTAGATAAGATACCCATGAAATTATTCTCCTATGTTTTGCGCTATTTTTCGGGGATTTGTTGTATTAGTCAAATGCCGTCGTATTATTTATTTTAATCGGTTACAGAATTACCACAGGATAATCGTCCTGTCGAAGTATAATAAATCTTTAGCGTTTTCTTTTCCTAGGGTATTAGCTTGAAAAAAACAATGAGCACAATTACTCAAGTTGCCACACTTGCAGGCGTTTCTAAAGCCACGGTTTCTCGAGTGTTGAGTGGCACCACGCCAGTCAAAGACGAGACAAAATCTCGGGTGTTGGATGCTATTAATACACTCTCTTATAGCCCTAATCAGGCGGCTCGTTCACTTGCTAGTAACAAAACCTATACCATTGGTTTGGTTGCATCTCGCATTGATACCGCTTATTACGGCCCTGCTGCGAGTGGGGTTGAAAAAGCCTTACGAGGTGGTGATCGTCATGTGATTATCGCCAGTGGTAACGGATCGTTAGAAGGCGAACGTGAAGCCGTTGATTTTTTGATTAAACGTCAAGTTGATGCCTTGGTTGTACTGACAAACTTTATGTCAGAAGAGGAAATTGCTGTTATTAATAAGCGTTGCCCTGTTTTTGTTTTAAACCAACATTTTCCTGGTGACGACGGTCATAGTATTTCTTTCGATAATTTTGCGGGTGGTGAAATGGCGACCCAATATCTTATTGATAAAGGCCATAAAAAAATTGCGACTGTCACTGGCCCATTATGGAAACATGATGCGTACCAGCGTTATTTAGGCTGCCAAAAAGCGCTACAAAAAGCAGATATTGCCCTGCATTTTCAACTTGAAGGTAACTTTAGTGCGAATTCTGGCATGACTCATATGCAATCTATTTTAGAGCGAGAAGATAAACCAACAGCGATCTTTTTTGCTAATGATATTATGGCGATGGGAGCACTGCATGTATGCGCCGAGCATGGTGTTAAGGTTCCCGAAGATATTGCCATAATAGGTTTTGATGACCTTGATATGTCTAAGTATTATTCCCCAAGTATTACCACCATAAAATTGCCTTTATATGATATGGCTGAAGCCACCGCATATCTGCTTTTAAACAGCGTTTACGGTGCTCATTTCCCTTTAAAAACGACTTTTTTCCCTGAGTTAATTGTTCGTCAATCTGCTTAGTTTGACTTAGTTGCCCTCAAAACAAATAAGTAAAAAGTATTGACGGGGATCTTTTATTGTCTAATATTTGTTCATGAAAGCGGTTTCATTTCAAGTTTTACCATTTTCAGCTCAAGCCTTTCGCGAGGAAGTATTGAGGACAAAAACCCAATAGAGGATAAAAATAATATGATGGGTAAAAAACTGTTCGCTGCCACAATAGGGGCAGGTTTTATGAGTGCATCGGTGCAAGCAGCTGATGTGGAAGTGATTCATTGGTGGACATCAGGTGGTGAGCAAAAAGCCGTTACTGTGTTAGCTGAAGAATATAACAAACTCGGTAACGATAAATGGGTCGATACGGCTGTTGCATTAGGCGAAAATGCACGATCACTTACTATGCAGCGTATTCTTGGTGGTGATGCACCTGGTGCCGCACAATTCAATACCTCTCGTCAGTTCGAAGAATTGATTGAAGAAGGTCTTCTCCTTGATCTCACTCCGGTTGCGGAAAAAGAAGGCTGGAAGAATTTTATTCGTCCTTCCAGTATTTTAAACCCCTGTATGAAAGACGGCGGCATTTATTGTGTGCCCGTCAATATTCACTCTAATCAATGGCTTTGGACGAATAAGAAAGTCTTTGCTGATGTGGGAGTGAAAGAGCCGCATACATGGGAAGAGTTTTTAACGGTTGCCCCTAAGATCCAAGCGGCAGGCTATATTCCTTTGGCATTTGGTGGACAAGGTTGGCAAGAGCGCCATGTTTTTGATGTGGTGATGATTGGTATGACAGACGAAAAATTCTGGAATAGTGTATGGAAAGATAAGGACCCCAAGGCTGCTAGCAGCGATAAAATGCGTAAAGTCTTCGAAACGTTTGGTGCGTTACGTCAGTTTACGGATGCAGGTGCACCTGGTCGAAACTGGAATGATGCCACTAACATGGTTATCACTGGCAAAGCCGCTGCACAAGTAATGGGTGACTGGGCTCGTGGTGAGTTTGCTGCGGCAGGAAAAGTCGCCGAAGTGGATTACGGTTGTATTCCGGGACCCGCAAAACGCCCTTCTCTTACTCTTGGGGGTGATGCATTTATCTTCCCTAAATCCTCTGATAAAAACCTTGAAGCGGCACAAATGAAGTTAGCTTCTATGATGTTGAGTCCAACTATTCAAGCAAAATTTAATAATACTAAAGGCTCCTTGCCTGTGCGCGCGGATGTCGATTTAGATGTAGCCGATGCATGTATGAAAAAAGGTCTCGCTTTGTTGGATGACCCCAAAGCTACTATCACACCTGCAAATAATTACATTACGGAAGATACGAATGGGCAGGTTCAAGATCTAGTTTCTACTTTCTGGAACGAACCAAGTATGTCTGTTGACACTGCGCTTAGCATTTTCAAAGGCATCATCGAAGACGCTGAGTAACCTTCGATAATCAGAATAACCACCAGTTTCTCTAGAGTTTCTAGTACTAAAGATGCAGTACTGGCGGTTAATTCTCGTATTTCAAAAGGAGTTCAAGATGGAAGAGACTATGGTTACTTCAGCAAAAGTGTCTAAACCCAGACGAACAAAACGTGTGCAAATTTCTTCGTTATTAGCCAGTGCTCCTATGGCGATCGTAGCAATTGGTGTGTTTGTTGTTTGTGTCGGTTATTCGGTGGTGCTTTCTTTCACGAAATCACGCTTGTTCCCTAATTTCAATTGGGTTGGATTGGATCAATATGAGCGACTATGGGGAACGTCTCGGTGGATAGTATCAGTCGAAAACTTATTTTTGTACGGTGTGTTATTTATCGCCTTGTGTTTAGTTTCCGGTTTTTTTATGGCGGTCTTTCTGGATCAGAAAGTACGTTTTGAAAGTGGTTTTCGAACCTTATTCCTTTATCCCTATGCTATGTCCCTAGTAGTAACTGGATTGGTTTGGCAATGGATGATGGAACCTTCTCTTGGTCTTCAAAATGTGGTTCAGCGCATGGGCTGGGAGTCTTTCGAATTTGCGCCTTTGGTCGATCCACAGTATGCCATTTATGGTGTACTGATCGCTGCCGTGTGGCAATCATCTGGGCTAGTGATGGCCTTGATGCTGGCTGGATTACGCGGTATCGATGGCGAAATTTGGAAAGCGGCTCGTGTGGACGGGATTCCCACTTGGAAAACTTACTTCTTTATTGTTCTTCCGATGATGCGACCTGTGATGATTACCTCTGTGGTGTTGCTTGCTGTGGGCGTGGTGCGGGTTTATGACCTTATTGTCGCGCAAACCGGTGGCGGCCCTGGCATGTCGACGGAGATGCCAGCTAAGTTTGTTATTGATCACATTACAGCCCGTGGCAATGTTGGCCTAGGAATGGCGGCGGCGACCATGATGTTGCTTCCAGTACTCTTGGTCATTGGTCCTTGGATTTATCGCGAATATGTTCGTCCAACGAAACATTAGGAGTCGATCATGGAACAGATTCAACTAACTGGTCCACATGGGCCAAAACCGAAAAAAACCACAGTATCACGGCTTGGCGTTTATGCATTTTTATTCAGTGCTGCCGTTTTCTTTTGTATCCCCTTGTATGTGATGTTGATTACATCGCTAAAAGGTATGCCTGAGATTCGCTTAGGGGAGCTTTTTTCGTTACCTGGCGACCCAAGTTTTGCCGCCTGGGTAAAAGCGTGGGGTGAGGCCTGCTCTGGGGTGGAGTGTAATGGCATACAAACGGGTTTCTGGAACTCGGTAAAGATTACGATTCCAAGTGTGGCGATATCTATCATCCTCGGTTCGATCAATGGTTATGCTTTGTCATTCTGGCGTTTTAAAGGCTCAAATTTATTGTTTGGTCTTTTACTGTTTGGCGCCTTTGTGCCTTTTCAAGTAGTGATCTTTCCGCTGATTATTTTCCTTCGCGAGGTTGGTCTTTATGGCTCTTTAACGGGGATTATTTTGATTCACACTATTTTTGGTATGCCCATTATGACTTTGTTATTCCGCAATTATTTTTCATCGTTACCCGATGAATTGTTTAAAGCAGCACGAGTGGATGGTGCGAATTTTTGGCAGATTTTTTTTCAAATCATGATGCCGCTATCTATTCCTGTAACGGTTGTCGCGGTGATTTTACAGACCACGGGAATTTGGAATGATTACTTATTGGGGCTGATTTTTGCCGGTCGAGAGAACCTGCCAATGACAGTGCAATTAAACAATATTGTGGCCACGACATTTGGCGTACGTGAATACAACGTGAATATGGCGGCGACGATTCTTACAGCGTTAGTACCGCTGGCTATTTATTTGTTGTCTGGCAAATATTTTGTGCGTGGCATAGCGGCTGGCGCGGTGAAGGGGTAAGGCGATGAACAGTATATCTATTAAAGAGTTGGATCTTAAGTATCAAGACGCGCATGTTTTGAAGCAGCTTAATCTTGATATTAAAAAGGGCGAGTTTTTGGTTCTGCTTGGGTCATCTGGCTGCGGTAAATCTACTTTGCTCAATTGTATTGCTGGCTTGTTGGATATTACGGCTGGGCAGATTTGGATTAACGAGCGCAATGTGACATGGGAAGAGCCCAAGGACCGTGGTATTGGCATGGTTTTTCAGTCTTATGCTTTGTACCCACAGATGACAGTGGAAAAGAATTTGTCTTTTGGCTTAAAGGTGAAAGGCATGGCAAAAGATGAGATTCGTGAACGAGTGGATCGTGCGGCGAAAATTCTGCAGATCGAGCCATTATTAGATCGTAAACCATCAGAACTGTCTGGTGGTCAGCGCCAACGGGTGGCGATAGGTCGAGCGTTAGTGCGAGATGTGGAGGTTTTCTTATTCGATGAGCCTTTGTCTAATTTGGATGCTAAGTTGCGAGCGGATTTGCGGGTAGAAATAAAACGCCTGCATCAAAAGCTTAAAAATACCATGGTGTATGTGACTCACGATCAGGTAGAAGCGCTTACTTTGGCAGATCGAATTGCCATCATGAAAGACGGCGAAATCCAGCAGCTTAGTTCTCCAGCGGATATTTACCATAAGCCGTGTAATCTTTTTGTCGCGCAATTTATTGGTTCGCCGAGTATGAACCTTTTAGAAGGCCGTATTGTTGGTGAAAACTTTGTTTATCATGATTATCGCGTCAATTTAATGGGCTACGAATTTATCAATCAAGGGGATCATGATACGTCTGCTTACTTAGGAATTCGGCCAGAACATTTGGCTCTTGAACCTCGTGATGGTTATGTGAAATTGGCATCAGTCAGTATCGATATTATTGAACCAATGGGCGATGAAACCATTGTTTGGTTTGATTTTATGGGCCGTAAATGGTCAGTAAAAGTTCATGGAGACCATCAGCTTAGATGGGATGAGGAAGTCGATATTTATCTTGATCCCAAAAAAGCTCATCTCTTTTCGAAGCAAAGCGAAGTGCGGCTTTAAGCCAACAGTCCTGGCAATAAAAATAAAAAGGAAACGATATGAACGAATTTTCATTTCAGCTTTATAGTGCCCGTAATACTAAATCTCTCGATGAGGTTTTTGCTCTTTTACACCAAGCTGGTTATCAGCAAGTGGAAGGCTATGGTGGTTTGTATGGTCAATTGGATGAATTAAAAAGCTTATTAGAAAAACATCAATTAACTATGCCAACTGGGCATTTTGATTTAACCATGTTGGAAAACAATATTCAGCAGGCTTTGTATATCGCTAAAACCCTGAATATGCACACCATTATTTGTCCTTATATTTTGCCAGATCAACGTCCTGACAATGCGCAAGGTTGGTTTGAGTTGGGACAGCGGCTAGAAGCCATTAGAGAAAAAACCATCAATGCTGGTTTTGAATTTGGTTGGCATAACCACAACTTTGAATTTGAGGCTTTAGCCGATGGTTCTTTGCCCATGACGCAGATTCTAGAAGGCGGCCCGAATATTAAATGGGAGATGGATGTGTCTTGGGTGGTCAAAGGCGGACAAGACCCGATTGAATGGCTAACTAAGTATCGTGACCGTATTTGTGCTGTACATTTAAAAGACATCGCGCCAGAAGGGGAATGCCAAGATGAAGATGGTTGGGCGGACTTTACTCACGGAACATTGCCTTGGCGTGAATGGTGGCCTGTTGTGCGTTCAACACCAGCTAGTGCTTTTGTAATGGAGCATGATAATCCGAATGATTTATCTCGTTTCGCTAATCGTGCGTTAACAGGAGCAAAAGCCTTACTAAAAGGAGCGACAGTATGAAAACCATTTTGAAGGTTGGGCTGATTGGCTGCGGCAATATTTCGGACAGTTATTTTTCTTTAGCTCCGCAATTCTGTGGTTTTAAGATTGTAGCTTGTGCTGATTTAAACGCTGAGTTAGCAGCAACGAAGGCGCAAAAGTACGGTGTTGAAGCACGTAGTGTTGAAGCATTATTGGCTTCTCAAGATATTGATATTATTGTTAATTTGACGATTCCTGCTGCGCATTATGCAGTGAGCATGAAGGCACTTGAAGCAGGTAAGCATGTTTATTCAGAAAAACCTTTGGTTTTGAGTCTTGAAGAAGGCTTAAAAATGAAAGCGCTTTCACTAGAGAAGGGGCTAAAGGTAGGTAGTGCACCAGATACTTTTATGGGGGGATCTCATCAATTTGCTCGACACTTATTGGATCAAGGTGAAATAGGTGAGGTGTATTCAGGTACGTGTCATGTAATGAGTGCTGGAATGGAGAGCTGGCACCCTAATCCGGACTTTTTCTTTAAGGCTGGCGGCGGTCCGATTCTTGATTTGGGACCATATTACATTGCTAACTTGATTCAACTATTAGGACCTGTGGAGTCTGTGATTGCCAAAACATCGATTCCTCGTAAGCAACGTAAAATTACTAGCCAGCCAAGATCTGGTGACATGATAGACGTAGAAACTCCAACGACAATTCATGCCATTTTGAGCTTTAAAAATGGGGCAATGATTACGCTGGGTGCAAGTTGGGATGTGCAAGCCCATCAGCATTCCCATATGGAGTTATATGGTAGTAAGGGCTCTATGTATTTGCCTGACCCTAACTTTTTTGGCGGAAAAGTATCTCTGATTCAAGAGGGTCGTGAGATGCCCTTGAAACTCTGGGATCATCCGTTTGGCGTGCCAAATCAAATCCATGGCGAGCAGGCCAAGGCTAATTATCGTGCCGCAGGTTTAGCGGAAATGGGAATGGCGATTCACATGGGGCGCGATCATATGTGCTCACTTGACCGAGCATTGCATGGCGTGGAGGTCATGACGGCAATTTTGGCGTCAGGAGAGAGTGGACAATCCATCAAAATGACTACCCATTGTGATCGTCCTCGCGCACTTGATCCTGAGGCTGCTAAAGCCTTACTTGCTGCTTGTTTTTAGGAGGACATTATGAAAACGATAAAAGGCCCTGCGATTTTTCTTGCCCAATTTGTGGGGGATGAAGCGCCTTTCAATAGTTTCGACGGGATTTGTGGTTGGGTTGCCTCATTGGGGTACAAAGGCGTACAAGTTCCCACCTGGGATAAGCGCTTGATGGATCTCGAACGCGCCGCAAACAGCCAAGACTATTGTGACGAGCTAATCGCTACGGCGGCAAAGCATGGAGTGGTGATATCGGAATTATCCACGCATTTACAAGGTCAGCTGGTGGCGGTGCATCCAGCCTATGATGAGGCGTTTGATGGCTTTGCCGATCCAAGTGTAAGGGGGAACCCAAAAGCTCGCCAAGCCTGGGCGGTGGAACAGCTTAAAATGGCCGCCAAAGCTTCGCAGCGTCTTGGTCTAAATGCTCACGCTACTTTCTCCGGTGCGCTCGCGTGGCCGTATTTTTATCCTTGGCCGCAACGTCCAGCTGGTTTAGTAGAAGAAGCTTTTGCTGAGCTTGGTCGCCGTTGGAAGCCGATTCTCGATGCTTTTGACCAAGCAGGTGTCGATTTATGTTATGAAATCCATCCAGGTGAAGATCTGCATGATGGGGTAACCTTCGAGCGTTTTCTTGCCGAAGTAGATCATCATCCGCGAGCGAACATTCTTTATGATCCGAGCCACTTCGTGTTACAGCATTTGGATTATTTAGCCTTTATCGATCATTATCATGAGCGCATCAAAATGTTCCATGTGAAAGATGCAGAACTCAATTTAGATGGAAAATGTGGTGTTTATGGTGGTTTCCAAAACTGGGTAGATCGCCCTGGGCGTTTTCGTTCTATTGGTGATGGCCAGGTAGATTTTAAAGGCATTTTCTCCAAGCTCACCGCCTATGATTTTGCCGGCTGGGCGGTGCTGGAATGGGAATGTTGTTTGAAACACCCAGAAGACGGAGCCCGTGAAGGCGCACAGCATATCCAAGACTTTATTATCCGCGTGACGGATAAAGCCTTTGATGACTTTGCCGACAGCGGAGTGGATGCGCTGGCGAATCGTCGTATGTTGGGGTTGGAGTAATATTATGGCTGAAGCAAGCAAACGCCGTTTGCGTCTTGGTATGGTAGGTGGTGGCGAAGGTGCTTTTATAGGTGAGGTTCATCGTTTTGCAGCGCGTCTTGATGACCATTATGAGCTGGTGTCAGGAGCCTTATCAAGTCAACAGGAGAAAGTCGAACGATCCGCTAAGGTGTTAGGATTGGCTCGATCTTATGTGGACTTTGAAGAAATGGCGCGTCAGGAAAGTGAGCGAGAAGATGGCATCGAAGTGGTGTCCATAGTGACCCCCAACCATTTGCATGCACCAGTGGCGATGGCGTTTTTGAAACGCGGTATTCATGTGATTTGTGATAAGCCACTGACAGCAACTCTGGAGCAAGCAAAAGCACTTTATCAGGCTGCTGAAGATAGCCAAGCGCAGTTTTTATTAACCCATAACTATTCTGCTTATCCTATGGTACGCGAAGCGCGTGCCATGGTGAAAGAGGGTAAGTTGGGTGAAATTCGTTCTATACAAGTGGAATACGTGCAGGATTGGTTAACACAGTCGTTAGAGCAAACCGGCAACAAACAAGCGGTTTGGCGTTCGGACCCTGCTCAAGCTGGTTTGGCAGGCTGTGTTGGTGACATCGGCAGTCATGCTTATCAATTGGCGTGTTTTGTAGGTAACACCCAGGGTAAAGAAGTTTTGGCGGATTTATCCAGCTGGGTTGAAGGGCGAGCTTTGGACGATGACGCGAATATTCTGTTGCGCTATGAAAACGGAGCTAAAGGTCATTTGTGGGCGAGCCAAGTGGCTCCTGGCAATGAGAATGCCTTGTCGTTGCGGATTTATGGCGATAAAGCCGGCATCGAGTGGCATCAGGAATCACCTAATGAGCTGATTTATTCTGTGTTAGGTGAACCAAGCCAACGCCTTCGTCGAGGCAATAGCTATTTGAGCGAGGCGGCCACATTGGTTTCTCGTATTCCGTCTGGTCATCCTGAAGGTTATTTAGAGGCGTTTGCGAATTTATATCGCGAGTTTGCCGAGCAACTTCTCACATCAACCACGAATCCTAATTTACCAACACTGGCAACGGGGTTACATGGAATGCGATTTATCACAGCTACCGTTTATTCGAGCCAAAATAATGGCCTTTGGGTTCCATTAACTGATTAGTTATTAGAAGCGAGACCAGCACGAAGCTGGAATTAGCCGCAATATCTTTAAGCGGCTTTTTTCGGCTTGCTGTATACTTTCGGCTAAATAGCTAATTGAGTCATAGGAATAAACAAACATGGTCGGAACACAAGTTAATAACCCCTTGCATGGTGTGAAACTAGAGAAGGTTGTCACGGATCTGATGGAGCATTACGGTTGGGAGGAGTTGTCGATTCGTATCAATATTAATTGTTTTAAAAGTGATCCTTCAGTGAAGTCTAGCTTGAAATTTCTGCGTAAAACCCCTTGGGCCAGAGAAAAGGTTGAAGCGTTGTTTTTGGAAACTTTTAGCAGCTAAGCGCAGACTCTATTTCTGCCCTCACGTTTTGCTTGGTAGAGTTTTTGATCGGCAGCGCGAAGGAAATCGGTAAATTCATGCTCCGGCCGTAATGAGCTAATCCCAATACTCACAGTTAATTTGATTGGTTCGTTATGACTGAAGAATATCCCTAGTTCTACCGCCTTTCTGACTTTTTCCGCTTGTCTAAACGCTTCCTTATCACTGATATTCTTGAATAGAATGACGAACTCTTCTCCGCCTAAACGGTATATTTCTTTGGCGTGAATAGATTGCATCAAGGCATCGGCAACCTTTATAAGTACAGAGTCACCAATATCATGACCGTATTTATCATTGATATTTTTGAAGTGATCAATATCAATGATAAGCATGTGCATACTTTCAAAACTATGTTGGAAAGCTTGGAAATCAGCTTTTAAAGCATGACGATTTTTAAGGTTGGTTAAATCGTCTTGTAAGGCAAGTGAGTGGAGGAACTCACTGGTTTTTTGGCGTTGCACTTCGTAAATATGACAAACGAGCCAAATAGAGCAATACACTAGAGTAAAGTTGAATATCGTTCTATAAGGCATGAAGACTTGAGTGTCAGTACGAAAGAATATAACCATCGCAGCTGATAGCACAATAATGGCGCTAAAAATGAAACCTTTTCTCAAGCCAAATAAACTGTAGTACCAAAAAGGTAAAGCTAATCCCCAATAGGTTGCTCCGGCTACAAGGTCCATGACCGCAATCGACAGAAGAATATTTATGGTTAAGGAGATGAGAAGAGTGTAGCTGTGCCAAGGTCGATAAAGACCATTGGATGACTTATAAAGACAAAAGCCAGCAAAGGTAGCGACAGCGAGCTGCATCGTGCCAAGCCCAAGTTTCTGCAATGTGATCATATTGAGCACAAAGTAGACGCTATTCAAAACACAAATTAACGTGCTGAGCCATTTGTGGAATTCTTCTGGTGACACAGAGGAATGTGGGTAACGACGTGTACTCATTGATGATTCAACTTAAGAGCAATGGAAGTAAATAATGGTCAGTTATAAGGTGTGTTCTTAAACCGCCTCGGTAACATTTATCGATCCATAATGTACTAAGTTGCGTCCTTCGTTTTTAGCTGTGTATAGGTTTTTATCAGCGACGCGTAAAAACTCTCTAAAAGATTGCCCTTTGTTGAGTTGTGCTATGCCAATGCTCACGGTGATTTTGATGTTTTGTTGATGAGTTCTAAAAATAGAGTTTTCTACCGTTTTGCGAATAGTTTCCGCAAAATCAAATGCTTGAGTTTGGGTGTAATCATTTAAGACAATAAGAAACTCTTCTCCGCCAATACGATATACATGATCATTGTTTATACAATAGTGTAGTAGTTCAGTCATTTCAATTAGTACTGAATCGCCAACATCATGCCCAAACTCATCATTGACGCTTTTAAAATGATCGATATCTATAATCAGCAGGCGGGTTTCTTCTTGCTCTTTTTCCTGAAAAGGGTCTACCGCTGCTTTATTGAAGTGATCAAAAAAAAGTCTTAACGCGTGACGATTTTGCGCACCCGTTAGTGGGTCTTGGAAGGCCATTTTTTCTAGGAGTAGGCTGCTTTTTGCATATTGAGTTTCATATAAATAGCAAATGGCGTAGGACAAAAAGTAGGCTAATACGAAGTTAAGAACAGATCGATAGGGGATGAAACTCTCTGTATCGGATTTAATGAATAAAATAGCAAGAGCTGGTATGGACAAGAGAATAGTATAGAAAAGTCCAAGTTTTGGACCTGCAAGTAGGCAATATAGCGGTGGTAAGACAAGAAACCAGTAAATAGAGCCAGCTCTTAGATCTGCAAAATAAAAAGCATAAATGACAGCAGCTGTGATTGAGAAAGTTAGCATGTAGGTATGCCATTTTTTTGCTTTTTCTAGCTGAGCCGCTCTAAAAAAATACAAATTCATTAGGCCAAAAACAGCATCAATAATGCCAATGGTAATTTGGTTTAAGATGACGACATTAAGAAAGCAGTAAAAGATCATGATGACACCCGTGACTAGGCTCAGCCACTTATGCAGGGTGTCTCTTGTTTCCAATAATAAGAAGTTTGTTTGAGTCGTCATTTCGTCACTTTCTGTATATAAAATAATCAGTAAGGATTCTTAAGGGGACATATTCTCTCTTAAAAATATAGACTAGTTTGATCTATTTAAGTAACAATTTGTTACCGATGGCGGTAAAAGAATCGGCAGCATTGATTAATGACTGTGCAGTTAAGGATTCAACGCCATAGACTTCTACTTTAGTTTGGTATTTTTCCCTGAGTGTTTTAGCGAGAATATCGAAGTCGCCATCGCCAGAAAGCAAAACAAGGACATCGCTATCTTTACCATGCTCTATGCCATCGATAGCAATACCCACATCCCAGTCGCCTTTTGCTGAGCCATCCGAGCGTTGAATGAAGGGTTTCAATTTCACTTCAAAGCCAATCGCTCGTAGGATATTTTGAAACTGTCGTTGTTTCTCATCGCCTCTGTCTATGGCGTAAGCGATGGCCTTTACGACATTTCGACCTTCAGTCGCTTGTTGCCAAAAAGTGTTGTAGTCGAAAGAGCGTCCAAACGCTTGTCTCGTGGTGTAATAGACATTTTGAACATCGACTAAAATCGTCACATTTGTCATGGTATTCCTAGGCAGTATGAGTGAAAAACAGAGTGGGGAAAGAACACGTTACAAGTATTCGTATTGAAAAGAAATCATAAAACTGGATAAGAAGAGGGCGATAATTTTAAAAGCATCCCCATTATGCTTATTAGACAAATTTTTATTGGATAACGGAGTGTTTATATATGTCCGGATTTGAACCAGATAACCGTCTTAGACCGTTAACGCCACGAGAGGAAAACGCAAAAAGTAATATGGTGATTGCCTATGTTTTTATGTTGTTAGGCATATTCACGGGTGTCTTTTGGTTTATCGGTGCCATTTGGGCCATGGTAAAAGCAGATGAGGCCCGTGGCACTTTTTTTGAAGATCACTACGCTAATATTATTGGTACTTTTTGGTGGGGGATCTTTTGGAGCGTTATTGGCGTGATACTGACGTTATTTTTTATCGGCTATATTTTGTTGTTTTGTGTTTGGATTTGGTCGATTTTTAGGATGGTGAAAGGTATTGCCAGAGCAACTTCTAATCAGTCTTATCGGGAAATGTTTAATCCTTTTTAGATTTTTGATGGTTTTTACAGCCCATGCGTGGAGACACTTGGGCTGTAAAATAGAGTCTTGTTAATATAGTAGCGCCTTGCTAATTGTTCAGTAACGTCATTTTACTGTCTTTATAAAGCGTACCTTTGTTTGCCATTAACACTAGCTCTTTTAGACTGAGAGCCGAAGAAGGTTGCATAGTTAGGCTCAGTTTTTCAGGCTGCATTAAAAACGTTAATAATGTTTCGGCAACGTGTTTCGCTTCTTCCGAATCTGCTGGTGCAAGCCCCAATGCTTGGCTTGCGTATCTCAGACTGTTCGACTGATTTTCTGGTGAATCTCGCAAAACAGCCGATTGAGGAAACAGATGAGTGATTAATCCTGATTCTTCGTATTTCACCTCTAAAGAATGCAATTCAATGGCGTCACCATAGATGATGGGTAGCGCTTCAGGCTGGCCTAATGCAAACGATGCTAGTACGTCAGAACGTAGATCAGACATGACGATGCCATGATCCAATACGTTGATTTTAGAAGACAGATCTAGCTTGCCAATACCCTTTATGTCTAGTTTGAATTGAGACGAGACTTTTTCACCCTCAATCTTGGAAGTAAAAGAGCCTTTACCAAGTAAGGTTTCAATTCCACCTGCACGCATTAGGTGTCGTGTATCACGAGATAAGCTGTCGATTGGGCTTTCTTGAATCCAAAAATCCACATCTAAATCAGGGTATTTGATTGGGTAACTATTGAAAGAAATTCTAGCGAAGCGAAGCCATGGAGCATTCTCATTGCCAAAGCTGACATTTTCCAGGGAGGGCGTTAGAGTGAATGGATCAAGGTGAATGCTTTCATAATGGACAAAAGGCGCTAAACCAGATTGATTAAGCTGTTCTTGAATTTTGTCTTCGGCATATTGAGTCCCAAAACGCTGAACAAGATAGATGATAAAAATTGCCATGCAAGACAGTAAAATAAAGTAGGTGATGGCTTTGCCAAGACCGTTTTGAAGCTTAGTTGAGATGTTCAATTTTAAATCCTAAATTTTAAACATGTTTCTGTGTTGGAATAAAACATGCAGGTATTATTAAGCAATGTCGCTGTCAAAAAGCGACCTATTCGGAACATTATCTAATAAAGGACAATCGAATGCAGTTTAAAAAAAGTGTCTTATTGGCAGTATTAGCAACGACGACTTTTTCAGCGCCATCATGGAGCGCCGAGTCTGTTGATTTGTTGATCAAAGACGCTACCGTTTTGACTATGGATAACAGTAAAACGCTCTATCACCATGGTGTTGTTGCGATTAAAGGAAATAAAATTTTCGCTGTAGGTGATGCGTCATTAGCAGCTCAATTTGATGCGAAAAAAGTGTTGGATGTGCAGGGCGATATCGTAATGCCAGGCTTAATAAATACTCATACCCACGTATCTATGACGGTTTTACGTTCTTTAGCAGATGATGTGCCAGACCGTTTGCATCGTTATATTTTCCCTCTGGAAAACAAGCTAATTACCCGTGATATGGTGCGTATTGGCGCTAATCTTGGCAATGTCGAGATGTTGCGTGGCGGTGTTACTACCTACGCCGATATGTATTATTTTGAAGATGAAGTCGCCAAAACCGTTGATCAAATCGGCATGCGTGCTGTGCTTGGTGAGACTGTGATTAAATTTCCGGTCGCAGACGCTAAAAACGCCGAAGAAGGTATTAACTACGCGTTAAGATTCATTGAAGAATACAAAGACCATCCGCGCATTACACCAGCGTTTGCGCCTCATGCTCCTTATACAAACACCACTGAAGTGTTGCAGCGAGTAGCTGAATTATCCAAAGAGAAAAACGTGCCGGTGCTGATCCATTTAGCCGAATCTCACACCGAGCAAGAAAAAATTGCCGAGCGAGCTGACGGTAAAAGCCCTGTTCAATATATGCATGATATTGGTGCTTTGAATGATCACTTAGTTGGCGCTCATATGATTCTAGTAGACGATCATGATATTGAGCTTGTTAAAGAAAGTGGCATGGGCGTGGCGCATAACATGAGCGCAAATATCAAGTCGGCGAAAGGTGTTTCGCCTGCTCTAAAAATGTATGACGAAGGCGTGAGAATTGGCTTAGGGACTGATGGCCCAATGTCTGGCAATAATCTAAGTACTATTGCTGAGTTTGGGCAGGTAGCTAAAGTCCATAAATTGGTTAACCAAGATCGTGCGGCTATGCCACCTATTAAAGTCATTGATATGGCAACCATGGGTGCAGCAAAAGCGCTGCATATGGAAGATCGTGTTGGTTCATTAGAAGTTGGAAAATTAGCAGATATTATCGTCGTGGATACCAAGGCTCCGCATATGGTACCTATGTATAATCCTTACTCTGCCTTGGTTTATTCTGCTTATCCTAGCGATGTTCGACACAGTATAGTTGACGGCAAAATCCTTATGGAAGACAAGAAAATACTCACCGTAGATGAAGCTGCGATTATTAAAGAAGCCGTGGAATACACTCAAATTGTGCGTGATACTGTGATAGCGAATGGTGACGAAGTTCTATAGATACCTTTGCACGACTGCTGCTAGTCTTCGATCATGAGGCCGTGCACAGCTCTTTACTACTTCATAGTTCTTATTTTTTTATCTCGAGAAAACCTCTTTTTACCTCAAAAATAGAAAGAGGTTTTTTATTTTGGGCTTCTTTTATCCAATCGTTACGAGCACGCTGGGATATTCACGAAAAATGCGTACCATAGAGATAATTGACTAATATCCAGTCTGTATTTACAAGGAGCGCGTTATTTCATCTTTGATTCCCTCGCAAGACGACTTATGGTTTTTGCCTTTAGGCGGCACCGGCGAGATCGGTATGAACATGAACCTTTATGGCCATGACGGGCAATGGTTGATGGTCGATTGCGGCGTTTCCTTTAACGAGCCATTGACGCCTGATGACCTGCGTACCTCCGAAATCGTTTGCGCTGATCCTAGTTTTATTGCCGAACAAAAAGAACGTTTAGCCGGCATCGTCATTACTCACGCCCATGAAGATCATGTGGGGGCTTTGCCTTTTTTGTGGCGACGTTTCAAATGTCCGGTTTACACCACGGCTTTTACTGCAGAAGTTTTGCGTCGTAAGTTGGTTCAAGTAGGCTTAACCGATCAAGTGCCGATTATCGAAGTGAAAGAAAACGAAACCAAAAAGATTGGCGTGTTTAATGTCAAATGGTTGGGATTGACTCACTCGGTTCCAGAACCTTATGCGATGACCATCGACACGCCTGCTGGTCGTGTCTTTCATACAGGTGATTGGAAAATCGATAAAAAGCCAATTTTGGGTGATGCGTTTTCTTCATCAGCGTTTAAGGCGTTAGCCAAAGAAAACATTCTCGCCATGGTGTGTGATTCAACCAACGCGCTAAAAGACGGTTTTTCGCCGTCTGAAAGCGATTGTTATCTGGGATTATTAAAAACCATTGAGGCAGAAAAGAATCGTGTTGTGGTGGGTTGTTTCAGCAGCAATGTCGCGCGTTTAGTGGCATTGGGGCAAGTCGCAAAAGCAACAGGTAGATACCTTGCCTTGATTGGAAGGTCGCTGACAAATATGGTTAGTGCTGCACGGGTGACAGGCCATTGGCCGGATGATTTACCGATTATCGACGCTACGCATCTCGGCTATTTACCAAGAGAAGAAGTATTGGCTGTGGTCACAGGAAGCCAAGGGGAACCAAGGGCGACCTTGAACCGATTGGCCGCCAATAATTGTTTTGATTTGAGTCTAGAAGCCGACGATTTGGTAATTTTTAGTTCCATGCGCATTCCCGGCAATGAGCAGGCCATAGACAGATTAGCCGAGCAATTTAAAGGTCGGAAAATCCGCACCTTGCAAGCTCATGAAACCGACTTGACCATTCATGTGAGTGGCCATCCTTGCCGCGAAGAACTCAAACAGCTTTATACTTGGGTGCAGCCGCAATTGGCGATTCCAGTTCATGGCGAGCCGAAACATTTGGATGCTAACGCTGACGTGGCGAAACTCAGCCATGTGCCGGATCAGTTAATCGGTCGAAATGGCGACTTATACCAGCTAGCGCCGAACGTTAGTATTCGACGTCAGCAAGTAAAAGTCGGTCGTATTGCGTTGCTCAGGTAACGCTAAATAAAACGAATGACAAGGCGAGAAGCTACTTATCGAGTTCATTGAAAATCGGTGCAAACACGCTTTTCGCTGGTTTGCCAGGGATCTCCTTGGCTAGCCTTGGGACTAAATAACCTGGCAGCTCGGCAGCCACTTTCCCCATCAAGCGTTGAGCATCTTCGATTGAAATATCAAAGTGCGCCGCGCCTTCGACTGGATCTAACGTGAACATGTAGTAAGGCAAAATCCCAGCATCGAATACAGCTTCGCTCAAATTGACTTGAGCTTCTACCGAATCGTTGACGCCTTTTAATAGAACACCTTGATTGAGCAAGGTAACGCCCGTTCTTTTCAGCTTATAGGCTGCCTGAGCGAGCTCTTCGTCCATTTCATTGGCATGATTAATATGCCACACCATCACGATGTCGAGACGACTTGCTTTGATCCACGCTAGCATGTCATCGCAAACGCGAGATGGAATCACCACGGGCAAACGCGAGTGAATGCGTAGGCGTTTTATTTGTGGCAACGCATCAAGCTTGCGGACTTTATCGGCGAGTAAAGCGTCTTTCATCATCAAAGGATCACCGCCACTTAAGATCACTTCGTTGATTTGAGGATGGGCTTTTAAATAGTCGATTACCGAGTCCCACTCCGCTTGCGCTAGTTGATTGTCACCGTAAGGAAAATGACGACGGAAACAGTAACGACAGTTTACTGCGCAAGTGCCAGTGGTAATAACCAACAAACGACGTTTGTATTTATGCACTATGGCTTTTTGTGGATTGTGTTCGGCTTCTTCTAATGGGTCTTTTGTGTAACCCACGACTTTTTGCATTTCAGCTGTACTAGGCAGAATTTGCAGCAGCAGAGGATCGTTAGGGTTGCCATATTCAATGCGCGACAAATAAGGTCGCGGCACCAGTAATTTGAAGCTCTGATGTGCTTCTATGCCTTGTTGAGCAAGACTTTTTGGCAGACCTAAGTGCTCAACCAGTTCTGGTAAGGAGGTTAGGGCCTGCGACAGGTGCTGCGACCAGCTTAAATTGTTCTTTGTTTGAATAGGGATCACGTCAAATATCTGCAAAATTGTGTTCATTTGGGTTATGATTGCGCCAACTTATTTTGGCCTACTCGGCCAGTGGCTCTCAGAGATCT
This sequence comes from Marinomonas sp. UCMA 3892, assembly GCF_012726345.1. GTDB lineage: Bacteria > Pseudomonadota > Gammaproteobacteria > Pseudomonadales > Marinomonadaceae > Marinomonas. The sequence continues at coordinate 554,102 of NZ_PTXN01000001.1, forward strand.
TTGCAAACGCTCTTTTTACTTGTCTATTTAACGGTTCTAAATGACATAAAAAGAAGTTTGCAGAGATCTTGGGACTGACATGATACGCCAGTCAGAGCCTTTTCTCTAAAAATATACTGTGAGGATGTATGGCTAATATTTCTACCAGCGAAATGCGCAGCGGTTCTAAAGTAATGGTCGACGGCGATCCATGTGCGATTATCGATAACGAACACGTCAAACCAGGTAAAGGCCAAGCCTTTAACCGCATCAAGCTGCGTAACCTAAAAACTGGTCGTGTTTGGGAGCGTACTTTTAAATCTGGTGATACGCTAGAAACAGCTGACGTAATGGACACCGATATGGAGTACTTGTACACCGATGGCGAGTTCTGGCACTTCATGGCTGTAGATGGTTCTTTTGAACAACACGCAGCAGATGAAACAGCAGTAGGCGACACGATTAAGTGGCTGAAAGAGCAAGAAAAATACGTTGTAACTCTATACAACGGTGCGCCATTGGCGGTTGCTGCGCCTAACTTCATCGAACTTGAAGTAAAAGAAACGGATCCAGGTGTAAAAGGCGATACGGCTAACGGCGGTTCTAAGCCTGCTTTCTTGGTAACTGGCGCTATGGTTCGTGTACCACTGTTTATCAACATCGGTGAAGTTCTTCGTGTTGATACTCGTACTGGCGACTACGTTTCTCGCGCAACAGGAAAGTAATTCCTGAATTTGCATAATTAATATGAAAGCCCCCGATAGGAAACTATCGGGGGCTTTTTTTGCTTCGCTGTCCCGTCCTGAAATAGGTTATGCTTAGGCTTTTGGTTGGTCTGAATGGTTTAAGAGTAGTTATGAAATGAAAATTTAAGGTGCTTGGTAGGAAAAGCTAATTAAAAAATTAAGAAGCTATGAGGAAGTGTTTCTCATCATAACTTCTTAATAAAAGGGAGGCCTATCAAAAATGCAGTTTAATTAGCAGGTTTCCATTTAGCTGCTTTATCAAAGAAGTTTAGTGTTTCAACTTCTGCTGCATCCATTTGGTCTTGAGGGAAATAGCTCGTTTTGACAATGACAGTATTTTCATCTTGGTTCACGTAAATGAACTGACCTTGTAAGCCGATTGCTGAATAAGCATTTGTATTTGGCATGGTCCACCATTGGTAGCCGTATCCACCTAATTTAGGGTCTTCTTTATCTACCGGGGCTGTTGATAATTTAACCCATTCTGGTGAAACAATTTGTTTGCCGTTGATCTTGCCGTTATGCAGCATCATTTGACCCACACGAGCAAAATCACGAACGGTTGCATTGAAGCCTGCGCCAGTGAATTCTCGTCCAACACCTGGCTGTCCATCCATGATGAAGAAGCCATTTGATTCAGCACCTATTGGCTCCCATAAATGTTGCTGCATGTAAGAGGCCACATTACTGCCATCGCTGACACGTTCAAGCAACAAGCCTAACACTGCCGTATCGATGGTTTTATAGGCTAAGAAAGTACCTGGTTTATGAAGGCGCTTGATGGTTTTTGCTGGCTCAACAAAGCGCGCTACGTTTTTAACTAAAGCCAAAATATGGTTCTTAGCTGCTATGCCTGGATTGGCAAAGTCATAACGCTCTTCGTAATCGACACCGGATTTCATGGCAAGTATTTGACGAATAGTCACGCCTTTATAGGCACCTTCAGATAATTCAGGTAGGTAAGTGGTGATATCGTCGTCTAATGATTTAATACGACCTTCTTCAAGGGCAACACCAACCAAGATAGAAACCATAGATTTGGTCATTGACCAAGCCATGAAGTGCGTATCTTGGTTGCTGTTGTTGCGATAGTTTTCATAGACGACTTTGTCGTCTTTAATAATGATCATCGCATTGGTATAGGTTCTGTCTAAGAATTGCTCTGGTGTATAGTTGTTACCTTCATACTCGTAGGTAAAATCTAGTGGCTTATCATTGTGAACAAATGGGGTGACGTTTCCTGAATGACCAACTTGGCGGGTTGTGAATAACGTATCCATTGAGCGAAATGTTAGCGTATTAACATCGCCATCGAGCATTGCCCAGCGTAAGTTTTGGATGGCAATAGGAACTTCAGATACTGGACCAATTCCCGCAACTATTGGGTCTACTTCTGATGCTGCGTGTGCAGCTATTGGGAGTAGAACGATTGAAGATAGTAAGCTTGCGCCCATAAAACATTGCATGTTTTTTATTTTTGTTTGCATGTCTGTCTCTCTCTCATTTTGATTAAAGTTTAACTAGACAATTGTTTGTCTATAAAACAAATAATGCTCAGTTCGCTTCAGCTTGTCATATCCCAAATAGGATAGACCAAACTATCATTAGCTTATTTTTTGTGAGAAAGGCGTATTTTCTAGTTGGCTTACATGGGGAAGTATTGAAGACCACAGTATTTTTACTAGTTCTGGTTGGCGGGTGACTCCCATTTTTGAAAAAATACTTTTTAGTTGGATTCGTGCGGTGCCAACGGTTATGCCTTTTTCTATAGCGTATTCCGTCAACGAAAAACCATTTGCTAAAGCGCTCGCTAGTTTTACTTCTGCAGGTGTAAGGCTGAATAAGCGACCAATATTCTGCTCTGAAAGTATCACTTCATTATGGCTATTGGATAAAAATAGGGCAAAAGTGAGAGGCTGTTTGGATTGTATCAGGCCGACTGATATAGAAGACAAAATAGGGGTAAGTAGCAACTGTATTGGACTAGTTTGATGCTCCCCAATTCTAGCAAGAGGGTGAGATGTTATTCCTGTAGGCGATTGTGTTTGGCGCAATAGCTGTATGAAAATGTTTCTGTCTGCCTTGTGTTCAAAGCGCAATTCGTTATCTATCAATTCTAGGTAATCTGATTCCGATATTATGGAAGCTGCACTGCTATTAAACCAGCTAACTTTGCCATACTGATTTATTAGCATGATCCCTGTGGTTAATTTATCTGTGATTTGTTTAATAATAGTATTGCTGCTCGATAGCGCCTGAAATTGATCATACAAAAGAATGGTTTGTTGTATATGAGGTGCAAGTTGCTGAAGTAATGATTCGCAGTTGTGGTCAAAGAGGCGCAAATCACCGTGTTTACGGTGAGCAATTAAGTTGAGATAGCGATTAGGAGAAATTTTCATTTCTAGGGAAATCGCCAATCCTAATCCTGCCTTCGCGAGCCGCTCTTGGAAATCAATATATCGTGGACAGGAGTCAGAGAAGAGCTCTTCATCGCGGATTATGGCTGGGTATTCGCTAAAATCATAATCTAGACGGGGATTATCAGAATTATTAACCCATTTATCGTGCAAGTCTGCATTTATAGTCGACTGGGAGTCGCGCATCAGCCAAATTTCAGATGGATTAGAGTTGTCCGATAGTTCGTGTATTTGAGCAGCAATGCTTTCCACTTCTAACTTTTCACGTAGCTCATCAAGAATACTTATCCATCGATTTGGGTGCTGTACGCAACTATAAATCTTCGGTAAAAGTTGATTCAAAAAGCTTTCAATCATGATGGCCTCCGCGTTGTCAAACAACTAGGTGCCAGTATTTTCCTTAAAGATGAATCAGTTCTCTATCAACAAGATGGCGACTGTATTTCCGTAAGTGTAGATCGATTTTAGGCACTTTGTTTATTATTTTTAGTTCGACCTTTCTAAAACATACCTCATGAAACTATTAAAGAGAAGTATTGTTTATAAAATAAACTATTTATATTTTTGATTATTATTTTTTATTACATCGATGTTTTTTTACCATAAAGGTAAGACATTGTTCCTGAATCGATTTTGCTGTTTTTAGATAGCGTGTATATGAAAAAGCTTCGATAGCGGACCATCGAAGCTTTTAAAGTAATGTATTATTAGGCTAGTTTTTAGCAGAAATCGCTTTATCTACAGAGAAAGAGCCGGCGCCGCTGAATACTAAAGAAGCGGCAACAATCAAAAGTGTTAGTGCGTATTCATAGCCGTTGTTTGCCATGAACAAACCGTTTGAAATATGCACAGAGAAGATTGCCATTAGCATAGTGAAAGCAATGACTGCAGAAGCTGGACGAACAAGCAAACCGATAACAAGTGCCAAGCCACCAAAGAATTCTGCACTACCTGCTAAAAGAGCCATCAGATAACCAGGTTCTAGACCAATAGATGCCATCCACTGACCAGTGCCTTCAAGACCGTAACCGCCAAACGCACCAAACAATTTTTGCGCGCCATGTGCCATTAGGATTAGACCCACTGGAATACGCAAAATTGTGCTAGCGATACCAGAAGTTGTGTTAGTGATTTTTTGGATTAACGATGTTGTCATTTTGATTTACCTTAGTGTTGGGTTGGTGTTACTTAATATGTAGGCACTATATATAAAAAAAACAGAATAGTGTAACGGAGTATTTTGAGGTTAATGATCAAAAAAATTGAACTATCGAAATGATCTACGATTTTGATGCCAATATTTGACTGAAAACCTCTTGTTATTGAGAATCTCTACTAATTTTATTGGATTCTCTGTCACTATGTATTACGACGGCTTAAAGGCTAATTTAGATCAGTTATAGGCAAAAAAGTAGCAGAGTTTGCAGTCTATAGAATGGTAGCGTGTTGTTATCTCTATAAATAACAATATACAGGATAAAACATGTCTAAAGCATTAATGGGAAAAGTCGCCGTTGTGACTGGTGGCGCATCAGGAATAGGTCTTGCTAGTGTCGAAGGCATGATAGCTGAAGGTGCTCGGGTCGTGATCGTGGATCGTGATGAGACAGCATTACAAGCTTTGCAAGACAAACATGGCGATGCAGTCATCACCCTTGCAGTAGATTTGTTGGATCCTGCCGCTTGCTCGGCGATGGTTCCGCGGATTTTAGAAAAAGCCAAAGTGATCGATATTTTTCACGCCAATGCCGGCTTGTATGTTGGTGGTGATTTAGTTGATGCCGATAACGACGCCATAGACCGAATGCTAAATCTGAATATTAACGTTGTCATCAAGAACGTGCGTGATGTTTTGCCGCATATGATTGAACGAGGTGTGGGCGATATTTTAATAACCAGTTCCTTAGCGGGTCATTTTCCGACACCTTGGGAACCGGTTTATGCCTCATCAAAATGGGCGATGAATTGTTTTGTGCAAACGGTGCGTAGACAAGTCAGCAAGCATGGGATTCGCGTTGGCTCGGTATCTCCCGGCCCAGTTATTACTTCTTTATTATCTGATTGGCCTGCGGAAAAACTCGCAGAAGCCAAGTCAAAAGGTAGTTTAATGGAAGCCAGCGATGTGGCTGAAGCGCTCATCTTTATGCTTACGCGTCCTCGTCATGTGACGATTCGGGATGTTGTGATGCTTCCGTCACAATTTGATTTATAACTCGCCATTAAGCTTATTAAATCTATTTAAATTAAAAAGGGAATGGTCATTCGACCATTCCCTTTTACTTTTCTACTGTATCTTATTCTGGAGAGCTTATAGCTTAACAATCAGCTTGCCGGTATTTTTACCGTCAAATAACAGGTTAATGCCACTAGTTGCGTTTTCGATTCCTTCAATAACGTGGGTACGATATTTCAATTCTCCTTTGCATAACATAGATCCCAGCGCTTGGCCGTATTCAGGGATACGATGGAAATGATCTGGCATGGTGAAGCCTTGGATCGATAGGCGGCGTTTGATGATGCCAACCCAACTTGGCCCTGGTGCTGGTTCGGCTTTTTGATAGTCAGCGATTAGGCCACACACAGCAATGCGACCATGAGGATTCATGCGTTCAAAGATAGGACCTTGTGCCAAACCACCCGTATTTTCAAAGAAAAGATCGATGCCGTTTGGCGTCGCTTGCGTCAATTGTTCGACAAAGTCTGTATCTTTGTAATTAATCGCATGATCAAAACCAAGTTCTTTTGTTAACCATTGGCATTTCTCATCAGAGCCCGCCACGCCAACAACCGTTAAACCAAGGTTTTTAGCCATCTGACCGACAAGAGATCCAACTGAACCTGCTGCCGCTGTGACGATAAGCGTCTGACCTGCTTCTGGTTTAAGCACTTCAAACACACCGTGATAAGCAGTAATACCGGGTAGGGCAATGACGGATAAAATTGCTTCAGCAGGCAGCTCTTTTGGAATGACGTTTAAGCCATTACCATCACTGATCGCATATTCAGTTAGACCCATAAGCCCCATAACACGAGCGCCAACTGGGAATCTTTCATTGTTGGATTTAACGACTTCACCTATGCCACTGGCGCGCATGGTATCGCCTAATTTTACCGGCGGAATGTAGCTGTTTTCATCCGCGCTCATCCAACCGCGCATGGCTGGATCTAAAGAAAGATGAGAGAGTTTTACCAATACTTCGCCTTCTGCTGGCGTTGGAATGTCTTGAGTAACAATATTGAAAATATCTTCGGTGATTTCTAATTCAGGACGTTTTATCAGTTTTACGGAATGGTAAGACATAGAGATGAATCCTTTTGTGCATGAATTTCTATTTATCCTGAAATAGAGTCTAGAGCATTTTTGTTGATCTAAAGGTTAAGATTAAAGAAGTAAATGTGCAATCGCTCCAATTTTGTTAAGTCTCTGCTCTCATCAGACTGTTGATTATGTCGCATAAGCTGATCAATTGTTGATAAGTACTGTGTTTATCCCCAGTATTTTCGAGCGGCCAACCGCAGTTTATACGGAAGCAATCGTGATAAAAGTCGTGGGTACTGAAACAAGCACCGCTGCGTATGTCGATGCCCTGTTTATTAGCTTCTTTTTCAAGCTGTACAGCATTTAAACTGGGGATCTGTACCCAAAGTACGATTCCGCCTTGTGGGGCACTGATTTTTGCATTGGTGGGCAAGTATTTGATTAAAAATTGTTGATAACTATGTATGTGTTGATTCAAAACCGTACGTATTTTATTCACATGAGAGCGATATTCACCGGTGTTGATAAACTCCGCCATACAAGACTGTATAAGTCCATTCACACCAAAGCTGGTTAAGGAATGTTGATTGATATAAGACGTTAAATATCGACCCGGAACACACCAACCAAGTCGCAGTCCAGCGGCTAAGGTTTTTGAAAAAGATCCGCACCAAATCACATATCCCTCTTTATCCCAATATTTTGCTGGCAGCGTTTGTTGTTTCTGGTGGCTTAATTCGAAATAGACGTCGTCTTCTATCATCGGTGTTTTGTATTGCGCGGCAAGTGTTGCTAGAGCTTGTTTTTGTTCAACGGGCAGCGTCATTCCAGTTGGATTCATGTTCGATGTGCTAAACAGAGAGGCTTTTATCAAACCTTGTTGCATCAAGGTTTCTAGATGATCTAAATCTAAGCCTTTCTCATTAATAGGGATTTCAATCACTTTGCGAGATAAGGCACTTAGTAAATCGAGCAAGCCACTAAAACAAGGGGAACTAATGGCAATGGTGTCGCCCGCTTTGCTAACGCTTTCTATCGCCAGTCTTACTGCATCAATACAGCCATTGGTGATCACAAAGTCGGCTGCTGAAAAGGCTAGATTGTCATGGCGGAAATGTTCCGCAAGGGCGCTTCTCAGGCCTTTGTCGCCTTGTGTTTCTGGGTATTGAAAGAGATGCTTTCCTGCTCTTTGAGTGACACGTTTAATGCTGCGTTGCAGTGCGACGCTAGGTTGTAATTCTGGCGAAATCATCGAGGTGCCAAGCGGGCTAAAAAGCGCCGAGGCAGGATTGTAACCATTTAATGGCGCAAAGCGTTTCGGGTCCCGTTGTTCAATACTTTTGATGTTTAGACTTGGAAAGGTGGTGCTTTCTAATTGGTTGGCAACGAAGTACCCAGACTGAGGCTGTGCATAAATCCAACCCGTTTGTTGAAGGTAATCGTAGGCTTTAGTCGCAGTAGTCATGCTGACTTGATGCTGCTTCGCCATGGTTCGTAGCGCTGGCAAACGGCTTCCCGCAGGCAGTCGTTGTGCTTGTATGTCGTCGATATAATGCTGAGCAAGTGTTTCGTAAAGCGCCATAACATTCCCCCAAAGTATTTCCTTTCTTTGAATTGTACTCTTATTTTTATCAAAAATTGAATCTGTGTTCTTTTTGGTTTTCTAGTGATACTTCTTTCTGAAGGAAATGCTTAGCTATGTTCAGTTACACGCGGTGTTTCTGTGAGGTAGGCGGTAGTTTCGAATAGAAACACCGCGTGTAATTGAGCGCCTTCGTTATTGTTTACAACAGATTTTATTTACTAGGAACGAATAATGAAACTACGAGACTTTGGGTTGCTGTTTGCCTTGATGGCGTTATGGGGATTGAATTTCAGTGTGATCAAGCTTGGCGTGAATAGTGTTCATCCTTTAGTACTCACCGCGTTGCGATTTAGTTTTGCGGTGTTTCCTTTGATCTTTTTTATTAAGAAGCCAGATGTGCCGTGGCGCTATTTGATTGCTTATGGCTTGTCTTTTGGTGTCGGCGTTTGGGGATTAACGACCTTATCGATTGGCGCTGGTGTTTCGGCAGGAATGGCCTCTTTGTTATTGGATATGAGTATTGTTAGTAGTTTGCTGGTGGGTTGGTTATGTTTAAACGAAACCATTACTCGCAATAAGTTGCTTGGCGCTGGATTGGCTTTACTTGGACTTGCTTTGATCATCTACTCCGAAGGTGGTTCGGTGACTGGAAAAGGTTTAGTGCTGGTATTAATGGCGTCGGTGTTTTGGAGCGTTAATGGCTTGATTGTAAAACGCGCGAATACCAAAGCTATTTTTGCTTTTAATATCTGGGGAATGTTGTTTGCACCTTTGCCTTTGTTGTTACTAGCGGTTATTTTTGAAGGAGCGCAAGTCGTCACTGAGTTGCCGAATCAATTTACCCAATGGACGCTGTTTTCCGCTTTGTTCCAAGCTTACCCGACGACACTATTAGGGTACTGGTTTTGGAATAAGATGATAATGAAATACTCAGTATCCAGTGTCGCGCCAATGACGTTACTGGTACCTGTGTTTGGTATTTTTGGTGGTTATTGGTTTTACAATGAGCCAATAGAAACGAATCAGATAATCGCTGCTGTGCTGATTTTATTAGGTCTGTTTGTCGGGCAAATGGCATTGCCGAAATTGAGTTTCTTTAAAAGACTGAGAGGTGATTCATGCAAGAAATCCAGTATGTCCTGATATTAATTGGTGCTTTTGTTGCTATGGCGAGTCCTGGGCCTGCGACATTGGCGATTGCATCTACGTCAATGAATCAGGGGCGAGTGCAAGGTTTGGCGTTAGCATCAGGCATACTCACAGGCTCGTTATTTTGGTCTTGTTCGGCTGCCTTTGGTTTAGGTGCTGTGCTGTATGCGAATGTCTGGCTATTCGAAAGCTTACGTTATGTTGGTGCGGTCTATTTATTATTCTTAGCTTATAAATCTTGCCGTTCAGCGATGACTAATAAATTGGATGCGAGCAAAATGTTGGCCACGTTAGAGACTAAACAAACGTCTTTGCGCACTGCTTATTTTCGTGGTTTAGCCATCCACTTAACCAATCCTAAAGCGATTTTGTTTCTAGGATCGTTATTCGCCATGGGGATGCCGAGTTCGGTTTCCACACAAGGTTTGTTGTCTGTGATTGTCTTATTAACGATTCAAAGTGGCTGCATAAATTTGGGCTACGCAGTGCTGTTTTCGAACCCAAGAATTCGCCAAAGCTATTTTAAAATGAAACGCGGCTTTGATGCTGCCTTCGCGCTGATGTTTGGCGTTGCGGGCATTAAAATATTGCTGAGTAAAGTGAATATATAAGTCTGTATTTGTTATGATGCACTTTATTTTTAGAGTGCTTTTCTATGTACGACGCTTCTTTATGGCAACCCAGTGCGGATATTTCGATTTTGCAAAAGCGTGCGCAGTTACTAAAAGCTATTCGCGCTTTTTTCGATGTTCGTGAGGTGATGGAGGTGGATACTCAATGTCTGTCTCTGGGTAGTATTACAGATCCACATATTGAAGTATTAACAAGCCAGACGCGTTCCCAAGGTGAAGACCTTACTTACTATCTTCAAACTTCCCCAGAGTTCGCCATGAAGCGTTTATTATGCGCAGGCTCTGGGTCTATCTATCAGTTGGGAAAAGTGTTCCGAGCTGAGGAGATTGGCCGCCGACATAGTATCGAATTTACTATGTTGGAATGGTATCGAGTCGGTTTTGATCATTGGCAATTAATGGATGAGATCCAACAGTTGCTGTCGGCACTATTGAATGAAGAGGCGCTGACTTGTGAACGACTCAGTTATCAAATGGCGTTTTTACGTCATACCGGACTTGATCCTTTCACCGCGACATTGTTTCAGTTACAAGAGTGTGCTCACGAACACACAGAATACGGTTTGCAGGAAGATGATCGCGATACCTTGCTTGAGTTACTTTTCTCGAGCGTGGTAGAACCAGCTATTGGTAAATACGTCCCTTGTTTTATTCATAGTTATCCTGCTTCTCAGGCCGCACTTGCCAAGACTCATCTTGATGAAAAAGGGCTGTTAGTAGCCGCACGATTTGAGCTTTACTGGCAAGGCATGGAGCTAGCGAATGGCTACCATGAACTCACTGATGCTAAGGAACAAGCAAGACGATTTGCTGAAGATAAAGAAACACGCAAGGAAATGCGATTGGCGAACCGTCAGTTTGATGAGCGATTAATTATCGCATTAGAAAACGGCTTGCCAGATTGTGCTGGCGTTGCGTTAGGAGTGGATCGCTTGTTGATGTTAATGTGTCATAAATCGCATATTGCTGAGGTGTTGCCCTTTGCTCATGCTAGGGCTTAATAATTTTACTCAAGGTAGCGCTTTTTGAGTTGAAATAAATGTCTAGATAATAATAACAAGGTATTTTAGGTGAGTGCATTGAAAGAAAAATACGGCTTTAGCATAAGATGGCTTTTTTCATCTAAACAGTTAATTTGGCTGTATCTTGGTGCCTTTTTTGTGGTGGTTTTGTTGATTTGGAAAGGCGGTGAAGCCCTGCGTAATCAACAGATCAAAGCGTTGCGTATTGATTCTTTTGAGCAGTTAAACCAACTTGCCAGTGTGTTGGAAAGCGCGATTGCCAAGTACCAACATATGCCGACGTTATTGGCGTCTAATGACCGAGTAAGAAAAGCCCTGCGAGACGGTTTCGACTCGGACATTAATCAGCTTAATCGTGAACTTGAGCAAATTAACCGCATCACCGAAGCCTCAGACAGTTATATTTTAAACACAGATGGACTAACGATAGCCTCGTCTAACTATCGAGAAGTTACTAGTTTTGTCGGTCGTAACTTCGCATTTCGACCTTATTTTAAAGACGCGATTCAAGGAAAACCGGGTCGCTATTATGCGCTTGGTACGACATCGAATCGCCGCGGTTATTACTTCTCTTATCCTGTCTATGAAGGCGATTCGATTATTGGTATTGCCGTTGTAAAAGTGGATTTGACCCAATTCGAAAAACGTTTTGCCAATCAGCATTATGAATTTTTGTTACTCGATCCGGATGGCATTGTGTTTAGCAGCTCGCGTGCTAACTGGTTGTATCGGGTATTGGGCGAGTTGTCTCATACTGAGTTGCAGCGTATTGCTGATTCACAGCGTTATTATGGTAAATCCATTGAAAAGCTGGCAATTGTTTATCAAAAGCCTTTTGATGAAAAATCGCAAATTGTTGATGTGTTAGAAAATACTGTTATAGATGGCACCGAAGAATTAGAGCGGCTGTCGTTTTTAAGGATGAGTCGCCCGATTCGCTTATTAGGCTTTCAAATTTCTATCCTTGCGCCTTTAAAAATCATCAATGAAGAAATCTCTTTATGGCGTACCATTTTTGCGGGTGGCGTGACTATTACAGCCTTGTTATTGGGTTTGGCTATGTTGCGTCGGCGCATGTTACGAGAGCGTTCTGATGCTAATGAAATGACGCGCCACAACCAAGCGTACATTCGTGAAGTGATTCAAAATACACAAGCGGGTTTGGTAACCTTGGATGAGCACCACAAAATAGAATCTTTTAATCCGGCGGTTGAAAAGTTGCTTGGTCAGCCGTTATCTCCTCTAGTTGGGCAGCCACTTGGCGTTTTATTTCAACCCGACGAGCAAGATGCGTTAGTTTTATCTTCTCATAATGATTTTCTGGAAGCTGCTAATGATTTAGGTATTAAAGTGCTGACGCGAGAAGGGCGCTTATGTTATTCCGATCAAACAGTTCCGGTGGAAATGACCTTATGTAAGATGCAATTGCCTAATCGCCTAAGTTATTTGGTGACTTTTCATGACATGACCGAGCGTAAACGTTACGAGCAAGATATCACTCAAGCGCGTATTGAGCTTGAAGAACGAGTGAAAGAACGAACGTTTGAACTACAAGGTGCCAATACTCGTCTTCGCCATGAAATTGAAGAGCATAAAGGTACGCAACGAGAGCTGATCCAAACAGCCAAGCTTGCGGTATTAGGGCAATTAAGTGCGGGTTTGAATCATGAGTTGAACCAGCCTTTGACTGCGATTCGAGCTTTCGCAGGGAATGGATTGAAGTTTCTGGATCGCGGCCAGTACGAACAAGCCCATGCTAACTTGCAGCATATTAGTCAATTGGGTCATCACATGGGCGATATTATCGCTCGCTTTAAAGTATTTGCTCGTAAAGGTGACGTTCATCAAGGCCCTATTGCCGTACAGACTGCCATTATGGGGGCTATGAAAATTATGAGTCCACGCTATAAAGAAGTAGGTATTGAGCTGGTAGTCACGGAAGATCAAGGCTTTATTGTGAATGGTGACATGGTCTTTTTGGAGCAAGTGTTGGTGAATTTATTGGCCAATGCTGCTGATGCAATTTTAGAAACACCGAATAACCCACGACGAGTCCACATTGAGCAAATTTCCACTGTTAATCAAGTGATTATCTGTGTTAAAGACTCGGGGAATGGCTTAAGTGATGACGCTATTCGGCACCTTTTTGAACCTTTTTTTACTTCTAAATCTTCAGGATTGGGATTAGGACTAGGCTTGTCGATTAGCCAGCGTATCGTCGAGGCGATGGGTGGGCAAATTAGCGCGCAAAATCGAGATTCTGGCGGTGCCGAATTTTGTGTTAGGCTACCTTGCTTTAACCACCACTTATCTGAATTCCAGTCTCTTTCTAGAGAGTCTAAAGAATCTATAGATCCTAAAGAGGAAATCTAATGCCGGACAGCAAGCAAGTAATATTAATTGACGACGAGCAAGCGGTTCGTATGGCAATTTCTCAGACATTACAGCTTGAAGATTTTGATGTTATAGAGTTCGCATCGGCTCAAGGCGTGATTGAAAAGTTGTCTCTGGATTGGTCTGGCGTGATTGTAAGCGATATCAATTTGCCTGGCAAAAGTGGTTTAGAGCTGTTTGAAGAAGTTAAAAAAATTGATGCGGAAATCCCTTTTATTCTAATTACTGGCCACGGCGATATTAGCATGGCGGTGAGCGCTATTCGCGACGGTGCTTACGATTTTATTGAAAAGCCGTTTTCCAATGAAGACTTTCTTGAAGTGGTGCGTCGTGCCTCGGAAAAACGTCATTTAACCTTAGAGAACCGCAATTTACGTCTGGAATTGGTTGCGCAAAATGCGCCAGGTCCGCGGATTATCGGCAATACGCCGGGTATTCATCGTTTGCGTCAGGCGTTGTTGCATGTAGCAGATACCGGCGCGGATATTCTTATTCAAGGGGAAACAGGCACAGGCAAAGAGTTAGTGGCGCGTTACATTCACGAGCATAGCTCTCGTCGAGGTCACACTTTTGTGGCGATTAACTGCGGCGCAGTGCCTGATTCTATTATGGAGTCTGAATTATTTGGTCATGAAAAAGGCGCTTTTACCGATGCCAAAACACAACGTATCGGTAAGCTTGAGCATGCCAACGGTGGAACGCTCTTCCTTGATGAAATTGAAAGTATGCCGATGTCGATGCAAATTCGCTTGTTGCGGGTGTTGGAAGAGCGTCGCTTAGAGCGTTTGGGTTCCAATACAGCGATTGATCTGGATTTGCGTATTCTGGCCGCGACCAAGGTTGACCTGAAGCAACTGAGTGAAGGCGGCACATTCCGTGAAGACTTGTATTATCGACTCAACGTGGTGCGAGTAGATATTCCACCATTACGAGAGCGAAAAGATGATATCTCTCTACTGTGGCAGCATTTTTGTTTAGTGGCGATTGCACAATATAAGCGAGAGTCTGAGCCACTGTCGGCGGCGCGAATGCACAGCTTGTTGAGTTACGATTGGCCGGGGAACGTGCGTGAGTTACGTAACCTTGCCGAGCGTTATGTGCTGATGGGGGAAGCAGGTTCGTTTGAGTTTGATCAGATCATTATCAATGAAAATAATCCCGGGGTGATGACGCTCCCTGAGCAGTTAGAGCGCTTTGAAAAAACTTTATTAGAACAAGAGCTGCTGCGTCAGAAAGGCTCTATTAAAGACACCATGGATGCGCTTGGTTTGCCGCGTAAAACGCTTTACGACAAGATGCGTAAATATGATTTAGATAAAGATATCTACAAACAGTAATTAGTACTCTTCTATCTTCTATATAACTTACAAGAATGGGCGAGCAGAGATTTCTGCAGCCCATTTTGCTATTCTTTCGACTTCATTCCTTTTGATCCCCTGTCGATTATATGGCCTTATCTGCACTGCTTTTTGACCAAGTTTCTCCGCATGTATTTACACTTCTTGTTATTGTGTCTGGACTAACGTCTTTTTTTACCGCCAGCTTTGGCGCAGGAGGTGGTGTTATGTTGCTTGGTGTCATGGCACAAGTATTACCACCACAACTAATAATTCCGCTGCATGGTGTGGCGCAGCTTGGTTCAAATGCTGGACGCGCAGCGATGAGTTGGCGACATATTGATTGGAAACTTATTAGTACGTTTTTACCCGGAGCGATGCTGGGTGCTTTCATTGGTAGTTTTGTCTTAGTTTCTCTGCCGCCAGCTATTATGTATCTAACGATTGCTTTATTTATCTTATATTTATGTTGGGGGCCGAAGCTTCCTAAGATGGTATTGGGTAATTGGGGAACAGCATTTGCTGGTGCTATCACTACGTTCATTACGCTTTTTGCTGGCGCAACTGGTCCATTAGTAGCAGCCTTTGTAAAGCAAATTCATGCGGATCGGTTTCGCACAGTTGCAACCTTTGCTATGGCGATGTCGTTACAGCATATTTTGAAGGTTGGGGTATTTAAGGTTGCAGGTTTTCCGTTAACAGCTTGGTTGCCTTTATTGGTATGTATGATTATCAGCGGTGCGATTGGTACTTGGGTTGGTCTTCGAGTATTAAAACGTATGCCAGATCGTTACTTTCATCGAATTTTTAATATTGTTCTTACTTTAATGGCGTTACGTTTAGTATGGCAGTCCTTTGCCTTACTATGACGTTTGTAGATAGCTTGATATTAGTCGCCTAAGACCAAACCTTCTCGTCTTGGGTCAGCCCCACCAAGTAAGCCGCCTTTCTCTACGACAATACCCTGTACACCAGAGTTTAAATCTTGCACAGATACTTTAAAACCCATGTCGGTTAGAGCCTTAGCGTAGGTTTCTGCTTCTGTGCCTTTTTCAAGATCGTAGGTGCCAAAGCGGTTGAGCATATTTGGCAGCGTGATGGCTTCCTGAATGTCCATGCCCCATTCAAGATGAGCAATAAGTGTTTTTGCTACGTAGCCGATTATACGAGAACCACCTGGTGAGCCAACAACCAAATAAGGTTTGTTGTCTTTCATCACTATGGTTGGTGACATAGAAGAGCGAGGGCGTTTGCCGGGTTCTAAGCGATTGGCAATTGGGAAGCCATCTTGGTGAGATTTAAATGAAAAGTCTGTCAGTTCATTGTTTAGTAAAAAGCCATTACTCATTAAATTCGAGCCAAAACCATTTTCGATTGTGGTGGTAACTGACACAGCATTGCCGTCTTTATCTACAATAGAAATATGGCTTGTGGAAGGTAACTCGATGGCAATGTCGTTAGCTTGTTTAATTGGATGACGCCACTCAGGTTCACCAGCTTCAACGCTTTCAAGGGCTTTGCCTTTAGTAATGAGTTTTGCACGCTCGGCTAAATAAGGTTTGTCCAATAAACCTTGTGGCATAGGTACAAAGTCTGTATCAGCTATGTAACGACCGCGATCAGCAAAGGCAAGACGCGATGCATCGCCGATGATTTGCCGCGCTTTAGGTGAGTTTGGACCTAAAGCCGCTAGATCAAATTGTTCGGTAATACCAAGAATTTGGCCGACCGTTAATGCGCCAGAACTTGGTGGCCCCATGCCACAAATATCATATTCCTTATAAGGCAAGCACACCGGAGCTCGCTCTTTTACGCGATAGCTGAGAAAATCTTGTTCGGATAAAACTCCTGGGTTATCTAGCGCTCCACGTACCTGAGAGACAATCTTTTTCGCAATTTGTCCTGTGTAGAATTCATCAGCTCCATACGTAGCGAGGAAGCGTAAGGTTTCATAATATTGGGCGTTTTGTAAGCGGCTACCTGCTTCAAGTGGGGTGCCATCGAGATTAAAAAAGTAGGCTTTGGTTTCTGGATAACGAGCTAAGCGCTCCTCACTGCCTTTAATCGCATCTGCTAAGCGAGGAGATACAATAAAGCCTTCTTGCGCGAGCTTAGTTGCTGGTGCTAATAAATCTTCCCAAGGCATGGTGCCATAGCGGTCGTGCAATTCGCCCATCAATTTGACTGTGCCAGGCGTGCCGACAGAACGACCGCCAACAACGGCATCGTAGAAGGACAGTGGCTCACCATTTTCATCTTGGAAAAGTTCTGGTGTGGCTTCTTGAGGTGCTGTTTCTCGGCCATCAAATGTAGTGAGTTTTTGATTTGCTGCATCGTAATACACAACAAAAGCGCCGCCGCCTAAACCAGACGATTGAGGCTCAACTAAGCCAAGTACCATTTGTACCGCAACCAGAGCATCAATAGCAGAACCGCCAGCCTTTAACACATCGTAACCGGCTTTACTGGCTTCTGGATTGGCGGTAGCGACCATGAATTTCTGAGCGTGAGCTAGACTCTTCTTTTCGATACCACTCGCTTCTTCTGGCGCAACGCCATCAGCTGCTTGTTCTGCAGCTATACTGAATTGACTAACGGCAAGCAAAGGAACGAGGGTTAAGGCTTGTAACCAGCGCTTTTTTAGCATCATAAAATCCTTATTGATGAAAGTGGAAACTGTCTGGTCCCATCAAAACAAAAATACGCTGCTGCGTGAAGCCATAAAATAAACAATGATGTGATTTTAGAGAAAAGAAAACGAAAATGTCGCGTATCGTTCGTTTTGTGTAGGTATAAAAAAACGCCCCGGAGGGCGCTAAACTTTATAAATTTTTTGCATGTGTTGCTAAGAACACTTAGGACTAGAGGAATTGTTATTGAACGATTTCTGGTCCCATAATGCTGTACGGTAGCGCAGTAGATAGTGCAGGGATGTAAGTTACCATCACTAAGAACACCATCAATACTAATACGAACGGCATCGCAGCTTTCACCACTCGGGCTAAGCTCATACCCGTTATACTCGAGGTAACAAACAGGTTTAAACCAATTGGTGGCGTGATCATACCGATTTCCATGTTAACCACCATAATGATACCTAGATGAATTGGATCGACACCCAGCTCCATTGCAATAGGGAACACGATAGGAGCAACGATAACCAATAAACCTGATGGTTCCATGAACTGGCCACCAATCAACAACAAAATGTTAACGGCGATTAGGAAAGTGAACCAGTTAAAGCCAACGTCGAGCATCCATTCAGTGATTGCTTGAGGGATACGTTCTGCCGATAAGGTATGAGCAAACAACAAGGCGTTGGCGATGATAAACATCAACATAACCGTTGTTTTAGTACCTTCTAGCATTACTTTGCGAGACTCTTCACCGAACAAAGAAGGGAAGAAGCCGCGTAGCATCATGGACAAGTTACGTCCCCAGATTGGCGTGCCTGCAGCTAAGCAAGAGCCAACAGATTCTTCTAGTTTGCTTGAACGTTTATAGACATAGAAAATAGCGATAGCAATCGAGATGATGGCGCCCCACAATGCACGATCACCGCCAGTGACGGTTTCACTGTCTGCAAAAGCGAAGAAGGACATGATCTCCCACACAAGGAAGAAAGATACGCCATACACTGTACCGTTAAAACCAACACGGGCATGTGGTGCATCGTTATCGTTTGTCCATGTTTGGCCTTTTAAAGGACCCATGTCGCGGTAAACAAACAAGGCAATAAACATAGAGTAAACAGCAGCAACAACCGCCGCTTCAGTTGGTGTAAATACACCACCATAAATACCACCCATGATGATTACGACTAGGAACAATCCCCAGCCTGCTTCTTTACCACCACGAATTAGATTACCAAAACCTTTCCATTCTTCAGAAGGAAGGTTTTTGATACGAGCGACCACGTAAATCGCCAACATCAGCATACCGCCAGCAATTAACCCAGGAATCACCCCTGCTAAGAACATACGGCCAACTGAGACGTTTACAGAAGCCGCATAGACCACCATAACGATAGAAGGCGGAATCAAAATACCCAGCGTACCTGCGTTAGCAATGATACCGGCTGCAAAGTCTTTTGAATAACCTACTTGAACCATACCTGCAATAGCAATAGTACCAATGGCTACAACGGTTGCTGGAGAAGATCCAGACAAGGCTGCGAACATCATACAAGCCAATACAGACGCCATTGCCAAGCCGCCACGGAAGTGACCAACACTGGCAATTGCGAAGTTAATTAAACGCTTCGCTACGCCACCCGTCGACATGTAAGACGAGGCAATGATGAAAAACGGGATAGCCAACAACGTATAGTGCTGACCAACCCCAAACAGAGAAATCGCGACTGACGATAATGAGTCGTGAGAGAAAAAAGCAATAAACAGTATGGACGATAAGCCCAATGAAATACCAACCGGCAAGCCAATAAACAACAGGACGATTACTAATAAAAATAGAATGATTGATTCCACAATGATGCTCCTGCGCTAGTCTTTCAAGACGTTTTGGTTTTCTTTAACAAGATCTTGTGCCTCATGGCCACTGATCAACATGTCGCGTTTGCCGCGGGCAATATCGATGAATGCTTGTAAAGAACGATAAGAAAGTAAAGCCAAGCTGATTGGTAGAACAACAAGAACTATCCAGCGGTGAACACGAGGGCGTAAACCAAACATTTCTTGTACAAATTCAGGGTAACGAAGTTCTTCTGAACCTATGCCAATTTTGAACATTTTCAACCAATACTCGATAGCGCCACCACTAACGTCTACGCCAAGCATTGCTAGCCACGTAGAGTCTAGTAGGATAAGTCCGTAAAGCATGGCTGCTGCAGCACCAAATAAAGACAATGCTTTTGCGATGCGTTTTGGTACCGCATTTAAAACAATGTCGACACCTAGGTGAAGGTTGGTTTTAATACCGTAACTCATGCCTAATAGAATTAGCCAAGAGAAAGCCACCATGTTGAATTCAAGCGCTGCGTCCCAGCCAGTATTAAACCCATAACGAGCGATTACCTGACCAAAGGATACCGCCATGATTGACGAAATAACGAGGATCAGTAGGTTTTCTTCAGCTCGTTCCATGACTTTTGGGAAGCGCTTTTCTAATAGCCAAAGAACAATAATAAAAATAAGTAAGTAAAGATGCGGCCAATGTGCCATGGGGGTCTCCTTAACTAAGTGGACCAGAACAAGTTAAAGTGCAGCTTTGTGGGGTTTCTCGTAGGTTCTAGGATCAGTCGCTGATGAGAGATTGCGGACCAAGAAAGCACAGAATAAAACCACAAGAGCTGACCTGTTAAGGTCAGCTCGCTGCGGGATAAAAATAGATTAAGCGCCGGCAGCAGCGTCAATCAAATCTTTACCAATGTAGCTTTCAAATTGTTGCCAAACAGGTTTCATTGTATTCACCCATTCTTGGCGTTGCGCTGGAGTAAGTGTATTGATCTTGCCGCCAGCTTTGATTATGTTTTGACGGTTTTCTTCTTCCGCTGCTTTAACACTCAAGTTTGCTTCTTGTGTTACTTCATCCGCAATTTGAGTGAATTGAGCGCGGTCTTCTGGAGAAAGGCTCTTCAAGAATTCAGAAGATGTCATGAACAAGTAAGCCAACAACTGATGGTTAGTATCGGTTGTGCTGTCTTGAACTTCGTAGAATTTTTGCGTGTAAATGTTAGACCAAGTGTTTTCTTGTCCGTCTACAACGCCAGTTTGTAACGCGCCGTATACTTCAGAAAACGCCATAGCTTGAGGAGATGCACCCATTGCCGCGATCATTTGTTTTGCAACATCAGACGTTTGTACGCGGAATTTCATGCCTTTTGCGTCGCTAGGGATCAAAAGTGGTTTTTTGGCAGAAAAGTATTTCATACCAGACATCCAGTAACCTAAACCAACAAAGCCTGCGTAGTCATCCATTTCTGTTAATAGCGCTTTACCTTCTTTGGTTTTAGTAAAGCGAATTGCATGGTCCATGTCTTTAAAGATGAAAGGAAGGTCAAACACGCCATATTTATCAGTGTAAGAACCGAACTTAGAAAGTGATGGAGCAAGCAGTTGAACGTCGCCTAAAAGTAGAGCTTCAAGTTCTTTTGAATCACCAAATAGTGTGGAGTTAGGGAAAACTTCAACACACAATTTTCCATTCATTTCTTTATTTACACGTTCTGCGAAGCTATTTGCAGCAACCACTTTAGGATGAGTGGTACCGCCAGTTACGTGGCTGAATTTTACAACGCGCTCACCTGGATCGCAGGCAGCAATCGCAGTAGTAGCAGAAAGAGCAAGTGCTAAAGATGTTAGAGCAAGGCTGATTTTTTTCATTTTTATAAAACTCCAAAAACTGAATTATTATTGTGTACCGGTTTTTTAGCCTGATTTTTTCTGGTTTTTCGCCAGATACAGACAAAGCAAAACAGGTGGTGCTATTCATACTGTTTACACAATCTGTGCCAAGTCTTTATGTTTTATTTAAGTGTTTGATTTTATTTGTAAAATTATTTTATTTGTGGTTTTTAGGCTTTATGGAAGAAGTTTAATAGGGGGGATTACACTCATAATTAAATTCTTAATGGGTGGTTATTCACCCATTTTCACTTAAGAGTTTGTGTTAAAAGCTTTTTGAAGGTTTGGTGCATGGCTTTCTTTCCAGATAATTGCGCTTTTAGACGGCTATGTTCGGTATTACGGCCTAAAGCGGCTTCGATTAATAGTTGGTGGGTTGGATCCTTGGGGGTTAACTGGCCTGTTAAAGCAAGAGACAGTGTCGCTTTGAGGAAAACAGGGCGAATACTGTCAAACTGACGATGATGCTCTACAAATAGCTCTATATCCTGCAAGTCCTGCGATGACAATTTAGCCAGCACGGGAAGTTCGTTTTGTTGATAATATTTTTGACCTAGAATGAGCATAACCAAATCGGTTGATAAGTCGGTATATTGCAGCAGCAAGTTAATTAGAAACTGTTCAATAAATCGTGCTTGCCATTTGTAGGCTAGCTTAGTGGCGTGCTCCGTCGTTGGCTTCACCATCATCAAAGAGTAGCTGCCACTTGCTTGGTCTTTGGCAGTTCCCAATCGAACAGGTACGTAACCATTCTTTAACCAAAAAGACACCACATCGGGAGTCGCTGCAAAACTGCTGCATAGAAAATCGCAACGATCATTGGCTGCGGTTTCGATATGCGTAAGTAGTTGACTCGCCAAGCCTTTATTTTGTTGGCTTTGTTCCGTTGCAATTCGGCCGATGCGCCAGTAACAGTACTGTCCGGCGTTTTCAACGCCTTCATGAGCAAGTAGAGATTGTGGTACTAAATGTCCTCTTGGTCGACGTTTCCCTTGCATGACTTCTTGGCAGAGTGAGCTTGGCAGGTTGCCTTCTTCGGTAATAATCGCAACGCTTTGGGCATTTCCTTCTGATAGATAAAGATATGTCGACACGGAAGGGTCGTCTAGCACCCAGCGCAAGTTGTCAGGCGAAGTTTGATAGTGAGCGCTTACCAATAATTGAAAAGTATCGGCGAGCAAGTTAGTGTTTTCTAGCCAATCAGCGCCAGTAAGATGACTAAAGTTTGTCGGCTTAGTCATACTTTTATTAGTACTATTAGGTGCGTCAAAGTTAGGCTCTGGATTCGCTAAAAAGAAGCAATCATTGATCCAGTTTTCCAGTGGGTCATTTCCCCCCCATCGAATTGGCAGGCTCAAAGTTAGTTGCTGCAGCGCCAATGTTTTAGAAGTTTTTTGTGATTCTAAATAGTGGCAAAAGCGAATGCCAAAGCCTTTACCAGCGCCTTCATAGCCATAGTCTGTGGTACTAAAAAGACAATGCTCAGCTTTCTGATTTAATTCTATAAGCATGGGCAAAGGAATCATGGACGCTTCATCAACAAAGAGAAAATCCCAGTGAGTCGAGTTACTTATCAGAGCATCAGGAGCGAAAAAAGGCAGAGTAGCTTTGTCTTGATCAAGCACCTGCTCAAAGCGAGATTTAAGACTCACAATAGCGTCCTGATTAGGCGCGGTGATCGCTACACGTTTTCCTTCTTTGACTAGCTTTGCCAAACTGTCGCCCAATAAGGTGGATTTGCCTCGGCCACGTGGTGCAATTAGTACATAGGATTTGGCTAGTTCTGCAAATAAACACGACTGAGCTTCAGCTTGTTCTTGGGTTAGCTGCGCGTTAGGTTCTATTGGTTTTAAAGCCGGTAACGGGTTTACGCTGTGTTTTTTATTCTTGCCAGAGAGTAATAATTTAAAAGGTGATGTCGCGTCTTGTAATTTATCGAGCAGGTAATGTTTAAAGTGCGATGTCACTTGTTCTGGCTCATAAGGCCAAGGTAAATATCTCGACAAGTCTTGATCTGCCATTGATAACCACTCGACATCAGGCAGTGCAATGGCAAAGAGGCCATTGCCTCGAACCGTACCAGACAAAATAGCCAATGCACTGGCAGATACGCCATGAGTCAAATCCACCAAGATAGCGTCATGATTGCTGCCTAGTTCTTGTCGGACTTGTTTAAAAGAACAGGTTTTAAATTGTTTCGTTTTTAACGACGGAACGAGTAACTCGTCATACTGGCTCACATCATGAGCGGCAATTAGTGGAGTAGAGAAATTTTCACACAGACGAAGAAAGTCTGACAAAACCTCGCGAGGCGAGCCCTTTAATATAAAACAGTGGCGGTGGTTGTCAGACATAAAAATTAAATTTCCTAGTGATCACATTATTAGAGACCTTCGCCTCGTTTTGGCTTTGCTCGTGACATCATGCAAAGGCCTCTATCATACTGTGACCACAAGGAAGCGCCAGCGCTTGTTAAGTTTACGCGATAACAAATAAGTCCATGAAGCGATTTACCGCTGTGCTTTCAAGGGCGGCTTGATCCTTACAGAGTGAAAAAATAGCTTGGCTCTGACGGTTCGGAAAACGCGTTGCCAAGTTGTTTTTAAACTTCTGCTCTAACAACGGAATGCCTTCTTCACGACGACGACGGTGTCCAACTGGATATTCCACCACTACTTCTTCAGTACTGCTGCCATCTTTAAAGAATACCTGAATCGCATTTGCAATAGAGCGTTTATCCGCTTCTAAATATTCAGCAGTGAAGCGTTTGTCTTCGACGATTTCCATCTTGTTACGCAGCTCATCGATGATTGGGTTAGCTGCATGAAAGTCATCTTCATAATGTTCGGCGACCAAGTTACCAAACGCCAATGGCACAGCGGTCATGTATTGCAAGCAATGGTCACGGTCGGCGGCATTCGCCAATGGGCCGGATTTGGAAATGATGCGAATGGCCGATTCATGAGTACGAATAACGATCTTGTCGATCTCTGCCAAACGATCTTTCACCAAAGGATGTAAAGTAACAGCCGCTTCGGCCGCAGTTTGAGCATGAAACTCTGCTGGGAAAGAGATCTTGAACAAGACGTTTTCCATCACGTACGTGCCATAACATTGTGGAAAGTCTTGCGAGAAAGAAAACTGACGCTTGTCTTCCGGTTTAATAGCTTGGTCTTTGTTGGTTTTCGAGAAGGACACATCATAAAAGCCCCATTGATCTGCCGTTAGCACACCAGGAATGCCCATTTCGCCTCGCATCGACATGTCCGCTAAGCGAACTGCACGAGAGGTCGCATCGCCGGCGGCCCAAGACTTGCGTGAGCCTGCGTTTGGCGCATGACGATAAGTACGCAGAGCAGAGCCATCGACCCAAGCTTGTGAAATTGCCGCCATAATTTGTTCTCTGTCGCCGCCCATCATCTTGGTTACCACAGCAACTGAGGCAACACGCACTAATAAAACGTGACACAAACCCACACGGTTGAAAGAGTTTTCTAGGGCAATAACGCCTTGAATTTCATGGGCCATTACCATGGCTTCTAACACTTCACGCATGGTCATCGGGCTTTCACCCTTCGATAGTCGAACTTGTGAAAGATGATCCGCTACCGCCAAAATGCCACCTAGGTTATCGGAAGGATGTCCCCATTCTGCCGCCAACCACGTGTCGTTGTAATCCAACCAGCGAATAATACAACCAATGTCCCATGCCGCTTTTACAGGGTCGAGAGACAAAGACGTGCCCGGTACACGAGCACCATTTGGAACAACAGTACCTTGTACTATTGGGCCAAGGTGCTTGGTACATTCTGGGAAGCGTAGGGCGAGTAAGCCACAGCCCAAGGTGTCCATTAAACAGTTACGAGCAGTGTCTAGGGCCTCTTGGCTTTCTACTTTAAAGTTCAGTACATAATCCGCGATGTCTTGAATGACTTGGTCGTAATCCGGGCGGTTGTTTAAATCTACGTTGTTGCTCATTTCTTTTCCTTAATCGTTAAATTTTAATGCTGATGTTGGGTTAATGACGGTCGTCAATATCAACCCATTCAGAATGATCTGGTCCAATATAATCGGCGCTTGGTCGAATAATGCGATTGTTCGACCGTTGTTCCATGACGTGAGCAGCCCAGCCAGTGACACGAGAGCAAACGAAAATTGGCGTAAATAATTTGGTTGGAATCCCCATAAAACGATAAGCGCTGGCGTGGAAAAAATCCGCGTTGCAGAAGAGTTTTTTCTCGCGCCACATCACGGCTTCGCAACGTTCTGAGACCGTATATAAATGATCGTCGCCAACGTCTTCGCTGAGTTTTTTTGCCCATTTTTTGATGATGTCATTGCGTGGATCGCGTTCACTGTAAATAGCGTGACCAAAGCCCATGACTTTTTCTTTATTGGCAAGTTTTTGCATCAACGCCGCTTCGGCTTCGTCAGGGGTTTTCCATGGTTCTATCATGTCCATCGCAGCTTCATTTGCGCCACCATGAAGTGGGCCACGTAAGCTGCCGATACCGCCAGTAACGCATGAATACATGTCTGACAAGGTGGAAGCACAAACACGAGCGGTAAAGGTTGAAGCGTTGAATTCGTGCTCAGCATACAAGATCAAAGACGCGTTCATCACTTGTGTATGAAGAGCGCTTGGTTCTTTGTCATGCAGCATGGTGAGAAAATGACCAGCCAAAGAAGGTACGTTGGCATTATGAGTATTAACACGTACGCCATCGTGGGTGAAACGATACCAATAAACGACCATCGCAGGCAGCGTTGCGACCAATCGATCAGCGGTATGTAAGGCTAGCGATGGTTGCTTTTCAAAAGCGAGTTCTGGTTCAAGATTGCCTAAAAAAGAACAACCGGTGCGCATCACATCCATTGGATGAGCGCTTTCTGGGATAAGTTCCAAGACGGC
Organism: Marinomonas sp. UCMA 3892; assembly: GCF_012726345.1. GTDB lineage: Bacteria > Pseudomonadota > Gammaproteobacteria > Pseudomonadales > Marinomonadaceae > Marinomonas. The sequence continues at coordinate 579,899 of NZ_PTXN01000001.1, forward strand.
TTTTAGCTCTTCAGGCAAGCTGCGTAAACTCATCAGTCTTTGTTCGTAGTCGTGTAACTGAGTACGGTTAGGTAACTTTCCGTACAGCAGGAGATAAGCGACTTCTTCAAAGCTCGCTTTGTCCGCTAAGACATCAATGTCGTAGCCGCGATAGGTTAATCCGGAGGCCGCTTTGCCAACGGTACAGAGTGCTGTTTCGCCTGCACTTTGGCCGCGTAGGCCTGCGCCAGAAAGTACTTTAGCCATTTTCTTACCTCATATTTTTATTTGTCTTGAGATTCGTTGAAAATATTTAAACGCTTTACCTGTTGTTATCTTAAGTTCTTATTTCTTATGCTCTTATTTCTTAGAGAAGAGCGCGTCTAATTTGTCTTCATATTCATGGTAGTTGAGAAATTCATAAAGCTCATTACGAGTTTGCATACTGTCGACTACGTTGCGCTGGTGGCCGTCGTTCAATAAATGCTGATATACGTTTAGTGCGGCTTTGTTCATTGCGCGAAACGCACTCAGTGGATAGAGCACCAAATCCACGCCAGCGCTGGCCAATTCTTCTTTACTGAATAAAGGTGTAGCGCCAAATTCGGTGATGTTTGCTAAAACCGGCACCTTCACGGCAGCAACAAATTCTTTGTATTGATCCAAAGTGATCATGGCTTCTGGGAAGATCATATCCGCGCCAGCTTCGACACAAGCAATGGCTCGCTCGATGGCCGATTCCATGCCTTCCACAGCCAGAGCATCGGTGCGGGCCATGATGACAAAGTTGTCATCGACACGAGCGTCGACGCAGGCTTTCACGCGATCGACCATTTCGTCTTGACTGACAATGGCTTTATTCGGGCGATGTCCGCAGCGTTTTTGTTGTACTTGGTCTTCAATATGCACTGCCGCCGCGCCAGCTTTTTCCATTTGCTGAATGGTTCGAGTGATATTAAATGCGCCACCAAAGCCGGTATCGATATCGACTAGTAATGGCAAATTCGAAGCGGAAGTAATACGCCGCACGTCTTCTAATACATCGTGTAAATCTGTCATGCCAAGGTCTGGCAAACCATAGGAGGCATTAGCAACACCGCCGCCAGATAAGTAAATGGCATGATGACCTGTTTGCTCTGCCATCATGGCGCAATAAGCGTTCACGGCGCCAACAACCTGTAATGGGGATTGGGTTGCGACGGCTTGTCTAAAACGGGCGCCTGCTGAAAGTATTGTCATTATTTTCCTCTCTTTAGAACGATTTTAATTAAGTACGGGAAGCGACAGAGGAATGCTCCATCGCTTGCTTTAATAGCTGGCTGGCGCGGCTGATATGGCGGCGCATGAGTAGTTCTGCTAGATCACCTTCGTGATTTGCAATCGCATCGAGAATGGCTTTGTGTTCACGTAATGCTTGGCGTGGATCGCTGCGTTGATCCGCCGTGTGACGTCGATACATGCGAATTACCGCGTACAATTCTTCTGTTAATAAACGAATAAGCTTGGCGTTGCCGCTGGCGTGAATGATACGTAAGTGAAAATCGTCATTCCCGCCTTGTTGTACGTAGTGTTCATCTTGGTTGGCATCTAGGTGCGCTTGATGTTTATCGAGTAGTGAATACAAACTGTTTATTTCGTCCGCTGGCATAGTGGAGGCAGCTAATCGAGCTGCCATGCCTTCTAAGGCCTCACGCATAGTGAAGGTGTCGAGCATATCTTGTGTGTTTAGTTGGATAACACGAGCGCCAACATTAGCGGTGCGCGTAACCAGACCAAGCCCTTCTAATTTAACGATAGCTTCCCTTAATGGCCCACGAGAGACGCCATATTGCTTGGCAAGTTCTGGCTCTGAAATCTTGCTGCCTTGGGGAATATGACCCTGCACAATAGCGTTGGTGAGCTGCTGGGCGATGTCTTCAGACAGTGTCGCGGATTTGATCGAAATAAGGTTGTTCATAAATGGACAAAAAGCTTTATTGTTGACAATGTGACTAGTTATAGTCGTATTTTTTCGATTTATCAAGTTAGATTGTCGACAATTTATTGGTTCCTATCTTATCCTTTAGTCGTACGTGTGAGCGTGATAGAGGAGAGATAAGCTACTAACATTGTGTTTATTAAGTGATTTTTGGGCTTTATTGATTAGAAACGCTTGGTTGAATATCAAAAGCTGATAAAGTCGGGAGAATCATTTGAATATTGTTATGATCAAATGTGTCGACAATCGCTTTGCTAGGCTTGTTCGCTTGGCGGTTTGTTTGATTACCCAACAAGTAGGGGAAACTATGAAAAAAATTAAAAATGAAGCGGCCCTAAGTAAAAAAGCCATTCAAGTTGGCGAGAACTATGCCCTTAAACGAGGTTATGCAGGTTTTTCTTCAACCATGTCTGCTAATAAAAAAACCGAGGCAATTTATCGTTTATTAGTGCTTGATAAGTTGGTAGTGGGTTTGCCTGCGGACAAAGAAGACTTGCCAAGTATGAAGCACAAACTGGCGTTGTGGATTCAGAAGCTATTACCTAAAGATGATCCACTGCTTAAATAAGCAGTGGCTGGATTAATAATTAAAAGTCCAGCGGAAGAGTGGTGATATTTTTTACTTCACGCATGGTGAAGTGACTTTGCGCTTCTTGTATGTGTGGCAGTTGCAATAACTGGCTACGCAAGAAGTGCTCATAGCTTTCAATGCTGTTGGAAACCACTCTTAAGCTGTAATCCATTGCACCAGAAATCGTCCAACACTCGACCACTTCGGGATAGTCGACAATCGCTTGCTCGAACTCATCCAGCATTTTTCGGCCATGGGAAGAGAGTTTGATATTGACCAAGACGACGATGCCCAATCCCAATTTGTTTCTGTCTAAAATTGCTTGCGTCGAACGAATATAACCATCTTGTTCTAGGCGATTAATACGTCGCCAGCAGGGCGATTGTGACAAGCCGATCTTATCCGCTACTTGAGTTGCACTCAGGCTGCCATCGTGTTGCAGCAAATTAAGAATCTTACGATCGGTTGAGTCTAACTGTTCCATGTGATCCATCTCTTAAAAGTCGAGATTAACATAATGGATTCGCCTACTTCATTTCAATACTTTATTTATAAAATGTTATAACGTAACATATTTGTTTTTGATGTTATTAGTCTGTCTGCATTTTTAGAGGAAGTTATCTTGAAGGTGAATCTTAGTTTACAAAAAATGTCGCAATCGGTTGATTTAACGAATATTGATCTCAACTTCGTTGATACAGAACGAATGGATCAAATTAGTTTAGATAAAAATCCGCGATTAATGGGGGTGGTGAGATCCTCTCATCAAGACGTTTTTGCTGATATTTATCAAAACAACATTAGTATGGCGATTTGGCAAAGGCCGCTTGGTCTGTTGTCGCAATATGCAGAATCTTTATTAGTATCTGCGCCGAATTTTGTTTTCAAATCTCAAGGAAATTCAGCCCAACTTAACACCACGTTAACTAAGCTTCTGCCTGAGGCTCAAAATAAAGCCTTGTTTGTGGAAGACGTGACGTTATTGGTCGACATGTTTGCGTGTTTATTTGACCTTAAAGAAGTCGGTTTGCGCCTAAATGTGCTCTCCAACGCTATGTGCCCGCGTTTTCATGTGGATAAAATTCCCTGTCGATTGGTATCAACTTATGTCGGAAGCGGTAGTGAGTGGCTACATGAGGCTCATGTGATAAGAGATCGCTTGGGGTTAGGTGGTCATGTGGCGGATCACGATAGTGGCCTGCACGAAAAAGGGCGTATTAATGAATTAAAGGCGGGTGATGTGGCGTTAATGAAAGGTGACGAATGGCCAACGTCATTAGGCCGAGGAGTGGTTCATCGTTCGCCTTCGGCAAGCCTTGAAAATAAGCGATTGTTTTTAAGCTTGGACATGATTTAACAAATCACCTACTTCTTCCTTGAGTGGTGTTTGAAAAAATCACCATTCAATCGGTTGGTTATTCCAATCAAGATAAGCCGCTTTGTTATCCATGGTGACACTTCCCATGATGTATAAAAGTTGAGTCGCTACAAAGTCTGCAGTGAAGAGTTTGTCTTTCGGCACCGATCGTTGGAAAGGTTTAGAAAGTGGTGTGTCTGTAGTGCCTGGGTGAAAAGCGATGAACTTAACGTTTTTTGCTCTTCTGGCGTATTCCACGGAACTGGTTTGAATCAGCATATTCAATGCCGCTTTTGAGGCTCGATAGCTGTACCAGCCGCCGGTTTTATTATCCGAAATGCTGCCAATTCGAGCACTAAATAACGCCACTTGAGTAGCTTGTTCACCTTGTAAAATGGGTAATAGCTGGCTCAACCACAGCATGGGAATAATAGTGTTGGTGTGAAATATAGCTTCTAGCTGAGAGGCTCTGATTTCTTCTAACTTTCTTTCTGGCATCATGCTGTTGTGTAATATGCCATTGCAAATCAATACTTTGCTTATCTTTCCAGAATAGGCGGAAAGGCTTTTACAGATCTGCTGAATACTGTCTTCACTATAATCAGACTCTAGCCATTGTGTTTTTGTGGCGGTTTCAGAGTTTGGTAAGGATCGACTGACGGCAAATACGCCAAGGCAGTCTTTATCCGCTTCGAACTGTTGTATCGCTGCTTGTGCAATCGCACTACTCGCACCAATCACCAAGGCATAAAAGGATGACATACTAAGACTCCGAGAATAGGCAAAATAAACTAGATGGTTTACAGGTCGCAGCGGTCTTTTAAACAGGATTCACAGCGCGGTTTTCCTGTGACAAACGATGATATTTGGTGGCGGTAGCGCGCAAAGAATTTGTAACCCATGTCCGCAAAAAAACGAATTACCGGCCAGCGGAGCAACTGCATCCATTTGTGTTTTCCGACCAGTTTCCAAGCAAGGCAGGTTACGTCTAATCCTTTGATGATTTTTCCATTGGCGAGTTGGCCGTGCAGTAATCTATCAGCTTCGACCTTATCAATATAAGGGAATCTCTCACTAAAACTATCGGCGTGAATGTCTTCTAATTGTAGTTTTTTTTGCGTATCTAATGACTGCAATGTTTGCATTTCAGCGGCGCAAAGAGGGCAATGGCCATCGTAGAAGATTGTTAGCATGTATCATTACTCTTTTAGTGTGACTGTCTAGTGTGATTGTCTAGTAATGATACGTAGCGAAGAGAGAGTTAGATCAGTTTGTTATTGCAGGTTTCGCGATGGCAGGCTTAATAGTGTGGATACAGAACCAGCAAATGCATAATAGAGGTAACCGATGTTAAACCGAAATTTAGCGAGGTGTAATACGGCTTTGCATTATTGGCTTGCTTTAACCAACGAGCATCAACCCAGAAAATAGTTATTAGGCTGAGTAACAAAAGTACAACCGACAGTTCCGGTGTTTTTAACAGCAAGGAAACCCAAGCGCCGAATACGGTTGCGAAAGAGCATATAAGTAGTTTTGCGCCGTTACGACTTTCAGGTAATTCTATTAATCGTCCCCACATTGTTCCGCCAATAAAGCTAACAATAACAGCTGCATAAGCTGCAAAAAGTGTCACTCCAGATTTACCAAGGAAGCTACCGTTAGTTAGGCTCAAATACGTCGCAAAGAGAAATGGAAAAATACCCAATATTGCTAATGTAGCCACTACTGGCTTATAAGAACGCATGCCGTTACCTTTAAATAAATGCTATATGTAAATGAGAATATGTAAACAATACGAATTATCTAACAAAATGGACTTTAAAACAGCAATCCAGTTCCTTATTTTGTCCTATTTTTGTGCATAAAAGTGTAAAGTTTTTTGTTATGGCCATTTGGCTGGGATATGCAGGTGTTATCTTGCCTGCCGTTGTTTGAAAAAGGGTAAAGAATACTTATTCATTGCTTGCGTGGAATCGCCATTGAGCGAAATAGGGTCAACGAGTACAATGGACGGCTATTATTACTTGAACATGATGCCAGATTGGCTTTTATGTCCTCATTAACGAATTTTGCTTAAGGTGTGTTTAGAAATGCCAGCTAAAACAATGGATGAACTCGTCTCCCTATGTAAACGTCGCGGATTTATTTTCCAAGGCAGTGAAATCTACGGTGGTATGCAAGGTGCTTACGATTACGGTCCGCTAGGTATTGAATTAAAAAACAACCTAAAAGCCGCTTGGTGGCGTTCAATGGTATATGAGCGTGACGATGTAGAAGGTTTGGATGCTGCGATTATCCAAAACAAACACGTCTACAAATATTCTGGTCACGAAGATACTTTCACCGATCCAATGGTAGATTGTCACGAATGTAAATCTCGTATGCGCGCTGACCACATGAAAGACATCAAAGTATGCGATAACTGTGGTTCTACCAATGTTACTCCGCCTCGTGATTTTAACTTGATGTTCAAAACCAACGTTGGCCCAATGGTGAACGAAGAGTCTTACACTTACCTTCGTCCAGAAACCGCACAAGGTATCTTCACTAACTTCAAAAACGTTGTTGATTCGACTTCTCGCACTTTGCCATTTGGTATCGCGCAGATCGGTAAATCATTCCGTAACGAAATTACTCCGCGTAACTTCATCTTCCGTGTTCGTGAATTCGAACAAATGGAATTAGAATTCTTTTGTAAGCCAGGTGAAGATGAAAAATGGCATGAATTCTGGGTTAACGCTCGTAAACAATGGTGGTTGGATCAAGGTCTAGCAGAAGAGAATATCCAGTTTGAATATGTGACTGGCGATGACTTAGCTCATTATTCAAAATCTACTGTGGATATCTTGTACAAGTTTCCACATGGTTTTGAAGAATTAGAAGGCGTTGCTAACCGTACAGACTACGATCTAGGTTCTCACACCAAAGCACAAGAAGAGTTCGGTCTTTCTGCGAAAGTGAAAAAGAACGAGCATTCAACGGCTAAGTTGGCGATTCGCGATCTTGAAGAAAATAAATGGGAAGTGCCTTTCTGTATTGAACCTTCTGCTGGTCTAGACCGTGGTCTATTGGCTGTAATGACAGAAGCTTATACGGAAGAAGAGCTACCAAACGGCACTTCTCGTACTGTACTTAAGTTCAAACCGCACCTAGCGCCTATCAAAGTGGCTATTATGCCGCTTAAGAAGAACAAGCCAGAAATCGTTGCTCTTGCTAAAGAATTGAAAAACAAGCTTCAGAAGCTTGGCCTTGGTCGTATTCTTTATGAAAACACCGGTAACGTAGGTAAAGGCTACCGTCGTCATGACGAAGTGGGTACGCCAATCTGTGTGACTGTCGACTTCGACTCTATCGAGCAAGAAGGCGCACCAGTAACCGTTCGTGATCGTGACACTATGGAACAGATTGTTGTGAACGCGGCAGATCTTCCAGCTTACGTGATTAACTACTTCATCAACCAAAACTAATTTTTGTTGATGATCTAAAAACCATGACTCTCGTTTGAGAGTCGTGGTTTTTTTATGTCTATGATTTTATTCATTGATAAAAAGTGACACCAAAAAAAAGACCGCAAATAAGTTGCGGTCTTTTATGTGCGAATCGCACTAAGGGAAAACGAAAGTTATATAGTTTAGAACGTCATTTTTACTTTAGCGTTGTATCTACGACCATCTAATACCGTATCGTAGTTTTCAATATCTACTTTTTTATCTAGCAAGTTATAAATTCCTGCATAAACAGAAATGGCATCGTTGATGCTGTAGCTAATGCCTGTATCCACAAAGGTATAGGAAGGAATCGCTTCCTGCATTGAGGTGCGGTTTAAACCTTCGCTTGATTCTCCACGATAGTTTATACGAGTCCAAGAAGTAAGCTTGGGTGTTGCATCCCAGTTAAGGGTCGCGTTAGCCATGTGTTTTGGCAGACGATTTAACGGCTCACCAGCAAAACTACCTGTTTTTTGCTCTGACTCTGTATAAGTATAGTTCCCCACCACATTGATAATGTTTGAGAACTCATGGGATAAAGTAAATTCAATCCCTTGCATTTCTACTCGGTCTACATTCGTTCGTTCACTGATGAAGGTATAAGAATTGCCTGAGTACGAACAACTTGCATCTCCAGCTGTAGTATCGCAAATACGCTGTTCTGTAATTTTATCTTTATAGTCTGTATGAAATAACGTTGTGCTGATTTGTGTGCTGTGCTGATTATCCCAGTAAAGCCCAATTTCATGGCTGGTACTTTCTTCTGGTTTTAAATCAGAATTGCCCAAAATAAGTGCTGAGCCACGGCCAGATATTTGTCCCCAACCCTCGCTACCTTGACGAAGATCTGGTGAACGGTAGCCAGTACTTATTCCACCTTTTAGTGTCCAGTCTTGAGCGAATGACCAGTTACTGTACAAACGTGGTGATATATTGGAGCCATAGTTTTCATCTTCGTTGTAGCGTAAGCCACCAGTAATCGAAAGATTGTCAGTAATAAAATATTCATCTTCTGCAAATAGTGATGCGTTCCAGCGTGTTAACTCGTCTATACCATTGCCGGCTTCATTGCTTCCATCTTCTAGTTTTTGATAATCATATTGCCCGCCAACAGTTAATACGTTTGTATTAAATGGTAGTACAGTTTGATTATTGAGAACTGTATTCTGATAGGACATATCACGGCTAGAATTATCTATCTTTTCGTGGGTTAGATAGGTTTCAATGTTCTTGTTATTTGCGCTCGCTGAATGTGTGATAGCGTAGTGTTCACGGTCATAGTCTTGCTCAGATACACTTCCATCGGCAGCAACAGAGTAACCGGGGTTGCGATAGCGTGTTTGTTCTTCTTTACCAGCTTCAAATATCAGATTTTGATTTTCGGATATGGCCCACGACACTTTTGCCGTTGCATTTTTGATTTCTTGATCAGCGTAACCGTCGACAATTTTATCTTCGTCACGTTGTGAAACTTGTCCATAGAGTTGCAAGCCGAGTTTGTCTTTTACTAAAGGTCCACTCAACATTAAGTCGGCTTGTTGGCTATCTCCTGACGCCGAGCTGTCTTGAATCGTGGTACTTAACGATAGCTCGCCGCCCCATTTATCTTGTACTTTTTTAGTTATGATATTAATGACACCGCCAAGCGCATCGGAACCGTAAAGTGAAGACATTGGACCACGAATTACTTCAATGCGCTCAATGGCTGATAGCGGCGGAGTCCAGCCTTGTTCGATACCTGAACCATCGCTATTTGGTCTTGTTTCACGGGAGCCTTGGCGTTTTCCATCGACCAGTATTAGAGTATATTTTCCACTCATACCGCGCATGGATATTTCTTCTGTCGAACCACCACCCGTTACCATTACGCCAGGAACATCTTTCAAAGCATCGGTAACATCTCGATAAGCTTTCTTTTCAAGTTCTTGTTGAGTAATTACCGTTATAGAAGCTGGCGCATCAGAAATTTGTTGTTCATAACCAGAAGCAGATACAACCAATTTATCTAGGTCGACAATGCTTTCTTCTGCTAGCAGCGTTGCAGAATACGTTGTGGCGCTGATTAGTGCGGCTAAAGTGGTCAGTTTATAATGGCGAGCTGAAGGGGTCATTATGAACAATTTCTCCGTGGTAGAAGTAGTGTTTATCTCGTATAATCTATTGCATAAAAGATATTAAGAACGCTTATCGTTTGCATTATCTGATAATAATTACTTTTTGTGGTGGCACGTTTTGTTCCTCTTTTTGCAACACCTACAAGAGACCTCAAGATCAGCTGGTTTTATGGGGGCCGTATTAAAACGAACAGAAAAGCAAAATTTGGACTGCATCTTAGGGATGTTTATAGGTAGATCAGGGGAAAAGTGAATGTACGATCTGAACGAAGTTAGGACATTCGTTTCTGTGATGGAAACGGGCAGTCTTAAAGAAAGTGCTCAAAAATTGGGGGTATCTAAGTCTACCCTGAGCCGTCGTATTAGCCATTTGGAACAAGCATTAAATCAGCCGTTATTACGCCGTCAAGCCAATCGGCTTTTCGCTAATGAAGCAGGAATTAAGTTTTTACCTTTTGCAAAAAAAATGCTCAATGTCGCCGATGAAGGTCATAAAGCCGTTGAAGAATTAAAAGATGAAATTAGTGGATCTTTAGTGGTTTATGTTCATACAACCTTGCTTCGAGGTTGGTTTTCTTGGCTAATGTTTGATTTTTTGGATGAGTTTCCTCAAGTTAATATTGAGGTACGTACAGGTAATCAGCTATCTCAAGAGATAAAAAGTAATGATGTTTGCGTTTGGGTGGGGGAGCCTATCAACGATCAACTGCGCTCAGAACAGATAGGCACATTAAGCCAAGGTTTATATGCTAGCGCCGAATATTTAGAGCGAATTGGAATTTTGAAACATCCAAGTGAGCTAAATCAATATGCTTGGGTCGATACGCTTAAAAATGAGCAAAACAACATAGTACTAGAGCATGAAACGCAGGGAGATGTGTCTTTTGATTTACCTAAGTCTCGTCTTACAGTGGATCAATACATACTTCACGCTGAGGCTATTATCCGAGGAAAAGGTGTAGGATTATTGCCACATTATTTTGCTGAAAAACATTTAAAGCGCCATCCTGAAGTGTTTGTCTCTTGTTTACCTGAGTGGAAGGGCAAATCATTACCTGTTTACCTACAATATCCTTTTGGTCATTTACCGAAAAAATGCACACATTGATTCAATACTTAAGAGAAGAAGCGAAGACCTTTTATTAAGTCTAGAGTGTTAATTCTATTGTCTTGTTAGCAGCACTTTTACTGCCCAAAAACAGAGAGTAAAAGTGCTGAAAAGAACAAAGGCGAATAGAGAAATTAAGGTGTTGTTTGCCACCAAGTCGTTAGAGGGGGCAAATCGTTAATAGAAAAAATACGACCAAATTCAGGTGTACTTAAGGTCACATTTCGACGTTCTGATTCAGCAACCACTCGGTCAAACGGATCATGCCATGTATGAAAAGCCAGATCGAAAGTGCCATTGTGAATCGGCATCATCACTTTTCCTTGTAAGTCGATATGAGCCTGAACGCTTTCTTCTGGCTTCATGTGAATATCGGCCCAGTCTTTATCGTAAGCGCCCGTTTCTATCATAGTGAGGTCAAATGGCCCGTACTTATCGCCCGTTTCTTTAAAACCTGAAAAATAACCAGAGTCGCCACTAAAGAAAATGCTTTCCTGCGGTGTTTTGATTACCCAAGCTCCCCATAAGGTCGCATTGCCATCGCCCATACCTCGTCCTGAAAAATGCTGAGTCGGTGTAAAGGCTACCAAACCTTGGCTAGTTTGAAGCTCCTGCCACCAATCGAAAGTAGTAATTTTATTTGCCTCAACGCCCCAATCAACTAAGTCACCATCAACGCCTTTTGGCACCAAAAATTGCTTCGCTTTGGCTAATAAAACCTTGATGCTCGCTTTATCCAAATGATCGTAATGATTATGGGAAATCAACACCTTATCGATAGGCGGTAAGTCTTCTAAACTAATGGGTGGCTGGTGAAATCGTTTTGGGCCAGCAAACTGAAAGGGCGAAGCGCGATCCGAGAATACAGGATCAATCAGCCAATATTCGCCATACACCTTGAGCAAAATAGAAGAATGCCCAAGCTTAACCAGATGCAGCGTATCATTACTCAGCATATCTAAATCTACTCGGCTAACAGCACGTACCGGAATATTGATGTTTGGCGTAGTATCGACTTTTTTCTCAGTAAAAAAGCGCACCCACAAAGTAGCCGTGTCTGCAAAAGACATAGGCTTACGCGGTGCAGTATTGTGAAACTTAGCGTCTTTATAAGGCGCGGACGTGACTTCCTTGATGGGATTAACTTTGGACATAATGTTCAGGTTAACGATATAAACCGCTAGAACAAGCACAAGAATCAAGGCAAGAAAGAGTTTGATCACAAACATGGAAAAATCACTTTTAGGTTAATAGCAGCTTATAATTTGGGCTTATACTTTAAATTCAACAGTAGAACTTAGCTAATAATACGCAAGCATCAAGACTTCAGATCTTTAAATGGGGAAAGTACTTTGGGTGACGGTGATGTAAAACGACTTTCGCGGTTAACAGCGATTACGACACAATTACAGGCGAATTCGTTAGTTACGGCGACTGAGTTGGCGGCTCGGTTTTCTGTAAGTGTCAGGACGATTTACCGAGACATTCGAGCATTAGAAAGTTCGGGTATCCCTATTTATACAGAAGAAGGTAAAGGCTATCGAATGGCAGACGGCTATCGTTTGCCGCCTATTATGTTTACCGAAAACGAGGCTAATGCTTTGGTGATGGTTGAGCAGTTGGTACTTCATAATAAGGATTCTTCGCTGGTAAAAGATTACTCTGATGCCATTGATAAAATTAAGTCGTCGCTCAATAGTGAGAGCAAAGCGAAGGTTAATCTTCTCTCTGAACGAACGCAATTTAGCCAAATGAAGATGCAAGAGAAAAACAGCGATAATTTATCGACACTACAATGCGCGTTAACGAACTTTTTTCTCATTGATATCGGCTACACGGATGAAGCCGGTCTATTGACGCAAAGACGTATTGAACCCTTTGCTTTATTAAGCACGAGAAATAGCTGGATACTGGTTGCATGGTGTCGTTTACGACAAGATTTTAGAAACTTCCGCTTAGACAGAATACAAAACCTTGATTTACTCTCCGAAACATTTGCGCCCCACGAGATGACGCTAGAAGACTATTTTTGTCGTTATGGTTGATGGTTTCATCGTTATTATAAATAAGTTTTTACCCCTGACATAGGGCTGTCATTAGGTGATCATAAAATGTATTGAGACATACATTCAAAAGCTTTTATTTAATGAGGAGTAGCCTAATGCTAAAAGCAAAAGCACAGTGCTTATGTGGCGCGGTGACCATCGTGGCCAATCAGATCAATCCTAAATTCACCGTTTGCCACTGTGATTCTTGTCGCGGCTGGAGTGGTGCGCCTTTTTTTGCGCTTCAATGTGGTACCGACGTGGTGATTGAAGGCCAAGATCACATCAAAGAGTATGACTCTTCGGCATGGGCTTCACGGAGTTTTTGTGCAGAATGCGGTACGCATTTATTTTATAAGTTGAAAGAAAGCGGTGCCCATAACATGTCAGTAGGGATTTTCTCAAACCTTGATAGTATTGAAATGGACATGCAATATTTCAGTGATCAACGTCCTGATTACTATTGCTTTTCTAATAAAACGAAAGAAATGACCAGAGCAGAAATCATGGCGTATTTTGCTTCTGCTGTTAGTACGACGGCTAAAGAGTGATTTGATAGTGTCACTATTTTTGCTGCTGATAACACCTTCTCGTCTTCATGTCATTTAGGGAAGAAAGCCCCGTCTCCGGGGCTTTATATCGCTGTTGAAAAGGTATTTTGTACTTTAGTTTTTTTGTACTTTAGGCTTTTCGTACAGGAGTCAAAAAAGGGGATACATGCCTTACAGAATCATGGCGGCAATCCAAGCAAAGATTATCATGCCGAAGTTAGCGTGCATAAAGGTAGGAATAACCGAATCGCGAACGTGATCATGTTGACCATCGGCATTGAGTCCAGAGGTCGCGCCAAGAGTAATAGTTGAAGCTGGTGAGCCCGCATCACCCAGTGCCGCAGACGCACCCAACAATGCAACCGCCGCCATTGGCGAGAAGCCTAAAGTTAGTGCGAGAGGAATATAAATAGGCGCTAGAATTGGCACACTGGCAAATGAATCACCAAAGCCAATCGTAATAAACAACCCAACAATCAACATGATAGCCGCTGCTAAAGCTTTGTGATCACCGATCATTTCAGCGGAAGCTTGTACCAAAGGTTTGATTTCCCCAGTCGCTTCTAACACACCCGCAAAGCCAGACGCGATGGTAATAATTACCGCAATCTGCACCATCATTCGCATGCCTTCAGTGAAGACATCATCCTGTTGATTCCAACGAAATATGCCTGAAATCGATAGAATCATAAAACCTATCATGGCACCCACAAGCAGCGAATCAAACGTGATTTGGAACACTAAAGTGACTGATATAGCGATTAGTGTCATGACCAGCTGGAAGGGTTTCAACACAGTGTCTTTGGTTTTATCAAGATGCTGCTGAGCCGCTTCATTTGTCGTGTAGTCACGAGGTTTGCGGTAAGAGAAAAATATCGCCACCAACATACCGGCAAGAATGCCCATAACAGGCAAAAACATGGCTTTCGGGACCATGTCAGCCGTTACCGCTAGACCATATGCAGAGCCGACCTCATTGACGTTTGCCAACAAAATTTCATTTAAGAAAATCGCCCCAAAGCCTGTAGGCAGTAATAAATAACTAGAACTGATTGAGCACGCCAAAATACAAGCAATAGCGCGACGGTCAATACGCAGCTTATTAAAAATAACCAAAAGAGGCGGAATCATCACAGGAATAAAAGCGATATGAACAGGTACGGCATTTTGAGATAAGATCGAAGCGACCATGAAAATTCCATAAAGCAGCCACTTCACTTTGTTTTTGTGGCGAGTATCTTCATTGCCCAGCATGCTCACCAACTTTCTAGTGAGCAAATCGAGCACACCGCTGCGAGCAAGGGCAACCGCAAGAGCACCCACCATAATGTAGGTCATACCGACTTGCGAACCGACCAACAAATTGTCATTGATCGCCGCAATGGCTTCTTGAGTGGAAAGCCCACTGTGCATACCACCCACCAAAGCGGAAGCGATTAGAGCAATAGTGACAGGAACTCGCGCAACACAAAGGAAAATCATCAGTCCAATCGCCAACACCACAGAGTTAATTGGCAAACTACCAGGATTCAGAATTCCAAAGCCCAAGATTAGACACACTACACAGGCAATACCGATCACCTTGAATGGTGGCGTATTAGGCACATTCGAAACTTTTTCGTTCATAGCATCCACATATTGTATTTGGGAGGAAAGGATCAGCGCTTTAGTCACAGCTGAATACCTTTTAGAGAGAACTATTTTCTGAAGAAAATGAGCGCGACTAATTTAATTTCTAATCGACCAACTGTAAACGCTTTTGTCTGATTAATGTTCGTCGAGGCTTGTGTATGTTGAATAGCAGAGGTTTTCTTGTAAAAAAAGATAGAGAATCAGTGTCATTATTGACTTAAACGAAATAGAAAAATAAGGTACATCAGAGACAAATGCCATCATTTAAGGACGATCATGCCGATACAGCCAATTACCCAAACCATGTGGGCTGAAATACTTAAGATCCAAGCCGAAGCCTATTCAGCAATCGAACCTGAAAGCCTAGAAGTACTGCAAAGCAAATGGCAGCAATCGCCAGACTGCTGTTTTGCCTATTTAGGAGAACGAAGCTGGTTAGAAGAAAAAAGTGAGCTAGAAGAGCAAGGTGGGCAAGAGAAGCGGAACATATTGGGATATTTATTGGCTCATGCTTGGCACGGTGAAACGCCGCCCAAGTTATACCAACCTCTACCAGAAGGAAGCCATGGCCCCATATTGTTTCTGCACGACCTAGCACTATCAAAACGTGCCGTGGGAAGGGGAGTGGGCTCTCAAATGGTCACGCATTTACTTGATACTGCAGTATCGTCTGGCTTTCAAAAAGCCTTACTGGTTTCTGTACAAGACTCAGTATCATTTTGGCAAAAACATGGCTTTGTTGAAATGACGGATCAACAAGCGAGCGAGAGTTACGGTGAAGATGCCAAAGTCATGATGCGAGCGCTTTAAGGTGTTTGGTCTCATCATCTGGTTCCGCAAAGTGAGCTCGGAGCTTGATTACGTAAACTATCTATAACTGTCGCTAATCAAGAAGTCGTTCGGGGGCGTCCATTTCCTCGTGTAATATACGAACAACAAGTATTTCAGTTTCAAGTACTTGATAAAAAACAGCATGATGTTCAAGCAGTAATCGACGATATCCTGGGAAAACATGGGCATAATTGGTACCGAGAGATGGGTGATTCATTAATTGTTTCATTTCTGTTTCCAACTGATCAATGTAAGTATCTGCTTGATCAACGCCCCATTCTTCACAGATATAAACCCAAATTCCGATTAGGTCTGATTCTGCCTTCGGTGTAATGCTAAGCCTGAACATTACTTGGCTGCATTTATTCTTTTGTGACCTGCCGTCTTGATGGCTGATATATCAAGTGGTTTAGATTCTCCGCTCGATTCGCCTTCAACGAGAGCCTGCCTAAGAATGGCAAGACGCTCTTTGGCTTGTTGATCCTTTCTAATGAGATCACGGATATACTCACTGTCATTGCCAAAATGACCACTTTCGATTTGACTCTTTACCCAATTGTTTCGTTGTTCAGTCAGCGTGATTGTTTTTCTATGCATGCCCATAGCTAGAACCCTTAATTCAAAACAGTATGACAATATCATACTGTTACTCTAACCGACAAAATATGGCAACGATAGCTGTTGCGATGGCGGCAGCTTATACAAGGCGGCCTTTCTCTGCATCTGCCTAGTTTGCTTGCTAGATACCTATTAGGAGAGAATCTTTCTTGTGGGAACCGCTTCGAGGAAGCTTGAGAGCAAACAAAAGAGTAGAAAAACGGCATACTTAAAATCTCGTTATAGTTTGTTAGGTCTTGGCTTTTCTATAGTTCATTGCGCAGAATAAATTCAACAAGGTTTTACTTTTAAAATCGCACGATTCGATCGCTTTAATCGATTCGCACGATAAGCTATACTTTTCATAACTTTGAATGAGGGGTTTACAATGAACACATTAACGGCAAATGACGCAAAACGAAATTTTGGCGAGCTTCTTTTAAGCGCCCAGCGTGAGCCTGTGATCATTAGTAAAAATAGTAAAGATACAGTTGTTGTTATGTCGATGAAAGACTTCGAAGAACTAGAAGCAATGAAGGTCGATTACCTCAAATACTGTTTTGAATCAGCAAAAAAAGATGTCGACAGCGGTGGCGTGGTTGATGGTGCGACTTTTATAAACTCTCTTTGATTGCTCACTACACCGATATGCAAAATAAACACTTCAAACTGAGCCTATTGGCTCAAGATCATCTGCTTAAGATAAAAAGCTATACAGTGGAGCATTTTGCCGAACCTCAATGGCGTAAATACAAAGCCACATTACTTTCAGGTTTTCAGACGCTAGCTGATAACCCTGAGTTAGGAAGGCCTTGTGATGACATACACCACAATGGTTTTTACTTCCCAGTGGGTAAACATGTTGCGTATTACACCAAAGAAACAGACTCCATCCTTATTGTTGCTGTATTAGGGCGATCTCAACTTCCTCAGAAACACCTTAAGTAATCTTAGTTGTACCTTGATATTGGGTGATGAACATTCGTATTTATCTAAGCTGGAAGACTTACTAACCACAGCGGGTTTCCAAAGCGCTTTATTGATTTCAGTACTATTCTGGCAAAAACATGGCTTTGTTGAAATGACGGATCAACAAGCGAGCGAGAGTTACGGCGAAGATGCCAAAGTCATGATGCGAGCGCTTTAAAACGCTCGTAACGTTCCTAATTCACTCGCCCATAAAAGGTTTTGCTTGCGGCTTCTGATAACGCAATTCCGGGCTGTGAGTTATAGGCGAGAACCGCCAACATACGAGTGGTATCGCCTTGTGTTGGTGTGACTCGGTGAATGGCATTTCGACCACGGAAAAGCACCAAAGCACCGGGCTCGATTGCCAATTCTTTGACCTTTTTCTGTCCCGCGAGAACCTCACTAACACCGCTATAATTCATCTCGCCAGCATCTGCGTCACGCATGTTTTCAATATATTCAAACACACCGCCGCTCTCAGGCTTTTGAATTAACAAAGTAATGGCAAATGACGAGTTATCGAAATGCCAACCTAACTCTTGGCCTTCGCTGGCGTAATGCAAATTGATAGAAGAAAGATTATCTGCGTAGTTATACAGCGCCTCTTCGTCTAACACACTGGCAAGAAAGGCTCGAAATACCGCCGAATCATAAAGCTGTCTTAGTGGCGAGTTTTCAGAAATTTGATCGTCCGTGATGCAACCTTTAGACGAAATGACCTGCTTGTTTCTCGCATGATCAGCGTCATAACTTGGATCGACATTCGTTAAGTAAACGTTATGGGTGGACTTCGTATACCAAGCAAGATCCTTCTTCATCTCGCCTTCCTCAATAACGGCTTGAATCGCCTTATGATTGAGGAAATCAGGCAAGACCAAAGCCCCGTTTTCTGCCAAAGTCTTTTTACAATCTTCTCTAAAGTCATTATCTTCAATAGGGTAAGTTGTCTCATTAATAATATTGGATAACGACATCAGTGTTCCCCTTTAGTTTTTGATCTTTTATATTGCCAAGGATATCGTCCAGATTAATGAAGTTAGCAAAACAGTTAAATCAATATTTTATACACTCATCATTAATTTTTGCTTAACAATAATGTTAATAAGTGACCACGTTTTGCACCGCCTTCATTCTACGAGAGCATCATGTTAAAACTGCCTAACCTGAACAGCTTAATCACTTTTATAAACGCAGCGTACACAGGCAACTTTGCGAAAACGGCAAAAGCCTTGTGCATAACGCCAGCGGCCGTCAGTCAACAAATAAAACAGCTAGAATCTCATCTAGACACAACGCTGTTTGAACGCTCAAAACTGGGTGTGGAACTGACTCAAGCAGGTCAGCAATACCTATACTTTGCCAACCAAGCGATTGAAAACCTGCAACGTGGACAAGCCAGCTTAGACCAATTAAAGCAGCAAACGATTTTTACACTCCACACATTACCCTCCGTTGCGAGCTTGTGGTTAATGCCCAAAGTACTGCACATAATGGAACAACACCCAGACCTAGAAATACGAGTGGAAGCCAGCCATACATCGGTAGACTTCAACTTGAGCCGCTGTGATGCAAGCATCAGCTTTGGTAAACAAGACAAATCACTGAACCACGATTTTCTATTCCAAGACGAAGTACACCTAGTCGCCAGTCCATCACTCGTTAACGGAATAGCACAGGGGGATTTAGATGCATTACTTGAAAAACCAATGATCCATATCGACTGGGGCGAGGAGAATCCATACCTACCCAACTGGCAAGACTGGCTAACCGCCGCAGGTTACCGCAACCGAAAAACCAACAAAGGCCCACAATTCAACCTCTCCAGCATGGCGATCGACGCCGCCATACAAGGCAAAGGCCTACTACTCGGCCAAGGACTCTTCATCCAAAACGCACTGAAAACAGGGCAACTCATCACACTCAGCCCAATCACACTTCCCCTAAGAAAAGCCTACTACCTCATCCATCCAGATAGAACGAAAAATAAAGAGGGAGCTATGGAGTTGATAGAGCGGTTGAAAGAGGCTGCCTTTTAAGGTGATAGTGGTTTTTACTAAGACGTAGCCGTTGGTATTGTTGGTGGACTTTAATAGAAAGGGCGTTTAATTAGCATGAATTAGTCTGTTTTAATAAAAAGCAAGTTGACCAAGCCCTTAGTACTGGTTAGCTTTTATAGAACATATTTTAAGCATGGATAGTTCATGGAAAACCAAGGTGAGAACGGAGCAAATATTTCTGTAGATTTAACTTTCGATCAAGTAATTGAAGAACTCACTAAATTCGAAGATTTTTTTACCGATAAAGACAGTGTGAAACTGTTAGCTGATTGGTTACATGAAGATTATGGCATTAACAAAGCAGCCTCTCGGCTTGCTCTAAAATACATTATTCCTTTTGTGCTTAACAGATTGTCTCAACTTGGAAAGGTGATCGTTCAGTCTTGGGTAAATAAATTACATGATAATTTAACCCACAGACCCTTGTATGAAAAATTGAGTCGCACGTTACTCGATACCTTGAAAACTCGTACAGATAAGACTTATCAGCGTGCTATGCAAGTAGCCGATCCTGAACAGTTAAAGCAGTTACAAGCAACACCAAGTTGGACTCAACTTAATGCTGAACAACAAGGTCTAGTGCATCTACTTTTGGCACAAGAAAAAAACCATCAGCAACAACTTGGTATTAGTAATAATCTACATCACCTTATTGATTTGCTTTCATTCGATTTGGATTTGAAGTCCGTTGACCAGCTCAAGTCTCAAGCTGAAACCGTAGAAAAAGGCAGTGCTATTTGGCTGACCTACTTTAAGCAACATTCCGATTTAATTGGCCGTGATACTCAGCTAAATCGACTTGACGAATTTTATGATCAAGAAACCATGTTTAGCTGGTGGGCAATATCTGGTGCAGGCGGCATAGGTAAAAGTCGTTTGGCTTTAGAATCCATTTCTCGCCATGATTACCTTTGGGATGTGGGTTTTTTACATGCCTCAAAACTCGATGTACCTGATGCTTTGCATAAATGGACGCCATTACAACCTACTATTATTGTTATTGATTATGCGGCCTCACATAGTAAACAAATTGCTAATTGGTTAGACCATATAATTCAACATAAAGACGATTATCTCTGTCCTGTGCGAATTTTAATATTAGAAAGGGAATACAAAAACCAAGATTGGTGGGAACACCTTACCACAGGGTCTAGCGCAGCCTTAGTTCGAAAAAATGCTTTTTATACGGCTGAACCAATTGAGCTTGCTCCATTGAATAAAACCGACCAACAAACCGCACTTGCAAGCTTTTTGTATAACCTAGAAGCCAGCGACAATTTACCAGAAAAAGACCACACCATTTGGGGCACCATACACACAATCACTACACAAGGCAGCCCTCTGTTTTTAGGCATGGTAGCAATCGCACTGGCACATAATTCCCTTGCCGACATTCGTCAATGGCAACATCTAGACCTTCTGGACAATATATACAGTAGAGAAAAGCAAGCATGGCAACGTCAGCTTGACGACCTTTCCCATGAACAATACCACCAAGCTATCGACCTACTTGCCTTTGCCACATTAATAGGTGGGTTTGATTGGGAAAAAGAAGAAGACAACATTCAAACGTTACTTGCCTGTCAGCTAATCGGGTCAGAAAAAGAAATAGAAAGCGCTATGAAAAGCATCGAAATCTTAGCGGGTCACCAAGGCGGATACTTACAACCTGATCTTATTGGGGAATACTTCCTATTACAGCACTATGCTCTCCCAGCCAATAAACCCACAGCCACTAAGCGTCGCATACTCATGCACGCATTAAAACTCGCCCCAAACAACACCCAACAAAGCTTACATCGCTGCGCAACTGACTACCCAGATAACAAAACTGCCTTCACATGGTGGCAAATCCTACTCACCGCGAGTCTAAATGAAGAAGAGTCAATTATTCAGCATGATGTCGCCCTTCGTATCGTCAATCAACTCACCTTACATTGCCATTACCTCATTCCACTTACAACTTGGCTACCGGCGCTACTACAAACCGGCAATCATTATACTAAAGCAACTGCGTTAAACCAGATGGCTATCATTTATCTCCACCTATCAAACTACGGCAAGGCTCTACCGCTCCTGCAAAAGGCATTAAATATATACAAAGGTATTGAAAATAAAGTGGGCGAAGGCACTACACTGAATAATATTTCTCAAATTTATAAAGCCAAAGGCGATTACCACACCGCATTAGACTATTTAGAACAATCCTTAAATATTAGTGAGAGTATCGGTGACAAAGTTGGTGAAGGCACTACACTGAATAATATCTCGCGAATTTACAGTGATAAAGGAGATATTGATACGGCACTAAGTTACCTAAAAAAATCTTTAAAGATAAAAGAAGAAATAGGCGATAAAGGAGGATTGAATAATATGGCAGATATTGCTTTTTCCAAAGGAGACAAAGACACGGCATTAAGTTACTTTGAGCAATCCTTAGTGATTAAAGAAGAAATCGGCGACAAAGCTGGCGTAGGCGTTGCGCTGAATAATATCTCGCAAATTTATACGGCCAAAGGCGATAATGACACGGCATTAAGATACCTAAAACAATCTTTAAAGATAAAAGAAGAAATAGGCGATAAAGTAGGAAAAAGCATTACCCTGAATAATATGGCAACCATTGTTCTTTCCAAAGGAGACAAAGACACGGCATCAGGCTACCTAGAACAATCTTTGGCGATTCAAAAGGAAATTGACAATAAAGCAGGCCTTTGCAATACCTTATTTAATATAGGTCATATCTATTATAAGAATAACCAGAAAGATAAAGCCATTAACACTTGGCTGGATGCTTACCAAATAGCCTCTTCAATTGAACTCAAACGAGGATTGGATGCGCTGGAAGGTTTAGGCACTCAGTTGGGGTTAAAAGATGGTTTAATTGGTTGGCAAGCCTTGCTCGATGAGCGAAATAGTTAAGCAACGTTGACACGTTGGTTTCCTAATATGATTTTGCGTTTAAAACGTGGGCTTTTTGGGCGAATTTTGATACTGGCCGGAATCTGTGTACTCTCGCCAACCATGTTCATGGAAGAAAGTTCATCAAGTTGGTATTCAACTCCAAGCTTTTCCATCACTTCGATCATAACACCATCCGCCCCAGCTGGATTGTCTGCCATTAGCTTGCCAGTGATACTGTTTTCTCTAGCGCGAACATACAATCCATAGCCTATTTTCATCACATTACCTTCACGTACTAAAGTACGTAATGCCCGTCCTACTTGGTCGTAATCTGCTATATCAGTAAAATCAGAGCCCAAAAATACAGAACGCTTAGAGCGCCTTACTCTCGTTTTCATTTTATCTAATATAGTCATACCATATCTCCTGAGACTGTCTCTTATGACATGTGAAAATACGATACTTCTGTATATTTTAAATAGGTGAAATGGCTAGTTATGTAGTGGCATAGTCATTATGTCAACTCAGTAACAAGTGGGCGATGTAATATCGAGATTTTTTCTCTGGATTTTGATCTTGTATCAAAGAGCATTGTGTCCAGTTTTTGTGATGCGACTACTTCGGCTAAAATTTTACGCATAAATGACTCCCATTCTTTTTTAGACGGGTCAAAATCTTGCCAAGAAATCATAAAGTCAAAATTCTCTCCATGCCGTATAAGGC
Organism: Marinomonas sp. UCMA 3892; assembly: GCF_012726345.1. GTDB lineage: Bacteria > Pseudomonadota > Gammaproteobacteria > Pseudomonadales > Marinomonadaceae > Marinomonas. Next base: position 602,803 of record NZ_PTXN01000001.1, read on the forward strand.
GACCAGGGATACGACTTTCACCGAGGTTGCCAATAAATATTCCGTAACGAAGATATGGGTGAATAGTTTTATGATCTTTAGACTTTTTACTGTATGTAATTGCATCGTGCGTAGTTACACTAGTAATTTTTACTTCAATAACGACACGTGGTTTCCATCTTTCTTCGCTAAGCCACTCATAAATAAGGATATCTGTCTCATACGACATTGTATTATATGTTGGGACTTGGTTTGTGTAATCGGTTACCTCGTTTTTATAAATAAGTTTTTGAGCTGAATCTGCGGCTAAGTTTTTATTTTTAGCCTGCAAATGGTTGTGTATTTTATGGGCAATTACGTCTGCCCATTTTTTTTCTCTCATTATATTTCCCTATTATTAGTGGGCAAAATAGTGCTGTATTTATATGCCTGACTGCTTTTTCTTGTTATATGAGTTTTGTCGCTGTTCAGAATTCTGGACGTACTGAACAGAACGATATTGGTCTAACTTCCAGTTAATTGGATGTCTTAATGTTACGCTTTCATGCGTTAGGCGGTAGGGAATCAAACCCAACTGCAAAAAGCTTATAGTTCCAAGTGATGCTGCTAGATTAGCGAATAGCTGTTCAAAATCTTCTGACAATTGCAGCATTTTTTTCCCATGCTCTGCTTCCATCGAAAGCTGCTCAAACCAATCTTCATCAGCTATTTGAACAGTCGCCTTCGCGGACACTTCGATTGCAGATAGAAGGCGAGTGCAATATTTTTTCCATAAAATGATATCTGTGGAATGCTTAAGCTCATACCACGCCTTTCGACCGAATATATTTTCGAAAAGGTTTTTCAGACCGAAACCATCTTCCATGTTGTATCGCATATTTTCACCAGTTTGCATGATTTTATTGTGTATATGTGCGCTATAGCTTGTCTCGGTAGAGCGATATTTGTTAGGTGTAGATATTTATAGATTGATACTAAAAGACTTCCCAATTAGCTGCCAGTGTTTAGTTTACAAATCTTGATGTCGCTCTAAAGAAATACTTACCTAATGAAAGCTTTGCTTTAAACCGTCTGATTACGGTCGTTCCTCCCTTATGCAGACCTATAAAAACAATTATTCCTGTTAAAGCCCATCCACACTTTCTGAACTCATACCACAGAAGAACGAACTTCGACGCAATCATGATTGCGCGATCCTATGGAGTTTCAGAGTCAGTTGAAAATATCCTTCTTTACAACAGCGAAAACAATCTATGCCTTTCGATACAAGGAGCGTAGGAAGCAATCATGCGCCTATGAAAAAAATCAGGCATTAAAGATCTTAAAGAGACCTTTTGGTTACTTTTGCGGCTCTGGGCAAAAGTTACACGCCCAGCAGGGCGGAATAAAGGTTGGGAATACAAAGCGTTTGAATGGAACCTAAATTCCGCGTTGGACTAAAAGACGCCTTACCTTAGAAAATGAAAGCTTCGCTTTCAACGGCGGATCACGGTCGTACCTCCCTCATCGCGCCCTACGAAAACCGATGAGGTCAGTTCGACGCAACGAAGTTGCGCGATCTTATGGAGTTTCAGAGTCATTGTTTGACGAGCTATCTTCCACCGAAAAAACAATCTATGCCTTACGATACAAGGAGCGTAGGAAGCAATCATGCACCTATGAAAAGAATCAGGCATTAAAGATCTTAAAGCGAATTTTTGGTTACTTTTGTACGTTCTTGAATTAAATAGCGGGCAAAAGTAACACGCCCAGCAGGGCGGAATAAACTCGCAATCTCAAAGCCATTTAAAAGTAACCAAAAATGTTTTTAAAAAAGGCAATTCGTATTGCCCTATACGTCAAATGACGTATCCCTGTAAGTCATTTCGCGCATACCTTTCTATCGTTGATTTTTTAATACTGGCTCTACGGATTTGAGGTGTTCATGCCTCGTCTAAAAAAACCAAAAATATTATAAATCACAATAGGACGGCTCCAACTATGAAAATCAAAACGCTTACATCTGCGATTGTGCTCTCTGGTGCAACGCTTATTGCGCTTCCTTCGCTGGCAGCAGACACAATCAAGGTCGGTGTGTTGCACTCCTTGTCTGGCACGATGGCGATTTCTGAAACCACGCTAAAAGACACTGTCTTGATGATGGTGGATGAGCAAAACAAAAAGGGTGGTTTGTTAGGTAAAAAGATCGAAGCTGTGGTGGTTGACCCAGCATCAAACTGGCCATTGTTTGCAGAAAAAGGTCGTGAGTTATTAACCAAAGACAAAGTGGATGTGATTTTTGGTAGTTGGACATCGGTTTCTCGTAAATCGGTATTGCCTGTATTGGAAGAGTTGAACGGTTTGATGTTCTACCCAGTTCAGTACGAAGGCGAAGAGTCGTCTAAAAACGTGTTCTACACAGGAGCTGCGCCAAACCAACAGGCGATTCCTGCGGTGGATTATTTGATGAACGATCTTGGCGTAGAGCGTTTTGTGCTAGCGGGAACAGATTACGTTTATCCACGTACCACCAACAAAATTCTTGAAGCCTACCTAAAAGGCAAAGGCGTTGCAGCAAAAGACATCATGATCAACTACACGCCATTTGGTCACTCTGATTGGCAGTCGATTGTTTCTGATATTAAAAAATTCGGTAGTGAAGGTAAGAAAACGGCTGTGGTTTCTACCATCAACGGTGATGCCAACGTGCCTTTCTATAAAGAATTGGGTAACCAAGGTATTTCTTCTGAAGATATCCCAGTGGTGGCTTTCTCTGTGGGCGAAGAAGAGCTTTCTGGTTTAGATACGAAACCGTTGGTTGGTCACTTGGCGGCTTGGAACTATTTCGAAAGTGTAGACACGCCTGAAAACGAAGCCTTCATCAAGGCTTGGCATGCATACACAAAAAATCCTGATCGCGTAACGAATGACCCAATGGAAGCGACTTACATCGGTTTCAAAATGTGGGCAAACGCGGTAACGAAAGCGGGCACAACAGATGTTGATGCGGTTGAGCAGGCTATGATCGGTCAAACAACACCAAACCTTACTGGCGGTATTGCAGTAATGAACAAAAACCATCACTTGAGCAAGCCTGTATTGATTGGCGAGATCCAAGACGATGGCCAGTTTGAAGTGGTTTGGGAAACTGATGGTGTGGTTGCAGGTGATGCTTGGTCTGACTTCTTACCAGGCTCTAAAGATCTGATTTCAGATTGGACGGCGCCGATCAAGTGCGGTAACTACAACACCAAAACTAAGACATGTTCTGGTCAGAATTACTAATTTGACCCATTCCCAGGGGTAACCTCGACTCTCTGTCTAGCAGGCTAATTAGCGAGTTAGCCAGAGAGTTATTTTTTACCTTCGAACAAGCTTCTAACTTCTTTTTAGCGTTGTGTTTTTGAATGCTATCGCAATAAACCTACGACACTTGGAGTATGACCTTGAGACGTATCACCTTGAGACATTGCATTGCGCTTTGTTGCTGTCTTTTTGGGCTCTTTTCCCTTTCTACTCATGCGGCTGAAGCGGCTTCTTTTGACCCTTTGCTTGCAGAGTTGGGCGAAGCCAAAATCAAAGACATGGAGCCTATTTTAGTCAGAATCGAAGCCGTATCCGATGAAACCGTTCTGCCGCTACTACGCACCTTACTAAACGGTAACTTGTATTACATCAAGGCAGAAAAAAAGGTCATTGGTGAATTCGAAAGCAACGGCGAAACTTATTACAAAGACGTATTTACTGACGAAATCAACGCTGGCATTGATAGGCGTGATGTCGACAAAATCCGTGTGAACAATAACTTACGTGGGTATTTGCGTAACGCCATTGCCCGTATTCAACTTACTTCCAAATCGCCAAGCGTGCGTGAAAATGCCGTACGCGAATTACTGTCCAAATTAGATGGTAGCACAGTGGCAGTGTTAGAAGGTCTTTACCCGAACGAGACCAATAAAAAAGTAAAAGACGCTATGGGATTGGCGTTGGCTATGAATACTGCGTCACAAACGGAATTGGCAGCGTCTAACCGTATCGCTGCGATTGAAAAGCTTTCCTCTAGTTTAGAAAATGATGTTCGAAACCTACTGACGACCTTAACACGTGACGACAATACGGCGGTGGTGACTGCGGCGAATATCGCTTTAGAAAAAATCGCGCAACGGGCGAATCGTTTTGCTTTTGTCGATCAGTTGTTTTTTGGTTTGAGCCTTGGCTCGGTGTTGTTGCTGGCGTCCATTGGCTTGGCAATTACCTTTGGGGTAATGGGCGTTATTAACATGGCCCATGGCGAAATGATTATGCTCGGCGCTTACACGACGTATGTGGTGCAGTTGATGATGCCGAATTACATCGATTATTCAATTTGGGTAGCGATTCCTGCGGCCTTTTTGGTGTCGGGTTTGATGGGCGTGTTGATCGAGCGTTTGGTGATTTGTCGCTTGCATGGTCGCCCATTAGAAACCTTGCTAGCGACCTTTGGTATCAGTCTGATCTTGCAGCAATTGGTGCGGACGATTTTCTCGCCACTTAACCGTCAGGTGTCTACGCCTAGCTGGATGAGCGGCTCTTGGGAAATAAACCCAGTGTTGTCTTTGACGTTGAACCGTTTGTACATTCTTGCTTTTGCCTTGCTGGTATTTATCGTCTTGGTGATTGTATTGAAGAAAACTCCCCTTGGTCTAAACGTTCGTGCGGTATCGCAAAATCGCAACATGGCAAAAGCCATGGGTGTGAAAACCAATTGGGTGGATGCTATGACCTTTGGTTTAGGTTCTGGTATCGCGGGTATTGCAGGTGTGGCGTTGAGCCAATTGACCAACGTAGGGCCTAACTTGGGACAATCTTACATTATCGATTCTTTCATGGTGGTGGTGTTCGGTGGTGTGGGTAACTTGTTAGGAACCTTGGTTGCGGCCTTCACTTTGGGGATCGCGACGAAATTTCTTGAGCCAACGACGGGGGCGGTTCTCGCGGCTATTCTGGTGTTGGTGTTTATTATTCTCTTTATTCAAAAACGTCCTAAGGGACTCTTTCCACAAAAAGGGAGGGCGGCAGAATGACACGTCTTACAGCTTGGTTTACTGAAGGACGCTCGACGGGCAAACACACTCTGCCATTTGTGGTGATTTTATTAGGTGTAACGATTTTGGCTTCGGCCGCGAATCTGTTTTTACCCGCCGACTCGATCTTCTATGTCAGCACTTACACCATCACGCTTTTAGGTAAGTATTTGTGCTACGCCATGCTGGCGTTGGCGGTGGATATTATTTGGGGTTATTGCGGCATTTTGAGTTTAGGACATGGGGCATTTTTCGCCTTGGGCGGTTACGCGATGGGCATGTATTTAATGCGCCAAATTGGTGATCGTGGCGTTTACGGTAACCCAATACTACCTGACTTCATGGTGTTCTTAGACTGGAAAGAATTGCCTTGGTTTTGGCTGGGCATGGATCAGTTCTGGTTCGCTATGCTGATGGCGGTGTTTATTCCGGGGTTATTGGCCTTTGTGTTTGGTTGGTTGGCGTTTCGTTCTCGTGTTACTGGTGTGTATCTTTCCATCATGACGCAAGCGTTGACCTATGCCTTGTTGTTGGCTTTCTTCCGCAATGAAATGGGCTTTGGTGGCAATAATGGTTTGACCGACTTTAAAGAAATCCTTGGTTTCAGTCTGCAAGCCGACAGTACTCGTGTTGCCTTGTTCTTAATCACAGCGATTTTGCTGGCAGTAATCTTTGTGATCAGTCAGAAGATTTTATCTTCTCGCTTTGGCAAGGTGGTGTTGGCGATTCGTGACTCTGAATCTCGCTCACGTTTCATCGGTTATCGCACCGATCGTTACAAGGTCTGGTTGTTTGTCTATTCCGCTGTCATTGCGGGCATAGCTGGCGCTTTGTATGTGCCGCAAGTGGGCATTATCAACCCAGGTGAGTTTTCTCCAATCAACTCTATTGAGATGGTGATTTGGGTGGCTGTTGGTGGTCGTGGCACCTTGATTGGTGCGGTGATTGGAGCCTTATTGGTGAACTACGCGAAGACCCGTTTTACAGCCATCATGCCAGATGCTTGGTTATTTGCCCTTGGAGCCATGTTTGTCTTGGTTACCTTGTATTTACCAAAAGGTTTGATGGGCTTGTATGGCCAGCTAAAGGCTAAGCGAAACAGTGTTACGAAAAAGGAGTCGCAAGCATGAGTACCTTAGATAGTACCCGTGAATTCTTCCGCCGAGATCAGGTGTGGCCATTTTTGGCACCCGAGCAGGCCGCCGTAAACGTCGATAACCAGATGATTCTTTACGTGGAAGATTTGAATTTAAGCTTCGACGGTTTTAAAGCATTAAATAATCTGAATTTGTATATCAATGACGGCGAATTGCGTTGTTTGATCGGTGCCAATGGAGCGGGCAAAACCACCTTGATGGACGTGATTACCGGTAAGACTCAGTGCGATTCAGGTACGGTTTTCTTTGGACAGAATCACAACCTATTAAATAAAGACGAAGCGGAAATTGCTCAGCTTGGCATAGGTCGTAAATTCCAAAAGCCGACTGTGTTTGAAGAGCAAACCGTGTTCGATAATTTGGAATTGTCCCTTAAAACCGACAAACGTGTTTTGCCGACTTTATTCTCGCGTTTAACGCCAACGCAAATTGATCGCATTGATGAGGTGCTAAAAACCATTGGTTTGGCTAAGCAGCGTTTTATGCTGGCGGGTTCCTTGTCTCACGGACAAAAACAATGGTTGGAAATCGGCATGTTGCTAGCGGCTGATCCAAGGCTGTTATTGATCGATGAACCAGTGGCTGGCATGACAGCGCAAGAAACGGAACGCACGGCGGAGTTGTTAACGTCTTTAGCCGGAGAGCGAACCGTAATTGTCGTGGAGCACGATATGGAGTTTGTGCGCAGCATTGCTCGTACGGTAACCGTTTTGCACCAAGGCTCCGTATTGGCCGAAGGCACTATGGATCAGATTCAAAGTAATAAAGACGTAATTGAAGTATACCTTGGTGAAGAAGCCGCTAGCGAGAAAGCGCAAACAATAGCAGGAGCCACAGCATGATTTCCATTAACAATGTCGATCAACTTTATGGTGGTACACAGATACTTTGGGGCTTGGATTTAGACATAGTTCCCGGCTCTATAACTTGCATCATGGGACGCAACGGCGTGGGTAAAACCACTTTACTAAAAGCCATCATGGGTTTGTTGCCGATCACAAAAGGCGAGATCACCATGGAAGGCGAAATACTGAATAAACAAAGCGCCGAAAAACGCGCTTATTCAGGCATTGGTTATGTGCCTCAGGGGCGAGATATTTTTCCCATGCTCACGGTAGAAGAAAACCTGCGTATTGGTTTGCCTGTGCGTGGTAAGCGCACGAAAGACTCTCCAAAAGAAATTCCAGAGAAAATCTTTGAGCTTTTTCCGGTATTGAAAGACATGTTGCATCGTCGTGGTGGTGATTTATCAGGCGGCCAGCAACAGCAGCTGGCGATTGGCCGTGCTTTGGTATTAGAGCCAAAAGTCTTGATTCTTGATGAACCTAACGAAGGTATTCAGCCGAACATTGTGAAGCAAATCGGCGATGTGATTTTAAAGCTGAACGAAGAAGAAGGATTAACCGTTATCTTGGTGGAACAAAAGCTTGGCTTCGCTCGTCGCGTCGGGAAAGAATTTCGTCTGATGGAAAAGGGACGCATTGTGGCGGCGGATAAAATGGAAAATCTCAACGACACCCTGATAAAACAATACTTGGCGGTCTGATTTTTGCATTGTTGAGCGATTAGGCGATACGCAAAAAACGCTATAGGGCATCAATGAATAATAAACATAATCTTGCTTTGGCAGAACAATACGACCAAAAGCCGCTGATAGAAACGTCCATGTTGCCCGAAGTTGGTGCTTCGCAGTGGCATGCGTTTCTGACGTTAGGCTTTAGTAAAACAGCCCGTGGTACTGTGCTGAAAACCTGTGATCATAAAGGGCCTTTGTATGTGCAAAAGCCTTTTTACCCTGAAGGTCGAGACACGGCACACATCTATTTATTGCATCCGCCAGGTGGTTTGGTATCTGGGGATCGTCTCACTATCACGGCAAACCTAGCCGAAAATACACATGTTTTGATCACAACCCCTGGGGCGGGTCGTGTTTATCGTGCTCGAAAGGATAAAACGCTACAACACCAAATTACCCAGCTTAATGTGGCTGAAAACAGCTTAATGGAATGGTTGCCACAAGAAACCATTCTGTATCCCAATGCCCACACACGCCTTGAAAACCGTATACATCTTGCGGATAACGCCAAGTTTATTGGTTGGGAAATAACGTGTTTTGGTTTACCCGCCAATCAAGAGGATTTTGCGCAAGGTCATGCAGAGCAGGGCTTTGAAATTCGCCAAAATGGTCGTCTTAAGGTGCGTGAACGTTTGGTGATAGATGATAGTAGCCGAACGGTTTTCGCGGCCAAAGCTGGGCTAGCTGGCAAACCCATTAATGGTTTGATGATTGCTGGCCCCTTTGACCTGACCCATGCTTCTCATTCAGCGAGCCATGATGAACTGATCGACTCCCTACGAAAACATTGCGCGCAACATAACTCAGTGAGTGGCGTAAGTTTGGTTGGCGAGTACATTTTCGTGCGCAGTCTTCATCATGATTCCGAACAAGTGAAGCAGCTATTTATTCAGTGTTGGCGAGAAATTCGTCCCGCATTAATCAATAAAGAATCCAATGAACCAAGAATTTGGGCGACCTAAAATTGTGCGAACGCTCTATTTTTGTTCATTAAATTTAATTTAAAAGTCACACAATGAGGCATAGATATAAATGGAACTCCTGCCAAGAGAAAAAGATAAGCTTCTTGTATTTACCGCTGCCTTGCTTGCCGAGCGCCGCTTGAATCGCGGTCTAAAATTGAACTACCCCGAAGCTATGGCGTTCATCACCATGGAAATTATCGAAGGCGCTCGCGATGGTAAAACCGTGGCGGAATTAATGGCCTACGGCAAAACCTTATTAAGCGCGGAACAAGTGATGGATGGTGTGGTGGAGTTGATCCACGAAGTGCAGGTGGAAGCGACGTTCCCAGATGGGACCAAGTTAGTCACCGTTCATAATCCTATAAATTAGGGAAGGAGAACCTCCATGATTCCAGGTGAAATACAGGTTGCCGAAGGCGTTATCGAACTCAATGTGGGTCGCAAGACGGTGAAAATTCGCGTCGAAAATACCGGTGATCGTCCTGTGCAAATTGGCTCCCATTATCATTTTTACGAAGTGAATCCAGCCTTGTCTTTTGATCGTGAATTAACCAAAGGTTTTCGTTTGAATATCGCTTCTGACACCGCTGTGCGTTTTGAGCCAGGTCAAGGTCGTGAAGTGGAGTTAGTCGAATACGCAGGTACGAAGACCATTTACGGTTTCCGAGGTGAAGTCATGGGTAAATTGGTAGGAGCAGAATAATGGCGACGATGGACAAACAAAGTTATGCGCAGATGTTCGGCCCGACTACTGGCGACCGTGTGCGTTTAGGCGATACTGATATTTGGATTCAGGTGGAAAAAGATTTCACCGTCTATGGTGACGAAGTGAAATTCGGTGGTGGCAAGGTCATTCGTGACGGTATGGGACAAAGCCAAGTGACCAATGAGATTGCCGTAGATTTGGTGATTACCAATGCTCTGGTGTTGGACCATTGGGGAATTGTGAAAGGCGATGTTGGCATCAAAGATGGCCGCATTTTTAAAGTGGGTAAAGCGGGCAACCCAGACGTACAAGATAATGTGGATATTGTGGTTGGCCCTGGCACTGAAGTGATTGCTGGAGAAGGTTCTATTCTGACCGCGGGAGGCATTGATGCCCACATACACTTTATATGTCCGCAACAAGTGGAAGAAGCGTTAACCTCTGGCGTCACCACCATGATTGGTGGCGGTACTGGACCTGCTACGGGAACGAAAGCAACGACTTGTACTTCGGGTCCTTGGTATCTTGGCAAGATGTTACAAGCAACCGACAGTATGCCGATGAACTTAGGTTTTTTAGGCAAAGGTAACGCCAGTCTGCCAGAGGCCTTAGAGGAGCAGTTAGAAGCGGGCGCATGTGGGCTAAAATTGCATGAAGATTGGGGAACTACCCCAGCATCAATTGATTGTTGTTTGAGTGTCGCAGAAGCCTACGATGTGCAAGTAGCTATCCATACCGACACGCTGAACGAATCTGGCTTTGTTGATAGCACCATTGATGCTTTTAAAGATCGTGTCATTCACACTTATCACACCGAAGGCGCAGGCGGCGGTCACGCTCCAGATATTATTCAAGCTTGTTCTAACCCAAATGTTCTGCCTTCTTCAACCAACCCAACGCGCCCTTATACTCACAACACGGTTGATGAGCATTTAGACATGCTAATGGTATGTCACCATTTGGACAGTAATATCGAAGAAGACGTAGCTTTTGCTGATTCGCGGATTCGTAAAGAAACCATTGCCGCGGAAGACATTCTCCATGATCGTGGCGCTTTCAGTATGATTTCGTCTGATTCCCAAGCGATGGGACGAGTGGGCGAAGTGGTAACTCGCACATGGCAAACAGCCCACAAAATGAAGCAACAGTTTGGTTTATTACCAGAAGATCAAGAATTGGGTGCGGATAATTTTCGTGCTCGTCGTTATATTGCTAAGTACACCATCAACCCTGCCATTGCTCATGGTATCAGTCACGAAGTGGGGTCAATTGAACCGGGAAAAATGGCCGATTTGGTCTTGTGGAAGCCCGCTTTTTTTGCCGTGAAACCTTCGATGATTATCAAAGGTGGCATGATTGCCAGCGCTCCAATGGGTGACCCAAATGCCTCCATTCCAACCCCACAACCTGTGCATTATCGGCCTATGTTTGGCTCCTGTGGTAAGGCTGCGGCAGCGACGTCTGTGACCTTTGTATCTAAGGCCGCATTGAATAATGGCTTGAAGGAAAGTCTTGGATTGGAACGTACTTTGGTGGCTTGTAAAAACACGCGCAATATTTCCAAGCTCGATATGATCCATAACGATTGGCTCCCAAATATTACTGTCGATCCGCAAACCTATGAAGTGCGAGCGGATGGGGAGTTATTAACCTGTGAGCCTGCGGAGAGGTTACCTCTCGCACAACTCTACACGCTTTTTTAGGCTCTTTTTTAGGAACGTTTTTTTGAGGAAGATAGCATGCTAGATATTTACGAAAGATTAGGCACACATTGCCATGATCCGGTTTACACCACTGTGACGTTAACCCATGAACAGCGTGACCGCGGACGTTTAAAACTTGTCGGTGAAAATAACGAGGAAGTTCGTGTTTTTCTTGAACGCGGTAAACCGCTGTTAGTAGGGGAATTCTTAAAATCTGAATGCGGCAAGATAGTTCAAGTCGCTGGTGCCGTAGAAGATGTGGCTCATGCCAGTTGCGAAGATTGGGAAGCTTTTTCCAAGGCTTGTTATCACTTAGGTAATCGCCATACCAAAATCCAAATTGGTGAGCGTTGGCTACGTATCAAACCAGACCATGTATTAGAAGACATGTTACATATGCTTGGTTTGATCGTTACCCATGAAGAAGCGGTGTTTGTGCCTGAATCTGGAGCTTACAGTCATGGACACAGTCACCACTAACATTGTCACCACAGACATTCGTTTATTGCGGCTTTTGCAATTAAGCAGCGTGGGTTTGCCTGTGGGCGGCTTTGCTTTTTCTCAGGGCATGGAATATGCCATTGATCAAGGTTGGGTGAAAAACAAAGCCGAAGTATCTGACTGGATTGGCTTGCAATTGCAACAATCGGTAGCTCGTGTGGATTTACCTGTGCTGCGGTTATGCATGGACGCCGCTAAGCAGCAAAACACAGAAAGATTATTTGAACTGAATGATTTGGTACTGGCCTGCCGAGAAACCAAAGAGCTGCGACTGAATGATACTGCGATGGGGGAAGCTTTATTTCGTCTAATGGGCAGCCTGCAAATAGATACGCCATTTAAGCGTTTAGATGAGATGAGCTTTGTTACCTTGTTTGCCATTGCCGCCAACCATTGGGGGCTAGAAGTGGATCTTGCTTGTCTAGGCTTTACTTGGTCTTGGCTAGAAAACCAAATTGCTGCAGCAACCAAGCTAGTCCCCCTTGGGCAAACACAAGCGCAAGAATTGCTAGGTGAGTTACAGACAGATATTCGACATGCCATTGCCATGTCATTAAATATTGAAGAAGAGCGTGTTGGCGCAGGATTACCAGCTATCGCCATCGCTAGCGCGCTACACGAAACACAATACTCGCGGCTATTTCGCTCTTAGTGTTTTAGTTCCCTCCTTATGGAGACGAGGAGCTAAGAACCGCCGAGTATTAATTATTGAGTTAAGAACAAGGAACCTAATATGAAAAAACAAACATTACGAATTGGTGTAGGTGGTCCAGTAGGATCAGGCAAAACGGCTTTATTGCGTTCTTTGTGTAGTGCTATGCGTGACTATTACAACATTGCCGTGGTGACCAATGATATTTACACCCAAGAAGACGCGAAGTTCTTAACCCAGCATGAAGCCTTGGATGCGGATCGTATCTTGGGTGTGGAGACAGGCGGCTGTCCTCATACGGCAATTCGTGAAGACGCGTCGATGAACTTAGCGGCAATAGATCAGTTATTAGAACGCCACGGCGCATTGGATGTGGTATTCGTGGAAAGTGGTGGTGATAACTTAAGTGCGACGTTCAGCCCAGAGTTATCCGACTTTACCATTTATGTTATTGACGTATCTGCTGGTGACAAAATTCCTCGTAAAGGCGGTCCTGGTATTACGAAATCGGATTTGTTGATTATTAATAAAACTGATCTAGCGCCTTTGGTTGGCGCGTCTTTGGATGTTATGGCGCACGACGCCAAAATTCAACGTGGCGATCGTCCTTTCATTTTTTCTAACCTCAAAAGTGCCCAAGGTTTGGATGAAATTATTCAGATTATTGTGTCTGAAGGGATGTTGGAAGCAAAAGAAATACCTGCAGCGAAAGCCGTCGTTTAAATAGCTACTGCGCTCGTTATTTCGTTGGGAAGTATTAATTTTTGGTTGATCAAGTATTAGGAGAAATTTATGAAGGCATTGAAAACAAAAGGCTTGTTTGCTGCGGCTTCGTTAGTAGCGGCAGGTTCTGTATTTGCTCATCCGGGGCACGAACACGCGTCCAGTTTTATGGCGGGCTTTTCTCACCCTATGGGTGGTTTGGATCATCTTTTAGCCATGGTGGCGATTGGTCTTTGGGCGGCGAGCATTGGTGGTCGCGCTTTGTGGGCAATCCCCGTTGCGTTTGTTATGACGATGATCCTTGGTGGTGGTTTGGCTGTGGCTGGTATGTCAGTACCATTTGTTGAACAAGGTATTTTACTGTCTGTGATTGTTCTTGGTGCTTTGGTGTTGTTTGCTAAGCGTTTACCAACGGCGGTTTGCGTGGCGATTGCTGGTGGTTTTGCGTTATTCCACGGTGCTGCACATGGAATGGAAATGCCTTTGAATGCCAATGGTCTGCAATATGCGTTAGGTTTTGCTTTGGCAACAGCGGGTTTGCATGCAGTTGGTCTAGGCTTTGGTCAGGTAATGGCGAAAATCGGTACGCCTTTGGTGACACGCATTAGTGGTTCTTTAATTGCGACAGCGGGTTTGGTGCTTGCTTTTGCTTAACTCACTTTTGTCTTGTAAGCCACGGAGCGGCACTCTAATACCTAAGTCCGAGATATTATGACTGCGGCACAAAAGATCTTTAAAGTGCGACGCCACTATAACAAGTGGGTTGCTGACCAAACGATGGAAGATTACGCCCTGCGTTACACTTCTAGGCATGACAGCAGCTCCAAGCAAGGTCATGTCATGAGCATTGAGCGTGTCGGTCATACGGCGCTCGGTGCGACCGCGTTTTTAGCTTTAGAGGGATTGGCCGCGGTTATTACACTGGCGTATGGGTTTACCAATGCCGTAGCGGCCATTCTCACGGTATTGGCGGTGTTTTTTATCACTGGCTTTCCCATTGCTTATTATTCTGCCAAGCATGGCTTGGACATAGATTTACTGACTCGAGGAGCGGGTTTTGGCTATCTTGGGTCGACGATAACCTCACTGATTTACGCCACATTCACATTTATCTTTTTTGCTATCGAAGCAGCGATTTTAGCCTCGGCGATGGAAGTTCTGTTGGGCATTCCGTTGGCCTTGGGTTATGCGCTTTCGGCTATCTTTGTGATTCCTATCGTAACGCACGGTATTCGTGCTATCAGCCGTTTTCAAAATGGCAGCCAGTGGATTTGGTTGGTGTTGCAAGTCGCTGCGATTGGGGTGGTAGTGACGCAGGAATACCAAAACTTCGAAGGCTGGACGCAATACGCGCCGGTGGATTTACCACAAAGTACGCATTTCGATTGGATACTGTTTGGTTCGGCGGCGTCTGTGTTATTTGCTCTTATGGCGCAGATTGGTGAGCAGGTCGACTATTTACGTTTTTTCCCGATCAAGAACAAACAAAATCGCCGACGCTGGTGGTTTTGGCTTATTTTAGCTGGCCCTGGTTGGGTATTTATTGGCGCGATCAAAATGCTGTTAGGCTCATTTTTGGCCTATTTAGCAATTTCTGATGGCGCTAGTGTGGTTCAAGCGACAGACCCTACTTATTTGTATCAGCGCATCTTTTTCTTTTTGACTACCTCCCCGACTACGGCCTTGTTGTTGGCAGCGGTGTTTGTGTTTATCTGTCAGATGAAAATCAATTTAACCAATGCGTATGCGGGTTCCATTGCTTGGTCCAATTTCTTCTCGCGTTTAACCCACTCTCATCCAGGCCGTGTCGTCTGGTTAGTGTTTAACGTTACCATTGCGTTATTGCTGATGGAGTTGGGCATTTATCAAGCCTTGGGCGCGATTCTAGGTGTGTTTGCAATAGCCGCCGTGAGTTGGTTGGGGAGTTTGTCTGCGGACTTGTTGATTAACAAACCTTTAGGACTAAGCCCTAACTATGTGGAGTTTAAGCGGGCGCATTTGTATGACATAAACCCAGTGGGAACAGGCTCTATGTTGATTGCCACGTCATTGGGGTTGGTGAGTTATTTAGGTGTCTTTGGGGAAGTGGCAAAAAGTTTGTGTCACTTTATTTCGCTGGGCTCGTGTTTTGTCTTTGTGCCACTGATCGCATGGCTCACCAAGGGTAAGTATTACTTAGCACGTCAAAGTACCGAACTGATTCCGATGATCGAGCTGGCAAGACAGCGCAACCCTAAGTATGTCACCTTGACCTGCGGGATTTGTGAGAATGCTTTCGAAACGGAAGACATGAGTTTTTGCTCGGCCTACATGCAGCCGATTTGTTCCTTGTGTTGTTCCTTGGATGTGCGCTGTTTAGACAGCTGCAAGCCGCAGGCGAGTATTGGTCAGCAGAGTGATTATTTCTTAAAGCTGTTTTTGCCCAAGGGATTGGTAAAAGCACTGAGTTCTCGTTTTGGTCGTTTTGCGTCTTTATTGCTGGTGATCAACATCATTAACGCAGCATTGATGATGTTGATTTATCGGCAAATGGCACCGAGTTCGCTGAATGAAGCTGTCTTGCTGAAAGACACCATGTTGGCGCTGTTTTTTACTTTATTGATTGTCTCTGGTGTCTTGTCTTGGTTGTTTGTGCTTGCCCATGAAAGCCGAGTGGTGGCGCAGAAAGAGTCGAATCGGCAAACTCGGAAATTGATTCGTGAGATTGACGCTCACCAAGAAACTGACCGTGCATTACAAAATGCAAAAGAACAAGCCGAGCGGGCAAATGAGGCGAAAAGTCGTTATCTTACGGGGATTAGCCACGAATTACGCACGCCGCTGCAATCTATTATTGGCTATGCACAGCTGTTATCTGAAAAAGCCAATACGCCATCAGGGCATCAGAATGGCCTGGATATTATTCATCGCAGTGGTTTGTATCTGGCCGATTTGATTGAAGGTTTGTTGGATATTTCGAAGATTGAGGCAGGGCGTTTTGATCTGTATCGCAATACGGTGGATTTGCCGAAATTGATCGATCAGCTAAACAGTATGTTTGCCATGCAGGCTCGTGACAAAGGCATTCAATTACAATCGAAAATTCTCGCGCCTTTACCTCAGCATGTGGTGACGGATGAAAAGCGTTTGCGGCAAATTTTGATCAATTTGTTGTCAAATGCGGTTAAATACACGCCAAAAGGCTCGGTTTTGTTCGAAGTGAACTATCGCAATCAAGTGGCGGAGTTTGTCATTCGCGACACGGGCGTTGGCATTAAAGAAGGTCATTTAAAGCGCATTTTTGATCCGTTTGAGCGAGTCCGCGATGTCAGTACTGGCAACTTACCCGGCACAGGTTTGGGCTTGACCATAGTGAAGTTGCTGACGGAAATCATGGGCGGTGATATACAAGCTCATTCTGTGGTCGGCGAGGGCAGTGAGTTTCGCGTTAGCCTAATGTTACCTTGGGTCAGCCAAGGGGATGGCTCCGCTTATGTGGACTCCCCCTTGTCAACAACATTAAAGATCAATTAAAGAATAAATGCGTGCTTATGTACGAGCTCTAATTGGGGAAGCTATCCCAGGCTCTATGATATTTACGCGAACTTGTTGTCAAATCTCATGGACGAGCTAACGGCTCTAAGCGAAGCACTGACTAAACAAGCTGATTTTCATCTTTTATTGAGCATTATTGTTGTTTAACAACTCTTTTAAACAGCCAAAAGCTCTGCTTTATATTCTGTACCATTTGCCAACATAGCAAAGGCCGTTCGTACCGTTTTGTTGGCTAACGCGACAGCAGCACACCGTTTTCCTTTGCGCTCAACCATTTGCTGTATCCATAAGTCTTTTTTCGTTTTTGCAGGACGTTTAGTCGCTTGATTAACC